>NZ_CP119546.1:0-1465648 GCF_029277985.1 Providencia stuartii | reverse complement strand
TTTCGAGATCGGGGATCACTAGCCCTATCGAACGTGTTCTCCCTGCTCGTAGCCCTGCTGCTACAGCATTTGGATGGTAATTGTGCTCTCTGACAACAGCCATCACTTTTTCTACAGTTTTATCGCTGACTCGATACTGCTTGGCCTTGCCATTGATCACATAACTAGCCGTTGTGCGGGAAACCCCTGCTAAACGTGCTATTTCATCCAGTTTCACGTTAACCTCTTTGTGTTATCATATAAAACCAACTCATTGATTTTACTATTTATTTTTACAGTCCCTGATTACCGCTGCAAGGCAAAAATAGCTGCCAACGGTCAGAGCCCCGAATCAATCGGGGCTCTATATGACTACATTCTACCTTTAGAAGACAAATTTTTCATCGCATAATTTTATCGCCGCGTGAAACTCCTACAATACCTGAACGTACAACTTCAACAATTTCAGCAACACCACGCACCGCTTCAATAAATGCATCCAGTTTATCGCTTGTTCCTGCTAGCTGAACGGTATAAAGCGTTGGTGTCACATCAACGATTTGTCCACGAAAAATATCGGAGCAGCGTTTGATTTCATCGCGGCCATAGCCTGAAGCCTGCAATTTTACTAACATGATTTCACGCTCTATATGTGCTGAAGCGGTAAGCTCGCTAACGCGAAGCACATCCACTAATTTATGCAGCTGTTTTTCTATCTGCTCAAGAACCTTCGCGTCCCCTTTCGTTTGAATGGTCATACGTGACAAGGTGGGGTCATCCGTGGGGGCTACGGTCAAACTTTCAATGTTGTAACCTCGTTGAGAAAACAGCCCAATCACACGGGACAATGCACCAGATTCGTTTTCGAGTAAAACTGATAAAATACGACGCATGCTCAGGTCCTCTCTGTTTTGCTCAGCCACATTTCATCCATTGCACCACCGCGGATCTGCATTGGGTAAACATGTTCAGTTTCATCAACATTGATATCAACAAACACTAGGCGTTGATTTTGGTTCACTTCAACCAAGGCTTGTTGCAATTTTTCTTCTAACTCATCAGGAGAATGGATCGCGATGCCAACATGACCATACGCTTCAGCCAGTTTAACGAAGTCAGGGAGCGATTCCATATAAGATTGAGAGTGGCGACCTTGATAAATCATATCTTGCCACTGTTTTACCATTCCCAAAAAGCCATTGTTTAAATTCAGTACGATAACAGGCAAGCCATACTGTAGCGCCGTAGATAGCTCTTGAATATTCATTTGAATACTGCCATCGCCTGTCACGCAAACAACCGTTGACTGTGGATGTGCGAGCTTAACCCCTAAAGCCGCAGGTAAACCAAATCCCATCGTGCCTAATCCGCCTGAATTAATCCAACGACGCGGCTTATCAAATGGGTAATAAAGTGCCGCAAACATTTGATGCTGCCCAACGTCAGAAGTCACATAAGCCTCACCATGAGTTAAACGATAAATCGCTTCAATCGCCTGTTGAGGCTTCACTTTCTGGCTATTTTTTTCGTAATTGAGGCATTTTTTCTCACGCCAAGTTTCAATTTCTTTCCACCATGCCGCTAATGCTTGGCTATTTTGTGTCGCTGAGACTTGCTCTAATTGATTTAATATTTGCTGAAGCGTCAGTTTCGCATCCCCAACAATCGGGATATCCGTATTCACCGTTTTAGAGATCGAGGTGGGATCTACATCAATTTGAATAACCGTGGCATTTGGGCAATATTTTTCCAAATTGTTGGTCGTTCTATCATCAAAACGAACGCCCACAGCAAAGATCACGTCAGAATTATGCATAACCTTATTCGCTTCATAGGTTCCATGCATACCAAGCATCCCTACAGAAAGATGATGCGTTTCTGGAAATGCACCAAGCCCCATCAGTGTTGATACAACAGGAAGCTGTAATTTTTCTGCTAATGCAATAATTTCCGGCGAGCAACTTGCATTAATAGCACCACCACCAACATAGAAAACCGGCTTCTCCGCCGCAATCAGTTTGGATAACGCTTTTTTAATTTGCCCTTTATGTCCTTGGAGAGTCGGATTATAAGAGCGTAGAGATACGGATTCCGGATAACGATAAGGGTATTTATGCGCTGGACTAACGGTATCTTTGGGTAAATCAATCACCACAGGGCCTGGCCGGCCACTTGACGCAATATAGAATGCTTTCTTGATGGTTTCAGGAATATCTTCTGCTTTTTTAACCAAAAAACTATGTTTTACAATAGGTCTGGATATCCCCACCATGTCACATTCTTGAAAAGCATCATTGCCAATAAGGGAGCTTGCAACTTGTCCTGATAGAACAACCAAGGGGATTGAATCCATGTATGCCGTCGCAATACCAGTAATCGCATTTGTCGCTCCGGGTCCTGACGTTACCAACACCACTCCAACATCGCCAGTTGAGCGTGCGTAACCATCAGCCATATGAACTGCCGCTTGTTCATGGCGAACTAATATATGATCAATGCCTCCGACTGTATGCAGTGCATCATAGATATCTAAAACAGCACCACCTGGATAACCAAATACGTGCTTTACACCTTGGTCAATCAAAGACTTGACGACCATTTCTGCTCCCGACAACATCTCCATGAGTTTGCCCCCAGACTATTTTTATCCGTTAACAGAGGTATGACTGTCCTCTTATTGTGTATTGTCATTCCTGTCATAGTGATGACAACTATTAACATATCGTTGTGCTGGAGACGACGCAAACACCATTTCTTAAGCAAAAATGACAACATTCAACATCGTCTTTATCTTTTACGATAATTAGTTAAATTAACCAAGAAAATAAAAAAAAGTGGAAATTTTCACTATAAACAGATGAAAAAGAGTACAAAGAGAAGCCGGATATCATCAATATTCTATCCGGCTATATGAGATGGTGATAATTTAACTATTCGCGATACATTGATTCTATTTCTGAATGATAGCGTTCAGAAATAATTTTTCGACGTAGTTTTAGCGTAGGCGTTAGCTCACCTTTTTCCATAGAAAAATTCGCTGGGAGTAAGGTGAAACGTTTAACTTGATGAAAAGTTTCAATATTCTTCTGTAACTCTTTCAAGCGACTTTCAAATAAAGCCACAATGTTGGAGTCTCTTAATAGCTCTAGGCGATCACGATATTTTAAATTAATAGAACGGGCGTACTCTTCTAATGAATCATAACAAGGGACAATAAGCGCAGAAACGAATTTACGCGCATCCGCAATAACAGCAATATGTTCAATAAACTGGTCTTGCCCTAATACACCTTCAATCATTTGTGGTGCTATATATTTACCATTTGATGTTTTCATCAGGTCTTTCAAACGGTCAGTAATATACAGGTTACCTTTAGCATCAATTTCACCTGCATCCCCCGTTTTTAACCAGCCATCAACCGTGAATGCTTCATCAGTATCTTGAGGGCGATTGTAATACCCTTTCATTACGACAGGTCCTTTGACCTGAATTTCATTGTTATCGCCGATACGCACTTCTACAGAAGAAAGTGGTGTACCAATAGAACCTAATGGATAATGCCCTTCTTCCCAACAAGAGACTGTGGCACAGGTTTCGGTCATCCCATAACCGTATTTAATATTGATTCCTACAGCAAGGAAAAAGGCAATGACGTCATCATCCAAACGAGCCCCCGCCGCTGGCATGAATCGAATACGTCCGCCTAATAACTGACGCAGCTTAGTTAACACGAGCTTGTCGGCTAAATTAAATAGAGATTGATTGAATGCGGAAAGTTGCTCACCTCTAGCCAGTGATTGAGTTCTTTTATTGCCCTGTGCGATCGCCCATTTAAATAATAAGCGGCGCATAAGAGGGGCTTTGGCAACTTTACCCTGTACTGCACTATACACTTTCTCGTAAAAACGAGGGACTGCACACATCACTGTCGGTTTAACATCAGCAAGCGCTGCCCTAACCGCATTGGTATCCGTTAAATAAACATTACGTGCACCTGTGTGCATCACATAGAAGCTCCAAGCGCGCTCAAACACATGCGATAGAGGAAGAAAGCTTAAAGAAACATCCTCATCGGTCAGTTTTAAACGCTGGTCATGAAGGTAAAGTTGGGCGGCCATGTTGTAATAATCTAACATCACCCCTTTGGGTTCGCCTGTTGTGCCAGAAGTATAGATAATTGTGAACAGATCACTAAGATGATGGGCGGCAATACGTTGGTTTAATTCCTCTTGGTATTTAGGTTCAGCTTGGGCCATAAAATGAGCCAAATGCACTGAATCTACCCCACACTCTACCAACTCGACATCGTTATTAAGCACGACAATCGTGGTAATTTGAGGACAAAAAGCCTTCAATTGACAAGCAACATGATACTGTTCTTGCTCACCAACAAATAGAATTCGAATATTTGCATCATTAATAATATAAGCAGCCTGTTCTAGGCTACTTGTCGCATATAAAGGGACAGTAACGGCTTTTAGTTGTAGCACAGCAAGATCAACCAAAGACCAATTCATACTGTTATGCGCGAATAATCCAATATTTTCTTGTACCTCAACATTAAGGGCTAACAGACGGTGAGCAATCGCAGTCGAATGCGTTTCAACTTGTTGCCATGTGAGCTCACTTTGCTGTCCATTATGCCATTGACTGAAAGCTATCCGATTCGCTGAATCAGCGGCACTAAACCGACTGTGTAAGCGATTGACCAAATGGTATGGATATAGATTTTCAGTAATCAAAGTATGTTTCCTATAATACATGTGTTAACGGAAGACACTCGGTAAACACACGACGTGCTTCGCCAGTTAATTATTTCAGCTTACATCTGTTAGCTGAACAACTTGAGTGTATAGACGAAAGAGGATTGTGAAAAGGGGTAGAATGTAAATATTCTGCAAATGTTATATAGGTAGCATAACTCATCACAGAATTTCACCATGATGAGTTAGCGGTAAATAAAGCGATAATCACAATTTAAGCGAGTGATTCAAAAGCCTTAGGTCAACAAATCAGTGATCAGCTGACAAAATTGTGATTTCATCCATTGATGTCCTTTATCTCGAGCCGTCGATTCATGCCAAGTCAAATAGCAAGGACGAGTATTCTCTTGCCATGGCAATGCAACCATCTGTAATTGATGCTTGTAACTTGAGTTTTCAACCAGCCACTTCGGAACAATAGCCACCAATTCAGTTTGAGAAACGATATTTAAAACACTGTTCAAATCGGTTCCTTGGTAACTAATCGTGTGGGATAAATCCGTATTACTATAATAAAGTTGGCTGAAAGAACCTATATTATCCATTGACATTACCGCATGTTTTTCACTATTCAACAGACATTGCGTCACATTATTCACAATACGAGGGTGATTTTTCGCGACAACGAGAACCAATTCATCATTAAATAAAACTTGTTGTTGATACTCGCTTTTTTCGAATTGATTATAACTCACCGAAAAATCAGTTTCTTGATATTTTAATTTATGTTCAATGTTATTATCTAAGAAACAATGAATATGGATATTAATATTAGGCGATATATCTTTAAATTTTTCGACGATAACTGCGGCTAAACGAATATCTAATGGAGAACAAATAGATAAATTGAATACTCGATCACTCAGTTTCGGGTCAAAACCTGCCCCCGGTAACTCATTATGCACTAGTTGTAGTGCTTGTCTAACAGGCCCAAAGAGCTGTTTAGCGCGGGAGGTCGGTTGTATTCCACGACCATACCGAACAAAAAGCTCATCATTAAACATTGATTTTAAACGAGATACAGCGTTACTCACGGCAGGTTGAGACATACCTAATACCTGCGCTGCCCGTGTGACATTTTGCATCTGCATGACCACATCAAAAACCGTCAATAAGTTAAGATCAACATTTCGCAAATTAATATCACAATTCTCTTTTTTAGCTGGTGAAACCGCATCAAAATCAGTCATTATTTACTCCAATAAAGATATCTATCATTTTTATTAATGAAAATAATCTTCTCCTAAATAAATAAGGATTTTATAAATTCATTAAATATTATTCTTCGAACAACTTATCAATGATAAGCTATTTCGCGTTCCCTGCATTTATTAAAACGACGCTTATATTATATTATCTATCAATGTAACAACACACTAAAGATGTTATAACAAAACGAAGGTATTCATCGACATAATGATTTTAAATTACGCATTTAAAATCGTTATTATTAACTTAAAAATAATAAAACAAATTTAAAAATAAATCATAATAAATATCATCAACAACCATAAAATGGTCTTATTATCAGATTAAATTTAAATTATTCATTTATTAAATAATTTGTTTAATAAAAACTATAATTAGAGCTTATTTTTATATCTAACGTTATAGTTTCCCCTATGACAAACTGTACAAAATTTAACCCAAACCATCAGTTTATGCTATATTTCCATCTAGTTATTTCATGAAAAGAATTTTACCCCTAACTTATCGATAAAATATAGAGAAAAACATCACTAAATATAGTGAAATTAGTCACAATCACTAACTCTGGCTAATGATGCATAATTCTCCAAAATTGCCGGAAAAATCTAAAGTTGACAGCAAAGAAAAGATCACGTATCAATAAATACAGATTAGTTAAAAACCTATTTAGAGACTGTGAAAATGACAACTTCTATTCGCCTACTAAGCCTACTACTACTCGCATCCAATGTGCGCGGTATGCTTATGGACGGAAGATAAAAACTCACAGTCCAGAAACATAAAAAACCCGCGCCAGCCGCGGGTTTTTTTATGCCTGCCGGCATCGCAAAGCATAACGATAAAATCTGTATAAGAGGAACACAACATGAGCGATCAAGTCATTATCTTCGACACCACCTTACGTGATGGTGAGCAGGCATTACAGGCAAGTTTATCTGTAAAAGAAAAATTGCAAATCGCATTCGCATTAGAACGCCTCGGTGTTGATATTATTGAAGCTGGTTTTCCTGTTTCCTCCCCAGGTGATTTCGAATCGGTACAAACCATCGCGCGTGAAATTAAAAATAGTCGCATTTGCGCGTTAGCGCGTTGTGTTCAAAATGATATTGATGTTGCGGCAGAATCACTGAAAGTGGCTGAGGCATTTCGAATTCACATCTTTTTAGCGACCTCGAATTTGCATGTTCAAAAGAAATTAAATAAAACATTTGATGGTGTCATGGATATGGCTATCGATTCGATTAAACGCGCGAGACGCTACACCGATGATGTTGAATTTTCATGTGAGGATGCCGGACGTACCGATATTGATAATTTATGCCGTATCGTTGAATCAGCCATCAAAGCTGGCGCCACCACCATCAATATTCCAGATACCGTTGGTTACACAACGCCTTATCAATTCGGTGGCATTATCACCTCTTTATATGAACGCGTCCCAAATATTGATAAAGCGGTCATTTCTGTGCACTGCCATGACGATTTAGGTATGTCTGTTGCCAACTCGATTACGGCTATACAAGCTGGTGCTCGTCAAGTCGAGGGAACAATTAATGGATTAGGTGAACGTGCAGGTAACACCGCCTTAGAAGAAGTCATCATGGCCATCAAATTGCGCGAGCAAATGATGAATGTACATACCAATATCAATCACAAAGAAATCTACCGTACCAGCCAATTGGTCAGCCAATTATGCAATACCCCAATCCCTGCTAATAAAGCCGTGGTCGGTAGTAATGCATTTGCGCATTCATCGGGAATTCACCAAGATGGCGTGCTGAAAAATCGTGAAACCTATGAAATCATGACGCCTGAATCAATTGGCTTGAAAGCAATCCAATTAAACTTAACATCTCGTTCAGGCCGTGCAGCCGTTAAGCATAGAATGGAAGAGATGGGCTACCATGAAGGGAAAGATTTTAATTTAGATGAATTGTACACCGCTTTCCTGAACTTAGCCGATAAGAAAGGACAAGTGTTCGATTATGATTTAGAAGCGTTGGCATTCTTTGCTAACCAACAAGATGAAACGGATCACTTTGTCATGGATTATTTCAGTACCCAATCAGGCTCAAGTGTTGTTGCTACTGCCACCGTGAAAATGCGCTGTGGGGAAAGTGAAAAATCGGAAGCCGCAACAGGAAATGGCCCTGTTGATGCGATTTATCAAGCCATCAATAAAATTACCAATTATCCAATTAACTTAGTCTCTTATAAGTTGTCTGCAAAAGGACAAGGGGAAAATGCATTGGGTCAAGTCGATATCGTTGTCGAATGCTTTAATCGTCGTTTTCACGGCATGGGCTTAGCAACCGATATTGTCGAATCGTCCGCCAAAGCGATGGTGCATGTGTTAAACAGCATTTGGCGCTCTGAACAAGTTGAAAAAGAAAAACAAAAAATATCTCAAAAAGAATCACAATCAAATACAAAGGAAGCTGTATAACAATGTCTAAGAGCTATCATATTGCCGTATTACCTGGAGATGGTATTGGACCAGAAGTCATGGCTCAAGCCAATAAAGTGTTGGATGCAATCCGCCAGCGTTTTGCATTATCTATCACAACCAAAGAGTATGACGTTGGCGGTATCGCAATTGACCGCCACGGCAAACCGCTACCTGAAGAAACTGTCGTAGGTTGTGAAAATGCAGACGCCGTTTTGTTTGGTTCCGTTGGTGGCCCTAAATGGGAAAACTTGCCGCCAGATAGCCAACCCGAACGAGGAGCACTGCTGCCATTACGCAAACACTTTAAATTATTCAGTAACTTGCGCCCTGCCCGCTTGTATCAAGCGTTAGAGGCATTTTGTCCTCTGCGTGCCGATATCGCAGCCCAAGGTTTTGATATTCTCTGTGTACGTGAATTAACAGGCGGTATCTATTTTGGTCAGCCAAAAGGCCGTAAAGGTGAAGGGCAAGATGAATACGCTTTCGATACCGAAGTTTATCACCGTTATGAAATAGAACGTATCGCACGCATTGCTTTTGAGTCAGCACGGAAACGTCATCATAAAGTGACCTCAATTGATAAAGCTAACGTATTACAAAGTTCTGTTTTATGGCGAGAAGTTGTTAATCAAATCGCTAAAGAATACCCCGATGTCGCTGTTAGCCATATGTATATCGATAATGCAACAATGCAAATGATTAAAGCACCATCTCAATTTGATGTTGTTTTGTGTTCAAACTTGTTTGGTGACATTATTTCTGATGAGTGTGCCATGATCACTGGTTCAATGGGGATGTTACCATCGGCAAGCCTAAATGAAGATGGCTTTGGACTCTATGAGCCAGCAGGAGGTTCCGCGCCAGATATCGCAGGTAAAAATATCGCGAACCCAATCGCTCAAATTTTATCGGCAGCCATGCTGTTAAGATTCAGTTTAAATCAGAATGACGCCGCTGATGCCATAGAAAGAGCTGTGAATAAAGCGTTAGAAGAAGGCCATCGTACCGCAGATTTAGCCGGTGGTGGCAAGTCCGTCAGTACTAGTGAAATGGGTGACATTATCGCCCGTTATATCACCGAAGGGGTGTAACATGGCCAAAACTTTATATCAGAAATTATATGATGCGCACGTTGTACGTGAAGTCGATAATGAGATACCCCTGATCTACATTGATCGTCATTTGGTTCATGAAGTGACATCACCTCAAGCCTTTGATGGCTTGAGAACCAAAAATCGTCCATTGCATCAACCAAGCAAAACCTTTGCAACCATGGATCATAACGTATCAACACAAACAAAAGATATTAACGCTTGTGGTGATATGGCACGTATCCAAATGCAAGAGTTGATGAAAAACTGCAAAGAGTTCGGTGTGACCTTATATGACCTTAACCATCCTTATCAAGGTATTGTTCACGTGATGGGGCCAGAACAAGGCATTACTTTACCGGGTATGACCATCGTGTGTGGGGACTCGCATACTGCAACTCATGGTGCATTTGGTGCATTGGCTTTCGGTATCGGTACTTCTGAAGTTGAGCATGTCATGGCGACCCAAACCTTGAAGCAAGCTCGCGCCAAAACCATGAAAATTGAAGTTATCGGTAAAGCACCGGTCGGCATTACAGCAAAAGACATCGTCTTAGCCATAATTGGTAAAACAGGCAGTGCTGGCGGTACAGGCTATATTGTCGAGTTTTGTGGTGAAGCAATTGAAAACCTCAGTATGGAAGGTCGTATGACCGTTTGTAATATGGCCATTGAGTTGGGGGCGAAGGCAGGTATTATCGCTCCAGATGAAACAACGTTTAGCTATATGGAAGGTCGTCAATTTGCCCCTAAAGGAAAAGAGTGGGATGAGGCTGTTGCGTACTGGAAAACCTTAAAAACCGATGAAGATGCGCAATTCGATAAAATCGTCACATTGCAAGCCAGTGAAATCGCGCCACAAGTCACTTGGGGAACGAATCCGGGTCAAGTTATTGCCATTAATGAACCAATACCTTCCCCAGAATCTTTCAGTGATCCTGTGGAACGGGCATCTGCTGAGAAAGCTTTAGCTTATATGGGGTTAAAGTCTGGTATCAAGCTGTCTGACGTAAAAATTGATAAAGTGTTTATTGGTTCTTGTACTAATTCACGTATCGAAGATTTACGTGCTGCGGCAGCTATTGCTAAAGGTAAAAAAGTGGCTTCTGGTGTTCAAGCGATCGTTGTTCCCGGTTCAGGCCCAGTTAAAGCTCAAGCGGAGCAAGAAGGGTTAGATAAAATCTTTATCGAAGCGGGTTTTGAATGGCGTTTACCTGGTTGCTCCATGTGCCTTGCAATGAATAATGACCGTTTGAACCCTGGTGAACGATGTGCATCAACCAGTAACCGAAATTTTGAAGGTCGCCAAGGTCGAGCAGGACGTACTCACTTAGTTAGCCCTGCAATGGCTGCGGCAGCGGCGATTAATGGTCATTTTGCGGATGTCCGCGATATTCACGCCTAAAGGAGCATTTATCATGGAAAAATTTATTACCCATACAGGCATTGTGGCCCCTTTAGATGCGGCGAATGTGGATACAGATGCGATTATTCCAAAACAATTTTTGCAAAAAGTCACCCGTACAGGATTTGGACAACACCTGTTTAATGATTGGCGTTTTCTTGATGACGCCGGACAGCAACCAAACCCAGATTTTGTATTAAACAAGCCAGTGTTTAAAGGTGCGAGTATTCTACTCGCCCGCGAAAACTTTGGCTGTGGCTCCTCTAGAGAGCACGCGCCATGGGCCTTAACTGACTTTGGTATCCAGGTGGTTATTGCACCTAGTTTTGCTGATATTTTTTACGGTAACTCTTTCAATAACCAATTGTTACCAATAAAACTGAGCGATGCAGAAGTTGACGAAATGTTTAACTATGTGCAAAACAATGAAGGTTGCCAATTCACAGTTGACTTAGAGCAGCAAACGGTTCAAGCAGGCGATAAAACTTATCATTTTGAGATTGATAGTTTCCGTCGTCACTGCATGATGAATGGCCTTGATAGCATTGGTTTGACCTTGCAGCATGCTGATCAAATTAAGCAATATGAGCAGAAAATTCCTTCATTTATGCGCTAAGCATTAACAACCACTTTCTAAACGCCCACCTTCTGTGGGCGTTTTATCTTATAAATAGTGAATAAGCCTACCCCTACATCATGATTTACTCTAAAATCATCCTCATTATTATGTAGACTAAATCCAATAACAGTATTCAAAATAAAGGCAACAAAAAAAGCCGATAATGCTGCTATCGGCTGGTAAATTACCATTACTCAATAATTCTGGGAGTCAGCCTGCCAGTTAACAGGCCTAACGAGCTACTTACTGGTGTCTATTATCAAATGGATATTAGGAAATAAAAATTGATGTAATCATTGCCGGAGTTCCTCTTTTATGTCCAGTTCTCGCTTACAAACACAATTCGTCCGTCTTTGGCAACACTTTCAGGGTCAAGATAGTGAAACCACATTGCAACATATTGCCGATACACTGTTTTGCTCTCGACGCCACGTCCGCACTTTATTAAATAGTATGCAATCTCATGGGTGGCTCAGTTGGCAAGCCGAAGCAGGCAGAGGGAAACGTTCAACCTTACTCTTTCATGTTAATGGATTAGAGTTACAGCAAGCCCAAGCGGAGCGTTTGCTAAAAGAAGAAAGCATTGAAAAACTTGTTGCTTTAGTGGGAGATAAAGAAACAATCCGCCAAATGGTTCTCTCTGAATTAGAACGCAGTTATCGGCAAGGTAAGAATCTTTTACGCATCATCTACTACCGTGATTTCCCTAATTTGCTACCAGGAACCCCCATGAGGCGTTCTGAAATTCACTTAATGAGTCAGATATTTAATGGATTAACGCATATAAATGAGGAAAAAGGGGAAGTCGAAAATGGTATCGCTCATTATTGGCAAATGATAAATGACACTGAATGGCGTTTTTACTTAAGACCCAGTATTTACTTTCACCACGGTAGAGAGATGCTAGTCGATGATATTATTAGTTCATTGATGCGTTTACAGCAGTGCTGGCCATTATTTTCACATATTAAATCTGTCACCTCCCCTCTTCCCAATGTCATTGATATTCAATTAAGTGAAGTCGACAAGCAGCTACCTTTACTATTAGGGAGTCCTCATGCTGCCATTCTCCCCAAAGAGTGGGAGTCTTTTGACAATTTTGAGCAAATACCTATTGGTACAGGCCCTTTTTTGGTTGAAAAAAACTTACCGCAAAAACTGACAATCACTGCATTTGACCGCTATTTTGGCTACCGTGCACTACTTGATGAGGTCACTATTTGGGTCGTGCCTGAATTATCTGAGCAAATGGTGTGTACCACATTAAAGATGGACAGTGACAGCAAACCAAATGATTCGTTAGAAAGTCGTATGGAAGAAGGATGCTACTTTTTATTGATGGATCAACGCTCTGCCCTAGCGCAGCGTTGTGATATACGTCAATGGCTATGCAGTTTTTTAACACCAATCAATCTGCTCGCGCATTGTGAATCATTTTATCAGCGGCACTGGGCTCCCGCTTATGGGCTATTACTGCATTGGCATCATAGTCGCATGTTAACGCTATTACCTAAGCCAGCTGATTTAACCGAATTGACGGTCACTTTCTATCATCAACACCACGAGTTTTATGCTATCAGCCAAATAATGAAGCGTGTATTGAAAACGCAAGGTATCGAATTAAAAATAAACATTGTTAATTACCCTGAATGGTTCAATGGCACAGCAGAAAGTGATATTTGGCTTGCGACAGCCAACTTCTTTAAACCTCTCGAATTTTCAATTTTTGCCACTTTATATGAAATGCCATTATTTCGTGAATGTTTAGGCTCCCCCCTCAAAGAGGAGCTGTCAAATTGGCGACAACAATCACTTAATGTCGAAGCATGGTGTGAAAGCTTAGTTGATTCACAGATTTTTCATCCAATCTTCCATCATTGGTTAGAGCTTCAAGGACAAAAAACCATGCGTGGAGCAAGGATGAATACGTTCGGTTGGTTTGATTTTAAATCGGCATGGTTTCAACCTTCTGAGGATAATGCACAGAAATCATAAAAGTTATGAACACCATAGGTGAATAATAAGGATGTTATTCACTTTTTCTGTGGATATCCATGTGAACAACCCGATAGTAATCAGGGTATATCCGACAGGTCACTTCTTTAAGAAAATCCTCACGCATTACTAACTCATTTTAAAACAATAAGATACTTACATTCCATCCTGTTATCTCCTGTTTATGTTTTCGACTTTATTCATTAGGAGTTCAAATGAACAAAGATCAATCAATGTATGATTTATCCACAAGTAATGCGCTTAACTTAGGCAAGTTGTGTGATTAAGTTCAAAAAAACAGGTAAGTCAAGCCTGTAAATGCACACAGTAATTAAAGTTTTTCACAGTTATCCAATAAATCTGTGGATAACCTAGTGAATGATCCTGTGATTATTATGGGATGAACGTGAATAACCTATTTTTCGTTAAAGATAATGTGGTTAAGTCTTCTATTATTATCTTATATATCAATGCATTAATTATCTGGTGTAAAAAGTGATATACTTTCTCTACCCTGTGAACTTTTTTTGATTATTATTTAATCGCATTATGCCATTTTTACCGCCACCACCACCTGAAAATGAGTCTGTTTTAATGGCGAGAGCGCAAGCCCTTGCTGGTTATACGCTGGGCCAATTGGCTGAATATGCAGGATTACCAATCCCCCCTGATTTAAAGCGCGACAAAGGCTGGGTCGGCATGTTGCTAGAGTATTTTCTAGGGGCTAGCGCAGGAAGTAAGCCTGAACAAGATTTTGCTGAAATTGGCGTCGAATTAAAAACGATTCCTATCGATCGTCATGGTGTGCCACTGGAAACAACATTTGTTTCCGTTGCGCCTTTAACGGGCAATAGTGGGTTGACTTGGGAAAACAGCCATGTTTGTCGAAAACTGTCTCGGGTACTGTGGTTTCCTATTGAAGGAGAACGCCAAATTCCTCTTGCACAGCGTCGTGTGGCGACGCCTTTACTATGGAGTCCCTCACCACTGGAAGAGCAATTGCTACGTCAAGATTGGGAAGAATTGATGGATCTGATTGTTCTTGGGAAGGTTGAAACCATCACTGCACGGCATGGACAAGTGCTACAAATACGCCCTAAAGCCGCTAACAGTAAAGCATTAACAGAAGGAATTGGTGAGTTTGGGCAAACTATCATGACATTACCGAGAGGCTTTTATCTTAAGAAAGATTTTACAGCCCCTCTTCTCGCTAGGCATTTTCAACTCGGTTAAAAAGAAAATGTATATATGATGACACCGCTATCCGCGCTTACTCAAGATACGCCGGTAACAGCTCAAGCCAAGATAACTAAAGTCTCTATTTGTTATCAACACATTTTATCGTTCGCGAATACGGCTGGGATCACATTCGCTTATTCATCAATCAGGAGCCTTAAAACCACTCGCTATTTAGTGGCCATCTTAGCGGCGTTAATGGCTCCTTCCACTGCTTTCTTAGCCTGTGGGCTGTTTTTCCAACAGCTAGACCCTGTGAGTTCAGCGCCTAACCGCAAAATTTCCTCATAGGATGCTTCACTTAGCTGAGATAACGTCGAGAATCCCATTTGTTCTAATCGACTCATCACCGTCGGCCCTACCCCTTTTACCGCTAGTAAACACTGTTTGTCCGCTTCTGAAAACCCCATATTCGTTCCTAATTAAATGAGTAGCTTATCTTTTTTTTAATGAATAGCTTTGCAATATACCTCATTATTATTTTACTATTCTTTTATGGCTATTATTATTTCAATAAAATCTCCTATATCCTTTGTGTCACTCATCACATTTATGGTAGTACACCCTCGATTTAGCATAAGTTAGGAATTAGCAATGTATACTCGTCAGCTCACCACGACACGCCATAATTCACTCCAACTGCCTGATGGCCGTCATTTGAGTTGGTATGAGTCTGGGCCGAAAACCGGTTTTCCAGTTATTTTTTGTACTGGTGCAGGTATGAGTGGGACACTCGGTTTTGGCATTGAATTCCTCAACCGTTTTGGGCTGCGATTGATTGTGCCTGAGCGAGCGGGTTTAGGGGAGTCTTCCCAAGATCCACAAAAATCACTTTCTCGTTTTGCCGCAGATGTCGCTGTGTTGTTGCATTCTCAGCAAATCAAACATTACTCAGTGATTGGTTTTTCTCAAGGCGCTGTATTTGCCATGGCACTGGCTTTTTATGGCACTCCGAATGCATTATCCATCGTCTCAGGCCAAGACCAATTTGAACATCCAGCAACGAGAGAACGACTACGCTCTGATGTGATTAATATGCAAGAGCAAGCCATAAATAGCCCTGAAGCGCTCGCTGACTGGTTGAAAAAAAATGTCAGCGCACCATGGCTATTGGCATTTATTCTCAATTGTAGTGCTGAAATCGACCAACAGCTTTATCATGAAGCCACCTTTTTAGAAGCTTACACCGAATGTATGAACCGTGCTTTTGTACAAGGTAATTTAGGCTATGTTCAAGATTTGCTGATTACGCTACAAGCATGGCCTTTCCAACCTGAACAGATCCAATGCCCTGTATCATTATGGTATGGCCAAAAAGATGAAAGTTCTGTGCACTCACCCGATTTTGGCCATATCCTTGCCACTCGCTTTCCTCATTGCCAACATTTCCTGTTTAAAAATGAAGGGGGTTCTCTATTATGGACCCAATCAGAAGCGATCTTAAAAAATTTAAAAGCTGAATAAGTAAATATAAATTAATAACTGGCTGAATGTTGAATATTATCATAATTCAATTTCAGCCACGACTGGATAATGGTCTGAATAATCATAATAAGCATTATTATTATAATAATAAGCTGTTTTCATTTTCACCTGTCTGGTTTGTTCTTTGATCGAAGCAACATTTTTTGCAAAAATATAATCTAAATGCCAACTCTCTTTTTCATCTGGATGCGCAGCTTTAATGATATCATTGCTTGTGACATCCCACGAAGGAGTCGATGAAACATATTCAGGTTCTCCCCAGCCAATAATATCCAAAGCTTGTATATATTCCCTTTGCGTATAATTGATATTAAGGTCACCCCCTAAGACGACGGCTAAATTCTCTTCTGAAGCGATGCTATTAGCCCAGTTGATTAACTGATTAAGCTGAGTTTTACGATGATCTGAAGGGGTTGTCATTATACAATAATGATCATCCGACTGCATATGTGTACCAATAACATTGACCTTACTGCCCTTAAAGTCAATAACGGCCCTCACTCCTCCTTTAGCACTAAAACGGTCAGCACCACAGCCCGAATCATCAAAAAGATGATATTCACGATAAATAATGGGATAACGAGAAGCAATAGCGATACCTGAGTTAACTTGCTGAATAATATCCCATGTTCCTTTTTTATTATTCCAACAATTATTCGAGTCACAATAAGCTAGGATAGATTCATTATATTGAGCCGCAACCGGTGTGTGATAAATAAACCCCAACTCTCTCATTCCTGAAAATAATTTCTTTTCAGAATCTTGGCTAAAAACCTCTTGAAAAATAACAATGTCAACATCAGAAAAAATATTATCTCTAATCATCGCATTAATTCTTGTATTTCTTGTTGATGCACCAATACTAAAAAGAGGAACATGCAATAAATAAGTATTAAATGTCATCACTTTAATTTTATTTGGCATAGTTTTTCCTATCATGTCATTGATTAATAATATATAAATTACATTATCATTTTAAAATAAAGGCTATTTCAGTAAACACATTGTGTTTGACAATGACGACAAGAGCTATGCTAAACCATATCAACAATAGCGAATAGATTATTTCTTATTGTATAACCAAAAGAATTTTATCAGTAATCAGAGCTAATTAAATAATTAGAATAATATTTAAGATATATAAAAGAGATGATAGCGAGAGGATAATATTGATGACAAGCGTTCATTACCCATATTTTCTTGTTATACAATATAGCCATTGCGCCCTCCGCTATATTTATAGCTTCAGGCGCAATTTAGGCATGAGTTTATGTAAAAACTAATCGCACCACGGATTAGCGATAAACAATACCGCCATCAGTTAGGATTGATTGTCCAGTAATGTAGTCTGAGTCATCACTTGCTAAAAATGCGACCAAGCCCGCCACATCTTCTGGAGTTTGTGCTCGACCTAATGCAATACCTTCAACATATTTTTTATAGGTTTCACCTTTTGGTGCACCTGTAATTTCAGCAAAACGCTCATCAATTTCCACCCACATATCGGTACCCACAATACCTGGGCAATATGAGTTAACAGTAATGCCTGAGCTTGCATACTCTTTCGCTGCCGCTTGAGTTAATGCGCGCACTGCAAATTTAGTTGCAGAGTAAACACCTAGCATTGCAAAACCATCATGCCCTGCAATAGAAGAGGCATTAATAATTTTCCCCTTCTGTTTACGTTGTTGGAATTTCTCACTGGCTGCTTGGATCCCCCACATAACACCATCAACGTTAATTTTGAAAATTAAGTCCATGTCTTCTTGGCGTACATCGGCGAGAGGTTTAACTTGCGCAATCCCCGCATTATTAATCATGACATCGAAACCACCTAATTCAGCTTCAGCATGCGCCACTGCTGCAAACACTTCCTCACGTTTACTGACATCTGCTGCAAATGTTGTCGCTTTACGGCCTAATGCTTCAATTTCCTTCGCCACATCCGCTAGCTTATCTTTTTTAAGATCCACAAGTGCGATGTCGGCTCCCTCTTTCGCTAAACGTAATGCGATACCACGACCAATACCTTGTGCTGCGCCAGTAACCAAAATGACTTTATTATTCAGTGCCATGAGCTATCTCCCATTAGGATAGTTAAAATAAATGACTCTAACTAAACAATACGTTAGCAAGATTGCGAATAAGTTACAAAGTTATGATCTTAAACTGTTTTAGGTGAATATTGTAACAGATACAACTCTATTTGATTGATTATCACTCGCATTTGCAATAGAAATGACTACAAAAAACCAAATAATAATTAAATTGAGGTAGAAATACCCATTAAGAGGTATAGCAAAAAATGCTATTTATAAAAATATGTTCAAATAACAAACTATTTTTTAAGAAAAAAATAGGCTGACAAACCTATTATGTTTGGCGGCAAGTCGGATAGGTTTTGAAAATAAACGAGGATAATCAATTTATTGATTTTCGACTGACAACACAAAGTGGGAAAAACCACGCTTTATCCCACTTTGTCAACAACCTTAGGCTGCCCATATGGCAGCCTAATAATAAAGCAATGACGGCTTATTTTTTGGATGCTTGCAAGTACAGCATATCCAATGCAATAGAAGCCGCGGCTAATGCTGTGATTTCTGATTGGTCATAAGCAGGAGCCACTTCGACCAGATCCATACCAACAATATTTAAGGGTTGTAAACCACGCAGTAGTTTCAACGCGCGGTCAGATGTTAATCCCCCAACAACCGGTGTCCCTGTTCCCGGTGCAAATGCAGGATCAAGACAATCAATATCGAACGTCAAATAAACAGGCATATCACCAACAATTGATTTGATTTGTTCAATCATCTCATCAACACCACGGTCATTAACCTGAGCCGCATCAAGTACCGTAAACCCATTGTCGCTGTCATGTTCCGTACGAATACCAATTTGCACTGAACGAGTCGGGTCGATCAACCCCTCTTTCGGAGCATGATAGAACATCGTTCCATGGTCATACTGACTCCCATTACCATAAGTATCAGTATGTGCATCAAAGTGAACTAAGGCCATTTTGCCAAAGTGCTTTGCATGAGCACGCAGCAGAGGAAGCGTCACAAAGTGATCGCCACCAAACGTTAAACAACGCTTTCCAGCCGCGAGGAGTTTTTCAGTATGCGCTTGTAATTTATCGCACATATCCTGTGCATCACCAAAAGCAAATACAACGTCACCACAATCAACAACGTTTAAACGCTCGGTTAGCTTAAAGTTCCATGGCCAGCGATGGCTTTCCCACGCTAGGTTTGTTGATACTTGGCGAATCGCTGCTGGCCCATGACGGCTTCCCGCACGGCCTGAAGTTGCCATATCAAAAGGAACACCGGTGATCACCCATTCAGCATCAGAGCTATATGGTTGAAAATTCAGTGGAAATCGTAAAAAGCCAAATGCGTTAGAAACCAGAGAGTTATCAATCTGGTTACCTAATGTGCTATTAATCATCACTCTTCCTCTATCAGCATTTGTAATCTGCAAATACTTTTATTATTTAGGCTCACGGGTAGCTTTACGCCACCCGTGATTAGCCACCGTTCATTTAACGCTAATTATTCGTCTTCTAAGTAAGTATAGCCATAGAGACCATTCTCAAACTCATCCACAAAATCTTTTTGTAGTTGTTCGCTTAGCCCAGTACCTTTAACTTGCTCGATAAAGCTTTCCAATAAGACTTCTGGTACTAGCTTGACGTATTGCAGCATATCCGCAACGGAATCCCCCTCTTCACTTTGCAGATAACGCACATTACCTTGGCTATCAACCCAAACGTCAATTGCCGCCGTATCCCCAAATAAGTTGTGCATATTTCCCAAAATTTCCTGATACGCGCCTATCATAAAGAAGCCAATCATTGGTGGATTTTCTGGATCATATGCAGGCATTGGCATAGTTGTTTCAACGCCATCTCCGTCAACATAGTGATCAATAATACCATCTGAATCACAAGTGATATCCAATAACACTGCTCGACGGTCAAGTGGCTTATCTAAACCTTCAATGGGTAAAACGGGGAAAACTTGGTCAATCCCCCATGCATCAGGTAATGATTGGAATAGCGAAAAATTCACATAGAACTTATCGGCCATACGCTCCTGTAGTTCATCAATAATAGGGCGATGAGCGCGATTACTCGGATCCAGATCTTGCTGAATGCGACGACAAATATTTAAATAAAGTTCTTCAGCCCAAGCACGTTGAGTTAAATCCAAAACGCCATGCGCATATTGTGTATGTGCTTCTTGCAAATCGAATTGACTATCATGAAGCCATTCGCGCAATGAACGACTGTTTCCTTGATGCTGCATCGATTCCCACGTTTCCCACAACGAAATCAATGAGCGTGGCGCATCTTCATCTGGGGGAGATGTTTTCGTAAACTCGTTACGTTCAACCCCAATCACATTAGAAACCAAGACAGTATGATGAGCAGTCAGTGCGCGTCCTGATTCTGTGATCACCGTTGGATGAGGTAGGTCATATTCTTCACATGCATCACCAATTGCCCAAATCACATTATTGGCATATTCATTTAGACCATAATTCACTGAGCAATCTGACTGTGAGCGAGTGCCCTCATAGTCTACCCCTAATCCACCACCAACATCGAAACATTGAATTTTGACCCCTAAGCGGTGTAATTCAACATAAAAACGTGCTGACTCACGGACCCCTGTCGCAATATCACGAATATTGGCCATTTGCGAACCAAGATGGAAATGCAGCAGTTGTAAGCTTTCTAGGCGGTCGGCATTACGCAGAATTTCAACAAGCTGCAACACTTGTGTCGCTGCCAAGCCAAATTTAGATTTTTCCCCCCCACTGGCTTGCCATTTACCTGACCCTTGTGACGCTAAACGAGCACGTACCCCTAATCGAGGAGTCACATTCAAGCTTTCCGCTTCTTTCAGCACCATCTCAATTTCAGACATTTTCTCGATAACAAGATACACCTTGTGACCGAGTTTTTCCCCGATAAGCGCTAAACGAATATATTCACGGTCTTTGTAACCGTTACACACAATCACAGTACGGGTACGGCCGGCATTCGCTAATACCGCCATTAATTCGGCTTTCGAACCTGCTTCCAGTCCAAGAGGCTCTCCAGAATTCACTAATGACTCGATAACGCGACGCTGTTGGTTAACCTTAATCGGATATACCAAAAAGTAATCGCCTGTATAACCATAAGATTCACGAGCACGTTTAAACGCCGCATTAATTGAACGTAAACGGTGCTGTAGAATTTGAGGAAAGCAGAACAATGCGGGTAAACGCAAATGCTCTTGTTCCTCTTGAACTTGATAAACAAGTTCAGCTAAATCAATAGACGTGTCTGGGTTATCAGGATTAGGGCAAACACAGACATTTCCGCGCTCATTCACCTGATAGTAACCACCGCCCCAATACGCGATGTTGTACGTCTGGCGCATTTTGCGAGCGATATTATCATTCATAACAAACTCCTTTATGGAGGGGTGAGTGACGCTTTCTCCGGCCAGAAAGTCGCCCGTCATTAGACGTGGCACTGCTGGGCAGTTATGTCGGGGAAACAGCTATTACTCGGATTAATTAAAGTGCTTAGAACATCTAAACGGTGACAAATACGACCATTTGGCAGACAGTTACCGACTGGTAGCCAAAGGTGTACTAAGAAGATGATGGTAACTTCGAGAAGAAGTAAACAAAGGCAGGAAAGTAAACGCCAAAGACACGCGGCGATCCGCGTTCAGCTGTTGATTACTGTTATTCAGTAGATTATGGATCATTACCCATTAACCCCCAATATAACTGTTTAATCTTTATCAATAACGAAAAAGATAAACACTCCTGATCGATAGCAGGCACATTGTCTGCCTACTGGTGTATAACGGAAAATTTTTAACTAACCGTCACGGTCGCTGTTTATACATTGATTAGGCAGAAATTGCAAAACGTTATTGCCCTAATAGAAATAAAATTTGTCAGTAACGTCTTTTCACTCACTGTTTTTCTATCAAGAACAAAAACAGGTGGCACTTTTTTTGTTAAAATATTAAAATAGACGTCTAGATGTTAAAACATCCAATTACAATCAGCGAATTCTAAGGTATTAATCTCATGGCTACACATCTCTTTACTTCTGAATCTGTATCGGAAGGGCATCCTGATAAAATTGCCGATCAAATCTCTGATGCGGTTCTTGATGCGATTCTTGAGCAAGATCCAAAAGCTCGCGTTGCTTGCGAGACCTACGTCAAGACAGGTATGGTGATGGTTGGGGGAGAAATCACCACCAGCGCTTGGGTTGATATTGAAGAGATCACACGTAAAACCGTTCGCGAAATTGGTTATACCAGCTCAGACATGGGTTTTGATGCGAACTCGTGTGCGGTTTTAAGTGCGATTGGTAAACAATCACCAGATATCAACCAAGGTGTTGACCGTGCAGACCCATTAGAACAAGGTGCTGGTGACCAAGGTATTATGTTTGGTTATGCAACAAATGAAACTGACGTTCTTATGCCTGCACCAGTGACTTATGCTCACCGTTTGGTACAGCGCCAAGCTGAAGTCCGCAAAAATGGCACATTACCATGGTTGCGCCCAGATGCGAAAAGCCAAGTAACATTCCAATATGACGACAACAAAATTGTTGGTATTGATGCTGTTGTATTATCAACTCAGCATTCTGAAGACATCAAACAGCAAGATTTACATGAAGCGGTGATGGAAGAAATTATCAAACCCGTTCTTCCAACTGAATGGTTAGCTCCAACAACAAAATACTTTATCAACCCAACAGGTCGTTTTGTTATTGGTGGACCAATGGGTGACTGCGGTTTAACTGGCCGAAAAATTATCGTTGATACATACGGCGGTATGGCTCGTCATGGTGGTGGAGCATTCTCTGGTAAAGATCCCTCTAAAGTCGACCGTTCTGCTGCTTATGCGGCCCGCTATGTTGCAAAAAACATTGTTGCAGCTGGTTTAGCGGATCGTTGTGAAATCCAAGTATCCTATGCAATTGGTGTGGCTGAGCCAACCTCTATCATGGTTGAAACATTTGGCACAGGTAAAGTTCCAGAGGCACAACTGGTTCTGTTAGTACGTGAATTTTTCGATTTACGTCCATACGGACTCATTCAAATGCTGGACTTGCTACACCCTATTTATCAGCAAACTGCATCATATGGTCACTTTGGTCGTTCTCAATTCCCTTGGGAAAAAACTGACAAAGCGGCTATTTTACGTGAAGCTGCCGGTTTGAAATAAAACAAAAGGCTCTGATAATAAAAATAGGCCCCACAATGCTGGGGTTTATTTTTTAACACTCAATATGTTCGATTATTTTTCTACTCATTGAAATATAGATTTAATATTTACACACGCTGAATAGCCCTAAAAATATCCGCTCTCCTTCAATCTAGTCACTGTCACTCCGTATTAATCATAGAATATCAGCTCAATTCAATAAATGAATTAAACTAATTTAGTAGAAAACTCAATAGTTCAATATCTAAATAATAAAATAAGCCAACCCTAGAGATAGGTTGTATCATAATAACTAGGGTAGCTCAGCATAACTCAGCCTCACAAACCGAAAAATATTTAATATATTTTCTATTATGATTTAGACAAATTTTCGACAAAACTTGATGTATCTATTTTTTTGATTAATCGCTCTTTCCACCAAGAGAAATTGCCCCCCTTACTTGAGGGATGCCAAGCTAACCAAATAAATTGATCATCTTTAGGTATTTCTACAGGCACAATAACGAGTTCTTGATTTTTTAACTCGTTCTTTATATGTAAGGGACAAATGAAACCATAACCAATCCCGCGTTTCAGTAATATTAATTTACTTTCTAAATCACAAACCAGTATTTGTCGCTCCAATGTCATTTCTTTTTCTTTATTAATTGATAACTCATGGCTACTATCCGCAATTTCCACATAAATATCATTGAGTAATTGTTTTCTAGTAATTATTTTCCTTTGTGATGCAAAAGGATGTGAAGGAGAGACACAAAGTGAAAAACTAATTTTGCCAAGGAGTTGAGTACTGGCTTTTATATTTTCAGGGATATAGCCTAGAGCAATGATAAAATCGGCTCTATTCTCTTTTAATGCATCCCATGCCCCCGTCATTGCCTCCCTTTGAATAGAAATATGAACATCTCCGTTCGTATTAATATAATCTCGAATATCTTGCACAAAGATATCGAGTGGTAAAAATTTTTCCACCACAATACGGATTTGATTATCAAGCGTGGGGATGTTCCTTACTCTATTTTCAAGATCTTGCATTGCATTTAAGATCCATGCGCCTTCTTGCAATAAAAACTCCCCTTCTTTAGTCAAACGCACTATAGGCCCATTACGGTGAAAAAGCTTCACATTCAAACGGCTTTCTATATTCAATACTTGATATGAAATTGCTGAAGGTGTTTTATGTAATACATCTGCGGCCGTTGAAAAGGATCCTGTTTTTTTGATAGTACTTATTATATTAATTGCATCCACGGATAATCTACTCATATAAGCTCCTATTAATTTAAAATAGCTAATACAATGATTTCAGCGCATGAATATTAAATTAATTCAGATATAGAACTATCATAATGTCGATAATAAACAATCAAGAAATATCCTAATCTATTTATTTAATAACAACCAACCTTTTTACTTGATATATAATTAATAAATAAAAACACAACAAAAAATATTGATTAGATAAAACAATTAAAAAATCCCAAAATATATATTTATTATCAATGAAAAAACTAACATTCAAACAATCACCAATATAGAGGGAAATATTCTCCCTCTATATTAAATCATACAATCACTTATTTAGAGAGACTATTACCTAAGCTAGAATTCATATTATTCAAAATATCACCATTATCTGCATCAATTTCCCATGCAAATAATCCGCCGAGTTTTTTATCTAAAACATATTTTCCTTTCGCTTGTACTGAGCGTTCATCATCAAACGTAATTAAATCGCCTGTTGATGCTTTAAATACATATGGAGCCTCCGCTACAGCATCATAGCTATATACCCATTCTCCACTCATATACTGATTTTTTATTTGGCGATAATCAACAACCCCATTTTCCCACGTTCCCGCTATTGGGCCTGTCGCTTTGCCCGTGAAAGGGTTACCCGCAGTATAGCCATTTACGCCAGTCCAACCTCGGCCATACATCGCTGCACCTACCACAATTTTCCCTGGATCAACACCTTGTGCTAATAATGCATTCACACCATTGACTGTTGTATATTCAGTATCAGGCCGCCAGCTTGATGCATTAAGAGCGGTTTGATAACCCAGTGTATTTAAATCAAAAGCACCGTAAAAGTCATAGCTCATCATAAAGAAATGATCGACTGATTTTTGTACCAACCCAAAATTAACTTTATCAATTTTCACTTTGGCCGCACTGATTGCGGAAGTTAATTGATATTGGCGTCCGGTTTCTTTTTCTAATTCATCCAACATAGCACGGAGTTCTTGCATCAGTAATAAATAGGTTTCACCATCCTTATCTGACGCTAATGTCACACTGGCTCCATTTGCACCGGGATATTCCCAGTCAATATCAACGCCATCAAAAAACTTCCATGTTTGTAGAAACTCTTTTACTGAACTGACAAAAGTATCCCGTTTCGTTTTATCTTTTAACGCATAAAATGGATCTGACAATGTCCATCCACCCACCGAAGGTAATATTTTTAAATCTGGATAAGCACGTTTGATTGCCATGAGTTGACCAAAATTCCCTTTATATGGATCAACAGTACCAGTTTGCCCTAATTGAAGGGCTGCCCATGGGTCATGAATACTAACCTTGTAATCCTCTCGACCAGAACATGATCTTTGTAACGACTCAAAGCTACCTTCAATTTCTTTTAAGCTATCATTAATTCCATTACCACCACACATAGGAATAAAAGCATATAAAATATGGGTTAGATTTTGTACGGGTATCTTATCAACTGGAAATTTCCGCCCGTAAACGCCCCACTCAACAAAATAGGCGGCAATAACTTTGCCTGAATTTTGTGTATAAGCTTTATTATTTTCTAATAACTGCGGCTTAAGCGGATCAAGATGGCTTCCATCGGTGTCTTTAACGATAATTTCTTTTGCATCACTTAGATTGCATTCATCTCCATTACATAACGCAACTTGTAATTGATATTTACCCCCCTTAGAAATTGAGATCGTAGCTTTACCTGATGCACCTGTGGATGCACCACTCCATACTTCTTTACTATCTAAATAAACCTTAGCTGTCGTTCCATAATCACCATTCCATAGAGCCCAGCTCACTTCAACATCAACGGCAGTTTTTCTTGTCACCAACTTTTCATAAGCGGTCGCATCACTAGAAACTGTGACTAGACTGTAAACGCTCTCTCCCCACTGAATAGAGGGTTTACCCGGAAGAGCAGCATACGAAAATTGGCTAGCAAAATGACTTACAAGCATGGTAAGAAGTACTTTATATAGTTTAAGCATATCTAACTCCTCAATTTAGCCGGAAATACCAACTATTAATGCCTGTTGGTATCGCGTTTATTCCTACATTAATGGCAGATATGACATCACTGACTGATTCACAAAAAGCATTTGCAGAATCATAAACATTCCATACGGCAAGAATGACGCAATACTCAGTGCAGTCATCGGATACTTACGCGCCACAATTTGTACTTTTTAGCTCCGTTGTGTGATGAGCTGAAGTCAATAGACTCGGCATGGTAAAACAGTGGGATAACCATGAGCGAAAACAGATTGAGAAGCTATCAGTAATAATGAACATAAACAGTTTAAGGAAAGGACTTGCTGAAATTGCTTTTTCATAACCCACCTCTGATATTCACTTAAATAGATTTTTTTGAACAGTTCATTCATTTATGAAAGCGCTGTTCATTTATATTATTGTGTGTTTAACAAGGGTGTTTTATGAAAAGTTCAATAGGAAAAGTGAAATATTTATCATGATAAGTATATTTTTAAATAAGCTTATATTTATTTTCATATGATAAAAAAGAAGGGGATCAAAAGTTAATAGATATTTTTAATTTACGAATAAAGGCATAAGCCCCGCTTGTCATGGGGCTTATATTTATTTTTTGGTTATTTGAAAAATAGACATTCCCGCTATCATTGCTAACGTGAAAACGATGCCTTGAGTTATCCCCATTCCCGTTAATAATAGTGCTGGTCCAGGACAAATACCCGCTAGCCCCCACCCCAATCCAAATAACACACTACCTATAATGAGTGGCTTATCAATTTTTTGATTTGTTGGGATCTGCATTGGACACGCTAATAAACTAACTTGGCGTTTTTTCGCGACAGCGAAGGCAATCGCACTCATTCCCATTGCAACAGCCATTGTCACTAACAACGATGGATCCCAATTTCCTGTAATATCTAAAAATCCCAGAATTTTTGCTGGATTTCCCATACCCGCTAATAATAATCCCAAGCCAAATAATAAACCTGAGATTAAGGCGATAACGATAGGCATACCTTTATCCTCTTAAATCAAAGAAATTTATCAGTGCCACTGTCGCAAATGCCACCACCATAAAAGTCACCACCGCAACAATAGAGCGACGAGAAAACCTTGCCATGCCACAAATACCATGGCCACTTGTACATCCACTGCCCATTCTTGTACCAAACCCAACCAGTAATCCTGCAAGAATAATAATGGGTGTGCTTGTGGTAATAGTGACTTCAGGTGAAAAAAAGAAGAGAATAAATAAAGATGGAGCAATCATAATGCCTAATATAAATGCAACTTTCCAAGCCGTATCACCGGCGATAGGTTTCAATACTCCACTTAAAATGCCACTGATACCGGCAATCCTGCCATTTAAAAGAAGTAATAGTGAGACCGCGGCGCCGATCAATACTCCTCCTGCGGCGGCTGACCACGGAGTGAAATTAGCCCAATCAATAGACATTGTTATTTCTCCTGTACAGGACAATAAAGTTGATAGAGTGTATTTAGCAGTGTAAAAAGCTTTTCATCCGCAATAGCGTAATAAATACGTTTCCCCTCACGGCGTGTTACCACAAGGCCTTCATGACGTAATACCGTCAATTGTTGAGAAAGCGTGGGTTGTTGTATACCTAATGAGGCTTCTAACTCGCTCACACAGGCCTCTCCCTGCGTTAACTGACACAGCAGCAACAGCCGATCAGGGTTACCTAATGTTTTCAACAACGACGATGTTTGCATTGCGGCCTGCTTCATTGCAGAGAGCACGAGTTCTGAAGAATTATCGCTCATGATATACCTCTATATATTATATAATTAAACAATATATTATTTAATATAATGATAGTCAATAAGACTTGTTTCTCTAGGTCGGGTTATATTATTCTTGCCATCATGAAAACAGTACGCGTCCCTATCTATCTTCAACAGAAAGTCATGCATACACTGCGTGAAAAGCTTCACTTAGCACAACAAAAACTGGAAAAAACATTTCCAGAACCAACAGTTAACTATAAACAACGAGGCACAACGGCTGGCAGCGCATACTTAAAAGAATGGGAAATCCGCTTAAACTCAATCCTACTGATTGAAAATGGTGATCTCTTTATTGAGCAAGTCATTCCCCATGAATTAGCGCACTTATTAGTCTATCGCATGTTTGGCCGACAAGGTATTGCACCTCATGGCCATGAATGGAAATGGATGATGGAACAGATTTTGGAAGTTCCAGCGAATCGAACTCATCATTTTGCAGTTTCTTCAGTGAAAAGCCGAACTTTTACTTATTATTGTGCTTGTACGACATCACATGAATTAACGATCAGAAGGCATAATAAAGTTGTTAGAGGGGAGAATCAGTATTTGTGTCGAAAATGCGGTGAAGTCTTAAAACAGACTATTTCGTTGGTTGCGGCAGATGTTAAATAACACTGCCGCATCATATCGATGGTGTGTCTTTAGGCGAACTCCGTCATCACCAATTTGGCAATTTCAAAGTAAATAATTAAACCTGTTCCATCAATAAAAGTCGCAATAAATGGCGCTGATACAACAGCCGGATCCACTTTTAATTTCTTCAATACCATTGGGATAATAGAAGAAACAATCGCACTCCACATAGTAATTGCAACAATCGTTAAACTCACAACAATAGTGACTTCAGCCCCAACGCCTAAAATCCAGGCCCTAATTAAAGCAGCGGCACCGATAGTTATTGCCACTAAAAACGATGTTGATACTTCTTTTTTCAGGACTGCACCTAGATTACGTAAGCTAACCTCACCTAATGCCATCGCTCTGACAAGCGTAGAAGTGATTTGTGTTCCGCTATTTCCCCCTGTTCCAATCAGTAATGGAATAAAGAAAGCAAGAGAGATTGCGGATTCTAATTGCTCTTCAAAAGCTTTTAACACTGTGCCTGTATAAGCCTCTGCAACAAATAGCATCAATAGCCATACAACACGTTTACGCCATAATGTCACTGGGCTTGTTGCTAAATAAGGCTCTTCAAGTGGTGTTGTCGCACCTTGAAGTTGTGCATCTAACGTATTCTCATCTTCTATCAATTCAGCGATATCTTGAGGTCTTAAAACCCCCATCAATTTGCCAAATTGTACAACCGGTATCATGTCTAAACCACTATGATTAATCAAATCATAAACATCATGACGTGATTGCTCAGGAGAAACTGAAAAGTAGTTGTGACGCATAATATCAGACACAAGCAAATTTTCTTCAGCTGCTAATAATGATTTAACGGAAAGGATACCATTTAAATAATTTTCCTGATCCACAACGAACAAATACGTAGGAATTTGCTCACCCTCTAAATGTTCGATCAGATTTTTTTTCACGCAATCAACTGAATCTGCAATAGAAACAGGCAAATAAGATTGGCTCATATATGCACTGACAGTTGCGTCGTCAATTTTTGGTTGCTGAGTGTTGTTGGTATTCAGGCGTGCGCCTTTCATTGCGGACTGAGCGATTGCTACAGATCCCGCTTTGTTCTGGGTAGTGAATGTCATTTTATTAGTCCCTAGTTACTGTTGTTTACTCAAACAGTACTCACATAGGGGCGAAACCAGATGAGAGAATGCGATGGCTATCTCTACGTCTCGGTTTTAGCACTATACAACGTATCCAACACATATATTGGAAGTTACATGGGGATATACCTTCGGTCGATATATCCTGTCCTGATCTTGGGCGTCTCTCGACGTCGTCAGATCAGTAACCTGTGTTTGTATAGGAGCCTCGCCTAACGAGATACTGCACTTTTGATGCGACGCGAATTATAACCATAAGATGATTAATTACCACCCCGAAAATACGGTTAATTTCCGATGACCATAGCCTTGTTTAAGTTTTGTTTAGGTTTATGTATAACAACAATTCTTGGTGTTACAAAGTGTAACCATTGATGTTTTTTTATTTTTTCTCCTAGTAAATAATACGCTATTTACTGCTATTGTTCATAATAACCAATAGAAATAGCACTTGAATAGTTATCTTCATAACCCCATAAGAATAAAGGCAAAAAAAAATTTCTTCGCTGTTTTATATTATTATGAGATGTTCGCTAAACGAATAAAACTGAACATATTAATTTAGCTCATTAGAATTTATTGAACGAAAATAAATAACAATAAAATCCATAATACAGGTAAATTTATTCAACGATAAATTTACTTACTTTAATTAACTAACTCAATCAAAGAAAATAAAAAAATAAGAGAATGCACTTAATGCATTATTTAACTCGAAAAAAAGTCTCATTTTTGATGTTTTCAAAATAAAAACATTAAATAAACGATCAATTTGGAAGTTAATATATATAATTTTAATTTAAAATATCTTCAAGTTAATTAAAGAGTGAAGTTTTAATTATGGACAGAACTATTGTCGGTATGCTGACGAATCTAACATTTCGCGTTAATGATGAGATAAAAATCGCTGCAATAGCAGCTTTGGGAGATTATAAAGCAACGATTGAATACCAAGAAGCGATTGTTCGTATTATCAATCTTTGCCAAGACCCAAATAAAGAGATAGCCGTCTCAGCTATAAATGCATTAAGTAAATTATCGGTTTATTTTATGCCTGAAGGACCCGTTTTAAAGTAAACAAATTTAACGCTAATAAAAATTACATAGTGATTTTTATATAATAACTTATAACTACGTATGTATAGTTATTTAATAACTTGTCTATAAGTCACTGTCTCATTATTAGTGGGATATATAATGAGACAGTTCATTTAATTGTTTTATTTACGCAATCTCTGTATCGCCTTGTAATTGACAACTACAAGCCAAAACATACCCTGCGGCAATCTCTTCCTCTGTTAATGTCATCGTACTGGTCGTTGTATAATTTCCTGATAATACTTTTGTTTTACAACTCCCACAAACACCAGCGCGACAAGCAGCAATCACTGGTTGTTTATTTTGTTCTAAAGCCGATAACAAAGACGTTCCCACCGGAACCTTAAAATCAACCAAACGTTGACGAATTTTTAAGGTAATGGTCTCTTCACTGGCAATCGGTTCCGGTTCTAGCGAGAAGCGTTCCATGAAGAAGTGTTCAGGTGGCACACCTAACGTTTTTGCAAATTGCTGGGCATTTTTCATATAAGGTGTGGGCCCACACGTCATGACGATGCGAGAACAAATATCTGGCACTAATGCAGATAATTTTTCAAGGGTTAAACGCCCTTCCGCAACCCCTCCATGATCAGGAGATTCCGGCATAATACATAACTGTAACCGTGATGGATATTGTGCAATTAATTGTTGCCACTCATCCGCAAAAATAATTTGCTGCTCATCTCGCACATTAAATAAAACTTTTACGTTAGCTTGAGAGCGGTATGCCATTAACCAACGTACCATCGACATAATTGGCGTTACACCACAGCCAGCAGCTAACATCAAATATTGATCACTATTTAATTCAGCACAAGTAAACTCACCCTGCGCATCTGAAAGCCATAGATAATCACCTGGCTTCACCGAGCTCGTTAACCAACATGACCCCGTTCCTTGCTCTAATCGTCTGACCGTAATAGTAATAAAACGACTTTGTCCAGGGGTCGATGAAATCGTATAAGCACGCATGATTTCATCGCTATTTTTAATACTAACAAGAGCGTATTGTCCCGGAGAATAGGTATAAAAGTCGTGATTAATTAAATTAATCGTCCATACATCGGAAGTTTCTTGATGGATAGAATGTATCTGCATTCTATTTGGACATAAACTACTCGGCATTGTCATGATATCACTCCAATTAGGGGAAATAAATTTCCCCTATCACACTTAATATTATGCAGGCAGAATTTCAGCTAGATCTTGTTCAACAGTCGTAATACTACGCATTCCAAATTTTTCATTCAGTATGTTTAATAGGTTTTCAGTTAAGAATCCTGGTGCTGTTGGGCCGGTATAGATATTTTTAACACCGAGCGATAATAGCGTTAATAAAATAACAATCGCTTTTTGCTCAAACCAAGATAGGATTAAACTCAACGGTAAGTCATTAACGCCACAACCTAATTTTTCTGCTAAGTTTACAGCAAGCATGATTGCGGAATATGCATCATTACATTGTCCAACATCTAATAAACGAGGTAAGCCTTCTAAAGTTCCAAAATCTAATTTATTAAAACGATATTTACCGCACGCCAATGTGAGAATTAAGCAGTCTTCAGGTACACTACGCGCAAAATCAGTGTAGTAGCTACGCTCACCACGGCTACCATCACATCCCCCAACCAAAAATACGTGACGTAGTTTTTTCTGAGAAACAAGATCAATCACTGTATCAGCTGCACTCAATAATGTTTGACGCCCAAATCCAACCGTAATTTTGTGCTCAATTTCTGTGTATGGAAAACCATTCATGGCTAAAGCTTGGTTGATCATTTCAGAGAAATCATCACCGGTTAAATGTTTGGCTCCAGGCCAACCCACAATACTACGAGTCCAAATACGGTCTTTATATTGCCCAACATCTGGGTCAATAATGCAGTTTGAGGTCATCAGAACAGGACCTGGAAATTTAGCAAACTCGGTTTGCTGATTTTGCCAGCCACTACCATAATTACCGACAAGGTGTGAATATTTCTTCAGTTCCGGATAGCCATGTGCAGGTAACATTTCACCATGGGTATAGATATTAATACCTGTACCTTCGGTTTGCTCTAATAGCATTTTCAAATCTTTTAGATCATGCCCTGAAATAAGAATACATTTCCCCGCAACTGGGCGAACATTCACTTCTGTTGGCACTGGATGACCAAATTCTCCAGTTTCTCCAGCATCGAGAATTTCCATTACCTTAAAATTCATCATGCCAATAGCCATCGCATTATCAAGCAACTCATTCATATTTGCGGGTAACGTACCTAACCACGCCATAATTTCATGATATTGGCGATAGATATCATTATCATATTGGCCTAATACATGCGCATGCTCCATATAAGCCGCTGCACCTTTTAAACCATATAAACAAAGCATGCGTAAACCATGAATATCATCACCAACTTGTGCTTTATCAATATCAAGTGCAAAATCTTCAGCCTGTTTTTGCAATGCAATAATATCATTACCTTTAAGCTGAATATTAATTAAAGGATGGTTAAATACAATAGCACTATTTTTTGCTTGGCATTGCTTGATTAATTTATCTCTTAAATAAATAGCTTCTCGAGCATAACCAATAATACGTTCTGAATCGAAATTAACATTTGTCAATGTTGAGAAAAACGCTCTAGGCGCGAAACTATCTACGTCGTGATCAATAATACCTAATTCACGTGCTGTTACAGCGCTAGCAGAGAGACTTTGTAACACCGCAACTAATAAGTCTTGTAGATCTGACGTTTCTGCTGTTTTACCGCACATACCCTGTGCGTATGCACAGCCATTTCCAGCTGGAGTTCTAATTGTTTGTTCACATTGCACACAGTACATGTTCATTGCCTCATAAGTTGCATTTTATATACAACATTAAGATTAAACCTTTTTCGATAATAAGGAAGAGGGATTTGAAGCTTATCTGAAGGTTTATTGATCTATATTAATGTTTTCATTGAATGAGAACTATTTACATCTATCTACCTAATAAAATAGGGAAAATTAGCCTTATTGCAGTGTACTTAATGTATATAGTGTCATTTTTAGTCTAATTAGTGCTTGCAAGATTTGATTTATTCACTTGATAATACCCTCGCTTAACTTGTTAGATAGGCAAAATTTCACTTATATAGTTATTGGGTTAAAGGATTAGTCATGAAAAAAAATAATATTATTACGATAGCGATCCCAGCGTTATTCGCTGCTGGTGTTGCTAATGCCGCTGAAGTCTATAATAAAGATGGCAATAAGCTTGATGTGTATGGTCAAATTGACGTTCGACACTATTTTGCAGATGCTAAAAGTGGTGAAGATGGGGATGATTCACGCGTTCGTTTAGGCTTTAAAGGTGATACTCAAATTACTGACCAACTCATTGGTTTTGGCCGTTTCGAATGGGAAACAACAACTCATAAAGCGGAATCGGATAACGAAAACCAGAATCGATTGGCCTATGCAGGATTGAAATTTGCCGACTTTGGTTCAGTGGACTATGGCCGCAATTATGGTGTGATCTATGATACGAATGCTTGGACCGATGTATTACCTCTGTGGGGAGCAGACACTATGGACCAAGAAGACACATATATGATGAGTCGTAACCGTAATTTATTAACTTATCGCAATAATAATGCATTTGGTTATATTGATGGTCTGAGTTTTGCTCTGCAATATCAAGGTAAAAATGGTGACCAAAACAAATCAACTGGCGACAGCTCATTAGATAATAATGGTGATGGTTACGGTTTTTCTACAGCCTATGAACTAGGTTGGGGTATATCTATCGGTGGGGGTTATTCGAACTCATCACGTACGCCAAGTCAAAAAAATGGTTCTGTCGGGGCAACGGGTAAACGTGCTGAAGCATGGAATATTGGTAGTAAATTAGAGCTTGATGAACTCTATTTAGCTGCAATGTATGGTCAAACCCTAAATACAACTCGCTTTGGTGGTGATGATTCTGAATCTATCGCAAATAAAACAGAGAACTTAGAAGTTGTTGCATTGTATTCATTCGATTTCGGTTTAACCCCTTCTCTTGGTTACAACCAATCTAAAGGTAAAAATCTCGGCACCTACGGTAGTCAAGATTTGGTGAAATATATTGCAGTTGGTGCTGCTTATGATTTCAACAAAAATATGACCGCTGTTATTGATTACAAAATCAATCTATTAAAAGATAAAGAATTTACTCGTGATTATGAGATCAATACTGATAATGTACTTGGCTTAGGTCTCATCTACCAGTTTTAAATTAAATAATTCACCCCCATTTTGATAATCATTATGGGGTGAATTCACAAGACTTCGGATTTTTATTAACGACAATCTATTGTTAATGGTGTATCCAAAATAATTTTTTGGTCCTGAGATAATGGAATTAACCAAGCTAAATTAGCAATTTTGTTTTTTGGTAATGACGCTGTGTGATGAACACTGACTTCTTCCTTCTCAACTGTCTTAACCTGAGTAAATTGTTCACTATAAGTAGAAAACATATATATACGATATTTATCAGGATTTGTAAGAATTAAAAAACATCGCCAATCGGATACGGCTGTCATTACCCCTGTTTCTTCCAAAAATTCGCGCCTCATAGCCTCCTCAGGGGTTTCTCCTTGATGTATTTTTCCGCCTACACCATTAAACTTCCCTTTTTGCCATTCTGGTTGACGTTTTTTTATCAGCACAACCTGAGTTGCATCTGGTGAATACATAAAACCAGTTACATAATTTATCATAATTTTCTTCTTAACTTAATGACAAATAATTGTTTTATCTCTATCGGCCCCATACGAAATGTAACGAATTTTTTTATTTGTATGCTCTTCAATAAATGATAAAAATAAACGTAATTCTACAGGCAATTCTAATCGGCTATGATAGTTCCCCTTTAATTGAGGCCAACCACGAAATGTATAATATATTGGTGTCACCTCTGATAAATTTAATAAAGCCGCTTCACAAGTAATAGGCTTATCTTTTTTCATATAATTTATAGCAATTTTAATTTCATCTACATTTGCTAATACATCCACATTTGTTATCGCTAATTCTGTTACACCATTAAGCTCAATAGCCTGTTTGATTAAATTCAGATCTAACCATCCGCAACGCCTTGGCCTCCCTGAAACCGTACCATACTCATTTCCACGTTCACGAATATTAATTGCCGCATCATCATGTAATTCGGTTGGGAATGGGCCATTACCAACTCTGATCATATAAGCTTTCATTACTCCTAAAACATGAATCGGTGAAGCAGGTATACCGATAATAGAAAAGCAACTTTGCACCAATGTTTGATAAGCAACGGTATAAGGATAGGAACCAAATGCATTATCCAAAAAGGTCGCTTGAGATGTTTCAAGCAAAACATCCTTATTATCTCCAAGCAATTGACGTATTTTTTTATCCGTAAAAGCAAGGTAAGGTTTAATATACTGACATTGTTCATATAAGCGTTCTACAACATCTTCAAACTCTAGCGTTAATGTGTCATTAAATACATATGTGATCTGTTTTTCCCTTAAATCCCACAGGAAAGCTAATTTTTCACGAAGTTTTATTTTATCAAGCGCATCATAGAGACGAATGCCATGCCGATTGGCTTTATCTTCAAAGCATGCACCGATCCCAAGCCCCACAGAACCAATCTTGCGACTTCCTTTGAATTTTTCGGATGCTTGATTCAATGAAGCATGAATCGGTAATACAATATGACATCGATAATCAATATAAATGGAGATATCTTGTCTAATTTGCTTAAGACGCTCTATTTCGCTAATTAAAATTTCAAGACTGATTAATGCCCCTTGGCAAATATACATATTTCCTTGATATAAGGTAGCGGGTAGCTGTGAAAATGACTGTCGTTGATTTTTTACTTGTACACAATGACCAGCATTGGCGCCGCCATTAAACCTTGCGATATGTTTTATTTTTCCCGCAAGATAATCAACAAACTTGCCTTTGCCTTCATCCCCAAACTGTAACCCAACCACTGAATACAACATTTATCCTCCTATCTATTTAAACAATATCTTCTGCTAACATTGCAGCTCCTAAAAGCGAATCAACAAGATAGGCTCCTGTCTTAGCTAAATTCTCAGCGCAATGAGTCCCACCAGTATAAAGAATCGCTTTAGCTCCTACTTCAAAAGCAGATAATGCATCATCTGCGGCATCACCAACCACAACACACCGTGATGGTAAAATATTTAATTTTTTTATATGCAATGAAAGTTGTTCGGATTTTCCCTTTTTTAATAAAGGTAATGTCCGCCCTTCCACTAAATTAAAATATGAAGATACCTGTGTATCAAAAATACTTTGGTTAAGTTCGTCTTGTTCCATTAAAGAACAAACTGATTGAGTGAACTTATTTTTATTTCTATATTGTAATGCTTCAATAGCCCCTCTAGATAAATAGGCCGTTCTAACATTGGGTTTATAATATTGGTTAAATACATCACCTATTGTTTGCCATTCCGATTTAGTCGGTTCTCTCCCCATCACATTATGATAAAAAATGTTCACCGGAACAGAGTAGTTCTCTCGATATTCATGTAAGCTTAACTCTTTAAAGCCTAACTGATTAAATACTTTATTTGCTGCAAGAAGAGAGATATGAACATCGTCTAAAAGCGTACCATTCCAATCCCATATTACATGTGACTTCCCCATAATTGTCCTTTATTGGTTATTGATCATGAAAAGTTCAAACTTACTTTTCAGGTTTAATAAATATTTTTCTTCTGGAAGTATTTTTTCTAATAGCGAAATAATCGTCAGCGAATAATCTATCCAGTCGGCTGTTGTGATACGTGCCGTTTCCGTATGATATTTTTCTTTTTTCCTTAACAAATTTATTAATTCAAAATGTCGAAAACACCAAGGCGAAAGCTCAGTTAGCGTTTTAGGATTAAAGATATTCTCTGGATGCTGATAGACTTTTTTTCTAAAAAATTTTTCCCAATGTAACTCTGTTGCGAAAGTTGAAATATCATTCATCGTGACTTGTTTGAGATATTTTTTAGCATGACTCAGGGTTCGCCCACTTCCACAATTATCATCCACTAAGAGTATCTTACCTGCCCCTTCCCAACTACGATAAAAGGGTATTTTCTTGTTTATATTAACCTCATCATAATGAGATAGCTTAATTATTCCTAAAGGCTTTTTTAAATAGCAAGATATGAGCGCAGAGCACCCTACTCCCCCTAATGCAATACCAACGATATAATCATATTGTTCAGTTAACCATAATGCAGATGTTAATGAAATAAAATGATTATCTCCCTCTATTTGTTCTCTTGGATACTTTAACCCTAAATTTGAATTTATACTGAGACTCTCCATTTCACCTAGATATTTAGGTAAATCAGTTCCCATGATGAAATTTATAATCACTGTCGCACACCAATCAATTGCTTTTATATATCCGTTAATAACATCCCTATCCTCATCATTATTACCAATAATAAAGTCTAACATTCTTAGCAATTTAGAAAACATATGGTCAGCAATGACATACTTTATGACCTTCTCAGATTCAATATCTGGGACCATTAAATATTGATTTTTCAATTCCATTAATTGATAAATAATTTGATTACAATTCAATTTTTGATAATAAACTTCTCCTCGGCTATTAATGACACCATTTTCATAATAAAATAACTTTGGTAAATATCGATATGCTTTATAAAAGCGAGCATTAGTTACAGGAGAAATCAAACTGCCTAATAAGCTAATATTTTCCGCACTAACAGAAAATAACTGACTCATAAATAAGCTCTCTATTCAATATCGTGACTCTTGGTAGCCAATAATGCATTAGGTAAATCTATTAAGCCTATATGAAGCGCTTGACCAAGGATGACTCCTTCAATACCTTGCCTACGCATAGTCGATAATTTTTTAATATCATCAAGTGAAGCCACACCACCACCAGCGATAATCGGAGAAGCCGTTTTATTACAAACTTGCTGTAATAAATCAAAATTAGGAGAGGAAAGCATCCCACCTCTGTCAACGTCGGTTACAACATAACGTTGACAGCCTATTTTGTTCAGCCTTTCTAAAACGGGCCATAGCATTTTATTGATGATATTCCACCCTCGGCTTGTAAGATAATATTGTCCTTCTATTTGTTTAACATCCAATGCTATTGCGATCTTGTCGCCATATTCCATAAGCACCTTTTCGCACCAAGCTACATTTTCCAGCGCTGCCGTACCGATATTCACTCTTTGGCAACCTAAATTAAGTGCTCGAGATAATGTTTCATCGTCACGTATCCCCCCACAAATTTGCACTTGCGCATTCGCTTTAACAACGGCTTCCTTAATGGATTGATAATTGTCACCTTTACCAGCAGCCGCATCCAAATCAACCATATGAACGTATTTGGCGCCAGCATTTTGCCAGCGATTAACGACTTCAACTGGGGTTCCAAGGATCTTGTTATCAACTTGTGCTTTATTATAGTGTTTACCCTGCGTTATTTTAATTGCAGTCTGAGAAACCATTGCATAGCCAGATACAATATCGATTGAAGGATAAATATCTAAAAATTTAAGCATCGTTAAACCTAATTATTCGTCACTAACGGAGCTAAATATTAGCTTACTGATTATTTAAGTCACAATCTCAATAAAAATTAGAGCATTACTTATTATTATTACGCTTAAATAGCTTAAAGCACCCTCTATAAATAATTAGCTATTAATCTTCATAATCTTTTCCTTAATCATTCATAACTCATCATTATCCAATAGTTTAAATTAGAAAAATTTCGTTTGGTTTACGTTATCTTTTAAATAAAATACCTAACAATAAATTTATGGTATGGTTTAGCGAACTTACTGTTGTGCTAAAATAATCACTATTTGTTACTCATTACCAATATAGAGAGTCATAAAAAGATGTCCGAACAAAGTCCCATTAGCCAATCTGCAATGAAATATCGTTTTGGAATACTCAGACGATTGAAAGAGTCTAATAAGACACCAGTGACGATTTTACTTTTAGCCGCAGTCATTGGCGCATTTGTGGGCCTTATTGGTTCTTTGTTTGAATTAGGTACAACTTGGGTAAGCAACTACAGAAGTAGCACTGTTGGTGAACTGGTCACTGATAAATGGCTAATAATTCCAGCCATGTTTGCTGTATCTGCCATATTAGCGATGGTGGGATACTATTTAGTGAAAAAAATATCTCCGGAGTCTGGAGGCTCAGGTATCCCAGAAATCGAAGGGGCTTTGCAAGATTTACGCCCAGTCCGTTGGTGGAGAGTGATCCCCGTTAAATTTTTTGGTGGACTAGGGGCTTTAGGTTCCGGAATGGTACTGGGCCGTGAAGGCCCTACCGTACAACTGGGGGCTAATATAAGCCAAATGTTTTATGATATTTTTCGCGTTAAAAATAATGAGTCACGTCACACCCTATTAGCCGCAGGCGCAGCAGCTGGTTTATCAACAGCCTTTAATGCACCGCTTGCTGGTATTTTATTTGTCATTGAAGAAATGCGCCCACAATTTAAATACAGCCTGATCTCCATCAAAGCTGTCTTTATTGGCTCAATCACGTCTACGATTGTCTACCAGTTAATCAGTGGCCAAGCAGCGATTCTAAACATCGGACAATTTTCATCTGCCCCGCTAAACACGCTATGGCTTTATTTAGTCTTAGGGCTGTTGTTTGGTGTCGTGGGTATTTGTTTTAATAATTTTTTACTCTACCTGCAAACTAAGTTTCTCGCCTTCTATCAAAATAAAGTATCCCGCTTTGTATTAATGGGGGGGTTAATTGGTGGTAGCTGTGGTGCTATTGGCGTTTACGCGCCTGAAATTGTGGGTGGAGGCTTTTCAATGATCCATCAGATGATGGTGGGAAGCTTTACAATCTCCCTTTTAATTCTATTTTTTGCTTTACGCTTTCTAACATCAACGATCAGCTTTAGTTCTGGAGCCCCAGGAGGCATTTTTTCACCCTTACTCGCATTAGGCACACTTTTTGGTGGGATCTATGGTTACTGTGTTTTAGAAATTTTTCCTGATTATCAAATTGAAATAGGGACTTTTGCTATTGCGGGTATGGGAGCATTATTTGCAGCAACCGTTAGGGCACCATTAACAGGGCTAGTTCTTGTCCTTGAAATGACCAGTAATTATCAACTGATTTTACCGATGATTATTACTTGTTTAGGTGCAACTATGGTCGCACAACTACTCGGCGGTAGACCGCTTTATTCTGTTTTATTAGAAAGAACATTACAACGAAGTGCAGCAGAAAAATCAGAAGAGCAAACAAAAACGGTAAATCAAGCCTAACTCATTGGCGGGATGGTATACATCCCGCCATCATTAACCAATAAGCACTTATTTCTTTTTCGCGATTAAGGTAGCGAAATTGAGTTTAATACGCTGACCTTGTGCATCAGTTCTATGAAGATGACCTGGATCCTCATTATATTTTAGAATTTCCCAATCTTTATAATATCCGCTTAATTCCCCTGCTTTAAGAAAACATTTAAATGGAACTAAGTCTAAAGGTGCGTTCGGTGTTTCTACTGCACAGACAATGACATTAATACCGCCAGGTAATGTGTGAGCTTGCATATCGGCAATGATATCGGCTATGTTTTCACGCTGTAAAAACATTAAAACGACGGTTGAAACAATTAAGTCATAATCACCTTTGATTTGGTGGCTATTGATATCATAAATTGCGGTTTTAATGTTTTCTATACCCGCTTGTTTTTTCACAAAATCAATAGCTTGAATATGCTGTGGATTAATATCTACCGCAGTGACATCATAACCTTGCAGCGCAAGATAAAAACTATTACGACCTCTTCCTGAACCTAAGTCTAATGTTTTGCATGGTTGAGATAGTTTATTTTCACATAAAAATCTGACTTCAGAATGTGGGATAGTTAATCCGTGTTCTTTATAGAATTTAATGTCAGGATGGCACAAGAAAGAGAGTTGGCATTGCATATCATCACTACAGGATGAAATTCGATGCCAAACTTGTGGTTCAATTACGGGAGGTTGATTATCAACATCAAATGTGAATTTTTGCTCACTCCCATCATCAGCAAAAATAACAAAATCAAGAGAACCTTTTAGTACTTTCAGTTGCGCGTAAGTCTCTTCTTTTGTGTTGTGGCGCTCTTGGAACATGAGAGGCAGAGAAGCTTTATCCCATACCGGCATGGTTTTATAACAAACTAACTCGCTCATATCATCACCTTTAAGTTGCATATTAAATACATCTTATAATGTTATTCGATTACCTGCAAAGGTTTCATAAGGTGATAATAGATAGCTTGATCAAAATCAACCTTCAGGACTCCCAGAAGGTTGATGGCGATAAATTTAATAGCCGAGTTGTTTCGCTGATAACCCTAAAAATTCAAAAGGCTTGCTATCCACATATTCATTGGTCGCATCACCTGAAAAAATATTGCTCTGCTCAACGCCAAGACTTAATTTTTTCACCTTGCCAGTTTCTGCTGAGAAATCAATTTTTTTAAGGTCGGTCCAGAATATATTTGGGGTTAATGCTGACTCAAAGAAATATAATTGACGCTTATGGTCAACCAGCGTTCTCCAGCGTGTCGATGAAATTTCAGGGGAGTTTTCAGTCGTTAATCCATATGGAACTGACACATTACGGATCACCCCAAACACGCTTGCTACAGCCTTATTAGGCGTGGTTTGTTGTGGGATAGCATTCACATAAAACTGTGCGCGTGCAAACCTATCTGCTGAACGGTTTGTGCCGGGTAGCATTACCGTACCACCAATGCCCTGCCAATATTCCTGCATAGCTAACTGTTTTTCATAGGTAGGAGAGTTGGTCATAACTTGGTAATTACGGCTATGATGAATAACTTGTTTACCATCAATGTACTCAATAATCGCGCTATCACCACTTGCATCAGACAAGGATAAATGTAATGTCGCCAAGCGATCCTGCCCTGGTACATTATCTGTCATGACTAATAATGGCGTTTTTTCCAATGCAGCGACTGCTTCAGCAACCGTAGCATAGTTATCTAGCATATATTGAGCCCATAATGAGATCGATAATGCCGGTTGTTTATCATTTGCTTGCGGATATTTTGATTCAGCTAACCATAATAAGTTAGCCACTAAACCTTTTTCATTAACCCCGTCTGTCGTTGAAATATCATAACCTGACGCGATCACGCTGCCATACTTTGATTTCCATTTGAGGGAGTTAGGTCCGGCAATACCATCCCTATCCATACCTCGTGGGAGGATCCATAAATTGGTTCCAATATCATATTTCCAATCCATCGTTCTAGCGGTCATGGTCTGCTGATCCTCACCCAAATAAACCACTCGAGTACAAGCTTGAGTCACGACTGAGGGAACATAAACCGCAGCCGCAGTGAGTAAGACGACCATGCTTTTCTTAACAAATGACATCTTTCCTCCTAGATACAAAGACTTACCGCCGATAGATTTTAAACATATCATAGCCAAAAAATTGATGGATCAAATAAATAAAATATATCAACTGAACTCAATAACAATATTCACAAACTTAATGAATATAAAATGACACTCTGACGTTAAAAGTATAGAAGAATTACCGCGTAATCACACGGTTGATTCATCATTTGAAACACACAATAACAATTACATGCTATTTAGTCGCGGAAGTTAATTATGATGAGTGAGAAATATTTTCGGATAGAAAAAAGCATGCTAGAGAAGATAAATTGGTTGAAAACGCAATATCCCATCATTTTTTCATGGGATATTGCAATCCATAATCAACTAATTAGCGGCTGAAAATAGCGCTCGTAAAAAAGCAGCTTTTTTCTGATTGTCAGGTATAGCGAGAATTTGGTCGTAAAAACTCATCGTTATACGACAAGTCACTGCTGGCTGCTGTTTCGCTTTATCTAAATTTTCAAGCAATAATGTTTGATCGCCATATTTTGCAACAAGCTTTTTCTGAATGCCGTCCAAAATTGCAGCTTGTTCTTCACGTGAGACCATTGGCTGTTTGATGCCTGATTCAGTTGAAAGTAATAAATCATTAGTTGCTTCCAACTGTTTAAACAATACCGCGTGACTTTTTGCTGGGGGAATTATCGCTGCCGAATCCCGTAAATATGGAAATAGAGAGTAGAAACATGTTTTCCCTGAAGGGTCAGTTTCTAACAACACATTCAAATAATCATTTACTTTACTCGTAAAGTTGATAACTGATTTATCTGAAGCATAAGGTATACGCTCAATAACTAACTGCATGACACTGCCAACGATCTGGTCAAATATATGGCGAGTCAGTAATTCATTCGATGGCTCATAATCACGAACAATTTGTTCAAAACTTGAATACGCTTCTGGGCTTAATTTTTTAATTGTGCCAATGACAGGCATTTGTTTTTCAAGCTTAGCTAATGCCTCTACTTGAACAGCGCTTAATGGTGCCTCTAAAGAAGTTGTCTGAGCTTCAGCATCCGTTTGCGTCGATAATGTATTATTATCTTTACCTAACCAATAAAAACCGAGCGCAAATGCAATAAAAATAATAACAACAATCAATGCTGTTTTGCGTGAACTATTTGTCTTCAAGGGCCCCTACCTTTATAACAGTGCCTATAAATAAATAACCTTAATTGACTTATCTAAAATATTATTTTTTAAGTCAATTAATTATTAATACATTCTACCCCTTTATAAAGTGAATTAGCTATAGGAAAAAAGGAAATTACCTAGCTAAAAAAAAGCGCCCAGTGACAAAAGGACACTGAGCGCTTTTTAGCTGAAAAATTAATTACTTGTCTTGTACGCCCTCTACTGAAATCAGTAGTTCAGCTTCTTGGGACTTAGGTCCTAAATCAGATTTAATGTTAAAGTCTTTCAGCTTAATATTACCTTGTGCTTCAAAACCTGCACGATATCCACCCCATGGGTCTTTACCTTCACCCATCAATTTTGCATCTAATGTAATGGGCTTCGTAACACCATTTAATGTGAAGTCGCCTGTGATCTTGTAAACATCACCTTCTTTCTTCACTTCAGTAGAAACAAATTTTGCTTCTGGGTATTTAGAGGCATTCAAGAAATCACCACTACGTAAGTGTTTATCACGTTCTGCATGGTTGGTATCGATACTGCCTGTTTTAATTGTTACTTCGACTTTATCTTTTGATGGGTCTTTCGCATCATAAGTAAAACTACCATCAAAATCCTTAAAGCTACCATATACCCAGCTATAGCCTAAATGTTGGATACGGAATTCGATAAATGCGTGCTGACCTTGCTTATCAAATTTATAGGTTTCCGCTAATGCAGAACCCGCTGTTAAAAATAATGCACCTGTTGCCAGACCAAGAACCGTTTTCTTCAACATAATTATCTCCACGTTTATTTATCGGGATTAAAACCCAACATTCTTTTTAAAGTAATATCACGGTCAAAAAAGTGATGCTTAAATGCCGCAAAAGCATGTAAAACTGATAACAAAACAACTGCCCAAGCTAAATATAGATGAATTTCACCCGCGGTATCGGCTTGTGTTGCCGCCCCAGTAAATAAAGCCGGCACATCAAACCAACCAAACACACTTATTGGTTGACCATCCGCAGTAGAAATTAAATATCCACTTATCAAAATGCTAAACAAGATGATATAAATCAAAATTTGAGCAGTTGCAGAACTTATTTTGGTTAAACGGCTATAACTCTCAAGAGGTTTAGGTGGGGGAGAAATAAAACGCCAAACCACACGAAATGCCATAACAATAAATAATAAAATACCTATACTTTTATGAATTTCAGGTGCTTGATGATACCAGCTATCATAATAACCGAGAGTCACCATCCATAAACCCAATGCAAACATTCCATATACAACAATTGCAACTAACCAATGTATGAGCAGCGATAAATGCCCATAGCGAGTGGTACTATTTTTCCATTGCATAATTAATAACCCTACAAATTAAAAGGCGATCACTTTTTAATAACCTACTGTAATCATAAGGGGATTTAAAAATTATTCCTATCCCTAACTTAAACAAATATTTTGTTGAAGATATTCAAATACTATCAACATAATCATTGTTTTCTAAAAAAACATTTTTTGTCTAGCCTAAATAATTAATGTAAATAAAATTAACTTCAGTTTATGTAAATAATAGAAACCATTTATTTAATTACTCGTATCTAAGGTGACTTTTTTATTATAATTTTAATTCATAGCATATACTTTTAATATATAAGACTACTGTATTTATCTTTCTTTAAATTTTTTAACATGCTAATTTTAGGAGCCTTCTTAATTTCTATGACTCTTCGCTGATCATCCGGTAGGTATATTATGTATAAACTTTGGATTGCTAATAAAAATTATTCTTCGTGGTCACTCCGACCCTGGGTATTACTCAAAACTTTAGGTATCCCTTTCGAAGAAAACCTTTGCTATTTTGACATTGGAAGCGGTCACAATAGCTATGACAAATTTAAAGCATTCTCTCCCTCAGGCCTCGTCCCCTGCCTTATTGATGGAAAACAAACAGTTTGGGATTCCCTAGCGATTTGCGAATATGTGTATGAAGCGTATCCACAAGTATGGCCTAAAGATAAACACGCGCGGGCATGGGCGCGCAGTGCGAGTGCGGAAATGCATTCTGGATTTACCACCCTTCGTAAAGAATGCGCAATGAATCTCTCTCATCATGCCCCATTAGAAAAAATTTCCCGAGAACTACAAACAGATCTAAAGCGTCTCCAACAATTATGGCAAGAAGGCCTCACAACCTTTGGTGGGCCGTGGCTAGCCGGAGATCAATTTACTGCCGTAGATGCCTTTTATGCCCCCGTTGCGTTTAGAATTCGCAGTTATCAATTACCGATCAGCAATGCTGCTCAGCAATGGGTTGACCGTATGGTCGCATTATCGGCGATGCAAGAGTGGCTTCAAGCGGGATTAGCTGAACCTTTTGTAGAACATCTATGATACGTGCGTTTGGGCTGAAAACAGCCCAACTCACGACTTTCTATCGATTAGAAAAAAATCATCTGTACGAACATCAAAATTAATTTTTGCGCAACACGAACAAATAACAAGCATAATCAGTCTGTTATGCCATCAATTACAAATTATCATCCCATGGGTCCGCCGTTATGACTGCTCCTCGCGGTGTATGGAGTGTCACCTGTTCATTTTTAAACCATTCCGCTAATGAGAAGCCACCTTTTGGCGTTTCAATATGAATATCAATCCGACATAAAGGTGTATTCGCTTTAATCGCGAACTCAGCAAAATCTTCTTTTTTATGGCGTGTAGGACAACGGATTAATACGTCAAGATCACAATCGGCAAGCATGCTTTGAATGTCAGTCACTAATGTATAAGCACAGCTTCCGGTCACAGCCCACGCCCACGGCCAATTATGCTGTGAAAGTAATAACAGTACTTGTACAGGCGGTAATGCGATAAACATAGAACGTTGCAATTCACGGGAATTCGCAACTAATGATTCTACATTCATAATGTGAGTAATAGCTGACTTATCAATTTGCGTGATAAAGCGCTGACCCGGCTTTATTCCTCGAATTCCCACTGAAAGTTTTTCTTGAGCCGTTGCCTCTCTACGCACAACCAATGGTAGTTGCTTATTCCATTGAGAAATAACCCATTCAGGCAGTGATTCCTTCGGCAAATCATCAAGGCTACTGATCCAGACAAAATCATGGGGATTCACTTGCATCACTTATTCCTTATTTTCATAATAACGACATGCTCTGCCGTTATTATGCATTTTTTAGCATGCAAAAAATACCGTTAGCTTTATTTTGGCTGAAGTTTGCCTTTTGTCTGTGAATTCAAATGGATTGATTGATAGACAGCGTTTAACTAAGATCTGTGTTAGTATAAATTACCTTAATAAATAATAACTTACACTGCAAATTGTGAGCATCTTTTTATGAGAAAAATACCAGCGATTCATGACGGTCTCATGTTTAGTGGCTGTATGCTATTAAGTGCAGCAGTCGCTTTTGCTATTATGGATGTGCAAGCTTCTATGTGGGCCGCTTTCTCAACCTTATATGCATTTAACCTTTTTAATGCCGCGAAAGAGTACAAGAACTATTTCTATACCGCTTTTTGGCTTGCCATGATCATGGCTGCGATTTTTATCGGGGATACATTACGGTTAGGCACAGGTTTTTATATTTATCTCGCCATTTTTTCATTTATTTATTACCAGTTGTATGGCACGGATCCTGTGATGGATTTGACCATGAAATTTATGATTATCATGTCAACCATCGGCACTATTTTACCTGATATTTCAAAAAGCCTTGCGCTTGGTTTTTTAATCGGTAGTAGCGTCACTCTAATGACTTGTTATCTCTTAAGCCAAAAGATGCATCGTCACACTATCCTAACGGGCAGCCTTGTTGAACAAAACCTATTCACACTACGTAAGTATATCATTCCTAGATCAATGACTTACGCGATAGGTTTATTGCTTTCGTTAGCCATACCACGAATGTTAGATCTGGGCCATTTCTATTGGACGTTACTCACCTTTGTATTTGTTTTACATCCAAAATCACAAAGTATTATTCATATAACACTTCAGCGTGTAGCGGGAAGTTTACTTTCAGTTATTTTACTTTATTTTTTATTCAATACACCGCTAATGCCCTATATCGGCCTAATTTCCATCGTTGTTTTTGCATTTCTAATGCCGATGAGCTTCCATCACGGCTATACTTTTATGACTTTTATTGTAACCAGTTTAATTCTTTCGGTTCTCGAACAAGTCATCTATTGGCGGCATCCTGCATACGTGCTGCTCTTTGATAGAGTATTAGAAACCGCGCTAGGTGGTGCCATCGCCATTATCACGAGTATCGTCTTAAAACTATTTCGAGATGCCAAATAATGCGTTGCAAGGCGGTCCGATTGCAACGCAATGAGATGCAAAGCGGCTCGTAATGTTCAGTAAATTGATAAGGGAATACCACTATAGTCATACAGAATGAGATATACTCAAAGAAAGCTACGTAGAAAATCTGTATCAATTATGGTTATAAAATGACTATAACTCATATTGTCAATCAATTGCGGGGCAAAAGATGAAAATATCAATTATTGGAGCAACAGGTTTTGTTGGTAAGCCATTGGTTGAAGAAGCACTGCTACGCCAACACCAAGTGACTGCCATTTCACGTCACAGTAATAGACTTCCACAACATGCCCATTTGATAACCTCTTCAGGTGACATTACTGATATTTCATGGCTAACAGCCCGACTGAAAGGACAAGATATTGTGATCAGTGCTTTTAATGGTGGCTGGCAAAATCCTAATCTATACCAAGATACCGTGATAGGTAATCAAGCTATTTTACAAGCGGTCAAGCTATCCGGTGTCAAGCGATTAATTGTTGTTGGCGGTGCCGGCAGTTTAGAGATAGCCCCCGGTATAGAATTGATTGATTCTCCCGATTTTCCTGAGGAAATTAAACCTGGTGCGCAGGCTGTAAGAGAATTTAAGCAGGTACTACAGAATACGCAGGAACTGGATTGGACCTTTGTGTCTCCCGCGGCCATATTAGAATCAGGAGAGCGTACTCAAACATTTAGGCTTGCAGGTAACCAGTTGCTCATGAATGGTCATGTTCCAGCCAAAATTTCCGTTGAAGATCTGGCTGTGGCTATTCTTGATGAAGCAGAAAAGCCACAGTTTATTCATAAACAATTTACCGTCGCTTATTAATAAATAGGGGCTTTGCATCACATTAGCAAACAGCCCCTATCGAATAAGATTACAAACCAAATTTTTCTTTTAGTTTATCTAATTGTTGCTGTTGAAAGCGTTCAAATTCATCCCTTGGCTGCTGAAGACCAATAAAATCTAATAGCGGGTCAATCACCTCAGTACGGACGCCACTCATCTCTTCTATGACAGCTAAGCCACAAAATGGTACGTAAGCTTCTGAATAACCGCCTTCATGAACAATAACCAATTTTCCATCACACAGCCTATCCGCGGCATCCATCACAAGCTGTGTCATTTCTCGAAAGCTTTCACTATGAAGTTGCATTCTTGCTAACGGGTCCATTGCATTGGCATCATAACCACTGGCAACAATGATCAGTTCAGGCTTAAAGCGTTCTAAAGCAGGTATAACGATCTGCTTCATTGCATAAATATAGCTATTGTGGCCTGCCCCCGCTAACAATGGGATATTCAAATTGAATCCTTCGCCTTCACCGACCCCAATATCATCTTCACCGCTATACCCCGGAGGGAAACATCCATCTTGATGTAGCGAAATCGCTAATACATCGGCGCGATCCCAAAAAATATGCTGGGTCCCATTACCATGGTGAACATCCCAATCAATCACAGCAACGCGTTCTATGTTAAAACGCTCTTTTGCATATTCAATTGCCAAGGGAATATTGGCAAGAAAACAGAAGCCCATTGATTCATCAGGTAGACAATGATGCCCCGGTGGACGAGAAAGGCTATAAGCATTATCCAACTCACCTTTCAGTACAGCTTCAACGGCTGCACAGGCTAACCCCACTGACAGTTTAGCGATTTCATAGCTTCCTGGACCTAATGGAGCCTCTTTACCCAATAAGCCACCGCCGTTATCACTCACCTGTTTGAAACGCGTTAAATATTCTTGAGGATGGATTTTGAGTAGGGTCTCTTCGCTCGCTGGCTCCGCAGAAGACAAAATAAGAGAGCGGCTTAGCCCTGAGACATCCATCAAGCTTTTTAGACGCCTTTTGGTTTCTGGTGATTCAGCATGAGAAGCGCCTGACGGAGGCTGAACCCAACCACCAACAGGCAATGTGGTTGCATGCAAACCAGTACTATGCCAAAAACAATGCTCATCAAAGAAAAAACCTGTTTTGCGCTTCATTCACACCTCACTCATTGTGTTTTTGTTTACACAAAATTAACACAACGGAAACATTCGAACAGATTAATATATTAATAATGTGATTGACATTACAGTTCAGATTCAACCATTGACATGCTTTATAACTGATTCAATAAGAAAAAATCATTTATTAATATGGTAATAAATAAAAAAGCCGGTAATAAATTACCGGCAAATAGTAGATAACAGATTTTGGTTTTGGTACATACTCTAAAAATTCACATTGTCTCTAAATAACCGATCAAAGCGCGCTAATTCGTAGACCACATATACGGTATACCGTGCCTGTGAGAGGCTATTAACAAAACAAGCTAAACTCTCTGAGTTTTCACGACGACTTTTTATCACGATGTTTAGCAGCATACTCTTCACTATTAACCCAGCTATGGTCTTTTTCCCATGTAAATAACCATTTACGTGTCGGACCAGCCATAACGTTAAGATAATAGTTGTCGTAACCTGCCATTGTGGCCATTGGGTGATATCCTTTCGGCACCATGACGACATCTTTGTTGTAAACAGCCATACACTCATCTAACTCACGATCATCAGTGTAAACTCGCTGCATACAGAACCCTTGTGGCGGATTCAAACGATGGTAATAGGTTTCTTCTAGATACGTTTCTGCTGGCTCATTATCGGTATCATGTTTATGACTTGGATACGAACTTGTACATCCCTCATCGGTAAAGACTTCAACCACCAGTAAGCTATCAGCAGATTTATTATCAGGTAGGATGTTATGAACATAACGTTTGTTATTGCCATGGCCACGTTGCTCTGCACCAATGTCATCAGGCCCAATCAAACGTGTAGGATAAGTTCCTTTCCCTTTAGCTTGGCATACTGCTAGCTCTAGCGCCGTTTCTGCGGTTACTTCAACCGACTCTTGTGCTGTCACATAAACCGCATACGGTTTTTTGCGCTCAAAAGGATCCATACGGTCGCCAATATTTTCGAATGTCTGCTTTGGTGTTTTCACCGTTGCTTTACCCGCAACCAACACTAGACAAACTTCATTCTCAGATGCCGGCAAGGAAATAGATTCACCTTGTTTGAGTTCATACACATCAAAGTGCACATATCCCCAGTTAGCGGATTCAGGCGTAATATGCTGAGTACGCTTGTTTTCATCTGGAGAATGATACTTTGATAATAATTTTGACATATCGCTTACCTCGGCCTCTAAAACAAACTTTAAGCTGTGGAAGCTCAGTTACCCGAATCCTCGAAAATTATCGATTCATCGGGATAACTTCACTCTTCAATAACCTGTAACTCAAGTCATTGAGCTTCACTATGATGATTCGTTAGATCAGTCCTGCATCTTTAGCAAATTTATGCAGGTTGTTATAACCCATTGTTGCATATGTTAGTGGATGAGCAATAGCTGGGTCTTGTTCCGCTTCAACCACTAACCAACCATTTTCATATTGACTATTTTTCAATACTTTAAATACTGCTGGATAATCAACGCAACCATCTCCTGGTACAGTAAAGACACCCGCTAATACCGCATTCAAGAAACTGGTTTTACGATTTTTCACATCTTTAAGTACATCTGGACGAACGTCTTTGCAGTGAACGTGATTGATACGCTTAGCCCAACGCTTAGCAACTTCAACGGGATCAGCGCCAGCGAAAGTTAAGTGTCCAGTATCAAGCAGTAATCCCACTTCATCACCGGTGTGTTTCATTAGATTATCAACATCTTCTGCTGACTCAATCACTGTCCCCATGTGATGGTGGTAAGCAATTTGTACCCCTTGTGATAGGGTATATTTTGCAAATTCAGTCAATTTTTTACCGTATTCTTCCCACTTGTCCGCAGGGAATAAAGGGCGCATATGTACCGGTTTGTCTTGGTCGCCGTGTATGCAATGAGTCACTTCTGCGAAGACCATCACTTTAGCCCCCAAATCACGGAGTAGTGCTAAGTGCCCTTGTACTGCTTCAATTTCTTCTTCCACGCTGCGAGTCAGTAATTCACCTGAATACCAGCCTGAAACCAATTTAAGGTCATGTTTTTCTAAAATTGGGCCCAGAATTTCAGCCTTACGCGGAAATTTATTACCCAATTCAAAACCTGCAAACCCTGCCTGACGGCCTTCAGTTAAACATGTTTCCAGTGGCGTTTCTGCGCCCAATGTTGGTAAATCATCATTGGTCCATGTCAAAGGGTTAATTCCGAGTTGGATTGCCATGATGAAGCTCCTGTGTATAGGTAAAAGTAAAATTATTTACGCTGACGCCATAGGGCGATCAGGTTGTGGTAATTTGATTTAATCGTCTGTACTAGCGCATCATCGTCCATTTCACCTTTCATCCATGCGAGAGAAGGTTTAGCAAATAATGTGCGACCCACTGCGAACCCTTTTACAACCGATTTGCCCGCAGCAGCATTGAAGCCGGCTTCTAATTCAGCTTGTGGTGCATCTAGCCCCAATAGCACAACACCACGGCAATACGGATCACGTTCTTGGATCAATGCATCCACTTCATCCCAATTTTCAGCTTTCAATGGCGGTAATTTCCACCAGTCAGGTTTAATACCTAAGTTATAGAAGCGTTTGATTGCTCTAAGATAAAGTTCGTCATTACGTTCCATATCGGCTGGTAGAATGACTTCAAGTAGTAATTCATGACCTGATTGACAGCAAGCGCTATAGACCTCTTGAACGGTTTTTTCCTGCTCAAGGCGTAATGGATGATTATCTTCTGGGTGGAAGAAAACTAAACATTTCACGATATGCTCTTTTGGCCAACTAACTAGCTGTGAGCCAATATTACCGTGCTCTAAACATAGTGGTCTTGACGCGGGTAGTTCAATAGGACGCCCTATCCACCAACCGCGACCAGTCACATCATTCAGCACATCTTGGCCAAAAGTACTGTCACACAGTAGTCCTGCTTTGCCTTGCAAGTTAGCCTCTTCCGCCACTTCACAGCTTGCACGGAAAATCAATTTTTTCAGGTATGGAATACATGAAATATCAGCACCAGCAGCACGCGCCATATCGACAAATTGAATGCGATGATCAAAAGCCATTACGCACAATTCTTCCCAGTATGTGGCTCGCGTTGTCACACGATGTAAATGATTAAGCATCGGATCCAAGTCTGGTCGAGGTACAGCAGCGGCTCGTTCAAGATAGTTATCTAATTCAATTTTGCTTGGCATCGCTGGTGCACAACCATGGCGAGAAACGACTAACGCCCCACAAGCATTCGCATAAGTACAGGCTTTTTCCCAACCTTCACCATTGAGATAACCACGCAATAACCCCGACATAAAGGCATCACCAGCCCCTAATACATTCAGGACTTCAACGCGTACACCTTTTACAGTAATTCCTTCATCCAAGGTTTCTGGGATCACATCGGTAAATACTGAGCATCCCAATGCGCCACGCTTACAGACTAATTCCGCCTTGGTTAGTTTTCGGATATTTTTTAATGCTTGGATGGTATCGGTCGAGCCGCCTGCAATGTGAAACTCTTCCTCGGTGCCAACAATCAAGTCAAATAGCGACAATACTTCTTGCAGCTGCTCGGTCACTTTGTCTGACTCAATAAAACGTGTCTCTCCGTCACCCAGTGAAGTCAATCCCCAAAGTACAGGGCGATAATCAATATCGATTGCGGTTTTCACGCCATTGCGTTTTGCATAGTCTAATGCTTTAAGGACCGCTGCACGGGTTTTAGGATGGGATAAGTGAGTCCCTGTGATAGCAAGGCAACGTGCTGAAGCAATATACTCTTCACTAAAGTCATCTGGCGTAATCGCCATGTCGGCACAGTTTTCGCGGTAAAAAATCAGAGGGAAAGTATCTTCATCTTTAATCCCTAAGATCACTAATCCTGTTAGCCTATCTTTATCGGTGATCAGGTGGCTGGTATCACAGCCTACACGTTGTAACTCTTCGCGAATGAAGCGTCCCATGTGCTCATCCCCAACACGGGCTAGCATCGATGATTTCAAACCTTGTATTGCCGTACCATACGCAACGTTCCCAGAAGATCCTCCGAGATACTTAGCAAAGCTACTCATATCCTCTAAGCGCGCACCGATTTGCTGTCCGTAAAGGTCAACGGCGATACGCCCCATGCAGATAACATCTAACTTCTTCTGCTTATCCATTAATTACCCCTTGAACAGAATTAATTGATTTCAGTGACTTTAACCCAGCGTTGTTCTTCATAAGAACGTGCGATAGCATCAAGAATACGCGACACTTTCCAGCCTTCCTCAAAGTCAGGCCACATATTTTCACCGGTCGCAACACCATCAATTAAATCGCGTACTTCAACTGTTTTTTGGTCATTAAATCCAATACCGTGCCCTGCACCATTACAAAACGGCGCATAATCCGGATGTTCTGGCCCAACTAAAATCGTTTTGAACCCTTGACGGTTTGCAGGCTCATCGTGACGATAGAGTTTCAGTTCAGCCATACGCTCTTGGGTAAAGGATAAGGTGCCTTTTGTGCCTGTTACCACATAAGTCAGCCCCATCTTACGCCCAGCCGCAATCCTCGATGTTTCAATCACGCCCATTGCACCACCAGCGAAACGCACCATGGCATGTGCTTGGTCTTCATTTTCAACATCAACCATCACTGAAGAACCTATTTTTTCTGGGCGTTTTTTAATCACTATTTCCATATCGCCACAGACTGTTTCAATATCGCCCACTAAGAATTGAGCCATATTGACAATATGAGCAGACAAATCCCCTAAAGCACCCAAACCGGCTTTTTCTTTAAAACAGTGCCAATGGATCGGTGCGGTTGGATCAGCCATGTAATCTTCATTATGTGTGCCATAAAAATGAATCACTTCCCCAATTTCACCATTAGCAATAATTTCTTTAGCTAACTGTGCAGTTGGGTTCTTCATATAGTTAAAGCCCACTAACGTTTTCACCCCTGCTTTTTCAGCCGCGGCAACCATTTCTTTGGCATCTTGAGAATTTAATGCGAGAGGCTTTTCACAATAAACATGTTTGCCATGTTTAATCGCTTCCATTGCCATTTCTTTGTGTAAAAAGTTAGGAGAGCAAATATCAACAACATCAATATTTGGGTCGGCAACCAGTTTACGCCAGTCATCGGTTGAACGATTAAAACCTAACTCTTTTGCGCGCGCTTCAGCTAATTCAGGGGTCACCTCTGCCACCATCTCGCGAACGAGTTTTCCTTTTAATGGAAATACGGTTGGTGCTTGCGCATAAGCTATTGCATGGGCACGGCCAATGTAGCCAGTACCAATCAGACCAATGCGGATTTCTTTCATTCTGTATTCTCCCTTCATGCAGCTCATCATTTATAGTGCAAGCTAGTTTGATGTCTGTGTCTGATGTTTTTATTTAATACTGATGTTATAAGGAATATTTATTTCATTTTCAACATAACGAGAAATATTAATTTCATTATGTGATCTAGCCTGAGTTTTTTATGTAATCATCTAATTTATAAAGAAATAAAAATAAAACGCTTCGTTAAGAATGATATAAATGAAATAAAACAGCGTTGAAAATGAAATGAAAATTTCAAAAAAACAGATAAGCGCTACAGTGAACGCTTATAAAGTTGTTTAATAACAGGATGTTGAGAGGGATAAATGACTTTAGATTGGGCGAGAAATAATTCTGCGGTGGCAATCGCATCTGAAAGCGCATTGTGTGCGTCATAATCAGGCAACTGATAATGGTTTCTTAATGCCGATAAACTGAAATCATTTCGATTAATATTTTTATGGCTTAACACGCTTTTTTCGATATTCAGTGTATCAAACCAAATTAATGGTAATTCTTTTATATTTAATGCGTTAGAAAGAAAGGCTTGCTCTATGGCACCACCGTGCGCCAAAATGCATTTATCTTTTGCTTCATGTAAGAAAAAAGCGACAGCATGAGATAAAGAGATGCCACCACTTAATTGCTCTGGCGTTATATGGTTAATTACCGCAGTTTCCGCTTTAACAGGTTCCACATCATTCACATAATAATGTTGAGCACTTTTGAGGAGAATTTTATTCTCTGCAATAGTAACCATCCCAATACTCAAAATTCGATCTTTTGCGGGATCCAACCCTGTTGTTTCTAAATCAATGGAAAGAATTTTTTGTGTTTTTAATGGGCTATCATCAGTAGGTAAAGGTGCTTCCAGCATTTCCTGCAATAATGTGGGTAGCTGACGAGTACGTAATAATTTTGCTCGCCGACGCGCTAAACGGGTCAAAGGTTGATGATAGCACAACAATGAACCTATCATTTCATTATCCCTTTAGCATGATAACGTTGTTCCGCAGCTTCTTGAGTCCTCGCGATGATACGAAACGCATCTTTTAAGTGGTTTCGCTCAAATTGGGTGAGCCGTTGAGGAACGATTAAATTGGAGAGTACATCCCCAGCTAATAATGCCCTACGCTGGCAGCCAAATCTAACCTGATTGATAAATAAATATGCTTCAGTTAATTCTTGGCAGGAAGCAGCGCTAATAATGCCTGAATCTCGGGCAACTTCAAAGCGAGTCATTGTTGATGGTGTCAACACTCCCGCCTCTAATGAATATACGCGTGCCAATTCAACTAATAGGTTTACCGCTTGTTTTTTAATATTAAATACACTGTGGTTTTCGCCATTTTTGACCAACACAAACTGCCTAAACATGCCCAACGGTGGATTGATTCGCGTGGAGTTGGCAACTAGCATCGACAGTAATCGCTTATTACCTTTTAAATGAGATTCCGCAGAACGAAGCAATGAATTGAAAAGTACTTGGCTACCATAAAGAAAACGAATATCTAAAAAAACAGAAATGTTTAATAAAGCAAGCTGCTCAGGCTCTTTTAACCACTGCTGATAATAAGCTTGCCACTGAGTCAAAGGCTTACACCATTTCGGGTTGGTTGCCATAATATGACCGGGGCAGAGAGAATATCCACACTCATCCAAGCCATAGCAAACATACTCTGCTAGTTGCCTAAACCAGCCCTCTTCTTCTTTAGTCACTTCACGAGCTAAAATGATGCCATTATCTTGATCGGAAAGGTAATGCATCTCTTGTCGCGCTTGTGACCCAGCAGCAAACCAGCAATAGTCACAAGGAGGCTTCCCGAGTTCTCGCTCAGCCAGTTTCAAAAGCTGTTTATTAAAGGCATCAGCAATTAATGTCATCATCAATTGAATCGTGTGCGATTGAACCCCAGCCTCTATCAGAGATTCAAATACCGCTTGCCGTTGCACGCCTAATGCCTTCAAATCATCTAAGCTATCTTGACGATAAATTCGGCTAATTAAGTACACCGCTTGCATGCTGTTTTTTTGCACTAAGCTTGTTGCGGTTAAAACCCCCGTAATACGGTGGTTCGTCATCACTGGTAGGCTACGGATGTTATGTTGCATCATCAGCTCAATGGCATTTATGATGGGGGCGTTCGCCGCAATTGTAATTGGATTTTCTGTCATAATCTTACTGACCGGCGTTTTAATATCTAATCCCAAAGCAACAACACGCTTTGTGAGATCTCGGTCAGTAATAATGCCTAATAATATTTCCCCATCCATCACTAATGCCGATGAACGGTGCTTACGTACCATTTCTTGAGCGGCATCTTGAACACTCGTTCCCGGAGTAATGACGACGATATTGCCATTTTCTATCGAGGATACTGGGTTTAAATACAACAGACTATCTTCTGTCAGTTTATCGACCTTAGGGCGTGATGCTAACCGTTCACCTTCTTCACAAGCAAAATGATGACGAACAGCTTGGTTTTGCTCCATTGCTAACAATAAAGAAACCCTCGGAATACAGTAGAGTAATGTATTCTCTATCGCGATCACTTGATACTCGCCTGGGGAATCCGCTGTTTTATTTAACACACTGAAACCAAAAACATCACCGGCCCCCAGCCTTGCTCTTAAAGAGCCATCAGCGTAACGCTGTTCCACCGCCCCAGTTCTCACCAGATACAAACCTTGGCCAGCAATTTGTTGCGGTTTTAACACCTCCCGTTGTGTCAAATAGCTAATTTCAACACTATTGACTAACTGGTTTAATTGCATTTCATCTAAGCGATCAAATGGGTCACGCTGCGAGATGAATTGCTTAACCATCGGGATAAGTGATGGCTCCATAATCTGTTACTCTCCTTTATGCATTCACTGATTGTGTTTTGCCTGCTAGCCATGCTTTTGAAAATTTATAAATAATAAACGTTAACAAGATGGCTGCGAAAATATAGTAACCAACCATGACGTAGCTTGGTGCACCTTGAGCTAAATAGACGTACATTGAAATTGCGCCCAACACGATTAGACAAGCTACAGGCGTTGCAAAGCGCCATGGTGAAATGTCCACTTGCTCTGTATACACTTCTTCATAAGGTTTACCGGGGAAGAAATAGCCAATCGTCAACATAAAGATAATATTAGCAACGAACAGAATACCGACTAAATGGAAGAAGTGAATATTCAGGTCTAAGACAAAGTTGCAAATTAAATAGGCCGACATTCCAAATAATAGCCCTAATTTTGCCGCAATAGCAGGCACGCGTTTAGTCATTAAACCAACTAACACGACACTTAAAATAGGTGCGTTAAAGATACCTTGTAATTGCTGAATTAAATAAAACAACCCATCCGGTGCATTAGCCACTAAAGGTGCAATAATCATTGTCGCCAGCGCTAAAGCAATACCTAAATATTTACCGACTTTCACGGTTTGAGCTTCAGTAGCATTCTTATTGATGCGATCTTTATAGATATTCACGGTGAATAAAGTGACGGATGAGTTCAAGCCACCACTGAAGGTGGAGAATACAGCACCAACAACCACCGCGGCGAAAAAGCCAACTAAAAACTCAGGCAGCACCATGTGTACTAATACAGGGTATGCATTATCAGGATTATCAATTTCACCACTAAGAATATGGAATGCAATGATACCAGGCAGAATAATAATAGATGGGATAATTAACTTAAAGAATGCGCACAGCATCACCCCTTTCTGCCCTTCAGCTAAGTTCTTCGCTCCTAACGACTTTTGTACAATTGATTGGTTGGTACACCAGAAAAACATATTGGAAACGATCAAACCAGTAAATAGCGTCGAAAAGGGTACCAGTGAATCTTCGTCACCAATGGAGTTAAACTTATCTGGGTGAGCTTGATAAACTTCACTTAGACCCGCCCACGCATTACCATCACCAACATACAATAATGCAAATATCGTGACTAATAGCCCCCCGATAATAAGCCCTGCACCATTAACGGTATCTGCAATCGCGATTGCTTTAATACCACCAAAAATAGCATAAATAGCACCTAAACCACCGACACCCCATACCATAATCCACAATGCTGTCGTTTTATCGACATTAAAAACATGTGAAACTTGGAATAAACTTTCAAGGGCAATCGCACCTGTATAGAGAACAATTGGTAGCAAAGAAATAACATACATTGCTAAAAATAGAATGGATGTAATTAACAAGGTGTTTTTGTCAAAGCGGCGTTCTAAATATTCAGGAATCGTAGAAATACCTAATTTAAGATATTTCGGTAAAAAATAAATGGCGAATAACACAATAGTTAATGCCGCCATGACTTCCCAAGCCATAACAATAAAGCCGGTTCGGAAAGATAAACCGTTAAGCCCAACAAGATGCTCTGTCGATAAGTTCATTAGCAGCATTGAGCCACCAATATATAGGCCTGTCATAGAACGACCGCCTAAGAAATATCCTTCCGCAGAAGAGGTTAAATGAGCATTTCGTGTTTTGTAATAGGCAATCCCTGCAACTAATAAGGTAAAGCCGATAAATGAAAGTAGAGCCAGCATTAGTACCCCCAAGCCTTTCTATTTATAATTAGCGCATAAATATATGTAAGGTGACTGATGAAGCGGGAGTATGATTTCCCGCTTTTTATAGTTAGTAATCGGTAAATAAGAGGTAATTAAAAGTTAAAGTTGAACTTCTTTGCCTGTTTTTAATGACTCAAGCGCTTTATCTGCTAGATACAGTGCCAACTCACCATCGGTACCCGTTGTTTCTGACTCAGCACGACCGGCAAGAATATCAACAAAGTGATTCCACTCCGCTTTATAAGCTTCGTGATAGCGCTGTAAGAAGAAAAACTCTGGTTTCGCTGATAAGCAACCGACATCGCTTAAAAACTCAACGCTATTCTCTTTGATATTACCTGCGGTTAAGAGACCTTTCTCGCCATGTAATTCAATACGCTGGTCATAGCCATAACCTGAACGACGACTGTTAGAAATTGTTGCCATGGCACCAGAAGGGAATTTCAAAATAATAAATGCGGTATCGATATCCCCTGCTTGTCCAATCGCTGGATCAACAACATTGCTGCCTTGCGCATAGACAGAGCATGGATTTTCTCCGATCATAAAACGCGCCATGTCAAAGTCATGAATCGTCATATCTCTGAACATACCACCGGAAACTTTTACGTATTCCGCTGGTGGAGGTGATGGGTCCCGTGATGTAATAATTAAAGATTCAGCTTTACCAATCGCGCCTTGTTCGAATAAATTTTTCAGGTGGCGGAACTGTGGGTCATAACGGCGGTTGAAACCAATAAATAAAGGCACATTGTGTTCTTTAACGCTTTTGAGGCACTGTCTCACTCGTTCAAGATCTAAGTGAACGGGTTTTTCACAGAAAATAACCTTGTTGTTTTTTGCTGCCAATTCGATTAAATCCGCATGAGTATCCGTTGCAGAAGCAATCAGAACACCATGAACATTTGGATCTTGCATCGCTTCTTCTGTTGATTGCACTTTTGCTTGATACTTTTCAGCCAATGCGAGGGCGTTAGGCTGATAAGGATCAATCACAGAATAAAGTGAGGTTTCTTTGTGGCCGGCAATATTGACAGCATGAACCTGTCCGATACGTCCTGCGCCAAATAGTGCTATATTGAACATTGAAATGCTCCTTGAGGCTATAAATCCACTATTAGGATATGATGAAATATAACAAATAAAACATTCATTTCAATTTATAATTAATTGAAAATTATGTTTTTGAGCGCTAGGTAACAATTGCTATAATTAAGTGGATTTTTAGTGTTATTTCGATCACAAAATAACAATGTAAACTCAAGCAATTAGGCTAACAGCAGTGTAATTAGTCACAATGAGAGTAAGCCTTAAAGCCATCAACATGAGACTTAACAGCTATTTTGAAATGTATATTTCATTAACGATGATTTTATTACAGTTACTCTCTTTTATTTTTCTGTTTTTTGCCCTTATCAACAGATAAAAAGTTAACTAACCGCCAAAAAACAAAAAACCCAGCTTTCGCTGGGTAACAAAAAATAACTTAATGACGTCAACCACTTTAATCGTCAAATTGCAGCCAATGCATCCATGCAAACTTCCCGATAAATAACCTTACGTTGTTTAACTCAATTCAAGCTAATCCCGTGTTATTGCAAACTGGACTCTGCTTAAGGCTAGGATGACGACATCCCCTTAACAAGGGTATCAATTCCCCCATCCTTAATCAGCTATCGATGCATCAAAGAATGATTTAAGGCGCGACTATCGGGCGGCAAGCCGCCCTTAGCCCATGACTCTCCCTACAGAGCCATACGCTAGTACTGCCGTACTCGATTTGCGACCATATCCTTAATTTTATCTGCTGCTGCAACAACTTCTGGTTTTTTCGCTACCTGAGCGGTTCCTGTACGCCACCAAGCTTCATAACCATTAGTCATGGTCTTAGGTAGCACTTTGATATCAATTAAGACACAACCAGACTGTGATTTTGCCTCTTCGATAGCCGCAATTAATTGTGCTTCATCATGAACACGATAGCTTTTACATCCATAACTCTCGGCATTTTTAGCAAAGTCCACTTTAACTAAAGGACCGTCCATTTGCCCCGTTTTAGGATTACGGTGACGATTCTCTGTGCCAAAACTGCCCATTCCTTGACTCATTTGCAGGTTGTTAATGCAGCCAAATCCTGCGTTATCAAATAACAGAATGGTAATTTTTATGTTTTCTTGGATGGCGGTTTGTAACTCGCTGTGTAACATCAGGTATGAGCCATCTCCTACCATCGCATAAACAGGCTGATCTGGTGCGGCAATTTTCGCCCCTACCGCAGCGGCGACTTCGTAGCCCATACAGGAATACCCGTATTCCAGATGATAAGTATCAGGATGTTTAGGTAACCAAATGCGTTGTAAATCACCGGGTAACGAGCCTGCTGCACCAACAACAATAGCGTCATCCTCCATATACTGTTGCATTAGCCCCAGCACACGAGTTTGGGTCAGTTCAGAGCCTAAAACCTCACGGTACTCTTCTAACTTATCATCCAGATGCCCCGCAATTTCAGGAATAAAATTCAATGGGTTATACTGAATTGAAAACAGTCTTTCTAACTCAGATTGCCATTGTTTTTTGGCCTGCTGAATACGCTCACCCCACTGAGCCTGATAGCCACAATCTTGTAGCAAGGCATCAAGCGCTGTTAAGCCTTCTTTTGCGTCAGCAATGATTTTTAAGGCATCTAATTTACAAGCATCAAACTCAGCAACGTTAATATTTAAAAACTGGACATCAGGGTGACTAAATAAGGATTTGGATGCCGTCGTAAAATCCGTGAAACGCGTACCGACACCAATGATTAAGTCTGCTTCTTTCGCTAATAGGTTAGCTGCCAAGCCGCCTGTTGTACCAATACCACCGACATTCAGCGGATGATCGGCCACAATGGCACTTTTACCCGCCTGAGTCTCTCCAAATGGGATCGCATAATGTTCAGCAAAAGTACGAAATGCCTCATGCGCCTCGGAATAGCGAACACCACCACCACAGATAAGTAATGGTTTTTTCTTACTACGAATTAAATTTACAGCATCGGCTAAACTCACCGTCGTTGCAGGACGGCGTTCAATACGATGAACACGCTTGGCAAAGAAATAATCAGGATAGTCCCACGCTTCACCTTGAACATCTTGCGGTAAACAAATTGTCACTGCGCCAGTATCAGCCGGATCGGTTAATACGCGCATCGCATTGATCATCGCTGCCATTAATTGCTCAGGGCGAGACACGCGATCCCAATAGCGGGAAACAGGTCGAAAGCAATCATTCGTGCTGATCGTACCATCACCATACTGTTCCACTTGCTGTAAAACAGGATCCGGCTGACGGGTTGCGAAAGTATCACCTGGCAGCAGTAACAGAGGGATACGGTTAGCGGTCGCTGTCGCGGCCGCTGTCACCATATTTGCCGCTCCCGGCCCAACAGAAGATGTGACGGCACAAATTTGCTTACGTTTTTTCTGTTTTGCAAAACCCGTTGCGATGTGTGCCATCCCTTGTTCGTTGCATCCTTGATAAACTTGTAGGTGTCCAGGCGCCTCTTCCAGCGCCTGTCCTAAACCTACCACGTTACCATGGCCGAAGATGGTAAATACTCCCTGAATAAACGGATACTGCTCACCATCAACTTCAACATATTGTTGGTTCAGAAACTTAACTAATGCTTGAGCTGTGGTCATTGTCTGCTTATTCATATGGGGCTCCATTTATTCCATAGTTGGCATTGTGAAACTACTTTCATGATGCTCCAGACGTACACTTGCAGGCCAACGGCTGGTAACCGTTTTCATACGTGTATAGAAGCGAACACCATCATTACCATGAACGTTCAAAGGTCCAAAGATAGAGCGTTTCCAACCACCAAAGCTATGGAATGCCATTGGGACTGGAATTGGGATATTGATACCGACCATGCCTGCCATGACATTTTCTTGGAATTCACGGGCAGTTTCACCATCGCGCGTGAAAATAGCGGTACCGTTGCCATACTCATGTTGGTTAATTAATTTCAACCCTGTTTCGAAATCAGGAACACGAACAATCGCAAGTACGGGTCCAAAAATTTCATCTTTATAGATATCCATTTCAGGGGTGACATTATCAAACAGGGTCGGTCCAACAAAATAACCGTTTTCGAAGCCGGCGACTTTAAAATCACGGCCATCAACCAACAATTTAGCGCCTTGTTTCTCACCGCTGGTAATGTAATCACAAATTTTCGCTTTATGCTGTGCAGAAATCACAGGCCCCATATCATTTTCTTTACCTTCAACAATGCCAGGGCCGACAGTCATTTTAGCGATTTGCGCTTCTAAATGAGTAATCAATGTGTCCGCAGTTTCATCGCCAACAGCCAGCACAACAGATAGAGCCATACAGCGTTCACCCGCCGCACCAAATGCAGCGCCCATAATTGCATTTGTCGCCAGATTCATATCCGCATCAGGCATCAAGATACAATGGTTTTTCGCACCGCCGAGAGCTTGGCAACGTTTGCCATGTTCTGAAGCCGTTGTATAGATATACTCAGCAATTGGCGTTGAACCAACAAAGCTAACCGCTTGAACTTCAGGTGCTCTTAAGAGTACATCAACCGATTCTTTATCACCTTGTACAACGTTAAAGACACCATCTGGTAAACCTGCTTCTTTTAACAATTTTGCTAGCGCAATAGCGAGAGAAGGATCTTTTTCAGAAGGTTTAAGTACAAACGTATTTCCCGTAGCCAACGCAACGGGGAACATCCACATGGGGACCATGGCAGGGAAATTAAAAGGTGTAATACCTGCACACACACCTAATGGTTGCATTAACGAGTGGCTATCAACACCTGTTGCAACATTCGCTGAGTGCTCACCTTTTTGTAAATGTGGGATACCACAAGCAAATTCAACAACTTCTAGACCACGAGTTAACTCGCCAACCGCATCGGAAAAAACCTTACCATGCTCTTGAGAAATTAAACGCGCTAAATCATCCATATTGGCTTCAAGTAGTGCCTTAAATTTAAATAGGATACGAGCACGTTTGAGTGGTGACAGTTTTGACCACTTAGGGAAAGCTTTGTGGGCGACCTCTATTGCCTGTTTAGTTTCAGCGGCACAGCTCAACACAACTTGAGCTATTTGTTCACCTGTTGCAGGGTTAAATACGGGTGCAAAACGCCCACTTTGGCTGGATACAAGTTCACCGCCAATGAAATTCTGAATCTGTTGCATGTTGCCTCTCTTTAGCTGATAGAGTTACCTTGTTGCTAAAGATATATGAAATATTCATTTCATTTTCAACTAAAACTGAAATAACATTCAATTTATGTGATCCAGACTGAGTTTTTATGAAATTGTCGATTGAAGATAAAGACAGATGTTTTAAAAATCGTTTTAATCAGCCCTCAGTATGAAAGGCAATATGAATTGATTATTCCATTTGGTCGGATTAGTTTTTCAAAAACATTCGACTAACGGCTGAAAATAACTACAATCAATAGCCTAGTCACGGAGGTTTTATGTCAACTGCATCGAATTTGAATGAATTTCAGGAGCAAGTTCGCTCCCGTTACGATGAACTAAGTAAACGGCTGCAACAAGTAGCACGCTATGTGCTGGATAACACGAATAGCGTGGCATTTGATACTGTGGCGGTCATCGCTAAAGAAGCCAATGTTCCACCTTCAACTTTAATCCGCTTTGCCAATGCATTTAATTTCAGTGGATTTAATGAAATGAAACAATTGTTTCGTATGAATTTAGTTGAAGAGACAGCAAGCTATACTGATCGCGCTCGCTTATTTCGTGAAATGGATAGTGACCAAGAACTCAGCGATGATCCCGCTCAGATCTTAAAAGAATTTGCACACTCCAATGCGCAAGCATTGCAACAAATGGCGGCCAGAACGCCAGCAGAAGATTTAGAAAAGGCAGTAACGCTTTTATCTGAAGCAAATAATGTTTATATCATTGGCTTACGCCGTTCCTTCAGTGTTGCCACTTATTTAAGTTATGCTCTTAGCCATTTAGAGTGCCGCCCTCAATTAATTGACGGTCTTGGTGGTATGTTCAAAGAGCAAATAAGTCGAATTGGTGAAAATGACGTTGTCATTTCAATTAGTTTTACACCTTATGCTGAAGAAACCATTATGGTCAGCGAAAAAGCAGCACAGACTGGTGCCAAACAAATCGTGATCACGGATAGCCAAATTAGCCCACTCGCAAGTTTTAGTGATGTTTGCTTTGTTATCAAAGAAGCGCAGGTTGATGCATTCCGTTCACAATCCGCAACACTTTGTCTAGTACAATCGCTCACGGTTGCGCTGGCTTATCGACAAGGCAGTAAACTGGTTTAATCGAAAATGGGCTTTACTCACAAATACCTCCGTTGTGACTAAGCCCAACAGACTCACGTTATATTAAACGCCTTTCTCTACTCCCCACATGATAAAATTAATTAATTTTTTAAATATCAATAAGATATAATAAAAAATACGATTATTAATCCTTATTAACAGCAGAAAGACCGATAAATATCGAAACACACAATAGATTTATAGATTAAAAATCTAATAACCAATTGAATATAGAGAGTTTATTTAATCCAATATGGATTTATTATCAGCGATAATAAAATTGTGATACCCATCAGAAAACATCAATTTCAATAAAAATAATAATGGAATTATTATTCCACGCTGTTATGTTGAAATAATGTAAACACCTGAAACTAATCTTTCGGTGAGGAATGATCACATGAATACGCACTTTCTCTATCTCTTTGGCCACCTTCGCTTGCTTGAACAGCAACATGCGCTTGTTTCGTTAAACAAGACGGGTATTGGCCTTATCGGCTCGCCTAGGCATAACCAATGGTATACGCAGGCAATATTACATAGCCAACACCATTGTGAACTTAAATCCGTCTGTGTGCTTGAGTCTCCCCTTCCTTCCGCTTCTTACTTCATTTGTCAAAAAAGAAAAATTGAACAGCTGATAGAAAATGATGCTGTTGATACCGTTATTGTCACCTCCGTCTGTAGTGATGAATTATTAAAATTTATTATTCAGGCCACTATTCATTCAGGTAAAAATATATTACTTAATAATGTTCCAAATTATGGAACTAATGAATTTAACGATTTATTAAAATTAGCCAAACAAAACGATGCTAATATTTGTCAAAGTAACGTATTACTCTTTTCTAACCAATACGACAAAGTTAAAGCAATATTATCGAACAAAAGTATACCCGATAGTGGCTTATTACGTTTATCAGCCCATAGGCAAATTGATCAAAATGACCCGCTTTCTAAAGCTAAATTACGCTCATTAATTGCAGAAAAAGTGACGTTATTACTCAATTCACTTCCTGACTTTAAATTCGATACCTCATCTGTTCAATACTCTCGTCCACTATCTAATATTGAAGCCGGCGATGTATTAATTATTAACCTTAAAAATAATGATGGCTTTCTCGTTTCATTTGAACTGTTTTTTAATACAGGTAATGTTTCAGATAAATTGTCGTTAAAACAACACCATCATGATCTTCAATTCGAGAATTTTCTAATGTTCAATAATCAAAATTCAATTATTGACGAAAACTCATTGATGATAAAACAACTTGATTATTTCATATTAAGTTTACATAAAATAAACAAAATACGGGTAACTACTCAGTTATTACTGGTTAATCAAATGACTAAGTCTATTTTAACACAACTTGAATTAAGTAAATTTATTTAATGATTAAAAACATAATCAATACGAATTAATAACATTAATAATTATAACTTTATTGATTGTTTTTTTTGATTAAATCTAGATTAATTAAGTAATATTACTATATTGAACAATCAAGCCCGGAAGAAACAGAGTAACCGCAGACGCTCTGTAATTTCTTCCGGTCCGATTAACTTTCTCATAGTATCTCGCTATGTTTAATCCTAGTGGTTTTACTGATAGTGCTCACAAGATATTTATACCTTCCTTGCGATATGTTATCCCTTTAATGGAGAGTGCACCGAGTACCTACGTTAACGTTAACAACCCCATATAGAAACGTGGTTGGCTCTAAATTAAATAAGCAGGCAAACTGAAATAATGAATCGACGTCAATACAACTTTCGCCACTTTCAAAACGGCACATTTGATCCTCTGAAACACCAATCAATCGCGCTGTTTGCTTTAACGTCATTTTATGACTTTCTCTTTGTTTACGAATTTTGATACCTAGCATTTTTGCAATATTATCTTTTTGCATAATAACCCCCTAAAATATAATCGAAGTGCAGTTAGTTTTATGGTGCGTAAATTAACATTCAATCCCTATAATTTAATTGATTTAAATTAAACAATTACGCTAAAAAAACCTTCCAATTACGATTATCCACAAAAGAATAATACTAGAGATAAAATAATAACAACTTGAATTACATTAGAAAAAATCAAAAGCAAGCTATGTTATTACCGAAAACGTATTGTGACACTAATCACAAAAAAAACGTATCCTAATTTCGTATTATTCAATTTGGGAATGTCTTTAAAAGACTATAACACATATTTTTAATATGTTTATTATTAATATTTTATTTCCATTTCGAAAAGTAACTATAAGATTAGTTCTATATTATAATCAAATTAAGTAAGTTTACCTTTAAATTTTGTGACATTTTATGTCTATTGATTTCAGACTATTAATTTTTTTAATAAAAAAACATTTAAAGTCATATTTTAATTCTCAAAGTCTAGTATATTATTGATGATAAAAAGCATAAAAATCAAAAATAGTCATCATTATTAGATAAATAACCGTCATAAAATGATTTCAAAGATTTATATTATATTTGGAAAGTTATAACCAATTGTAAACAGTGAATAACACAATAGTTAGGTCACTGAATTAAAAAGAACAAATATAAAATATATGCAGCAACTGGGGAATCTTTAAATAACAATTTGTTCATTTTGGAGAGTTCTAAGGTATGTCTCATAATGATATGAATAATATGATGATGTTAGCACGTCATTTACCTCAAAAATCAGTTGCCCTAATCCTTGCTGGTGGTAGAGGTACACGTCTTAAAGGTTTAACCCTCAAACGCGCTAAACCCGCCGTTCACTTTGGGGGAAAATTTCGTATTATCGATTTCGCATTATCCAATTGTCTAAATTCTGGAATTAGACGTATTGGTGTCATCACCCAATATCAATCTCATTCATTAGTCCAACATATACAAAGAGGATGGTCTTTTTTCAATGAAGAGATGAATGAGTTTGTCGATTTACTTCCGGCACAACAGCGAGAAATAACAGATCACTGGTATAAAGGCACCGCTGATGCCGTCTATCAGAACATGGATATTATTCGTAATTATGATGCTGAGTATGTCGTGATCCTTGCCGGTGATCACATCTATAAGATGGATTACTCTCGCATGTTGCTCGATCATGTAAATAACGACGCAAAATTTACCGTTGCTTGTATTAAAGTAAAAAAAGAAGAAGCCCATCAATTCGGTATAATGGAAATTGATGATAACCGCTGGATCACTCAATTCCATGAAAAACCTCAGCATCCTCCTGTATTAAAAGCGTCTCCCGATTCATGTTTAGCCAGCATGGGGATCTACATTTTTAATAGTGATTATCTCTACAAAATGCTTGAGGACGATAGTATTTGCCCCAATTCGAGTAATGATTTCGGAAAAGATATCATTCCCAAAATTGTTGCTCGCCGAGAAGCTCTCGCACATCCCTTTGAATATTCATGCGTCACAAGTAATAGCAATGTTCCCCCTTATTGGCGCGATGTCGGCACCTTAGAAGCTTATTGGTCCGCGACACTTGATCTAGCATCTGTGACACCTGAGTTGGATATGTATGACCGAAACTGGCCGATTCGAACTTATATGGAACCATTACCGCCAGCAAAATTTGTGCAAGATCGTTCTGGAAGCCATGGAATGACGATGAACTCACTGGTTGCAGGCGGCTGTATTATTTCAGGCTCTATTGTTATCCATTCCGTATTATTCCCTCGTGTAAGAGTTAACTCATTTTGCAATATTGAATCTTCTATTTTACTCCCCGGCGTCAATGTTGGACGTTCATCACGTCTGCGGCGTTGTATTATCGATCGAGGCTGTATTATTCCTGAAAATACAGTCATTGGTGAAAACCCTGAAGAAGATAGTCAACGTTTCTACCGAACTGAACAGGGTATCGTTCTTGTCACAAAAGAAATGTTAGATAATTTGAATCATGAATAAGGAATGAAATTGTGAGCACCCATTTTGTTTATGAATGTCATTCTCCCCAAGTGACACAAGAGGCACTAAAAAGCTCGATTATCTATAAATTGAAATTTGTGATTGGCAAAGAACCTTATATTGCAACGCAAAGGGAATGGTTAGAGGCTATTTTATTGGCGATACGCGATCGGGTTGTAAACCGTTGGATGACAACTAATCGAGCGACCTATTCGCAGCAGGTTAAGCAAGTTTACTACTTATCGATGGAGTTTTTACTTGGGCGCTCATTATCCAATGCATTGATTTCAATGAATATGTATGATGACCTGACTCAAGTAGTGACTGAACTCGGATTCGATTTCGAACAGTTGTTAGAGCAAGAAACAGATCCAGGTCTAGGTAATGGGGGTTTAGGGAGGCTAGCAGCTTGCTTTTTAGACTCTCTAGCCACACTGAACCTACCCGGTGGCGGCTATGGCATTCGTTATGAATACGGCATGTTTAAACAAACCATTCGTAATGGCCAGCAAATTGAATGTCCAGACGACTGGCTTGCTCATGGAAATCCTTGGGAGTTTCCTCGAACAGAAAGTCGCTATCAAATACAATTTGAAGGCCATGTAGTCGAAGAAGAAGGTCGTTATCAATGGGTAAAAACTAACGATATTATCGCCATTGCTTATGATCAAATCATTCCCGGCTATAATACTGAAGCAACCAATACGCTCCGTCTATGGAGTGCTAAAGCAAGCGATGAGTTCGACCTACAAATTTTTAATGATGGCGAATATTATTCAGCGGTAAAGAAAAAAAATGACTCTGAGAATGTTTCCCGCGTTCTTTACCCTAACGACTCTACCTATTCAGGAAAAGAACTACGCTTAAAGCAAGAATTTTTTCTTGTTTCTGCTTCAGTTCAAGACATACTTTATCGACACTGGCTAGTGTATAAACGTTGGGATAACTTAGCGGACAAAGTAGCCATTCATTTAAATGATACGCATCCTGTTCTTGCTATTCCGGAGCTTATTCGACTACTGGTCGATAAACACCAAGTGAGTTGGCAAGAAGCAATGACTCTGGCAAAAAGAGTATTTTCTTATACAAACCATACTTTAATGAGTGAAGCGCTGGAAACTTGGCCAGTTGAAATGATCCGTAAAATTCTACCGCGCCATTTGCAAATCATTTATCAAATTAATGATGAATTTTTACAGCATGTTAGCCAAGAGTTTCCACATGATTATGAACTTCCTCGACGTGTTTCCATCATTAATGAAGAGCATGGACAGCTCGTTCGAATGGCTTGGCTAGCAGCTATCGTCAGCCATAAAGTGAATGGTGTCTCTAAGCTACATAGCCAGCTAATGACGGACTCTCTCTTTGCTGACTTTGCTAAAATTTTTCCCAATAAATTTTGCAATATCACCAATGGCATTACACCTAGACGTTGGTTAGCCATTGCGAACCCTGAACTCACGTCGATGATAGAAAGTTATATTGGCCAACAATGGTTAGTTGACTTACCGCAGCTCTGCGAACTGAAACAATGGATAGATTACCCACAGTTCTTAGACAAATTGAGCCAAGTGAAAAAAAGTAACAAAATGAAATTGGCGCACTTTATTGCACAAACTCAGCAAATTGTTATCAATCCCGAAGCCTTATTTGATGTACAAATCAAACGCATCCATGAATATAAGCGCCAACTATTAAATTTACTGCATGTCATTACTCGCTATAATCGAATATTAGCTAATCCTGAAAAAAATTGGGTACCTCGTGTGGTGATTTTTTCAGGTAAAGCGGCCTCATCCTATAGCGCGGCTAAAAAAATTATTCATCTCATCAACGATGTTGCTACCGTTATTAATAATGACCAACGCATTGATTCACGGCTAAAAGTCGTTTTTATCCCTGATTACAGTGTCAGTTTGGCACAAAAAATTATCCCTGCGACCGATCTTTCTGAACAAATATCTCTCGCAGGTACTGAAGCGTCGGGAACGGGTAATATGAAATTTGCGCTAAATGGGGCGTTAACAATAGGCACATTAGATGGCGCCAATGTTGAAATTCGTGAGCATGTCGGTCCTGATAATATTTTCATATTCGGGAATACCATTGATCAAGTGAAACAAATCAAGCAAAACTACTATTACCCACGCTGGTATTATGAAAATGATACGGAACTAAAACAGGTCATAGACCAAATTGCGAACGGCTATTTTAAACCTGATACCCCTAATTTTTATCAAGATTTAACGCATAGCTTATTAGATGGCGGCGATCAATATTTACTCTTTGCAGATTATCGTAGCTACATTAATACGCAAGAACAGGTCGATCATCTATATCAAGACCCATTAGCTTGGCAAGCCAAAGTTGCACAAAATATTTGCAATATGGGATTTTTTTCGTCAGATAGAACGATAAAAGACTATGCTTCTCAAATTTGGCAAATTAACCCTATCATTTTGTGAGTATATGATTTAGATTGGACTAATAATTTAAGTTAGGTTTGATTTTAGTCATAAACTTACTTAACTTCACAACTATTTAAAAAAATTCTCAGTCGGCATGCTATCCTGATGCCGACTGGAATGTATTTTGGTATAGCCTAAAAAGTCCAAATCATGTTCACTCTATCTTTATTTTAGATCTTGGACAAAGCCGATTTAAAAGGGTCATCATGCTTCAAGAAAGTGTTATCAGAGAAATTATTCTTTGGATCGAGAAAAATTTAGAGTCTCGCCTATCTTTAGATACTGTTGCTGAAAAATCAGGATATACTAAATGGCATTTCCAACGCCTATTTAAAAATCAAACAGGGCTTGCCTTAGGTTCCTATATCCGTGCTAGGCGTTTATCTTGTTCAGCAGTGGCTCTTCGGCTCACAAACGATAGCATTATGGATATCTCTTTGCGTTATCGATTTGACTCGCAACAAACATTTTGTCGAGCCTTTAAAAAACAGTTCAATGTCACACCTTCTGAATATCGCAAAAGAACAGGCTGGAAAATTGAAGGCTTTTGTTTGCCATTAAGGGAAAGCAAAGAATTTAGTGTTGAGGTTAGCCTAACCAAGTTAGAGCCCATCACACTTATCGGCAAACAGCACCGGTATACAAAAGGGATTAATGAGTGGAATTTTAAAACTGAAGAACTCAGACGCTATTACTGGCGAGAATTCCTCAGTGAAACCCAATGCGTTACCACTAATTTATATGCAATTCATGGCGTTGATACGATCGACTCGCAGGAAGGACAATTTTGTTATACCACTGCATTGGATGAGGATGACCTTGATACTGTCGCCTTTAATCCCAAAACGATAACTCTCCCTGATGGTGACTATTTACAAATTAAGTTTACCTGCGATGAGCTTCATGGCATCGATTACAACGATATCATCTACACTGTTTATGGGAAAGTCCTCGCGAGTATGGATATAGCGAGAGGAGAAGGCTGTGACATTGAAAACTATGTCTTAAAAACTAAGCCTAATTACCAATCATTTCTTAATAGTCCTCGTACCTACCTTAAAGAGCTAAACTATTATATTCCCGTCATTATCTGACACTATCATTGCCCTTCGCAACGCGAGGGGTTATGACTCCCATCCTGAACGTTAATAAAAAAACAAAACAACCGCAGTAATATTGCCGATAATACATATTCGTTTATATGGACTGAAGCAATAAAAATACATCAATAATAAATTCAAAAGCTCCTCAAATAGAATGATGGCTCATTATCAACCATCATCATAAGCTCTATCAATTACCGATAAAATCGTCATTCAAATGTAGTCTATTATTTAATTTAATATATTGATGATACAAAAAGACATTTTAGATTTAGAATAAAATGTTCATGTGAGTTAATCGTTAATTCCCCATCTTCTGTATACAGCTATTTTGACATAAATAACGTTGAATACTTTTATGATCATTAACATTAATAAATATCAATTTCATTATCAAAACAAACATCAATAAATGATATTCCAATAACGACTACATTGTATCATTCCACATATTTATTTGAATGTTGTTTAAATAAGGTTAATATTTAATATAACTATCTCCCATTGAAAATAGATAAATATCGCGTTAGGATAAATCTGAGTCTTATCTTTTGAAAGGACAGATAAATAATAATCTAACTTTACGATAAGGGACTAATGATCATGGTTAAAAATAATACACCAACGGGTCTTATGGTTATCTTTGTCGGCTTACTCGCCGCGCTAGCAGGCCTTTTTTTTGGTTTAGATACCGGTGTTATTTCTGGCGCCCTTCCCTTTATAAGTCAGCAGTTTGATATATCTTCAACCCAACAAGAACTCGTCGTTAGCTCAATGATGTTCGGTGCAGCCGCCGGTGCAATTATTAGTGGCTGGTTATCTTCTTTGGGGGGAAGAAAGAAAAGTTTATTAATTAGCTCAATATTATTTATTATCGGTGCGTTAGGTTCTGCTTTTTCACCCAATGCCAATATACTTATTTTTTCAAGAGTCATATTAGGACTCGCTATTGGTATTTCATCATTCACGACCCCCGCTTATTTATCAGAAATTGCACCTAAAAAGATCCGGGGTGGGATGATCTCTATGTATCAGTTAATGATTACTATTGGTATTTTACTGGCTTTTATTTCTGATACTGCTTTTAGTTATGATCATGCATGGCGTTGGATGCTCGGAATAACCGCTATTCCTGCTGTTCTGTTATTTATTGGTGTCACTTTTTTACCCGAAAGCCCTCGTTGGTTAGCCAGCAAAAATAGGTCTAATGATGCCAAAGCTATTTTATTAAAATTAAGGAAATCAGAAACTGAAGCAATACAAGAATTAGAGGATATATTTAACAGCTTAAAAGTAAAACAAACTGGATTTGGATTATTCAAAAGCAACAGTAATTTCCGCCGCACTGTCTTTTTGGGGATTGCATTACAATTTATGCAACAACTGACCGGTATTAATGTCATTATGTATTATGCGCCCAAAATTTTTTCGCTCGCTGGTTTTGAAAGTACCGTTCAGCAAATGTATGGCACCGTTCTCATTGGTCTCGTCAACGTCATCGCCACTATTTTTGCGATTTCGATTGTTGACCGTTTCGGGCGGAAAAAATTATTAACCTTTGGCTTTAGTGTCATGGCAATCAGTATCGGTTTTCTTGCCTACTTATTGTCATTCGATGCTCACTCTCAATTATCACAGTACACTAGCATCGCCTTTTTATTAATCTTTATTATTGGCTTTGCTGTGAGTGCAGGACCCGTTATGTGGGTGCTCTGTTCTGAAATTCAACCTTTGAGAGGACGTGATTTTGGTATCACTTGTTCCACTACATCAAACTGGATAGCCAATATGATTGTCAGTGCAACCTTCCTAACATTGCTATCAACATTAGGAGACACCAATACATTTTGGGTTTACGCGGCACTGAACGCCCTATTTATTATTGTCACACTCTACTTTGTGCCTGAAACAAAGAATGTTTCATTAGAGCATATTGAAGAAAATTTAATGAAAGGTCATGCCCTAAGAGATATTGGCCGCTAACCATATTTAGCGCTATCCATCGTTCTTTTATAAAATACCCGATATCACTATCGGGTATTTTAGACCACTGACGAGCCTCATGCTTTTTGCATGGGGTTTATTCGCCGTTCAACGACTGACGTCATTTCGTTCCAAGGGAAAAACTACCATGACTCCCATATGCGACCCCGATGGTATTTTGTCCCTACTGTAGGGGCTTTTTACTCTGAAAGAAAACTTATTTGCACACTGAAACGCCACCATCAACATACAGTGAAGTCCCAGTCATAAAGCTCGACATAGAGCTCGCCAGAAACAACGCTGAAGATGCAATTTCTTCCGGTTCAGCTAACCGCTTCATTGCATGTAAATTGGCAGCCCATTCACGCTGTTGCTGATCTCCTGCCATGTCCGTGTTAACCCCACCCGGTAAAATAACGTTTGCCCGTATTTTCTTATCGGAATAATCCGCAGCGATACCTTTAGCTAATGCCAGCAAGGACGCTTTTGCCGTACCATAACTGCTCATTCCGGGAAGCCCAACACGACTGCCAACAAAACTGGATGTGAATATGATCGAGCCACCACCCGATTTAACCATCAAGGGTATCTGGTGTTTAACCCCTAAGAACGCAGCGGTAGAGTTTGTATTCTGAACTTGATTCCATTCATTGAGATCGAACTCGGCAACGGGTTTTATTGGCCCGACCATACCGGCATTGTTAACCGCAATATCTAACTGACCAAACTCTTGAGATATTAGGTCTGATATTCCCTTATGCGTTTTTTCTAAACACACATCTCCAACATAATAAATCGCCGTTCCCCCCGCAGAACGGATCTCACTTACCACTCGCTGAAGCTCTTCTTCACGCCGGCCAGTCAAACAAACAGAAGCCCCGTTCTGTGCGAACATGATGGCAATAGAGCGACCAATGCCTGAAGATGCGCCAGTAATAATTGCCGTTTTACCTTTAAGTAGCATGTTAGATACCTCATTGACGATGATGAGCTCAATATACTGTGCTTTGAAAGTGTAAAAACTCTGGTTATTGCTTTTTATTTTGCCCAAAAGTCATGGTTTATTGTGTGACAATCAGGCCTGCGTTTTTATTTTCGGCGGGACAATCACTGACACTGTCCGCAAAAAAGCACTGACCGCAATGAAAGAGAGGAAGCCACCCTGTATTGCGAAGACATCAAAATAAATTCAAGCCTCATCGCGATATCGATTTTTCTAACAAGGCGCTCTTCAGAAATCAGTTCATTCACCGCAAGGGCTGCGAACTGATATTGTTGGGGGAATGCTTCTTTTAACCAATCGGTTAGCTCATTATTTATACTGACCTTATAAGATCAAAGCCCTCAAAAAACGAGGGCTTTGTCAGTAGTTTGAAATACCCGATATCACTATCGGCTATGTTACTTTCAATCCGTAATATCTAATTAAAAAGTTAAGTTTAATTTAGCCCAAAACGTTCTACCAGGCTCATTTACAGGTTCATTAGATGAATAACCAAATCCACTATTACCTGCTAAATTGAGGTGTTCGCTATAGTTTTTATCAAACAGATTATCCACACCAGCACTTAACTTCATATGATCGTTAACACGATAAGCGGTATTAAGAGAAAAAATAGTAAAACCAGCACTACGACCAAAATCTTTACCCACGACATTACCATCATTGATTGCAACACGATGTTGGCTACTAACTACACGCATTAACCCTGTTGCAGTCCAATCATTTTTCTCCCAAGATAACCCGAAACGCGTCTCTAATGGAGGCATTTGTGGTAATGGTTGTCGATCACTACGATTCTCTCCCCAAGCATAGGCAAGACTCACATCCGCTTTCCATTCATCCGTTAATTTATGGGCAACACCCAGTTCTCCCCCCATAATCATGGCATTAACGTTTTCAACTTGGCTTTCTCGTGAATTATGTGGGTTATAACGGAATAAAATGAAATCATCCACACGGCCAATATAAGCAGAAACCCATGCACTGGTTTTTTCGTGATGATATTTTGCACCGATATCTAACTGAGTCGTTTTTTCAGTTTTTAAATGATCAAATACATTCGTTGTACCATCAGGGCCATAGGTTGGTGAAAACAGCTCCCAATAATCAGGGAATCGCTCGGTATAACCCACCCCCGCGTACAACATGACTGGCATATCCGACAACGAATGTTCATAACGCACAAAACCAGCCGGCATCACGGTATTACGGCCAGATGAGCCAATCGTAGTATCATTATCCACTAAGACCCTATCTGCTCGGGCACCTGTAACAACTTTTCCATGTTCGTTGGCATCCCATGTCAGCTCACCAAAAATACCGTAATCTTGAAATTGTGCATCTTTATTCCAGTGATCATTGCTCTCTTTACGATGTGTGTTACTTTGCATATCAGCACCAGCGCGCAGTTCATAATCACTCCACAGCCAAGTTCCCATGACCCTACCACCGACGGTTTTACGATCAACACGCATCTTCATTGGCATGTTCATCATGCCATGACCACCGCCCATCATATGTCCCATATGACCTGAGCCACTTCCCGCAGAGCCACTGGTATCACGCAATGAGTAATTATCCATGATATGGTCCGCGTAGTTGTAATACAGGTTGGCTTCTAACTTATCAAAATGAGTACTAATGTTCGTTTTTTCAAAACGCATACCTAAGCTTTCACGCTTAAATTGCGAACCATCCATTCCACGGCCGGCATAACGCGCTTCTCCATCCCCTTTCCCCGCGGTAAGTTCTAATAACGTATACTCGTCAGGGGTCCAACCAAGGGCTACATCGGCATTCCATTTATCCCATTTTGATGGCACCTTATTACCATCCCCATCTTTATAGTCATTCGAACGCGATTTGTTACCAATCAAACGTAAGTAACCCTTTTCATTGCCCATACTGACATCCGCATTCGTATCCCAACGCTGATTTGATGCGACTAACGCACTCGCATTTCCTTGAATGCCCGCTTTATCAAATACTGGCTTTTCACGCTCAAAACGGATAGTTCCCGCTGAGTTTCCAGGTCCCCACAAAACAGACTGTGGCCCTTTAATCATTGTCAGTAAGTCAAAGTTTTCTGGTGATATATAAGACGTAGGAGCGTCCATACGTGATGGACAAGCCCCCAACATTTCACTGTTGTTGGTTAAAATACGTAATCGAGAACCAAACATACCTCGAAATACTGGGTCGCCATTGGTTCCACCATTACGAATCTGCGAAAAACCGGGGATGGTTTTTAAATAATCAGAACCATCACTTGCAGGCACTGGCTGCCGTGGTGTTTTTGGTGATGTACTTATCAGCAATGGTGAATCAACAGGTGCTGTCACTATCATCACCGCGCTGTCTGAGAATTTACTTTGATTTTCTTCATGAGCGAATGCTGTATTTGCAATAAGTGCAGTAGCAACCCATATTGCGACAGGTGCGATGACCAAATTTTCTTTTTTCATTATTTTGCCTAGTTCTTTTCTTTATGACGTAACAATGCCGCCTGAATTGGCCAAGCCAAATTCAAGATAAAGCGCACCCTTTGCACTTAATACGGCAAATGTGACAGATTAAATTTAATATTTTTCAATAATTAAGAAGAAAAGTGTGTAGGCGGCGCTCGTGCAAAGCGTAGAGACCAAGGTTGAAATAGATAAAGGCGAACACAAGGTTCTAAGGGTAAGTAAATCGTTAAAGTGAGCAGTTGGCGAATAACCACTGCAATAAACAAAATGATAAATGGGAAATGAATCAATAGCTGACAATAGCCACAAGCAATGTCTTCCATTGGAGATAACCCAACGCCTGACATAAGCAGGTGATTCATCATACCACTTGCATGGCATTCTTCTGGCAATGGCATCCCTTGATGCGCATGGTGCATCGCATGTTGTGCCTGACTATCCACAAGAGAGCAGTCTGCCATCTGCATCATTGATTTTGATATCAATGGAGCAATAAACAGCATTGCGACAGCAAGAAGCGCAAGATAAGCGGCGAGTTGTCTATATTTAGCTTGCAGGTGCAACGTTTTTCCGTCATATCTGTTTTTATTTTTTAACGGGCAAAAGTGTATCCTATTTACCTTCTGGTTGTTATCGTTTTTTGTCAATAATGTTACCCATAAGATAGAAAATGTGCTTCACGCTTCGTTTCAAAAGATCCAATAAAAAGCGGCAATCGCTATTACGCTATCGCCGCAAAATAAAAAACGAATAACAAAGGGTGACTGATTAAGTGAGTAAATTAGCTGGGTTATCGATACATAAACGATCTAGCGTTGCTTTATCAACACCTTTTTTCGCCAATAACGATAAGAAAACATTGGGAACAAATCCCCAACCATTTCCACCATTTTTAGCCCACATCTGTTTTAAGAAAACATCGTGACTTAAAACAATCTGGTTACTGTATCCCAACTCGATCAGTTTATAGACTGCATCAACCGTTTCAGTAACGGTTGGCGCAACCCCTTCTTTTGGAAAGGAAATATCAAGACCTATCATATCGAATTCAAGCCATACGCCTCTGTCCAACATACGGCGTTGATAATCGATATCCTTTCCGGAGGGATCTGAATGTGCCAATGAGATTTTAGCGGGGTTAACGCCCATTTCTTTAATTAAGATATCCAATACCTCATCACCACGACGTTGCCAGCCTGGCATATGAATATTCATAGAAACATGGTCGTTGGCTAGCTGTGCTACAGATGCTGCTCTAAGGCTATTTTTTTCGCCCTCAGTAAAAAATGGTGACACCCCAATCTCACCAATCATACCTGCTCGAATATCCGTGCCATCAATACCAATATTTAATTCATCATCGATCATTTTGGCCATCTCATCGATGCTTTTAACCAGACGCTCGCCTTCAAATTTCTCGATATATAGCCCCGAGGAAGCAACAACATGAATACCTGTTTTTATCGCCACTTCACGTAATTGACGGACATCACGACCAATCGCTTCAGAGCCTGTTGCATCAACTAAGGTTTTCCCTCCAAGCTCTTTGAAGTTATTCACTTCATAAATCACATCATCGATGGGTTTTTTATCCATATTGTCACAGCAGCAATATGGATCATGTTTAAGCCCCCACTGAATATCCGCACTGACTTTTTTATCGACTAAGACATGTGAGAAATCATAAAAAGGTTCATCGACTACCGTTGATAAATCGTTAAACAGATGTTCATGGGGAAGAGTCAAACCCATATCTTCTTTTTTAACTGGTCCAGTTACTGTCTGAATATAACCTTTCATTTTATACTCCTGCTGTTTTTGCAGCCTTTGCTTCTTTAAATTCAGGAATAGTCGTAATAATCGCACCGACGAGTGCAAATAGAGTTCCAATGATCGTCACTAGATAAACAGTATTTCCCAGTGATGGCAGCAATAAATCAATCAGCACAGAACCGAGTAATTGCCCTGCTGTTGATGCCACCCCCAACATTAACAATCCTAATCCACGAACCAAGATAGCCATTAATGCGATAGACATAAGTCCTAATGGTCCACCGAGATACATCCACCACACACCTGGTAATTCAAGGGTGATGTGACCCAGCGCCATACGAATCACCAGCGCGACGGTTAAAACGGTGAAGCCAACAATAAAGTTCCAAGTGATAGAGACCATCATTGACCCTGTCGCTTCTGCAACTTTCGAGTTACCCGCAGGCTGCCATCCAGCTAAGAGACCAGCTAAGAATGGAAGAATGGCTAAGTAAATCGCTGACGTCGAATGCCATTGCGGTGAAACAACAAATAAGGTGGCAACAACAGCAAAAACAGCCCCTAATACACGGAAAGTGGTAAACGGTTTTTTCTCGTCAATACCGATCCCAAAACGGTCACACAGTAAGCCTGATAATAATAGTGCTGAAATCAATGCGGTTTGGAATGTTGCGATCCCCAGAGCACTCGCAGAAGCCCCTTCAGAGAAGACGACCATTGCGCCACATAAACCTGCAAACCAGTTCCATAATGGAATTTTACGTTGTTTAATTAAACTGGGAATGGCAGCAAATTGTTGTCTGGTCTGTTTTTTAGCTATGATAATAAAAAACATCACAACTAAACCGCTGGCGAAAGAAATCACAGCGCTGGCATTACCGTCTTTTAATACATCCCCTAGTTGCCCATTAACAGCAGATTGCATTGGCGATAACATACCGGCTAAAACCGTTGCTATCATCAGTAAAGGTGTAGAATAACTTTTTGCACTCATAAAATATTCCTTTTGGATTTTTGACTATGAGTCATTATTTTTGTAATCGGAGTACAAAGTGCGGGGGAACTCCCCACACTTAATTTCTTATTTTTTTGCTATTTTACTTTTGATGATATTTTAATTAGCGAGCGATCTGTTTTAGAATATTTACCCACATATCAGAGTAATGTTCCCAAGCCATAAATTCTTTACTTCCCCAATGTGGTGAGCAATCACTCATAAAACAGGCTGTTTTACCTTTTTCATATTCGCCGAAAACTAATAATGGATCTTCGCCAATATTTAGAACCGTTTCAGTATTATCTTTAGCTTTAACTTTGTTATAGCCTAAGAACATTGGCCAATTGCCAAAACCTTTAACTGAATCGTGTGCAGAATTAACTGGCGTTGCAAAAATACCTTCTGGTGTTTCAACACGGTCATCACCGTCTAACATTTCAACTGGCAATACATCCGCCAATAGCGTATTTTTATAATTCGCTTTAGCTTCAATGCCCATAAAGGACAAATAGCCACCAATCATTAATAACCCACCACCATTAATTACGTATTGCTTAATTAATTGCAGTGCATTTGGTAATACTTTCATATTATAGAAAGTATCATTCTGTAATAGGAATGTATTTGCACCAATATCGCTGATGACAACAACATCATATTTTTCCAATTCCTCCACCGTTTTAGGAAATGCCATTTGAACGGTATGAGCAGGCATATAATCAATTTCGACATTTTTATTTCTTAGGCAGCTTAATAAAAATGTCGCCCCCTCTTCATATTTACTCGAAGTAAAACTGTCGTAGCCTTTAGTATGAATCATATGAATGTGCCATGACTCACCAATAAATAAAATTTTCATTTTTATTCCTCTTTCAGAATATGAATTATTCAGGGGACTGAGTAACAACCTGCGAGTAGGTTGTTTGGTTAATACGATACATCACATTAATATCTTCAGGCATTTCTGAAGCATTACTGGTTTCTACGGCAAGCGATGAAAATGCAGAGGCATAACGCAACGCATAAGAAAACTGTTTTCCTTTCGCTAATGATGCGGCCAACGCACCATTAAACGCGTCTCCTGCACCTGCGGTATTTTTAACGACAGCCGTATAAGCGGGGGAGTAAATGAATTTATTGCCATCATAAGCAATAGAACCTTTACTTCCCAGCGTTATGACAACCTTCTTAACACCTTTGGTATGAATAATTTCTGCCGCTTTTTTTGCAGATTCCATATCAACAACATTGACACCTGAGAGCAAACTCGCTTCAGTTTCATTTGGCGTTAAAATATCGACCTTTTCCAATAGCTCAATCGCAATGTCACTATAAGGTGCTGGATTTAAAATAATTGGGATATTATATTCATTACCTATTGAAATAATTTCCCTTAATGCCTCAATATTGGTTTCAAGCTGCAACAGGATAATATTAGAATTAATAATCTTATCTTTTTGGATTTTCACTTCATCTGAACTAATATCCATATTCGAGCCAGGATAAATTGAGATGATATTTTCGCCACTATTTTCCGAAACAAAAATTGATGCTGTACCTGTTTGGAATTTTTCGGTCTGATAAATAGTTGATGTCTTAATTTTTGATGATGAAATAAAATTCACCGCATAATCACTAAATTGGTCAGTACCAATTTTAGTAATAAAGTGTACCTGTGAGTCTGAATAACTTGCAGCTAAGGCCTGATTACATCCTTTGCCACCCGGTGAAAATATAAATTTATTTGATAATAATGACTCGCCAGCCTCTGGTAATCGAGGCAAATAACTTATCATATCAACATTAAATGAACCTAATACACAAACTTTGCCGTTCACTGAATCATCCTTATTGGTAATTTCATTAAGGCTATCGTTACATTCAAGAAATTGTATAATTTCTTTTTTTGCAACTTTATCTAGGGATTCAAATTCAATGAATGCGCCACCGTGGCAACGGCTAACAATTCCTTTTTTTGCCAAAGAATTTAAATCTGCTCTAATGGTTTCTTTTGTGACATTCAGTTCTTTCGACAAAACAGAAACTTTTGCTGAGCCTGCATTTTTTAAAAAATTAATTATTTTTTTATGTCGTTCTGCTTTCATGCCATTTTACCTCATGGCATTTACTCTAATTCAGATAATGTTATTTTAATGTGATAATAATCATATGTTCCCAAGACAAAGCAAAAAAAAGCAAAAAACACAAAAATAAAAACAAAAAAAAGCAAAAGCATATTACGTTAAGGTAAATTTAATTTTAAATACAAAATAAAATAAGAAAACATTAGCTAATTTAATTATCATTTGATTTAAGATTAAAATAACATCTATATGATTTATTATAAAAAAACAAAATTAAATGAAATTAGACATTTATTTCAATCAATTATAAAAAGAAAAATAAACTTATCACTAATAGTTAATTATAAAGAGTTTTAAATAAATAAATTACTTAATTTTCAATTTTAACCCGCTAAATTCAAAATTGAATCGATTCAAATTTTTGCATTTTCATTGATTTTATTTTTTCCTATAAATGTCATCAGCAGACTAAAAAATTCGGTTCCACTCCAATCAGTACCCTGTCACACGTTACCTGACCAGAAAAATGATGGCTAATACAACTCACAGTAAAAGGTAACCTATTGACATTAAAATTAAATCTATCGTGAAAAATAAAAAAAGGGAGCTTTAGCTCCCCTTTTTTATTTCGTTGAAAAATTTAACCCGCTACTGCTGAGCCGCTTTTTTCTCATGTATCATCATTAATGCTTGCTCAATACTACGTTCAATAACACGTCTACGCTGATCGTTTTCAGGCAATAGCTTCAGCATCATCTGCCAAGCCGAGATTGCTTCAGCGTAACGTTCTTGTTCAAATGCATTAAAGGCAAACATACTGAGCGCCTTCACATTCATTCGATTTTCAGCGATCAATTTGCGTAATAACTCGCCCCCCAACCGATTATCTTCCGGATCAGAAGAACGGGTTAAAACCTCGGCATAGCCTAATGCAATGTTATCATCTGTGGGTTTAAGACGGTAAGCACGCTCATATGCATCTGTCGCCATTGTTGCGTTATTTAACACCATGCCTATGCGACCTAACATCACCCATGCATCCACATTCAAAGGTTCATCCTGTAACCGAGAACGTAGTCCTAATGCAAGGCGTTCCATTTCTTCATTATTTAATGGCGGCTCTGACGGATCTAATGCCCTATCGAGTAAAGCTGGAGCTTGCTGGTAAGCCAAATTCCAATCAGTAACTTTGCTATAATTTCCTACCTGATAATAAGCTGTAATCCCAATACCAACCGCAATAATCACCCCAGGAACATATACCCAACCACTTGCGCGTGTTGATTCTAGTGCATCAACCAGTTGCGGCTCATGCTCAGCAACACTCTTTATACGTATTCGCTTTTTAGAACGTGCATAGATAATCCATCCCCCCACAATAATAGCGGCAAAAGGTAAGCCCCATAACAACAGTGTTAATGGCGTCAACGGCGGATTATAAGTGACAAAATAACCGTACCGCGCCACCATATAATCAACAATTTCGTCACGGCTTTTGCCTTCTTTCATTAGCTCATACACTTTTTGGCGTAAGTCTAACGCGATCATAGAATTTGAATCAGCGATACTATTATTTTGACATTTAGGGCAGCGTAGCTCCTCGGTTAATTTACGAAACTGCTGCTCCTGTTGCTCATTATCGAAGGTAAAAACCTCTGTCGCTGCAAAAGTATGCGTAGCGGTCAGCAGAAACATCAAAAAGCCAATAAGGTATTTCATTGATTGGCCTCCTTGCTATATCTATCCCACAGCGGCTTCATTTCCTTATTCCAGACTTGCTCATCCATCGCTCCTGCATGGCGATAGCGAATAATACCATTGCCATCAATCAAAAAAGTTTCTGGTGCTCCGTAAACGCCTAAATCAAGGCCTAACATGCCTTCACCATCAAATAGGCTTAAATCATAGGGATTACCTAACTCGCGTAACCAAACAATGGCTTTTTGCCTATCATCTTTGTAATTGAGGCCTACCACTCGTACCCCCTGAGCTGCAAGTTCATTGAGGTACTTGTGCTCTGCACGACACGTAGGGCACCATGTTGCCCACACATTTAATAAAATAGGTTTACCCTGTATCAAGACATTAGATTCGTAATGTTGTCCAGGGTTTTCCAAAGACTCTAAACGAAATACAGGCACAGGTTTTCCGACTAAAGCAGACTCCAATAAGCGTGGATCATCACCTTCCGCATTCCGCATTAATTGCCATAATAAAACCGCAGCAATTGCAGCAAAAATAACCAATGGGATCAAAAATACTTTGCGGCTCATACAGCCTCCGGCACAGGTTTACGGCGACGATAACGTGGATCGAACAGGCAGAACAGTGCACCAACAGCCATTAAGATGCCGCCAGACCATATCCAACGTACAAATGGTTTATAGTAAAGACGCATCGTCCAAACATTTGGACCGATTTCTTCACCTAATGCCGCATACAGGTCTCGGGTAAAACCACCATCAATAGCCGCTTCAGTCATGACTGCACGACTGGTATTATAAAAACGCTTTTCAGGCTGAAGTTTTGTCAGCAGTTTGCCGTTTTCTTTAACATCAATATTACCAATAACACCTTGATAGTTAGGGCCATCTGCTTCATGTACCCCATTAAATACAAAAGTATAATCACGGATAACCACACTTTCGTTCGGTTTCATTTTAACATCACGTTCAATGCTGTAATTTTGGCTAAAGGCAATTCCAACAATCGTCACCGCCAAACCTAGATGTGCAAATACCATTCCCCAATAGCTCGGCGTCAGCTTAATTTTTTTGCTAATACGCACTCGCATTTCAGCGACGGCTAATATCGCTATCCAACAAGCCATCATCAAGCCAAGTATGGTGAGCGCCTCAAATCTATCTTGCATGAGCCACGGTAACAGAAATGACAAAATCAACGTCACTAACAATGCAATCAGTAATAATTTGCGAATTGATGCGGGGCGATCTCGTCCCCAACGTACCAGCGGCCCGATACCTAATAACAGTGCGAATGGCACCATCAAGGCAATAAACATGGTGTTAAAGAAGGGTTCGCCTATCGAAATACTTCCAAGGCCGATTTGTTTATGAACCAGCGGTAATAATGTGCCTAATAACACCACTAGCATGGCGGCTGTTAAGATCACGTTATTAGCCAATAACATCGACTCTCTCGACCAAAGCGCATTATTAACGCGTGAACGCACTTTGTGCCCTCTCACTGCGAACAGCAGCAATGAACCGCCAATCACTAACACCATAAAGGCTAAAATAAATAACCCTCTGGAAGGATCTGAAGCGAAAGCATGCACAGAAACCAATACGCCAGAACGAACGAGGAAGGTACCAAGTAAGCAGAGTGAGAATGTAAAAATAGACAACAATAGTGACCAAGCCTTAAAAGTGGCTCTCTGCTCAGTGACTGCCAATGAATGTATTAACGCGGTTCCGACTAACCAAGGCATAAATGAAGCATTTTCAACAGGATCCCAGAACCACCAGCCTCCCCAGCCTAGCTCATAATAAGCCCAAGCTGAACCTAGCATGATCCCTAATGTTAAGAAAAACCAAGCTGCCATCGTCCATGGCCGAGCAAAGCGCGTAAACGAACTATCTAAGCGACCACTTAATAGCGCTGCAATCGCGAACGCAAAAGCCACCGAGAATCCGACATAGCCCATGTACAATAATGGTGGATGAAAAATCAAACCGGGGTCTTGCAAAAGTGGGTTGAGGTCACGACCTTCAATTGGGAAAGACGGTAATGTGCGTGAAAATGGGTTAGAGGTAAAAATAATGAATAATAGAAAACCTACACTGACCATTCCCATCACGGCTAAAACACGTGCCACAATATCCAGTGGCATACGATAGCTACACAAGGCGACCGCAAATGTCCAACCACTCATCAACAGTACCCATAACAGCAAGGAACCTTCGTGAGCTCCCCATGTTGCCGCCACACGGTACCAGATCGGCAATTGCGTATTGGAATTATTAGCGACGTAAGTAACAGAAAAATCATTCACAACGAATGCATTGACCAAGACCAAAAAAGCGCCCGTGACACACAAAAATAGTAGCCAAGCCAAAGGCCTAGATGAACGCATCAGTCGTTCATCATGCCGCGATACGCCCCATAATGGATAGACAGACAGTAATACTGCAATCCCCAATGCTAGACATAATAATAGGTTTCCAACCTCAGGGATCATGACGCGTTATCCTTATAAGCAGCCGCGGGTCTGCGGTGATTTTCTTGCATCGCTTGCTCAACTTCTGGTGGCGTATAATTTTCATCATGTTTAGCGAGTACTTCTTTCGCAATAACATGGTGATTTTCAGCCAACTCGCCCTGCACAACAACGCCCTGACCTTCACGGAATAAATCAGGCAAGATACCGTCATAGCTGACGTCAACTTCCCCTTCAGCGTCATACACGGTAAAAGTGACTTTGAGTGAATCAGGATCACGCTGCACAGTGCCCGGCATCACCATTCCACCAACACGTAAGCGTTGTCCGACTTCGGGTATCTGTTGTGTTTCCCGTTTTCCATAAATAATCTCTCCGGGCGTATAAAACAGATCAATACTGGAGCGAAGTGCATAAAGTAATAATGCTACCGTTAACCCCACACCAATCAGGATTGCACAGACTAGCCATAATCTATTTTTACGACGAATATTCACTCAACCTCCCGACGCGCTCGTGCCGCTTTTTGTCTCGCTTCTCTTGCTTGCTGTGCAATAATTGAGTTAATTATCATTTTTCGTTGTAACACCGTGTGAATACACAGCAACAACAATGGGGTAATCGTCAAGGCGACGGCTAGCCATACATAAAATGCATAGCCTCCCATCGCAAAAAAATCGCTCCAAGATGCAAATGCACTACTCATGATTTGCGCCCCTTCTTGTTCACAATATCAAGAACCCACGGGCGATTACGTTCCAGTAGTAAGAGTTGATTACGTAAACGCACCAGCGTCAGAGAAATAAATAAAAATAGGTAACCTAGAATCGCTAAGCGCAATGGTGTGCGCATCGCAGGATTAATACTTTGCTGCATACGTGTTGACGGCTGATGCAGTGTATTCCACCATTCAACAGAATAGTGAATAATCGGTAAATTAATGACACCAATTAACACTAATATTGCAGCCGCTTTTCCGGCTGTTCGACGATCATCGAATGCATGCCAAAGAGCAATAATACCGACATAAAGGAAAAAGAGGATAAGCTCAGAAGTTAAACGTGCATCCCACACCCACCATGCACCCCACATCGGTTTTCCCCATGTCGCCCCAGTGACTAAAGCGATAAAGGTAAAAACAGCGCCAATTGGCGCCATGGCTGCAATCGCCAGTTCAGCGACTTTCATCTGCCAAACTAAGCCAATAAATGCGATGATCGCCATCGTGGCATAAATTCCCATGGACCACATTGCAGCAGGAACATGGATGTACATGATGCGATAGCTGTCACTTTGCTGATAATCAGTTGGTGCAAACCCGAATCCCCACCCCCATCCTAGTGCTAAAAAAATGACACTGAGAATAATAAACCAAGGTGTCAATCGTCCACATAATTGATAGAGGTTGACAGGGATGGCAAGTTGGTGAAGCTTTTTCCACATATTTAAGGGCTCCGGATCATATCGCTGGCAAACGTTATGCTGCTGCAATATACCATACACGTATTAACGATGGGTTTATTGATATAACACAAATATAACTTGAGGCTAGTCAAACAATTAACTGTTCAATAGCCTCGGTGCTTGTCAGACATAAGCGGATTCAAGCACTCGTCATGAACCCGCTTTTTTCATTTAAAAACCAGGTTCAACGTCACGCATATCAGGTAACTTATGCGCTATCCCTTTATGGCAATCAATACAGGTTTTTCCATCAATAATGGCTTGGTCATGCATTTTAGCAGCGACCCCTTTTTGGGCTGTAAAATCCATATATTCAAAGTTATGGCAATTACGACATTCCTGTGAATCGTTATCTTTCATCCTTCGCCACTCATTTTGCGCCATCGCTAAACGATGCTCTTCAAATTTTTGTGGGGTATCAATGATGCCAAATGCCTTACCATAAAGTTCTTTACTCGCTTTGATCTTTCTGACCATTTTAGGCACAAATTCATGGGGTACATGGCAATCAGGGCAAGTTGCTCTCACACCACTACGGTTAGTGTAGTGAATAGTGTCCATGTACTCTTCATAAACATTCTCACGCATTTCATGACAACTAATACAAAACTCTTCTGTATTCGCCATTTCCATGCCCGTGTTGAATCCGCCCCAGAAAATGACGCCACTCACAAAACCAATCAGTAACAACGTTCCCAATGCCAAGCGGCTTGGACGTCGCCACCACTGCCATACTCGACGGATCAAACCCGGTTTTTCATTATTCTTAGCCATGAGTGCCCCTTATTGACCAAAGCCTTTGGATGGGGTGAATGTGTTATCCACAATGGGTGAAGTATCTGACTGTGGTACATGACACTGCAAACAGAAATAACGGTTTGGTGCTACCCCGCCCAGCACCTTACCCGTCGCATCCATAAAGTGAGTTGGACTCACGCGAGGTGCCCCTGTGGTGCGATAGTTTTCAACACCATGGCATTGCAAGCAACGGTTTGTGTTGGTGGTAATTTGATATCCTTCAACACTATGTGGGATCATAGGAGGTTGATTCACATAGTTTAATGCCATTCTTTCCTGCTCTTTAGGGATATGAATGCTCCCCTCTTGAGTACCAGACACTTCTGGTGACTTAGAAAGATCGACGCCATTTGCAGCCCAAGTCAGGCTCGTCGCAATGAGGGCCATTCCAACCATCCAACGGCTCGCTGTCTTAATCAGGGCATGGATTTTCATGATTTCGCTCCCGAACTCCATCGTAGTGTTATTTTAAAAACATCCTCAGAACACACATCAATACAACGACCGCATGTAATGCAATCCTTATCAGATATCATGACTGGGGCTTGTTTATCTAAAACCGGCGCTCGCAGTACTTGCGGCTCCGGACAAATGTGGAAGCAATCCATACAGCGGGTACAGTTTTGTTTGTTCATCGCTGCAACGGTGATAGCCCCTTTACAGCCCGCGATGCCATATAACGCACCGAGCGGACATAGATGGCCGCACCAGCCATGCTCCACAACGAGTAAATCAAATAAAAATAAGGCGAGCAGTAGCAACGCTCCGCTGCCAAAACCGAATATTAGACTTCGGCCCATTAATGAAACGGGGTTAATCCATTCCCACACTAAAGTTCCCGTGACCGCGGAGCCTATCAAAATCACGATAAGCAACACATAACGGATATAGCGCGGTATCGTCGCGGATTGATTAAAATCGAATTTACGACGTAGCCACGCCGCGGCATCTGTCACTGGATTAATCGGACATACCCAACTGCAAAAAATGCGTTTTCCTAAAAATGCATAAACCAGTAATACAATGGCAGCGCCAATTAATGCTGAAATGGCTGGCAAATAGCCACTTGCAAGGCTTTCTAATGTAATCAGTGGGTCGGTTAATGGCACGGTATCTAACAATAAACTACTGCTATAGTTACCGTGTAAGATCCATACCCCAAACCAAGGCCCACTCAAAAACATCGCTAACACCAAAAATTGGCTGACCCGACGCATCCACAACCATTTGTGACTTTGCCACCACCCTTTTTTCGCCAGTGCCTCACGCCCAGCATCGCGTTTACGATTTGCCATCATTTCCCTCCAACCAACCAAAGCGGTAGTGATGTCCTAACTCCCCTTTAGCCAGCGTTAATGGAAGCACTTTGATTGCCGCCTCTTCTAAAACACAAGCTTGCTCGCATTTACCACATCCAGTACAAGCACTGCTATGCACTGTAGGTAAAAAGCGAGCATGTTTGCCGGTACGGTGGTTTTGCTCTATTTCTAGGGTAATTGCTTCATCAATTAACGGACAAACGCGATAACAGACATCACAGCGTAGTCCTTGAAAATTGAGGCAGTTTTCCTGATCAAGTAACACTGCCAGCCCCATTCGAGCGTCGTTGATGGAGTCGATCTCTTTATCCAATGCACCACTTGGACACACTTTGGCACAAGGAATGTCCTCACACATTTCACAAGGTTTTTCCCGTGCAATGAAATAAGGCGTTCCCGCCGCTAATCCCGAGGCTAGTGTGGCCAGTTTTAACATGTCATAAGGACAGGCTTGCACGCATTGACCACAACGAACACAAGCACTTGCAAATGCATTTTCATTAATGGCTCCCGGCGGACGAAGACGAATTCCGCTCGCTCGGGAGGTTTGCTGTTGTAACCCCAGTACCACACCAATAGCGGCCAATCCACCTGCCGCGCGAACGGTATCACGCAAAAAACGGCGGCGACTATTTTGAAGTTTCGGTTTCTGGGACATGAGCAATTACACCTTCTCTAGCTTAACGGCACATTTTTTGTAATCCGTCTCTTTTGAAAGCGGATCGGTAGCATCTAGCGTTAAGTTATTCACTAACTGAGATGCATCAAAGAAGGCCATATACACCAGTCCTTTCGGTGGCCGATTGCGCCCGCGTGTTTCAACGATAGTCGTCACCTCACCACGACGCGAAACGACTTTCACTTTGTCACCACGACGCAACCCTCTGTCTTTCGCATCTAATGGATGCATAAATACTTGTGACTCAGGAAATGCACGATGTAACTCTGGTACACGACGCGTCATACTACCTGTATGCCAATGCTCTAATACTCGACCCGTCGATAGCCACAAGTCATATTCTTTGTCTGGTATTTCTGCGGCTGGCTCAAATGGCAGAGCAAAAATGACCGCCTTGCCATCGGGCTTGCCATAGAATTGGTAGCCACTGCCAGCTTTGACATACGGGTCATGCCCTTCGCTATAACGCCATTGTGTCTCTTTACCATCAACCACAGGCCAACGGATACCACGTGCTTTGTGGTAGTCATCGAATGGTGCAAGGTCGTGACCGTGGCCTCGGCCAAAACTTGCGTACTCTTCAAATAAGCCTTTTTGCAGGTAGAAACCGAGTTCCCGCGACTCATCATTTAATTGGTCTTCTGCCAACTCTGAAATCGGAAACTGAGTAACGGCTTGGGTTGCAAACAGAACATCATAAAGCGTCTTACCACGGTATTCAGGTTTCTTAGCCAGTAACTCTTCAGGCCACACTTCTTCTGTTTTAAAGCGACGAGAAAATTGCACCATCTGCCACAGGTCAGATTTTGCTTCGCCTGGCGCTTTAACTTGTTGACGCCAAAATTGTGTCCGACGCTCTGCGTTACCATAAGCACCTTCTTTTTCAACCCACATTGCAGTCGGTAAGATCAAGTCAGCAGAGATAGCACTCACGGTCGGATAAGGGTCTGAAACGACGATAAAATTGCGCGGATCACGCCAACCCGGCATGCGTTCTTCGTTAATATTTGGGCCAGCTTGCATGTTGTTGTTGCACATTACCCAATAGAAGTTGAGTGTACCGTCTTTTAATGCACGATCTTGCGCTACCGCATGTAGCCCCACTTTTTCTGGGATCGTACCAGCGGGTAATTGCCAAACTTGTTCGACTTTCTCACGATGTTTTTCATTGGTTACGACCATGTCTGCGGGTAAGCGGTGTGCAAAAGTGCCTACCTCACGAGCCGTACCACATGCTGATGGCTGTCCTGTCAATGAGAAAGGACCACAACCTGGTTGTGAGATTTTTCCGGTCAATAAGTGCAAGTTATAACAAAGGTTATTTGCCCAAACACCACGAGTGTGCTGATTAAAGCCCATCGTCCAGTAAGAGACTACTTTTATGTTTGGATCAGCATACAGTTTAGCTAATGCTTCTAACTGATCTTTAGGAACTCCCGTCATTTCGGCGGTTTTGTCTAGCGTATAGTCAGCAACGAATGCCTTATACTCATCCCATGTCATTGGTTCTGAAGCATCTGAACCTGGGTTTTTGGCACTTTGTTCTAAAGGATGAGTGGGTCGTAAGCCATAACCGATATCCGTTGCACCACGGCGTAAATTAACGTGTTTATCAAAGAATTCCTGATTAACCGCATTATTTTCAATAATATAGTTAGCAATATAATTCAGGATCACTAAGTCAGATTGCGGCGTAAACACAATGCCGTTATCCGCCAATTCAAAACTACGGTGTTTAAAGGTAGAAAGAACCGCAACACGCACATTTGGGTCAGATAAGCGGCGATTGGTGATCCGAGACCACAAAATAGGGTGCATCTCTGCCATATTTGAGCCCCAAAGCACAAATGCATCGGCTTGCTCGATATCATCATAGCAACCCATAGGCTCATCCATACCGAAAGTACGCATAAAGCCAACAACCGCAGAAGCCATGCAGTGACGTGCATTCGGGTCTAAATTATTAGAACGGAACCCCCCTTTGAACAATTTAGAGGCTGCATAACCTTCCCACACGGTCCACTGACCGGAGCCAAACATACCCACGCCTTCAGGGCCGCGCGCTTTTAATGTCGTTTTGAGTTTTTCTTCCATGACATCAAAGGCTTTTTCCCAAGTTACAGGGGTAAACTCACCATTTTTGTCATATTCACCGTCTTTCATACGCAGCAATGGCTGAGTCAAACGGTCTTTTCCGTACATAATTTTAGGTAAGAAATACCCTTTAATGCAGTTTAAACCCCGATTAACCGGCGCTTCTGGATCGCCTTGGCTCGCCACTATACGGCCATTTTGGGTTCCTACAAGTACACCGCACCCTGTACCACAAAAGCGGCAAGGCGCCTTATCCCATTTGATGTCCTCTTGTTGCCCGACGACTGCCTTAGCGAGACTCGGTGCACCAATACCTGCCGCCGCAGCAGCGGCCGCAACAGCATTGGCTTTCATGAAGCTACGACGACTGAGTTTCATCATTTTCCTCACATTGCTCATCCTGCTGGTGGTAAACCAGCGAAACAGACAGCACGCCTTCAACATTGCGTACTGAATCAATAGTATCAATCAGAGTGCGACTGTGTTCTGACTCAACAACAACAATCAATTTGCCTGTTTCAGGTGAGCTAATCGCCACCTCGCAACCAGGCAATTGATTCAAAGCCGTCGTCACAGTGCAAGCCTGTTCATATTTTACTTGTACAATCAAACTACATACTTGCCAGCTATTGTGCATTTTCATGCTCCAAAGTAATGGCTGATACAGGGCAACTGGCAACACAGGCGCCACAACCTGTACAACCCTGCTTATCAATCTTGGGCTGATAGATTCCAGTCAGTGATGGACGAAAAGAGATCACTTGCGGCTCACAATTGTCTTCGCAACGTCGACATTCAATAGAACGGTAGGCCAGACAGGTTTGAGCAATAGAAATGGAAATATCCCAAGGCTGAGACGTTTGCGGCAGAAATATTGGTTCAGGGCACGCGGTAGCACAGGCATAGCAGAATGTGCATTCCCCTTGTAAAAAATCAACGACAGGATAACCGCCAGGGCCGGAAACGAGAATTGCAGTTTCACAATGTGTAAGGCATTCGTTGCAACGAATGCAACTTTCAATAAAGCGATCTTCACTACCACTCCATGGCGGTCGAACAACAGGCGTCGCACTGCGCCACGCACCTGTTAATACTCCCCGACGGGTGATATCAACCATGTTGATTTCCTTAACATTGCCCAAACAAAATTAATGCAAAAATTGAAAATTAACCGCAAATTTTATATGTGTATTAATGACAAATATTAACGACTGAGGGTATAAAAATACATACTACTAAGTAGGTAACATTAATTATTATATTAATTGAAAAAAAATAGTTTACTTGGAAAGTATTTTGAATTTTATTAGGTAACTTGCTGACTAACCCTTATATTATTTAGAGTAGTAAAAAGTTATTAACATTTTTTAAATAGGGTAAACCAAATTAAACCTAAACCTTCATGAAATATTCATATCTATAACAGATAGAAATACCACCAAAGAGGTACAAGAGCAGTTCTCTTTATTCTTTTCATATCGAAAATATTAGAACTAATGCACATTTTATTTTTCATTCTATAAATCGAAAGCCTTGCGACTCATTGAACACTGTCATTTACAACGCATTATCGCCCTCATTATTATCGCTGATAATGAGAATGAATCTTAACGGCTTAATACCTCTTTTTATTTTAGACTGTTTCATGTTTTCTTTCCTAATTTACATCCATGATCAGATATTACTCACATTATCTTAATCACACTTCTTTTAATAAATTTAGCTTTGATCAAAAACAATATTTTGAGTGTGGTTATTTGCTAGAGCTATTAACTAGGCATGTCATGATGGCAATCATCTATTTGCCATCACTTATAAATAATAATATTACAGCCAATGGGATGGCTGGCTTACATCACTCGAGGCCCTTATGGCAAAGATAAGAAATAGTATTCTGTGCTTACTGAGTTTGCTTGCAGGAATATTTCTATTTAGTAACTCTATCCACGCACAAACAGAATCAAAGGAAGCATCATCAACCATTAATACCAAAAATGAGTCCTTTGCTCAGTCACATCCTGATCAATATCATTCATGGCGTGCAACCTCTGAGCAAGCACAACGTGAAGACGCTCTTGCTGAGGATCCACGCTTAGTGATCCTTTGGGCTGGTTATCCTTTTTCTCGTGATTACAACAAGCCTCGCGGTCATGCTTACGCACTCATTGATGTGCGTGAGACACTAAGAACTGGGGCACCTAAAAACGCACAAGATGGCCCACTTCCTATGGCATGTTGGAGCTGCAAAAGTCCTGATGTTGCAAGACTGATTCAAGAACAAGGCGAAGATAACTATTTCCATGGTAAATGGGCAAAAGGCGGTCCCGAAATCGTTAATGTATTAGGATGTGCTGACTGCCACAAAACTGACTCACCTGAATTTGCTCAAGGTAAACCTGCGCTTACACTCACACGTCCCTATGCCGCAAGAGCTATGGAAACCATTGGAAAGCCTTTTGAGCACGCGAGCCGTTTCGAACAACAATCTATGGTGTGTGGTCAATGCCATGTCGAATATTACTTTGCAGGAGACAATAAATCCGTCAAATTCCCTTGGGATAACGGTACCAAAGTAGAAGACATGGAAGTGTATTATGACAATATCGGTTTTTCTGATTGGACAAACTCACTGTCAAAAGCCCCCATGCTAAAAGCACAGCATCCTGAGTTCGAAACATGGAGTGCAGGTATTCACGGAAAAAATAACGTCACCTGTATCGACTGCCATATGCCTAAATTGCAAAATGAAAAAGGTGAACTCTATACCAGCCACAAAATAGGAAACCCTTTCGATAACTTTGAACAAACCTGCCGTAATTGCCATACCCAAAGCAAACAAGCGCTACAAGCTGTTGTCGCTGAGCGTAAACAAGCGATCCAAGAGATGAAAATCAAAGTGGAAGATCAACTCGTGCATGCCCACTTTGAAGCCAAAGCAGCTTGGGATGCCGGTGCGACAGAAAAAGAAATGGCACCTATTTTAGCTGATATTCGCCATGCTCAATGGCGTTGGGACCTCGCGATTGCGTCTCATGGTATTCATATGCATGCGCCTGATGAAGGCCTACGTATGCTAGGTGGAGCGATGAATAAAGCTGCCGATGCACGGACTAAATTGGTGCGCTTGTTAGGTGCGAAAGGCGTTACCCATGAAATTGCTATTCCTGATATTTCAACCAAAGAAAAAGCCCAACAGGCAATTGGTTTGGATATGCAAAAAATCAATGCTGAAAAACAAGAGTTTTTGAAAACCATTGTACCGGAGTGGGATGATCAAGCTCGTAAAAACAATCTGCTAAGCCAATAACCGCAATCCGCCTCTGCAAAGTGGCGGCATAACAATGGAGTCAATATGAGCGTACTACGTTCGTTATTAACTGCTGGGGTGCTGGCGTCAGGCTTGTTATGGAGCATTGCCGCATCCGCAGCGACACCATCCACACCAGAGAATGGTGAACGCTGGGTTGTCACTCAGCAACGTAATCCCGATGCTGCTTGTTTGGATTGCCATAAACCCGACAAAGAGGGTATGCATGGAACTCACGCATCCGTCATCAATCCTAACAATAACCTTCCAGTGACCTGTACTAACTGCCATGGCAATCCAGGTCCTCACCATCGTGAAGGGGCGAAAGATGTCATGCGTTTCAACCACCCTATGTATAGCGTGGAGCAACAAAATAGTGTTTGCCTATCATGTCATTTACCCGAACAGCTACAAAAAGCGTTCTGGCCACATGATGTGCATGTGACCAAAGTCGCCTGCGCAAGTTGCCATGATCTTCATCCAAAACAAGATACGATGAAGGTTCTCAATGACAAAGGACGCATAACAATTTGTGTTGATTGCCACTCAGAGCAACGCAACAACCCTGATTTCAATCCAGCGGCGGTAAAATTGCGTAAGGAGCAGCCATGAGTTGTTCGCGTCGTCAATTTATTATCTATGCAGGAGTGTTAGCTGCGTCTGGAGGGACGACGGTCCATACTCTAGCAAATACAATGAAAATTAATGGGCTACGCTATGGCATGATTCATGATGAAGCCTTATGTATTGGCTGTACAGCTTGTATGGACGCTTGCCGAGAAGTCAATCACGTGCCTGAAGGTGTTTCAAGATTAACGATTATCCGTAGTGAACCAATTGGCCACTTTCCTGATATCAAATATCGTTTCTTTAGGCATTCATGCCAACATTGTGAGCATGCCCCTTGCGTCGATGTCTGCCCGACAGGGGCCTCATTTATCGATAAGACAACCGGTATTGTCGATGTTAATCCAGACTTGTGTGTCGGTTGCCAATACTGCATTGCGGCATGCCCTTATCGAGTACGTTTTATTCATCCTGTTAATAAAACTGCCGATAAATGTGACTTTTGCCGTAAAACCAATTTGAAAAAAGGTCAACAACCGGCTTGTGTTGAAGCATGTCCAACAAAAGCGCTCATTTTTGGTAATTTGGATGACCCAAACAGTGATATTGCAATCATGCTCCGCCAAAAAACAACCTATCGCTATAAAATTGCACTTGGTACTCGACCCAAAGTCTATCGAGTTCCATTTAAGTATGGGGAGGTGAGCCAATGACAACCGCTTCTGCTTTCCATTTTGAATCGCTGGTCTGGGATTGGCCAATCGCTGTTTATCTCTTTTTAATTGGGATTTCAGCGGGGTTAGTGGTACTCGCCATTTTATTACGTCACTTTTACCCTTCCGAAGCGACGAGTAACAGCACGCTAATGCGAGCCACTTTATTACTTGCACCAACGACCATCATTCTTGGTTTACTGATTTTGATTTTCCACTTAACCCGACCTTGGACTTTCTGGAAATTGATGTTCCACTATAGCCCAACCTCTGTGATGTCGATGGGGGTTATGTTATTCCAAGTGTATATGGTTGTGCTCATCGTGTGGTTAGCCAACGTTTTTCAATCTGAGCTAGTTGAATTGCAACAAAAATGGCTACCCCGTTTGGGTTTTATCCAACGGCTATTCCCCCTATTTACACCCGCCATGCGCGTGATTGAAGTCACCATGCTCGTCTTAGCAGTATTGTTAGGAGCCTACACGGGATTCTTACTTTCAGCTTTAAAATCATACCCTTTCTTAAACAATCCTATTTTGCCTGCATTATTTCTCTTTTCAGGGATTTCATCCGGCATTGCTGTTGCACTGATAGCCTTAGCGTTACGCTACCGTAAAAATATCCACAACCAAGAAGCTCATTTTCTACATCGCGTTGAAAGCTTTGTCGTTTGGTTAGAAATCTTTTTGCTGGCAGCATTTTTTATCGGTTTAGCACTTGGGGATGATGGCAAAATGCGCGCCCTAATTGCCGCATTGGGTGGTGGTTTTTGGACATGGTGGTTTTGGATTGGTGTCGTAGGAATAGGTTTTATTATCCCTTTGAGTTTGAAAAAATGGGTGAATAAAAGCCAAACAGCATCTCGGGTTATTTTAATCAGCAGTGCTAGTCTCATTGGTGTCTTTTTACTGCGATTCTTCGTACTGTATGCAGGACAATTGACGGTCGCTTAATCACTACAATCAACATAAACAAGGTGCTTCATTGGAACTGATACTCCCTGAAATTGGCTTTATTAGCTTACTGCTAACACTGTGTATAGCCAGTTTCCATACCTTGTTTGGGTTGGTTGGTTACGATAAAAAGACGCCTAATTCCGTAAAATTAGGCGTCTTTTGGTCCACTTTACAATTTATTTTTTTAGCTATCGCCTTTCTTTGTCTTACCATCAGCTTTATTGAAAGCCATTTTTCTGTGGTCTATGTCGCTCAACATAGCCATCGTCTATCGCCAATGGCTATCAAAATAGCCGCGGTTTGGGGCGGACATGAGGGTTCATTGTTATTATGGGCGTTATTCTTATCTGCTTGGAACTTACTTGTTGCCTGGCGATATCGTAAACAAAAACATCCATTTTTTGCGCTAGCCTTAATATTCCTGTCAGCCATGACCGCGGCATTGCTGTGGTTTATCGTCTTTTACTCCGATCCTTTTGTGCGGATTTTTCCACCTGCGATTGAGGGGCGTGATCTCAACCCCATGTTGCAGCATTGGGGGCTGATCTTACATCCTCCTCTACTTTATCTTGGTTATAGTGGTCTCATGGTCGTTACCTCATTAGTCTTAGCGGCTCTTGTTGCGGGTAATTTTAGTCAAACCATTGCATGGCTTTGCTGGCGCTGGGCCGTACCAAGCTGGTGCATATTAACTTTAGGTATCACACTCGGTTCATGGTGGGCTTACAGTGAATTGGGATGGGGTGGCTGGTGGTTTTGGGATCCTGTCGAGAATGCCTCATTATTACCATGGCTAGCAGCAACCGCCCTACTACACAGCTTATCTGCATCACGAAAACAAGGAAATTTCCGCCACTGGTCAATGATGTTGGCAATTATGGCGTTTATTTTATCACTACTTGGTACACTGATCGTCCGTTCAGGCATACTCGTTTCAGTACATGCCTTTGCCCTTGATAATGTTCGTGCGTTACCGCTATTTTTGCTATTTATAATCATGAGTATGGTGGCCTTATTTATTTACAGTAGCAAAGCTCAAACCTTACCATCACGGGCCAAAACTACACTCACGACAAGAGAAATCTATTTACAATTATCTTTGATTTTATTTGTGGTGGTCTTATGTATCGTACTCCTTGGTACCCTATATCCAATGCTCTACAGCATGTTTGGCTGGGGGAAAATATCTGTTGGCTCACCTTACTTTAATCACGCTTTATTTCCTTTTGGGCTATTAATGCTCGCAGTTATTGGCGCTTGGGCGCTACATTACCCAAAAATATCTCCTCGATTTTTTTACTGGCGTTTATCTCTCCTTATTATCTGTACGATTGGCATTACGCTGTATTTTTGGCGTGAAGGAAAGCTGTTCTCCAGTATGATGGCTATCATGGCTGCATTACTGCTTCTTTTGTGGTTGCGACCATTTCGAGATATACAGCGCCAATTATCCTCCTTAATTTCACACTCAGGTGTCATTATCTTCGCTATAGGTATTGCTTTCTCAACAGTGAGTAAACAAGAAGTTAGTGCAAATATGACATTAGGGCACTCTATTTCACTATCAGGGTATCAGTTTACGTTTCAACAGCTACAACTTGAGGCGCAATCTCATTACACAACAGAAAAGGCCTTAATCACTGTTGTTCAAAAAGATAAATTAATCAGTACGCTTATGCCTGAACGTCGATTTTATACCGCCCGAAAACAACTCATGATTGAGCCAAGTATGCATTGGGGATGGATACGAAACTGGTATGCCGTTTTAGGCGAAAAAACAGGAAATAACCGTTATGCACTACGCTTTTATGTGCAAGATGGTGTTCAATGGATTTGGGGTGGCGCTTTGATCATGTGCATTGGACTTTTTTGGGGTTGGATAAAAGGAAGAGCTAAGCATGTTTAAATTACACTACACCCCTTTATTCATTCTACTGTTCATGGTCACCTATATTGCAAAAGCTGATATCGTAGATACTTGGCAATTTACTCACCAAGAGCAACAATCTGTTTCATTACAAATAGCGTCACAATTACGTTGCCCACAATGCCAAAACCAAAATCTGCTCGAATCCAATGCCCCTACCGCTGTTAGCATGCGCCATCAAGTTTACAAAATGGTTGCTGAAGGCAAAACAGAAGCAGAAATTCTCGCTTTTATGACTGAGCGCTACGGTGATTTCGTTCTCTACAATCCGCCCCTGCGCATAGGGACGCTAGTATTGTGGCTATCGCCATTTATCGCTTTTATATTGATAATAATCCTAATTTATTATCGATATAAAAGCAGCCTCCCTAAGATTAAAAGACATTATCAAGACGTCATTACTCAACCCGCCTCACCGCAATGTCAGTTATCAAAACAGCTGACATCTGAACTTCCATTCAAAGTATCGCAAAATAGCGGTTCATGGTTGTTATCGCCTATTTCGCTGAATTTCACCCTCTTATTACTCTTATTTTTCACCGTTTCGGGTTATTTTTTATTGCCGCGTTTTAGTGAAAATTATAAAGAATATCAACGCACTGCTGACCCATTGTATTTATTGACACCAATACAACAACAGCAAAGTGATCTTGCACGTCTACAAGATAATATCCGTAAGTCACCTAAAAATGGGGAGCTTTGGGCCATTCTCGGTGAATACTACCTCTATCAAAATAATTATGAAGATGCATTAATAGCCTATGGGCAAGCACTGAAATATACAGGAGAAAATGCACAACTTTATTCAGCTATTGCGACAGTCCTTTATTATCAATCAGGGCAACAAATGACGGAGATGACCGTAAAAATGATAGATAAGTCATTATCAATTGATAAAAATGAAGTTACCGCCTTAATGTTATTAGCTTCAGATGCATTTATGAATGCGAATTATGAAAAAGCAATTAGCTTATGGCAACAATTACTAGATAGTAATAATGATAGAGTTAATCGCTCACAATTAATAGAAGCTATTAATATGGCTAACACAATGAAAAACAATCGCTAATTTTCCTACTTTTAATTTATTATTCGCATTCCCATTAACTTTAAAATAAGAAACCAGTAAATAAAATTAATTATTTTAATTAAATTAACCATAACAATTTATTATAAATTGTAACTCTTTGTCTTTATTTGAGCATTGTTATTACATCTTCATATAAATACCCTTCTACTTATGCTATCTTAAAATAGCCTAATTCATAAGTAACTATTATTTATAATAATATAGAAAGAGTAACGCCATGAAAAAGAATATATTTTCATATTTAATTATTGCTCTTATTGCTGGAGGATCATTTGTTGGAGGTATGATGGCTAATTATACCCCAGATCTTGATATCGTTAAAAAATCGCAAAAGGCTGTAGAGGACTTCCTCCCTTTTCCAGAAACGGCTGAGTATAAAAATGTGAATTACTATGAAATTCGTGAAACTCTTGATCATGGTATCCTTGGGTATGTATGTGGTGAAGTTCTTATCTTTAAAAGTGAAAATTCTTTTAGTTATAAAAGGTTTCTTGTCAAAACGTATATGCATAAAGATGGAAGAAACGTCGTTTCTATCCCTTTAATTGATCGCTCAGATAAAATTTTTCCTAGTGAAAATTTCAATTTTATCTGGAATCAATTCTGTCACGAAAGACCTAATAAAGAAGGGAGCAATAACAGATAAAATTATTAACAATATTTAATTTTTTCTGTGTTTATACACCATTACCCTTATCTTCGAATTCTCTTGGTTATTGTTGATTTCTTTCAATTCATGTCGATTTATTACAGAGATAAAAAATCAACAAATTGAATTTAAAAGAAAATTTAGCATAAGTCAGTGTAAGTTAACTTAATAATATTAACACTTGAAATGTATTTTGATACATAGATCACATTTTTATCATCCAAATTATATTGTACATTAGTATCCAGATAAGGGATGAGTGATGACAGCTGATCATTCAATCACAGAAATATTATGATATTGATAACATGGCATGCTTATATCATAGCAGATAAAGATACAACCAATTTACAAACACGCTATGCAAAATAATGCCTAAGTAAAAAAATAGCGAAATTATTGCCAAACAATAATTCAATGAAGTTAATCACGAGCCTCTCACCAAGAAGCGTATATTAAAGAGTGAAAAAGATAACGCATGATAAATGAGCGCTCTAGACATCGAATTCACTCACTTGGCACTTTAAAGTTGCTACAAGTATAAGTAAATCTGACATCATGTATGATATAGTAGTGAAGAAAATAACCATAATACCGCTGTAAATTAAATCATGTAGTAGTGATTTCATTTAGTTAGAGTCCCTAAAGGGACTCTTTTTTTTATCTACAAAATATAAGAAAGTGTAATTTACTCTAACTCTCGACCATGCGTCTGTATTACTTTCTGGTACCACCAAAAGGATTTTTTACGTATTCGGGCTAATGAGCCATTTCCATGATCATCTTTATCAACATACACAAATCCATATCGTTTACTCATCTCCCCCGTAGAGGCAGAAACCAGATCAATACACCCCCATGAAATATAGCCCATAACCGGTATACCATCCGCAATCGCTTCCGCTAATGCTTGGATATGTGCTCGATGATAGTCAATTCGGTAGTCATCAATAATTTCACCGTTTTCATCAAGCTTATCGTAAGCCCCTAAACCATTTTCAACTAAAAACAACGGTTTTTGATAGCGATCGTAAAGCATATTCGCTGTTAGCCGTAATCCCAAAGGGTCTATCCCCCACCCCCAATCACTATGTTGAATATAGGGAGAGGTCAATGATTTTTCAGCGTTAACTGACTGATTTTCATCTCTTTCCATATCCGATGCAGCGCAACGAGAGGCATAATAGCTGAAAGACACAAAGTCCACTGTATTTTTAAGAAGCTGCTCATCTCCTTCCACTATTTCCAGCGAAACCCCCTTTTCACGAAAAATACGTTGGGCATAAGCAGGATAAATACCACGTACCTGTACATCAATAAAAAACAAGTTTTCACGATCCTTTTCCATTGCCGCCCACACATCAGCCGGTTTAGGAGACCAAGGATAATAACCTCCGCCCGCTAACATGCAGCCAACTTGATTTTTGGCGTTAACTTCATGAGCAATCTTAGTCGCTAATGCACTTGCAATTAATTGATGATGGGCAGCCTGATATTTCACTTGCTCAATATTTTCATCTGCTTCAAACCATAATCCAGAAGACGAAAAGGGGGTATGAAGTAATAAATTAATTTCATTAAAAGTGAGCCAATATTTAACTAAACCATCAAAAGCTTCAAAGCAGGCCTTGGCATAAGTTGTGAAAAAATCAATCATCTTACGTTCACGCCATGAGCCATATTCAATCACCAAGTGCATCGGCACATCAAAATGACACAGGGTAACCAGTGGCTCGATATGATATTTTTTGCATTCATTAAATACGGCTTGATAATAAGCAATACCTTCTGGGTTTGGCGTAGTTTCATCACCTCGTGGAAATAACCGACTCCATGCAATTGAAGTTCTAAAAACCGAGAACCCCATTTCTGCCATTAAAGCAATATCACTTTTATATTGATGATAAAAATCAATGGCATCATGACTAGGATAATATTCATCTCTTTGTAACTGAAACCGTTTTTCTCTACCGATTTTTATGGGATACCTTTTTTCTCCATAAGGAATAACATCTGCGGTACTTAAGCCTTTCCCTCCTTCACTATAAGCACCTTCAGCTTGATTCGCTGCCATTGCTCCTCCCCACAAAAAACCTTGAGGAAATATCGTTTCAGACATGGTTACCCTCATATTTAAATAAGTTAACTATCTTTTTCAAAAATAGCAGATTCTATTTATTCCATCTAATTGTGGAATAATGATTTTAATAGGAGCACAAAAGTAAATTATTATCAAAATATAAACCAAGATAATATAATTAATATTTTATATTAATATATTTATAAGCCCACAATCACTTACAAGAAAACTAACAATATATCGTCATTGAAAACAACTCAACAATGAGAAATAATTATTTTTTGTGATTTTCCACACAAAAATAATCTATATCAAAATGCTTTATTTAATAAGATAGCCAAGAGATCAATTTATATTAAAAATAAATGACAGTCTTACAACGCTGACAAGGCGGAGAAAAGAGGAAAGAAAAAACACAAACAATTGATTTTATTAGAAACAAACCACAAAAAACCATAATATAGTCATTGATTGGGTAAAATTTATAAATAAATTTCACCATCAATGATAATACTTAAGCTAACATCAAAATTAATAGACGAAGAATAGTGTTAACAACGCACTGACATCACCAATAATATTGGTTTGATAAAAGAACTCAAATGGCGTACAAACCATTTTTATGCTAGAAGCAATGGAGTAGCCTAATAGTTCTGTCATATCAATAGATGGCATAATCTGTTCCTTGTTATCGAAAACATTACAATAATAACATTGATTGTAATAATCAATCAGAATAGTGTTAAAATGCCGTGCTGTACTTTTAAAACCACATAAAAATCACTCGCTATAACGAAGTGAATACCCTTTTCGTTTACGCTTACTTTTAGCTATTATCTTTTCTTTTCAATGTGGACTCACCAATAACCGCATAAAATTATAACTTATCTTAAATAAAGCAGCTATGTATTAACGATGCTGTTTTAAAATCCCCTCTCTAAACAGTCATTAATAGAATACTTATATTAAATAGACAAAGTATTTAAACATAATAAAATAATTGTGATATTAATCACTTTCTAAATAGTTAAAACACACTAGGTAGTAACACTTAATTGTTTGATTTGTATTTTTTCATGAAAATAGGCCACAGCAACACACTAAAAAATTACATCAAATAACAATTTCTTTTCAAATCAATCGATTAAAATAAATTATGCATCAGGTAATAAAACAGAATGTGTAATTAAAGTTCCATACCTTAATGTAATTATCAATATTATAAATCATTTTACCCATCATTTGAGTTAAATGTGCTAAAAAACAACAATTCTGATAAGTGATTTTAATATTAAATAGCACGAATAGCTAATAAAAGCTTCAATATTTTATTTAAATCATATACACTCATCGCGGAACTATAAAAAGGAATTGTTATGTTTAAAGTTATTGAATCATTTTTTAGTGAATTGTCTAATGCAATGACGGCAAATAGCCGGCGTATTATTGTCACCATTCTCGCGGTTGCAACACTCTTTACTACAGTTACAGTGGAGGCCATTAATATCTATTTTATTGCTGCATTCTTATTCATTAGCTTTTCCTTATATCTACCTGAAATATATAAGTTTATAATGAACAAGATAAACTAAAGATTAGCCAGATAACACACATGCACTTATTTTTTGTTATTAGTTAGCAACTTATTACGTATTAACACCTAATTCACTTTATCCTAATACAAAATACAATACGTAATCAGTAAAAACAGCCAATATAAGCCGTCACTAATAGCACTAACAGGAATAAGAAGGATAGATGTTCACTCTAGTCTCGGTGACAGACTAAAACCACGCCTACTTTAAGTTTCCTTAAAAAATTGACATGGGCGCACTGTCCCACTCAACGAATCATGCCTGACCTAGTCCCTGAATATAATTGGTTAACCAATTATACATTAAACACTTAGCGATAAACCCTATCAGAATAGCAGCCTATTTAAATTTAATCATAGCTATTTAGTCATATTTTATAAGTGAACACTCAAATAAACCATAATACTAAAAAAGAACTCATAACATCATACTCTTATGATCTTCCGCTTCAAAAACAAAAAAATAATACATTTAAATATCAAATGGATACAGACAAAAACCTCTTTAATGAATTCAATCAAATTTATTAAAATCACGATAATTTATAGAGAAATTAAATAATAAAACCACTTATTAATAAACTTCATCTTTAAATAAAAGTTTAATTATTTGTGATTTATTCCACATAATATTAATGATTTTTTTTTAATACATGATCCACTCATCAAATTTTACCTCTTTTCATTTTTCATAGTTGTATTCCTCATAGCGCACACCTAAAAATTGGTAAACCAAATAACAAAATTGATAAACCAAATTTATTCCATCCTATTCGAAAGGAAATAATAAAATGCTACGCCCTATTGAAACATCAACCCGAGAGATCAAAAAACTGGATGGCCTTTGGTCATTTTGTTTAGATACAGCAGATCTCGGTATTACCGCACAGTGGTGGAAATTTCCTCTGCCTGACCACCGAACCATTGCCGTACCGGGGAGTTTTAACGACCAATTTGCGGATAACACTATTCGTAATTATGTCGGAAATGTTTGGTATCAGCGCGAAGTCTACATTCCAAAAGGTTGGGAACATCAAAGAATCATCTTACGATTTGATGCCGTAACACATAATGCCATGGTATGGCTAAATGACCATTTCCTAATCCAACATCAAGGAGGTTATACCCCCTTTGAAACTGATATTAGCCACTTAGTTTCAACAAATGAAAAAGTACGAATTACCGTTTGTGTCAGTAATGAACTTACATGGCAAACCATTCCTCCTGGCATAGTGACTCGTGACGAAAATGGCAAAAAAACACAAGTTTATTTCCATGATTTTTTTAACTATGCCGGAATCCATCGTAGCGTCATGCTCTATAGCACGCCAAGAGTATTTGTCGACGATGCCATTATCGTCACTGAGCTATCCGATGATAAAAGCCAAGCCTCAATTCATTGGGAAATCATCGCTAATGGTGAAGTCGCCATTGAGTTATACGATCAAGATAAAAAATGCGTTGCTTTTGGGAATGGCAAACACGGTGTATTGCAACTCAGCTCACCTCATCTGTGGCAGCCGGGTTATGGCTACCTCTATACCTTGAAAATATTCGTTAATGATGCAAATCACTATGATGAATACCCTCTAAAAATCGGTATTCGCTCATTAAACATAAAAGATGAGCAGTTTTTAATTAATCATCAACCTTTTTATTTTACTGGGTTTGGGCGACATGAAGATGCGGATATTCGCGGAAAAGGCTTTGATTATACGTTTATGGTACATGACCATGCATTGATGAATTGGATTGGCGCCAATTCTTATCGTACCTCCCACTACCCCTATGCCGAAGAAATGCTTGATTGGGCAGATGAACACGGCATTATCATCATCAATGAAGTGGCAGCAGTCGGACTTAATTTAACTCTTGGTGTTAGCTCCGATGTTTGTCAGAAACCCCCCGTATTATTCAGTGATGAAACCGTCAATAGCGAAACCCAGCAAGCCCATTTACAAGCGATACAAGAGCTCATCAACCGCGATAAAAACCATCCTAGCGTCGTCATGTGGAGTATAGCAAACGAACCAGACTGCCAAGCCAAAGGCGCTAGAGCATACTTTGAACCATTAGTGCAAGCCACACGCAAACTTGATCCCACTAGACCCATTACTTATGTCAATGCCATGTCTGGAGACATTGAAAACGACATGATTATGGATCTTTTTGATGTTATTTGCCTAAACCGTTACTACGGGTGGTACCTAAAAAGTGGCGATTTAGAACGCGCCGAAAAAGCACTAGAAACTGAATTATTACAATGGCAAGAGAAGTTTCATCGCCCCATCATTATCACGGAGTATGGGGTCGATACCCTGCCCGGACTGCATTCCATGTATACCGATATGTGGAGCGAAGAGTTCCAATCTGCTTGGTTGGCAATGTACCACCGCGTTTTTGATCGCGTTAAAGCGGTTACTGGCGAACAGGTATGGAACTTTGCTGACTTTCATACCGCACAAGGTGTTTGGCGTGCCGGAGGTAATCGAAAAGGGATTTTTACTCGAGACAGAAAACCTAAAGGCGCAGCTTATTTATTAAAAAAACGGTGGAGTGAAATGAATTATGGGCAAAAACCTTTTCAAGGAGAAAAACAATGAATCAACAACTCTCTTGGCGTTCAATTATTGGTTATGGCCTAGGAGATGTTGCCAATAACTTTGCCTTTGCTATGGGGGCAATGTTTTTACTCAGTTATTATACCGATGTCGCCGGTATTGGTGCCGCAACAGCAGGTACCATGTTACTGGTTGTTCGAGTTTTTGATGCTTTTGCTGACGTTGCCGCTGGCCGTATTATTGATAAAACGCATACACGATGGGGGAAATTTAGGCCTTTCATCTTATTTGGTTCTGCCCCATTAATGTTCTTCAGCGTGCTGGTTTTTAGTGTTCCAACCGAATGGGCTCATAGCGATAAGGTCATTTATGCCTATGTCACTTATATGGCCTTAGGTGTTTGCTATAGTCTAATCAATATTCCCTATGGTTCCCTTGCTACGGCGATGACACTACAACCATTATCCCGTGCCAGATTAGGTGCAGCCCGAAGTATTGGGGGAGCCGTTACGGGTATCTTCCTGACACTTTTAATTACTCCTTTTGTATCAAGTGCTGGCGCTAATATAGCGTCAATTGAGATGGAAAAGGTCTATTTTTACGTGACATTAGGCTTAGCTTTCTTTGGTGTAGGGCTCTATTTTGTCTGTTTTAAATCTACCAAAGAAATTATTGTTAGAACTGACGTTCAACCATCACTAAAAAATAGCTTAAATACGATAAAACAAAATAAAGCATTAATGATCTTATGTTCAGCCACAATATGTGTGCTCATTTCAGGTTTTACCGTCAGTGCTTCATCTCTATTCTATGTTCGATATGTCCTCAATGACGTAACCTTATTCCCTATTATTTCATTAGTTCAAGGGATATTTGGTGCAATCACTTCAGCCTTAATCATGCCTATACTCGTTGCTCGTTTTGGCAAAAAAAATACATTTCTAATCGGTGGGATGATAGCCATCCTCGGTTATTTGACCTTCTATTATCTCTCGATATATCCACCAATGATTGCCCTTACCTCATATACAATAGCATCCATTGGGATGGGGATCGTCGTTACCGTATTATGGGCAATAGAGGCTGATACTGTCGAATACGGAGAATATAAAACAGGTATTCGCATTGAGGGCCTAACATATTCTTTATTCTCTTTCACTCGCAAATGTGGCCAAGCCATTGGAGGGTCAATTCCTGCCTTTATTCTCGAATACAGCGGTTATATTGCCAATCAAATACAAACACCAGATGTTATTTTTGGCATACGTATGTCAATTGCACTTGTACCATGTATTTTCATGTTACTCGCATTTGTGATCATCTGCTTTTATCCGCTGACGGATAAAAAGCATGCAGAAATTGTTGCCAAAATTGAATTGCGAAAAAAAGAAAAACTTGAGCAGGTCGAGACGGTAAAAAGCGAGTCATTAACGACATAGTCACTATTATATTTCACGGATCGGTTGAAATATCGCCCGATTTAACTGATCCGATTCTTAAAATAGCAAATCCATCTTGTCACAATCAAACATCAATAAACGCATTGGTGCCCAAAGTAACATCTAGAGATAAAATTATCATTGAGTATGAGTAGAAAAGCCCTCATAAAGAGGGCCATCATCAAATAAGTTTTATCTAAAATCGATAAAGACTGAATGGTTTCACATCTAATGCAGGTTCTTTACCAAGCAGAAGATCTGCGGTAATTTCTGAAGAGACTGGACTTTCTGTCATTCCCCAACCTGTCGCCGTATTGATAACGAGGCCTGGATACTCATTAACTTGTGAAATGATTGGGTTTTCATCCGGCGCTATCGCCATAGCACCACTCCACTGATCAATAAGCTTAGAATCTTTAAATGCAGGGAATTCAGTTTTCAGCTTCTCGAGTGAAGCATTTAGCTCAGGGATATCTGGCAGTGCAGTCATATTTCGATACTGTTCGAACGGCGAAACCTCGTCTAAATTCCAATGTGTTGACTGCATAAACGAGTTAATTAACTGTTCGTTTAGTGAAATATGCACAGGGAAGTCAGGCATTGACAGTAATGGCAAATATTTATATCCATAAATAAAGGATTCTTTGACAACCGGAGCCACAATAACACGCGGAGAAGTGGCATAAGTGCCATCTGCTTGCTCGCGGAAGAAAATATTGCCCGGTAAAGCGACATTTCCACCTGGCGCAGTAGGTGAACCACTGATTAATTGTTGAGACTGGTAAGCAGGTAATGTTGGAACATCAACATTAAGATTTTGCATAAAGAGTCTAGACCATACCCCCCCTGCTACAACGACTCGTGAGGTTTTTATTGCCCCTTTCTCTGTCACAACATCAGAGATAACGCCTGCTTGGGTCTCTAAACCTCTCGCCGCACAATTTGTGTAGATTTTAACGCCTATCTTTTTAGCGTAATCAGCCATCACAAAGGTTGCAATTTCAGCGTCTAAACTACCGGAATCCTCTTCAAAACCAGCAATAGTCCAATTCGATGTAGCTCCGCGAAGACGTTGATTTAGTTCAGCACCTTCAATCATTCTGGTTTTAAAAGGAATATCGGAACCAACATTTTTGCTTCTTGCATCAATCCATTTTTTAACATTTTCTAAATCCTCTTCATCAAGAGGTACTTCCACTCTTCCTTGTCTACGATAACTGGTATCAACGCCGACTTTTGCATTCATTTCTCTCCAGCGCTGTTTACCAATATGGTGAAGGAGGAATGTTTCGTCAGGCATTTTATAAGTGATAACTTGGCCATAGAACCTAGAAGATTGTTCTCCCGCGATATTTCCTTTTTCTACAATCACAACAGACAATCCCCTTTCAACAAGGTTAATTGCCGTCATAATGCCTAAAATACCGGCACCAATAACGACAACATCTGCCTGCTTAGGTAGTGCTCCGGGAGTTCCTTCAACAAAACCATGTCTCGGTGTACCTGGAACAAATCGACCTTCACGCGTTAACATTGGCGTTAAAATTCCTGCACCGCCAGCTACAGCGACAACAGCCCCGCCGATAAGAAACTTTCTTCTCGTTATTGCCATTTAAATATCCTTTCCACAGACAAACTATATATCGAAATATAGTCATCACTTAATAATATTTGTAATGCAATTGTATTCCAAATTTAAATAAAATTAAATTTATTTGTTAAAAAATATTTTATTGAATGTTTATTCAAATAATGAAATTGATATAACGACAGGATATTTCCGAATAAAATCCGAGCAATTATCCAAACTAAAGCCTGATAAATTAGGCATTAAGAGTTTATGAGGAATATAACCTTAACGAGATACAACAAATAAATTATAAATCACTATGATTAAATATTTATTCACATAAACATGTAAAAATAAGCAAACAAAATAAACCTTAAAAATAACATAGGTATTATTTTTAATAGCATAATGTTTATAAAACGATCACTGCTATGTAGATTTGAAATAAGCGTTCACTCATTCTTGCTGATTAAATTGACGATATCTATCACTGAACACATAAATACAATCCGCCTCCCTTCTATAGGGGTAAATACTTAAATCCTTTATTGGGACGCTTTAATTTTATGCTGATTGTTTAATGAATAACCATGGATATTCTCATGAAATTGTTCATGAGGAAGTTGAATAAGAGTCATCATTAAGTAAATACACGAATAAACGGTAGCAATTCTCTTTTTGCCTACCGTTTATTTATTGAGCTTTTTGCGTTTTTTTGAGGCATTGTTTTAAGGTATTGTTTGAAACAGAGAGGGAATATCAATCTTTAGATAAAGGCAGGCCATCATCAACTATTTGCTTATTTAAAATAAATCCTTTGTACCATGCCTTATGTTAAGAATAATATTGATACTAAAATAACCGTAATTATTAAAGGGATATTACTCGATTTCCAGCACAAGTGGCGTATATCAATAGTAATTTCAATACCGATATTGTTTCACTATAACATTCCTGTCAGAACGCCCACCGGACTATTCTCGACAAGCCGCTTATTACTCCTACGTTGATTGTTCTCTACATCAAAAAAACCATATACTGAATATGGTTTTTATCACTTAAAACGATTTCTATGAGTTAGGGGAAATTTTTCCGCCTAACGCATTTTAGATACGAACAAGGATATTTAGATTATTTTTCTAAATACCCTTAACCTGTCAGCAAAATTATGACTGGTATTTTTTATAAAAATTTTCACCGCACATGACTTTAATAAAGTCACCACTCACTGTCGTGACAGATAGAGGCTTATCTTTAGCAACATAGATAAATTGCTTTCTGATCTTATCTTCTTCTTTGACCGCTTTTACTTGGCCATTCTCCATACGATCAGAATCATAATTCACACAATAACCAAGTGTGTTTGATGATTTCTTATCCTTAACCACCATGATTTCATTATATTTAAAACGATAGCCTTGGTTTTCTTTAGCCAATTTATCTTTGGCTTTATCACTTCTGGCAAAAGGCGAAGATAAACGATTCACCGCATCCGCATATTCAGCATCCATTTTATGACTGACAAATTGCTGATCCGCTGAATTCGCCTTACTGTAAACAACACCTTGCTGGGTTGTTTTTATGCTATACGCTTCCCAGTCTTCTGATTCTTTAACAATAGAGCTAGAATCAGTCAAGATATTGGCGAATTCGCCCCACATATCTTTATTTGAACTACAGCCTGTAACTAGCAGTGTAGCAGCGCTAAGTAGAGTAATTGGTAGAATATGTTTTTTCATTTTGATCCTAAAAGTTATAATTAATACTGCACAAATAAATTGTACTTAATGATATCTTTAAAGATTTTTTATTGTATATAGTAAATATATAATCTGCAAACATACTGATTATCATTGTCCAAGATTAAACTAAAACAAAGCGCTATATAACGAAATAAATTTAGAATAAAAACCAATAATTCCAATTTAATTCGCAGTATAAAAAAAACGAGTGTCATCAATTTTAATTTAGATATTGATTCTCACAGAAAGCTAGCATTATAGTGACTTAGCTCTTATTTCACAGATTAAACCCAGACAAAAATTTGATAAAAATTTGACATAGGAGCAAGATGAATAAAACATATAATGATGGCTTTATTTATATCTATTAATTACCATAGGAAAACAAATTTATCGGATATATCTTAATTAACTTAGATTTAATCTAACCGTCACTATCTATCATTTTTAACATAGCGTACTACTTCAATAATTCTTGTCATCGATCTTAATCATCATTTTGTTTTATTTGCTAAGAGAGAGAAAGATGTCTAAAAGGTAAATAACTTTATCTTTTTTGGGTAAACCATTGATAATCAGGAAGTATATCTTATTTTTACAGCAAATAGTAATAGCCCTCAAACTGAATTTGAGTTAACACTATTATTGATAAAATTGATTCGAGCAATCGGCTCATAAACAGCTATTCCATTGCTGTATATTCTCTTATTGCTTATTCCAAGTGATGACATCAAGTATTAGATTCATTATCGCATAGTGCCAATTGAGTTGTTATCCACTGGAAAAATACTTTTGTTAGGAGATGATTTTCACTTTCTTGATGAATTAACCATGCCCAGTTAGCTCCCATAATACGCTGTTCAGTTAAAGGGAATAACGGTCCTATTGCACATGCCTTGTAGGCGGGTAATTGACTCATAAGGCCCACACCAAGCCACTGAATAACAGCATCGAATAACAAACTGGGATCTGAAAAATTTAAACTACCAGTGTTTGTCCTACATTTTCGCCACCACGCATACTTCCATTACGCCAATTCATCGAATTAATTTGATTTTTGGTATTGATCTAAGCGGGGAATGCCAATAGCTAATTGCAGCAACATACTGTGCGTACCGATATGAAAATCTAGCCCTATCTCCGAGAGTACTAGACTACGTCTTTGACGAAAAATAGCGATTATTCAAGAAAGCGGCCTAAACGAGCTGTGAACTTCAAACACGCATCACGCATTTAAAGGCGGTTAATATTTTAACATCGCTGACAAGCCTATCTAATCAACACTCCGCTAATTATATCGCCAGATTTTATAGGCTTTGTCATCACCCGCAGCTCAATAGAACGTCACCTTTGTGGTACTGTTTTTTTTCAGATGGATCTTCTTACCATTCGAGTCGAGCGTTAGAACAAAATTACATTGAGATGGAATATTTTGATGATCATAATGACACTTAGAATCGACTTGCAATATAGTCTGACCTAAAGCCCGGATTTCCATTAAATGGTCAAAAGCTTTGCTCATATCTTTACCATAGGTGATTCTAGTTTCAGAAATGACATCATCACCTTTGTAATATTTTATTGCGATAGGTAATTTAAACTCATTGTAAATATTTTCACCAAATTTTTCTTTGGTGTCAGCCAGTATTGAACCGGTAATAAAACCATCTTTATTGTATTGATATATCAATTCACCATTAGTGTCCTTCCTTGATATTATCTCACAGTTATTACCTATGGTCATTTCTACTGGCCCATTAGCATCCATACCTATTAACTTATTTTTTACTCTTTCTACAAAAAGGTAATTATGAAGACCACTCAGGTACTCATCTTTTTTCTGATTTAAGCTAAAACTCTCTACACAACCATCACGGCCAATTTTTAATTTTGATTCATAGTTGATAGTCTTATCTTCATTATAAACCGTTGATTTTATTTCTTTAACATTACCTTTGACTGGATTGAAGTCATATAACTCTGCCATGTTGAACACAACAGGATTGTACTCTTGTTTGTCAAATGCTGAGGATTCAAAAGATATAAAAAAAGTTAACGGTACAACTAACGCTATATATTTATTATTCATTTAATTTTACACCTTTAATCTACTAATATGCTGTGAGTCATTCTTAATTATAATCATGTTGATTTATTGTTAATATTGTCGATTTTTATAGGCTGAAAATAACATAGGTAAATTTACTTAGAGCAAAAGATTTCAATGTATATATTTAAAAGTACGTATTTTTATTACGCTATTATACTCATAAATTTAACAAATTATTGTAAAAAGATCATTAACGATAAGAGCTTTGAAGGTTATTCTTGCGGTATATAAAAAGCTTAGAATTCAATAGAAAAGCAGTTATTTATTGGTAAAATTCCCCTTGTGAAGGAAAAGATTGCCAGCTGCCCTTTAATTTGAACACTTTATCTGTCTTAGCGATTAGACTCTTTTGAGCAAAAACCGCAGTGGCTAATCAATCATTCTTTCTAATTATGCCCACACATACGTAGATTTCAATAGGCTAAGTCACCCTAAATATAGGGTAATAAAACTAATTCATTGATTTATTTTAAGTTTTTAAGGGAGTTAGTAAAATCGGGGAACATCGAAATGGTACGCCCTACAGGGTTCGAACCTGTGACCTACGGCTTAGAAGGCCGTTGCTCTATCCAGCTGAGCTAAGGGCGCATCGAAAAATGCTTCAACCTATCTGGCTGATAGCGTGGGATTATACGGTTGCTACGCGCTGAGTCAATGAGTTTTCTCTACTAAAATAACTATCTGCTCATTTTATGTTACAGATAGAACTGACATTAACGCGAACTTCTGACAAAATAGAGGTATCCCCAAGTCTCATTTATGGATTAAGTCACAGATGTTAGCAAAAATTATTGATGGGAAAACGATTGCGCAGACAATTCGGCAGGAAGTTGCCCAAAAAGTACAACAACGCATAGAACAAGGAAAACGCGCCCCTGGTCTTGCAGTTATCTTAGTCGGTGCAAACCCTGCTTCACAAATTTATGTTGGTAGCAAACGTCGCGCTTGTGAAGAAGTTGGTTTCCTATCTCGTTCTTATGATTTACCAGATACAACCACAGAAGCAGAACTCCTGAAACTGATAGATGATTTAAACCAAGACCCTGAAATTGATGGTATTTTAGTTCAATTACCGCTTCCAGCAGGTATTGATAACGTAAAAGTCATTGAGCGCATTCATCCAGATAAAGATGTTGATGGGTTCCATCCGTATAATGTTGGTCGTCTATGCCAGCGCGCACCTCGTCTGCGTCCTTGCACACCAAGGGGGATTGTTACCCTATTAGATCGTTGTGGTATTAATACCTATGGTCTAAATGCCGTTATTATTGGTGCTTCAAATATTGTTGGTCGCCCAATGAGCTTAGAACTTCTGCTTGCTGGCTGTACAACCACAGTAACCCATCGTTTTACGAAAGATCTCGAACAACACGTCCGCAATGCGGATTTATTAGTTGTTGCTGTCGGTAAACCTAACTTTATTCCCGGTGAATGGGTCAAACCTGGCGCCATCGTGATTGATGTCGGTATTAACCGCCTTGAAAGCGGTAAAGTGACAGGAGATGTTGACTTTGATGAAGCTTCAAAACATGCATCTTGGATCACCCCCGTTCCTGGCGGCGTAGGGCCGATGACAGTCGCAACATTAATCCAAAATACGTTACAAGCGTGCGAAGAGTATCACGATATTTAATTTAATCAGGGAGCTGTCATGGATATTTTTAAACTTGAAGGTCACCCACACATTGAATTGTGTGATTTGCTGAAAATAGAAGGCTGGGCGGAAAGTGGCGCAATGGCTAAAGCGATGATCGCTGAAGGTTTAGTTCAAGTTGATGGCGTGGTAGAAACGCGTAAACGTTGCAAAATCACCGCTGGGAAAATCGTCTCTATGGACGATCAAAAAATCAAAATTCAAGACTAGTTAAAAAATAATAAAGTAAGCTGATCTTCCATTTCGGCTTACTTTTATATTTCACGTGCTATTTTTAAGCACGATCATACATAATGATACAACCAAGTAATACAATTATAAAAATAGCGATTTATCATATAATGAATCAAATCACTGAAGAACCAACCCCTACATAAAATGAGTATGTTTCGATCACCCCTTCCCTTTACTTAAATCATATTTGTAAAAATAGTTTTATGCACTTCTCTGATTATCGTATTGCTTTAAAACACTTATTTATAGACAACATCAAGCTCCGCGGTTCCCGTTGCTTTACCTGGTTTTTCAGTGCCATTAGGGCATAACGACCAAACGAGAGGTTGCGTCTGTGAAGCTCCGGACGTATTCGCCCCCAATAGCATAAAATTTAAACCTTGGTTCTTTTCTGAAAAAGGAATGCTTGACGCTCTATCCAAACAACCAACAGCGTCAGTTGCTGCATTACTACCTATATAACCGCGGACTAATCCTCCTATTGTGCCATCACCATAATGCAAACTAATTGCATGAGTTCCCACTAACATTGATGGCGCGACAGGTGTTCCAGAAATACCAATTTGAAAAGCTCGGCCATTATTAATGCCACAGTTAACCGTGATTGAAGATGTCGGATTAATAACAGGCAGCCCTTTTGTCGTATCGAATGTCACTTCTGTCGGCGTAGATATAGAGCAAGGGGGATAACTAACGGTTAGTGTTCCACCTTCAAAAATTTGTTGGTTGACTAAATCACCGTTACTTGTAGCCGCTTTTATGAGATAAAGATTCGGTAATGTATAAGACCCAGGCTTTGCATTAGGCCCTACATATAAAAAGAGTTTACCTTGTATTGAAGCCTTATTATTTTTTTTCTGTGGATTCCATACGTGATCCGTTGGCTCTGGCCAAGCAGAGCCACACCACATTGCAGATGGCACTTGTGTTGGAGTGACAGTATAACTACCGTTACTACTCCATGTGCCTTTTACAGTAATATCTTTATAATTTGCAGATGCGGGTTGCGCTCCAGCGCCAACTGACGCTACCCCTGTTGCATTGGTACTTTGGAGACCAATAATGATATCTTCCGCGACTTTATAACCTTTCATATTACCGACAACAGCTTCATTCGAATTTGATAAACAGTTGTATGCTGTTGAGGATGTATGCACCGCAAAACCATCGGCCCTATTTGCCGCAGCTGAGAATGCACTACTAATTGATGTTAATGTAACTTCTGCATTTACATTACCAAGCGATATAACACTTTCACCCGGTGTCGCGTTAATATTGACTGCCAATGCAGAAGAAGGCATAAAACTAAATGCTATCACTGCGCTAGTAACATATTTATGAAGTACTAAGCTCATAACGGCTTTATATTTTAAATAATGATATTTCATAATCAGTCAAATACCTTAATGCGTTTTGTTATTTTACCGGAGCACATGTGTAAGTTACTTGGCGTATTGGTTGATCGACGTCTAACGTCACATTCGTTAAATCAAAGCTAACCGTGCATTGTTTTTCTGCGGATTCCCCCCATTTAACGAGAAGTTTCCCTTTTTCCGGTAATCCAGTTAAATAAACTAATCCTGCATCACCCACAATGCTGCTGTAGTTATCCGTTGTATGTTGGAGACTGGCTATGGCACCAAACGGAACTGGACTATTATTTTTAATAATCGTCATTAATACTTGGTAGCCTTTTTTGGTCGTGAAATTAACGGGGACAACAGCCCCTTTACTTGGATAGATATTGATATTCGTTTGCGCCACATCGACATCATCAGGCAATGTCGTTGGATCGATACTAATGCTATTTCTTCTATAATCGGAAAGGTAAGGCGCTATACCATAACCTCTCCAGTCAGAACGAGCAGACCCATTATTAATGCTGACATCCGGTGCATCAGGTAAGTAAACCAGAGCTACCGATTCCCCCATATTTTTTGCTAATGTCAGCCCACCAGAATGGAGTAATAAGCCGCCATTTGCGTTCATATTAAATGTTTGAGTCTCACTGCTATGACTATAGCCAGCAGTAACGCTGCCCTTACTTCCTTGGTAACCAACGTTAATATTGCTGTTATTAACACCGTCTTTGTTTTCCCAACTTTGGGAAGCGCTATAGGTTAAATCACCACTCATTAAACTGCCATTAATCCCTGTTTGGATTTGCGATCGTCCATTATTATCGCGAGTATAGTAGCTAGTTGAATAAATAGACTGTAAAGACTCCGAGTGGCCAAATATGCTAAATGGGATACTTATATTAAAGGAAATTTGCCTGTTTTCAGGCCAACTGCCATTATCATCTTTAATTCTATCGATACTATAGTTAGCACCGTAACTTATCCCCTTATAATTATTACTGTAGCCAATCGAGCCACCCGTTTGCGTTCTAGAACTCCCCCAATAATCATCGCGAGTTGCTCGCACATAAAGGGTTCCCCAATCTCCCATGCGTTGACTGACTTGAGTTTGAAAACTACTACGCCGTCTTTGCATTGCCCATGGGTAAACGCCCTCTTCAAGCTGATAGCCTTCAGAGTTAAATTCACTGAAATTATAATAATTGCGTGTTGAATAACGTAGTGCAGTAAGGTCAATGGAAGTCCCAGTGCTCATCATACTTTTCGAGTAACGAAGACGATAAGATTGCCCCGTTTTTCGTGAATCACCGTTTAGTTTTGCAATAGATGATGTAACATCAAGTGAAACAGCACCTATACTGCCTAATGAAATTCCCGCCCCTATGTTGGCCGCTTGATAGTCTTCAGCCGCTAATACACCACCATAAACCGTTGTATCATTCGGTAATCCGTAAACCGCCGTGCCTAATAAAAACTCTGCCTCACGAGAACTATTAGTCACATTTCCATCGTAGCGGCCAGCAGTAATTTCATATTTCCAACCACCAGGCCTTAACATCACTGGTAATGATGAATAAGGCACAATAAATTTTCTCTCTGTGCCATTCGCTTCAGTGATGGTGACATCATAGTCCCCTGAAAGCCCAGCTTCTTGAATATCATTAATATAAAAGGCGCCAGGCGCGACATAGGTTTCATAAATAACATTACCATTTTGACGTACAGTAACCCTTGCATTACTGTTCGCAACACCTTCAATAGGAGGTGCATAGCCACGTAATTGACTGGGTAGCATCTCTTCACTGGAGCTTAATTTTAAACCGCGAAAAGGAACGCTATCAAAAACATCCCCCCCAGTGTTATTTTCACCCACTAATAAAACTGAACGTAATGCAAATAATTCACGATACAGATAAGTATTGGTAAAACGCGTATAACGTTGATGTTCCTTCTTTTGCGCTTGACCATCCGTATTCTGTTGGCTATGAGTAATGGTGCTACGTAAACGCCATGCCCCGGCATTAAGACCGGCTCTCACCGTTGCAAAAAAATTATCGCTTTTTCTATTTGAACTCAGTTTTGATTTATTTTCAGTATGTCCATAGCTGAAACTATAATTAGCCATCAGTGCAGGTACGCCATAATCCAGCAAATCAGGATCTAATGATTCGTTATGACTTGCTTTCATGGCGACTTGAGGGATGCTAATTTCTAATTCCAAAATAGCGATATTAAAATGCGTCGATGCATCTGGAATTAATGCCGATAAGTTATCAATAGAATAATTTTCTGGTAAGTCTTTTGTTTTTGGTAATTGTTTAATGTTCACCCCATATTTCTCTAAAAATGCGGGGGTTAATACAGGTGATACAACTCCCTGATTATTTTCCTTGAATGTAACGGGCAGTTGCCCAATCCCAACTTGGTTTATATAAACAGAAACGAGATATTCACCCGGTGCAATACTGCCTTTTTTAGCATAGGCAGATAAGTCAACTTGATCCGTTTCGCCCATCGCTTGTAAAAATGCCGGATCAAAATAATCCTCTGCTACCGCAGAGTGAATGCTTAACATCAAGCACAACGCAATAGGATGCCATACAAATTTAGTAGGACTTACGCAAACAGGTGATATGTGCTTATTTCTATTCATATTTATATCCATTGACTTATCAATAGCAAAATGAGGCCTAAAGCAGTAAGTGCTCTTTTTTACTTGTTTTCATTTCAATAAAGAGAACTGAATAATGACAATTCGCTCGTATATTGCTGTGTTACCCCACCGTCCCGATCAATTAACGTCCATATCAGTTCACCTGTAGTATTTTCAGGTAATGGATATTGTTGTTGCCCCATTGGTGGAACCATTTCAAATAAAGATGAGGGGTCTATAATGTTATTTCCCACCTTAATTGAATCGAAAGTCACATAATAAGGTGTTGGGTTTTTTACGACTAAACGACCTTTATCTCGATAAAAAACGAGTTTCTTTGATATTTCATCATCACTATATTTTGGTAATCCATCTGGTCGATAAAACAGTTTTAGATGGTTTTGCGTTGCAATAATAATTTGCGATCTTGCTGCATTACCCTCTTCTTTTTTCTGATTCGGTATTGCTCTTATATTAAGAGTAAATAATGACTCACGATCTTTGGGCATTTTATGGTTAATCGCTTTAATCATTAAGACTACTGAGTCTTTTTCATTAACTTTTTCTAATGGTGGCAGTACAATAAAATCAGGTTTCTTTTGCCCGCTGGCATTTGGTTCTGTTACCTGAGACTGCAATAAATAAGCCATATTGCTGTAATTAGTCACTTTAAACGCGACGCCCTTTTGAGCAGACTCAGGATAAATGACTCTCGTGGATTGCATTGCAATTCCATCATATTTAAGCGCGTTTTGGCTGTTTGATGTGATAGGCAATAGCCATATAAAATGAAAAAATAACAAAGCACGCCATGATGAAAATTTCATTATTTTTTCTCTCCACCTTTCAAGGCTTGATGGTATTCTCGACTTTCTCCACCAAAATCATTCATCACTCTCCAAGTTATATCTTTAGCCTCTTGGTTAATTTGGTATTTTATGTCTGAAAAAGGAGCAACCATCATTCCTGCACTTTGATTATCTATTTGCTTTCCATTTACCTTTAGTGAAGAGAATGTCTGAAAATAAGCCGTTGGATTATTCACAATCAAGACATTTCCTTTTTGCTGATAAGTCAGCTGTGATGGTGCCTGATTTACGCCACTAATAATATTTTCGGGTCGGTAAAATAATTTAATAACCATTTGTAAGCCAAAAGAGACTTGCGAATAACTTTCGCTACTTTCTGTTAATTCATTCTTTGGTACGCTTGGTATCGCTAAAAAACTTAAATAAAAAACAGATTCTCTATCAGTAGGTAGATGCTTTATTTGATTAGGCATAATCACTACTGTATTTTGGCTTTGTGATTCCATTCTAAATAAAGGTGGATTCACTAAAAAAGGTGCTTTTTCTTGACTGTCAGGTGAAATCAATGCATTAACCTTAACTAAATAGGTATTATTGCTACGATTTTCTATTGTTGCCTTTGTGCTCTTCGCCGTCCCTAAAAAAATAACACGTGTTTGGTTCAGCAATACGCCGCCATCCGCAATAGCGATATTAAATATGCAACTAAATAATAAAGTTAATAACACTAAAAAAAGTTTCATCATTATTTTCAGTCATAAAAAAATTGAAATGTTACTGTGCTATGGAGTTTTCCACCTTGTAATTCACCGCTACAATTCCCACATGAAATTGTTGTCGTAAACGGTATTTTCGTTTTATTTAATATCGATAATGGGCTATTAGCCGTCCAAGTCGCATTAATCCACCCTGTTTCAGCTAAATTATTATTTGCTTTGAAATAGCTGTTTCCCTCTGTAGTGAGTAAAAAACCATATCCTTTCGCTGTTGAGCTGGCTGAATTTACATATAAAGGGCTACCACCAAGTGTTAAGCTTTCACCTGATACTTTAATTTTAGGTGTATAGTGAGTTAAGCTTTTACTATCACAATTAATAAAATCTAAGGTAAATTTTTCTTGTACCGCTGTTCCATTCTTCACATTCGAGGTCAAAATACTTGCGCCGTTATTAAATTCAATAATCGGCTGGCTGACACTAATTTCGCATGTGCCTTGAAGATACTCCGCTGAAAAATGAATGCGAATTGGCTCTGCTTTTACTAAGGCTATATGCCCCAGATAGTTTAATGTAATGACCAACAAAGCAAATTTCATAATCCGCTGTAATTGTTTATGCAAGATGAAAAAATTCTGCACAGTTGCCCCTTACTTCTCACTGAAAAAGAACGGTAAATGTAATATTGGCTTTTAAAAAATCAGGAGTAACCGTGTTCTCTACGCTGACAAGCCCAATTTCAAAATACTCCGTACTTGAGAATTGATTCGATGAATTTAATGGTGTTAAGGCAACCTGCTTACCTTGATTTTCTAATGCGTCATCACTATAAAAATCATTTAATCCACGTGTTTTTATCTTCCGCTGGATCATAAATCCTGTTCCATTAGGAGCGCCGTCTAAAAAAACTTTATTATTACCGCTATACGGCGTTATGCCTTTTAAACTTAATAACGGTGTTGTATTCCCACCTTCACATGAAACTTTTGCTGTAATCGGTTGTATTTCAACCGTTGTTTTTGCCGTTGGAAAATCGGTAACACTGTAAGGCTTAAAATCCAGTGACTTTTCTGATAACTCAATAGCGCAGCTACCATCAACTAAAGACGCTGATAAATCGACTTTTGCAGTACTCTCTGCATGAGCATGACTGATATTTACCAACATCAATGCCAGAAATATCGATGACAGTTTATTGAACCGAGCCATTGAATTGATCCCTTCCGCCAAAGTCATTGATTGCGCTCCACTGCACCTTGCCTTTTTGGTGAATATCTTGATACACCACATCACTAAAAGGGGCGATCATGGTATTACCTAATTTGGGATTAAGCTTAACCAATTTATTAGCCACTTTAATTTCACTGAGCGTGATGTAATAAGGTGTCGGGTTGGCCACTTTTAATCCATTAGAGTGCAGAGAGAATTTCAATAACCCCATAGCCTCTTTTTGGCTAATAGAAAACTTAACAGGTCGATAAAATAGTTTGATCGTATTTCCCGTTGCAATTTGCAATGTCCCTGCCAAGTTAGGGTTTGCTTTATCATCAAGCTTATCTGTTGCTGGTAATGCTATTGCTCTAAAATAAAAAATAGATTCACGATCTTTTGGTAAATCATTTTTAATTCTGAGAATTTTAACCTGATTTAAATTATTAGGTTCCAAGCGAAACATAGACGGTGTTGTCACAAACTTATCTTGAGCGACTTGTCCTTGTACATCACGATAAATTTGTGTACGAATTAAATATGGCGTATTCGAATTGTCTTCGCTTTTGATAGTAATGTTCGCACCTACATTGTCCCTACTCTCATTATAAATAATGCGAGTTCCATGCAATATGATCCCCGCTATTGCTGAGGTTGAACTCAGTAATAATAACATTGTTCCAATCATGCCAAATACTTTTACTATCATATCCCTACACCTAATAATTTATTTCACATTAAAATGAAGCGCAGAAATCTGCGCTTCAAGTATTACGAGTTACTCAGATGCATAAGCAATAATAATTGGCGCTGAATATGAACCAACAGCAGGCACAGCATCAGTCGAACCCATACCAACCTTGAAAGAATAATTAGTTGGTTGTGTTGCAGATACCGTTACAGGAATGGCTTTATTAGCAACGACTTGGTCTGTTTTGCCATCTTCTTGCAACATAAAGCCAACTGTAGGGTCGCTACCGATAAAGATATTTTTTGCTGTGTTAGCCGTCGTGGTTGTGCCTTGTACATATAAAGCACCTTTATCTGAATCCGCACTACAATTTTCTAATGATACAACAAGCGCCGTATCACCATTTTGTACATTGGGTGTAAAGCTATTTTGAGCAAAAGTACCAACATTAAATACTGAGTTGCCACCATTTGCAGTGACATTACAAGTTACCGCGGTAATTACACCATTCAGTGTAATATTATCGCTATTATCACCAGCAGCAGCACCAAAGCTGACGCCAGTAAATAACATCGCTGTAATTAACTTAGTTTTAAAAGCCATGATATTCCTCATGAACAAGTAGTGATTAATAGAGCTTAAGTAGCCTCATAATAAATTCAAAATAAATAAGAAATAAAAGATCAGTGTAAGTAGAAATAATATTTACCCCTACCTATTAAAATAATAAATAAAAATACATTTATGTAAACACCTGCTTTTTTAATAATGATAAAACTAAACCTCATTATATTATTTTAACATTTATTTAAATCTAAATTTTCATTTAAAATACTATCAGTGAGCCAACCAAAGCAAAAATAAAGAAATCTAAATCCATAATAGTCAGTTTTAGACTATAAAGTTGAAATATAAAATTATATTTAATTAACTTGGTAGTTTTTTGTGTTAATTAAGTATTAACACTTAATTTTGTGAGTTTATAGTCACTCAAGATAATTAAATAATGTTGCTACTTTTGAAATATTATTTATCAAAATAGCTCAAAAAATTAATTAAGCCCGTTGCGTTACTATTAATAACATTTGAATTTTTATACTATTAATATTTTAAAAGCCGATATCTTTTAAGTGACTTAATTGGAATTTTTTAGCTGAATCGATACCAGCTTTATTTATTAATCCATAAATAAAGTAGGATGTTAAATGCAGAAAAAGGGAATAAAAAAACCCGTTAAAAATATTTTAACGGGTTAATCTAATCGTATGAGAGGTTATTTACGGCGCCAAGTTGTTCCTTGTGCACCATCTTCTAGCACAATTCCCATTGCCGTTAATTCATCACGGGCTGCATCGGCTAAAGCCCATTCCTTATTTTTACGGGCGTCATTACGCTGTTTAATCAGTGCTTCAATTTTAGCAACTTCTTCATCGCCTTCACTTTGTGCATTACCTTGCAAAAAGGCTTCCGGCTCTTGTTCAAGTAATCCTAATACACTGGCTAATTGACGTAATTCCGCTGCCAATTCATTCGCAGCAACCATGTTTTCTGCTTTTAAGCGGTTAATTTCGCGAGCCATGTCAAACAGGACGGAATAAGCCTCTGGTGTATTAAAATCATCGTTCATCGCTTCTTCAAAACGGTGCTTAAATACTTCACCACCCGCAGGAGCCACTGATTTATCTGTACCACGAAGCGCGGTGTATAAACGCTCTAAAGCCGTACGAGCTTGCTTTAGATTCTCTTCAGTATAATTTAATTGGCTACGATAATGGCCAGATAATAAGAAATAACGCACGGTTTCAGGATCGTAATATCCTAGTACATCACGAATAGTAAAGAAATTATTCAGTGATTTAGACATTTTTTCACGATCAACCATCACCATCCCTGAATGCATCCAGTAATTCACATAAGGACCATCATGAGCACAGGTAGATTGCGCGATTTCATTTTCATGATGTGGGAACATCAAATCAGAACCCCCACCATGGATATCAAAGTGATTACCCAATGCTTTGCTGTTCATCGCGGAACACTCAATATGCCAGCCTGGGCGACCTAAGCCCCATGGTGATTCCCAGCTAGGCTCACCTTCTTTTGACATTTTCCATAGTACAAAATCCATTGGGTTACGTTTAACATCAGCAACTTCAACACGCGCCCCTGCTTGTAGTTGTTCTAGATCTTGACGAGATAATTGCCCATAATCTTTATCTGTTTTCACCTCAAACATCACATCACCGTTTTCTGCCACATATGCATGGCCACGTTTGATCAGTAAGTCAGTGAGCTCGATAATTTCTTTAATATGCTGTGTTGCGCGAGGTTCACTATCAGGTCTTAGGATATTGAGAGCATCAAAATCCTTGTGCATTTCAGCCAGCATGCGAGTCGTTAACGCATCAACTGTTTCATTATTTTCAGCAGCACGTTTGATAATTTTATCGTCAATATCCGTCACGTTACGTACATAAGTGAGGTCATAACCCAGATAGCGTAAATAACGGCTAATGGCATCAAAAGCCACAAATGTACGACCATGACCAATATGACACAAATCGTAAATGGTGATACCACACACGTACATCCCTATTTTCCCTGGGTGAATGGGTTTAAACTCTTCTTTTTGGCGACTCAGTGTATTAAAAATCTGTAGCATCTGGACTATTCCGTTAAATGTGTACGTGTTTATCACCCATATACTCGACTCACTCCCAGTTACCGCGCGACGGATAGCATTCGCTCATCCTATGCTAGTATTTCGGAAGCTGCTCGCGATAGACCTATCGTGAATTCGCATCTCAAACTCTTTGGAGTATCGCTGGTTCAAGCTATTAAGGGATATTTCAATAAATATAAGGTATCTACCTACAAAATAGAATGATATTGAACCCTGAACACTATCAGAATGCAAGAAATACACATGATCTTTGTCATACTATCGCTATCGTTCAACGCATTGATAACCTAGACAGTGACTTCAAGTCGGGTTTTATCTGTGATATAAACTTCCTGACAACCACGCCTTCAACAGAAGGCGCAATAAATACAATTATTCAGGATAGCTATTATGGTGACTTTTCATACCAATCACGGTGACATTGTTATTAACACTTTTGACGATAAAGCTCCAGTAACCGTCGAAAACTTTTTGAATTACTGCCGTGAAGGTTTCTACAATAATACCATTTTCCACCGTGTCATTAATGGTTTCATGATCCAAGGCGGCGGTTTTGAACCTGGCATGAAACAAAAAGCAACAAAAGCACAGATCAAAAACGAAGCTAATAACGGCTTAAAAAATAATCGTGGTACTTTAGCCATGGCTCGTACTAACGATCCACACTCAGCTACAGCACAGTTTTTCATTAACGTTGTTGATAACGACTTCCTTAACTTCCGTTCAGAACACCCTGATGGTTGGGGCTACTGTGTATTTGCAGAAGTTGTTGAAGGTATGGACGTTGTTGACAAAATCAAAGGGGTTTCAACAGGTCGTAGTGGTTTCCACCAAGACGTTCCACGCGAAGATGTTGTGATTGAAAAAGTGACTGTTAGCGAATAATTCGACGCATAATATGTCCACTTATATCATTGCAGACCTGCATTTGAGTGAAGATGAACCGGCGATTACCGCCGGTTTTATGAATTTTATTCACCAACAAGCTATTGATGCCGACAGCCTGTATATCCTCGGCGACTTTTTTAATTATTGGATTGGTGATGACGATAAGACTCAGCTCCATCAACAAGTGGCTGAAGCCTTAAAAAGCCTTACTGACCGTGGTATCCCTTGTTACTTTATTCATGGAAACCGTGACTTCTTACTAGGCAAACGTTATGCCAAGCAATGTGGCATGACGATACTTAACCAAGAAACATTGCTTGAACTTTATGGTCAACGCGTGTTGATTTTGCATGGCGATACACTGTGTACCGATGACCAAGCTTATCAACGTTATCGTCAAAAGGTCCACACACCATGGATCCAACGTGTATTTTTAACTTTACCTCTATTTATCCGCCGACGTATTGCTGAAAAAATGCGTAAAAATAGTCAATATGCTAGCAGTATGAAAGCCGAATCAATTATGGATGTCAATCAGCAGGCCGTTATTGCAGCGTTAGAACACTATCAAGCGGACTGGATGATACATGGTCATACCCATCGCCCCGCTATTCATGAAATTGATGTCGCTGATAAACGTTATTATCGCGGCGTTTTAGGTGCATGGCATCATGAAGGCTCAGCATTTGTGATAAATGAACAAGGTATTGAGCTCATTTTTTTCCCTTTTTAATCTCTGATACGGTAACTCAGTAAATTGCTCAACCCGCATTCGTTTGCTGATATTTTAACCACGCAAACGTTTTCCTTAGCGAGTTACCATGATATGATCGGGGCAATTCATTTTTCCCACCTCACGGTGAAAATTTATTAACCACAGGGATTACACAAAATGACTGCTCAATCTGCGGCAAAAATCGCTATTGTTATGGGTTCTAAAAGTGATTGGACAACCATGCAACACGCTGCCGATGTCTTAACCGAGCTGCAACTGCCTTTCCACGTTGAAATTGTCTCAGCACATCGTACCCCCGACAAACTATTTTCCTTTGCGGAACAAGCAAAAGAAAATGGCTTTGAGGTGATTATTGCAGGAGCCGGCGGAGCCGCTCATTTACCGGGTATGCTTGCAGCAAAAACCTTAGTTCCTGTGTTAGGTGTTCCAGTACAAAGCGCTGCGTTGAGTGGTGTCGATAGTCTCTACTCTATTGTACAAATGCCTAAAGGTATCCCTGTAGGTACACTGGCAATCGGTAAGGCCGGTGCTGCAAATGCGGCACTACTGGCCGCACAAATTCTTGCGAATACTGATAAGGCGCTATTTGCTCGCTTAGCCGCTTGGCGTGAGGCGCAAACGAATGATGTGCTTAACAACCCTGATCCTCGGGAGGCACAATGAAACCCGTCTGTGTCCTTGGTAATGGTCAATTAGGCCGCATGTTGCGTCAAGCAGGTGAACCGCTTGGTATTGCAGTATTTCCTGTTGGGTTAGATGCGGAACCTGAAGCCGTTCCCTATCAACAAAGTGTTATCACCGCAGAAATTGAGCGCTGGCCTGAAACACCACTGACTAAAGAGCTAGCACTTCATAATGCCTTTATTAACCGAGATATTTTTCCTCGTTTAGCAGATAGATTCCCACAAAAAAGCCTCTTTGATTCGCTGGGTTTAGCCACCGCACCTTGGGCTTCTCTTGACGCTAAAGCGCAATGGCCTGAACTCTTTGCAACCCTCGGTGATTTCTTGATCGTCAAACGTAGAACGGGTGGCTATGATGGCCGTGGTCAATGGCGTGTTTCACCCGGCAACGAAGCGAGTCTACCTGATGAAATCTATGGGAACTGTATTGTCGAGCAAGGTATCCCTTTTGATGCAGAAGTATCCGTTATTGGCGCGCGTAATCGTGCGGGGGAGTGTGTATTTTATCCTATCACCCATAACCTACATCAAGAAGGTATCTTACGCACCAGTGTCGCTTTCCCCAACGCGAACCATTCACAGCAGCAACAAGCTCAGGCTATGTTAAGTGCTGTCATGAATGAGCTAGATTATGTTGGTGTTATGGCAATGGAGTGTTTTGTCGTTGGTGATAAATTACTTATCAATGAATTAGCTCCACGTGTGCATAACAGTGGTCACTGGACCCAGAACGGTGCCTCTATCAGCCAATTTGAATTGCATTTACGCGCTATTTTAGATTTACCAATGCCATCGCCGACAGTATTTAATCCTTCTGTTATGGTGAATTTAATTGGCACTGAGCTCAATCAACAATGGTTAAGTTTACCGTTAGTTCATCTGCACTGGTATGAAAAAGACGTTCGTCCTGTTCGTAAAGTTGGTCATTTAAACCTGACTCACAGCTGCCCAACTGAGCTTGCTGACAGCCTAAATTCGCTAGTAGAGCTGTTACCAAATGAGTACAAAAGTGGCATTGACTGGGCGAAAGAAAAATTAAACTGGTACTACAGCCAATAAATAGGGAAAATAGCGCCATACGATGCCCGATATTTTCGGGCATTTTGCATTTATATGGCTGCTTTTTTTTACGAAAAGGCAGAGTTACTGGAGTTGACATGGCCGCGACAGATTCCCCATCCTTATTTAGCCCACTCTATCAGTGGAGTATCCTCATTCTTTTAGGGATGGTTTATTTTTTAGCCACTGCAACCACCTTTACGTCATTGGGTGTTGTCCTCCCCAGTATGATCGAAGAGCTGAAATGGAGCTGGACAGAAGCAGGGTTTGGTTTCACCTTATTAGGGTTAACCTGTGGTCTTGCAAGTTTCCTGCCCTCCTTGCTTATCCGAAAAATCGGCGTTCGCCTGACACTCCTTCTCGGTACGCTGATCTTTATTGCCGGTTTTTATAGTTTATATTCAACAGAAACCATTAACCGCTATTTTCTTGGCACAGCACTCATTGGTGTGGGTTTCACTTTACTGGCGACCGTTCCTGGAACCTATGTGCTTTCTCGCCTATTTGAAAAGCAGTCATTAGCCTTTGGTTTATATTTTACGATTGGTGGATTGGGTGGTGTCGCTGGGCCTTGGATCTATTTTTATGCATCAAATCAGTTAGGTTCGTGGCGTATGCATTGGGTACTCTGCGCTGTTTACCTTGGTATTGTGACATTCATTACCCTGTTAGCATTGCGTGAAGGTAATCGAGAACGAGAACATGCTAAACATGTGATGCAAAAACAGGTTAGCGACGGCAGTAAACCGATTTATCGCACTACAGAGGTATGGACAGTACGTCGTGCTTTGCGCACTTGGCAGTTTTATTTAATAGCAGCAACCTATACTTCATTTTTATGGTGCGGTATTACGGTTAACAGTTTCGCGGTTGCCCATATTGAAGAGCGCGGCTTTGGTATCACTATTGCCGTTTCATTACTCAGTACAATGGCTTTTGTTAACGCATTTTCAAGATTTATTGGTGGTGCCGTTGGAGAATGGTTGGAGCCCAAAAAACTGTTAATTGTTAGCCTGATCATTATGGTATTTGGGGTTATTTCATTAAGTATCGCAACCTCATGGTTATGGTTGATATTATTTGTGCTCTGTGTCGGTATCGGCTATGGCATGACTTTCTTAGCCTCCAGCGTTTTATTATCCAATTATTTTGGTCGTGGCCCCTATTTAGAGTTATTTTCCGTGGTGAATTTAATTTCTACTGTGGCGTGTTTAGCGCCATTTATTGCGGGTGCGATTAAGGATTATACAAGTAGTTTTACACCTGCATTTCTTATTATCGCCGCCCCTGTTGTCGTGATCCTCATGCTAACGTTAATGATGAAACCGCCTGTTTTATCCGCTAAAAAATGATGCCATTTATCACTGTATGTCGTGAGTGATAAAATAAAAAAGCTCGGGCTACACCCCGAGCAAAAAAATCAAAATAGACAAGGAAAATTAAGGATTTAACAACGCAGGTACCTTTAATAAGATAAATTCATTATCATCCGCTTGATTAGGGTCACGGCTCGATGAAAATGGATAGTTATTATCATTACCGACAATAATATGTTCACTATCGACAACATCAACATTTTCAATCGTAAAGAATGGGAAAGTGAATACGCCATTATTCAACGGTTTCTTTGCCATTCCTTGCGGGTCTTTTATATTCATTAAATCGATATAGGCTTGTTTATCAACCGGTTTGCCTTGATTGGTATCCGAAAACTCAATACGATAAACACGCTTAAACTTCGCTAGTTGACTAAAACAATTTTGCGTCTCTGTGGCACTTTCAGGACAGGCTTTATCGGCTGTGCCTTCTCCATTATCACGCTCAATAATCAAACCGTGTGTATCATCAATCATATTGAAATCGCCGATGGCATTTTGATTATCTTCAAAGACATATAACCAACTACGTCCACTCCATTGCTGTTTTTTCACATCAAATTCAAGGATACGAGCGGCACGCTTGCCATCGACATTTTCATAATCTTGTTTCTCTTCATCCCAAATAGCCCCTTCAAGCATGGGGTATAGCTTAGTGCCATCTGGTGATGAGGCCATGCCTTCAAAACCTTTTGAACGGTTGACTTGAAAATGAATTTTATCCGTAGGTTTAGCAGGCGTGGTAACTTGATAGTGATCAGGTGAAATCACTTTTTTGCCATCAACGTGAGTTTCAAATAATGCGAGAACTTTGCCATTGAGGTCCATCTTAATTAAATAAGGACCAAACTCATCCCCTACCCATAATGCGCCATCCGCAAATTGAAAGCTTTCAGGATCAAAATCACTCCCTGTTAGATAACGCTTATCTGTACTTTCATTCATGATATGAAATGGAATGATTTTATCCGGGTCGTGGAAGAAAACAGTATTGAGTGGATTGGCTTGGCCGGTTTTAAAATCAATGTCGTATTGAGTTAAATACAGCATCGAGTCTGGTGAATTAACCTTATTGCCATAACCATTGTCGGTCAGTACCCAATAGGTGCCATCGGCCATACGTTTAATACCGGAATGTCCCTGTCGAGGTTGACCTTTAATCGGTACATGCATCCCAGTTGGACGATCAGCAGACTTCCCTTCAACCTTACCGAGTTCGTCAATACGATTTCCTGTCGTATATTTTCCGCTAACCTGTAAATCTAGTGGTGCATCAGTGGGCGCTGGTACTGTAGAATTGACCGATAAAATAGCGTGTCCTGCTAGTGTTGCAGAGACTTCTTGTTGAGCATACCCTGTGTTGGAAAATGCAATCAATGTTGCAAGTAACGATAATGTACGTAATTTTATGGTGCGGCGAGGCTGCATTATTATGTTCCCATCAAATAGTTAATCATTTATTGACTCGGGAATCATAAGCAGGATAAATGACAATTTAGTGATGGAATTAAGACAGTTATTTGAACGGCTTCTTACTCCTGCACTAGTCAAAAATAAGAAGCCGTATTCATAAAATAAATTAGCTATTTGGCATGCGACGATGTTGATTGCCAGTGCCTAACAAACGAATGCCAAGCCAGCTACCACAAATCGATAGCAGTAGCGCTGCACATAATGGCAATAATAACCACATTGACCACTCTGGCTGCCAAGGAAAATCAAACACTTTGGTTTGTAATAACCATAAAGCAACCTCTGCACCAAATGCCGCCGCAAGTCCCGCCATTAAGCCAAGTAAGGCAAATTCACTCCATAAGGTACGACGCATCAATTTTTTACTTGCCCCTAACGTGCGATAGACCACTAACTCGCGTTCTCTTTGGCTCATTCCGACTTGAATTTGCGCTAATAAAAGTAGTAAACCACAGAAAATCACGAGTACTACCATGACTTCAAGCGCTTGACTTACTTGTTGTAAAATTTGCTGGATTTGTGCGATCAAGGCACCAGTATCTAATACATTGATAGTAGGATAGTTACGGCTCAAATCCGTTAACAATTTGCCATTGCCATCATAGTAAAAACTGCTCATCCATGTCGCGGGGATATCGTTTAAAGTCTCCTCTGAGAAGATAAAGAAAAAGTTCGGTCGCAAACTTTCCCAGTCAACAGTACGAATGCTACTGACTGTTGCACTAAAGACTTGAGCTCCCGCATTAAACGTCAGTTTATCCCCTATTTTGATTCCTAGCTGTTTCACCACAGTTTGTTCAATGGAAACTTCTCCCTCTTTAGGCGGCCACGTTCCTTCATTCACCACATTGGCGTCAGGTAGAGAGGATTGCCATGTGAGGCTTAATTCACGTCGCACCGTATTATTGTTAGGGTCTCTCTCATCAGCCCACTCTATTGCAGAGGTATTATTTATTTCAGACAAACGAGCTAATACTACCGGATAAAACTCTGTCGGCTTCACTTGGTGCTTCGCTAACAGCTCTGTCACCGGTTTTATCTGTGACTCATTCATATTAATTAGAAAATAATTGGGGCTGTCTGCTGGCAGTTGCTGCTGCCATTTATCCAATAAATCCCCCCTCACTAAGATCAATAGTGCCAGTAACATGAATGAGAGCGAAAATGCGCTCATTTGCGTAATTGTTTGTAGCGGTTGACGCAATAAACGGCTAACTGAAAGACGTAAACTCAATTGCTTAAACTTCAATTGCCGCAATAGCCACAAACCAAGCCACCCAATTAATGCCAATAAAACCGCGACGATCACAATACCAATCAAAATTGACCATAAAAGAGGGTTAACTCCGGCAAACAGAAAGAGTCCCCCAACAACGATCAAGCTGACGATTGGCAAATAATAATACAGCGGCCAAACAGGTGAAGGAGCATCTTCCCGTAAAACTCGTGATGGTTGCGTAGCCATCAATTGGCGATAAGGACGGATCCCGACAATTATGGCGATTAAAAATAGCGTACCAATAGCCCAAACCCATGGCCATAAACTCGCTGAAGGAAGTGCTTTAGGTAACATTGCGCCCAGTATTTGCATCAAAATACCTTCGAACGCTAATCCTAACAGCGACCCTAATAGCGCCGCCGCCATTAATATCACTAACCACTGACCAATAACCCATTTTTGTAATGCTGAACACCCAGCCCCCAACGTTTTCAATACCGCAATTAGTTGGTGACGACTACGACAATAATGGGTCATCGAGACAACCACTGCCGCGATTGCTAACAACAAGGTCAACAATACCGACAGCAGTAAAAATTGCTGAGCGCGTTGGAACGTTTTCCCTACTGCCCCGCTATTTTCTTTTAAGGTATACCAACGTTGGTCAGTTCTGAGTTGCTTATCAAACTGAGCCTCAAATGCATCAATAGCGGCACTATCGCCCGCAAACATATCGCGATAAGTTAAGCGGCTCCCTACCTGAACTGCTCCTGTCGATTCTGCATCGTCCAATGCAATTAACACTCTAGGGGCAATTTGAAATGGGTTAAAACCACTATCAGGCTCTTGAATTAATTTACCTGAAATTTTTAACGTGGCATCGCCAATATCAATATCATCGCCAATCTTTAAATTCAGTAACTCCAATAAACGAGGGGTGACTAAAATTTCCCCTTTCGTTGGGCGCAGCCCTGCTGGCTCAGTAATGAGCTCACCATACAATGGATATGCCTGATCCGCCGCTTTCACTAGGACTAGTTGAGGGCGTAACGCTTCATCTACCGTTGAGTATGCCATGGTAGAAAACGACATTTGCTGGCTTAGCGTTAAGCCGTTATCTTTGGCTTGTTGTAACCAAGAGGGATCACTAGGATGAGATGAACGTAGCACCAAATCGCCTGCCAACAGTTCACGGCTTTGATAGCTCATGCTGTTTTCAATACGATCGCTAATGCGTCCTAACGCTAAAACACATGCCACTGCCAATGTTAGCGCAAGCCAGACAATCAAAAGTGATGGCGTTTTCCATTCTCGCCAAAACCAACGCCAAATCATGCCTCTTCCCTCAATACACCATCCACTAATCGTAAACGACGTTGGCAACGAGCTGCCAATTCATTGTCATGGGTCACTAAAATCAACGTCGTGCCATATTCTTTGTTCATTGAGAATAATAAGTCTGCAATTTTATCGCCGGTATGACGATCAAGGTTGCCAGTCGGTTCATCTGCAAACAGAATTTTAGGGCGACCATTAAATGCTCTCGCTAAGGCGACACGCTGTTGTTCACCTCCTGATAATTGAGCTGGCATATGTTTTAATCGATTACCTAACCCCAATTCAGTCAATAAACTCGCGGCTTGTTGATAACTTGCAGACTCGGGCTCTCCGCGCAATAAGGCGGGTAACTGCACATTCTCTAGCGCATTGAGTGAAGGGATCAACATAAACGATTGAAAAACAAATCCAACACTCTGAGCACGGAGAAATGCCCGTTGTTCTTCATCCAGTTGAGTAAGATCTTGGCCTAACAGGCTAACGCTACCGCTGCTGCCATCATCCAGTCCAGCAATGATACCGAGCAGTGTCGATTTACCAGAACCTGACTCGCCAATTAAAGCAATTGTTTGACCGGACTCGACAATTAGCTCAACACCTTGCAATATAGTCAATTCATGTTCACCTTGACCAACACGTTTAATGAGATGATGAACTTCAAGAATATTTTCCGCCGACATTTACTGGTATTTCTCCTGTTATTTGGCGCGAGTGGACCAGCACTCGCCACCACAAAACTATTGATCCTGGGTGACAGCCTAAGTGCAGGCTATCGACTACCGGCAGAGCAAGCTTGGGCATCCTTACTCGCCGAACGTTGGCAGAAATTGTCACCGCCCGTTATTGTTGTTAACGGCAGTATCAGTGGAAACACCTCCGCACAAGGACTGGAGCGTCTTCCTGCCTTACTGGAACAAAATAAACCCGACTGGGTGTTGATCGAGTTAGGTGCAAACGATGGTTTGCAGGGGTTATCTGTTCAACAGATGGAAAACACACTACAACAAATTATCGAACAAATAACGCAATCGGGCGCTAAACCGCTTTTAATGCAAATTCGTATACCGCCAAACTACGGTAAACGCTATACTTCTAGTTTTGAAAAAGTCTATCCAACGCTTGCGCAAAAAAATGCGGTTCCACTGCTGCCTTTTTATATGGAAACCATTATTACCAAGCCTGAATGGATCCAACAGGATGGTATTCATCCAACAGAAGAAGCTCAACCTTCTATTGCTGATTTTATGGAAAAACAATTGCAACCTTATTTATTTTCACCATCAGAATAAAGGTTTAAATAAGTGAGTAATAATAAAGCAATTTTTATCTCAATTTGAGCCTACAGGTAGGTAAAGTTATGCAAAAATCGGTATTTATCACTGGTGCATCTAGCGGTATTGGGTTGTGTGCAGCTCAAACCCTTCGCCAACGCGGCTATCATGTGATTGTCGCTTGCCGTAAAGAAGCCGATATTTTACGTCTCAAAGGATTGGGATTTGATGCTGTAGAGCTCAATCTTGATGATAACCATAGCATAGATCGCGCTGCGGATGAGGTACTCAGCCTCTGTCATGGTCGGCTTTTCGGATTATTCAATAACGCGGGATTTGGCGTCTACGGTGAACTCACTAGTATTAGCCGCCAGCAGTTAGAAGCTCAGTTTTCGACTAACTTTTTCGGAATACACCAATTGACCTTGCGTCTACTCCCAGCGATGCTAGCACATAATGAAGGGCGGATCGTCCAAACTAGCTCAGTGATGGGGATTATCTCTACGCCCGGCCGTGGCGCTTATGCCGCCAGTAAATATGCATTAGAGGCTTGGTCAGATGCACTACGTCTCGAATTAAAAGGGACCAACATCCATGTGAGTTTAATTGAACCGGGACCTATTCATACCCATTTCACCCATAACGTAGAACAGACTCAGCTGGATAAACCGGTTAAAAATCCAAGTATCGCACAACGTTTTACCTTAACCCCAGAACATGTGGTGGAAAAATTAGTGCATGCCCTTGAAAGCACTCGTCCACGTATTCGTTATTCTGTTACGTTACTGACTGTTGCGGTACGTATTCTAAAACGACTCTTGCCGGACTGTTTAATGGATAAAATACTGGCGGGTCAGGGAAAAAAAGCTTGAAAAAAAACAAATTAGCCCCACGTATACAATATTAGAAACTTATTTGAAAGAGATATCTTATGCAAGCTTTTGCCCAAATCATCGATGTTAATGAACAAAACCTGCACCAAGTCGTAGAACAATCAATGCAGATACCTGTTATGTTCTATTTCTGGTCAGCACAAAGTCCACATTGCCAAGAGCTTGGCGCAACGCTCGACAAAATTGCCAATGACTATGCCGGCCTATTTATATTGGCTCGAGTTAATTGTGATGTAGAACAAAACGTTGCCGCTCAGTTTGGTCTTCGAGCAATCCCTACTGTCTATGTATTGCAAGAAGGTCGTCCTGTTGATGGTTTTCAAGGCCCTCAACCCGAGGAAGTCGTGTTAGAGATACTTTCACGCGTTTTACCAAGCCCTGAAGAATTAAAAGCAGCACAAGCAGCAGAATTGATCGCTGAAGGTAAGCACCAAGAAGCCTTACCATTACTGAAAGAAGCCCACCAGCTCAATGCTAAAAACAGTGAAATCACATTACTGCTGGCTGAAACGCAAATCCACCTGAATCAAGTTGATGAGGCTGAAACGACATTGTCATCCGTGCCAATGCAAGATCAAGACAGCCGTTATCAAGGCTTGCTTGCCCAAATTGAACTGTTAAGACAAGCTGCTGATACACCAGAAATTCAACAGCTACAACAGCAATTTGAAGCAGACCCGAGCAATGCGGCTTTAGCAGTGCAATTAGCCCTAAAATTGCATGAAGTCAATCGTAATGAAGAAGCATTAGAAATATTACTAAACTTCTTGAAAAAAGACCTCAGTGCTGGAGAAGGCGCTGTGAAAAAAACCATGATGGATATTATGTCAGCGATGGGAACGGGTGATGCTGTCGCCAGTAAATATCGTCGCCAAGTGTATTCATTACTTTATTAAGTAAGGATTAATAATGGACTTGTTCGCGTTTGGTGCTATACCCATAATCATTTTTATCGCCATCGTTATTGTTTTTACCTGCGTAAAAACAGTACCGCAAGGATACCAATGGACTGTTGAACGTTTTGGGCGCTATACCCGCACATTACAACCGGGTCTTCATATCATTGTGCCTTTTATGGATAAAATAGGTCGTCGTATCAATATGATGGAACAAGTTCTTGATATTCCATCACAAGAAGTTATCTCACGCGATAACGCTAACGTAACGATTGATGCTGTTTGCTTTATTCAAGTCGTTGACCCAGTCCGTGCAGCCTATGAAGTCAGCAACCTTGAGCTATCTGTGCTGAATCTCACCATGACCAATATCCGTACCGTTTTAGGCTCAATGGAATTGGATGAAATGCTGTCACAACGTGATGCGATTAACTCTCGCCTGCTTCATATCGTAGATGATGCAACCAACCCTTGGGGCGTGAAAATTACCCGTATTGAAATTCGTGATGTAAAACCGCCTAAAGAGCTTATTAACGCGATGAACGCACAGATGAAAGCGGAACGTACTAAGCGTGCTGATATTCTTGAGGCAGAGGGTATCCGTCAAGCCGCGATCCTAAAAGCCGAAGGTGAAAAACAATCACAAATTCTCAAAGCTGAAGGGGATCGTCAGTCTGCATTCCTGCAAGCAGAGGCTCGCGAGAGAGCCGCTGAGGCCGAGGCTAAAGCCACCCAAATGGTGTCTGAGGCTATCTCTGCCGGTGACATGCAAGCCATTAATTATTTCGTTGCTCAGAAATACACCGATGCACTTGCTAGCATTGGTGCGGCAGATAATAGTAAAGTCATCATGATGCCTCTTGAAGCCAGTAATTTAATGGGGGCGATTGGCGGTATCTCTGAACTTATCAACCAGAGTAAAAACAGCAATAACAACACTAAAAAGCAGGAAAACTCATGATAGAACTTATCAGCGCTCAACCTGCTTGGTTTTGGCTATGCCTTGGTGGTTTATTGCTGATTGCTGAATTACTCGGCACCGGAGGTTATCTATTATGGTCAGGTATCGCCGCGGTAGTCGTGGCGATCACGGCATTGCTCCTGCCTTTCCTTGGGTGGGAATGGCAAGGCATCTTATTTGCCGTCTTCACCATCGCTTCCGCGATATTATGGCGGAAATGGTTAAGTTCACGCAAAAATGTGCCCGCTGATGAGATAAACCAAAAAAGCCATCAACTTATTGGCGTCAAAGTTCGTTTACTCTCTGATACTGAAGAGGGTTTTAGCCGTGCACGTCTAGCGGATGGCAGCTGGCGAGTCTATAGTGAATTACCATTAAAAGCCGGAACTGAGGTGATTATCACCTCAGTTGATGGTATCACATTGCATGTTAAGCCTTGTCATGATGACAACAGCTCCGTGCAAGGTGATCAATAATCGGGCAATCAGCGCCCTCATCACCAGGACAGGCATCCACTAATTCTTGTAAGGTATCCTTTATGGCAGACAATTTTGCAATTGTCTGCTCTAATTCAGCGATTTTAGCCATCGTCGTACTTTTTACGTCAGCACTGTGTCTCGCTGGATTACGGAACAAGCCTAGTAATTCGCCACACTCCTCTAAGGTAAACCCAACATCTTTTGCTTGTTTCAATAAGCCCAATTCATCGAGATGTCTATCCTGATAATAGCGATAACTATTTTCGCCCCGCTCAGGTGGCGTAATTAAACCTTTTTCTTCATAAAAACGAATGGCCTTTGCGGTAAGGCCTGTTTTTTTGGCAATTTCGCTAATATTCATCATATCTCTTGACCTTAACCTTGAGGGAAGGTTTAACCTTTTCTATATATCAAAATTTATATGATTTAAAAAACTCATTGAATTCTGTCATGATAATAAAAAAGACGGAATCAGTCATGAGTTTAGGAGATTTAACTTATGAGTAGCAAAATCATTCTCTCCCTGCAAGGACTAAGTTGCATGCACTGTGTGAATACAGTGACCAAAGCGCTCGAAGCTCGTTCAGATATTGAAAATGTCAAAGTCACGATCGAGTATGCCGTTATTGAAACTAATGCCAGTGCGCAGTCGTTGATTGAAACCATTGAAGCAGCAGGATATGAAGCCAAAGTGGCTGAAAAACCGGATGTAACGCTACAGCTTTCCGGCCTAAGTTGCATGAACTGTGCAGGTAAAACTCAGCAAGCTCTTGAAGCCGTTGACGGTGTTGCCGCTGCTATTGTAGATACCCAACAAGCTAGCGTTTATGGCAATACAACCGCAGAAGCCTTAATTCAAGCCGTTGAACAAGCTGGCTATAAAGCGCAAGTCGCTGTGCCAAACCGTGTGAATTTAGCCTTATCAGGACTGAGCTGCATGAAATGTGCAGAAAAAACTCGCCTCGCCCTTGAAGCCGTTGAGGGGGTAGAGAAAGCGGATGTGAATACCGAGTCGGCTGTTGTCTACGGTAATGCTCCGGTAGAACAGTTAATTGCAGCAGTGACGGGAATAGGCTATCAAGCAACGCAGAGCGATGAAGATGACACGACTGCCCCAAAAACTGAGCCGCTGACCATACCAACTGAGCAACCGGAAACAAGCTCAGCGGCAATCTGTGATATTCCGGCACAGCAGTCTGACGTCGATCAACAACCTGAAATATCGCCAGCTGATGACAGTATTCAATTGCTATTAGATGGCATGACCTGTGCGAGTTGCGTTAATAAAGTACAAAAAGCGCTAACCAGCGTAGCAGGGGTTGAGAATGCACGGGTTAATCTTGCTGAACGCAGTGCGTTAGTCACTGGTACAACACAACCCGCAGATCTCGTCGCCGCTGTTGAAAAAGCCGGTTATGGTGCAGAAATTATTCAGGATGAAGCGAAACGACGTGAACGCCAGCAACAAGTTGCAGATGCCAATATGCGTCGCTTTCGTTGGCAATCAGCACTGGCATTAGCGCTCGGTATCCCAGTCATGATCTGGGGTATGATGGGCGATAATATGATGTTAAGCCCTCAAAACCATTTCATTTGGCTGACAATTGGTATCTTAACCTTAGCTGTAATGGTATTTGCAGGTGGTCACTTCTATAAAAATGCATGGCAAAGCCTCAAAAATGGCAGTGCGACTATGGATACCTTAGTCGCATTAGGAACTGGGGCGGCTTGGTTATACTCGATAGTGGTTAATCTATGGCCTGAGCTGTTTCCAGAACAAGCTCGCCATCTTTATTATGAAGCCAGTGCGATGATCATCGGTTTGATTAACTTAGGCCATGCTCTTGAACAGCGCGCCCGTCAACGCTCTTCAAAAGCGCTGGAAAGGCTACTCGACTTAACGCCACCCACAGCGCGTGTGGTAACCGAGCAAGGGGAAGTCGATTTGCCTCTCGAACAAGTTAAAAAAGGCATGATATTACGCCTAGCAACAGGGGATCGTGTTCCTGTTGATGGTGAAATCATAGAAGGCGAAGTTTGGTTAGATGAAGCTATGCTGACAGGAGAACCGATCCCTCAACAAAAAACCAAAGGGGATCAAGTTCATGCAGGTACTGTTGTGCAAGATGGAACAGTTCTTTTCCGTGCGGCAGCCGTCGGTAGCCAAACCACGCTTGCACGTATTATTCACTTAGTTCGCCAAGCACAAAGTAGTAAACCACAAATTGGCCAATTAGCCGACCGCATTTCCGCTGTATTCGTGCCTGTGGTCGTTGCAATTGCCGTCATCTCCGGCCTCATTTGGTATTTTGTCGGTCCTGCACCACAAATTACTTATGCCTTAGTGATTACAACCACGGTTCTGATCATTGCTTGCCCATGCGCATTAGGGTTAGCGACACCGATGTCGATTATTTCTGGTGTCGGGCGGGCAGCCGAGTTTGGCGTATTAGTACGTGATGCCGATGCCCTCCAGCAAGCCAGTGAATTAGATACCATTGTTTTCGACAAGACTGGGACGTTAACGGAAGGAATGCCCCAAGTTACGGATATTCATACCTTTAATCATTTTTCTGAACATGAAGTGTTGCAAATTGCCGCCTCACTTGAAAGTGGCTCTAACCACCCGCTTGCTCGTGCCATTACTCAACGGGCTAAAGGACTTTCACTCCCAGCCAATGAGCAATTTAGAACATTAGCGGGTCTCGGTATCAGTGCAGTCGTTAATGGTCAAACCGTTTTGCTCGGAAATCAAAAACTCCTTGCACAAAGCGGTGTTAATACGAGCGAGATCGATACGGTCTTACATCAACAGGCTTCACAAGGGGTAACGCCTGTATTATTGGCTATCGATGGTCAAGTGGCTGCTTTGCTGTCCATTCGTGACCCATTACGTGAAGACAGTGTCAGTGCGCTAGCTCGACTGCATAAGCAAGGTTTCCGTTTAGTCATGTTAACGGGAGATAACCCCGTCACCGCGAAAGCCATTGCGAAAGAAGCCGGTATTGATGAAGTCATTGCGGGTGTCATGCCAGACGGTAAATCAGCCGCAATTGAATCATTGCAAGCTAAAGGCCATAAGGTTGCCATGGTTGGTGATGGGATCAACGATGCTCCGGCATTAGCCCGTGCAGATGTTGGTATTGCTATGGGCGGAGGTAGTGATATTGCTATCGAAACAGCTTCCATTACCTTAATGCGCCAAAGTTTACACGGTGTGGCCGATGCGGTTGCTATTTCTAAAGGTACCTTGCGCAATATGAAACAAAACTTGTTCGGTGCTTTTGTGTATAACTCATTAGGCATTCCAATCGCCGCGGGTATTCTTTATCCATTAACAGGCACCCTATTAAACCCTGTCGTTGCGGGGGCTGCCATGGCGCTATCATCGATTACGGTCGTGACTAATGCCAACCGATTATTACGCTTTAAACCGAAACAAGACTAGTCGACAAGCTAAACCGCCCCAAGAGTGAGTTATTCCGCTATTGGGGCGCTTCATGTTGAAGCTTCCTAGCGCATATCCATTTTACTGCCATGAATCAGTCTCGTAATATTTCGAAGAAAAAATAGCGCAAAGTGAGTCGCCAAACGGAGTCAGATTGTTTAATCTAACGGATTGATATCTAAATATGAGATGAGGAAATGACATGGCCAAGCTGCTCGAAAGTTTAAAGAACTGGTTACATACGGAAGCAGCCCCCGTCTATCCTTATCCTGCCGTTGATATTCGTTTATCAAAGAAACTCAAACTGCATATTGTGGGCAGTATTCATATGGGCACTGAAAATATGTTCCCCTTGTCTGAAATACTGCTTGAGAAGCTTAACCAAGCCGATGCTTTGATTGTTGAATCGGATATCACTGATATGCGTTCACCTTTCACTGCGGGTGAAAACGCTCACGTACCGTTACAAGAACGCTTAACGGCTACTGAGTACGCTTTGTTACTAAGCCATTGCCAAGAAATACACCAAGAACCAACACAGTTTGATTCCCTTCCCTCATGGCAAGTTGCTTTAATCCTACAAGCAACCCAAGCTCAAGGCCTCGGTTTACATGGGCGCTATGGGATTGATTATCAATTATTATGTAATGCACAATCGCAACAAAAAAAGATCATTGAACTTGAGGGTATCGATACTCAAATCGAGTTGCTATTAACATTGCCTGAGGAAGGCCTAGCCTTACTAAGAGATACGCTGGTACATTGGCGTACTAATGCCCGCTCGCTACAAACTATGATCAGTTGGTGGTTAGATTTCCAACCAAATAATGACGTGACATTACCTAAAACCTTCAGTGATGAGGTGTACCACATACTGATGGAACAACGTAACCAAGCTTGGAGCACTAAGCTTAGATCATTACCTGATGGTTATTATGTTGTCGCGGTTGGAGCGCTACATTTGTTTGGTGATGGCAGCTTAGTTGACCATTTACGCAATTGAAAAATACAGGTAAATATATGACTCCTGCTGTCAATCTACTGGAAAAACAAAAGATAAATTTTAAGCTTCACCCTTATGAACATGACCCGAATGTCCATAATTTTGGGGATGAAGCCGTGAATAAGCTCGGTTTAGATGCAAAGCAAGTCTTCAAAACCTTATTGGTCGCTCTTAATGGTGATCAAAAAAAATTAGCCGTTGCGGTTACCCCTGTGTCGGGACAATTAGATTTAAAATTGGTCGCCAAAGTCTTCAACGTGAAAAAAGTTGAAATGGCTGATCCACAAGTCGCGCAAAAAATAACGGGCTATTTAATCGGTGGCATTAGCCCACTCGGCCAAAAAAAACGTTTACTGACTGTCATCGATAGCCAAGCTCAACAATATCCGACGATATTTATTTCTGGGGGAAAAAGAGGATTAGATATTGAGTTAGCGCCACAAGATTTAGCTAATGTGCTTAATGCTAGCTTTGCAGAAATAAAAAAACTTTAACAGCTTGATTATGTGACTTCGCACCATCGTTTTTACCTCCTATATATTGCCCATTAATATTTGATGGGCACCCCTATTCGAGATAATACATTAACCTATTGATTTACATAGAGTCATTAATTATCCATCAATAAAAAAGCCTATTATCTCATTCAGATTATACATAATATAAATACCAACTTAATTATAATTTCTTTAATAGTTAATATATAAAAGTTTTATTTTTATTAATGTTCTTGAACTATAAAATTTACCATCTAATATTTATTTAATCTTTATGTTTATATAAAAAACACGATTATTCATGGTGATAATATTCAGTCATTATAATTTATATATTGTCTAACTTGGGAAATATCGTTTTATTTTATTGGTGTAAATGTAACAACTCGCAATTAGCTTAATTATCAACATCACTAAGGAGAACATATGTTATCCGTTGGAATTCAATCGATTGCAATTCATTTACCTGAAGGAGTACGTACCAATGGATGGTGGGATAAAGACGCTATCGTTCGTCGTAAACCTTCCCTTTCTCGATCTCAACCCTCCCCCCCTCATTTTTATGATGACGCAATGAAACCTTATCTATCTGACACTTTTCTCGGTAGCGTGGAACGTCGAGTTGTCATCAATCATGAGAGTGCCTCATCGCTTGGTATCAAAGCCGCCACGAAAGTGTTAACAGCGGCCAAAATACCCGCAAGTGATATCGATTGTCTCATCGTGACCTCTCTCTTTGACGATAACATCGGTTTCGGAGATGCGGGGTATATTGCTCATGCATTAGGGATTGGTGGCGGCGCATTCAATATTTCAGCCACCTGTAATGGCTCAATGTCGGCTTTCCTCACAGCCTGTGGGTTAGTCCAAAGCGGACAAAAAAAGAGAGTATTAGTGATTGCGACGGCCCAATTTTCTCGCCTATTTGATGCAGATGATCCCGCTTTGCGCTTTTATGGCGATGCATCTGCCGCTTTCATTGTTGGTTCAGTCGAAAAATCATTTGGCCTGCTTAGCACTGAGTCTATTCATCTGGGGGAAACATGCGGAACGTGGCACTTAGATGTCATTGAAGGTCAACAGACTCCCATATCTCAACGTCTTCGTTTACGTATCGATGATACGGTGTCTCAAGTACTACGCGCCACGTCAGAATATTACCTGAAACGCACCGTTGACAGCGCGTTGTTAAAAGCCAACGTAACGATTGAACAAATTGATTGTGTTGCACTAAATACACCTACAGCTTGGCATGCAGAGTTTTCTGCCAATGCGTTAGGCATAGCAAAAGAGCGAGTGGTGAATACTTTTCCTCAGAACGCGTATAGTGGCCCCGCAATGGTTCCTATCCATTTATACATGGCTGCCACACAAAAACTGATCAAACCCGGCTCACTCGTTGTCTTATACGCCTATGGGGGGCACTCTGAAGCGTCTGCCGCTGTACTACGTTGGTCCGATGTTAGCCTTGGCGAGCCGCCAGCGCCCGCTTTCGTGGTTGATCACGAGCTAACCTTGTGATTTACTTTTATATATCAACACGATTTGATGCGTGTAAATAATCTCTTGTTGGCATTATCTTTATTCTACATAATTATTTTATGTAGAATAATATCGCGGTAGGCTGCTTAGGTGTGTACCGATGACATCGACTCATCGCTCATTATGTCAACGCTCCATGACTAAAAAGATCTAAAAGGGATTTATCATGGCAGTTGATGAAAATGGTTACATCAGCACACTAAACAATAACACCACCCAAACCACATACCAAGGCATAGTATCCTTTGTTCAGGCGGAGCTTTTGGCTGAGTATGGGGAGGCTATTTGCAGTATTTTTATTTATGGTAGTGTAGCGCGTGGTCATGCTATCCCCTCTATTTCAGATCTCGACTTGTGTGTTATTTTCAATAACAACATCAGTGAAAACGAGATGCTAGCTCTTGAATACATTGCGCAAAACAGTATTCAACATTTCCCTATCATACCTAAAATTGATTTTGATATTGCCACCAAGCAGGAGGTTCTCGCCCCCAATAATATCAATAGTTGGGGATACTGGTTAAAACATCATTGCCGAATCATTTATGGCGAAGACCTTTCTCTCTTCTTTCCGCGATTCCGTCCATCAAGGGATATCGCATTAGCCGTTAATAGTGACTATCATTCTGTTCTTTTAGAATATCGCCAAAAAATAGCCAACACAGACGATCACTCGACATACTTAACATTATCAAAACAAGCCGCCAAAAAACTAATACGCTCTACCAATATCTTACGAACATTTCATGATAATGATTGGCCTGATACGCTCAGTGAACATGTCAGTCGATTGAGTGGTAAATACCCTAAGTTAGAACAGCAATTACCCTTTTTTATTGAACAAATTCAGTTAGGCATTCACTCGAAACACGACTTCATTGCACATTTACAAGCCGCCTTAACCTGTTTATTACAAGAAGACAAAAGCATAATGCCATATGAAAAAACCTGATCCCAGCCACTGGCTAAGATCAGGTTTTATAGACTATATCGGCTTGGTAAAATTAATTAACCAATTATTTTTTATAAATAATTTCACCTTTTGGCTCATAGTCTGCCGCTTTTAAAGGTGAGTGTTTCTCAATATAACCTTTCAATACCTCCGCATCGACAAATCCTGTATTAACATAATTAGGATGATTGTCGATTTTTGGATAACCATCTCCTCCAATCGCATTGAAATTTAATGTCGCCATGCGATAGGTTTTTTCAGGATCAAACGGTTTGCCATCAATTTTGACATCGCTAATGCTACCGTCTGTGTTTAACGTCAGGCTAACATGATAAAATTGTGCATAAGCCCCTGAATCAGGCTTCATATTCGCAGCGGCCTGTAAATACTCGAGTACTTCATCCCCTTTAAAATCGATATAGACCAATTCATTCGTAAAGGGTTGTACTTTTAAAACATCTTTGTACGTAATATCACCACTTTCAATCGAGTCACGTACACCGCCACCACTCATAACAGCAAAATCAGCATCTGCACGCTCTTTTTGTGCCGCTAACAACAAATGCCCCATGTTAGTCTGGACAAAACGGACTTTACTGCGATCGCCTTCAAGCTTCCCTTCAACAGAACCGACTTTTACATTCAGTTGCTCACCCCCTTTTTGTTGATAAGGGGTCAATAACTTCATCATGTCCTCATTGTGGGCTATTTCTTGAGTGTAATAGACACGCTCGCTGGTTCCGTCCTCTTTCGTGATTTTCTTTTTCAAATTGATCGGGATCAGTTGGTAATGTTTTAGCGTGAATTTACCATTCTTAAATTCAAAATCAGCACGCCCCACATATTTGCCCCATTCATGAGCCTGAACGATCCATGTGCCATTTTGGTTATCAGGCGCACAAGGGGTACCAGGAACATAATCGACTTGTTTATAGTTTTTGTTCTCGCTGGACATACAGACGGGATCTTGTGAGTGACCGCCCACAATCATATCCAAATAGCCTTTAGGTAAGCTACGAGCCATTTCTACGTCACCGGGAGCATTTGAGCCATGCTGACCGTTATCGTAATGCCCCATATGGGTAGCCGCGATGATAATATCTGGTTTTTCTGTCGCGCGGAGTTCTTCAACCACTTTTTTCGCTTCAACCGCCGGTGTTCTAAACTCAACATCTGGGAAGTTTGCAGGATTTCCTAGTTTCGCCGTATCGTCAGTGGTTAATCCTAGAACTGCAATTTTGACACCTTGTTTATCGAATATTTGGTAAGGTTTAAATAGACGCTCACCTGTGCTGGTTTGATAGATATTGGCTGATAAGAACGGAAAATTAGCCCATTTTTCTTGTGTACGTAGTACGTCTAGTGGGTTATCAAACTCATGGTTACCCAGCGCCATTGCATCATAACCGACTAAGTTCATCCCTTTAAAATCGGGCTCAGCGTCTTGCAGATCAGATTCGGGGACACCGGTATTAATATCACCACCGGAAAGTAATAATAAGCTGCCACCTTGCTTAGCCACTTCATCACGAATTTCATCCACAACGGTTTTCTGTGCTGCTAAACCATATTCACCGTGATCGTTATGCCAAAAATGACCATGATGGTCATTCGTATGTAAAATCGTGATATTGTATGTTTTATCTTTTTCCCAAGCATTTGCCTGTGCGATAGGCAACAGTGCCAAAGATACCGTCAATGCGCATACCGATGCTTTAAAGGTTAAATTCATCTTTTTCTCCCTGCCTATATCTCAAATTTTTATGGTATGTTTAGGTTCTAGCCCTAATAGTAAATGCTAATTTATAGCATAAAACTGCGATCATAATTGGATAACCTATGCGTTAAATGGTGCTTGTTTCATTAAACTGAGACATTAATCAACATTAATAACGATGGTGACTTTTTTTATCGTGATATTTATTAGTTCAATTAAATGACAAATACGCTATATTGATAACAATTTAGCAACACAACTATGAAAGTTACTAATTATGAGTGAGCAAACAACCAACCAAAGTCATACCCCTGCCGCAAAACCTATTAGTAAAACAGGTAAAACTGTTTTTAGCATTCTTACTGCCATTAGCTTCTCTCACTTGCTGAACGATATGATTCAGTCATTGATATTAGCTATCTATCCACTCTTGCAGTCTGATTTTTCACTCAGTTTTGCACAAGTCGGTTTGATTACATTGACCTACCAAATTACAGCATCATTACTGCAACCTGTCATTGGCTATTATACCGATAAACATCCACAGCCTTATTCATTACCTATCGGGATGGGCTTTACACTAACAGGATTGCTATTACTTGCTATGGCTGAAACATTCCCCGTTATATTATTAGCTGCCGCACTAGTAGGAACGGGTTCTTCAGTCTTCCACCCTGAATCATCTCGTGTCGCACGCATGACATCAGGCGGTCGTCACGGCCTTGCACAGTCTTTTTTCCAGGTTGGTGGAAATTTAGGGGCATCTTTGGGGCCATTACTTGCCGCACTGGTTATTGAGCCTTACGGTAAAGGTAATGTCGGTTGGTTCTCTTTGGCCGCCTTATTAGCGATTGTCGTATTATTGCAAGTAAGCCGTTGGTATAAGCAACAACATCGAGCTGTCAGTAAAAAGCCAGTATCTCACGTCGAAATCAACGTATTGCCTCGTAAGGCTGTCATTGGTTCATTAGCTATATTGCTGATATTAATTTTTTCTAAATATTTTTATCTCGCAAGTATTAGTAGCTATTACACTTTTTACCTTATTGAAAAATTTGGTGTCACCGTACAGAACGCGCAGATCCACCTATTTATCTTCCTTTTTGCGGTCGCCGCTGGAACCATGATAGGCGGGCCTGTTGGTGACAAGATTGGGCGTAAATATGTAATTTGGTTCTCTATCTTAGGGGTCGCGCCGTTTACATTGCTGCTACCACATGCCTCTCTGTATTGGACGAGCATTTTAACCGTTATCATTGGGTTGATATTAGCCTCAGCGTTTTCGGCCATTTTAGTCTATGCACAAGAGTTGATCCCCGGTAAAACCGGAATGATATCTGGCCTGTTTTTTGGGTTAGCATTCGGCATGGGAGGTGTTGGCGCCGCAGTATTGGGGCAAATCGCAGATAAAACCAGCATCGAACAAGTTTATCAATATTGTGCATTTCTGCCTTTATTGGGTATTTTTACCGTATTACTACCAAATCTAGAACAAAAATAGTCATTTCCCTTTATTTAACCCATACTTATTGAAAAATAAGTATGGGAACTTACCTCTATATCTCACTTAAAATTCAACAAAAAATCACACAAATGACATCTTTGTAACGATTTAGCACTAATAAACCACTTTTATTTGAAAAACATTTAAATTTTTTAAGGAAATTTTTCTCAAATAACGATAAAATAGAATTATATGCAAAGTGCATTCCAAAATATGGGAACTTGATTCCTAAAAATTCAAATCAATCAAAGGAGACTAAATGGAGCATTCTACGCCCTTAATCACAACCATTGTTGGTGGTCTCGCCCTTGCATATTTGTTAGGTATGATCGCTCAGCGATTAAAAATTTCCCCTTTGGTGGGCTATCTTGCGGCGGGTGTTTTAGCCGGTCCTTTTACTCCGGGTTTTGTTGCCGATACAACGCTTGCGCCAGAACTAGCTGAAATTGGTGTTATCCTTTTGATGTTTGGTGTCGGGCTACATTTTTCACTGAAAGATCTCTTAGCCGTTAAAGCCATCGCCATTCCCGGAGCGATTGCACAAATTGCAGTCGCCACTCTTTTAGGTTTAGGCCTTTCCATGCTATTTGGCTGGGGAACCTTTTCAGGTATCGTTTTTGGCCTCTGTTTATCAACAGCAAGTACGGTTGTATTACTTCGTGCCTTAGAAGAACGGCAACTGATTGAAAGCCAACGAGGCCAGATTGCTATCGGTTGGTTAATTGTTGAAGACCTCGCGATGGTTCTGACGCTAGTTCTATTACCCGCTGCTGCTGCAATTATGAATTCTGAGCAAGCGAGCTTTAGTGAGTTACTTATCGGACTTGCATGGACTGTGGGGAAAGTGGTCGCCTTTATTATCATTATGATAGTTATTGGTCGTCGTGTGATCCCTTGGATTTTATCACGTACCGCATCCACAGGTTCTCGTGAATTATTTACACTTGCTGTGCTCGCTCTTGCACTGGGTATCGCCTATGCTGCTGTTGCATTATTTGATGCATCATTTGCACTCGGTGCTTTCTTTGCGGGTATGGTGTTAAATGAATCAGAACTTAGCCACCGTGCAGCACAGGATACGCTCCCGCTAAGAGACGCGTTTGCTGTACTCTTCTTTGTTTCCGTTGGGATGCTGTTCGACCCTGTCGTACTGATTGACCATCCATTAGGTGTGATTGGTGTTCTCGCGATTATTATCGTCGGTAAATCTGCGGCCGCATTAATCCTTGTTCGCCTATTTGGCCATTCAAGGCGAACGGCATTAACCATCTCTGTTAGCTTGGCGCAAATTGGTGAGTTTGCCTTTATTTTAGCAGGCATGGGAATGGCACTTGGTGTCATGGATAAAGAAGCACAAAACTTAGTGTTAGCGGGTGCGATAGTTTCAATTATGCTTAATCCTGTACTCTTTAGTTTACTCGATAAGTACTTAGAAAAAACCGAGACTATCGAGGAACAACTACTCGAAGAGACATTGGAAGAAGAAACCCAAATTCCTGTCGATATTTGTGGTCATGCCATCATTGTCGGCTACGGGCGTGTTGGTGGTATGTTAGCTGATAAACTGCGCCGTCGTGATATTCCATTAGTCGTCGTGGAAGACACTCGAGCTAAGTTTGAAGAGCTGGCTGAAAACGGGTTTAGCGCTATCCTAGGTAATGGTGCGAATAAAGACATTATTAGCCTTGCGCGCATTGAGTGTGCGAAAACTTTGCTACTCACGATTCCAAATGGCTACGAGGCTGGTGAAATCGTGACCCATGCAAAAGAGTTGAACCCGAATATTACCGTGATCGTCCGTGCTCACTATGATGATGAAGTTAGCTTCATTAAAGAACGTGGGGCCGACCATATCATCATTGGTGAACATGAAATTGCTAAAGCCATGGCGACTTTTATGTGTAACGACGTGACCGAGTATGGCTGTTCAATTGATGATGAACCATTATCAAAAGATACTGAAGGCAAAAACCTCGATGAGTATCTAAAACCATCTCACTAAAATAATGTTAAAGGGAAGTGCAAACTTCCCTTCAGACTGCCGCCAAACATATGATGTTTGGCGGAAAGTCGAATAGGTTTTGAAAATAAGAGAGGGAAATCAATTTATTGATTTTCGGCTGATAACACAAAGTGGGAAAAACCACGCTTTTATCCCGCTTTGTCAACAACCTCAAGGGAAGTGCAAACTTCCCTTTCTTTTAGGCGCTAATTTCATACCAAAACAACATTAAGCGCTTCCATCGTCTGCGAATCAAATATCCCTTTCTCTAAGCAAGATGTAAGACGTCATATCGGTTATTCATCGTGATTAACCAATCTATGCCCACGACACTCAAAAAACCTTAAATTCAATTTGATATGGCTTACCCGTTCCTTGCAATAATATCGTAATAACATTTTTATCTGTTTATTAGTCTAAAATAGAACAATTAACAATAAATGGATTCATATTTCCTCCACTTTTTAGCCCCTATAAGGCGCTATACTCCATTTCGCCTAAACCATTATTGATGATATTTTTTGTGTCCTACTTCCCCCACTGTGTGGGGGGTTTTTTCTTCACTATCTAAAAAAACACCCCACTGTTTTATTATCAACAATGAGGTGCTATCTGACGCTATTTAAGAAAAAACCAACAACTAGCGTTCCCAATATGACTCTTCTAGACTGTCTTCTTTTTCAGGTAAACCACGGGTTAAACGCGGTGAATGCTGAGTTAGCACTTGATAACTCACCCGATTCGCATATTTGCATACTTGGGCTAATGAAGAGTAAGTCAGATACTGACGCGCATGTTTACTGGAATTCGGTACGTTCATACGATGGTATGAATTCGCAGTGATATCATGTAACAACGCCGATAAAGCGCCGTCACCGGCCCCATTGGTATTCATAATTTTTTCTGGGCCACCCATATAAGGTTCTATATGGGAATAGATACGCATAGGAACTTCACAATCTTGCCGGCGCATAGCTCGGCTAAATTCATAGAGGTTAAATTCAGGGATCGCCCCCGGCAACAGAGGATGCTGTGTAGTGCGTTTAAATGCTTCTTCCGTATAGCCAGCCATATAAAGGCCTGAAGGCCCCGCCGTGCACAACACAAGATCAACCCAATTAAGGGCCATATCCGATGCTAACAGTGGATCATTAAAGCCCGTCAACTCCAATGCTTCATCTTCATTCATCGCCACGACAGAAACATGTTCAGCGAGGAAATCACGCCAAAATTGAGGGTCTTGGGCTATAACAAACTTAGTTCCAAGCGTTAATACCACAGGAACATTATGCTTCTTAGCATAGCTGATAGCTTGCATCGTAGCCTCGGGCATGGTTTCACCCGGTTTACAACGCACTAAATACGCAGTAAGTACCAAGGCCGATGCACCAGCAATAATCTCTTCTGGAATACTGTCAGGACGAAGTCGATTCATATGCCCAGGGCTAATCGCAAAAGTTCGTTCACCATTTTCTGCAATCAGTGTAAAGCAACGTCCTATAGGCCCATCAACCCCTTGTAAATAGTTAAGATCCATTCGGCTCGATGTGTGGCATAAATAGCGATAAGAATAGCTACCTATTTGAATGTTATTACACATGGTACCTAACAATACAGAGCGATCATCCGCCAACACAGAGTAATTATGCAAAGTATTGCCGATGGTTCCACCTGCAAACTCATGAGTTATCAATGCATTACTTGTTAGCTCTGCATATAACGCTTCTGCAACATCATCTTCTATAACTAAAGAATGCCCTTTGCTTAATTGATAGCGTTCAATAAATGCATCATCGACCTTGGCTTCAATATCGACAAGTGTCTGATCGATACCCACGATATAGGATCGACAGTTTTCACCCTCATCCATCCGCTCTTTGATAGGTTGTAACAGTGGATCTCTTAAACTAACAGGAAAATAATGCTTTGATTTACGTTGACCGGGGAATTTCATAATGAACAAATTAGCGAGTAGACATGCCGCTATTCTAGCATGATAAACATAAACCAGCACCTGCGATCAAGGTGACAATTTATGTTTATCGTGATCGATTATGAATGTGACGCCGTCTTCATTGTATAATCGCGGTATAGCTCGCGAGTTAATACGTATGCGCTGCTCAAGATCAGGCCGAGGATAGCACTCAATGCGATGATGAGTGTCGATTTTGGCGAATCTTTCTTAGCGGGTAAATCAGGTGCAAGAATGAATTTAGCGGGTAAAAAGTCGATAGTATCAATCTTTAATTCTGACAAGCTATTGATGTAGTGTTGACGAATTTGTAAATCTTCACTCAACATTGCAATATCACGGTTCTGCAACTCTATCGCTAATTTTTTCTCTAGCGCTTCAGTTCCTAACGCAATGGGATAATCAGGATCATCACTAATGATGGCAGAATCCGTCACTATCGGCTTACGAACGCCCGCCGCTTTTGCGATATCAATGGCACGTTTTAATCTTTCCACCTTAACATCGTATTCTGTCCGAATTTTTGTCACCTCTTGTTTAAAGGTTTCATTTGCACGGACTAACTGTTGGGCTATCGCATTTTGAATATCTTGCTTAAATTGCTCCCTGACTTTTGTTGCTGTATAGCGAACATAGCCAGCCAACAGATCTTGAGCTTCTGAAGGCGTCGGTGCAATGAAAGTGAGTATAATGTCATTCGATGTACTATTTTTTTCTTTTGACTGGTCTGTAATATGAATACTGTTGGTAATAATGTTATTTACCAGTCGTTGCTCACCATTTTCTTTATCCGCTGGATCAATTTTTTTGGCGAGTTCTTGAAAGTAGTTCGTGCTACGAACATAGGCTTCTTGATTAACTTTTGATCGATACTGCTCAATAAATGCATTAAAAATTTGTTGTGCAGATAAATCAATTTTCACATCAAGAACACTGAGTTGCGCACTGAGTGTATTAATATCTTTAATTTCTTCAGAAGATGGGGGAACAACAACCGCTGTACTGCTCCATTTTTGGGGGAGCAGGGATACCACAAGAGTACTAATAAGCGTAATAGCAACAGTGATAGCGATAATAATAAATTTATTTCTTATTAAAACAGCAAACAAAGCCATCAAATCAACTTCATCGCTTTGCTGTAAGTTAAATTGCGAGATTTGCATCTCACTTGCTGTTTTATCATTCCGTGATTCTCTATCAGTGCTCATAATAAATTCCAGTTAAGTACCAAATTAATAATGCATCAACCCTTTATATCAGTGAGTATAATAGTTTTCTCGATTTATGATATATCGATAAACACCATATTTAATATTAATTTAAACTTTAAATTGTTTTTATTAAACCATTAATCAGGATTTTGAATAAGTTAATACTATCCTCACTGTCATTTAATGCGGGTATATAATGATAGGATTCTCCCCCTTGGCTTTTGAAAAAGTGTTGATTTTGTTCACTAATTTCTTCTAGTGTTTCTAAACAGTCCGCAGAAAATCCGGGACAAATCACTTGAACTGATTTTACGCCTTGTGAGGGTAATTGATTCATTGTCTCATCGGTATAGGGCGTTAACCAAGGCTCACGACCAAAACGAGATTGATAAGTCATCAATACACGTTCCGCTGGAAAATTCAACGCCTCTTTAACTAAACGAGTTGTTGCTTCACACTCTTGTGGATAAATATCGCCAGTATCCGCATAACGTTTAGGAATACCATGGAACGACAAAATCAGTCGGTCAGGTTCACCATGCTGAGCAAAGCTTTGCTCAATTGAGTTGACTAAGCCCTGAATATAGGCAGGATGCGTCGCATAACTACGGATAAAATGTAACGACGGAATTGTACGCATTTGCTTGAGAATCGCGGAAATACCATCATAGACAGCCGCTGTCGTCGAACAGGAGTACTGAGGATATAAAGGAAGTACGATTAATTCGGTCACACCTTGGCACATCAAGGAGTCAATTGCACTTTTCAGTGACGGTGAGCCATAACTCATCCCAACTTCTATTGGTATATTAGGAAAACATTCAGCTAACTTAGCTTTCTGCTTTAACGTATAAGCGAGTAAAGGTGAACCATCTTCGGTCCAAATTGATTGATAGAGTTTCGCAACCTTAGGCGAACGAAATGGCAATACAATGCCATATAAAATAGGTTTCCAAATCGCACGAGAGACATCAATAACACGGACATCACTCAAAAATTCCGCAAGATAACGTTTAACTGCCGGAGTCGTTGGGGCATCAGGCGTCCCTAGATTAACCAATAAAATACCGAATTTATTCTCTGACACAATGATACTCCTTAAATGATAATTATTCCCAACTTTATATCATAAAATGCGGTCTTTATTTATCTTCTTATGCGACAAAAGCAAAGGCAGCGATTATCGCTGCCTTTGTTGATAGCTATCATCTTTATTAGCCGAGGATTTTTGCTAATTCTTCACTCACTTCAGAAACTTTGCGAGTTCCATCAATTTTGAAATACTGAGTGTTACCCGCAGCCGCTTCTTTTTGATAATAAGCGACCAAAGGTGCGGTTAAATCATGATATTCAACCAAACGCTTACGAACGGTATCTTCTTGGTCATCTTTACGAATAGTGAGCTCTTCACCTGTGACATCATCTTTATTTTCAACTTTAGGTGGGTTGAATGTCACATGATAAACACGACCTGAAGGTGCATGCACACGGCGACCAATAATACGCTCAACAATGATTTCATCAGGTACATCGAATTCTAATACGAAATCAACATCAATACCGGCTTCCTTCATTGCATCAGCTTGAGGAATGGTGCGCGGGAACCCATCCAACAAGAAGCCATTGCGGCAGTCATCTTGTTTGATGCGCTCTTTAACTAATGCAATCACTAATTCATCAGTCACTAACTTACCATTATCCATTAGCTCTTTTGCTTTTAAACCTAGCTCACTACCTGCTTTAACTGCTGCACGTAACATGTCGCCAGTTGAAATTTGTGGAATACCAAATTTCTCCATAATAAATTGAGCTTGAGTGCCCTTACCGGCGCCTGGAGCACCGAGCAGAATGATACGCATTGCGTAAACCCCTTGCTATTTAGTTTTTTATAATTTGAAAAGAAAACAAGATACCATACCATTAGGATGGCGCTTTACTCAAGAAGACACGTAAACGTTTTCGCATTTTACTTCTTTCGTAAAAGAAAAAAACCACGCTAAAGCGCTGGCTAAAACGTGGTTTTTGCTCAAAAACGAAAATCAATTAGCGAATTATTTCATTAATAATTCGTTGATTTTACGAATGAATAAATTTGGATCTTCTAATGTACCGCGCTCTGCTAATAAAGCTTGGTCTAACAAAACATTAACCCAATCAGCAAACAGTGCATCATCCGTCACTTCTGACGCTTTCTTAACCAGTGGATGTGATGGATTAAGCTCAAAGTTATATTTCACTTCAGGAGCAGCTTGACCTGCCGCAGCGAATAACTTCGCCATTTGTGTGCTCATCTCATCGGCATCGGTGGTGACAATCGCAGGTGTATCCGTCAAACGGTGGGTCAATTTGACCTCTTTAACGCGATCTGCCAACAATGTTTTCACACGCTCAACAAAAGGTTCTAATTGCTTATCGGCTTCTTCTTGCTCTGCTTTATCTTCATCTGCGAGTTTATCCAGCGACTCATAGGCTTTGCTAACCGATTGGAAAGGCTTACCATCAAACTCGGATAAATAGTTCATCATCCATTCATCAATGCGATCAGAAAGCAATAGTACCTCAATACCTTTCTTACGGAACAGCTCTAAATGAGGGCTGCTCTTAGCCGCAGCATAGCTATCCGCCGTGATGTAATAGATTTTCTCCTGCCCTTCAACCATACGGCTAATATAGTCTTCTAAAGAGACATTCTGCACGTTGCTATCATTATGTGTTGATGCAAAACGTAGCAGTTTCGCAATAGCTTCACTATTGCTCATATCTTCCGCAGGTCCTTCTTTCATCACTAGACCAAATTGCTGCCAGAAAGACTGATATTTTTCCGCATCATTCTTCGCCAGTTTATCTAGCATTTGCAGGACACGCTTGGTTAATGCGCCACGCAAGCTACGAGTTAATGCGCTATCTTGCAGTATTTCGCGAGATACGTTGAGGGGTAAATCGTTTGAATCCAATACCCCACGCACAAAGCGCAAATAATTTGGCATAAACTGCTCAGCGTCATCCATAATAAACACACGCTGAACATACAGTTTTAATCCATGGCGCTGCTCACGATTCCAGAGATCAAACGGCGCCTGTGAAGGTATATACAATAAGCTAGTGTACTCCTGCTTACCTTCAACACGATTATGAGACCAAGTTAATGGATCCGCATAATCATGGGAGATGTGTTTGTAAAACTCGATATACTCTTCATCAGAAATTTCAGACTTATTACGCGTCCATAGCGCTTTAGCTTGGTTGATTTTCTCCCAAGTTATTGTGCCATCTTCTTCATTTTTAACTTCAATTTCTACAGGTAGTGCAATATGGTCTGAATATTTGCTGATAACTGAACGCAAACGCCAGTTATCTAAAAACTCTTTTTCATCTTCACGCAAATGTAACGTGATTTCAGTGCCACGATCCGCTTTTTCAATGTCGGCAATAGTGTATTCACCTTCACCAGCAGATTCCCAAAATACGCCTTGGTCTGCCGATGCACCAGCAGCACGGCTACGAACAGTCACTTTATCAGCAACGATAAAAGCAGAATAGAAACCAACACCAAACTGACCAATCATTTGACTATCTTTTGCTTGGTCACCACCCAGAGATTCTAAAAAGGCTTTAGTGCCTGATTTAGCGATCGTTCCTAAGTTATCAATAACTTCATCACGGCTCATACCAATACCGTTATCGCTAATTGTGAGTGTCCCATCTTCTTTATTTGCGCTAATGCGAACACGCAGTTCCCCATCATTTTCATACAATTCAGGTTTTGAAAGTGCACGAAAACGCAGTTTATCTGCCGCATCGGATGCGTTTGAAATAAGTTCACGCAAAAAGATTTCTTTGTTTGAGTAAAGAGAGTGGATCATCAACTGGAGCAGTTGTTTGACTTCAGATTGGAACCCGCGAGTTTCTTGTCCTTTCATACTCATTAATGCCTCTATATCATCAATCTAATGGGATAGTTTTGACTTATCGATGAGATTGAATTGGGGGCAAAAAACAGAAATTCAAGCGCATGAAAGAAAAAATGTCTCCGCGAAGACTCAGCGACGATAAGTCACTCAAGGGGATAACTAAGTGATACTAAAGAATAAAAAAGCGAACAGATTCGAATTATGTGAAAGGACTGCGACAAAAACAATAAGCGATGCTTCTGGTAAGACATTGCGGTGATTAAAGCTACAGCCAGTCAACCGCCCGTAGCTTAAGATGTTACCTGTTACTAGAGGCGCTGCCTACCCGCTAATGAGTGAGATAACGTGGTACCATCGACCATTTCCAGCTCACCACCAACAGGTACGCCATGTGCGATTCGGCTTGCAGTAATGCCATATTGAGCACACATCTGCGCAATATAGTTTGCTGTTGCCTCACCTTCTACCGTTGGGTTAGTCGCAAGTATCACTTCAGTAATGGTTTCAGAAGATAACCGCTCTTCTAATCTATCCAGTCCGATATCCATCGGGCCAATGCCATCAATCGGTGATAAATGCCCCATCAGCACAAAATAACGCCCTGAAAATTGACCAGTTTGTTCCACAGCATAAATATCCGCAGGGCTTTCAACCACACAAATCAAACCGTTCTGTTGACGACGCGGATTTTCACAGATATTACACACATCCTGTTCGGTAAAAGTACGACAATCACGGCAGTGACCGATTTCTGACATTGCTCGAGTCAGTGACTGCGCAAGGCGCATGCCACCACTACGATCACGCTGAAGCAGATGAAAAGCCATACGTTGCGCTGACTTTGGCCCAACACCAGGGAGACAGCGCAAAGCTTCCATCAATGACTCTAGAAGCGGACTCGTTTGCATTAGAATGGCATCTTAAAGCCTGGTGGCAGTTGCATGCCACTTGAAACACTTGCCATTTTTTCTTTCTGCGTTTCTTCAATACGGCGAGCTGCATCATTAAATGCTGCGGCAATCAAATCTTCCAGCATATCTTTATCATCTTCAAGAAGACTTGGATCTATCTCAACACGGCGGCAGTTATGTGAGCCGTTGATGGTAACTTTGACTAGACCAGCGCCAGATTCGCCTGTTGCTTCTAGATTGGCGATTTCTTCCTGAACTTTTTGCATTTTTTCTTGCATTTGTTGGGCTTGCTTCATTAGATTGCCCAAACCACCTTTACCAAACATAGTTATCTCTCACTACTGAGGCCACAGCTTGCTCATAGAGACTGTAGCGTTAAACGGGGCGAATACTTTCTTCATCTAACTGCGCATCAAACATCGAGCGTAGTTTTTGAATCGTTTTATCCGCAATAATTGACTGACGCGCTTGCGCCAGCTTTTCTTCATAAATCGCCTGTCGCCATTCAAGCGGCGTTTTCACTTCGGTATTATCATCTTGAACGATGTTTAGTTCAACAGGATGACCGTAGTGTTCACTCAAGGCACTTTGTAATGCGTCATGTGCCGACGGCTTATTAAGATGACGCTGCGCGGGTCGCAAATGAAGAACGATTTGTGACTCACTGATTCTTTCTATATATGAATTCAAAGCTAATTGTTCAACTAGCTTAGGGATATTTAATTGCGCTATTTCTGCTGACCAGCTATCCCGCTCTCGACCTTCTTCAATAATCTTAGCCGCTAATTCAGGCGTTTTTTCATACTCTAACGCCTCTTTTATTTCAGTCGGTGTGGTAATCGTTTCTTTAGCTTGAGGTTCTTCAAACTGAGGCCGCCACTGATAATGCTTTGGTTTTGTCGATTTTTTAGCGTCAACAGTTTGGTTAACACCCTTTTTTTGATGCTGGCTAGTGACCGCGGCCAGCCTCTCAAGTGCTGACATCGCCGGCTTAGCCTTTTCAGGCGCGGCCGGTTTATTCTTTTTTCCGTCAGATACCTCATCTTGTGAGGACTGTAGCGCTTCCTTAGCCTTTAATAATTGAAAGGTAGGACTATTTTCTGCTATCGGCGCATTTGCCGATAACGGTGATGAAGCCGGTGTTGGTTTCGATGCAACTGAGCGAGTCGGCATCACAGAAGCAGGCTGTACGGCCACCGTTTGTGCTACGGGTTCTTCAATAATGCTTTTGGGGTGAAACGCCAAAGCACGTAACAAAGCCATTTCAATGCCCATACGGCGTTCTGGTGCGTAAGGGAGGTCTCGACGACCAATCAGTAATGTTTGATAAAATAATTGCAAATCTGCTGGAGAAATTATTCGCGCTATTTGTCTGAGACGCCCTTCCGTCGATGAAGGATCCGTTTCTTTTCCTGCGGGTAATAGCTGGATCATGGCAACGCGATGCAACAATGACAATATTTCTACCAGAAGATTTTCCCAATCAGCGCCACGGGTTGCTGCATGCTCGACTTCTTCCATGACAGCAATACCATCAGCACGCACCAAAGCTTCAATGATCGCAAGCGGCTGCTCATCATCAAGTGTACCTAACATCTGACTGACAATATCTGCTGTAACCTGACCTTGCCCCATCGCTATCGCTTGATCTGTCAAACTCAACGCATCACGTAAACTACCATCAGCTGCGCGAGAAATGAGCTGGCGCGCGCGCGAATCATGTTCAATGCCTTCTGCATTTAAAATATGTTCAAGCTGCTCATTAATTTGAGTGACATCTAACGCTTTTAAATGAAACTGCAAACAACGCGACAAAATCGTCACCGGTAATTTTTGTGGATCGGTTGTTGCCAGTAAAAATTTAACGTGCTCAGGCGGCTCTTCTAGCGTTTTTAATAACGCATTAAAGCTATGGCGCGATAGCATATGCACTTCATCAATAAGATAGACTTTAAAACGCCCGCGAGCCGGCGCATACTGCACGTTGTCTAATAATTCTCGCGTATCTTCAACTTTTGTTCTCGATGCCGCATCGATTTCGATCAAATCGACGAAACGCCCCTGCTCGATCTCTTGGCAATTGGTACATTTTCCACAAGGTGTTGCTGTGATCCCCGTTTCACAATTAAGACCTTTGGCAAACAAACGGGCAATTGTCGTTTTACCGACACCACGAGTGCCAGAAAAAAGATAGGCGTGATGAAGCCTCTGGTGTTCCAGACCATTCGCTAATGCGGTCAATACATGCTGTTGACCGACAACATCTGAAAATTTTTGGGGGCGCCACTTACGGGCAAGTACCTGATAGCTCATGAATTATGCAGTTTCTTAACACGGTGATAGCACCATGCTACCACAGCCTCGCCCCTTACGGCGAGACTGTGATAAAAATAGTGAGGAAAATAGGATTAGTGGCCTGGGAACTCAACTAAACTAAATGAGTTAACGCCCTCAGCAGCAAGGCGCTCTACGCCGCCTAAATCCGGTAGGCTGATAATAAAAGCGGCATCGACAATGTTCGCGCCTAGCTGCTTGATCATTCTTACTGTTGCTTCAACAGTACCGCCTGTTGCAAGTAGATCATCGATGACTAATACATTATCTTCAGGCTGAATACTGTCACGATGGATCTCCAGCGTGTCAGTGCCATATTCTAAATCATAGGTCATACTTAATACTTCGCGAGGTAGTTTCCCTTTTTTACGTACAGGAACAAAACCAACGCCTAAGCGCAACGCGACTGGTGCACCAAACAGAAAACCGCGCGCTTCAGTACCTACAATTTTGGTGACATCTTTATCTTTATAATGCTCAACCAACAAATCGATGGTAGCTTGATAAGCTGCCGGGTTATTTAACAGTGTGGTAATATCGCGGAATAATACCCCTTCTTTTGGGTAATCAGGGATAGTTGCAATACTTTCTTTAATCAATTGCAGTTGTTGCTCTCTAGCAGTCATAATAAAGTGCCAATCAATAGTAAACACGAAAAGGTAGAATCTATTTAAAGTACCATAAAAATGCAATAAGGAGCCGCTTATTTGCGACAAGTTTTATTGCTACATATCAATTTTCCATGATTTTTCACTAGTAACGAGAAGAAAAATGAAAATACAGGCTCTTTTAGATGCGCTAAAAACGCAAATTGACGCATTGCAAACCCGCATAGCACCTATCGCTGATCAGGAATTTTCACATTCCCGCTTTGATTCGCAACTGTTTAGCACTAAATCAACGCATCTAGGGGATTGCCAAAAAGAGTTAAATAAACTGTACCAACAACTTTCCCACAGTGTGTCACTTGGTCATATTGAACAAGTTAACTTTCTGACAGAGAAAATAACGCATCAAATCCAAGCGCTTTCCCGAGAACTGTCTACTCAAGCATTACGCCAAAAAGAGACCTCTTTTCAAGAAAAGAAAGAACACGTCGATCTGTATGAACGGTTGGCACAGCATCAAGATTATGAACGCCGATTACTCGCCATGGTCAGTGAACGTGAATTGCAACTCAATGGCCTGACCGATCACGTAAAACGTCACCAATGCCAAAAAGATATTGCAGCATTAGCGGGAAGGCTATACCGTTGCCGGCAAGCATTGATACGTATCGAAAAAGCCATAGAACATCAAGAAAACCAATTTTTGGACTAAATTATTAATGGGTGTAGCCTCAGCTCCCATTGTAAGGCGACCTCAATAAATTGATTTATTCTTCATGATTAATTTTATGCAGTAACTGCATACTACCGCAAATAAGCCACCAATGAATGTTTCCATGATCCTTTCTGACAATAAATGATAATCAACATTATTCAGATAAATTGACATTTCAATTAATGACAAGACTAACCCAGTCAAACAAATTGTCCCGAATACATTATTTTTCTTTGTATTACTGATAGGGATTAAAAATGAAAACAAGAGAATTAATGTAAAACCTATGTATGGCATTAAGATAGATGAGTTAAATGCCAAATAAAGTATCAAAACAACAATCAGTGTTCCAATGACCCTATCACGCGTTAATTTAACGATATTTGTTAATTTAGGATTTAAGACAAAGATAAAGGTTAATGGTGCCCAAAAAAAATGGTCTATATTGATGGCTCTTGATGATAAAACACAAAAAATTAAGCCTGTCGAGTAGATCAATGATTGTCCCACTAAGGGAACAGTGACTCTATCTCTTTTTAAAAAGATATACTTCTTTATCTGGTGAATCGTAATTGTTTTCCGTTTGCTCACAGCGTAACAGAACGCAAGTGTCACCACCGTTCCTATCAGTAAACCTATCACCAAGCCGTTGAAGCTCGACTTATTTAAGGTTGCCCCTATGATAAAGAAAATCATAAAGTACTTAAACGACATCTCTAAAGAGGAATCAACATTATAAAGTTGATAATAGAAAAAAGGTGATAGAAATAATACGATAAAGAACAAGTAACTAAAGCCTAAAGAATAACCAAGAGCCGTCCCTACAAACACAAATAATGAACATAATAATGAATAAATAATATTTTTATAGCGATTCGCTTTATTAAATATCGTATAACCATGAAGCGCTGACAGTGAACTCCATAAAGTTGCATCAATACCTGCAATATAATAAGTGATAATAAAGCTTAGCACGATACAAAATGTTAAATAGAGGCTTTCCGATAATTTCGTCACAAAATCACCCAGTTATACTATTACCAATAGGTAATAATACTAACATGCACGTAATACCATAACAATCAATAAACTACTTCAATATCATTGATATAAATGATATTACTCAGCTACTCTATTTTCACAAATCGATTAATGACGGGTTATTTTATTATTTACTACACATATTAGAATTATAAAAACTATTGTAAATTTTAACTCGCCCCTTCACGATAAAATGTCAAAGGCACGTTAATTTCTCGTCGCTATTCTTATTATTTTTTTATCATTGCGTAATATCAACTTGCTCCTATTTCGATTAAAAACTAATATCTATCAATGTCGCTACTAAAAAAATGCGTACGATAACTCGCTAAGTCGATACTAAGGAGCCAGAATGGATTCTCTAAAAAATGCCCCCAAAGAAACTCAGCTTGCCGTTGATCTTATCTATTTACTTGAAACTTCAGACGTTGAAACTGACGTGGTACTTAAAGCGCTTGAAATTGTAAAAAATGACTATCTCACTAAACAGGCTGCTGAAGCAACCTGCTCATCGAGCAATTAAGTCATATTAATTACCATCATCTTTTTTTACGTTAGGGTCACGTTTTATTTCTTGAATTTCGTCACCTCGCTCGTTATGAAGGTGAACCTCTAACTGGTTAAATGCAATATTAATGTCATTTTCACGACACAACTTATCTATTGCACGATGCACCTCATCACTCGTCGTTCCTCTATCGCCGATTTGGCGAACATAAAAACGCAATTCATGGTCAAGGGTGCTCGCACCAAACCCAGTGAAATACACCGCAGGTGCAGGGTCTGTCATCACCTTACTATTTGAGGTCGCAGCACTTAACAGCACTTGCTTCACTTTATCAAGATCAGAACCGTAAGCCACACCTAATGCTACTGTAATCCTCGTCACTGTATCCGAAAGTGACCAGTTAATGAGACGTTCAGTCACAAACGCTTTATTCGGGATGATCACTTCTTTGCGATCAAAATCAATGATAGTGGTTGCACGAATACGAATTTTACTTACCGTTCCCGAATAACTGCCAATCGTTACGGTATCACCGATACGAATCGGCCTTTCGAATAACAAGATAATCCCCGAAACAAAGTTCGCAAAAATTTCTTGTAAGCCAAACCCCAAACCAACTGTTAATGCCGCGGCTAACCACTGAAGCTTACTCCATGTAATACCGAGCATCCCCAATGACGTTATCGCACCAATACCGACAATAATGTAAGTTAAAATCGTGGTGATGGCATAAGTCGAACCTTGTCGTAATTTTAAGCGTGACAGAACTAAAACCTCTAATAAGCCCGGTAAGTTACGTGTCATAATCCATGCTACAACGATAATCACCATCGCCAAGATTAAATTGGCTAGCGTGACTGATTGTAAAGTATTGCTACCTTCAGCGGTTGTTGCGGTGTAATGCCATAAATCAACACTGTCTAAAAATGAAAATATCGTAATAAAATCAGACCAGATTGCATAAAAAGCTAAAGCAAAAATGATAAATAATACCATCGTGGTTAAACGCAATGACTGTTGACTGATTAATTCAATCGTCATTGGCGGTTCTTTGATGGGTTCGTTTTCACTCTCTTCTTGATGCTGGGCCTTACGACGTTCGATAGCACGTTGATAAGCCAGTTTACGAGCCACTAGAGTCAGGCTGCGCAAACACGCATTATAGGTAATATACCAAAGCAGTAATAAATACAGGCTATCTAACCAACGATTAGCCAGACGTAATGTGGTGTAGTAATACCCCGCCATCATTAAACCAATTAAGATTAGAGGAGAAAACGTGAGCAATGTTACCACGACAGAACGAGTTAAATGGCTGCCTTTTTCTTGCCAGATATGTTTGCAAAATGGCAATGTAAATATAAATAACATCAGTAGTGACAGTAAAACAATTAACTGCCCAATCACATCTTCAGAAACTTTTAGAGGATTAATCACGCCATAAGTTGAAAAATAAATTAATGGTAACAATGGCAGTGATAAACGCGCGACTCGGCGACGAGTTTGTGCAGCAAGTTTTGGCTCAATACTAAAATGCTTTTCTGCTATCCCTCTTGGCTTTAATACCCTTAACGTTAATTCAAAAAGCACCCAAAAAATGGCTAATTGCTGGCAAAGCGCCCACACAAATTCACCTTGAGCATTGCCTGTTTTTAAAAACCAATAGCCAATAGCCAGTAATACCAAAGCTGTCGGTAATGTTTGCAACAGCGTAAGTAATAGCGCAAATGGCGTATTTAATAAACTATCTTGTCTTAAACTGGAAAGGCTTTGAGTGATTTGCTGTAAACGTTCAGCGATTTTTCGGTATAACCAAATAAACACTAATGCCAATACCAATAATGGGATTACCACGAATAATGAATTGGTGATCCCCTTTTTAATATTGCCCTTTGATAAGCTAAAATCAAAACTATTGATTTGTTGTGTTGCCGCCTCTGGAAACGTTTTAACCCAAGTAAGGTCGATCGGCTTATTACTGTTTACCCAAAAGATTTGTTGTGCGAGAGTGTGTTCTAGCGAACTAATCACACTCAATAATTGATTTTGATCGAGTTGTAAATTAATCGCTTGAGAAATTTGATTACCCAATTGTAGATTAAGCTCATCTAATAGCTCACGCCTTACATCCAATAATTTAGTTAACGCTTGTTTATCTTCATCCGACAACAAATAACGACTGTCTTGTTCCCCACCTGACTTTTCCGCTAATTGTTTCTCCAGATTCAAGATGTAATTATTCATTTGATATAACGCATCACGCTGCTGATTAACATCAAACTGTTCAAGGCGTAGATCCGCAATGGTATTAGGCAAATTTTTAGTTAAAATATCATCTGGTAAATCAATTTGTTGTTGAAACAGAATACGTGATAACAATAAGCTACCCCGTAATACATTAATTTGTTCTTTCAAATTACGTTCAGACTGCGTTGCTCGTTCAAGCCAAGTTTTCACACGGATACTATTTTGTACCATGAGATTATTACTCTGAGTCACTTCGATCAAACGTTCGCTAAGCGCATTATTAATCGCTAATTCTTTTTGAATGATAGGATTTTGCTTTAACTGTAGTTCATTATCCGTGGAGGTTTGTGCCTCACGCGCTGTAGCTTCAGAATCATTAAGCCGTTTACTGCTTATATAGGATTGTAGTAATTGAATACGGTTTTCAAGCTGTTCAATATAATAAATCGTGTAGTCACGTTGTTTTTGTAATACATCTTGCAACTGGGTGTTGCCCTGTAACACACGTTTTTGATAATCATTTTGTTGCTGTAAATAGTTCTGTTCTATTTGCAGTAATTCAATTTGTGTATCTCGTAGTTTTGTCGATTCATTAAAAACACTATTAAGCTCATTACGTATTTCTTGTAATCGCCGAGCATTCTCCAGCATCACCGCTTGCGCTCTTTCTGGCTGAGTTTGCAAAGTAATTAAATAGCTATTGTAATTGGCAAGGTCATTCTGCTCAGCTTGTAATTGTTCTAATGCATGACTGAGCATAGCTTCTAACTGTTTTTGTGACGCATTCTTGATGCTATTGGTAAAATTCCGTGTTTCTTCTTCACTGTTATTTTTAAGTTGTTGTAATGCATTCACCGCATGTTTAGCATCATCACTCGCCCTATCGAGACTTTTTTGCAGTTCATCCGACTTACTATCCAGTTTACTTAGCTCATCATAAAAAATAAGCGACTTTTCAATATCAGCAATAGACAGCTTATCTTCAGCACTTTGGTTACTTTTTTTACTCAATACATTCAGTTTATTTTGAATGTCATTTTTGCTTGGAAGAGAATTACTTATTGCAGCATTAGCATAGCAAGAAAAGAAGAAAGCAAAGAGTACAAAGATAACCCTGAATTGCCAGTCTCTTAGATTTTTCAGTGTCCGCATGGATGAACCCATAAGAGGTTTTTTGATTCTGTTTAGATAAAATAAAGCGCGCTGCTAGTAAAGACTAACAGCACATTGAGTCCTAATTAAAACGTTAGAACTTTTTCTGCTTCTAATGTCCAAGCAGCGAGCTCAACTAATGTACCAATCTCGACACCATCTGCTAGGGCTAATTCACTAACACCACGTGCATCGGTACAGGTTTTGCATAATTTCACTGGCACCTGCTGTGCAGTCAAAATTTCTAACATTTGCTGAATATTATAACCTTCTTTTGGCTTTTGCGCTTTAATTCCCGCCGTAACGGCATCCGACATTAAAAATAACTTCAGTTCGGTTTGCGGATGTTGTTCTTTTAGTGTGATTGCTAACCGTAATGAGTTAAATAACGTTTCGTTACCGTAAGGAGCACCATTAGCAATTATTAAAATTGATGACATAACCTCTCTCCAATTATTCTGGCTGTTCTGTCTTTAGCCGTAAAGATGGACTGTATTTCAATGCGTCTAACATGGTTTCTACCAGCATTTCAGTACGTTTTTGTATATTAAAACTATCAGGCTGTAATAACCAGTTCTCCAATAGCCCCGCCATCATCGCTCGTACCATAATAGCACCACATTCTAAATCAAGGTTCGCAGGTAATTGTCCTAGTTCAACACAACTACGCAAATGTTCAATGATACGATAATGGCTCGCCATATAGTTTTCTCTTTTTAAATCCACAATAACAGCCATTTCACCTACCAATTCACACTTATGGAAAAGAATATCCATTAAAGCGCGATTTTTAGGGCTTTCTATAAAATCTGTCAAAATATAAACTAAAATTTCTTTTAGAATTGCTAGTGGATCATTACTATACTTCTGACGATAATAGTTTTCGGCCTGTAATATCTGGCTATCACTAAATTCACAAGCTTGGTGGAATAAATCGACCTTATTTTTGATGTGCCAGTATATCGCACCGCGGGTTACACCAGCGGCCTTTGCAATATCGGCTAACGATGTCGCCGAAACACCTCGTTCAGAGAAGGTTTTGATGGCAGCATCTAAAATTTCCTGACGGGTTTCTTCGGCCTGTTGTTTAGTTTTTCGTGCCATTGTAACTCGTTTATATACAAAGCTGATTTACATACATTCGTGTATGTTTGTACTATAGCATAGTGATAAATCTTATTGTTTACCATTTTCTTGTATTGTTTTTTACTCATGTTGATTAATTGAGGTTAACTTATGCGAAAAAACAGAGGGGTGTTACCTCTGGCTCTGTTGGTTCTTTCAGGTGGCTTAGCTTTATCAGGTTGTAACGATGAACAGAAAGGTGGCGGTGAACGCCCGGCGCCTGAAGTAGGAATTGTTACGCTTAAAGCCGAACCTCTGACTATCAAGACTGAATTACCAGGTCGTACGTCTGCATATCGTATTGCAGAAGTTCGCCCACAGGTAAGTGGCATTATACTCAAACGTAACTACAAAGAAGGTAGCGATGTTGAGGCCGGAACGTCTTTATATCAGATAGATCCAGCGCCTTTCCAAGCCACTTTTGATAGTGCTAAAGCGGAACTTGCTAAAGCGCAAGCTAACGCAAACTTAGCGGGTTTGACTGTAAAACGCTACAAACCACTTTTAGGCACTAATTATATTAGTAAGCAAGAATACGATCAGGCCACCTCAACTTATGCTCAAGCTTTAGCAGCCGTTAAGGCAGCAGAAGCAGCCGTTGAGACTGCGCGTATTAACCTAAACTATACCAAAGTTACTGCGCCTATCAGCGGTCGTACTGGGAAATCTAATGTCACAGAAGGTGCATTAGTTGCTTCAGGACAAGCGACTGAGTTGATGCGAGTTCAACAGCTAGACCCTATCTATGTTGACGTTACGCAATCCAGTGAGGATTTCTTACGCCTACGTAATGAGATAGAAAAAGGTGCTCTCCAAAAAGAGCCGGGCAAAGCCCCTGTTAGCTTAGTCATTAATAATGGCCAAGAGTATGCCCAAAAAGGAGCTCTGGAATTTTCTGATGTCACCGTGGATGAGACAACAGGTTCAATCACGATGAGAGCAGTATTCCCGAACCCAAATAAAGAGCTTATGCCAGGAATGTTTGTGCGCGCTATCTTAGAAGATGGTGTTATGGAAAAAGCGATTCTGGTTCCTCAGCAAGGTTTAGCTCGTACGCCACAAGGTGACGCTCAAGTCATGGTTGTTGGTGCCGAGAATAAAGTTGAAGTCAGAAAAGTTAAAGCAGCACAAGCTGTAGGCAACAAATGGCTGGTGACTGATGGCTTGAAGGATGGCGATCGCGTGATTGTGATTGGCCTACAAAAAATCAAACCCGGTATTGTTGTCGTTCCTAAGGAAGCTAATTTAGAAGCGCAAACCATAGACAATCAGGCTCAACCTGAACAAAAGTCTAAGTAAGGGAGCGGTTGATTAATGCCTAAGTTTTTTATAGATAGACCAATTTTTGCATGGGTAATCGCGATTATTACTATGCTTGCTGGTCTGTTGGCAATTATCAAGTTACCTGTGGCACAGTACCCGACTATTGCACCGCCGTCCGTTTCTATTTCGGCAAACTATCCGGGCGCAGATGCATCGACGGTACAGAACACAGTGACTCAGGTTATCGAACAGAACATGAATGGTATCGATAACTTGGTGTATATGTCATCAACCAGTGATTCATCCGGTTCTGCAAGTATCATGCTGACGTTCGAAGCAGGTACTGATGGTGATATTGCTCAGGTTCAGGTTCAAAACAAACTGCAACTTGCAATGCCATTACTACCACAAGAAGTACAGCAGCAAGGTATCAGCGTTGATAAATCTACCAGTTCATTCTTGATGGTAGCTGGTTTCGTTTCTGCCGATGGCTCTATGGGGCAATATGATATTGCCGACTATGTAGGTTCAAACATTAAGGATCCACTTAGCCGAGTCAATGGTGTTGGGGAAACCCAGTTGTTTGGTACGCAATACGCGATGCGTATCTGGTTAAAACCAGAACAGCTCGTGAAGTACAACATGACAACAAATGATGTTATCAATGCCATTAAAGTGCAAAACAACCAAGTTGCGGCAGGTCAGTTAGGGGGAACACCTCCAGTTGATGGCCAACGCTTGAACGTTTCAATCATCGCGCAAACACGTTTAAACAGTCCTGAAGAGTTTGCCAATATCCTGTTACGTGTTAATCAGGATGGTTCTCAGGTGCGTTTAAAAGATCTTGCAACGGTTGAGTTAGGTGCTGAAAACTACAGTACTATTGCCCGTTTTAATGGTAAACCTGCGGCGGGGATCGGTATTAAACTCGCAACAGGCGCTAACGCACTAGATACTGCTAACAACGTTCGTGCTGCACTGGCGAATATGGAACCGTTCTTCCCTGAAGGACTAGAAATTGTTTATCCATATGATACAACGCCTTTCGTTAAAATTTCGATTAACGAAGTAGTTAAAACGCTAGTCGAAGCGATCATGTTGGTTATCGTGGTTATGTATCTGTTCTTGCAGAATATTCGAGCCACATTAATCCCAACAATTGCTGTACCCGTGGTTTTACTTGGAACGTTTGCTGTTTTGGCAGCTTTCGGTTATTCGATAAACACCTTGACCATGTTTGCGATGGTGCTTGCCATCGGTCTTCTTGTGGATGACGCCATCGTTGTTGTCGAAAACGTTGAGCGTGTTATGCAAGAAGAAGGTCTACCGCCAAAAGAAGCGACTAAAAAGTCCATGGGACAAATTCAAGGCGCGTTGGTCGGTATTGCGATGGTGCTATCAGCGGTATTTATCCCAATGGCTTTCTTTGGAGGGTCAACAGGGGCAATTTACCGTCAGTTCTCAGTAACCATCGTTTCGGCAATGATCCTGTCCGTATTCGTTGCAATGATCCTGACCCCTGCACTTTGTGCCACTATGTTGAAGCCAATTGAGAAAGGCAGTCATGGTAGCCAAAAAGGGTTCTTTGGTTGGTTCAACCGTACATTTGAAAAGCAAGCGCATCACTATACCGATAGTGTTAGCCGCATGCTCAATGGTACGGGCCGTTACCTGATCATCTATCTCATTTTAGTGGCAGGTATGGCATTAATGTTTGTTCGTCTCCCATCTTCATTCTTACCAGAAGAAGATCAGGGGGTATTCTTAGCGATGGTTCAATTACCACCGGGATCAACGCAAGAACAAACACAAGCCGTGTTGGATGAAGTTAACACTTACTTCCACACCAAAGAAGAGCGTAACGTTGAATCTGTATTTACCGTTGGTGGCTTCAGCTTCGCAGGTCAAGGCCAAAACATGGGTCTAGCGTTCGTCGTTCTGAAAAATTGGAGTGAACGTAAAGGCGATGAAAACCATGTTGAAGCCATTGTTCAGCGTGCGAACATAGCGTTATCTCAGAAACAAGAAGCCATGATCTATGCCTTTAACCTACCTGCTATTGTTGAGTTAGGTACTGCAAACGGTTTTGACTTCGAGCTCGTTGACCAAGGTAACTTAGGGCATGATGCCTTAATGGCTGCACGTAACCAATTACTTGGCTTAGCAGCTCAGCACCCTGAGATTTTGCAAGGTGTTCGTCCGAACGGTCAGGATGATACGTCACAGTATCGAATCTACATTGACCAGCAAAAAGCACAGGCTCAAGGTGTTGCTATCGCGGATATCAACGCAACGCTAAGTTCCGTATTTGGTGGTACTTATGTAAACGACTTTATCGACCGCGGTCGTGTTAAGAAAGTTTATGTACAAGGTGATGCAGAAAGCCGTATGTTGCCATCTGACATTAGCGCGCTGTATGTTCGTAACGCCCAAGGAAACATGGTACCTTTCTCGGCCTTCTTGGATGAATCCCAAGACCCTTGGAAATATGGTTCGCCACGTTTAGAGCGTTATAACGGTGTACCTTCAATGAATATTCAAGGGCAAGCAGCACCTGGTCAAAGTACCGGTGACGCAATGCTGATGATGGAGAAACTCACCACTGAAAACCTACCAAAAGGTATTGGCTATGAGTGGACGGGGATGTCATATCAGGAACGTTTATCAGGTAACCAAGCACCTGCTTTGTACGCAATCTCACTGATTGTCGTCTTCCTGTGTCTCGCGGCATTGTATGAGAGTTGGTCTGTACCATTCTCAGTCATGTTAGTCGTACCATTGGGTATTATTGGTGCATTACTGTTTACTTCTGTTCGTGGACTGTCTAACGATGTTTACTTCAAGGTCGGTCTGTTAACAACCATTGGGTTATCGGCGAAAAACGCAATCTTGATTGTTGAATTCGCCAAAGACTTGATGGAAAAAGAAGGTAAAGGGTTAGTCGAAGCGACACTTAACGCGGTTAAGATGCGTTTACGTCCAATCCTGATGACATCATTAGCCTTTATGCTCGGTGTTATCCCTCTGGTATTTAGTAATGGTGCAGGTTCTGCGGCACAGAACTCGGTAGGTACTGGTGTACTGGGTGGTATGTTCGCTGCAACCTCATTAGCTATCTTCTTTGTTCCAGTCTTCTTCGTGGTGATCCGTCGCCGCTTTTCGAATAAGTCTGAAGACATCGAACATAGTCATTCACCAGCAAAAACTGAATAACCATTTCAGTTAGAATAAATCGTAAAGGGCCACTGTATCTGTGGCCCTTTTTATTATGTATAAACCAAGTGAGTTACGTCTGTAGCGTCAAAAAATGATATAGAAAAACATAGAAAAGCTGAGTTTAATATGATGCTTATTTAAGTGAAGTGATATTTTATTTTTTAACAGAACATTCTATTTTTTAGCCAAACTGAAAGAGTTAAACGGAGCTATACTACCAAACAGTAAAAGGGATCTTTCACTGCAAGGAGCTTCACTCAATGAAATTATTAACCGTCCAAATATCATCATTTGTATTATTGTTTGTCCATACTCACTTATCGGCTTCTACTCTTGATATCAACCAAGCTAAAACGATCAATATTGCCGCCCCGCTTAAAAACCATATTTCATTCAATAGTTTCGAAACACTCTCTTCTAATGAACATGGTTTAGTTTTTAATAATGATATTCAAGATAATCGCACTCTTGATGGTAAGGCCGCTAAAATGATCCTTGCGGAAGTGACAGGAAGTGAAGCGACCAATATCCAAGGCGTTATTGCGATTAAAGGTAAAACGGCCAACCTTGTGATTGCTAATCCTAATGGCATCACTTGGCATAATGGCTCAGCAAGTAATATTTCTAGTCTTTCATTGATAGCAGGTAACTTCGAAAGGCAATTTATTAAAGATAAAACAGACCAAGATAAACTTATCCCTAAACCCCTTGAGGATTATAAGCAATTAAAATTCTCTGTATCTCCAGGTAGCCAAGTCATCATCAGCCAGCAGCAGGCTGTGCCTATACAGTTATCTAAAATTAATGTGTTTGCTGATCGTATCAAACTACAAAATGCAGTCAATATTACCTCAGCAGTTCAAAACTATCTCAGTAGTTCAGGCAATGCTTACTTGTCTATTAGTGAAGGTTTACTCCATTCAGGTGCTAAATACCGTTCAACAACTTTGCATAGTGAGGGAAGTCACTTTGAATTAAGTGAAAATGCCAAACTTATGGGGCGTTCAATTTTGCTCGAAAGTCATCGGTATCAATGTAAAGACAGTTTTATGTGTCCACAAAATAGAATTGATATTAATGGGTTAATTGAAGCGATGAATTTTTCATTACAAGGTGAGAATCAGTTGGCTATCACGGGGCAATTACGTTTAGGTAGTAACCAACAAACCTTAGTCGGACAAAGTGCCAATTTTTAAAAGAATCACTAAAGTCACTATTAAAAGAATAAAATACACGCCTTATTAAACACTAGCGGCCTCACTTGAGGCCGCTAGGGGATAAAAATTTAATCTTGAACTCACTATTGGGTCATTATAACCAGAAGAACCAAGCAAACAGTGAGATCACAATGATACAAGCTACGTTCAATACCGCGCCAACACGGACCATTTCTATCTGTCTAATATAACCAGAACCAAAGACAATAGCGTTCGGAGGTGTTGCAACAGGTAACATAAAGGCACAAGATGCACCAATACCAATGATCATCGTTAATACCATTGGAGGCATGCCTAATGCTTCAGCGACTGTGGCAAAAATCGGAACTAATAGCGCCGCACTCGCCGTATTACTGGTAAATTCTGTTAAAATAATGATGAATGTAGTCACCGCTAAAATAATAACAAACCAGTGGCTTTGACCAAATGTCATTTGCATCCAGTCAGCCATTATCTTACTTGCTCCAGATGAACTTAAAATCGCGCTCAGTGTTAAACCACCACCGAACAGCATCAGTACACCCCACTCAGTATTTTTCTGAATTTGAGCCCAGCTAGCAACACCAGTAATCCCAATTAGAATTGCTGCACTTACAGCAATAATGGTGTCCAAGTCTTTAACACCACCTAACGCATCACTAATAAACGTACTCGTAATCCAGCAAACAACCGCAATTAAGAAAATGATCATGGCAGTGATACGTTTACCATTCCACTTCACATGCTCAAGTTCTAATTCAAAGCGGTGCTTCAGATTTGGTCGTAACATCATAAACATCAGCACAAACATCATAGGCAGTAATACAACCATGATCGGAATGCCGTATTTCATCCATGATAAAAAGTCTAAACCAAGTGCAGATGCTGCGATTGCGTTTGGAGGACTACCAACAATAGTCCCTAACCCACCAATACTGGCACTATAAGCAACGCCGAGTAACACAAACACGAATGTATTACGTTCATGGCGAACATCTAAATTAGAGAGAATACCTAATACAAGTGGTAACATCATCGCCGCAGTCGCAGTGTTACTAATCCACATCGAAAGTAATGCAGTAACACCGAACAATAGCACCACTGCAACAGATAAGCGCCCACGGGCAATCATCAACAAACGGTTAGCAATCAGTCTATCTAGACCTTGAATATGCAAAGCCGTTGCCAAAGCAAAGCCACCGAAGAATAGAAAAATGATTGGGTTAGCGAAGGATTTCAACGCATCCCCAGTGTTCATTAACCCTAGCCCTACCGCTAGAATTGGAATACATAATGCAGTGATAGTCACGTGTATAGCTTCAGTTAACCAAAGCACACCAATAAATACCATCATTGCTAGGCCTGCATTTGCTTTATCATCAAAAGGCAAATACTTTAAAAGTAAAATTAGCAATACGATATCAATAGCTAAAATCACCCAGCCCCTAACATTGGACGGGGTTGGCCCCACAGAAGGTTTTAGGGATTCAGAAGCATCCATGTTAACTCCATTGGCTCATCAGTGCGGTAACACATCAAGCTCTTGTTAATATTTATTTACAGTGGAGGAAATATAGAGTTAATTGAATGGAATGAAAATGTGGATAATCAAAAATTGAGATCTGAAACGCGCAATTTAGCTATTTTTTCATTTGATACATAAAAAATTATCGCTTTTATCGACAGATAAGCGGAATCCCTACAACGATTCAATATATTGAATAAAAAAACGGGAAGCCTGAGCCTCCCGTTTTCTTTAATGACTGAGCCTAATATCTAATTACGCTTGGCCTTTAACTTCTTTTAAACCATTGAATGGCGCACGCTCACCCAGAGCTTCTTCAATACGGATCAGTTGGTTGTATTTAGCAACACGGTCAGAACGGCTCATAGAACCTGTTTTAATTTGACCCGCTGCGGTACCAACTGCTAGGTCAGCAATGGTTGCATCTTCAGTTTCACCTGAGCGGTGAGAGATAACAGCAGTGTAACCCGCATCTTTCGCCATTTTAATTGCAGCCAGAGTTTCAGTCAAAGAACCGATCTGGTTGAATTTAATCAAGATAGAGTTAGCAATGCCTTTCTCGATACCTTCTTTCAGGATCTTGGTATTTGTAACGAACAAATCGTCACCAACCAATTGGATTTTGTCACCAAGTACTTTAGTTTGGTATGCAAAACCATCCCAGTCGGATTCGTTCAACCCATCTTCGATAGAAACGATTGGGTATTCTTTGGTCAGACCTTCTAGGTAATGAGTGAATTCTTGTGAAGTAAAGGTTTTACCTTCACCTTTCAATTCGTAGTTACCTGTTTCTTTGTTGTAGAACTCAGAAGCCGCACAGTCCATAGCCAGAGTAACATCTTTACCTAAAATATAACCAGCTTGTTCAACTGCTTCTTTAATCGCAGCCAAAGCAGCAGCGTTAGATTCTAAGTTTGGTGCATAGCCACCTTCATCACCCACAGCTGTATTCATACCTTTAGACTTCAGTACTTTAGCTAAGTGATGGAAAATTTCAGAACCCATACGAACAGCTTCTTTCAGCGTAGGAGCGCCAACAGGCTGGATCATGAATTCTTGAATATCAACGTTATTATCAGCGTGCTCACCACCATTGATGATGTTCATCATTGGCAGAGGCATTGAATATTGACCGTGAGTACCGTTCAGGTCAGAAATATGCTCGTAAAGAGGCATACCTTTTGCCGCAGCGGCTGCTTTTGCGTTAGCTAAAGACACAGCCAGAATCGCGTTTGCACCAAATTTAGATTTGTTATCAGTGCCATCCAGATCAATCATGATCTTATCGATAGCTGCTTGGTCTTTCGCATTTTGACCGATCAGCGCTTCTGCAATTGGACCATTCACTGCCGCAACTGCTTTCAAAACACCTTTACCCAGAAAACGTGATTTATCACCATCACGCAGCTCCAGTGCTTCACGAGAACCTGTAGATGCACCTGATGGCGCAGCAGCTAAACCAACAAAGCCACCTTCTAAATGAACTTCAGCTTCTACAGTTGGGTTACCACGAGAATCAATGATTTCACGACCGATCACTTTAACGATTTTGGACATTAGGTTTTCCTCAGTACAAGTTAAATTGTGGGAGATAGGCCATTGACCTATCCCGCCATATCTTATTTCAACTCACCTTTCTGGTAGCTACCAGCGGCTTTAACAAAACCTTCAAACAATGGGTGACCATCTCTTGGTGTTGAAGTGAATTCAGGGTGGAACTGGCATGCTACAAACCATGGGTGGTTTGGATTTTCAATAATTTCAACCAGTTTATTATCCACTGAACGACCTGCAACTTTTAAACCAGCATCTTCAATGCGTTTTAGCAGCATATTATTCACTTCATAACGATGACGATGACGTTCAATAATTGTATCTTCGCCATACATGTCACGAACTAAGCTGTCTTTCACTAAGTGGCATGGTTGACCACCTACACGCATCGTGCCACCAAGATCGCTCTCTTCAGAACGCACCTCTAGATTACCATTTTCGTCACGCCATTCAGTAATTAACGCAACAACCGGATATTTACACTCCGCATCAAACTCAGTTGAGTTCGCCCCTTCCATGTTGGCAACATTACGTGCAAACTCAATTAAAGCAACCTGCATTCCCAAACAAATACCTAAATAAGGCACTTTGTTTTCACGTGCATAGCGCGCTGTCATGATTTTACCTTCAATGCCACGTTCACCAAATCCACCAGGAACGAGAATTGCATCTAAGCCTTTTAACAGTTCAACGCCACGTGTTTCTACATCTTGAGAATCAATCAGTTTAATATTGACGGTGAGGCGATTTTTTAAACCACCGTGTTTCAACGCTTCAATCACGGATTTATAAGCGTCGGGTAATTCTACATATTTACCAACCATACCGATGGTAACTTCACCAGTAGGATTAGCTTCTTCATAAATGACTTGTTCCCATTCAGAAAGATTCGCTTCGCGGCAATCCAAGTTGAAACGTCGGCAGATGTATTCATCCAAGCCTTGTGATTTCAACATACCAGGGATTTTATAGATAGAATCAACATCTTTCAGTGAAATAACGGCTTTTTCAGGAACATTACAGAACAAAGCAATTTTCGCACGCTCATTCGCAGGAATAACGCGGTCTGAACGACAAATCAATACGTCAGGCTGAATACCGATAGAGAGCAGCTCTTTTACTGAGTGCTGAGTCGGTTTCGTTTTAACTTCGCCTGCTGCTGCCAGATAAGGCACTAGCGTTAAATGTAGATATAAAGTGCGCTCACGACCAACTTCAGCCGCCATTTGGCGAATCGCTTCTAAGAATGGTAGAGATTCGATATCACCAACCGTTCCGCCGACTTCAACGAGAACAACATCATGACCTTCACCACCACGGATAATGCGGTCTTTGATTTCATTAGTGATATGAGGGATGACTTGGATAGTTGCGCCTAGATAGTCGCCACGACGCTCTTTGCGTAGTACTTCTGAATAAACACGGCCAGTCGTAAAGTTATTACGGCGTGTCATTTTGGTACGGATAAAACGCTCATAATGACCTAAATCCAAGTCAGTTTCAGCGCCGTCTTCTGTTACGAAAACTTCCCCGTGTTGGGTTGGGCTCATTGTACCAGGATCAACGTTGATGTACGGATCCAGTTTCATAATGGTGACATTGAGTCCACGGGCTTCGAGTATAGCCGCCAAAGAGGCTGCGGCAATGCCTTTACCCAGAGAGGATACGACCCCGCCGGTCACAAAAATATAATTAGTTTTCATGCTGAACCTGAAAGTTTAGGTTTAAAAGATGATGGATATAACAGGACGGGAAAACAGTATACCCGAACCTTAATTTCGCTACAAATGTTCTAAGCATAATAAGGTTAACTTTCCTCTATATTCCATTAATATCAGCTAGTTAAAATAAAAAATATTTTCTAGCCCCAAACAAGGTTGATTAACATGCAAACAGCAACAGTGCGAGACTCAAGCTGTTTAACCTATTAAGTGACTTTGCTTAGCCTAGTCTTCAAGATACGGCCGCTTAAAAACAGTTTTCCTTAAAGTAAAATAGCAATGTGAGTTCACTCATCATATACCTATTTTAGGTTAGCAAATTTGCGTTATCATGCCACTCTTAACACTTCATCTCTCTTCAATTCCATGTCTCCCCATAGAAACATCTTCTAAGGCTAGCATATTTTTCGCAAAAGCTAAATCCTTTCAGCAAAACTAGCGAGAACTAAGATGGTTTTATTAAATTAGGTGAAATTTTTTGTATGATGCGGATAAAAGAGCGGCAATCTGACATGTATTAAGCACACATTATAGGTTAACAGCGGTGTGCTTTACCGCAGTGGTGATTTTCCCAACAAGATAATCAATCATACGGTGACACCCAGCGATTTAATTGCAGATTAAAAACCTTATCTGCCGATTTTATCCTTTCTGGGCGATGAGCGACAAAAACACGAGTAATTTGCAGTGAGGCAATCGCCTCCGTTATTTTACGTTCATTTTCTACGACAGCTAAGTCAGTCAAACTCGTTATACTTTTACGAAAACCCTGATAATCACTTATCGCTTTGCATCACAAAGAAGATATGCCCACTGAATATTTTGTTGGTATGAAATTACAAACAACAGTTATTCCGCGAGCTTAATTTGCTGCCAATGCTGTTCCATCTCCTCAAGCGTTGCGGTTTCTGTGGTTTTACCTTCTAGTGCAAGGCGTGACTCAATTTGGCGAAAACGCTTTTCAAATTTCTGGCAGGCCTTGTTTAGCGCCATTTCGGGCTTATGGCCTAGGTGGCGAGATAAATTCACAGTAGCAAACAGTAAATCGCCAATTTCTTCTTCTAGGCGCTGTTCATCAACAACCACTTGAGTAGCCTCTTCCATCACTTCATCCAACTCTTCACGCACTTTATCGACCACAGGACCGAGTGTATCCCAATCAAAACCGACCGACGCGCAACGTTTTTGTATTTTATACGCTTTCATTAATGCAGGTAATGCGCTTGGAATATCATCAAGTACCGAAAATTGCGCCTTTTGTGCGCGTTCAGCAGACTTACGTTTTTCCCATCCAGCCAGTGCAGCATCACTATCAGGGTGGTTTTCGGCGTCAAAAATATGTGGATGGCGCCGTTCTAGCTTATCACTAACTGCTTGGCAAATATCATCAAAATCAAATCGTGATTGCTCTTTAGCCATCTGTGCATAAAACACCACTTGAAAGAGCAGATCACCTAATTCCCCTTTTAAGTCGTTAAAATCTTCGCGTTCAATGGCATCAATCACCTCATATGTCTCTTCTAGCGTATACGGTGCGATGGTTTTAAACGTTTGCTGAGTGTCCCATGGACAACCTGTTTGCGGATCACGCAGTTTTGCCATGATATCCAGTAAACGTTCAATTTGTGGTGTGCTTGAACTCATATTTTTTGACCTTTAAATATAAAAAATCCCATGAATCAAAGGATAACATGGGATCTTGGGTTATTCACTAAAACCTATTATTGTGAATGGCGTTTGGCTTCAATCACATCTGGTAGTTGATTGAGTTTCGCTAACACTCTCGCTAAGACTTGCAGATTGTATATCTCAATCGTCATATCAATCGTGGCTAACTGCTGCTTAACATCACTACGGCTGCTCACGCCGAGTACATTCACTTTTTCATTCGCTAAAATGGTAGTGATATCACGCAATAATCCACTTCTATCGTTAGCGACAACACGTACGACTAGCGAATAGCCACTGGAGTAGTTTTCTCCCCAGACCGCGTCAACTAAACGTTCTGGTGCATGACTCTGTAACTCAGCAAGCTGTTCACAATCAACACTATGGATTGAGATCCCTCTTCCCTTAGTGATAAAGCCGACAATATCATCACCGGGAATTGGCTGGCAGCAACGCGCAATATGGTGCATAAGGTTACCAACCCCTTCGACCACAACTCGTCCACTACTGTTAGTTTGAGATGTTGGACGTGGTGCTGCCGTTTTACTTTCCAGTGTTTTTAGTGCTTCACGATCAGCTTCTTCGGCTGTGGTCTTCTTAAATTTACTTTGTAAGAAGTTGACTAACTGGTTGATACGAATATCACCGCCACCAATACCGGCAAGGACTTCATCAAGGGAATGAACGTTATAGCGCGTAATCAGCAATTTTTCGGCTTCTTTGATACTGATATCAAGATGCGCCAATTCGTTATCAAGAATTTGACGTCCCGCTAGGATATTTTTGTCACGATCTTGCTTACGGAACCAATTATGAATTTTGGCGCGACCACGACTCGTTGTGACATAACCTAAGTTAGGATTCAGCCAATCACGACTTGGGTTTGGATGTTTTTGGGTAATAATTTCAATTTGATCGCCCATCTGTAATTGATAGCTAAACGGCACAATACGGCCACCAATTTTAGCGCCAATACAGCGGTGTCCAACATCACTATGAATATGGTAGGCAAAATCAAGCGGTGTTGAGCCGGCAGGCAAATCAACCACATCACCTTTAGGCGTAAACACATAGACACGGTCATCAAAGACTTGGCTACGCACTTCATCAAGCATTTCACCTGAATCAGCCATTTCTTCTTGCCATGCGATCAGTTTACGTAACCACGCAATACGGTTTTCATAACTGCTACCTTTGCCTATACCAGTCGCACCCTCTTTATATTTCCAGTGTGCGGCTACCCCCAACTCTGCATCTTCATGCATTTGTCGAGTCCGGATTTGTATTTCCAGCGTTTTTCCATTCGGCCCTAACACCACTGTATGAATGGATTGGTAACCATTTGGTTTGGGGTTGGCAACATAATCATCAAATTCATCAGGTAGATGACGGAAATGGGTATGAACAATTCCTAATGCCGCATAGCAATCCTGAAGACGTTCCACCACAATACGTACAGCTCTGACATCGAACAATTCATCAAATGCCAGCGATTTTTTCTTCATTTTGCGCCAAATGCTGTAAATATGCTTAGGACGCCCATAAATTTCTGCTTGAATATTTTCTTTCAGCATTTTTTTACGCAAAACACTCACAAAATTATCAATGTAGTCTTCGCGGTCGATACGGCGTTCATGCAATAGATTCGCAATTTTTTTGTATTCTTCTGGGTGCAGATAACGAAAACAGAAGTCTTCTAATTCCCATTTTAACTGACCAATTCCTAAGCGATTGGCTAATGGCGCATAAATATTTGAACACTCTTTTGCTGCCAGTACGCGCTCATCTTCGGTTGCATCTTTAACTTCTCGTAAATGTGCAATCCTTTCTGCAAGTTTGATGACAACGCAGCGAAAATCTTCCACCATCGATAAAAGCATACGACGAACGTTATCGACTTGAACAGAGCTCGTTTCCGCTGATTGAGTTGCTTTTAATTGACGGATCGCATCCATTTCCAAGACGCCTTTAACAAGCTCATAAATCGATTTACCGAAATCATCGATGACAGCTTGTTCATCTAGCTGATTCTCTTCAACTAATGGGAATAGTAATGCCGCTTGTAGACTGCCAATATCCATGCTCAGCGTTGACAGAATTTCCGTCATTTCAATCCCACGCCATAGCAATAAAGCGGCTATTTCTTGCCCTGCTAATTTATCATGACAATACTGCCAGGTATGGATGAGCTTTTGTTCTGATTGTGGATTATTTAGCCCCAGTCCGCTTACCCATTTTTCAGGGGCAAACTCACCTGCTGGGGTAAGATGTGCACTTCTTACAGCAACCATATATTCTCCCTACCTGTTAACCCTCTGGGCTATTGATAAATAGCGCCATTGATTCCAGATGGCTGGTATGTGGAAACATATCCAACATCCGCAATTGTATTAACTGATATCCAGCCTCAAGCAAAACTTTGCTATCCCGCGCCAAAGTGGTGGGGTTACAAGAAACATAGACAATTTTTTCGGGCATCAGTTTAACTAAATGTTCCATTACACCAGCGGCCCCTGCTCGAGCAGGGTCTAAAAGCACTTTATTAAACCCTTCAGTTGCCCATGGTTGTGTATGGATTTGCGCCTCTAAGTTTTCATTATAGAAGGTCGCATTAGCAATTAAATTGCGCTCAGCATTATTCTGAGCTTGTTTGACTAAATTTTCGACACCTTCAACCCCAATGACTGATTTTACCTGCCTCGCTATTGGTAAGGTAAAATTTCCCATACCGCAAAATAAGTCTAAAACACGATCATGAGGGCTCAGCTCAAGCCATTCAAGAGCTTGGGTAACCATTTTTTGGTTAATTTCACCATTAACTTGTATAAAGTTTAATGGACTAAACTGCAAGGTTTCTCCAGCCACTTGATATTCAGGTAAAACGGCGGTTTCACTCAGTGGCTGTAAGTGATGATCCTCCCCTGCTAACCAAACAGAGACCCCATACACGCTTTCAAAATGCTTAAGCTGTTGTTTATCTGAAGATGCTAAGGGGGCAAGATGGCGAAGTAACACGATCAGGCTATTATCCGCACGGATCAGTTCAACATGGCCAAGTTTTGGAGCTACTTTTAACTGATTTAAACAGTCAGATAACGGTTGGAGCAGCTTATCAAGATCATGATGTAACACTGGACACTGTTTGATGTCCACCAGTGTATTCGATTGAGTTTGACGGAATCCCATCAAAAGATGCTGACTTTTGTTATGGTATTGCAGCCCTAGACGCGCCCGACGACGATAACCATAAGGCTCACCAAAAATAATCGGCTTCGCTTCTTTTATCACGCCTGTTTCACGCGCGATCAAGTGTTGCAATGCTTGTGCTTTGCTTTCTCTTTGTAATGAAATATCAACATGTTGCTGCTGGCAGCCACCACATTGATTGAAATAACGGCATTGCGGCTTAACGCGTTGTGGACTGGTATTGAATCGTTTAATGACTTTGCCCTTTGCAAAGCGACTTTTTTCCTCAACCAGTTCGACCTGAGCCTGTTCCCCAGGTAGCACCCCCGCAACAAAAATAGCTTTGCCATCAGAGCGCGCAACGCCTTGGCCTGAAGCATCTAAACTATCAATTGTAACCGTTATTTGACGGCGTTGGGTGGTACGGCGGTTTGGCGAGTAAAATTGGGCCATAATTCGTCACTACGAGGCGTTAAGTTTTAGAAGATAATTTTGTTTGCTTTCTCTGTTTCAAAAAAGCGCTATTTACTCGCATGTTAGATGTGAAGTAAAAAGCGCGCCTATAATAGCAGTTTTTTTGCCAAGATGAGTTATCACTTTTTCACTTAACGTATATTTTTTTATTATTTTGTTCTTTTTTATCAACTTATTTCTAAATAAATCGCTGCATTTTCCGTCGAAAATCCGCTTATGGCGCATAAATAAACATTCAATTAGACACCGTACTTTTACGGTACTCTTCATAGGCATAATGATCAGTCATTCCACTGATATAATCCTGAATTAACCGCGCTCGGTAGTAAAATTCAAGGATCGATCTTTCTACTTCATTGGTTGCGCAGATACCTTCAATCGCTTCGCTGTATGACAATCGATGTTTATTAGAGAGCTTATGAAATAAACGCGTCTCGATAAAAAATTGTTTATGGTAGTTATTTTCAACTAATGAGGCGAAATCGTTTCTATCTAGCATCAATAATGGACGGTAAAAATCTAGCAGCCCGCCGATAATACGATAACCTTGCAACTCAAGCTCTTCCACCTCGTGATGGCTGAAAACATGCTTGAATGCCACCGTTTTCAAAACCTTTAGTAGCCGATGTTCTGGGCTTTTATCTTCGAGTAACGCACTATTAAAACGTCCTGCATAGATTTCAGGGAGGTTTTGAATAAAACGCTGAGCACTGTAACGAGCCAGTTTGCTAGTAATATTGACGCGTAAATACATAAAGAATTGGTCTTGCTGAATACGTCTCGTATGATTATCACTGATATTATTAAAAGCACTCATGATTGTTTCATCAAATAAGTCACCTTTTTTGACCGTTCCCCACTCTGCTTGTAAATAATCAATTAATTGCTCAACGGTAAAAATACCTTTTTCCGCCGCATCATCTAAATCAGCAATACAGTAAGAGATATCATCAGCGGCTTCCATGATATAAGAAAGAGGAAAACGGCAATATTTCTCCATATCAAGCTTTTGGCTTAGTTCATTAATAAAATGTAACTCAGACCAGTAATAACCGGGCTTTTTCATTAAATAATCAAACTGTTCAGGAATAGGCTCGAGATCATAAGCGCCACGGGTATACTTCAGAATTGCCCCAACCTGAGCATAAGTCAGGTTCAATTTCAGCAAGCGATGAACCATGCGTATTCCTTGTGCATTCCCTTCGAAAGAGCACAAATCCTGTTTTAATTGCCGACGGAATAGGTCGAGTCGCTCATCCCCTGTCAAACGCATTGCCGCAATCCTGCAAGGATCTGGAGATTCAGGAGTGAATTGATATTGAGGAGCAAGAAGCTGGCTAAACCAACTTTGGATTGCCGCTTCACCAAAGTGCCCAAAAGGCGGATTACCAATATCATGCATCAAACATGACATTTCCACGAGGCTTTCAAAAGCATCACAACGTTCCTCTAAACCATATTTCTCTAACAAATTTTTCTTTTTTAGTTCATGTAAAACGGTTTTGCTGATATAACGCCCAACTTGCTGTACTTCTAATGAATGAGTCAAACGGCTACGTACAGCAGCATTTTGTTCTAATGGAAAAACTTGCGTTTTTTGCTGTAAACGACGAATTGCTGCTGAATTGATGATACGCCCTCTATCGCTCTCAAATTGACGATTGACCGCATCTTCATTGTGAGCTGAGATTTTAGGGCTTTTCGAACTATTATAGTTCCGTTGATAATTCAGTTTAGTCAGAAAATTAATTGCGCTCACGCCAACTCCTCATCCTTTCTGTACAGACTAAAATAAAAGGCAGAGAAAATAGGCCGTTCAATGCTACACTTTAGCCATCTCAACCTTAAGTGTCTAATTAATCAACAGCGAGTATGACATAATGAAAGTCGGTATCATAGGTGCAATGGAGCAGGAAGTTGCCATCCTGCGTGAACAAATTGAAAACTGCCAAACAATTAGCCGCGCTAGCTGCGAAATTTATACAGGAAAAATTAATGGCGTTGATGTTGCACTACTAAAATCAGGTATAGGTAAAGTTGCAGCAGCAATCGGTACAACTTTACTCCTCGAACATTGCCAACCGGATATTGTGATTAACACGGGTTCTGCTGGCGGTTTAGATGCCAAACTTAATGTCGGTGATATCGTGGTTTCAACCGAAGTTCGCTATCACGATGCTGATGTCACTGCTTTTGGCTATGAATATGGTCAAATGGCACAATGCCCACCCGCCTTTATTGCAGATGCAAACTTGATTAGCCTTGCCGAAAAATGTATTCAGCAGCTAAATATGAACGCGGTACGCGGCCTTGTGTGCAGTGGTGATGCCTTTATTAATGGCTCTGAGCCTTTAGCGCGCATTAAACAGCATTTCCCACATGTTGCCGCAGTTGAGATGGAAGCAACCGCTATCGGCCAAGTTTGCCACCAATTTGGGGTGCCGTTTGTCGTTGTACGAGCCATTTCAGATGTAGCAGATAAAGAATCGCACACCAGCTTTGAGGAGTTTTTACCTGTTGCAGCACGTCAATCATCATTGATGATAGCGGCTATTTTAGCTGAATTAGCTTAATCTTTTTCAATATAAAAAAGCATAAATGCTTAATATTTATGCTTTTTTGTTACTTTTAAAGGCAATCATCCCATGAAATGGCCCTTCAATGCATTCAGAGCGATACTGGCCTTATTGCTACTCTTATTTTTTAACTCATCAGTCATTGCAGAGACAAAACATCGTGTGATCAGTCTTTCACCGGCGAATACTGAGTTAGCTTATGCGGCTGGCTTAGGAGAAAGTTTAATTGCTGTCAGTGCCTATTCTGACTATCCGGCTGAGGCTAAACAATTAGAACAAGTGTCTGATTGGCAGGGCATCAATGTCGAACGAATCATTGCATTAAAACCTGATTTGATCTTGGCGTGGCGAGGAGGTAACCCCCAGCGTCCTCTAGACCAGCTCGCCGCTTTAGGGATTCCAATTATCTATTTTGACCCAAATAATATTGAGTCCGTCATTTCTGCCGTAGAACAACTAGCGAATTACAGTCCAAAACCTCAGATTGCAGAACAATCTGTTGCTGGCATGCGTGAACAACTCCACCAATTACAACAACGCTATGCACAACAAGCACAGCCTAAAAAGTCGGTATTTATTCAACTCGGTACCCAACCTCTATTTAGCACAGGTAATAACACGATTCAAAACGATATCGTTTCCCTGTGTGGCGGTGACAATATCTTTAAAAATAGTGCAGTACCATGGCCTCAAGTGAGTCGAGAGCAAGTTCTTGCTAGAAAACCTGAAGTGATCGTGATGAGTGGGGATCCAACACAAGAAAACGCAGTACAGCAATTTTGGCAGACACAACTGCCTATCCCTATTATCCGTTTAAATGAAGATTGGTTTCATCGCGCTGGACCACGTGCATTATTCGCGGCGCAATCTTTGTGTGAACAACTATACCCAGACAATAAATGAGTGAGAGGGGGATTCCCCTCTCAACAGGTAGGTTTTAAACGCTGAATGAAGAACCACAACCACATGTCGATTTGGCATTTGGGTTGGTGACAATAAAACGAGAACCTTCTAGGCCTTCAGTATAATCAACGCTTCCACCAACTAAATACTGTAGGCTCATTGGATCAACAACTAAGGCAACACCTTGTTTTTCGATCGTCATATCGCCATCATTTATTTGGTCGTCAAAAGTAAAGCCATACTGGAAACCACTACAACCACCACCGGTAATGTAAACACGTAGACGCAGGTTTGGGTTGTCTTCATCAGAAACTAAGTCTTTTACTTTAATTGCTGCCGCATCAGTAAACTGCAATGGCAGAGCTGCATCATCACTCATTTTGTACTCCAGACCGATCAAGCGGTAATTCAGTGTAAGCAGATAGCCTACTCAGATCAATGAGCTAATTATCCGCCAGCTTAGTCATTGATTCAAGCCCTGTGACATAATTCAACACATTGTGCATAGCAATCAATGGATTTGGTTTAATTGGTTCAGTGCTTTAGAATAGAGCCACTATTTTATTCAGCTTATTTATCAGTCCCTATTCAGGAGCCCTGCATGAGCCAATCTTTAAACCTATATAATGAAGCGCAACAGCTTATCCCTGGCGGCGTCAACTCACCTGTCCGTGCTTTTAACGGCGTTGGCGGTACACCTCTGTTCATTGAACGTGCTGACGGCGCTTATATTTTTGATGTTGATGGTAAAGCTTATGTCGACTATGTCGGCTCATGGGGCCCAATGGTGCTCGGCCATAATCATCCTTCTGTCCGCGATGCCGTAATCAAAGCGGTCAACAAAGGCTTAAGCTTTGGCGCCCCAACGGCTGCTGAAGTTGAAATGGCTAAATTAGTTTGTGAGTTAGTGCCTTCTATCGATATGATCCGTATGGTGAACTCAGGAACTGAAGCGACAATGAGTGCTATTCGACTTGCGCGTGGCTACACCGGCCGAGATAAAATTATTAAATTTGAAGGCTGTTATCATGGTCACGCTGACTGTCTGCTCGTCAAAGCCGGATCAGGTGCATTAACCATGGGTGAACCCAATTCTCCGGGGGTGCCCGAGGATTTCGTTAAACATACACTAACATGTACCTATAATGACCTTGCATCTGTCCGCCAAGCTTTTGAAAATTACCCAGAAGAAATTGCTTGTGTGATCGTGGAACCCGTTGCTGGCAACATGAACTGTGTGCCGCCAACGGCTGAGTTTTTACCTGGTCTACGTGCATTGTGCGATGAATTTAATGCATTACTGATTATTGATGAAGTGATGACTGGCTTCCGTGTTGCTTTGGGCGGCGCACAAGACTACTACAATGTACAGCCAGACCTGACGTGCTTAGGTAAAATTATTGGCGGTGGTATGCCTGTAGGCGCATTTGGTGGCCGCTATGAAGTTATGGAGAAGCTAGCCCCTATTGGCCCTGTATATCAAGCAGGTACACTGTCGGGTAACCCTGTAGCGATGGCGGCTGGATTAGCTTGCCTCAATGAAGTCTCTCAGCCTGGGGTTCACGCTCGACTCACCGAGCTTACCGAAAAATTAGCTCGTGGTTTAGAGCGCGTATCGAAAGAGCAAGGTATCCCACTGGTCATCAACCATGTAGGTGGTATGTTTGGTATTTTCTTCACTGACGCTAAAACCGTCACTTGCTACCAAGACGTCATGAAGTGTGATGTTGAACGCTTTAAAACCTTCTTCCACCTCATGTTAGAACAGGGAATTTATTTAGCCCCTTCTGCATTCGAAGCCGGATTTATGTCAATTGCGCATAGCGATGAAGACATTGAAAAAACAATCGAAGCCGCAGAAGCTGCCTTTGCTAAAATGGCTGCTGCTTAATTTTCTTGCAGCAAATAAAAATGCCCCTTAACAGGGGCATTTCAGACTGCGGACAAACCTATTATATTTGGCGGCAAGTCGAATAGGTTTTGAAAATAAACGAGGAAAATCAATTTATTGATTTTCGGCTGATAACACAAAGCGGGAAAAACCACGCTTTTATCCCGCTTTGTCAACAACCTCAAATGCCCCTTAACAGGGGCATTTTTGATTCTTGATAGCGCAAGAGATTCAATCAATTATTTCCAAACATCTCTTTTACCCAGTCAGGCGCATCATCTTGTGCTGGCTCGGCATGATTATTCAAATCCCACACAGGTTCTTGATGCGAAGACGACTGACATAAAGCATCAGGATTATCTGTCCAGATCGGTAGAACACGGCCACCACCAAACTCTGAACAGTTAAATTGGCCATCTGGCATGACTTTCATATCAACGATCCCTTCAGGAGGACGATTAAACAGAGCCAGTGGGGCTTGGTTATCTAAATAACGTTGATAGACCCTCAAAGCACCAGTTGAACCTGTTAATTGTGTTGGTTCATTGTTATCTCGACCAATCCAAACTATCGCGACTTCTTTACCGTCAATTCCAGCGTACCAGCTATCACGTAAATCGTTTGTGGTACCTGTTTTCCCAGCTAGGTTGTATTTGCCAAACTTGGAGAGTAAGACGCGCCCTGTGCCTTGTTGAACCACTTGTTGCATACCGTATAGGGTGAGATAAGCCGCTTGTGAAGGTATTGCACGTTCCGCAGATGGGTAACTTTGATAAATTTCAGTTCCATCACCATCAATAACAGAGCGCAGCGCAGACAATTTAGCGCGGTTACCATTACCACCGATCGTTTGATATATTTGAGCCACTTCAGCTGGCGTTAGGTTTACAGCACCAAGTAGCATCGCGGGGACTTTTTCTATCGCCGCGGCTGGAGCACCTAAACGAACAAAAATATTCACGATCTGATCAAGGCCGACTTCTAACCCTAAATTGACGGTTGGAATATTTTGTGATTTTGCGAGTGCATCAACCAACATCATTCCACCAGTGAAATTACGGCTATAGTTTCTCGGTTTCCACGTCTGGTTACCGACTTTCACCGATAAAGGTTCATCTTTCAGCCAAGTATTTAAACGAAAACGGTCAGGCTCATTCAATGCGGCTAAATAAACGGGCGGTTTCGCTAATGACCCGATGTTACGGCGAGCATTCAGTGCACGGTTAAAACCAGAGTATTGCGGCTGTGAACCGCCTACCATCGCTCGGACTTCACCGTTAATGCGGTCAACCACAACCATCGCACCTTCAATATCATTTAGCTTACGATCTTTACGTAACTGAGCCACCCCGGCTTCAACTGCATTTTCTGCTGCTGTTTGCGCGACAGGATCTAGCGTGGTAAAGATTTTAGCGCCTGACAGCTCTTTAACTTTATCACCTAATTTTTCATTCAGTTCCTGACGAACCATTTGCATAAAAGCAGGCTGAGAAGCGACCAAACCTTCCCTTGGTTTCACACCTAAAGGACGTGCGCTAAGAACTTGATACATTTCATTGTCGATAACATGGCGAGTTTCCAATATTTTCAACACAATGTTACGGCGTTTTGTCGCGTTTTCCGGTTTCGTCCAAGGGTTATAAGTTGACGCGCCCTGCACCATGCCAACAAGTAGAGCTTGCTGGTCTAAACTTAACTCATTAATTGGGCGTCCAAAATAATACAGACTTGCTAATGGGAAACCACGAATTTCATCATTACCGTTTTGCCCTAAGAAAACTTCATTCAGGTACAATTCGAGAATACGGTCTTTGCTATAGTTGTAATCCAACAACACAGCCATAATGGCTTCGTTAGCTTTGCGCTTAAAGGTTCGCTCATTGGTTAAAAATAGATTTTTTACCAACTGTTGCGTCAAAGTACTGCCCCCTTGCACAGATTTACCTGCCACTAAGTTCGCGACTACTGCTCGACCGATTGAGTAAAGGCTTACCCCATCGTGTTCATAGAAGTAACGATCTTCAGTCTCAAGTAGAATTTTCACCAAAGACTCAGGAAAATCAGACAAAGGTAAAACTAAGCGCTGCTCATTATTAGCCGATTGCATCATCGTGATGAGCTTCGGATCTAAACGGAAAAAACCAAATGAACGGCCATTTTCCATATTTTCGATCTTCTTCAGCATCCCTTGATCAAATACCATACGTGCCAATATCTGACCTTCTTTTTGATCAGGGAAATTAAATGGGCGACGCAGAATTTCAATCGTATTGCCTTTTACTGAAAATTCACCTGAATTGGTGATTTTGGTGACCTTACGGTATTGCATACCTTCAAGTAAACGCACCATTTCAGCTTGGCTATAATCCATGCCTGGTTCAAGGTTAACCATTCGGCCATATACAGCAGCAGGTAAATCCCAAACTTTGCCATCAAGGCGTTCCTTGATTTGCTGGTTTAGGTAAAATGCATAAGCGCCAAGTAACACGGCAAGGACAATAAAAATTTTAACGAGCAACCAAAACCAACGCCATTTACTCTTTGGTCGGCGGTTTTTATTACCGTTATTTTTTTTCTTAGCCATTAGCTCGCCCTCTTCATCATCGAGGTCTTGCTCATCAATATCATCGTCATCAAATAACTTTTCATCATAATCATAGTCGTCACGGCGGCGACGTGAATTTAGCTGTTTCTTTTTGGTTGACGGTTTTTTACGTCTACCGATTGGTTCTAAATCTTTACCGGACATGGTCGCTCCATATCACCCAAATTCTGCACTGACTTCCCGTGATTTTGACTCAATATACTCAAGTGTTCACAGAAGAAAGCTCTTAATTACATTTCATTACGTTACCTTGCGAGACATTATTCATCCGTCGCAGATATCTATTAGAGCACAAAACAACCTCATTTCGCACTTATCTTTATCATTCGCTGCATAGGCTCCACTGAATTTTATCCCAAAAATCGCCAGCGACATACCAACACGCCAAAAAAAACAAAATGTCTTATAGATTACTAATAAAAAAAGAATATTTTCAACTTTCATAAATTATTTTCTAATCAAAAATAACCAATGAAGTGTTTTTTAAATAATTTATTAACCTGTGGAGTGTTATTATGCTGTATCCAGTAGAACCTTACCGAATAAAGAGTGTTGAAACACTATCAATATTGTCGCGACAAGCAGGCAAAATAAAAATTCATGAAGCTGGCTATAATCCTTTTCTGTTACGTTCGTAAGATATTTACATCGACTTATTGACTGACAGTGGGACGAATACAATGTCTGACAAACCGTGGGCAAGTTTGATGACTGGAGATGAGTCCTATGCTGGCAGTCAAAACTTTTATCAACTTGAACACGCCGTACAGCAGCTCTTTGGATTTAAATAGTCATTCCGACACATCAAGGATGCGGAGCTGAAAAGCAAGCCGCGAATGTTCCTATTATTGAACCTATTGGTGGACATGGCGTCTTTTTAGATGCTCCGCGTTTTTGTCCACACTTAACACAAGATCAATTTCCAGCACAAAGCTTATCTGCAAGTATCTACCTTGAAACCGCTGTACGTAACGTGGAACGCGGTATTATCTTGGACGGACGAGATAAAAAAACAGGGGAAAACCTTCGACCAGCACTGGAAACCGTTCGTTTGGCCATCCCTCGTAGAGTCTATACCTATGCACATTTAGATTGGGTTGCTAACGGTATTATTCACTTATACCAACAAAAAGAAAAAATGAAAGGGCTTAGATTTACCTATGAACCCAAGCGGTTACGCTTTTTTACAGCGCGTTTCGAGTATATTTAGCGCTGTATTTTTCTATTCGCATTCATTTAATGCTTTTCAATGTTATTTAGCGCTTTTTTAGTTTTATTCGTTGGTCGCGTATTAACAGGGTCATCTGGCCATAAATGTTTTGGGTAGCGACCTTTCATCTCTTTTTGTATCTCACGATAACTGCCTTGCCAGAATGCGCCCAAATCTTGGGTAATTTGTAATGGCCTCATTGCAGGTGACAATAAAGACACCGCCACAATCACCTTACCATGAGCAACGGTTGGGTTAGAGGCTTGTCCATACATTTCTTGCATACGAATTTCCATCATCGGCGCTTTATCTAAAGAGTAATGAATATTCACAGAACTCCCTGAGCCTGATAAATAATGTGTCGGTAATGCATCATCTAACCATTTTTTCTGCTGCCAATCTAAACGATGCGCTAAGAGTGCTCCGACATCAATTGCTTGCAGTTGTTTACGATGAGTAATACCTCTGAGATAAGGTGCTAGCCAAGACTCTAACGAATCCAACAAGGTCGCATCATCAACATCCGGCAAAACGACATCAGGAAACCATTGTTTCGCCAATTGGCAACGAATACGTAGCTGGTGAGCAGAAGAATGCCAATCCAAACTACTCAAACCATTCTGGCGTAACCAATGCAACAATGCCTGTTCAATCTGTTTACTATCAGGATTGGTCAATCTTTCTGAATGTACCACTAATTGGCCACATTGCAGCCGCCGCCAAGCTATCAATGTGCCTTTTTGTTCATCCCACTCCACCGTTTCTTGTTGAAAAAATAAATGGGGGCATGCCTCTCGCAAATTGTCTATTTCAATCGCAACCGCTAAGGCTATTTTTGCATCTGCTGAGCTTTCTGGCAGCCATAGCATAGGTGCAATCAGCCATTCTCGACCTGATAATGTATCCTTCTCATCTAACGATGCACCTAACCCACTCGCTAATTGATAACGACCTTGATTATCTCTATTTTTGGCTATCCGATCAGGGAAACCAACGGCTAGCAAAGTAGGTAACCACTCACTAATTAAAGCATGTGCTTTTCCTACAGCAGCCGTCACTTTATGGCCACTCAACAAGGAAGCACGTCGACACCAATTTTCAGTTGGTCTTTCTAAATAGTCGTGAATATCACATCTTCCCTGACGAGGGGGCTCTTCTAAAATAGCCACGAGTAAAGCGGCTAGCTTAACGACCTCATCGTTCTGACTTTGTTGAGCCTGATATAATATCGCCGCTGTCCGCACCGAGCTGCCTGACTCGGCCATTCCACGACCTACCGACGTTAATTGCCCATGTATATCGACAGCCTCTAATCGGTACAGTAAATCTTTAGCGGCGGCAATCGCGGGGCGAGGTGGTGCATTCAGCCATTGTAGCTGCTCCGTCTCTTGGCAACCCCATTGCAACAGCGATAACCATAGGGAGCTTAAATCACTGTGTAATATCTCTGCCTCACTGTATTTCGCAGCGCGTTCAGCCTGTTCTTGGCTAAATAAGTGCCAACAAACCCCCGCCTCTAAACGTCCTGCTCGCCCTGCTCGCTGCACCATAGAAGCTTGGCTAATCCTTTGTTTAACCAGTTTAGTCAGCCCCGTTCGAGGGTTAAAAACCCCTATTCGTTCAAAACCACTATCAACGACCAACCGAATGCCTTCAATGGTAAGGCTGGTTTCTGCAATATTCGTTGCTAAAACAATTTTACGCTTCCCTGCTGGCGCGGCTTGAATAGCCAGTTGCTGCTCTTTTATAGACAGTGCACCATACATCGGACATAAAAGTATGTCCTCACTCACTATTGAGGAGAGTTCTGTCAGTGTTCGCTCAATTTCACCTACCCCAGGTAAAAACAGTAACAACGACCCTTTCTCTCTTTGACACAGTTGCCAGACCGCATTAGCGACCTCTTTATGAAATAGTTTATTGCTATTTATAGGGTAAAAATATCGATCAACGGGGTAAGTACGCCCTTCTGATATCACAATAGGTGCATTTGGGAACAACCGGTTCAACCCTTGGTCATCCAAAGTGGCTGACATTAATAAAATCTTTAAATCATCGCGTAATGCCTGTTGTGTATCCAACAATAGTGCTAGCCCTAGATCCGCCTGCAAACTGCGTTCATGAAATTCATCGAGAATGACTAAACCAATCCCTTCTAACATTGGGTCACTTTGCAACATTCTGGTCAAAACACCTTCAGTCACGACTTCAATACGCGTATTTGAGCTCACTCGGCTTTCCGAACGCATACGTAGCCCTACTGTGTGACCGATTTCTTCACCTAATTGCTCAGCTAAACGCATAGCAACACTACGTGCGGCAATACGGCGTGGTTCTAGCATGATAATGCGCCCCTCAATCACACCACTGTTCAATATAATTAGTGGTAAAACAGTGGATTTACCCGCACCAGTTGGGGCATGCAGTAGAACTTGGGGTGACTTTTCTAAAGCAGTGAGTAAGGAATTACTAACGTCATGAATAGGTAACACGCGGATGATAGCTCCAATGAGGTTTAACATTTGCTGATAAAGATTGTAGCATTGCCGATTATTTTCTGAAGACTTATTGCGGAGACGATATGGAGTTTATTCCCCCGTTACAGCCAGCCACACTGATTAAACGCTACAAGCGGTTTTTAGCAGACGTCATCACGCCTGAAGGTCGTGTGATGACCATTCACTGTGCAAATACGGGTGCGATGACGGGTTGCGCGACACCTGGGGATACTATTTGGTATTCAACATCAAATAATACAAAACGAAAGTATCCCCATAGCTGGGAACTCACACAAACCTCGCAAGATCATCTCATCTGTATTAACACGTTACGCGCAAATCAGGTAGTCGCGGAAGCGTTGTCACAAAATAACATTCCAGAATTATCCGAATATAGTGTAATAAAGCCTGAGATGAAATATGGCTCTGAAAATAGTCGTATTGATTTCTTTTTATCTGGTGATGGGTTACCTGATTGTTTTATAGAGGTTAAATCTGTTACTTTACTGGAAAATAATTGCGGTTTTTTCCCTGATACCGTCACTGAGCGAGGACAAAAACATTTACGTGAATTAACAGTAATTGCTAAAGAAAAAAAAAGAGCCATACTGTTGTTTGCAGTTTTGCATACGGGAATCTACGAAGTTTCGGCTGCGGCTCATATTGATAAGCAATACGCAAAACTTTTGGGTGAAGCTATCGAAAATGGTGTCGAAGTTCTTTGTTATCACGTAGATATCAATACACAAAAAATGCTATTGGGTAAAAACATTAAGTTTATAGCTGTTAAATAATGGTCGTTATATCGCTTAACAAAGCGAGGACGAATGGGTTCTGGGGGCTTAAAAAGGAATAAACACGCGCGCCTTCACAGCATTACAAAACTCATTGCATGAACGATTGCCAAGAGGGCACTCTTCTGCTATTTATAGCGACCTTAATTTTTCCCCCTTTGGGGTTTTGTGAAATTTGCGTGTGTAGGAGAAGCATTATGCAAGAAGGGCAAAAACGTAAGACATCGTCCTTAAGCATTCTCGCCATTGCCGGGGTTGAGCCCTATCATGAAAAGGCTGGCGAAGAGTACATGAACGAAGCCCAGTTGGCGCATTTTAAGCTCATTCTCGAAGCATGGCGCAATCAACTCAGGGATGAAGTAGACCGGACAGTTACTCATATGCAAGATGAGGCGGCTAACTTTCCAGATCCTGTTGATCGGGCAGCCCAGGAAGAGGAATTCAGCCTTGAATTACGCAACCGGGACCGTGAACGTAAGTTGATTAAGAAAATCGAGAAAACGTTGAAGAAAGTCGAAGAAGATGATTTTGGCTTCTGCGAATCTTGTGGAGTGGAAATCGGTATCCGTCGTTTGGAAGCCCGCCCTACCGCAGATTTGTGTATCGACTGTAAAACATTAGCAGAAATTCGCGAAAAGCAAATGGCTGGCTAATCGCTAATTATGGAGTCCTTAACGGCGCACCTCACATTGCGCCGTTATAAGGAAGTCTAATAATGAAGATCCCCTCGTCATCCTATGTTGGTCGCTTTGCACCCTCTCCCTCTGGTAATCTTCACTTTGGCTCTCTTGTTACTGCCTTAGGTAGCTATTTGCAAGCTCGTGCCCAGCAAGGTAAATGGCTAGTGCGTATTGACGATATTGACCCGCCCAGAGAGGTGCCTGGAGCTGCTGCAAACATTTTAAAAACATTGGAACATTACCAACTGTATTGGGATGAGCCTGTACTGTATCAATCAAAACGTCATGATGCTTATCGAGCCGCATTAGATAGCCTGCGTCAGCAAGGAAAAAGTTATTACTGCACCTGTTCACGTCAACGCATAAAAGAGCTGCAAGGGCATTATGATGGGCACTGCCGTAATTTGTACCTGCCTAATCACGACGCTGCCATTCGCTTAAAACAAACCCACCCTGTTTACCAGTTTACGGATCGATTGAGAGGAGAAATTTACACTGAAGCCAATATTGCTGAAGAAGATATTATTATTCATCGAAAAGATGGCTTGTTTGCTTATCATTTAGTCGTGGTTGTTGATGACCACTATCAAAATGTCACGGAAGTGATCAGAGGAGCCGATCTCATCCCCGCCACCTCACAGCAAATTTCGTTATATCACCATCTTTCATTACCCATTCCTGATTATGCCCATTTACCATTAATCCTAAATCATGATAATAATAAGCTCTCAAAGCAAAATCATGCTACAGCACTACCTATGACAGATCCTCGCCCAGTAATATGCCATGCGTTAAAGTTGTTAAATCAGCCTTCAATCGAGCATTGGCGGGACTTAAGCACGAGTGAGATTTTAAAAATCGCAACCGATAAATGGCAACTCAAAGCGATCCCATCTCATGATATTATTGATGATGCTTATAACTGAAAATGACTTTTATGCGTTTAAGCATTCTCAAAGAAAGGCCAGTAGGCTATGATTAGCCGCTTATTTTGTTTAATGAATATTAGTAACGATATCGAGGTGTACTATTTTTAACCGAGTAGCAAATTTCTGCCGCAATATTTTATCGCGAAATGACAAGGACACGCGTGACGCACAGGCAGCCGGTGAAAGGCCAGTCACTTATTCTGATACTGCGATAGCAAAGTCCGTAGAGCAGAACACTAAACAAACAAAAACCACGGTTCGTCATTCCAAGCGTGCCGGCATTCAGGCAGAGAAACCAGAGACAATGACGACTGATACGGATGAAAACATCACCATAATTCCGCGTTCAGAGCATACTATTTCACGCAGTGATATTAGTGATAATGCTTTGAAGGTACTTTATCGCCTAAATAAAAGTGGTTTTGAAGCCTATCTTGTTGGCGGCGGCGTGCGTGACTTACTCCTTGGTAAAAAACCCAAAGATTTCGATATTACCACTAACGCAACCCCAGAACAGATTCGTAAATTATTCCGTAATTGTCGGTTGGTGGGTCGTCGATTCCGCCTCGCTCATATTATGTTTGGGCCTGAAGTGATTGAAGTGGCGACTTTCCGCGGCCATCATGACCAAAATGAATCCGAAGACAAAAATCTCTCTCAGCAAGCCAAAAATGGTATGTTGCTACGCGATAATATTTTCGGTTCAATCGAAGAAGATGCTATCCGTCGAGATTTTACTGTTAACAGCCTCTACTACAATATCGATGATTTTTCTGTTCGTGATTATGTCGGGGGATTAAACGATCTTAAAGCGGGTATTATCCGCCTAATTGGTGATCCTGAAACGCGCTATCGTGAAGATCCTGTTAGGATGTTACGTGCGGTACGCTTTGCCTGTAAACTCAATATGCGAATTGAGCCAAAAACGGCTCAACCTATCGAACGTCTTGCTCCGCTATTACGCGATATCCCTTCCGCAAGGCTTTTTGAAGAATCATTAAAGCTATTACAAGCCGGACAAGGCTACGCAACCTACCAGATGCTAAAAGAGTATCATCTATTTGAGCAACTCTTTCCGGTTATTAGTAGCCGCTTTAGTAGCAACAATGATTCTCCAATGGAAAAAATCATTGAGCAAGTGCTCAAAAATACTGATTTTAGACTAAAAAATGATAAGCGCGTTAACCCTGCATTTTTATTTTCAGCCATGTTATGGTATCCGGTTACTGAACATGCTGAAAAGTTATCTCAAGAAGGTGGCCTAGCTTACTACGATGCCTTTGCACTCGCGATGAATGATATTCTTGACGATCAATGCCGTTCGATTGCCATACCAAAACGGATCACCACAACCATGCGTGATATTTGGCAACTACAATTACGTCTACCTCGTCGTCAAGGGCGTCGCGCCAATAAATTAATGGAGCACCCTAAGTTCCGTGCTGCATTTGATTTATTAGAATTAAGAGCTAACGTTGAGCGTCGAAATGAGCTACAAGAGCTTGCTATATGGTGGGATGATTATCAGCGTTCAAACAACACCAAACAACGTGAAATGATTGCAGAATTAGGTAGTGCGCCAGTGCGTAAGCGCCATCGCCCACGTAAATCCTCATCTGGCGCTCGTAAGCCTAATAAAACTCAGGAGTCATAGAATGGAATTGGTCTATATTGCAATTGGCAGTAACCTTGGTGAGCCGTTAAAGCAAGCTCAACAGGCTATTGAAGCTTTAAATGCTATTCCAAAGAGCCGTGTAGCCAAAACATCGTCTATCTATCGCACCAAACCACTCGGGCCACAAGATCAAAATGATTTTCTCAACATAGCGGTGCTACTTGAAACTGAGCTTGAGCCTGAGACGTTGCTTGACCATACACAACGTATCGAACTTGAGCTTGGTCGAGTACGCAAAGCTGAACGCTGGGGTCCGAGAACACTTGATCTCGATATTATGCTTTTCGGTCATCAAGTTATTAATACACCAAGACTAACCGTACCTCATTATGGGTTAAAAGAGCGTGAATTCATGTTATATCCGCTCTATGAGATCGCCCCTAACCTTATTTTTCCTGATGGTGAACAACTATCAGAAAGGCTCACACATGTTCCACGTAACGGCCTCACTTATTGGGATATCACCGTCTAAACAGTGACCTTCCTAATAGAAGGGGTCATTCGTGGGATCTTTTCCGGAGGTTATTATAATGAAACCCATTTCTCTGGCTACTCTGGGTCAGTTCAAAAAAGACAAACACAAATTCGCAACCATCACGGCCTATGATGCCAGCTTTGCGCAGTTATTTGCAGAGCAAGGGATCCAAGTCATGCTTGTCGGTGACTCTCTGGGCATGACCGTTCAAGGCGAAACAAGCACGCTTCCCGTTACTGTTGAACAAATTGCTTACCATACTCGCTGTGTACGCAAAGGTGCTCCTGACGCATTTATCATCGCAGATATGCCATTCATGAGCTATGCAACACCAGAGCAAGCCTGTGCAAATGCGGCTGTTTTAATGCAAGCAGGGGCTAACATGGTAAAAATTGAAGGTGGCAGTTGGCTTTGTGATACCGTCAAGATGCTATGTGAACGTTCTGTACCTGTTTGTGGACACTTAGGACTCACACCACAAGCCGTTAATGTACTTGGTGGTTATAAAGTCCAAGGGAGAGATGAGGTCACCGCTAACCAATTAATGAAAGATGCCATCGCCTTAGAAAATGCAGGCATTCAGCTTTTGGTCCTTGAATGTGTTCCTACATCACTTGCGAGCAGCATCACTGAAGAGCTTCTGCTTCCCGTGATTGGCATTGGTGCAGGAAGTGGTACTGATGGGCAAATTCTCGTCATGCATGATGCATTAGGCATCACAGCTCGCCCACCTAAATTTGCCAAAAACTTTCTTGCCCAAGCAGGCAATATGCAAGATGCTATCAGGTTATATATTCAAGAAGTTGAAGCGGGGATCTACCCAAGTGAAGCTCACTCGTTTGAATAATGTCATTATGGCTCAATAATAAGGAATGCACACATGCTGATCGTCGAAACGTCGCCAATCCTCCGCCGTGAAATCCGCCGCTGGAAGCTAGATGGTAAACGTATTGCTCTTGTACCAACCATGGGAAACCTGCATGATGGGCATCTGACTTTAATTGATGAGGCAAAACAACAAGCCGATATTGTTATTGTTAGTATTTTTGTTAATCCCATGCAGTTTGATCGTCAGTCTGATTTAGCCAACTATCCTCGCACTCTGCAAGAGGATTGTGAGAAACTGAAACGTCGTGACATCAATCTTGTTTTTGCACCGTCAGTGAAAGATTTTTACCCAGAAGGAATGGATCAACAGACCTTTGTTGAAGTACCTGAATTATCATCAATATTGGAAGGTGCTAGCCGTCCGGGGCATTTCCGTGGTGTTTCCACCGTCGTGACCAAGCTCTTCAACTTAGTCCAACCTGATTTAGCGTTTTTTGGCGAAAAAGATTATCAACAACTACAACTGATTCGCAAAATGGTACATGACCTTTCATTTGATATACAAATTGTCTCTGTCCCTACCGTTAGGGCCAAAAATGGCCTGGCACTCAGTTCGCGCAATAATAACCTTTCCGCTGAAGAGCTAAAAATAGCCCCTCAATTGTACAATATCATGAGACAAACGGCAGATAAGCTCAGTGCAGCTCCAGAAACCGTTGATACATTGCTTCAAGAGACTGAAGATTTACTACGGCAAGCAGGTTTCACGCCTGATGAACTGTTTATCCGTGATGCAGAGACACTCGCCGCACTCAATGCGAGAAGCAAAAAAGCGGTGATTTTAATGGCGGCATGGTTAGGTCAAACTCGGCTCATTGATAATTTACAGGTTGACCTACCCGCTGTTTCAGCTTAAAAAAATAAGCAAACACAGCATAAATATTAAGATGGCAGATAACAATTATGTTTAGAAAAATGCTACAAGGTAAGTTACACCGAGTCAAAGTAACACAAGCCGACCTTCACTACGAAGGATCATGTGCGATTGATCAAGACTTTATGGATGCAGCAGGGATCCTCGAATACGAAGCTATCGATATCTATAATGTTGATAACGGCGAGCGCTTTTCGACTTACGCGATCGCTGGGGAAAGAGGCTCTAAAATTATCTCGGTCAATGGCGCAGCTGCTCGCCGCGCTGCGGTTGGTGATAGGCTGATCATCTGCTCTTATGTGAGTATTAGCGATGAAGATGCGCGCCAACATAAACCGAAAGTTGCTTATTTTGACGGCGATAACGTCATGAGCCGCATAGCTAAAGCCGTTCCGGTACAAGTCGCTTAATCTCTTTAACCCCCAGCGATGAGAAACTCACTGGGGGTTATGCTTTTTCATCGTGGTCAAATTAGCTTAGTCAAACTGCAAAACAAATTGTGCCGTTGCTTCCGCTTTCCCCGCTTTTATCGAATGGCTATAACGATAATATTCCGCCTTCAGAGGAACCATCGTTTCCCCTTTCTCTAAATCCGCTAATTTAACGAACGTTTGATTAACCAAAACATTATCATTACTTAATGGTGATTTCACCACGTAACCAATCCCACTTGCATTACTCCCCTGCCCTTCATTATCAATCTTAATAACCGCATCTTTGCCATCATAACTTTCGGTTTTATTAGCTATCAATTTGATCTTAGCTGAAACATTTCCCGTACAAACGATTTTGATATTCTCTTCAACAGCGGATGACTGAGAAGGAAAGCCTATTGACGAAAATGCGGTTATGGGTAAACGAGGCAATGTAAACGTCAAATCGGTATTTTGAGCAGAACAAGATGTGGGTGCACTTTCGACCTTACCTTTTAATCGATAAGTGAAACCGACTTTCGTTGACCCACCACCTGACTCAAAACGTTTAATTAACACTGAACCAATCACTGAGTTAGTAAAGGTAGTCGGTGTTGGATTATCTTTTGCGGCATAGAAAATAACTGTCGCATCAAGTGGCATTAATGACCCTTCAGGTACGGGTAACTCTTGCCCTGGACGATTACGAAAAGGGAGTCCGGTTCTATTATCAATCAACACATAAACAATATTTGCAGGTCCACCCGCGTGAACATGATAAGCAGGTCGACCGTCAATATCCCCATAGTATCGAGCATAAATACCGCTACCTTCACCATACGTTGCGTAACCATAAACTTGTGAATCAGGCCCGCACTGAGCAATACCACCACGCCCACTCTCACGTTCGAAGGTGTAGCGCCCAAGTTCATCATGTTTTTTGATCACGCCACTCAATTTAATATCAATCGTGGCACGCATTGCTGAATGATCTTGTCCATCCCCGCCGGGGAGACAGTCCTGAGCAGAAAAACTTTTATTTATACCAACGAGCATTAAAATTAAGCTCAGTACCAAAACACGACCTAAATGTATTTGTTTTTTCATTGCTAGTGCTCCTTTTAACGGCACTCTGAATTAAGCATATAAAGCCCATTCGTTGGTATAGCCTTTTCGATGTTATAATTCACAGTACAGGATTCATTAACGCCATCATTTGTCCAATTAACCTTAATTTGGCCTTTCGGTTTATCCGCGACTAAATACAGCGTATTAAAATTAGAAACTAAATGAGTCGCATCGTCTTCTGTCACCGCTTTCGCTCCAACAGGTAATTCTTTATTCATTGGAAGCTGTAGCTTAAATAATAACTTGTAGCCTTTCTTCGCTTCAAAATCCGCGAGTATTAATGCGCCTTTTGTCGGAATAACATTATTAATAATATTATTCTCAATTTCGGTATCCTCAGGAATTGTTTTCGTATCAATCGCTAATGTATTTTTACGATACGGAGCAATACCTGGCACAACCGCCAAACCAGATGAGTTAGTTTCTACAGAATGTCCATTAATGACACCAACCCCAGCGGCATCTTTCGTCAAGATCAACGCACTCGTATCTTGCATTGACGGGGCTAGCACCATGCCATATTGCGTACCAACTAATGATCCGCTAATACCATAGTTAAAGTTTTTGTTATTATCGTTGTAAGCATATCCAGCATTCACCACCGCATAAGGAGAGCGATAAGAACTGCTTAATCCACCTGAATATCCAACACCTTTATTACTGTAACTTTGATAAATATCCCAAGTACCACGATATGATTCACCGTAGCTTCCATTTAATCGTGCCGTTTGTGATGTCCTATGCTGATCATCTGTTGAGATCCCATAATTGACATACACAGTATTATCAAATACATCAAATGGCACACTGATATTTAAACTCAGGTTATATGAGCTTTTATTATCATTTTGGAACTGCCTACCTTTTGAGTAAGTGTAATAGACACTATAATGCACCTTATCTATATTGCTGTTAAAACCCGCATTATAAGACTGTTGTTTATTACCACTGGCATATTCATAAACAACAGTGTTTAAGTTGATAGAGCTAGCACTTCCCAAAATTGGCTGAGACAATGATGCAGTATATTCATTTTTCAATTTATCATAACTGCCATGGTCTTTATTCTCATAAGAGAATGCATCATCAATATTTAAGAAATTGTTATCAAAGTGACGAAAACCGGCCAATGATAAACTGGTATTGGTCATTTCAATGCGTTTTGAGTAATTAACTCTAAACGCATTTCCACTTAATGTCGTTTTATTTTCAACATTAGCGCGAGAATGCACCATATCAGTCGTAATTGCACCGACATTTCCTAAGTTAAAACCCGTACCAATTGCGTAAGATTGATAATGTTTAGAATACAATACGCCACTAAAAACTGTGACAAAATCTGTCAGCCCATAATAAACTTCAGCTTCATTAATATAACGACCATCACCTTTGTTATTACCGTCATACTGACCACTAGAGAAACTGTATTTTAACTTTCCTTTTCTTTCTAAAAACGCAATGGAAGAAAAAGGAACAATAAAATTCACTTCGTTACCACTCGCCTCTTGCACTGTAACATACAAATTACCACCATTACTCATTGGGTAATAATCAGTAATTTCAAAAGGTCCTGCTGGTACACTTTTCTTATAGATAACCTGTCCATTTTGAACAATGGTTACCACTGATTCAGAGTTGGCAATACCATTCACACTCGGAGCATAATTCGTTAAATCGTATGACTCCATTTGTCTGTCAGTCGCTAACTTAACCCCTTTAAATTTAAAGGAGTCAAAGAGCTGTGAGTTTGTATATAAATTCCCTAGTGTTAGCTCACTTTTAATTGTATTAATATTTCTTGATAGCGTGTTACTGATGCTATTCCACTTATTTTTTTCTCTCTCATTGTTTGACCAAGTTGAATAATTACGATAACGCCACGCACCTATATTGACTTTACTTTGGATATTACCGTAATAATTATCATCAACTTTGCCATTTTCATAAGTGTTAAATGCTGAAAATGAATAATTAACGAATATCGCTGGGATACCATTATCCCACTGTTCTTCTTCTATTTGTTTGATACGCTGTTTATTAATCATTAACTGAGGAACAGTTAATGAAAAAACTTTGGTATTTAAATCAAGATAATGGCTAACATATTCAATATCATTAATATTAAAACATTGCTGCTCATCTTTTATCTGTGGCTGGAAATCAATACCAAAACTTTCCCACTCAGAAAAACTAAAGCAAGGCGTTAGCTGTTCACCGCCATTCGCGGTAGACATCATGACAAAATTGATATCTTTAGTAAAAACTAAATTATTATTAATAAAAAACTTCACATGATATTTCCCTGGTGAAATATCATTTTCTCTGAAAACATCCAAGTCTTCATTCGTGAGCTGTGTTCCCATTCCTGCTATATTTAATAAGCTAGGTGGATAGTAATCAGCAGCACGCATATCTAATGAATATGATGCAAATAAAACAGCCATAACAATAGGCGAGCATGGATATTTTTTATAAAAAAAACGATTCATAGGCCTTTACTCAGCTTTTTGAGATTATTATTTTATCGTATAACTGCTATCTAACCCTTTACCATAATCATTAATATAGTTCAGAGAAATTGTATGCATACCTGCACCTAATTTAGGAATATTTATAGTCGTTTCAGAACGAGGTTCTAAATAACTTGGTGCTTCAACTTCTTTACCATTCACCTTAAGTTTCGCTATATTGATATAAAAAGGTGTCGGGTTGTTGACTTTTATACCTGATGCCGCTTTAGACCAAGCCAGTTCATTTACTGACTCTTCTACTTTTTTATCTGATAATGCTGTGGGACGATAAATTAATTTTATTTTATTTGTCATTGAATAACGTAAAACGTGTTCTAGATCTTCACTGCTAGGCGCGACAAATTTAACATTAAGCCAATATAATGATTCCTTATCGCTTGGTAATGTCGACACTTTCATTAGCTGAATCGTATTTTTTTGTTCAGCTCTTAATTTTACTAATGGTGGTGTTACCGCGAAATCTTGTGTTACATTACCCTTTTTATCTTCTACCCAAGATTGAAGTAAGTAATTCCGATTTTTATCCGTATTAAATGCAACAACGCCTTCACTTTTATCTTTTTCATGATAAATCACACGAGTAGTTTCTAAACCAAACCCAGCATAGCTTGATGAAATAGAAACACAGAATAGCGATAATGCAGAAATTATTTTCTTCATAAACATAGGCCCCATGATAGAAAAGTTAACGCAGATTAATAATTCATAATTAATAATCTGCGTTAGCAAATTATTTATAAGTAATTTTATAATTTAATGTTGCGTTAGCTTGGCCTGCTTCTACTGTATCATCCGTACTAACATATTTTGCGATGAAAGTTCCACGCCATTCAGAACTAGAACCATTCACTTTAATATCTTCACTTTTACTACCATTGACTTTTAAAGCTCTAGATGGCTGATCTTCACGATAAATACGGATACCAATATTTTTTGCTACATTAGTACTACCTTTATTATCTAATTCTAAAATAGTGTCATCATAGCGATTTGCATTACCCGTCAAATTAATAGAAACGGTTCCTTGGTCTGGGCAATCAACTAATTCAACTTTTAATTTACCATCACCACCGGTACCACCAACTTCATCACCTTCATCACTAAATTCACTCGTTGCAAAACGTCCCATTTTGACTTCAGCATTCGGTGAATAACTATCGTTTAAGTTAATGGTACAAGTCGCATTATAAATAAGCCCTTTAAATGAAATTGTGCCATTTTGTTCTGCTGCTGTAGCAGTAGCTGAAAATGCAAATGCGGAAGCAATAACAGCCATAATCATTTTTTTCGTTGATAATGTTTTCATGAATATACCTTTATACTCTTATCAGTAAATGTAACTCTATTAGTCATTTATCAATGAATTAATAGGGCGCATCAGACAATACTCTCCTAAAGCTTAATTGATAAATTTCAAAAGCATTTTGAGTAAAAAAAAGAATCAATATTATTAAATCTTGTAACCCACATTATGAGTAACAAGTAAAGTGAGTATATAGGATAGAAATGATGATGAGTTTATGTAAATTTTTCTAAATGTAAATTTACGATGCTCTAAAAAATACTTTAGAACTCTATAATTCATTGTTATAAATGACTTTTATTTTTTGATCAACATCAAAAAATAAACATAAAGTGGTAGGATTGAAAAAATAGAATAATATCAATGCGTTAGTTATATGGAATTGTACTTATAAATACTCTGACCTTTACTCTTTTTTGTATTATTTTTTTACACTTACTTTAAGTAACCTTAATAATAACGACTATTGACAGTCGCATTACGACAGCAAATGATTGTAGTGAACCCCAAAAACAAAAACCAAGATAAGCGTCACAAACTTTATCTTGGTTTGAATCGTCATCATCAAATACATGGTTATTGATAAACAATGTCGATTGTCATCGATGCATTCGCGCTACCTGAGGTCACTTTCTCTTCCATTTGCTTATAATAGCCACGCATTAAAATCGCAATATCACCATCCTTCTTAACCGTTTTGATGATTTCATTTCGTTTGTTTAGCTCTAATACTTTCCAGTTACCACTTTCTGTAAAATATTCAGTCTCTATACCTACGCCCGTCGCACTGCCGCTTTCTGCGTTGAGAGCAAGTACACTTGAATGCCCTAAATAGCTATTCCCCTCAGGTATAAAAATCACCGGAATATCACTTGGGCATTTCAACGTAATCGACCAATCTTTTTTTTCACTGGTAGAGCCAATATTGCCACCAAATCCTGTTGAACTGAGATAAATATCCCCTAATTTAATATCTTCACTTTCCTTTGAGGTAAGATCACAGGTGGCTGCTTTGACTGAACCTGTAATATTCACTAGCGTGTGATATCCATACGCTTGATTGAGTGTCAGTCCCAACAAACCGACCAACGCAATACCGAGTATTTTTTTTATCGCCATATTAATTTGCCTGTACGACAAAGGTAACCGACGCATTAGCCTTACCTTGTGTAAGCTTAGTATTGGTTTGAACATAACGCGCCCTAACCTTTAACGACGTATTACCTTTATTAACCGCTTCATTTTTCATGAAGTTATAAAGCGTATTGATATTTCGATTGACCCAGCGATGAGACGCATTTTCATAACTTTGTATTTCAATCGCTGCTCCTGTCGAATAACCATTACCTTTATCGAGAGATAAATATTTTCCACTGGACTCTGAAGCACCTTGAAATTGGCCATTCAATAGACTCATTGAGTCAGGGCACTCAAACTCAAGTGTAAATTCAACCCAATCTGATTGGGTATTTTGTGCACTGCCAAAACCATTTTGGCTTTTCGTTAACCATGTGCCCAAATCAACATTGATATTCTGTGTTTTAATGCCACAAGTGGAGTATTTAATACTCCCTTTATAATGAATATTCACCATTGCCGTGGCATGATTGACCATGCAGGAAAGCAGCGACATGGTCAGAAAATAACGTATCAATTTATCGCGCTGTTTCATGACATCAGGTCCTTAATCATAGACAAACGTCATTGTTAATGCCGCATTTCCAGAACTAGGTTTGACGGTATAAGCTGTTTTTATATATTTAAAAATAAAGGGGACGCTATAAAGCTTATTTCCTTGTTCGGAACGAAATAAAAATCGATGGTATTTACCAATCACATTGCTGTCCCCACCAATTTTTAATGGCGTAGGGTCATCCCCATGAAAAACCTGCACGCCATAACCGGGAGAATTAGAATTATCAGTTAACTCAATGACATCTCGGCCTATACTCGGGGTTCGTCCATATTCGCCAATAGAAACATACACCCGAATACCCGCATTACATCTCATATCAACATTTTCTTCCGCTGATCCAAAATGTGATCCCGTAGATAATTTATTAACTTCGTTAAGGTCATGTTCACCCAAGTCAACATTTAATCGTCTCGTATCAATCTCGCAAGTAGAGGCTGTTGATGTCAAATCAGTATAACCATTACTGACATAACCATAGTAAATGATATTTTTGTTATCCATTTTATAACATTGGATAAATGCTCGAGCATCTCGAGTAATGTTTGTCTTTCCAAGAGGGGGAATACCGTCAACTCTCACCCGCGCATAAGCAATTTCAAGATTTAATCTAGGGCTCGGCTTATGTATTTCATATTTAAGGCCATTAGTACCATGTAAGAGGGGTTGCCATTTCCGTTGGCCTTCTTCCCTAAACCCCCATGCATAACCAATTCCTTTAACAGTACTCGCATAAACAGGAAATGACACGCCATCATAATTTATCGTTAGCCCAGTCTCTCGTGAAGAGCCATCACGTATCATAAAATATTCGAAGTTTTCTCTCTCATTAGGATTATTTAGATTACTGTCACAGGCTATTCCTGAGTAGATTTGCCACCCTTCACCGATTATTTCTCCTGATGCCATTTCAGCTTCCGCAGTACCAAAAGATAATTTAGAATCTGGTATGTCGATGTCTGGACTTATATCTGAGGCCCCAGCCATATTCATGCAGCTAAATAGCAATCCCAGCACAAACAGGATAAATGGTGTTTTTGAAATTAATCTATGCATTAGTTTCCCTTTATTCACATATTATCTGTAATGATGCGACTGGCATTTGCTTTTCTTTATCATTCAATTGGTAATGTGCTGTACATTGCTCGTTAGAATGATTCCCCCATTTAATATGGATTTTCCCTTTTTCTGGCATGCCACTTAGATAAATATCGCCATTATCGCCAACAATGCCACTGCTACTGATTTCAGGGTGATCCGAAACTAATTGCCCAACTGAACCAAAAGGAATCGCTCTAGCATGATAGGAAACATTGAATAAAATCCGATATCCTGTGTAAGTTTTAAACTCTGCTAGCATAGCCGCACCTTTTGTCGGTATTAGCGTGGCTGAATTTTTTTGTAGGTCAACATTATCCGGTAATGAGGTTGTATCTAATGAAATTTCATTCTGTGCGTAGGCATTTAAATAAGGGACGATCGCATAGCCACGACTATCGGTACGAATCCCTGTTTTATTTTGAATTTTAACGCCTTCTGCTCCTGGCGCTTTAACAATAGCGAACGAGTCATAAATAGGTTGTGATAATGTTACGCCGTCAGAATGTACAACAATGGCGCCATTTAAACCGTAATTAGCGCGCTGTGAAAATCGGTCATAACTATAACCGGCATTCGCTATCCCATAACCACTTTTATAGGATAATGATGCATTACCTTGGGCTCGCTGGTTACGATTACCATACGACTGCTGAACGGAATAGTTTAGGTTCTTATCTTCTAACAATGAGCCGCTTAAACCGGCCATATAATTGCTATCGCCATGGTTATTACTACTCATAGACATATTTAGCATGCTATCACCAAAAGCAGATCCACTAAGAGGTATACTTAAGGAAAAGACAAATTGATGATCAGCTTTGTTATTGCCTGCAAAATCCGAGTAACTATAGTTAAATGTGTATAAATAACCTTTGTGGCTATTGCTATAGCCTGTATTTACCGTACGCTCTTGCCCTCGTTGATTCCAAAAATCCTGCTGGTAAGCAGAGGCATAAATATTGCCATAGTCCCCTAAACTTTGGTTAATCATGGCTTGATAACGATTTTTTTTGTTATACAGGCGGTCATTATAATTGTTTGAATTGGCCTCTGAGAAAGTATAAAAACCCTCAGTTGAATAACGGTAACCCGCAAAAGTTAATGTTGTACCTGTCGACAACATATTTTTAGTATATTGAAAACGGTATGACTGCCCCGTTTTTCGTTGATGATTAAATTGTGAAAATTTTGTTTTTGCTTGAGTAACATCTGCTGATAACGCGCCTACATAGCCTAAATTTAACCCCAAACCCGCTGCGTATGATTGATAATCGTCTGAAAACAGTCCACCACCGTAAGCTGTGACCCCTTTTGGTAAACCATAAATAGCCGTCATTTGCGCAAAATTAGGTTCTTTGCTACTACTATTTTGTTTAAATTTCCCCCCAGTTACCGAATATTTAAATTGCCCTTCACGTTGCATAATCGCGAGAGAGGAAAAGGGAACAACAAACGAGCGTTCACTGCCATCCGCTTCTTTGACTGTCACGGTTAAGTCGCCACTGGTTCCCGTTGAGTAAAGGTCATTAATTTCAAATGGGCCTGGTGATACATAGGATTGGTAAATAATGTAGTCATTTTGTTTGATGGTCACTTCAGCATTGCTTTGTGCTATTCCCCTAATTATCGGCGCAAAACCACGCAATGAGCTGGGGATCATTGATTCATCAGAGGCCAGTTTTATCCCGCGAAATTGAAAACCATCAAATATATCACTCGGTGTTGAGGTATCCCCAATCGTTAATTGGGATTTTATTGAATTAATACCACGTTCAAGATAGGTTTCGATATTTTGCCATTGGCTTCGATTATCCTGATAAGAATAGGTCGAATAATTTTTTAAACGCCAAGGACCAATATTTAGCCCACTACGTAAATTAACATAATGGGAAGAGCTGTCCGCACTGGAGGATTTATACCATGTATTAGAGCCTCGATAGAAATAGCTCAGTACCAGTGCAGGAATACCATCATTCCATAAGCTAGGATCAACCGTACCTGACGCTTTTTTGCTCATCGCTATTTGCGGAACAGATATCATCAGCTTCTGCTGGGTTAATTGAAGCCGTGTATAAGCATCTGGTATATAATGAGAAATATCATCAATGGGCTGATCATCTGATAATTTATCAAAACTAGCGATATGTTTTACATCCACCCCCCAATTTTCTAGTTCACTTTTAGTTAAAACAGGGACGAGTTTGTGATTTTCCCCATTATTAATAAACATAAGGGATTCAGAGCCGACTTTCAGCCCATTTAGTATGATATCGACATGATATTCCCCTGCCTTCTGCCCACCCGGTGTCGAGAATTGCTCTAAGCTTTGTAATTCAGCAACATCTTGTCCATTAACAGGGGTTAATGAATGCGGGCTGAAGTAGTCATCAGCAAAAGCTCCCGAGACAAATACCACACTCACCGGTATTGTTAAGCTCGCGATAAATTTGCCAAACAAATGAGGATTCATCTTTCTAAATTCAAATATGGACACTAAATTTTGTTGTATTAACGCTTTTTCTCTAAAAATTAGCATAGTGGCAAAATTCCATACCTGATATGGTTTTTATTATTTTAGTGTTTGCTCTTGGCTATCGGTAATAGCGCCCGCATCAGACACTGCCTTCCACATAACTTTATTACCTTGTGCACCGGAAATATTCCATGATTGTTCACCCATAGGAGGAAGCATCGCGGGTTCATTGATAGACTTATTTCCTACCTGCAAATCACTGAAAGACACATAATAAGGTGTTGGATTTTTGCCCACTAACATATTGCCATTTCTTTCAAATGTGACTTTTTTATAGGCGTTTTCGGCGTCTGAGTTAAATAAAGATTTAGGGCGATAAATTAATTTAATTCTATTGTTAATTGAAATAGTTAAGTTATTTTTTGCTTTTGGATCCGTTGGGGGAATGGATTTTACATTTAGCCAAAAAATAGACTCTCTATCTTCGGGAAGATCTTTGCCTGTATAGACAATCCGCAAAGAGTTAGTTGATTCTGGTTCGATACGAAATAATGGTGGTGTTATTACAAAAGGTAATTTGGCTTGATTTTGTCCCTCAAAGTTATCAATCCATGATTGGATCAAGTAAGGGCGTTTGTCATTATTGCGTACAGAAATTGAAGCTTCTTTGCTGTTTGCATCATAAATAACGCGGGTACCACCAAGAACAACACTTGCATATGCTTGCGTCATCATCAAAAAAAATGCAACAACCGCTGATATTACTATTTTAAACATAACATATCCTATAAATACGGAGTAAATTTACTCAATGGTTAGCGGAAAACCAACCTAACTCCGTTAATGCTTATTCGACATGGTTAAATTAATGTGGGAACAATCTCCCACATTAATAATGGCTATTCATCTTGCATTATTGGTTATAGGAAATAGTGACAGTAACATCTGCGTTAGCTGCGCCCGCTTTAGCGGCCTCTGTTGTGACATAACGCGCGTAGTACGCTTTTTCTCCACTATTACTTGCACCAGTAAGTTCAATTTCACCCGCTGGCTCACCAGGAGTAATATACGCTGTATCACTCTCATTATGGGTAATACCAATTCCAGCGCCTACATCTGTTGTCGTTTTATATAAGCTAGGGTTTGTTGCGTTAGCTGTACCAGAGAAAGTGATTTTGGCTTTTTTAATGACATCAGGGCAGCCATTCAATGCGATCACAAATTTTGTTGGTGTTGTTGTCTCATTTGCATTTTGCAGATTGCTAACAAGCCACGTACCTAATTGTACAGTTCCTTCATTAGAATTTTCATTATTTGTTTCGATCGAGCAAGTAGAATCAACAAATTGCCCCTTAAAATGAATAGTTCCGGTTTCTTTACCATCAGTGACATCGGCATTTGCAGCACCGACAAATAAGGACATAGTAATAGCTGAAGTAACTAATAAGACTTTATTTAGTTTCATCTTGATGACTCCTAAAATATATAATTTATTATCTTAGTTTTTATTGCCATATAACTATGAAATTACATAGTTTAATGAAGTTATTTTCATACCTAAACACCTAAATGGAGTATATTCAATTTATATTGAAAATCCAGCTTATCCGATAAAAATAAACATTTGCAATAGGTCGCCATAAAACACCAACAAAACAAAAATCAAAACACAACAATAAAAATTAACCCCCTAAAAATGACAAATACACAAACAAATAATCCATCACAACCATCGTAATCTATATTATCTAAAAATACATAAATGTAACGCAATATTACCCTATATTACACCAACAAAAGAGATATTTTAGATGCAATAATTCACAAAAAAAATAAAAGCCAATATAATCAAAAGTTTTTTATGGGAAATAATTTTTGTTAGCTCGAAAATAAACTTAAATTTAATATTTAAATTCTTCTAATTTTTTTTGTTCGTTACATTTGAACACACATAGCCAATGCATCATTATTTTTATTTTTCTTATTAATGGATGTTATTATTTCTGTAGGGCACTATTTTTGAGAGAGATTAAACAAGTAAAAACACTTAAAATTTTCTGTGTATATTTAACAGTCATTGGTTTTGGTTAAATATCAACATTCACACAGCGATAAATAGGGCTTTAAATATCGAGTAGTGTACAAAAAATAAGCCTCCAAACAATTGATTCTCAACTATTAGGAGGCTGTATTATTGAACTTTTATAGAATAAAACGATGTTATTAGCTTCTTAAGCCGCGACCTTGTTCAATTAAATACCAAGTCAGCGCATAAAAAACAATCAAAAAGACCAGCAACACGCCTAATGTCACAGCAATTGATACATCCGCAATGCCTAAAAAACCGTACCTAAAGCCACTAATCATATAAACAATTGGGTTTAATTTTGATACGGCCTGCCAAAACGGCGGCAATAATGAAAGCGAATAGAAGACCCCCCCTAAATAGGTTAACGGCGTCAACACAAACGTAGGAACGATACTAATATCATCAAATGTTTTCGCAAAAATAGCATTCAATAAGCCTGCAAGTGAGAAAACTATTGCCGTTAATAGCAACGTGATGACGACCATTCCCCAAGAATGCACTTGTAGAGGGATAAAAAATAGCGAAACGATAGTCACCAATAATCCAACTAAAATACCACGAGCGACGCCTCCCCCGACAAATCCCGCAATAATGACATGCGTTAGTACAGGTGCAACAAGCAACTCTTCAATATTTTTCTGGAACTTAGAACCAAAAAACGAGGAACAAACATTGGAGTAGGAATTGGTGATTACGGCCATCATAATCAAACCGGGGACAATAAACTGCATATAGTCCACCCCGCCCATATCACCAATTCGCGAACCGATCAGGTTCCCAAAAATAACAAAATAGAGAGACATGGTAATGACTGGCGGTAATAACGTTTGTACCCATATGCGACCAAAACGGGTCACCTCTTTTATCCAAATAGTTTTTAATGCAACCCAATACAGAGAAATCATTGTGCTTCCTCCATACGCGTAGCATCACTGTCTTTTTTGACTAAATTCACAAAAAGTTCTTCCAATCGATTGGCTTTATTGCGCATGCTCAAAATTTCCACACCTTGTTCATTAAGCTGGCTAAATACGCCGTTAAGCCCTTGCTCTCTTTTGACATCCACTTCTAAAGTGGATGTATCCAGTAAACGCGTCTCATATCCCTTCAGATCAGGTATTGGACTTCTCGTTCCCAAATCAAAAATAAACGTTTCTGATTCCAACTGACTTAATAACTGCTTCATACTGGTGTTCTCAACCAGTTCGCCGTGTTGAATAATGCCGATATTGCGGCAAAGCATTTCAGCTTCTTCAAGATAATGTGTCGTCAAAATAATCGTCGTACCTTGAGCATTAAGCTTTTTCAAAAAACTCCACATAGAGCGACGTAATTCAATATCGACCCCTGCTGTAGGTTCATCTAAAATTAATAACTTAGGTTCATGCATCAAAGCTCGTGCAATCATTAAGCGGCGTTTCATCCCCCCTGATAAATTACGAGCACGCTCATTACGTTTTTCCCATAAATCCAGCTGAGTTAGGTATGTTTGGGCACGTTGATGCGCGACTGCACGAGGAACACCGTAATAGCCAGCTTGATTCAATACTATCTGTAACACCGATTCGAAAGGGTTAAAATTAAATTCTTGAGGAACCAATCCTAGTTGTTGTTTGGCTTGCACGACTTGTTTGTCTAAATCATAACCAAAAACCTTAACAGACCCACTCGTTTTATTGACCAATGAGCTAATGATTCCTATTGTGGTGGACTTACCCGCGCCATTAGGGCCAAGTAACGCATAAAAGTCACCATCTTCTACGCTTAGGTCAATCCCTCGTAAGGCTTTCACCCCACCGGAATAGGTTTTGGTTAGCTGCGATAACTCAAGTGCGTAAGTCATATTTAAAAAACACCTTTATTCTTGGGTAGGTTTAGGAGCAATATAATACTATGATGCCATTTTTTCCTGATCACTGTTATGCAGAAAAGAGAAAATAGGTATATGCTAGCTAATTCAATTGGTTAGCTATATCAATATTGTCTAATCAGAATGAAATATGCATCATAGGAATGTAAAAATTAATATAACTGAATATTAATTAATAAATAAATGTTGTATAAGATTTTACCGTAAAGTAACACAACTAGGCTATACGTCATGATGAGAAAAATTGAAGAGCTGTTTGCTAACAATGAAGCATGGTCAGCTTCTGTTAATGAAAAAAATCCTGAATTCTTTAAAGAGTTATCTAAAGCTCAAAAGCCAAGATTCTTATGGATAGGGTGTTCAGACAGCCGAGTACCTGCTGAAAAATTAATTAATGCGGCGCCAGGTGATCTTTTCGTTCACCGTAATGTTGCTAACTTAGTTATTCACACTGACCTAAACTGCTTATCGGTCATCCAATACGCTGTTGATGTTCTTCAGGTTGAGCATATTATCATCTGCGGCCACTATGGATGTGGTGGTATTGAGGCTGCTGTTGACAATACAGAGCTTGGCTTAATCAATAACTGGCTACTGCATATCCGTGATATTTGGTACCGACATAGCTCGATGCTCGGTGAACTAAAACCTTGTGAACGTTTAAATCGGTTATGTGAACTAAACGTTGTTGAGCAAGTTTATAACCTTGGTCATTCAACCATTATGCAGTCAGCTTGGAAACGCGGGCAAAAAGTGATGATCCATGGTTGGGTTTACGGTATCAACAATGGTCGCTTGCATGACCTACACACAACAGCGGATAGTCGAGAAAGACTTGAATTGTGCTATCGTGAAGCTATCGCCAAACTGACAAACAAAAAATAAGTTTTATGCTTTAGCTAACGAAAAGGGCTGTTTATCGGAACAGCCCTTTTTATGAGGTAACTCGTACAAGTGAGTACTAACACCAAGATTGTTGTGCGCCGTATGACGAGTAGCGTGAGTGATTACTCTTCGATCAGTGTAACGTGACCAATATAGGGTAAATGACGATATTGCTGCGCGTAATCGATGCCATAACCCACCACAAATTTATCTTCAATCGAATAGCCAATCCATTCAACTGGCACATCCACTTCACGGCGTGATGGTTTATCGAGTAGCGTACAGATAGCCACTGATTTTGGACCACGCAACTCAAAAATTTCGCGCACCTTATTTAAGGTATTACCTGAATCAATGATATCTTCGACAATCAAAACATGCTTTCCACGAATATCTTCATCTAAATCTTTGACTATCTTAACATCACGACTTGAATTCATCGCATTGCCATAACTTGAAACAGTCATGAAGTCGACTTCATGAGGCGCGTCAATTTTACGACATAAGTCAGCCATAAAAATAAAGGAGCCTTTTAACAAGCCGACTAATACCAGCTCGCCTTCAATATTTTTATAATGCTCACTAATTTTTTCAGCAAGTTCACTGACTCGCTGGCTGAGCTCTTCTTCAGAGATCATAACTTCAAGAGTATGTTTCAATTTACCAATACCTATTTGTTTTCAATACTAAAAATCATATTTCATATCAAAGAATTCGCACATTTAAGAACGAAAAAGTAATAACATACAAAATATGAGAACAAAATTTTCAGCAAGTATAACAGAACTCACCATTTGTCGTAAAAGAGGATCCTGTGACTTGTTATAAATTTTATCAAATACGTAGAATGATATTCAAAACACATTGATATAAAAATCATCAAAAACAAAATAAATAATTACAAAACAATTGGATATAAATTTCGATTAACGTCAAGAAAAGAGAAATTTAAGACTATTGATAACGTTATTTAATGAATAAAATAAAAGCTCACAAACTCAAAAAGGAAATTGTTGATGCCTTTACCACAAAGATTAGCCCCTCAAAAACCCCAGAAACAGAAGATTACTCGCCTGAAAACGCTATTAGAACTAATCACACATGAAATCCAACACCATCAGCGTAATGAATGCGATATAACTGTACAAAAACACATTTCACAATGGAATGAAATTGCAGTCAGGACTTTCGAATTTCATGAGTTTAGAGATTACCCTTCATGGATCAGCGAACAAGACTTTATCTGCTCCGCACTCCTTCAATCCTCCTATATTGATGACCTTAAGTTCGATGAGCTTGTCATGATTATCGATTTTATTTGCAGTGCGGAAGGAAGCGAAGCAGAGCAAGGCCATGCATTGGAATTGCTAGATATCAATTTTCCCAATGCAAATGCTTCAGATTTGATTTATTGGCCAGATGAATGGTTTAACAATGAAGAGATAGACGATGAATTCAGTGCTGAAGAGATTGCTTGTTACCTTTGTCTTCATTCCGGTAGGATCCTCGCTAATACACCAGAAATTGCGTTACGCTACCCTTTACCCAAATAACCATTATTGACCTAATGAGTGACATGCCTATTTTCACTTTCATCGCATTGCCACAGACCATGCCGTATAAGCTATAAATGATAACAACAACCAAATGGCTTTATTGTTCACTTTCTAATTGTTAGGGGCTAACAGTATCCACAATAGTCAGCCCCTAACATACTCAACAATTAATGAACCGTTAGCCTGTTAGCTAACAGTGAATCCCATCATCATGCCTGTATCTTCATGCTCTAATAAATGGCAATGAGCCATATAAGGATGCTGTTTAGTGGCGGGATGTTTGAATTCAACTAATACCTCACTGACTTGGCCTTCAACCTTAACGATATCCTTCCAACCTTGTCTGTGTGGTTCCACGGCTCTACCATTCTCTTTCAATATACGGAAACGTGTCCCATGAACATGGAATGGATGCAACATCATATCCCCACGACCCGAAATCACCCATAGCTCTTGTCGATTCATGGCAGCATCAAAGGCTGCTTCTGTCATAGAAAAGGCTTGTCCATTAATCGTATTGGCGTTGTATATATCTAGCTCACCTGAATTTGTTCCACAATGGCCGCCACTATTACGCATTCCCCCCATATTACCATGGCCCATATTGCCATGATCCATACCACTGTTCTGCATCATATGACCTTGCATCATGCCACCATGGCCCCCCATATTGCCCATAGCTTGGTCACCATAGCGCTCACGTAGCATCATCATACCCTGCATATCCAAACGCATATCCATCATTAAATGGAAACGACGACGAGTTAATCCAGCTAATGAAGGCAGTGCTGGTAAACTTGCCAACTGAGTCGGTAACTGCCCCTCACTCGCACTCATCGTGGTTTCGACATGCAGTACAGGTAAAGGTTGATCAAATGGTGCAAGCGTCATTCCCATTTGATTAACCGGTAATGTCACTAAATCGAAAGAGCGGCCATCCGTTGCATCAATTAAGATTTCAAACCTCTCCCCCATAAGAATCGGCAACTCTGTGACTGCGATAGGTTCCGCAAGTAATCCACCATCACTCGCCACCACATACATTTTGCGGCCATCACTCGTTGAGATATTCAAGCTACGTGCGTTACAGCCATTAAGTAGTCTGAAACGTAACCAACCTTTCGGCGCGACGTGCTTAGGGAATACCGCGCCATTGGTTAACATGAGATCACCAAACCAACCTACCGCTGCGCTCATCACATCTAATTGATAATCAATTTGTCCATCATCCTTAAGACGCTTGTCCTGTAAAATCACAGGGATATCATCAACGCCCCAGGTACTCGGCAATCCATGCTTATTGCTTTGCTCATCTTTAATGATAACCAGACCCGCAAGCCCCATGGCGACTTGATGGCCTGTTTTTCCGTGTGTATGAGGGTGGAACCAACAAGTGGCTTCTGGTTGATCTACAGTAAAATTAACTTTGCGGCTAGCTCCTGGCTTAATAATTGCCTGCGGTCCACCATCCTGTTCTCCTGATATTTCAAGGCCATGCCAGTGAACGGTCGTCTCTTCCGGTAATTGATTAGCGATATGAATATTGACGTTTTGACCATTTTTCAAGCTAAGTGCTGGCCCGAGTAGATCCCCGTTATACCCCCACGTTGTTGTTTTTTTACCCGGAACAAATTGAGAAACCCCTTGTTTAATCGCAAGTTGAAGATTACCTTGCGCATCAGGTTCTATCAGAGGTGGGATAGCCAGTGTCGGGTAATTGTCGGCAGCCACAGCGATACGGCTCCACACAGGCAGTGCACTTGCAGCATAAGCGATAGCACTTAGCTTAATGAAATCGCGACGTAACATTGATAACCTTCCTTTTATTTATCAAATTAAAAACCGAGTAAAAATTCTATGGCACTGTAGGCTATTACCGTTTAGAGCCAAAATATGGTTTAATATCTAAAAATGATAAAGCTTCCCCTTACAGGAAGGTCAAGGAAACCATAGGGTTGTTAGGGGCATATTACACTTATTTAAGAAAAATATACTTGACTAACAATTCTATTATTATGTTAACGTTACTTGACATAAAAAACAGATAGAATATTGAATGCGCAAATTTACTGTGATTTTTTACATCATTACTCTGTTAGGGATAACACATTCTGCCAGAGCACTGACCCCCAATGAAGCTGAAGATCTTGCCGATCTGACGGCGGTTTTTATCTACCTAAAATATGATTGTGGCTATTCACAAATCCCTGATAGGGAAATTGAGCGCGCAATTGTCTATTTTGCCCGTAGTAATAAATGGGATCTTGGTGATTACGATTCTCACAAGATGACCATGCTCAACAAAGAAAGCTACAACGACCTAAAAGGTATCCCGCTATCACAAGAATTTAAGTGCCAATCTCTTGCCCGGGATTCATTAGGCTTGTTTGCTTATGTGAAATAATTCCCTCCCCTTCACTAGGGGAGTTATCATTATTTCACTTCAACCTTCCTTTTTCTTCACGCGTCTTTCTTGCCAAAACATCACTATCGAAGGGATACTTTGAATAATTACCATCCTAATGATGTGATTTGACATGACAAATCCAGCATCAAGGTTCATGGTGATCGCCGCAAATGTCATCGCTTCCATGCTTCCTGGCGCCCAAGCCAGCAGCAATACCGATAGAGGATAGCCAGTGACCCATGCAGCAAACAGTGTAATCAATAAGGTTAAAAAGATATTAATCACCACCACTTGGGCAGATGAATAGATATTTTTGATCAATGACGACAGTGGAAAAACAATAAAGTGGTTACCAATATTCATCCCGATCAAAACCATACTGAGCTCAGTAATCATCACCGGAAAATGAATTTGTACATCAAGCCAGCCTTGGATCAACGTCGCGGCACCTAATGATGTCAACATAAAGGGGGCAGGAACATGCATTCGCTGCAATACCAAGCCTAATCCGAGTCCTGTTAATACAATCACCGTTAACCAGAAGGTCGCTTCCAATGTTAAGGATGGTAGTACAATCAGAGGCTGAGGATCCCCATGACTACCTACCACAATTCCTGCCAATAGAATTAAAATAATGAGACGGATCGTATGAGAAATCACGATTTTTTGTGGAGGCGTATGCGTATGATCTGTTAAGGCTAATATGGCAGCCATGGCTCCCGGAACAGAGCCCAGCATCGCTTCTTGTTTTGTCCATCCGACTTTGCGGTGAAACCAAAAATAACTGAATGAAAATTGGACAGCCAAGCAGACCACCAACAGCAGAAGAAGTAGAAATAGATTCTCTGCTTGCCCTAATGAGACTTGATTAAACATCAGTCCCACAGACGTTCCTAATGATATCTGAACAAATGTGAGGGTATATTTGGGGATAGCAAATTGAATGTTGAAGCGATTAAAAACAATCACCGCAATGATTGGGCCAAACATAAGAGCGAGAGGTACGCCAAGATAAGTGAGGGTTCCACCAATTAAGGCACAAATAGCAATGCCTAAGCCCATCTTCAATAATCTTATCATCGCGAAATCCTATTACTCTAAGAGCACTTAGCGCATCGATATCATCTGTAATAGTCTTAATAGTATCTTCTTAATACTTTAAATTCATTAAATTATTAAATAGTATATAAACTCATAAATTATCATTACATTGAAAGATAAGAAAAATTATGGCAATACGCGTCACAACATCCCCTGCTAAATCTGAAATTGCGCATATTCATCAATCATTGATTAACTATAACTTACAATTTTTCAGTGAAGATATTCATTCTCCATTAGCCGTATTTTATGAGCAAGAAGAGGCAATATTAGGCGGAATAACAGGTTCAATACTCGGAAATTGGCTACGAATTGACTACTTTTGGCTTGAAGAATCATTGAGGAAGCAAGGCATCGGTTCACAATTGCTACAAGCGATGGAAAATAAAGCGAGAGAGTTAGGTGCCAAATATGCTCAAGTCGATACGTTCAGTTTCCAAGCAAAACCTTTTTATGAGAAACAGGGCTATCAGGTGATCTCAACACTCATTGATTACCCAATTAAACATGAAAGATATTATTTTATGAAATCTTTGTAACTCCACCCATTTTGTAACTCCATCTATAAGGAACGATAGGCTTTCCCCTACCGTTCTTTTAATGCGATACCTCAGCATTCTCGGGCATTTTTATCTGCTGTGGCTTGGTTAATAATCGCTTTCGCCATCCACTGTGCAATTTCAATCACCTCAGCGTCATCTTGCTTCCAAATATCTTTGAGTACTAGAAAGATTTCAGAGCCATAAATGACTGAAAATGCTTTGATAACTTTATCAATAACATCTTGCGGATAATCATCTTTCATTGGTGCAGTAACCATCGCGAGGATATTTTTACGGTTTCCTCTTTCCAGTGGTTTTTCTTTAGGATCTTGCGTCAGAGCGCGACTTTGTGCCCACTGCTGTAACGATACTTGTAATGCGGCTCTCAAGACGCCTTCATGCTCAAACATTCTAGGGAGTGCATATGTCAGCAACTCCTCAATACGCTCTTCCGTTTTTTCACTTTGCGGTCGCCATGTCAAAATGGGCCCTAAACTGGCATTAACAGTTGCCGCAATCAAATCACTTTGCGTTGGAAAATAGCGATAAGCTGTCGCTCTTGATACGCCCGCCTCAATAGCAAGCTCCGAAATAGAGGGCATATCCCCTTTTTCAAAAAGAGCCAGTGCCGTATTCACCAATAAGTTATAAGTTCGCTTCCTTGTTCCTTTATATTCATGATTAGAATATGTGAATGACATCGTTTCCCTCCCTTTAAAACATGTTCGCTACTATAGTGAATGGGTGACTCATCATGACACTTTACAATGGCTACAGCTACTGCTTATTAATAACGATGAGAATGTTATCGTTCGTCTGTTATAAAAAATGCGGTTTTTAATATGCCATTAAAATTTTAAAATGCTTATTTATCATTGAGATAAAAATATAACATCATGATATTTAAATAAACCCCAAAAATGAGACTACAATCTCATTTTACTTTTATCCAAAATGATACTATAGTCTCATTCAGATGAGAAATTAAACATCTTCCTAACCTGTAAGGATTTTCCGATGAAACAGCATCAGGGATACATCTATATAGCAACCACGCTAGATACTAAAAGCGATGAATTGTTCTATGTCTGCGATTTGATCAAAGAAGCAGGTTTATCTGTACGTTCAGTAGATTTGACGACGCAACCAACTCAACTAAACAGAAATGCAGATATTAAGGCTCTCACTGTTGCGGCTTACCATCCTTCCGGAGCTGAAGCCGTTTTTTGTGGTGATAGAGGAAAAGCCATTGAAGCTATGTCACTGGCTTTTAGTCTGTACCTCAGTGCCCAAGATGATGTTGCCGCTATTTTAGGTTTAGGAGGTTCCGGTGGTACAGCGCTAATTACTCCAGCAATGCAAGCGCTCCCTGTTGGCATACCTAAACTGATGGTTTCAACGATGGCGTCAGGGGATATATCCGGTTATATCGGTGCAAGTGATATTTCAATGATGTATTCGGTCACCGATGTCTCAGGTTTAAATGTTATTTCTCGTAAGGTATTAAAAAACGCTGCAAATCAAATTGCAGGTGCCGTTTATTTTAATCGTGAAGATAAATATGAAGAGGCATCAAAACCTGCTATTGCACTAACTATGTTTGGCGTCACTACCCCGTGTGTTCAACAGCTAACCGAGCAACTTGAATCACAATATGACTGCTTAGTTTTCCATGCGACGGGAAGTGGCGGTAAAGCCATGGAAAAATTAATTGATAGCCACTTATTAGATTCCGTATTGGACATCACGACAACGGAAGTGTGTGACTATCTGTTTGGTGGCGTTTTAGCATGCGATGAAGATCGTTTTGGCGCAATCGCAAGAACACAAACACCTTGTGTACTGTCATGCGGGGCGCTAGATATGGTCAATTTTGGTCGCCCATCGACAGTACCAGAGCATTATCGTGACCGGTTATTCTATAACCATAATTCACAAGTTACGTTAATGCGTACAACAAAAGAAGAAAATCAACAAATGGGTCGTTGGATTGCCGATAAGCTTAACCGCTGTGAAGGGGAAATTCGCTTTATTATTCCAACAGCCGGCTTCTCTGCACTGGATATTGAAGGTGCCCCATTCTGGGATCCAGAAGCAGACCAAGCCTTTATCAATGCATTAACCGAAAATCTTATAACAACAGAAAAACGCAAACTTATTTTGAGTCCGTACCATATCAACTCAATTGAGTTTTGCGAACAAGTTATTCAATTACACCAGGAAATTTTGAACAACAAGTAGAGGTTCATCAATGAAACATAATCGCGAAAGCTTACTGAAAAAATTCAGAGAGATGATCGCTCGAGGCGAACCAATTATTGGTGGTGGTGCCGGTACCGGCCTATCCGCAAAATGTGAAGAGGCTGGCGGTATAGACTTAATCGTTATTTATAACTCAGGTCGCTACCGTATGGCTGGACGCGGTTCACTCGCGGGCTTACTGGCTTATGGTAATGCTAACGAAATCGTGATGGACATGGCAAAAGAAGTCTTGCCTGTTGTAAAACACACACCTGTACTTGCTGGAGTTAACGGTACGGATCCTTTTTGCCAGTTTGACCACTTTCTTGACGAGATCAAAGCAAAAGGGTTTACTGGGGTACAAAATTTCCCAACCGTTGGCCTAATAGATGGTAACTTTAGGGCTAACCTAGAAGAAACCGGCATGGGATATGGCTTAGAAGTCGATATGATCCGTTTAGCCCATGAAAAAGGGTTATTAACCACCCCTTATGTTTTCAGCCGTGAAGATGCGATAGCAATGACCGAAGCCGGTGCTGATATTATTGTTCCTCATATGGGCTTAACCACTGGGGGGAATATTGGCGCAGAAACGGCACTAACACTTAAAGATTGCGTACCTTTAATCAATGACTGGGCCAAAGCGGCAAAAGCAGTACGCGATGATGTCATTGTTCTGTGCCATGGTGGTCCAATTGCAACACCTGAAGATGCGGAATATATATTAGCAAACTGCCCTGAATGCCATGGTTTTTATGGCGCTAGCTCGATGGAACGTTTGCCAACTGAAGTCGCACTCACTGCAACAACCCAAAAATTCAAAACCATTAAGCGTTAATACGCAAAACAATATAAGCATAGGCTGCAAGCAAATAACGTTCATCAATCATAATTATTAAGCCGCTTTAATCACAATTAGACTTTGTCAACACCAGGGCACCTACTTCGGTAGGTGCTTTTTTATTTATTTTACCTTGTTGGCCTTGTGGCATATGAAGATTGTTACCTAATTAGACATTAGCCTATTTTTTACTTAATAGTTTAAAAAATAGTGGTAACACGACAGGTAAACCAAAATATAAAACACCAAAAGCAAAGGCAACGTGTGGTTTTTCAGGAAATTCTCCACCGTGTGGGATTGTATTATAGTAGTCGATTGACGATAAATAATTGGGCGTCAGTCCACCATAAGGGACTAGCGAAGACACGATGACTACCAGAACGATGCAAAACATAAAATTTACCGCCATCATAGCGGAATTCCCCAAATTCTCTTTACGCTCTTCATCAGTTCGGCTACTAAAACCGTATAATATGCGATTTAATATGGTGAAACTATATAAATAAAGGATCAGCGGCGAATCACCAAGCACGGAGTAATTAAACGCAAAAGCAAACAGTCCGTATAATAATGCAAACCCTATCAACACCTTGATATTATTGGTTATTGACATAAAAACACCCGAGTGTACTAAAATAAACTCGAAGATAAGGATCAGCGTTAAGTTATAAATTAAAGCAACATCATAATATTCAGGAAAAAACCAAACAGAAAAAATAAAACCAACATAAAAAAGAGAAAAACACACACTTATTATTTTTGACAAAAAACGCAATACACTAAATGCATGTTTATTTTCTACAACTGTTTGTGGGGTGCTTTTTGCTGAAAAGAATGTTTTTGTCTCTGTGGTGATATTATTTTTTCTTTTTGAATTTTTAGCCATGATAAAGTCCTTTTTTATCTCAAACTATCTAGCTGACCTCATTGAGACAACGTCAATCATCCCATAAACTATCCACTAATAAGGTAAATGACAACATCGTTGCGGATAAAGAAGAATATAACGAGCTTTCTTAATACGATGCGACATTTGAAGTATAACGCGTATCAACGGAACTGGCATGAGTGCATTCATTACAATCATGCCATCCAGTGATTACACTAACTTAGCAATCAAATTATCAAGATCACCTTGTAAGAAATTCACTGGTGGAATTTCAATCACAGTATATGCCCCTGGTGATTGCTTCATCGTTGCTCGTGCTGCGGAAACCATAAACTGAGAAGTTAATGCTGGATTATTAATACGCATTGAGTATTCAAATAGTTGATTGTGTGTCGCGCCAGAAACACCTTTATGCGTCATATGTACACCATGACCAACGTCTTTTAGTGCATCCACACTATCCACTTGGCGAATATGTGTTTCATCGGAAGCAAAATAGCTATCCGCTTTAATGGCTTTAGCCACTTCATCAAAATTTGCATTTGCAGCGAGTTCCACATAAACCATGCGGCGATGCACTCCGGTACCCAGTGGAATGGTGACCGATAAGGCATCCTTCACCCCATCAATCGCTTTTGCTGCAACACTGTGCCCCATGCTCATTCCTGGGCCAAAGTTAGTATAAGTAACGCCTTTTGGTGCCATCGCTAACATTAAGGCACGCATAATGGAGTCAGAACCAGGATCCCAACCAGCAGAAACAATGGCAACGCTATCGCGTTGTTTAGCAGCCTTATCTAAACGTTTTTTTAATGCCACGATCTCTGAATGGACATCAAAGCTATCAACCGTATTAATCCCCAGATTTAAGATTTTCTCCGCTAAATCACCAATTACACGAGTCGGAGAGCACAGCAGCGCAACATCTACTTTGCCTAATTTTTCAATATCATCGACAACAGTATGCCCTACTAACTCTGCTGGGATATCTTGTCCATTTCGACGAACTACGCCAACAAGTTCAAAATCTTCAGCTGCCAATACCGCTTCGAGTGCATAGCGGCCAATATTGCCGTATCCCACTATTGCGGCTTTAATTTTTGTCATTGTGACTCCTTTACTATGCTGATGTTGTTTTTTGCATTGATAAAATGAATATCAATCTAGAATAAATTAGCAGAATCATCATTATTAAACAAAAGATTAACTTCCTTTTAAATAAGCGTATTTAAACTCTATTAACTCAACATAAATGCGGGTAGAATCAGCCTACTTTTCTGGTATATCACTTTTTAAATTATTTTGAAGGTTCTTAATGCATCAATCTGATGTCACTGAGAGATCACTCTTTTCTCTCAGTTGGCCAATATTTATTGATATTTTTCTTCATTTGGCCACATTACTCATCAACACCTATATGGTGAGCCATGTTTCAACAGCCTACCTAGCGGCAATGGGGGTGGGAAATCAGGTATTTGATCTGTTTATCACCATTTTTAACTTTATCAGTGTGGGGTGCAGTGTTGTTATCGCGCAATATTTAGGGGCTGGGCGACGTGAAAAAGCCAGCCAAGCTATCCACATCTCTATCGCTTTCAACTTTTTATTAGGTTTTTCCAGTGCCCTGATTGCACTTTTTTTTGGTTATAAAATTCTTAGCATCATGAATACACCATCTCATCTTATGCAAGATGGTTATGCATACTTACATATTCTAGGAATCTGTTTAATCCCTGAAGCGATATCCATTATTCTTGCGGCTTGTTTGCGCGTCTATGGCAAAGCTCAACCTGCAATGTGGGTAACACTGATAGCTAACGTCATCACTGTATTTGGTAACATGATTGTTCTTTATGGCTTTTTTGGCCTACCTCAATATGGCCTTGAAGGCGTCGCATGGTCAACCGTCGTAGGGCGGGTTGTGGCTGTTATACTGCTATTTTGCTTATTATTTTATGGGCTAAGAATTAAGTTCTCCCCACAATTACTGATACGCTGGTCACGTAATATGTTAGGAAAAATCCTGCATATTGGCTTGCCATCTGCCGGCGAAAACTTAGTGTGGATCCTACATTTTATGACCGCATCTGCGTTTATCGGTTTAATGGGCGAAACATCGTTAGCGGCACAAACACTTTATTTCCAACTCTCACTTTTTATTATGCTATTTGGTATTTCAATCAGTATAGGTAATGAAATTATGGTGGGGCACCTTGTTGGTGCTAAACGTTTCGATGATGCTTACAAACGCGGGCTGAAAAGCCTCAAAATGGGCTTTTATGTCACGATTGGCGTAGTCTTTTTCTTCTGGTTATTCCGAGACCCTATTCTTGATAATTTAACTGAAGATCAAAGTATTATCCATGTGTTACTGCCTCTGTTCTTACTCTCAGTCTTTTTAGAACCGGGTCGTACCATCAATATTGTTATGGTTAACGCATTAAGAGCGTCAGGTGATGCGCGTTTCCCACTGTGTACCGCCATTATTTTTATGTGGGGAGTTGCGATTCCACTAGGCTATTTTCTTGGTATTAAAATGGAAATGGGCTTACTGGGTATCTGGATCGGCTTCTTTGCTGATGAGTGGTTACGTGGTTTAACCAATGCATGGCGTTGGCGTTCTCGGCGATGGCAAAATAAACGACTCGACCTCGAAAGTTGAGATTAACGTCACCTTACTCCTGCCTAAATATTTAGGCAGGAGACTTTGTGATAAAGGTCAAACTTAAAAATACTTTCTATTTTTAACTGAATTCACAGAAAATATTTCTATAAAATTTAAACTTCCCCCCTAACATAATGAAAATTTTCTCCTCATAATTATTTAAAATACCCTTATTAATACGATGTTCTTGAAGGGGAATTTACGATGCAAACTCAAGCCCAGCCACTTCTTTGGCAGTACTTTATCAATGCAGTCAAACAAGAAGTTAAACCTGCTTTAGGTTGCACCGAACCCATTTCATTAGCACTCGCGGCAGCAAAAGCAGCCTCTTGTATTGAAGGTGATATTCTTCGAGTCACCGCATTAGTCTCACCGAACCTAATGAAAAATGGGATGGGTGTAACTGTGCCAGGAACAGGTATGGTGGGTCTGCCTATTGCTGCGGCATTAGGCGCTCTTGGTGGCGATGCGGATGCCGGACTTGAGGTATTAAAGTCAGCGTCAACTTCGGCTATTGAGTCGAGTAAAAACATGCTCGAACAAGGCTTAGTGACTGTGGATATTAAACAACCTTGTGATGATGTCATCTATTCAGAAGCGACAGTGTTTACTGACAAAGGTTCTGCAACAGCGATTATTGCAGGGTCACACACCAACCTCGTAAAGATGATGGTTAATAATGATGTCATTTTTGATATCAACCAAAAAGCACCATTAAACACTTCCCCTGTTGATTGTGCTGCCGATGTCGCACTCCCTGAGGTGACCGCAAAAGCCGTTTATCAATTCGCAACCCAAGCCCCATTTGAAGATATTCGCTTTATTTTAGAAGCTGCACAGTTAAATGATGCACTCTCGCAAGAAGGGTTACGTCATGTCTATGGCTTGCACATAGGAAAAACACTCCAAGCTCAACGTGATCGTGGATTACTATCAAAAGATCTTTTATCTGAAATTATGATACGGACATCCGCAGCATCTGATGCTCGCATGGGAGGGGCGATATTGCCCGCGATGAGTAACTCAGGCTCAGGCAACCAAGGGATTGCTGCCACCATGCCCGTTGTTGTCACGGCAGATTATTTGCATTCAACAGAAGAACAATTAGCTAGAGCATTAATGCTATCCCATTTAATGGCTATCTATATTCATAATCAATTACCTGCCCTTTCCGCATTATGTGCTGCGACAACTGCCGCGATGGGTGCCGCCGCAGGTATCGCATGGTTGCTAGAATCACGCTATGAAGTCGTCGCAATGGCAATATGCAGCATGATCGGTGATGTCAGCGGTATGATTTGTGATGGTGCATCGAATAGTTGTGCCATGAAAGTTTCAACAAGTGCAAGTGCGGCCTACAAAGCCGTTTTAATGGCGCTCGACAACAGCTGTGTAAGAGGCTCTGATGGCATTGTTTCCGATGATGTCGATCAATCGATAGCAAATTTATGTTCGCTAGCGACAGGCTCAATGCGCCATACCGATGTGCAAATTATTGAAATCATGGCAGCCAAAGCCCGTTAATCCTAAGTAAGTCAAAAAAACAGACAACTGTAGATGTTGTCTGTTTTTTTATGTCACCTGAAAAAAAATAGCAAAAAAATAAACAATGCAGGTTATAAAAAATAATTGTTTTTTAATTTGCTTTGCTGCTAACCCACAATGATTAATGATAATGCCATTCCTTTTTAAATATCTATTCACCTATAAAAAGTAGGTAATTAAAACAGATTCAACTTATAATCAAATGGTTGATTTCTAATATTTATTACATTTTTTAAGCCATATAAATTGTATGGTTAATAGACTGATTTTTTTATCTCGCTGATAAACAATCTATTTTATTGTGAGTAATTAATAATTCATTACAAACAGACAATAATAGATACAAATTAACATGAGAGTGTTGCGAATGGTAACGGAAAAAATAGAAAGTATGAGTTTTTAATTATTTTGATATTTTATCTTTAATTGCTTCATTGAGTCTGTATTTTTAGCATTTTATGCTAGATATTTACCAACAAAAGTATGCCACAAAGGATGAATACATTGATTTTATTATCCTTTAATAAATTCCTTAGTTACTCCAGTTGAGAGTTTTTTATAAAAATAAAATAATTGCTATTTATAGAAGGTTTGATCTTAAAAAAAATACGTTTTATATTTGCTTAAAATCAGCACATTTAAATAAAACTTACAAAGAATAAATCGTATAGAAATAAACTCTTAAATAAATATTCATTATGTTGAATATTTTTACTTTATCCAACAAGGGGAAGAATCAATGAAAAAGAGTGAAGATATTAATATAAATGATTTTTTTTCATTTATCTCATTAGCTATTGGAAGAACATTAAAAAGGATAAGAAAAAGCCAAGGACTCACGGCGGGACAATTTGGAAAATTAGTTAATTTAAGCCAACAACAAATGTCGCGTTATGAATGTGGAAGTAACCGCATAAATGTATGCTTACTACTGCTATTATTAGATAAAATCGATATTACTATCGATGAGTTTAACTTATTACTTATTGAAGAAATAAATATAGCATCTATTGAAAAATACATTGATTTAAATAAGGTGCTAAGTACATCCGTTTTCAATAAGGTCAATAATGATAGCAGTCCAACCTCCAGTTCACCGGTTTTATTCGGATAGAACTTTATTCAAACAAAAATAACAATCAGTCTCATGACGCTTCCTTTACAGTAATATCAATACTGTGGGGTTAAATTCTGCGACTTTCTAATAATAACCTACTTTTTTAAAGGAGATTCTTATGAAATTAAAATTTATTTTACCGATTTTATTATTGTCTGTCTCTGCGGTTGGAAATGTTTATGCGCTACGCGATCAGGGGCATGGCCAAATTAAATTTAAAGGCTCCATTATTGATGCACCTTGCTCTATTTCTCCAGAGACTAAAGAGATTATCGAACTGGGTCAAATTTCAAATATGGCATTAGTCATTGGCGGTAAATCAACTCCGCGACCGTTTGAAATATTATTAGAAAATTGTGATGTATCAAAATTAACTAAAGGTGTGCAATTAACCTTTAGTGGGGCAGCAGCCAGTTTTGATACAACCAATAAAACATTAGGAATTGTTGGTACAGGGTCAGGGGCTGGTATTCAAATTGCTAATGGCAGTGCTGGCGTGATCACGTTAGGGCAACCCACTCCATTCCAAAAGATCCAAAATAGTAATAATACCCTACAATTTTCGGCCTATCTGGTGGGGAATGGCGGTGATATCGACACGATAACTGTAGGTGAATTCTCATCGGTTGCAGATTTCACACTCAACTACGAATAACACACTCTTTCCACTGACAGTGAATAATTAAGAAAAATAAGTGGGAATTAATTTAGACAGAGGGCGAATGTTGAAATCAATGAATGTTTTTTTCGGTAGCTTTCTGCTCATAGGTACTGCAAATATGAGTACAGCCGTTACTCCCATTAAAATTGGTGGAAGTATTGTAGAAACAGCATGTTCAATTGATATGAGCAGCCGAGATCAAACTATTGATATAGGAACTCTTCCATTGACTCAAATTAGACGTAATGGAGAGAGTTCCCCTCATAAATTTACCATTCGTCTAATCAATTGTTCAATTGAGCGCACTACCTCGAATGATATTAATAAGCTAGGTTGGAAATATTTTCACATTACGTTTGAGAGCACCCAAGATAAAACATTGGTTAAAGATTATGGCGGTTCAGGCGGAATTGCACTAAGACTTAATGACCAATTTAACCGTATTATTATTCCTGATGTTCCTATACCAACACAAGATATCACTCAAGGCATTATAAACTTAAACTACCAATTAACATTGATTAATCGTGAAGAGAATTTACCGTCAGAGCTATATTACACTCAAATTCGATTTAAAGTCGACTATGACTAAAATATAAATAAAAAAGAAAAATAACAGTATCTTTAATTTTAATTTATTAGCAACACATTGACATTAGGGGAAACATATTATGGTCGCTATTCAACCGTACATTACGACCTGGCTTAACATAAAGACAATAATTATACCCTTACTGTTATTATCTTCATTCTCAATGAGCACGCAGTTAAATGAAATTGAATTCAACAGTAATATGCTTGATATTAATGATCGAGCTAACATTAACTTAGCACAGTTTTCAAAACCTGGTTATTTAATGCCAGGAGAATACAGCTTCACTATTTATATCAATAATAGCTCCTTTAATGATGAGACAGTCTTTTTTTATCTTGATCCGAACAATAATGATGAGTCTACCGCTTGCGTATCGCCGGAAATCGTTAAGCAACTGGGTTTAAAGGCTGAATATAATGATGCATTAACATGGTGGCACGATAATCAGTGTTTAAATTTAAAGAGCCTGCCGGGTATGGAAGCCCGAGCCGATCTGCCTAAATCCGCCTTTTATATCAGTGTACCACAGGCCTATCTTGAATATACGGCAGATAATTGGGATCCACCTTCACGCTGGGAAGAGGGAATTTCAGGTTACTTATTTGATTACAATCTAACTTCCCAAATTAATCAACAAACACATAAAACCAATAATACGACCTACAGTATTAATACTACCGGCATCACGGGATTTAATACTGGCGCTTGGCGTTTTCGTGTTGATTGGCAAAGCCGTATTAATAAAACGCAAGGACAACAGCAGCAAAATGATTTTGATTTGAGCCGTTATTACAGTTACCGAGCAATTAAATCACTTGGCGCAAAGTTAACACTAGGTGAAAACTACTTTACTTCTGACATTTTTGATAGTTTCCGCTTTAGCGGATTTAGCCTTATTACCGACGATAATATGTTACCGCCAAATCTTCGAGGTTATGCGCCCGAAATCACTGGTGTCGCGAAAACCAATGCAACTGTCATTGTTAGCCAACAAGGTCATATTATTTATCAAACCCAAGTTCCCGCAGGGCCTTTTCGAATTCAAGATTTAAATGATGCGCTCTCAGGAGAGATACGAGTAACGGTTCAAGAACAGGATGGCAGTACGCAAACTTTTACCCTTTCAACTGCTACTGTGCCTTATTTAACTCGTCCGGGGCAAATTCGTTATAAACTTGCTGCGGGCAAAACCTCTGATTATCAGCATCGGATCAATAGCGATATCTTTGCGAGTGGTGAATTTTCGTGGGGAATAAACAATAACTGGTCATTGTACGGCGGCAGTGTCACCGCTAATAACTACCTCTCAGCCGCCTTAGGCGTTGGCCGTGACCTAACGATATTTGGCGCCCTCTCCTTTGATGCCACTCATTCTAGAGCCAGTCTAACCAATATGTATGATATTGGAGACAAAATATATCAAGGTAGTTCTTATCGATTAAGTTATTCAAAGCGCTTTGATGAGGCAAATAGCCAAGTGACGTTTGCTGGTTATCGATTTTCGGAAGAAGGTTTTATGAGCATGTCGGAATACCTTGATGCTCAAACCAGTGGTATTCGTCAATTTAATAGTAAAGAGATGTACACCATTTCGTATAACCAACAGCTAACCACGCTGGGTTTAAGCGCTTATTTAAATTTCTATCACCAATCCTATTGGAATAAGCCAAACAGTGATCGCTATAGTTTATCATTGGCAAAATATTTTGATTTAGGGTCTTTTAAAAACTTAAGTTTAAATATGACTGAATTTTATAATCGCGCTGATCAGCAAAATGATTATGGCACGTACTTTTCTTTATCAATTCCTTGGGGTGAATCAAAAACCATTTCATTAAGTAGCAATTGGAATAAAAATGATACTTCGAATCAAGCCAATTATTACAGCCGATTAGATCAAAGCAGTCATTACAGCCTTAATTCAGGCATAAACCGCGATGGCACATCGATTGGCGGTTCATATAATTATGATGGCAGCTATGCAGCAATCAGCACCAATACTAGCTATCAATATAACCGCTATCGTTCCGCTGCACTGAGTATTAATGGTGGTCTCACTGCCACTAAAGAAGGTGTTGCATTACATCGTATTAATCAAATGGGTGGTGCTCGCATCCTAGTTTCAACCGATGGTGTAGAAAATATACCGATACAAGGATTTGGTGCAGTCGTTAACACCAATTCCTTTGGTTATGCAGTTATTAATGACATCAATAGCTACTACCGCAATCAAGTACGTATTGATGTCAATAAATTGCCGGATACCGCGGCGATTAGCCAATCCATCAAACAAGCGACACTGACGGAAGGAGCGATTGGATATCGCCAATTTGAAGTGGTCTCTGGCACGAATGCAATGGCAATAATTCGCTTAGCAGATAATAGCTTTCCTCCATTCGGTTCCACCGTAACTAATACGCGAAAAAAACAAGTTGGGATCATTTCCGATGACGGGAGCATCTACTTAACTGGCTTAAAAGCTAGTGACACATTAGATGTCACATGGAATGGCAGCGTTCAATGCCAAATACACTTACCAGAAACCTTTCCCGATGAAAGCGTTTTGATGACCAACTGGTTATTACCTTGTGTGAGCGAAAATCAGCCACCACCACCATTAGAAAAGTATTTGGAAGTCTCGCCAATGCCAATTAGCCCCAAATCAATTAAACCAACACGCTGGCTAACAAAGTAGCGCGTTAAAAAGAATACCTATTTTAAGCAAATAACAATGATTAGAAATTTATTAATAAAGAGATTTGATATGAAAAAGTTACTTATTAAAACAGTAAAAAATCAATATTTACATCGACACCACTTAATTAGCACGCTTTTAACGACGATAATATCCGTCAATTTTTCAACTGCACAAGCTGCCATTGCACTGGATCGTACTCGTGCTATTATCACGAGTGACGACAAGTCTATTTCATTAAATATTAGCAATGAAAATAAACAATTACCTTATTTAGCTCAAGCTTGGCTAGAAGATGGCAGTGGAAATAAAACCAACCTTCCCTTTACAGTGATTCCCCCAGTGCAACGGCTAGAAGCAGGCACAATAAGTCAGATAAAAATACTTGCGCTTCCACCTAGTATCAAAAATTTACCCTTAGACCGTGAGTCTGTATTTTATTTTAATTTGCGTGAGATCCCACCAAAAAGTGATAAACCAAACACGCTTCAACTTGCATTACAAACGCGTATAAAACTGTTTTATCGCCCAACAAGTATTATCCCAACAAATGGAGCAATGAGCGAACCATGGCAAGAAAAACTAACCTTAACACGTCAAGATGGCCAATATATTGTCAATAATCCGACGTCTTTTTTTATTACCATTGTCGATGCGAGCTCCCGTAAAAAGGGTCAATCAATAGCAAATTTTGAACCCATTATGATTGAGCCTAAAAGTTCGGCTCCTCTCAATTTAACAATTAAAGCATTAGGGGATACACCTGTTTTAACCTATATCAATGATTACGGTGGCCGCCCCACCTTGATATTTAATTGCCAAAACACGCAATGCAACGTTATTCCCGATAAGAATAGTGAAGGGAATTAATACCATACTCAGTTGCAAGGCGTTTTTTATGAACGCGGTAAGCCGTTCATATTTCCTGCACTGGCTATAGTTCTCACAATACTGAAGGTTTGTATTTTCGCTCAATGAGCGTTCGATAGTGATTAGGAGGAAACATGCGATATTTTCATCAAAGAATTATTATTGCATTAGTCACTTTTTTTTTATTATTCCCTGTATTTTCAGCGATAACGTCTGCTGAGCAACAAACGCTTCATTTTTCAATTGTCGTGAGTCAAGAGCCAGAATGCAGTGTCATTAATAGCATCACAGATATCGGTGATATATATGAAACATTAATTGATGGTACTGATTATAAAAAAACGCGAATTAATTTTGATTTAACCTGTAAACAGGCTCTCATTAACTCATTTAAAATGACATTATTTTGGCCATCAAGTGCAATCATGGATGGAAAATCAGTCGTCTTAACGAGTATCCCCAATTTGGGTTTAGCTATTTATAACGAAAATAAACCGCTAAACAATAACGCTACTATTAATTTCACCTATGGAAATCAACCCCCTGTGTTATTCGCTGTTCCAATCAAACCTAGTGGAGTCTCACTACAGCGTAATGGAACTTTCAATGGAACAGTTGTTATGTCCATCGATTATCAATAAGGAAAACACAATGATACTTTACCCAAAACGCATTATTTACCTTTTATTTTTGGGGTTATTAATTTCGAATAGTTATGCGGCATCTTACAACCTTACTATTAAAGGAAATTTAAAAATAGAATCCCCCGAGTGTTTATTAAATACTAATTCCCAAAAATCCGTTAGCTTCGGTGATGTTTTATTAACAAGGTTAAATGGTGCCAATTATAAACAAACGATTCCTTTTGAATTAACATGCCATAACATATTAAAAAACAATTTAAAATTAAAAGTGATTGGTAATCCAACCCGCTTCAATAGTTATGGTGGGTTGAGCACCTCTAATAGTAAGATTGGGATTGTATTTTATATTGATAGCATTCAGCAGCCAATCAATACATTACTCGATTTTAACTATAATCACCTTCCTAACATTGAAGTTGCTCCAATAAAGGATATGAGTGCGAACTTTAGTGATACCGATGGTGGCCAATTTTCGGCTACAGCTATGCTTCAAATTGAATATCAATGAGGTTATTATGAAAAAAACAACCTTATTAACCTTGATAATGATAACAGCATCATTCCCACTAATTGTACTCGCCAATTGGGAATTTACCGGTAATTTGATTATTCCGCCAATATGTCAACTTGCTGAAGAAAATCCATTGCAAGTGTCATTTGGTAAAATTGGGATCCAAAAAATTGATGGCGATGCTTTTCGTAGACAAATTCCATTTACACTTAATTGTAATAAAAATACGCATCCATTATGGGATGTTAAATTAACCTTCAGTGGTAATTTAGCTGGCCGGGGATTTGATGACTCAACACTTTATACTCAAACCCTTAAAAATAATGGAAAGATAGGGATCCAAATACAGGTTGATGGTGTACCACAACCTTTAAATAAGCCTTTCTCTATTAATATTAATGCACCACCTATTATTTCGGCTGTCCCTGTAAAGCTCGCTAATACCAATCTGATTGCTGATGAGTTTACGGCTTCGGGTTATTTAACTATCGATTTTCAATAGGAAAAATCATGATCCCGTTTAATACTATTTTAGGCCTCCTATTTTTCGCAATGGCAGCGCCCAGCTTTGCTACTAATATTAATTTTGATGGTCAGCTTATTGAAGATGCTTGCGATATTTTCCCTGGTGATGAAAATATTGAAATTGATTTTGGTACTGTCGTTAATCAATATCTGTACACATACACAAGAACAAAAGGCATCCCTTTTAAAATACGCTTAATTAATTGCGACTTAGAATTAAGTAAAAGCGTCACGATTAAATTCAGTGGTACAGAAAGTTCAATATCCCCGGGGCTAATTGCCCTTACACCATCAAGTTCGGCGAGAGGAATTGCACTTGGTATAGAATCACAAAGTGGTGATTTAATTCCTATAAACAAAGGAAGCCACACGAATAGGATATTAACTAAAAATAATTCATTAGCACTACAGGCTTTTATTCAAATAGACCCTGAAGCACTATCAAATAAATCACTGATATTAGGCGATTTTATTGCAACGGCAACTTTTGAACTTGATTACAATTAATTCAGTATAAGATGACATCTTCCTCATAGAGTCATTTCATTAAATATTAATGAGATATTAGTTATGACAAAGAGAAAACAATATTTAATATTTATACTATTTATCAGCCTATTATTTATAAATTTTTCGGCTATCGCCGCATCTTCATGGGCGAGCCCTTATCAAATCGTTAGGGTTGGCAATCAAGTTCAGCTTCGATTTGATTGGGGGATCGATTTATCTGGAGAGGCTAATGGCACAATTTCTTGCGGTAGTCTTCAATGTTTTTTTGGCCCAATCCCGAGAACTGGGTTAGGTCCCTCAAATATGGGTACCGACTGTGACCAAGGTGGATTCTGTAATGGTAGGGCAGCGTTGATAAACCAATCCATGATATTGGTTCCTAATAATATCACTTATCAAGAAGCCTATCAGCGTTATGTCAACGCTAAAGGAAGTCGTGGCACCTATCAAATTAGCGAAGGAAATCGATTCATCTGGTCTTCACCTGCGACAAAGTGGGGCTCACTTTGTATTGGATTTGCCTCAGTTCCGCAGAATAAAGTCTCTGTGTCAGTCCTTGCACAAAATGCAACTTGTGGCGTCGTTACCCCCGCCAATCTGTCATGTAGCGCGACCGTTCCTAATTCACTTGATTTTGGTATTGTAAAAGCAGGAGAGCCTATTTCAAGTACAGCGATTGGTACTGGCTCTGTAAGATGCGACACGACTGCCAATGTCCGTGTTTCCGTCCTCGGCAACATGCCAAAGCTCGATGGCAAAACAATTCAACTTTTTATCAACAACACCCCAATCATCAATCAAACCAACACTGGAGGTTCAACGGGAGCGATTGTTGGGCGAGGTCAAAATGTCACTCTTGATTTTCGAGCTAATATTGATGGCGTTTTCTATAATGCAGGTCACTTCACCTCATCAACGGCAATACTCTTTTCTTATGACTGATATTTTCCCTTCCCTAAATGGGAAGGGATGTTAAATACGGTTTCGTTATTGACTCTCAGCCTTGTTAAGTTGAGAAAACTTTTCGCGAATTTCCTTTTCTGGCAAATGGATACCAATAAAGACCAGTATGCTGTTGCGCGCTTCTCCGACTTCCCATTCTCTATCCCAATCTGCACTATAAAGGCGTTGTACCCCTTGGAATAGTAAACGTTTAGGTTCATCTTTAATCGATAAGATACCTTTATAACGCAACAAGTTATCAGCAAAACCGAGTAACAGTTCTTCCATGACCTGTGATACCGCCATTAACTCTACAGGATAATCAAATTCAACCACTATCGACTCAACTTCATTTTGCTGTTTTGGCGTAAATCGGAATGTTGGCTGATTGACTTGAAGTTGTGAGTCTAATAAAAAACCTTGAATATTAAATAATAAATCAAGGTCGATAGCACCATGGATCACTGGGTAAATTGGCGCACGAGCGTTAATACGCTGTAAGCGTTCAATGAGTGCTTCATGATGAGGTTGTATATCGGTTTTGGTGAGTAGAATTCTATCTGCATAGCCGATTTGCGCTTGTGCTATCGCAAAATCATTCAGTTGCTTGTCTGCATGAAGAGCATCGACCAGAGTAATAATACCATCTAACAGATAACGTTCGCATAAGGCTTCATGCGAAAAAAAAGTTTGCGTAATAGGACCAGGATCCGCCATTCCTGTGCATTCAATCACTAACCTATCAAAATCTAACTTGCCATTATCTAACGCATCTAACAAATCTAATAAGGCATTTTCTAATTCATTGGAACGGCTACAACAGATACAACCATTACTCAATGTGGTGATTTGTGTTGCGCGATCACCAATAATGGCATTATCAATCGGTACTTCACCAAACTCATTTTCAATGACCGCGATTTTATGGCCATGATCAGCTTGTAGAATATGACGTAATAAGGTGGTTTTTCCAGCGCCGAGAAAACCCGTTAAAATCGTTACAGAGATAGGTTTCATTGTTATCCTCATTATGTCATCAATTAACAGCAGCGAAATCCACCTTTACCGCTACCACCATAACGCGCATCTTGGCGTTCGCGAAAGAACTCTTTGTACGTCATGACAGGCTTATCAGGATGATTGTCTGCCATGTGCTGTACATAAGTATCATAATCAGGGATACCCACTAACATACGCGCGGCTTGCCCAAGGTATTTACCTGTTTTGCCTAAATTTCCAAACATAGTATCACTCCAATACAAATGCCCTACATCGTGTTTATCACCATGCAGGGCACCGTTTATCGACTAAAGATTAGTGTGATGATGTTTTCACACCTTCTTTAGGTACTGGCACATAAGGTGTTTCTGCATCGGTACGTTCTGGGTTTTTATATGCCTTCATTGCCGTTCTGATACCATAGAAAATAATACCGTAGACGACAACTAAGAACAGGATACTTAGACCCGCATTAGTATAGTTATTAATAATAATGTGATTCATGTCGGTGATTTGCTGTGCAGTTAAATCAGCACCACCCGCAGCAATTTTCTCTTTATACGATTTCGCAAGATAGAGGAAACCTTCAAGTTGAGGGTTGTCACTGAATAGTTTCAATCCTAATGCCCATGTAGTACAAATCAATAACCATACCGCCGGCAATACGGTGACATAGATATATTTACTCCGTTTCATCTTGATTAAAACGACAGTACTCAGGACTAAAGCAACCGCTGCCAACATTTGGTTCGAAATACCGAACAGTGGCCATAGGCTCTTAACGCCACCTAATGGATCGACAACACCTTGATATAATAGGTAGCCCCATAGGCCAACACATCCCGCCGTTCCAATAATACCTGCAATTAAGGAGTCGGTTTTTTTCAGGAATGGAACGAAGTTACCCAATAAATCTTGTAGCATAAAGCGGCCTGAACGTGTTCCCGCATCCAACGCTGTTAGGATAAATAAAGCTTCAAAGAGAATACCAAAGTGATACCAGAAGCCCATATTGGCAGCAGGCATAATTTCATGGAATACATAAGCGATACCAACCGCTAGTGTTGGTGCACCACCAGCACGGTTCAGGACAGAAGGCTCACCGATATCTTTCGCCGTTTGCATGATCTGCTCAGGTGAAATGACGAATCCCCATGAACTGACGGTTGCAGCTGCATGCACAGACACATCTTTCAGCTGTGCCATAATTGCAGCACCATCTGGACCACCAAGCTCATGTAAATTAGGCATTGTGATACCTAAAGCAGCTGGCGGTGTATTCATGGCGAAATAAAGGCCTGGTTCGATAATGGAAGCAGCAACCAATGCCATAATCGCAACAAATGATTCCATCAACATCGCACCATAACCGATGTAACGCGCATCTTTTTCGTTAGCCAGTAGTTTTGGTGTTGTACCAGATGCTATCAAAGCATGGAAGCCGGATACTGCGCCACATGCGATGGTGATAAACAGGAATGGGAACAGCGTACCCTTCCAAACAGGACCTGTACCATCGACGAATTGTGTCACTGCTGGCATTTTCAATTCAGGATTTAAAATCACGATCCCAATAGCCAAGCCAACAATAACCCCAATTTTCAGGAAAGTAGCCAGATAATCACGAGGAGCTAGGATCAACCAAACAGGTAATAAAGCCGAAATAAAAGCATAACCAACTAAAACATAAGTAATGGTCGTATCTTTAAAGGTGAGAGCAGGTCCCCAATATGGGTCATGCGCGATCACTCCACCAAACCAGATAGATAAGATCAGCAAAGCAATACCAATGACTGAGACTTCCCCGACACGTCCGGGGCGGATATAGCGCATGTATATCCCCATAAACAGTGCAATTGGAACCGTCGAACAGACAGTAAATACACCCCATGGACTTTCAGCCAATGCTTTAACCACAATCAGCGCTAATACTGCAAGAATAATAATCATGATCAAGAAACAGCCAAAAAGGGCAATCGTCCCTGGAATTGGGCCAAGCTCTTCTTTGACGATTTCCCCTAATGATGCACCATTACGGCGTGAAGAGATGAACAACACCATAAAATCTTGCACCGCTCCCGCCAGTACCACCCCAGCGAGTAACCACAATGTTCCGGGTAAATAACCGACTTGGGCTGCTAATACAGGTCCTACTAATGGCCCCGCCCCTGCAATAGCGGCAAAGTGGTGACCAAATAACACGTTTTTATTAGTCGGTACATAGTTCAAACCATCATTATTAATCACGGCGGGTGTCGCGCGCGTTTCATCCAGCTTCATCACTTTTTTGGCGATATATAAGCTGTAATAACGATAGGCTATAAGGTAAACAGCAACGGAAGCCACAACTATCCATAATGCGCTAATGTGCTCCCCACGTCTGAGTGCGACTACCCCTAAACAGATCGCACCAATTATCCCCAGTATCATCCAAGGAATGTGCTTTAAAATACCATTTTTGTTCATAGAACACCCTTCTAAGGTAAAACGTACTTTTTTCGTGTTTTATTGACTTATCAAGGACAAACTAATTTGAAAGAGCGTAATGTTGTCGCAGTTAAGTCTGTTTTTGGCAGCCGTTATCACCATGTGTTAAGAAAAAGTTTGAGCTCTGCCATGGTTTATATGGTAGAAAATATCTATTTAAGAATGGCTAAAGTAAGCGTGAGCGGTTACATACAAAATTAAGCGGTCAAATTTTCACTGTGAATGGTTTTATTAGAAGAAAAAAGACCGCAGAAGTGTGATTTACTTAACAATAAACATTTATTATCAATAAGTTAATCATATTAATTGAAATGATAAAAATAAAACAATTTGTTACGTAGAAGCAATATAAACATCGCTATCATCATTTAGTGATTGGGCTTTACCGTGCGACCATTCAAATCAATCCATTTCCATTGACCGCCAGTCCACCAGCTATGTTCACCAGCCGTTTCGGTTTTGCAGCCTATCCCCACATTCGCGATACCATTTTCAAATGGATAAGCACAATCATATTCTGCGGCGATGACAATATCCCCTGTCTTTGCGTCAGCAAAACCAATTTTGTCGCCCTGTCGAATACGATAAACCCCCTCCTGAGCTTCATCAGGCCAATTATCAAAATAATAAGGTCGGTAAACCTCATTCCCCTGCCGGTCAATCACAATTACGCCCTGTTTAGGCTGGTTTTTTAAACAATAACGATAGGCAGAATCGGCTTCAAAACAGTTTAATGGTTTATCAGGTTGCTCCAGAAACTGAGCAAATTGTTCCGACAATGAATTGGCAAATGATATCGCGGGTATCACGATTAACATAACTATTAAACGTTTAATCATTTTTATTTCTTTTTAGAGCTAAATAAGTTGACCTCAATATACTGGGTATTACTGATCGTTAAACTAAGAATAGAATGAAAATGAGCCAATCAGATCATGGGAAAATTCCCCCAATAAATTCATTTACTTATTAATTATAATAAGAGAAATACAATTTTAAGAATTACATTAATGAGAAAAAACAACAGCATAATAGCTTCAGCAAGCCATTTCCGAGTAGCCAATTTGAACCACTTCACATAAACATCATATTATTCACACGTTAATAAAATAAAGAGTTATTGTTAATAAAACGAAATTCAATGATGACAAAAATGTCACTTCGTCAGGGGAATCTATGAATAATAACAATTATGATTACATCATTGTTGGAGCAGGTTCTGCGGGATGTGTTATTGCCGCACGCCTTATCAAAGAAACACAATCACGGGTTTTGCTCCTTGAAGCCGGCGGCAATGACAATCATCTGTATATCCGTATGCCTGCGGGCGTTGCCAAAATTATTGCTCAAAAGAGCTGGCCTTATGAAACCGAGCCTGAACCTCATGCAAACAATCGAAAAATGCAGATAGCACAAGGCAAAGTCCTTGGCGGTAGCAGCTCGGTCAATGGCATGATTTATATTCGAGGCCAAAAACAAGACTATGATAACTGGGCCCAAGTCTATGGCTGTGATGGCTGGAGCTATCAAGACGTTCTACCTTGGTTTAAAAAAGCAGAACAAAATGAAAGTTTATCTGATAGCTATCACGGCACCTCAGGCCCTCTGCCTGTCAGTGAAAATCGTTATCGTCACCCTCTTTCCATGGCATTTATTCGGGCAGCCCAAGAACAGGGCCTACCCTATGTCAGCGACCTTAATGGTGAAAGCCAACAAGGGGTCAGTTTCTATCAAACAACGACTAAAAATGGAGAGAGAGCCAGCACCTCAAAAACATACCTCAAAAGTGTAGCTCAAAGCGATAAGCTCACTGTAAAACTCAATAAACAAGTTAACCGTATCATTATTCGTGATGGGGAAGCGGTAGGAGTGGCTTATCAAGGAAACGATGGTCATGAAATAGAAGTATTCGCACAGAAAGAAGTTATTATCTGTGCCGGCGCAATGGGCTCCGCTAAGTTATTAATGTTATCAGGGATTGGTCCACAAGATCATCTTAGTACGCTCGGTATTGAAACTATCGTGGATCTTCCTGTTGGCAAGAATTTCCATGACCATCTACATATGTCTATTAATGTCACAACCAAAGATCCCATTAGCCTTTTCGGGGCAGATCAAGGGATTAATGCCTTGAAGCATGGATTTCAATGGCTCGCTTTTCGCAGTGGTTTATTAGCCTCGAACGTACTCGAAGGCGCTGCATTTATCGATAGCTGTGGTCAAGGCCGCCCAGATGTGCAAATCCATTTTTTACCTATTCTCGATAGTTGGGATGATGTTCCTGGCGAGCCGCTTCCCGCTACACATGGATTTACCTTAAAAGTGGGCTATTTACAGCCGAAATCACGCGGGGAATTACTGCTGCGTAGTCAAGATCCTCAAGCCCCTCTGAAAATTCATGCCAACTACTTAGCTTCTCCAGAAGATATGGAAGGTTGTAAGCGTGCCGTCAAATTCGGTTTGCAAGTTCTTGAATCAGAAGCTTTGCAAGCGGTCAGTAAAGAAACACTGATGCCACCAGCACAAGTCCGCGATGATGATGCTGCATTAGAAGAGTTTGTACGTAATTTCTGTAAAACGGTCTATCACCCCGTTGGTAGTTGCCGTATGGGAAAAGACGCAGCAACCTCTGTTACTGATTTACGCTTACGAGTTCATGGTATCAACAAACTCCGTGTTATTGATTGCTCTGTTATGCCTGAAATTCCAAGTGGCAACACCAACGCACCAACAATCATGATCGCCGAACGCGGTGCTGCCATGATCATACAAGATAATCACTAATGAGCGAATACTAAGCCACAATTTATTCACTCATACATTGTGGCTTTTCGTTAACCACTCACATTAACCGTTTGAGCCGCTTTTTTCGCCATATAGAGCGCATTATCAATCGAATCAGCTATTGCGAGTGCAACCCCTAAACGGCGAGTTCCTGCTATTTCAGGTTTTCCAAATAGACGCAATTGAATATCAGAACCCAGCGCTTGTTTAAGCCCTGAAAAAACAATATTTTGACTATGTAATTCAGGCAAAATAACCGCTGATGCACTGGGTCCATATTGGCGGATCATGCCAATAGGTAAGCCTAAAAATGCACGCACATGTAAAGCAAACTCGGATAAATTTTGTGAGATGAGTGTGACCATTCCAGTATCATGTGGTCGGGGAGAAACTTCATTAAAAATGATATCGTCACCACATACAAATAACTCGACTCCAAACAAACCATATCCACCTAATGCCGTAACAATCTTTGCAGCGACCTCCTGCGCATTTTGCAACGCTTTTTCGCTCATATGCTGTGGTTGCCATGATTCACGATAATCACCTTTTTCTTGGCGATGCCCAACAGGTGCACAAAAATGAATACCGTCACTTGCGCTGACCGTTAACATGGTGATTTCAAAATCAAAATGCACCATTTTCTCAACAATCACACGTCCTTGACCGGTGCGCCCACCCTCTTGTGAGTAGTGCCATGCAGATTCAAGCTCTTGTTCACAACGAATGACACTTTGTCCTTTACCTGAAGAGCTCATGACTGGCTTCACAATACATGGAAAACCTATCTCATTGGCAGCATTGATAAAATCAGTTTGCGTTTCAACAAACCGATAATCTGAAGTGGGCAAACCCAGTTCTTCTGCTGCAAGTTTACGTATGCCTTCACGGTTCATTGTTAAATAAACCGCATGTGCAGAAGGCACCACTTTTTGTCCTTGCTGTTCTAATTCCACAAGGGTTTTTGTCGCGATGGCTTCAATTTCTGGAACAATAAAATCGGGTTTTTCTTGCGCTACCAGCTGGCGAATCGCATCGCTATCTAACATGTTAATGGTATAGCAACGATGAGCAACGTGCATTGCAGGCGCATTGTCATAACGATCGACCGCAATAACCTCAATGCCCAAACGCTGACATTCAATAGCCACTTCTTTTCCTAGCTCACCTGAACCGAGTAACATAACTTTTGTTGCAGAAGGACAAAGTGCTGTACCTAATTGATTCATGATAGATAACCTTGTATGCAAATATGCCAATTTAATGACGAAGATTATATACGCAATCGTTTGCTTTAACCACTAAAGATCTGAGCAATCTCTCCCATCTCAAATAATACATTACAGTTTTGGTGTTTTATCGCGCCCAGTAACGTAAGGAACCCGTTTATGGTATTCGTTGTAACGCTTATGCAATAAAGCAATAATGCAGCAGAGTAACCCCAACCAAATTAATGAGAAACTGACTCCTTTTACCCAATCAAATAGCTCATTAAATAAGAATACCGCCAGTAAAAATTGAATTGTCGGTTCAATATATTGTGCCAGTCCGATTACCGTCAATGTCGTGCGCTTAATTGCGGCGGTAAAAAACAGTAATGGAATAATCGTGACAGGAGCGGCGAGCATATAGAGTAGTTTAATTTGCCAATCCCCTGCGGCTACAGCACTACTCTCATTAACAGAGAGCCACCACGTGATCCCACCAGCAACAGGCAGTAACCAAATAGCTTCAATAAATAGTGAAGTAATAACATCGAAACGAATGAATTTACGGATCAAACCATAAACCGCAAAAGCACTGCCCATCACCAATGCAAGTAAAGGTAATTCACCATACTGCAAAATTTGAAAGCAAACGCCCGAAAAAATGAGTAATACCGCCATCTTTTCCGCGACAACAAGCCTTTCGTGTAAAAAAACAACGCCGAGTAAAATGGAAAATAAAGGATTAATAAAATAACCAAGACTCGCGGCTAGCACTTGCCCATGGGTTAAAGCATAGGTGAATGCGCCCCATGATATCGCCATAATCGCCGAACTAAATAGGCACAAAATTATCGAACGTTTATCCGCCCATACTTGTTGCCAAGCCGTTTTATTTTTAATCATCAGACGGATCAGTAATAAAAAAGGGATCGACCAAATTACACGTTGAGCCAATAACTCTAAAGGTTCTGCTCCGGGTAATAAACGGTAAAAAAGTGGCGTGATCCCCCAAAGAATATAAGAAAAGATAGCTAATACTACCCCTGATCTTAGTAGCATAATTAATCCAAAATAGATGTTTTACAGATAAAATTTTACTGCCAGTATCATACGCTTTTATCTATTAATTTGAATTAATTAACATCACTATTCACATTAATATAGTCTTAGTTTTAAAGCTCTCGAATATGTAATGGTGGTTGCTGATTAATAAACAGAGTTAACTCTTTCTGCGTTGGCGCCGCACTTATTGCCCCCTTACGCGTCGTTGCTAGCGCCCCACAAGCAGTAGCTTGAGTGATAATATTCATCAAATATTCCTCATTATCACTTAACCCAGCCTGAGCAATCGCTGCAAGCAGTCCTGCCATAAATGCATCTCCCGCCCCTGTGGTATCAACACTTTCAACCCGAAATGCACTCATACCTATTTGTTGGTTATGCGTCAAAACGATGCAGCCTTTGGCTCCCTGAGTGATAACTTTCAAACGAGCAGGATACCGTTTAAGCTTCTCGATGGCATTATCTAAGCTAAGATCATCAACCAACCACAACAGTTCTTCTTCTGAAAGTTTCAGTATATCCGCCTGATAAGCAAATTGGTCGACCCTTGTATGCATTTCAATAGGATCTGACCACATTTGAGGACGAATATTAATATCAAAACTGAGTAATCCCCCCGCTTGTTTAAGTTGCTCAATAGCCGCAGTTAATGAAGTGCGACACACAGGATGCACCAGTGCCAATGAGCAAAAATGCAATATCGCTTTTTCAAATGCAGGTAGATTTTTATGACTTAAGAACTGATCCGCCGACGGCGAGACTAAAAAAGAAAATTCACGTTCCCCATTTTCTTGTAAAGACACTAAAACGGTGCTGGTATGATATTTTTCATCAAATTCCATCGCACGGGTATCGACCCCCATATCAAATAACGTCTTTTGCATAAAATGGCCAAAAGCATCTTCACCAACACGTCCAATAAAACCGCTAGGCTGTCCTAGCTTAGCAACTCCCGCTGCAACATTGACAGGAGCGCCACCAGCACAAGCTTCATATTGCATACTGTGCAAAGGAATTAAATCAACGACTGCATCTCCTAAAGACCAAACTTTCATAGGCTCTCCATCTCGACAATGAGTGACTCAACTAGCAATCATCACAATTAAAACAAATTAATGCTAGAAACTGCTTTTTGTTAACGTTAACATGATTTGTATTGAGTATAAATAAAAAACAGTTCGTAACGCGTGCGTTAGGTCACACCATCACATGATACGAATCACACTCCATTAAATAACCCAATATTCCACAACGATTGTATAGATAGAAATCATTAGTAACGAAAGGAACCATGATGAAACAGCGTATTCACCAAGCATCGATAGCACTTGAAATAGCGAGACAATCTCTCAACAGGCAGTTTTATCCTGAATATCATCTTGCAACCTACGCCGGCTGGCTGAATGATCCTAATGGGCTCATTTATCATGATGGGTTATATCATGCATTCTACCAGCATCATCCTTACAGCGCTGACTGGGGACCTATGCATTGGGGACATGCGACAAGTAAAGATATGATCCACTGGTCACATCAACCTATCGCGCTTGCTCCTGGTGATGAATATGATCGTGATGGATGCTTTTCAGGATCAGCCGTCAGTGATGAAGGCAAGTTATACTTATTTTATACTGGCCATATTTGGTTATCCAATGCAGGAGATGACAGCCAAATCTATCAAGCGCAATGTTTGGCCATAAGTCATGATGGTATTCATTTTGAAAAACACGGCGTCGTGATCCCTTCGCCTGAAGGTTACATGCATTTTCGAGACCCTAAAGTTTGGTTTCAGGATTCACGCTGGTGGATGGTTGTTGGCGCAAGAGATAGTCTCGATCAAGGACAAATTTTGCTCTTTAGCACCGATGACTTACTGAACTGGCCTGAAGAGTACCAAATACTGGCTAAAACAGACGATAAAAATGTTTATATGTGGGAATGCCCTGACTTTTTCCCGTTAGGCGAGCAATTCATCACACTATTTTCTCCTCAAGGAAAAAAACCATCTGGGCATCAATATCGAAATCGCTTTCAAAATGGTTATCTCGTCGGGAATTGGGCGCCCGATCAATCTTATGAAATAACCAATCATTTTGCTGAAATCGATTTTGGTCATGATTTTTATGCGCCACAAACTTTTTTAGCTGAAGATGGCCGCCGTATTGCTATCGCGTGGATGGATATGTGGGAGAGCCATATGCCAACAAAAGCGCACGGCTGGGCAGGCAGCTTTACTGTACCTAGAGAATTAACGTTAAACGCCCAAGGAAAGGTGCTGGTCAATCCGATCAAAGAGTTACAATCATTAAGACAACAAGCGGTTAACCTCTCCGCTTGTACACTGGAAAAAAATAGCACGCTGCCGATTTACCATGATGCTATCGCGTGTGAAATTGAATTAATTTGGGATTTACAAAACAGTCCCGCTGAAAAATTTGGTTTTTGGCTTGGTAACGGTACACAGTTTTTTATTGATGGACAGACACAGCAATTAACCTTATCCCGCCACTATCCTGAACATATCATCAGCGATTACCGTAGCGCCCCACTCCCACAAACTCGCTATCTCACCATACGTGCTTTTATTGATAGATCGAGCCTTGAAGTATTTATTAATGAAGGTGAAATGTGTTTTACCAGTCGAATTTATCCACAAGAAGGCGAGCGGGCTTTGACACTGTTTACAATTAACCAAAGTGCAAAGTTGATCAAAGGAACATTGTGGCCACTAAAAAGTGTCGCTGAATGATATGACCTGCGAGGATCGCTGATATCAGAGCGATCCTATCTCGTTAAAGAGATTCCCTATCGAGTAAATCACAAGAGACATATTGTGTCCCATTATTTTTCCTTTGCTCAATAATATGTAATGCGGCTTGTTGCCCTAATTGATAATGCGGCAATACAACGGTGCTTAATGGCGGATAAAATAGCTCTCCTACACCGATCATATTGTCATAGCCTAATACAGCAACATCCTCTGGGATACGTAACCCTTTACTCAGTAAAACTTGATAAGTTAAAAAAGCAATACGGTCATTACCACAAACCACCACATCAAAATCAGGTTTCGCTTGCTTGCAATGTCGATTGATAAGATCAATCACATCACGATAGTGTTCATCCCCTAATGCTAAATGATACTGCTTTAAGGACTCCTCCCGTAGACCAGCACAACGCCATGCAGACTCCACAGCCTCTCTACGCGTTTTTCCTGCCACTGTTTCTTGCGGAATATATAAACAAAGGGGTTTTCTATAACCTTTTTCAATCAGCCGACATATCGCCTGATATTGACCATTGTAGTCATCAGGAATATAGGCAGGAAAACGATTTTGAGGGTCGATGCAATTCGCCAGCACTAAATGACTTTTATGCAGTCCTTCTGGAATAGTGACTTCACGTAATCCCATCGTTGTATAAATAATACCATCCGGCCGCTGAGACAATAATTGCCTTACGGCTCGTTCATTGTCTTCATTTGATGTGATGTTAACCACAAAACTACTCCAGCCAAATTGCCTTGCTGTCTGTTCTATTGAAAGAATGACCTCGACTGAGTATGGTGTCGTCGCTGTATCAAGCGCTAAAACACCCACGGTAGATATTTTCGAGCCTTTCCCTCGAATTTTTCTAGCCGAAAAATCAGGAACATAATTTAATGTTTGAATGGCTTGCTGCACCTGCTTAAGCGTCTCAGGTTTCAGCAGCTCGGGATTATTGATAGCTCTTGACACGGTCATTAGTGAAACATTAGCAAGTCGAGCTACATCTTTTAAAGAAGCCATTAAGTATTTTCACTCAGCCAGATATTAATAAATAAAAATTCTAACATGATAAAGATAAAAATCACCTACAGGAGTGATTAAATAACCTTGTTATTATCACGAATGAAACTATACTAAAATCTAGCAATAAGGCTTTTTATGACTACTATTTTACGATATTATCGTTCCATTACATAAAAAATTTTTATAACATGTCAGTAATATTTGATGTAGTTAATAAAAAGTAAGTGTAAATACTTATTATTTTGTCAGTCATTTATTAATTCTTACTCACTGACACAAACGTTAACCATTATTTCTACTTTTATATTAAATTTACCTAGCTGTGAAATATAATATAAATTAAGGTCTGTAAATACATTAATAATAAAACTAAAAAATTAGCAAGAAAATATTACCATTGGCTTACTTAGCCATCTGGTTCTACCTATTTTTTCAAAATTATATGAATATCAAATCAGTGTAACAGGAGTATGGTGATGAATAACACCATTCACGTAATCATAGAAAATGATAATGTCATTAAGAATAAACTGAAACTAATGATGGAATCTTTTGGTTTTAATTTTAAGTTCTATAATGACGAAACGTTATTTACAAGTAATTATACGTACCCTCAAGAAGAAGGAGCTAAAGAGTGTGTATTAATATTCTTAAACAATGAAAATAACCATATTGGCAGATTGAATAATATCGACGGCTCACTCGGTATTATCCCATTTATCGTCCTCTCCGAAAAACCATCCGTAGAACTTTGCCGTGAAAGTTTTAAATCTGGTGCCTTTGATTTCTTTTCATTCCCATTTAAAGATTCTGATATCGTCCATGCGATAAACAATGCGATGGAACACTTTGTTAGTGAACATGCAGAACTCAATAAATACAACAAATTAACCGATAAATTTGATCGGCTTTCCAATCGAGAAAAAGAGATCATGGACATGATCCTTGAAGGCAATACAAGCAAGGAAACCGCTGAAAAATTAGCCCTTTCCCCTAGAACCGTTGAAGTACACCGATCAAATATTTATACAAAACTCGGTATAAAATCGTTACCGCAATTAATACAAGAATATGAGTATATAAATACATACTCTAGGAATTTATGAACTCATTGTTCATCAATGATTACTGTAGATAAAATTAATTTAGCTATTAATTAATCAGAAAATTTAACTATTTAATATAGTTTTATTTCAAATATTAAGATTTTACAGCTTTAATCACTATAGTTCATTTATATGGCTAGATTAATGGCATAGGCTGTCGTCTGTTTACTTACAACGTACAGCCTTCTTCGCTTATATCGTAATCTTACTTAGAAAAATTATTACTTACGTGATGAAATTATTTCGCATATTATTTCTATATCACTAAGTAATATTAATCATGGCCGTACAAGTTACAACCATTAATTTTAAAACTAAGTTACCGCTTTGTGAAATGTTATTATCTGAAAATTCACTTAGTATAAAAAAACAGTTCAAAATCGATATCTTAACATCAATCGTTAGTCAATAATTTTACCCTCCCTTCATTTTTAAATGACGATATTCATTAGTTGGAAACTTTAATATTACATCTAAAGTGAAATAAAACATTTTGTCTCCAAATGGCTATGCCATCGTCATTATTAAGAATATTCGTTAAATTATTTGTGATTTGTAAGTGTCTTAATCTTTATTGCTAAATATCAGCAGAAGCTCTCTCTTTTTTTCGTAACATTACTTATTATAAATCGATATCTATCGCCGCTAAGACTCACCAGAGGAGAAGAATATGATTGGTCTCATTATTGTTTCTCATAGCAAATTGCTTGCTGATGGGGTGCTCCAACTCGCAGAACAGATACAGAATAAACAGCATTGTCAGATAATCACTGCGGCGGGTGTTGATGATGACACCCACCCTATTGGTACAGATGCAGTGAAAGTCATGGAGGCGATCGAAACCCTAGCAGATGCTACAGCGATTATTTTATTAATGGACTTAGGTAGCGCATTACTCAGTGCAGAAACTGCTCTCGACCTCATTGACGCTGAATTGGCAAAAAAAGTGCATTTGTGCAGTGCACCTTTAGTCGAAGGAGCCATTGCTATCACGGCCTCTGCATCTACTGGTGCGTCAATTGATACAATTTTAAATGAAGCACGCCAAGCGCTTTATCCAAAACAACAGCAATTGAATGAGGCTAACGACATAACAGAGAAAGAAACACCAGCGCCTAGCAGCTTCTCTGAAAAAGCCATGATGACGGAATGGTTGGTACAGAATCCTTCAGGACTTCATATTCGCCCTGCGGCTAAATTGGCAACATTACTTTCAGGTTTTAAAGCAAAACTGGAATTACAAAACAACGAAAAGCGTGCGGATGCTAAAAGCATGAACCAAATCGCGCTATTACAGGTTCATCAAGGGGATAAAATTAGGCTTATTGCAGAAGGAGTGGATAGCCAAGAAGCTATCGACGCATTTAATCAACTGGCACAACAACACTTTGGTGATAATATCAGCACATCAAATGCGAATTCACTGATAGGAAAAGCCGCTTATGTTCCTTCCGTAACCGGATTTGCCTATCATATCCCTGAAAATAGCAAACTTTGCACTTCCTCTTATCAAGGCAGTAAACATGAGCTAGAGACGGCAACTCAAGCCATTAAAAGACTACAAAGACAGTTAAATACCCTAGCTGATTCACTCGCTGAGACTTATGGAAAAGAGATTGCCAATATTTTTCATGGCCACAGTGTATTATTAGATGACGATGATCTTATCGATTCCATTAAGCAAAAAATAGAACATGAATCGATAACGGCCTATGATGCCATATCCCAAGTATTTAGTGAAATATCAGAACAGTACCAACAACTCGATGATGACTATTTGCAAGCGCGATTTATTGATATTGATGACTTAAAAAACCAGCTACTTATGTCAATATCGTCGGCATCCTCCTCCCCTTTGGTGCTTTCTGAGCCGACAATCCTTCTGACTCATCACTTAGGTCCTTCAGAATTACTGCACTATAACAACGCTAACGTGGTCGGAATTGCTCTCGCTCAGGGGTCCCCTTATTCACACACCTGTATTATTGCAACCAAAATGGGGATCCCCATTTTAGTCAATCTTGGTGAGAAAATTGATGAAATTCCCGAAAATGCAAAATTAACGCTATCCGTTGCAACAGAAACATTAACTATTGGGGCGCCTATTTCTGCATAAATAAACGATACGGCTTGCGATGTTTTAAAGTCAGCATAATGTTCAACCATCGCAAGCCTCAACACAAGTCAGCCCAATGATGCGCAACAATACCTGCTAGCATTAACCCAAAATGATCCTTTTAAGCTTGTTAAGAAGACTGATGTTATCAAACCTATTTCCCCCTCTTCTAATGGCGTGAAACCGCTGCATCGAATTGCTACTTATATTCCTTGATGTCGATATCATACTGCTTCAACTTACGCCAGAGAGTCGTTCTTCCCATATTCAGCACTTGGTACATTTGCTGAATTTTTCCGTTACATAGCTTAGCAGCCTCAATAATTGCTGATTTTTCAATTTCATGAATATTCAGTCCTCTAACGCAGGTAGCGGCACAATTATCAAAAGTCATATCCTGCATCTGAAGGTGACACTTAATTTTTTCACTGATTTCACGGGCGATCGATTGGGTTAACGCAAGAAGAAGGGTGTTATTTACCGTCTGAGATGCCAAAATAATGATGGCAACGAGAGTTTCATTTTCACTAAGAATAGGCGCGAGATAATAAAAGGTTCCCTGCCATTTGATTGGATGCTTAAACAAGCTAAGTGGGGTTTCCTGCATGTCACAGGTTGCTAAAATATTGTGAATGAAAAAGGAGTTCTTCCAAATACGATTGGACCACAGCATCTCACCATAAGGTTCGATTAATGCAGTATCTATTACCAAATCGTTGATAGGTGACAAACCCTTTTCGATAGCAAGACTCGCAATATCAATTAACACGTCGGATGAAATAGTTCTTGCTATCTCTTCCTGTTCAGGAAAAATCACTGGAGATGAAAAATCAACAGACATAGCCATCCTTATACACCGATAAGTTATACTTTGATTATGTCTATTTTTTATTAAATTTTAATATCTCAAATCAAATAATCTATTGATAGATTTTTATCTATTGATCTAGAACAAAAAGTCAGGACATATCCAAATCAGAGATTATTACTGTCGCTGAGATAAAACGATTTCTTACTTATCCGATAAGAGTAAAATGCCCCAGTGATTGACATTCCAACGATTAGGGCACTTTACTGTTGATGTGCGGGTTATTCGTTAACGATCGACCCCCAGAGGTCATACTCATCAGCGTGTTCAATCAACACGTTAACAACATCACCGGGTTTCACTCCGAATTCACCATTCAAATAAACCATACCATCAATCTCAGGAGCATCAGCCATACTACGACCAATCGCGCCTTCATCATCGACTTCATCAATCATTACTGGTAAACGGCGGCCTATTTTTTCTTGTAATCTTTCGGTTGAAATCTGTTGCTGCAATTGCATAAAACGATGATAACGCTCTTCTTTAACATCCTCAGGAACTTGATCAGAAAGTTCGTTCGCTTTCGCCCCTTCAACTGGACTATATTTAAAGCAACCTACGCGATCAAGACGAGCCTCTTGCAAGAAATCGAGCAACATTTGGAAATCGTCTTCCGTTTCGCCGGGGAAGCCCACAATAAAGGTCGAACGTAACGTTAATTCAGGGCAGATTTCCCGCCAACGCTTGATGCGTTCGAGAGTTCTTTCTACTGCCCCAGGACGCTTCATTAACTTTAAAATCTTTGGACTCGCGTGCTGTAATGGAATATCCAAATAAGGAAGTACTTTACCTTCCGCCATTAAAGGAATGACATCATCAACATGTGGGTATGGGTAGACATAATGCAAACGTACCCACACGCCAAGTGATGCGAGCTGTTCACATAATCCAACCATACTGGTTTTTACCGGTTTACCATCCCAAAACCCCATGCGATGCTTAACATCAACACCATAAGCAGAAGTATCTTGAGAGATCACTAATAATTCTTTAACCCCTGATTCAACCAAGCGCTTTGCTTCATTTAATACATCCCCGATAGCACGACTATCTAAGTCACCACGCATTGATGGAATAATGCAGAATGTACAACGGTGATTACAACCTTCTGAAATTTTAAGGTAGGCATAATGTTTTGGTGTTAATTTAACACCTTGCTCAGGAACTAAACTTAGGAAAGGATCATGTTCTGGCTTTGGTACATAGTGATGAACATGATTGAGAACTTGTTCATAGCTATGAGGACCTGTGATTTCCAGCACTTTAGGATGAACTTCGCGAATTTGATTTTCTTTAGCGCCAAGACATCCAGTCACAATTACTTTGCCGTTTTCATTTAATGCTTCACCAATCGCTTCAAGCGATTCTTGAACCGCACTATCAATAAAACCGCAAGTATTAACAATAACCAAATCAGCATCATCATAACTTGGTACGACTTGATAGCCATCCGTACGTAGTTCAGTCAGGATGCGCTCAGAATCAACAAGATTTTTCGGGCAGCCAAGTGAAACGAAGCCAATTTTTGGCACCGGATTAGTATTTTGCGACATAACTCACTTCTTTTATTGTTTTAAAAAATGGGCTGGATTTTACCTGAAGTATAGTAGGAATTGTATAAATTTTTATCTATAAAACTATTTTTATTAAACGATTTATGCTTGGCGGATTTTGTCGATATAAAGCCAAAAACCATGAGCGCCTTTCTTGTTGATAGCTACAAAATTTAGCTTATGTTACCATTTGAATTCACTGAAAATAATTGATTACAACGACTCGCCTTTAGAAAATGAAAAAATACAATAACAAAAAACGTAAAAACAAAAGTCGAAATAGAAACCACGATAGCGACAACCGTCATATTGTTAGCACTGATAGTCGGAATCGTGATAATAGTACTCGCAACGAACATCGTCATTACACCCATTTAGAAACAATGGCTTACCCATTACCTAATGAATTAAAACTTCCTATAGGATCGATCATTGGACATGGTAATCAAACATTTACTTATTTTATATGGCTATTTTGTACTTTAATATGTGCATTGACTTCTCTTATTCTATGGAATGTTATCTCAGGAAGGTTCCTTTTTGTCACTATTGAGATCGTCCTATTAGTTTCATTTTATACTCTACTAAAACGATTTAATAAAACTGTTAGTTATTTTTCTATCGATAATAACGGATTTCGCTTTATTTGTGATCCATATCCAAACATGAACGTTGAAATACTCTGGGAAAATATTTGCTCTGAATATGTTGTTCATATCGAAACAGGCGGTAGATATAGTCCTAACTATCTTGTTTTTCAGTATAAAAACGCCTCAAATGAGAGTAAAGAATATAAATTACCCATCGAAAATTGGATTAACTATTCCCCCTTCTCTCCAGTAGAAAAAAGAAAATTGATGCTCAAAGCGCTACTTAAAGGGCTTGCGAGAATTCCTGATATCAAAATCAACCAACGTGTATTCACTAAACTCGGTATAGACCCACAAACATTTAAATTTGCACCATCAAAGAGAAGGTCAGAAAATATATATTGCATGATTTTGACCATCATCGTTTTAGGAATTTCATTGATGTTATGGCTATTTTTGGTCACAATTTTACCGCTTTCATGGGCTTTAGTTTTGTGCTTAGCCGCAACTGTGCTTATCGCTATTGGGGTAATTCTATTCTTTACTTGGCTTTATCCAGAATTCGAAGGCAATATCCGCTATATCAATGATATTAATAAATAATCATCTTAACTGTAGCATTTTTTTCATTTGGGCAACCAAGTGACATGAAGCCAATTTTTGGCGCCGGATTGGTATTTTGCGACTTAACTCACGTCTGTTATTGGGTTAAAAATGAGCCGAGTTTTACCTGACGTATATTTTAGCGCTATAAATCGCTTTTTCAGCAGAGCCATAGACTCTTATAGCGGCTCAATTCGCAGTTCATCTGTAGTGATCACATTAGCCGTCCGATAGATGATCGTTCTATTCTGAAAATCTTTCCGCGAGATAACCTCCCCTTAATTGATCGTAACTCTGTCTATAACGAGAATAAAACATCCTTAGTCAGCACGATAACGAGTTAAAAAATAAGCTTATTTATACGAAAAATGATGAGTGTTAATAAAATGAGATAGAATAAAGTATAAAAAAAATCGAACTAAAATTTATATTTAGCGGAAATTTAATCGTGTAACTAATGCTAAAAAGTATTGATTATTGAGTTCTCGTTTATAAATTTATTCGTATAAAAAGCTATTATTTCATTGTGTGATAGATCATAAGATTATAGGGTAAACAATGCAAAACAAGGAGCCTGTCTTGGTAAAAAAATCCAATAAAATAATAAGTTACCTAGCGTTATTAATGATAACGGGTTGCTCTAACACGATAAAAAACCATGACCCTATACTTGTTAACGCTTTTCAAGACCAGTATGTTGATTATATTTTAGTTCCCGTCACGATAAATGGTGAGAAATACACATTTTTATTAGACACTGGCTCATCAACATCTGTTATTGATCAATCCTTGGTCAACAAATTAACAAGCAACCTTGATGCACCACCCGCCTTTTATCAAAAATACTTTAATGTCGTAAAAACTGTCAGTGATAATAAAAAAATGGCGGACGTTAATTTTGTTAATCCCATTTCCTTTTATATTGGGGAAAAGTACTTTAATGGCGGAGACTTCTGGGCTGCAAATGATCTTAGCCTGCTATCACAAATGGTAGGCGAAAATATTTCAGGGATACTCGGTATTGATATTTTTAGACGATTAAATTGGGAAATCGATAACAAAAATAAAGTATTAACGCTCTATGATAATCCTCCTAATATCAATAACTATGAGCAGTGTATTACATATGATGATTACACGCTTGGAGCTCCCTCTTTCAATGCTTACTTTGATGATAAGACCTATGTGAATGTTAAATTAGATACTGGATCCAAAGTGAGCTATTTGTCTTCTGAATTTTTAGATTATCTAAAAGAAAATAAAATCAATAAGATGGAAAAAATAGAACAATTTGATAATGCAATTACCATCGATTTTTCTGGTGTGAATAACAAAAAAGAAGATCTGTATCGAATTCAGCAAGTTCAATTAAATGATACTACACTCATCGACCAAAAATTTGCTGAAAATAATAATAATGCTTATGCTATTGGCATGTCTGCATTAGCTTCATTTGATAAATATCTATTATCGCCAGATAGAATGCTCATCTGCTATAATAGTCATAAATCCCCAGAGAAAGAATTGCAGGATATTAGAAAAATAAATATCCGGATGTTTAATAACAATATTGAATTCTTTTATAATAATGAGGATACCCTCGCTAAATACCCTATTCAAAATGGGGATGTTTTAATGAGTCTCAATGGGGTTTCATACCCAACAAAGGCTTTAGTCAAAGTGCAACATTTGATCAATACATTACCCAAAGGACAGCTATCTTTGGTTTTACGTCGACAAGGAACGTTAATAAAAGTCGATTTTTAAAATCCATATTGTTCCAATTTGATTAATCAAACACCATTTTAAAATGTTTAAATAACAAATAGATAGCTAATAGAAATAATCCGAATCACACCGTCAGATGATGTGATTCGGATTGCAAAATATGATTGATTAACGATTAATCGAACGAGCAATACGCGAGTAAGTGTGTCTCACACCACGAATAACAATGCCATAATTAAGAATGTTTTCAGGTAATGCAATACCGTTATAGCCTGAATCACCAATATGATGTAGATCTGTTCCTGCCATTTTGCACATCAACGCAATTTGACGGATGGTTTGTAAATCAGCGCCTTCTTGTGATGTTCCAATCGCTGTCATTGTTAATACACCTTGAGAATGACAGTAAGCCACCATCCTTTGCACAAATTCAGCTGAAATACCGGGTACCGTTCCCGGTGCGGGCAAAAGGATCACATCGGCACCGCTATCAATAAAACTTCGAATATCAACTTCTGTAATCAACTGCTCTGCTGACTCATTGAGAACACCAGCAGCGTGCATTTTTCCGGTAATTAAAATGACCTCTTCACCAACAACCGCTTTTAATTCTTTTAGACTTAAATTGATTTCTTGATTGGTGACTCCATTACCTGGATTGCCCGTTAGCACAATAATGTCAACGCCCATCTCCTTTAATTTTATTGCGTTTTTTACCGTGGCTAAACGGCCTTCAGAAATCTTCCACTGCACATCCTGATTGGGATTATTAAACCCCGCAGGAACAGGTTCCAGATTTACGCCAATGGCTCGACCTGTAAGGTGTTTTAAAGTCCGGATAATCTCTTGTGGTTCTATATTTGAAGGGAGACCTTGCACAACCGGATTATCAACATCAAAAATATTCAATAATAAAATATCCGCCCCTTGACTTGCGGCAAGCTCCGCATTTGTCACATTCATTAAAACAGGCTGTATCGTACCAATGGTTTCAGAAACCAAAAGACGCCCTTCACTCCCCTTAATGGCTTCTAATAACGCCTTTTTATTCATGCGCGATATTTCAGAAGCGGTACAATCAAGATAACGTTTTTGCATGCTTTACACCTTTATTTATTCGTAGGCTAATAATAAATAAACTCTGTTCAATTTATCGTGACATATAATCAATAAGCTGAATACATTTTGGCTCAAAAGATATTTTTCAAAAAATAATAACTTTCCTACTGTAACTATTTTTCTAAAACTTTTCATATATTTGGCTATAAATTAAATTTTTGGCCTCAAACTTTAACTTGAACAGCATGAATAATAATGATTATCATTGCGTTCCAATAATAAATAATGGTAAGGACAAGACGATGAAACTCGCTTATCAAGCAGCTGTTTCGGGTTTAGCTTTATTCTCAATCACTGCTTTTGCTCAAGAATATCCTTTAGGACAACCTATCATTAAAGATGGAATGGAGATTCAAGGGGTTTATCTTCAACCAATAACAATGGATACAGAAGAAGGCCATCAAGGGATGTCCCACCTTGCTGCCGATAAAGCAGATATCCATTTAGAAGCAGATATCCATGCGGTTGAGGATAATCCAAATGGATTTGCTGAAGGTGATTGGATCCCATACCTCACTATCGAATACACAGTCAAAAAACTCGGCGATAAGCCACAAACTCAAACAGGCACATTCATGCCGATGGTCGCTAGTGATGGCCCTCATTATGGTCAAAACATCAAATTGGATGGCAACGGTAAATACCAAGTCACCTATAAGATCTATCCGCCATCCCATAATAAACAAGTCGCATTTGGGCGCCATATTGATAAAGAAACAGGGGTAGCTCCATGGTTCAAACCTTTTGAAGTTTCATGGGAGTTTGACTATGCGGGTGTAGGCCGAAAAGGTAGCTACTAACCCACAAATCGATACTCAGCGTTATTCTCGACGCGGCAAAACGACAAGCATATGAAACACGGGAAATAGCTAGAAACGATCCCCCCGTGTACAGAAAGGAGTCAACAACGCTGCGACTTGCAATATAACGGGTATATCATTTCAGGGCTAGCCGCTGCTTAATTGCTGCGTATAGCCCTTTTATTTGTCGTTATGTTTAGAGCCAATAAAATGAAAACATTACTAAGTTTAGCCCTTTTGCTATTTTCAGCACTCATACCCAATGCGGCTTTCGCAGCAGAAAAATTTACCGTTGAATTAGAAATGAAGAACGGTGATTTAATCCCACGTGTGCTTGAAGTTCCTGCAAAAACGATTATTCGTATCAAAATAACTAACACAGGAACTGAACCCGCTGAGTTTGAAAGCACACAATTGCGTAAAGAAAAAGTTCTCGCGCCGGGAGCTAGCTCTGTTGTGGTTATTGCTCCCCTAAAACCGGGAAGTTATACCTTTTTTGATGATTTCCACCTGTCTCACCCAAAAGGTGAGATCATCGCGAAATAGAAGGATAAATTATGGGGCAAGTTCTATTTGTTGTCTGGCGAGAAAGCTTTGAAGCATTGCTAGTCATTGGCATTATTTATGCCTGGATAAAACACCATCCTGACTCTCGCAATGGCATGAAGTTTTTATGGGGGGGAGTTGCCCTCGGCCTTATCGTTTCTGTTCTATTAGCACTATTGATTTATGGTGTTTTTAACGTTCTCGATGATACGGGTCAATCTCTATTTATGATCTTTATGGAATTGCTTGCCTGTGTTTTGATCGTCCAAATGGTATATTGGATGAATAAACATGGTCGGTCCTTAAAATCTGAAATTGAATCGGGTATTAGCCGTAATGCAGCACACCACAATTGGTGGGGAGCTACGCTGATTATTGCCATTGCCATTGCTCGCGAAGGAAGTGAAATTGTTGTCTTCCTGTCTAGTTTTATCATGTCATTAAATGCTGAAAATGCCTCCGAATTTACGATAGAAGTTGCTGCCGGTATTTTAATTGCAGGTTTGACACTCTATGCCTTCTTACTCACTAATCGTTTTGTTTCATGGAAGATATTTTTTAAAGCGACAGGCGTCATTCTATTATTTCTTGCCCTCTCTCTCTTACTCAAAGGGGTTGAAGAAAGCGCTAACTTATTCATTGAATACGATTATCCTATCCCTGAATTTTTAATTTATCCTGCATGGGATACCACGGCTTTGCTTGATGACTCAAATATTGCCGGTAACTTTATTTCTTCTTTCTTTGCTTATCGGTCACAGCCTATATGGTTAAGTGTTATTACATTTGTGCTTTATTGGATTATCGTTATCACGCTGTTTTCTCGAGGTAAAAAACATGCGTAATACAAGAATATCTACACCAATACTATTGGGTATAAGCTTAGTTTTAATGATGGCGATGCCTACCTCTGCGCTGGCCAAAGCATTGAGGTCCCCAGTACAAACGGGTGATGATATCATTATCGCTAAGGGGGATATCCCAACCCCTGAAAAATATCATCCTGCTATCAGAGCCTATTTAGACTATACGCGTACTCAATTACAGGACATGGTTTCTCAGTTAGAAATCTTAAAGAGCAGCCTTAAAGTCGGTGATTTAACCGCAGCCGAGCGAGCTTACATCCAAGCTCATCAATATTATGAATCCGTTCGTCCTATCATCATTCTATTTGGTAATACTGACCGCATAATCAATGCAAGGGCTGACTATTTTCTTGATAAAGAAAAAGATTATCGTTTTACTGGTTTTCATCTCGTTGAATATCAATTATTTGATCGCAAAGATAATACCGCTGCGATGCGTGCAACCGATGAATTACTCATGAAAGCACAAGATTTGCAAAAGCGGGTTGCCACTGAAAATATTGAAATCCCCAAATTGGTTCAAGCATCGGCAGATTTTATTGAGATGATTCTAGAAACCAAAATGGCTGGCAAAGAAAATATCTATAGCCAATCTGATTTAACGGATATTGCTGCAAATCTACGTGGCTCACAAGAAGTGATCAACGTACTGGCTCCTTTTATCGAGCCAAAACAACTTCAGCGCATCCAAGATAATTACCTAGAAGCCTATCGTATTATCAAACCATATCAATTAACACCTAATCATTATCAGAGTTATAAGCAGTTTGATAAAAAAGACATGATGGCGCTTTATTCTGTATTAACACAACAGGCTGAAGATCTTGCACAACTTCGATATCAGCTCGGTGTTGATGTGTATTACAAGTATTGAGGTAACAAGCCATGAAGGCGAAATCATATAACCATGCTACGTCAATTAGCTTTTCTCGACGTAATGCACTAAAAACCTTAGCTGTTGGCAGCTTTATGGCAGCAGCCCCAACCCTGGCAGCAAATACTCGTCAAAACCAATGCCAATCTTCCTATGAGAAAACCATCCCTTATGAAGGTTTACATCAAGCAGGGGTATTAACGCCAGAACAAAAAAATGCTTCATTTATTGCCTTTAATGTCACTGCCGACTCACTTGATAAATTACAAAAACTGTTTGAAATTTTGACAGATAGGATTGCCTATCTCACACAAGTACAAAAAGCACCTAACACTCACAATGATCGTATGCCACCAGCCGAATCCGGTATTCTTGGGAGCAACCTCCAACCTGATTCCTTGACTGTTACCGTTTCATTAGGTCATAGCCTATTCGATGCTCGATTTGGTTTGGATAAAATCAAGCCTCGTTACCTTGTTGAAATGACAAGCTTCCCCAATGATAGACTGGAACAGCAATGGTGTGGCGGGGATATTAGTTTACAAATTTGCGCCAATAGCCAAGAAAGTGTCATCTATGCATTACGCGATCTCTTGCGCCATACCGCTCCGTTGATGTTCCCTATCTGGAAAATAGATGGTTTTTTACCTTCACGAGATATTGATAACCACTCAACGCCAATCAATTTATTTGGTTTCAAAGATGGCACTGGCAATGCCCCAACCAGCGATAGCCAACTGATGAATGAATTGATTTGGGTCACAGAGGATAACAAAGAACCTAAATGGTGTGTTGGTGGCACTTATCAAGCAGTGCGCCTTATCCGGTTTAATCTTGAATTTTGGGATAGAACGCCCCTCGAAGACCAAGAAAACGACTTTGGTCGTCATAAAGATAGCGGCGCGCCTATTGGTATGAAGCAGGAACATGACGATCCTGAATTTGCTAAAGATCCTCATGGCGATCGCATATTGTTTGATTCTCATATGCGCCGTGCTGAGCCTCGCAACCCTGAGCGTTATACGGCTAAATTAAGGCGCCGTAGCTATAGCTATTCTCTTGGTTTAACAACTAATGGGCTACTCGATATGGGGCTAATCTTTGTTTCATATCAAAAAAATCTTAAAACCGGTTTTATTGATACCCAAAAACGCCTTAATGGCGAGCCACTTGAGCGTTATATTAAACCTTTTGGTGGCGGTTACTATTTTGTTGTGCCCGGTATTCAAAATACGTCAGAGTATCTCGCTCAAGGCATGTTTGAGGCACTCAAACAACCCCGTTAAGCCTTAATCTATCGCGGGAGAATTAATACTTCCGCGGTAAACTCATTGTCGATGAAAATACATCACTTTCCTTCCTACATTCCATACAAAAAATAAACAATAAAAATCAATTATCTAGATTTAATATTACCTTCCGCACTTAATTCGCATCAAAAAAATAGTGTGAGCCATGTCATCTCCTCATCAACTAAGTTGGACTTCATAGCTTTATTTGTGTTCAAAATAGCATTCACTATTACGAATAATAAGGGATCTCTATGATTAACAAACTTACGTCTGCTATCGTCATCTCTTCACTGATTTATGCGTTACCAAGTGGTGCTCAATCAATCTCTGAATTGCCCTTAATGCCTTGGCCTCAGCAGATTGAAATAAAAAATGCGAATGGAAAATGGCTACTGAATAATGAACTCGATATTTATATTGAAGGTGATGATTTAGATGACGCGGTACGTCGTTGGCGCGATAGAATAGAGATCCAAACAGGCTGGCAATTAACGCCACATCAAGCAAAAAATAGCCATGCACCTATCAAAATTTTCATCGAGAAAAAAGTAGCCGAATTACCCACTATTGAAATGGACGAAAGCTATCAAATCATTACCGATGATAACGGTGCCACCATCAAAGCTGCGACTCGTTTTGGTGCTATGAGAGGAATGGAAACCTTATTGCAATTGATCCAAACGGATGGCGAAAATACGTTTGTGCCACTGTTGAGCATTAATGATAATCCGAGATTTAGTTGGCGTGGTGTGATGCTGGATTCTTCGAGACACTTTCTTCCGATCAACGATATCTTGCGGCAAATCGATGGTATGGCAGCCGCAAAATTCAACGTATTTCATTGGCATTTAACCGATGATCAAGGATGGCGTTTTGAATCGCTTCGTTATCCAAAACTGCAACAGCTCGCCAGTGACGGTCAATATTACACACAAGATCAAATGCGCCAAGTTGTTGAGTATGCTAAAGAACGAGGTATTCGTGTCGTACCAGAAATTGATTTTCCAGGTCATGCCTCCGCTATTGCGGTTGCATATCCAGAACTAATCAGTGCCGCGGGTCCATACCAAATGCAACGCCATTGGGGGGTTCACCCTCCCCTGCTCAACCCAACCCAAGAGAGCGTCTATCAATTTACCGATGCACTCATTGGTGAGTTAGCCACCATTTTCCCTGACGAATATATCCACATTGGTGGTGATGAAGTCGACCCAACACAATGGCAAAATAATCCATCCATTCAAGAGTTCATGCGAAAAAATAATTTAAAAGATACCCATGCGCTACAAGCTTATTTCAATCAACGCCTTGAACAGATATTAACCCATCATAACCGTAAAATGGTTGGCTGGGATGAAATACAGCATCCTACGTTATCAAAAAATATTGTCATTCAATCATGGCAAGGGCAAGACTCACTCGGGCATAGTGCTCAAGAGGGGTTTAAAGGACTCTTGTCGACGGGCTTCTATCTCGATCAATCGCAAAGTGCAGCTTATCATTATCGCAATGAAATATTACCTCAGCCATTTACTGTAGATATCAATGTTAAACAAGGTGAACAATTCCAAAGTTGGCAATTTGAAATTGAAAGGCTTAAAGGCAGCCCAGTAAAAGGTAGCTTCACGTTAATAAAAGGAGTGGATGGCTGGCGTGGATTTATTGATTTTGCAGGTAAATCACGACGAGCTATCAATAAAATTGAATGGCGCTCACCACAACAAGTCAGCTTTTTTGTAGATACTTGGATGGGAGAAACTCGTCCAGTCGTTACATTAACCAATGGAAAGCTGAGTGGCTACACGATTATTGGCAATGCACGCTATCCAACAATAGGCTCTCAATTAACCGCAATCCCCAAAGGTATTGCACCAACAACCCCTGACAGCAATAAAATGCCGAATATTCTCGGGGGAGAAATTGCTTTATGGGCGGAAAATATTCGCGCACCGATCATTGATACTAAGTTGTGGCCACGAGCCTTTGCGGTTTCAGAGCGTTTATGGTCAGCAAAAGATGTCAATAATGAAAATGATATGTACCGTCGTCTGCATGCAGCAGATGCTTGGTCCACCCTCTCTGTCGGTTTACAACAACACGCACAAACAGCGCGTGAATTTACACGATTAGCAAATGGGGTTGATATTGAACCTTTAATCATCTTATCTGAATCTGTAGAGCCTGCGCATTATTATACGCGTCACCATTTGAAATTCCGTGAAAATCAATATCATCAATACGAACCACTGAACCGGTTTGTTGATGCTTTGCCCGCCGAAAGTATGCAAGCAAGAGCTTTTAAACAACATATTGATACATTGATCGCTAAACCCGATGATCAAGTGACTGCCCAGTGGTTAACACATAAATTAAAACGTTGGCACAATAACATTCCACAGGTGCAACAGCTGATAAAGCAAAACGTCAATTTAGCACGTTTAGCGCCTGTTGCTGAAAATGTGGAGCAATTGTCCACAATAGGCATCGAGTTAATTGAGCATTACACAGCCAATACCCCCCTAACAACCAGCCGTAAAGCAGCCATGGCTCAGCAGTTAGAAAAGAGTGCTGAGTTACAGGATGAATTAGTGATTGCGATTGTTGAGCCACTCGAGGCATTGCTTCGCCATATCCCAACGAAAGATTAGTGCAAAAAATACCCCCAATAAACTTCATTGGGGGTATATATACCGCTTATTGGTAGCCTTAACCTCTTGCTACTCTATTTTTTAGCGCGATCCATCGCATCGGCTTCAACATCCTTTTTCCACTCCTCTGATATTGGTGCAGCTTTTTTCTTTGACTCAACGGCATTATTTACCGCTTTATAAGCTTTATCGTAACCCACATCATCTTGTACGTAAGATGTTGCTTTTGACCTGCTAATACCAATATTATCAGCGGCTACAATGGCATCCATATTGGCACCGAGAAAGATGAAGTCCCATTTATCTTCGATCTCCGCCGACTTAATCATCGATTTAATCTTATCTTGACTGTATTTACGGCTACTATTTTCTTCACCATCAGTAATAATGACAAACAGGACATTATTATTCTTCGTTAATTTACGGTTTTCTTGCATTTTGATAATCGTATCGCCAACCGCATCTAGCAAAGCAGTGTTACTGCCAACTTTATAGTCTTCTAGTGTTAAATTTGAAACCTTATTAATAGGTTCTCTATTGTGTAGTAATGTGGTTTTATCATTAAACAAAACCGTCGTAATAAAAACATCCCCTTTTTTATTACGATTTTCTGTTAATACACTATTAAAGCCGCCAATCGTATCCGATTCAAAGCCTGACATTGAACCACTTTTATCGAGTATAAAAACTAAATCTAATACTTCTGCTTGTGATTTCTTCTCAATCACACTCTGGCCGCTGACAATAGAAGAAAACATCAGCAAAATAGACATAACGATCATGCCAAGAAACGACTTTAACTTTGAATTCATTTTGTTATTCCTATAAGAAAATACATCTTGGACTAATAACCATTATTAGTTTACTACGCTTATTTCACATAAGAATACTCTGGTTACCTTTTAAGTATACTCTTAAAATGATTTATTCTAACAACGAAATGGATTTTACAAACATCTAAATAACATACGCCATCAACAAATAAAAATACACCATTCATTCTTTTTGCAGCATAAAACACAAACCTCTGCACTCAATTTAAGTACATTTTTATGTTTGATACTTTTACTTTTAATTACTCACACAATTAACTATCTACAGATAAACATTCCTCATTTCCATACCTTCCCATAATTTATTTAACCCATTGATACAAATATACATTTCATCTGATATTGACAACAAACAATCGTCAATAAAATATCAAAATGCTATTTTAAAAATAGACATAAACATTATAAGAATAATTATTTTCAAGGGGAAATATGATAATTCGAGTTTCTAAATCATTATGTGTTTGCGCCATAGCCTTTTTTATTTCATTATCTGCATTCAATAACTTAACAGATTACAATATTAATTTTACTTTTATACAACATGTTTTAACGATGGATTCAATATTTTATAATGCGACTATTAAATATCGTGCCATCGACTCCCCAATACTTCATCATTTTGCTTACATTACTATTATTATGCTTGAAATTATTTCATCTTTAATTTGTTGGTGGGGTGGAATTAGACTTTTTCAAAACAGAAACAAAAGTGCTGCCATTTTTAATCGGAGTAAAAATATGGCTATTATTGGCCTAACACTCGCCTTTGTATTATGGCAGACACTTTTTATGTCTATCGGTGGTGAATGGTTTGCAATGTGGATGTCTAAACAATGGAATAGTGTACCTAGTGCATTTCGTTTTTTTGTCACGGTGCTTTTAGTATTAATTTATGTCGCTTCACAAGACAGTGACAAAGAATCCACTTCCTCAGTTACCTACTAACTATTTATAGGGTTATCTTTTAATGTCTTGAGTAATACCATAAATGCCGACTCGACCATTGGCGTTAATACTTGACTGGTTCTCATCAACGATACAGTGCGTGTCAGTGCGGGCTGTTGTAACTGTAGCACAACCAAATCAGGCTCACGTAAGTGAGCCGTATAGAGCTGAGGGAGGATAGCTACCGCTAATTTAGAACGAACTAGCCCATAAAGAGTTTCAATATAATCGACTTGATAACGCACATTTAGCTTCAAACGATGGCTTTCGATGGTCGCTAAGACCAAACGTTGAATATTCCCCTTAGAGAATACCGCGATATCACGATTATTTAGCATTTTCCAAGGGAGATGAAAACCATTTGCTAATATATCTTCGCGGTGAACAACGGCAACGAAAGGATCATCTTGCAATGTAAAGAGTTGCAGTTCACGAGGCACTGAACTGTCAAGGACCCCTACGCCAAAATCGATTTCATTATTCATTAACTGAGAAACGAGTGAATCATTTGTCTTATCGTAGAATTCAACATTAAGCCGAGGAAAATGTAAATTTAGCTGAGTAGGAACATTAGGAAATAATAATGAGCTAACGGAAGGAACTAACCCAATACGCAACGTACCGTCTCCCCCTTCCTCAATAATTTGTTGGATATCGCTAAAAGCACGATGCGACACACTCAAAATACGTTCAGCATGCGGTAAAATCGCCGCCCCCAATTCAGTGAGTGTGACCGAAGATGCTGTACGGTTAATCAATTTACCGCCAATAACATTTTCAATTTGACGCAGTGCACTACTCAACGCTGGCTGACTAATCGCTAATCGACTGGCTGTATCAGTAAAATGACGTAAATGAGCCAATGTCACGAAATATTGTATTTGCTTTAACGTTAATGCGGGTAGACGCTGCCAAGGTTCTGCCATGTTATCAGTACACACTCTATTTTTAGGTAACGTATTGTTAAATATATTTATTTAACAAATATAATGCCTAACTGAATTCAATAGGATAATTATCATTATAACCCTTTCTTATGATCTGATAAGTTTTATCATCTTGGCAAACGTTTGCGTTGCTCATAAAGTACAAACCAATAATCTTTTATTGATGGTGATTTATGAGTGTAACTGACTACAGCAGACGCCGCGCAATACAAGCAGCCAAAGGTGAAATTCCCTTTGATCTCCTCCTAACACAAGCCAATATCGTTGATATGGTGACGGGTGAAATTCGCCCTGCTGATATTGGTATTATCGATTCTTTGATTGCCAGTGTTCATCCTACAGGTAGTCGCCTCGATGCAAATGAAGTGCATAATCTCAACGGATATTTTATCTCTCCCGGACTGATTGATACTCACGTTCATCTAGAGAGCTCCCATCTTCCGCCTGTACGCTACGCTGAAATTGTTCTCACTCAAGGAACCACCGCCGTATTTTGGGATCCTCATGAACTGGCGAATGTACTTGGTTTAGAGGGGGTTCGCTACGCAATCGAGGCAAGCCGTCATTTACCATTACATGTTATGGTTGCCGCCCCCTCTTCCGTTCCTTCAACACCTGGCTTAGAAATGTCTGGCGCTGATTTCGCGGGCAAAGAAATGTCAACGATGTTGAGTTGGCCTGAAATCCATGGCGTCGCTGAGGTAATGGATATGTTTGGTGTACTTCATGGCAGCGAGCGCATGGAGGAGATCTTACACGCTGGTTTAAATTGCGGTAAGTTGATTGAAGGACATGCAAGAGGGCTAAAAGGTGCCGACTTACAAGCATATCTAGCGGCTGGGGTCACCTCCGATCATGAGCTCACTTCAGCAGAAGATGCCTTAGAAAAACTGCGTGCTGGGCTAACGCTTGAGATCCGTGGCTCACATCCGTATTTATTACCTGAAATTGTTGCCGCACTCCAGCAATTACCGCATCTTTCATCACAAATCACTGTATGTACTGATGATGTTCCACCAGATATTTTAATTGAAAAAGGTGGCATTATTGCCTTACTCAACCTATTAATTGAACAGGGTATGCAAGCAACTGACGTCTTACGTTTTGCTACCTTAAATGCCGCCATTCGTTTACAACGTAATGACCTAGGCTTAATTGCAGCTGGACGCCGTGCGGATCTGGTCATCTTTGACTCCCTCAAACAGCTCAAAGCACAACGCGTTTATGTCGCAGGCCAACAAATCGCTGAGGATGGTCAGTTATTAACGCCTCTCGCCACGAGCCAAGATGTGCTCCCGCCAAGAGATACCATGCATTTATCACCAATCTCGGCCGAGGACTGCCAATTACACATTAAAAATATCGTCAATGGCAGTGCTCGCTTACGCCATATTCGAGGCGCTCGTTTCACACAATGGGGTGAAATCGATGTGCAAATCAATGATGGCAAAGTGCAACTACCGAGTGGCTTTAGTTTAATTCGCGTTCAACATCGCCATGGTCGCCATGATGCCAAACCACAAATAGCATTATTAGAAGGATGGGGAGAACTACGAGGAGCAATTGCCACTAGCTACTCCCATGATTCTCATAATTTAGTTGTACTCGGTCGTGATGCTAATGATATGGCTCAAGCTGCTAACTTGCTGATTGAAAGCGGTGGTGGAATGGCATTAGTTCAGGATGGGAAAGTATTAGCCCACGTTGCGATGCCGATCGCGGGTATGTTGTCAGATTTACCTGCTCATCAACTCGCAGAACAGTTTCGCCAGTTACGTGAGCTTAGTAGTAAGATTGCAGACTGGGAACCTCCTTATCGCGTTTTCAAAGCAATCGAAGGCACTTGCCTTGCCTGTAATGCAGGCCCTCATTTAACGGATCTCGGACTTACCGATGGCACGACTCGTGAAATTGTTAATGCGGTCATTGAATCGAATGAACACGAATACAAACACAATAATAAATGATAGGAGAGCCAACTAATGGCTGACAACATGCTTCAAAAGCCAACATCAGGGAGTTGGTTAGAAAAACGTTTTGCGTTGCACTCGCGTGGTAGCAGTATCAGAAGCGAATTTTTGGCAGGCATCACAGGCTTCCTCGCGGCAGCCTATTTGTTAGTTGTGATCCCTGGGCTACTTGCCGCAGGAGGAATGGATAAAGGAGCCGCCACAACAGGAACCATTATCGTATTTGTACTTGCCAGCTTACTCATGGCGTTTTATGCCAATCTGCCTTTTATTGTCGGTCCAGGGATCGGTGGCTCTGTACTGGTTGGCATTACTCTCGCAGGTAGCGAAGGGATCAATTGGCAAATTGGTTTAGGTATTGCTTGTTGGTCAGGAATTTTATTTTTCTTGCTCACAAAGTTCGGTTTACGTGAAGTCGTGACACGGTCGGTTCCTCAATCAATCAAACTGGGATTAACCGCCTCTATCGGCCTATTTGTTGCCGTTCTAGGATTTCGTAATGCAGGTTTAGTTCTGGCTAATCCCAAAACAAATGCGTTGATGTTGGGAGACTTTTTATCACCCGGTGCACTTGTAGCATTAGCAGGTTTCTTTTTAGCGATTGCATTACAAGCTAGACGTATACCGGGAGCTATCTTATGGGCAATACTTTTCGCTACCATTGTTGGCATTCCTTTTGGCGTGACAAAATTACCTGATAGCTTTTTTGGTATTCCTCATTCGGTTGCTCCAGTATTTGGTGAAGTTGATTTAATTGGTGCTTTGAATATCGCGTTTCTTCCTTTTTTATTTGTATTCTTTGCCGCCGAATTCTTTTCAACCATGGGAACCACTCTTGCCGTTGGCGGTGAAGCAGGCTTACTCGATAAAGAAGGCAATATGCCTAATATAAACCGTCCCTTTATTGTCGATTCTATTGCCGCAGCTTTAGGGCCTTGGGTTGGTATTCCCGCAGCAACGGCTTTGATCGAATCGTCAGCAGCCGCGGAAGCGGGAGGTAAAACAGGTTTAACAGCACTGGCAGCAGCCTTTATGTTCTTCTTAATGCTGTTATTTACCCCCATTGCTCTAATGATCCCTGCTCAAGCCACTGCACCCGCACTGATTTTGATTGGTTTAAACATGTTCAGTGGTTTACGTAAAGTCGACCTTGCCAACTTTACTGACGGTTTACCGGTTTTGCTAATGGTAATGATCACGTTAATCGCGAATAGCTTTGGTACCGGTATTGCCGGTGGGTTACTCTTTTATATTCTGATTAAAGCGGTTGCTGGAAAATGGCGAGAAATCCCAATTAGCCTATGGGTTTTAGCTGTACCACTCGTGTATTACTTCTCCACATTAGTTAAACATTAATCACTTTCAGCACTCGGCAATAGCTGGGTGCTGTTCAATCAACTTTAACCACAAAACAGTTACAACCGCAGTGAAAACGCACCACTTGAGGTAATTTTGGTTTTTTACCTTTGCGTTTACTCTTTGAGTTTTCAATTTCAATAGCATGCTTAATTTCATTAATTTCAAATCTTGATAAGCGCTTATTATTTCCCGTAGCACTTCGAAAACGTTCATCACCAAATTTTACGCCAGACATTGCTATTCCTCAGAAAAAATAATATGGGTAACGTTCATAAGCATTACCCATTAATCTCACTCGTGCTATTTTGTCTCATTCATAACCATTTGTGAAGGCGCGCCAATAGGTAGGTAATCATCGACAAAGACAAGCTCCCCTGTATTAGGCATCACCTTAAATCGGGTGATATTATCGCTACGTTGGTTCATTACATATAAATATTTGCCATCAGGAGATAACGTTAAGGTTCTAGGATAATCACCTCGTGTCCACGTTTGTTTTGCTTGACTTAACGAACCATCTGCATTGACATTAAAATGCGCAATACTGTTATGTAAACGATTTCCAATATATAAATGTTTACCATCTCGGCTTTCAACTATCCCTGAAATAAAATTTGTTCCCTTATAATTTTCAGGTAATGTCGATACAGTTAAACCTTCTTTTAATGTCCCTTTTTGTTTATCAAATTGATATTGTGTTAATGTCGAGGCTTCTTCATTCACTAACCAAACTCGCTCACCTATTTTTGAAAAAATAAAGTGGCGAGGACCTGCACCTTTAGATGACGCCATAATATACGGGGGGTCATTAGGGATTAATTTGCCATTTTTAGCATCAAACTTATATTGGTAAATACGATCTAACCCTAAATCTGTCGTCAAGACATATTGTCCCGAGGGATCGGCTGATATCATATGTGCATGAGGGCCATTATGGTCACTCATTGCAAAACTGCCTTCAACCGCAGCTTCAGGATATGCGGCCCCCGCTGGCCCATGATGTTGAATAACATCACTTGCGGGTAATAAGCCACCATCTTCACGGATAGGAAGAACAGATATTACACCACTATGATAGTTAGCCACTAATAAATGACTGCCATCCGGTGTTATGGATAAATAAACGGGGCCATCTCCCCCCGATGAAACCTGATTTATTGCTTGCAGAGAACCATCCTGATGGATTTTCCATGCATGAATCGTACCTTTTTCAACTTCACTTCCGGCATAAAGCACTGTGCCATTATTTGATAATACCAACTGTGCTGCATTGGTAAGTGGAGCCGCTAATATTTTATGACTTAATTGACCTGTTTGATTATCCACATTAAAGCGGTATACCCCTTCCCCATTAGGGCTATATGTACCAACCCAAGCAAATTGAGGCGACGCTATCACAGCAGTACTAGCAAACATCAATGATGCCGCCCAAATAGATAACTTATTTGACATAATAAATTTCCAAGTTAATGACAATGCAAACCTCATATCTTGGTACAAAAAAATATGAGCATTAAATCTAACGACAGCATTTTCAGAATAGGAAAATCATTAGAAACTGTGCAGACACATTATTTCCATTTATGAGTGGAAATTATTAACTGAATAGTCTTATCCATTTCCATTTGTTTAATGCTCATTATTTAACACTATTTTTGAGGGTAATCTTAAACGTTAGATTCAGTTTTGGTGGGCAATTTAACTTTAGTGTGAAATTCCATTTTTGAGATACCGGTCGATATATTTATCACCACTCATCATTATTGGATGATTGGCGGAGATATCACTAGCTATGGTTTAGATTAGTAAAAACCGATAATCAAATATTACCGGTTATCCTTTTTAATTGAGCACTGCATGTGCTTCAATTTCAATCAACCACTCAGGTAGTGATAATCCTGTGACAATAATCCATGATGAAGCAGGAGGTGTCGACGTGAATTTCTCTTTTAGAGCCTGAGATATCGCTTGTTGTTCTTCTTCGCTATCAGCACCTTGCTTAATATAAATTCGTAACATAACAACATCATCTAACGTTCCGTTCGCCGCTTTTAAAACATGCTTAATATTTTCAATCGATTGGATGGTTTGCTCATACATTCCTCCTGCAACAGTACGCTGGTTTGCATCAACGCCAACTTGCCCTGAAAGAAAAATTTGACGTGAACCTTGAGTTTCAATCGCTTGGCTAAATCCATACTGTAATGAATTAAAAACAGCATCAGGGTTAATCAATTTTTTTGACATATAATCTCATTTTTAACAGTGATTGTTGATAACAGCTCAGATTACTCATGTGTATAAAAAACAAAGAATAAAATGATTTGGTAACTTAATAGATAGGAACAAAATATTCGATTTCAATGTCATTTAAGGGAAATTCAACATTTTCTTTTTGATTAATATACTTTTCAATATCCTCCCCCTCACGGCGAAATAACCCTAAAGAAGGAAGCGAGTAAAGGTAAAGATTTAAGTTAAAATCACGATACTCAGCTAAAGAACCTTTAAATGAGAATTTAGCGTACTTACCACTTGGTAAATTAATTTCCCTAAATTCTTTCTTATCAACGATAGAATCTGTTGCCTTTAATCCTATTTGATAAAAAACCTGCACCATGTGTGACCTCTTTTCCGTTTTTTGGTAGTCGATCAGCACATAGCATTCTTTTATTTTTAAATTAGTGGATTTAAAAAAATCAGCCCAAAATGTTTCTCTGATACTTTCATGCAACAACCCAACTTCATCGAGTGAAGACAAATATTGATAGTCTTTAACATATAAAGTGTATGGTAGACAATCAACAATTTGCGGAATAGCTAAGTAGTTAATATCAAAGTTAATAGGAGGCTGCATAGCATCCAAATTCCACAATTTATTTCGTCGATAACAACTTGGAGTAACCTTAAAAATATATTTAAATCGGCGAGTAAAAGATTGCTGTGAATCAAATTGGTATTTTAGCGCTATTTCTAAAATCGTCTTTTTAGTTAACCTTAGCTCCACAGCCGCTTTAGTCAAACGACGAGCTCTAATATAAGCCGCTAAAGTGATTCCCGTCACTTTTTTGAATAAGCGCTGAAAATACCACTTAGTATAACCGGCTTTATTTGCAACATCATCAAGCAATAAAGATTGATCTAGATTATGCTCTATCCATAATAAAACATCTTTAATAACAGTTATATGAAACTGTTCATCGTCCCATCGTAATTGGATGCTATTGGCTTTATTTTGATAGCGAGAGTGCTGTTCAATATACATAAAATAACCTAAATGCTTTCAAGATTGTCACGGCTATACCATCGTGATATTATTAACATACTGTCGGTATGTTATTTTTATATCTATCATGGAAAATAGAAATCAGCAACAAAAAAATTTTAAAAGCACTCACCAATTACTGGTAGATTCAGCACGAATCTTATTTGTAGAAAAAGGCTATCAAACGGTTTCAATCGATGAGATTTCAGCAAAAGCCTTGGTAACCAAAGGTGCTTTTTATCACCACTTTAAAAATAAAAAGCAGCTGCTCTGTGCTTGCTATAAACAACAACTCACTATTATTGATAATTACATCACAACAAACGTAGATTTAATGGATGGTTGGTCAGCTTTAGAACGTGTTTTTGAGTGCTACCTTGATTATATTATTGCTAATAATCATACACTTATTCCTATTCAAGAAGTCATGCCTGTCATTGGTTGGAATGAGCTCGAAAAAATGAATCTGGAATATACTTCAGGTCGGGTCAATGCAATTATCGGTGAATTAATTCAACAACATCAGCTGAAAGATTACAGTGATGACGTGCTAAAAAACTTACTAAATGGCTGGTTCATGCATATTGCAATACATGCAAAAAATATTAAACAAATTGCAGAGCAAAAAAATCAGTTTATCGCTATTTATCATGACTTTTTGTTAAGTTTAAAAAAATAACATAACGCCATTATACTTAAATTTAATTTATTTACTCAGTCATCCTTTTCAAAAATAAAGCTCCCTCTTAAAGTTAAACAACAACTTTAAGAGGGAGATTAAGAGATTTAATGCATAAAAACACGCTGTTATTGGTTAAATCAATGGGGGAATTGAAGGCAAAATAGGAACTTCAATCACCGTAGGCCCCTCCCGCTTAAATGCGTCCTCACATGCGGCTTTAACCTGTTCTATTGTTTCAGCCCTAACGGCAGAACAACCATAACCTTTCGCTAATGAAACAATATCCAGCCCTGGGATATCAAGACCCGGCACTCCCGGCGTTTGCTCTAATACCGAAAATGATTTCAAAATGGCGTATTCATCATTTTTAGGGATCACAAATATAATGGGTAATTGCTGTTGCGCTGCACTCCAAAGCCCTTGAATGGAATATTGCATTGAACCATCGCCAATAATTGCCATTACAGGCCTATTACGACCACTATCCTTCTCTCCAAGAGCAATACCGACACTCGCAGGTAAATTCCATCCCAAAGATCCACTCGCAAAAGTATAAAAAGAATCAGGAGTCTCTATCGGCCATTCACGATGTAATTCGCCTAAATTAGATGGCGATTCTTCCACCAAGATTGTTTCTTTTGGAGAAACAGCTCTCAAGGTTCGAAATAACGCTGCTGCGCTCAATACAGATTGCTGCGTTTCTGGCTCAACGGCTGCTGGATGTGGAGCCATATTATGGGTTTGTTTAATAATTGTTTGTGATGGGGCCGTTCTTGGGCTAACAAGCTCAGTTAAACCTTCAATCGCTAAGACTGCATCACTTAAAAGACTGTCTCCGACTGGCGCTCTGCCTATTTCAATAGGATCATCCGTTATATGCAATAAACGTAACCCTTCAGGAATATAATGACCTGATACATAAGGATAATAACGAAAAACAGGCGCACCAATGACCACCGCTAAGTCATGCCCTTGCAACTTTTCTGATAAAGGTTTAATCGCAAATGGTAACCCTCCCGCATAAAGAGGATGAGTCTCAGGAAAAGCAGGACGTTCTGAAGCTGGGGCGGCCCAAACAGGGATATTTAATTTTTCAGCAAGTTTGATACCTGCATCCCATCCTTGCCCACGAGCAATCGCTGAACCATAAATCAAAACCGGATTTTTGGCAGCCATGATAGCATCAGCAAACTCTTCCAAACGTACAGGGTCATAACCGATACGCTGTGGTATAGAACGCACAACGGCGTGCTCTTCTAAAGCCGCTTTGTCCCAATCATCCAGAGGAATCGATAAAAAAACAGGGCCTGCCGGTGGTTGAAGCGCCATTGCGTATGCACGCATAAATGCCGCGGGAACATCTTCCGCCCGTGCAGGTTGATAGCTCCATTTAACCCATGGTTTAGGTAAGGTTTCCGGTTCAATATTTGTCAGCCATGGTTCCATAAGTAACATTTCACGAGTTTGGTTACCCGCAGTGACAATGAGTGGCGTTCTATTCATATAAGCCGTTAAGATGTTACTCATTGCATTACTCAGTCCAGCGGAGGTATGCACGTTGACTAAAGCAACTTTACGTGTCGCTTGCGCATAACCATCAGCTGCCGCAACGGCTGAGGCTTCCTGTAAAGTTTGGATATAACGAAAATCGCTCGGAAAATCTTTAAGGAATGTTTCTTCTGTCGAGCCAGGATTTCCAAAAATAGTCGTGATATCCAATTCACGTAATAAATCGAATGTCACTTGGCGGATCGTTTTTTTCATCTTACAACTCCAATAATAACTATGGCTCTATGAGATAAATACATAAAAGACGTTGCTATTGTTGCTGACGATGAACGTAATTATCATAATAACATCATCAACAACGGTATCCTTCACTGCCAATGAACACAGGCATAATCTAATCACAGCTGAGAAGATATTTTTATTAGAATAAGTATTAAAATAATAACATTGCTGGTCATTTTTTGAATAAAACGCTTTTATCTAAAAGAGAACAGGTTTCGTTTTTTATCTTTAATACGTTTAAAATTTTAATCTATTTTTTAAAATTTAAAACCATTAAATTAAAATAATAAAATTTAGCCATCTTAAAATAACAGACTGTTAAAACATTTTATATTGATGAAAACAGAATAAATTAAATCTAAATCATCTTTAATAGATGATAACAGAAATATAAATAATAAAAACACATGATAAAAAAGAACAATAAATAATAATGCATCTAAAAACAGATAACTTTTACACGCTACATGACTTATCGCGTCATTCACTAAAAAAACAAAAAGGTAATTCATATTAATGACTTACCTTTTACATTAAAGAAGAGTTATGTTTATTTAAATAACGGTCATGATCTCTTTTTCAGGTAAACGCGACTTGGTTAACTCAGCATTAAAATCATCGACAGCACGGTATCCTAAAGCAACCATCGCAATAGGCTCTAACCCTTGTTCAGTCAGCGTAAATTCGCGATCAAGAATAGCAAAATCCATACCTTCCATTGGTACTGCATCCACACCTAACGCAGCAGCCCCCATTAAAAAGCTTCCTAAGTTAATAAAAGTTTGATTTTTCAGCCATTGAGACAAGTCTTTTTGCGTATTTCGATGATAATTCACAAAGAAATCCCTTGCTCCTGCCATCATCGTTTTATGTTCATCTAATGCATAACGGCCATCGAATGCTTCTTGTTCAAGTATCTTATTCATATAAGCTGTATCAACGTTAGTTTTGCTACAGAATAAGATGACATGAGACGCATCAAGTATTTTTGGAGTATTAAACGCATAATTAGCTGCTGTTGATTTTGCCATGCGTTGTTTAGCGTCACTGCTTTGCGCAATAATAAAATACCAAGGTTGGATATTAACACTAGAAGGGCTGTATCTTAACAACTGTTTAAGTTTTTCAACCACATCATCAGAAATGGTTTTAGTTGGATCAAATGATTTTGTTGAATAACGTTTCATAGCGACATCAATGATTGACATAACTTTTATCCTATCAATAACAGCAATAACAATGGGAAAGTTGATATCATAACCAATACTACCTCTTTAACAAGTACGTACATTTTTGATATATAGGCACATAATGAGTACTGTAAAAAACCTCGCTATGATACTTATGAATATGATGGCTGCCCGTCGAAGCTTCATTAAAACTGATTGATGGTAAAGGGAAAGGCATGACCCTTTACTAGCTTACTGACCAAACGTTGAGGTTTAAGGAATAACAACGTCGCCTCAAATTTATGACTCATCGTATACTCACCAAACAATTACACGAGTTGGAATCAGCGGGATTAATTCACCGAGAAGTCTTTCCTGTCGTCCCCCCAAAAGTTGAGTATAGCCTGACAGAAAAAGGTCAATCTCTAAAACCTATTCTGTTGTTACTCAAAAGCTGGGGAGAAGAACATGCATTGCCCTTACTGATTTCACAAAAAAACACACCATAATAAATCTCAAATCGTGCCATTCTTTGAATGATTAAGCGCAGATTTTCTGCATATTAATGCTTAAAGTGCATTTGCACGCTTTGGCATATAGCTTATCGACAATAAAATGATAATCAAATAGAGCATCAATCCTATTAGCCAAACCCAACCATCCCAAATAGCGAGAGTTTGATTATAAATAAGCGCAAACATTAAAGGACCGATAACACCACTTGCATTCGTCAAACTGACTAATAACCCTTGTAATGCACCTTGCTGGTGATGATTTGCTTGAACCGACATCGCCCCCTGTAATGCTGGTAATGAAATCCCCCCGCCAGCAAGCAGAATTAAAACAGGAAAAATTAGCCATCCTTCTGAAATAAATGCTAAAAAAATAAAAGCGCTACTATCTGCAATAAATCCTACAAGTACCGTTGTTTTCTCCCCCCACTTTTTGGCAATTTTTCCAGTTATAAATGCTTGAAATAGAGCATGTAAACAACCAAGTCCAGCCAATGAAAAACCAACCATCATACTGTTCCAACCAAAGCGATTCTCAGTAAACAGCACCCATACTGTTGCTGGAATTTGTCCAATCAATTGGGCTGAAAAATAGATGACCAGTAAAATTGGCATCGTTTTAAAGAGCGTCATAGACACGGAACCGGATTTAATCACGGCCTCTTTATCTTTATTAAGATTGGCATCTTCCGCAGTTTTTCCAGTTTCATTGAAGTGAATCATGACAAAGAAGAAAGTCGTTATATTTAAAAATGCGGCAATAAAAAATGGGCTATGGGGTGAAATATCCCCCGCTAATCCACCAATAATGGGGCCAGCTATGAGTCCAATACCAAAACTTGCCCCTAACCTACCAAACCATTTCACTCGTTCAGAAGATGACGTGGTATCTGCTATTACTGATGCGGCGACGGCTCCAGTCGCTCCCGTAATTCCTGATAATAGACGCCCTAAATACAACATCCAAAGCGCGCTTGAAAAAGCCAATAATAAATAATCCAAAGACGCACCAAGGAGTGATAATAATAAAATGGGACGACGACCAAATCGGTCAGACATCTTTCCAAGCCAAGGTGCAAAAATAACTTGCATTAATGCATATAAAGCCAACAACACACCAAAATGATTGGCAATATTTTCTGGCGCAATAAATTCACGTAATAAGGTGGGTAAGACTGGCATAATAAGGCCAATCCCCATGGCATCGAGTAACGTAATTACCAATGCAATCTTTGCTGATTTGTTCATTTCACTCAACTCTATCACTGATAGGGAGTGGTAAAATAACTCTATCAGTGATAGAGTGTCAATCATAAATTAGGAGTTAATAATGTCTAGATTAGATAAAAGCAAAGTCATTGATAGTGCACTAGAGCTACTTAATGAGGTTGGAATAGAGGGGCTAACAACGCGTAAACTGGCTCAAAAATTGGGTGTAGAACAGCCTACATTATATTGGCACGTAAAAAATAAACGGGCTTTACTCGATGAATTAGCCATTGAAATGTTAGATAGGCACCATACGCATTTTTGTCCTTTAGAAGGAGAAAGCTGGCAAGAATTCCTACGTAATAACGCTAAAAGTTTTCGATGTGCTTTATTAAGCCATCGTGATGGGGCAAAAGTACATTTAGGGACAAGACCAACAACAAAACAGTATGACACTATCGAAAAACAACTCGCATTTTTATGTCAGCAAGGTTTTTCTTTAGAGGACGCATTGTACGCACTTAGTGCCGTTGGCCATTTTACTTTAGGCTGTGTATTAGAAGATCAAGAGCATCAAGCAGCTAAAGAAGAACGAGAACACCCTACCACAGATACTATGCCCCCATTACTACGACAAGCTATCGAGTTATTAGATAATCAAGGAGCAGAACCCGCCTTTTTATTTGGCCTTGAACTTATTATTAATGGATTAGAGAAACAACTTAAATGCCAAAATGGGTCTTAAAAGCAGCATAGCCTTTTTCGTTAATCGTCACTTCACGATAACCTATATGCCGAGTTAACCAACCTTTAGATTGGTAAAGTGTAAATAACGCAGCGCCGATATAGCCACCTAAATGGAAACGGCGTTCGCTCCAATCTAAACAGGCACAACAGACTTTACGGGAATATTTGCCACTTAAGCGAGCGCATAGCTTAAAGTCAAGAAGGTTTTTGGTTACTTTCTATCTATAACCCACTTTTATCTAAAAAAACTAAATTTCCCCTTTTCATTCCATTTAGAGGGTAATAGGAAACGTGTTGGTATTCGTCGGCTTCTGGGGTATCTTTCTCTGACATGACGCTAATCCTCTCGAATTTTCCTTAATAAAAAAGATAGCGAAATCTAGCTTAAGGTTCCATCTGGGATGTCCAATTTTTCGGCACCGATAAGATCCATTATGTCAAACAGGTGATTTTGAATGTCCTTATCCGGAAAAAGGTTTACTCCTTTATGCCGCAAAAAGTGACATTACTCAATTGGAGCTACAGTAGTAGGGCATGCAAGCATATTTATGTTAAATATGAGCGATAACGAGACAATCATTGCCGCACAGAAAAACATTAAAACGCGTTCGGTTTATAACGTAGAGAGCCTATAATCCGATCCCAGATTTCGACCATTTGAGCTTCACTATAGCGAGTTTGTTTTCGTTTACTATTTAATCCTATTGTTGCTAATAGCTTTGATGTTGAGGCAACAGATTCATTAGCATAGAGTATGAAGTCATAGACCTGTCGCGTTTTCTGTTCATAATTTTGAGTGCCATCAAAAAGCCATGCTTCAAATGGAATACCATTTACCATAGACGCATATTTTTTTAAGGTTTTCATGCTTGACGCTTTCAATGCGTCATTAATTGCATCACTTCGACCAAAAAGAGTGTCACTATTATCAATCATCGTATTGTTAGCATTGATTCCAAAGAGTAAATCGTCGTTTTCATAACTAAATCCGACCTCTATTTTATGTTGACCTCCATCATCCGCAATAAAGCCATTAGGAATACACCACCCTTTATCGGTTGGAATATCATGATCTAACCGCCCACTTAATCGCGAAATCAACGAACGCATTGCCGCTAATTTAGAGGGTTTCTGATTTGATTCCGCCTCAGTAAAACCTCTAGCTAAATATTGTTTTTTTCGCTCTTCATGCTTTTTATCCGAAAAATCTCTAAAGTCTGAAGTAATAATAAAAGCGATTTGATTAAGATATACATGAGCCTCTAATTGACGATATATATCATCTGAACCACTTTGGTTTTTATCAAAGATGACCCCTTGATTATCGGGGAGCTGAATAACTTCTTTCAACGCAGGGGCATTTTTCTGACTGGTTTTTTGATTCCTAAGCGCCTCTTCACGTAATGCAATACGTTGCTTGAATGCCGGCGGGTAAATAAATTGGCTTTCGATATCAAAATCATCATACGTGGCTTTATGCGTGCCATTATTAAAAGACTCAGGAACATCCACCACATAAATTCCCGCACATTGCGGTTTTGTTTTCGAAAATAATGGTTCAACCATAACAGCGTCCTTTTTAACAATGGGATTTGCATACAACGTTGGAATAAAAAACACCACGCCTAAAGAAAAGCTGATTGCGCGTAACGCGGTCTTCATCAACATGCAGGCACCTCTTGAACCATTTTAGCGATAGCACGCAGGGTAAATTGCAATGCAGGGCGTTGATGAATATCGTCAAGGTTTTTGACTTCATAAGCCCCTTGATGGTCAACATTCGTGGCTAACACACTTTTAATCAACTGCCCGTTTTGTCGCTGGATTGTTTTCAAGGATTCCACAGGAACCGTACCATCCCCCGCAGAATTTGAGGCTTTTAATTCATAAAGACGGGAGCGGTTAAACGGTAAAGGCACTTCACGGTAGTTATTGGGAATTTTTTTATCGCTGTCATGCATATCTTTCGGGTACGTGATTGACGTGATATGCCACTTGACGGAGCCATCAGACGGTTTTGTGTGCCCATAAAAGACATAGGTATTGGGGTGATAACCTACTTCATGCAATGAAAAAATGAATTTTCTTACTTTGTTGTCCATAAGGTCGCTATATTCAGACCAGTTTTCCCGACTCACCAATTCATCTTTATCAATGATGTCAGACTCATACAACCGCCACCATAAGGTTTTATTCAGATAAATCTCCCCAAACGGGTCGCCTTTTTGGGGTAAGACTAAATCACTGCCATCAGCATTCCCTTTTTCAACACTAAACCACGCCATTCCATGGGCATTACTGGTATAGTTTGGCGCGGGTAATAGCTGTAAAGGTGCAGGTTTTTCCCTTTTCATTCCATTTAGAGGGTAATAGGAAACGTATTGGTATTCGTCGGCTTCTGGGGTATCTTTCTCTGACATGACGCTAATCCTCTCGAATTTTCCTTAATAAAAAAGATAGAGAAATCTAGCTTAAGGTTCCACCTGAAATGTCCAATTTTTCGGCACCGATAAGATCCATTATGTCAAACAGGTGATTTTGAATGTCCTTATCGCGGCAAAAGGTTTACTCCTTTATGCCGCAAAAAGAGACATTACTCAATTGGAGCTACAGTAGTAGGGCATGCAAGCATATTTGTGTTAAATATGAGCGATAACGAGACAATCATTGCCGCACAGAAAAACATTAAAACGCGTTCGGTTTATAACGTAGAGAGCCTATAATCCGATCCCAGATTTCGACCATTTGAGCTTCACTATAGCGAGTTTGTTTTCGTTTACTATTTAATCCTATTGTTGCTAATAGCTTTGATGTTGAGGCAACAGATTCATTAGCATAGAGTATGAAGTCATAGACCTGTCGCGTTTTCTGTTCATAATTTTGAGTGCCATCAAAAAGCCATGCTTCAAATGGAATACCATTTACCATAGACGCATATTTTTTTAAGGTTTTCATGCTTGACGCTTTCAATGCGTCATTAATTGCATCACTTCGACCAAAAAGAGTGTCACTATTATCAATCATCGTATTGTTAGCATTGATTCCAAAGAGTAAATCGTCGTTTTCATAACTAAATCCGACCTCTATTTTATGTTGACCTCCATCATCCGCAATAAAGCCATTAGGAATACACCACCCTTTATCGGTTGGAATATCATGATCTAACCAACCGCTTAATCGCGAAATCAACGAACGCATTGCCGCTAATTTAGTCGGTTTGTCATTCATTTCAGCTTCTGTAAACCCTGCATTAATATATATTTTCTTCCTTTCTGTATATTTATCCGATGAAAGGTCAAGTATTTCAGTTGTAATAATAAAAGCGATATGATTGAGGTACACATGGGCTTCTAATACCCGACCTAAATCATCTTGTCCTGGTATATTTCTATCAAAGATGACCCCTTGATTATCGGGAAGCTGAATAACTTCTTTCAACGCAGGGGCATTTTTCTGACTGGTTTTTTGATTCCTAAGCGCTTCTTCACGTAATGCAATACGTTGCTTGAATGCCGGCGGGTAAATAAATTGGCTTTCGATATCAAAATCATCGTACTTAGCTTTATGTGTCCCGTTATTAAACGATTCGGGGACATCCACCACATAAATTCCCGCACATTGCGGTTTTATTTCCGAAAATAACGGTTCAACCATAACAGCGTCCTTTTTAACAATGGGATTTGCATACAACGTTGGAATAAAAAACACCACGCCTAAAGAAAAGCAGATTGCGCGCAACGCGGTCTTCATCAACATGCAGGCACCTCTTGAACCATTTTAGCGATAGCACGCAGGGTAAATTTTAACGCAGGGCGTTGATGAATATCGTCAAGGTTTTTGACTTCATAAGCCCCTTGATGGTCAACATTCGTGGCTAACACACTTTTAATGGACTGCCCGTTTTGTCGCTGGATTGTTTTCAAGGATTCCACAGGAACCGTACCATCCCCCGCAGAATTTGAGGCTTTTAATTCATAAAGACGGGAGCGGTTAAACGGCAAAGGCACTTCACGGTAGTTATTGGGAATTTTTTTATCGCTGTCATGCATATCTTTCGGGTACGTAATTGACGTGATATGCCACTTGACGGAGCCATCGGAAGGCTTTGTATGCCCATAAAACGCATAGGTGTTGGGGTGATAACCAGCAACATTTAATGATGAAATAAACTTTCTTACTGGTTTCTCCATTAAATTAAAATAAGCCAACCAATTTTCCCGACTAATGGACTCCTCTTTATCAATGATGTCAGACTCATACAACCGCCACCATAAGGTTTTATTCAGGTAAATTTCCCCAAACGGGTCGCCTTTTTGGGGCAAGGCTAAATCACTGCCATCAGCATTCCCTTTTTCAACACTAAACCACGCCATTCCATGGGCATTACTGGTATAGTTTGGTGCGGGTAATAGCTGTAAAGGTGCAGGTTTTTCCCTTTTCATTCCATTTAGAGGGTAATAGGAAACGTATTGGTATTCGTCGGCTTCTGGGGTATCTTTCTCTGACATGACGCTAATCCTCTCGAATTTTCCTTAATAAAAAAGATAGAGAAATCTAGCTTAAGGTTCCACCTGAGATGTCCAATTTTTCGGCACCGATAAGATCCATTATGTCAAACAGGTGATTTTGAATGTCCTTATCGCGGCAAAAGGTTTACTCCTTTATGCCGCAAAAAGAGACATTACTCAATTGGAGCTACAGTAGTAGGGCATGCAAGCATATTTGTGTTAAATATGAGCGATAACGAGACAATCATTGCCGCACAGAAAAACATTAAAACGCGTTCGGTTTATAACGTAGAGAGCCTATAATCCGATCCCAGATTTCGACCATTTGAGCTTCACTATAGCGAGTTTGTTTTCGTTTACTATTTAATCCTATTGTTGCTAATAGCTTTGATGTTGAGGCAACAGATTCATTAGCATAGAGTATGAAGTCATAGACCTGTCGCGTTTTCTGTTCATAATTTTGAGTGCCATCAAAAAGCCATGCTTCAAATGGAATACCATTTACCATAGACGCATATTTTTTTAAGGTTTTCATGCTTGACGCTTTCAATGCGTCATTAATTGCATCACTTCGACCAAAAAGAGTGTCACTATTATCAATCATCGTATTGTTAGCATTGATTCCAAAGAGTAAATCGTCGTTTTCATAACTAAATCCGACCTCTATTTTATGTTGACCTCCATCATCCGCAATAAATCCATTAGGAATACACCACCCTTTATCGGTTGGAATATCATGATCTAACCGCCCGCTTAATCGCGAAATCAACGAACGCATTGACGCTAATTTAGAGGGTTTGTCATTCAATTTAAACTCAGCAAATCCATAGCTTAAATAATCATCTCTATCTTTGGCATATTTAGGGGCGGATAAATCAAGAATATCGATAGTTATAATAAAGGCTATATGGTTGATATACACATGAGCCTCTAATGTTCGGTAAGAATCATCTGTTCCACTTTGATTTTTATCAAAGATTACCCCTTGATTGTCGGGAAGCTGAATAACTTCTTTCAATGCTGGAGCATTTTTCTGACTGGTTTTTTGATTCCTAAGCGCTTCTTCACGTAATGCAATACGTTGCTTGAATGCAGGCGGGTAAATAAATTGGCTTTCAATATCAAAATCATCGTACTTAGCTTTATGTGTCCCGTTATTAAACGATTCGGGGACATCCACCACATAAATTCCCGCACATTGCGGTTTTGTTTTCGAAAATAACGGTTCAACCATAACAGCGTCCTTTTTAACAATGGGATTTGCATACAACGTTGGAATAAAAAACACCACGCCTAAAGAAAAGCTGATTGCGCGCAACGCGGTCTTCATCAACATGCAGGCACCTCTTGAACCATTTTAGCGATAGCACGCAGGGTAAATTTTAACGCAGGGCGTTGATGAATATCGTCAAGGTTTTTGACTTCATAAGCCCCTTGATGGTCGACATCCGTTGCCAACACGCTTTTAATCAACTGCCCATTTTGACGCTGGATTGTTTTCAAGGATTCCACAGGAACCGTACCATCCCCCGCAGAATTTGAGGCTTTTAACTCATAAAAACGGGAGCGGTTAAACGGCAAAGGCACTTCACGGTAGTTATTGGGGATTGTTTTATCGCTGTCATGCATATCTTTCGGGTACGTAATTGACGTGATATGCCACTTGACGGAGCCATCGGAAGGCTTTGTATGCCCATAAAACGCATAGGTATTAGGATGATAACCAGCAACATTTAATGATGAAATAAAACTTCGGACTTTTTTCCTCATTAAAATAACATACTCTTCCCAATTATTTTGGCTAACCGCTTCCTCTTTATCAATGATGTCAGACTCATACAACCGCCACCATAAGGTTTTATTCAGATAAATCTCCCCAAACGGGTCGCCTTTTTGGGGTAAGACTAAATCACTGCCATCAGCATTCCCTTTTTCAATACTAAACCACGCCATTCCATGGGCATTACTGGTATAGTTTGGCGCAGGTAATAACTGTAAAGGCGCAGGTTTTTCCCTTTTCATTCCATTTAGAGGGTAATAGGAAACGTGTTGGTATTCGTCGGCTTCTGGGGTATCTTTCTCTGACATGACGCTAATCCTCTCGAATTTTCCTTAATAAAAAAGATAGCGAAATCTAGCTTAAGGTTCCACCTGAGATGTCCAATTTTTCGGCACCGATAAGATCTATTATGTCAAACAGGTGATTTTGAATGTCCTTATCGCGGCAAAAGGTTTACTCCTTTATGCCGCAAAAAGTGACATTACTCAATTGGAGCTACAGTAGTAGGGCATGCAAGCATATTTATGTTAAATATGAGCGATAACGAGACAATCATTGCCGCACAGAAAAACATTAAAACGCGTTCGGTTTATAACGTAGAGAACCTATAATCCGATCCCAAATTTCGACCATTTGAGCTTCGCTATAGCGCGTCTGTAAATATTGACTATCAATTTCAAGCTTCACTATAGGTTTGATTTTACTTGCAATCATTTCATTTCCAATGAGAAAAAAATCATAAACTTGTAAGTTATTTTTTTCATACGGCTGAACACCTTTAAAAAATAAAGCTTCCGTTTGAATACCATTAATATTTAAAGCTTCTTTTTTTAATATTTTCATATGAAAATTTTTTACTTCATCATTAATAGCAGCACTACGCTTAAATAATGAGTCACCATTAGCCATAAAAGTATTATATGTATTTATATCGAATTGAAAATCATCGTTTTTATAACTGAATCCGACAACAATATCATGCTCTCTACCATCATCCGCAATAAATCCATTAGGAATACACCACCCTTTATCGGTTGGAATATCATGATCTAACCGCCCGCTTAATCGCGAAATCAACGAACGCATTGCCGCTAATTTAGAGGGTTTGTCATTCAATTTAAACTCAGCAAATCCATAACTTAAATAATCATCTCTATCTTTAGCATATTTAGGGGCGGACAAATCAAGAATATCGATAGTTATAATAAAGGCTATATGGTTGATATACACATGAGCCTCTAATGTTCGGTAAGAATCATCTGTTCCACTTTGATTTTTATCAAAGATTACCCCTTGATTGTCGGGAAGCTGAATAACTTCTTTCAACGCAGGGGCATTTTTCTGACTGGTTTTTTGATTCCTAAGCGCTTCTTCACGCAATGCAATACGCTGTTTAAATGCAGGCGGGTAAATAAATTGGCTTTCAATATCAAAATCATCATACGTGGCTTTATGCGTGCCATTATTAAAAGACTCAGGAACATCCACCACATAAATTCCCGCACATTGCGGTTTTGTTTTCGAAAATAATGGTTCAACCATAACAGCGTCCTTTTTAACAATGGGATTTGCATACAACGTTGGAATAAAAAAAACCACGCCTAAAGAAAAGCTGATTGCGCGTAACGCGGTCTTCATCAACATGCAGGCACCTCTTGAACCATTTTAGCGATAGCACGCAGGGTAAATTGCAATGCAGGGCGTTGATGAATATCGTCAAGGTTTTTGACTTCATAAGCCCCTTGATGGTCAACATTCGTGGCTAACACACTTTTAATCAACTGCCCGTTTTGTCGCTGGATTGTTTTCAAGGATTCCACAGGAACCGTACCATCCCCCGCAGAATTTGAGGCTTTTAATTCATAAAGACGGGAGCGGTTAAACGGTAAAGGCACTTCACGGTAGTTATTGGGAATTTTTTTATCGCTGTCATGCATATCTTTCGGGTACGTGATTGACGTGATATGCCACTTGACGGAGCCATCGGAAGGCTTTGTATACCCATAAAATGCATAGGTATTAGGATGATAACCAGCAACATTTAATGATGAAATAAAACTTCGGACTTTTTTCCTCATTAAAATAACATACTCTTCCCAATTATTTTGGCTAACCGCTTCCTCTTTATCAAGGATATCGGACTCATACAACCGCCACCATAAGGTTTTATTCAGATAAATCTCCCCAAACGGGTCGCCTTTTTGGGGCAAGGCTAAATCACTCCCATCAGCATTCCCTTTTTCAACACTGAACCCCCCCATTCCATGGGCATTACTGGTATAGTTTGGCGCAGGTAATAACTGTAAAGGCGCAGGGGCGCGGGCTAATACCGGCATCAATTCTTCGGCAGACTTGCCCATGACAATGCCCGCCAATCCTTCTTGTTTTCCACCCACTTTCATCCGGCGATAGGCGGCAGGTGACCCCAAATCCGGAATGACGCCATGAACAACGCCTAACACCTTATCCTGACACCCTTTAAATTCGGCATCGTCTGGCGGATTCATGGCATAACGAGCCACTAATCCTCCCATGGAATGAGTGACTAAAATCACTTTTTCAATCGCAAGACCATGTCCGTGTCCATCTTGGCTTTGGTAATATCGGAGGGTTTTATCTATATACTCCACCAACTTGGCAGCAGAGACGGCATTATCTTCCAACCAGTTATACCCAAACACATGCAAAGGATAGAGAAAATTCAAAAAATGACTAGCTTCTTCTTCAGTCAGACAATCTTCGTTTTCATCTTCGGTGCCTAACACAGTATTGCATAACTGACGCACAATGCCATTCTCTTTCGGATTGTCGCTGAACTCCGTTTTTCCATCAGCACGCCGTCTGGCGGCTTTTTGCCAATCATCTAACAACGCGCCTTGAAGCACACTCAATGTATTCCCATAACTAAAATTAAGAATTTCGCCCCAACCCCGCTCTTTTCGTGGTTGAAGTAAGGTTCCATAATCTCCTTGACCATCATCCGTAATTAACGAATATACTTTTGAATTAATAACCCCACCGTTATCGACCGTTGTGGTTTTAGGGTTCAATAACTCTCGCCTCTTCACTCCTTTCAAGTTAGCCCAGTCTAAATAGACTTCAATATCGTTATCCCCTCGCCAAATCTGTTCTCCCGCTTTAATTTCACCACCGGATGACTTCAAATTACTGCCCATCACCCCAGGCAAAAAAATGACTGGGATAATTTTAGTTGGAGGCACAATGCATTTGGCTTCTGGATTAAGGGATTGGTGTTGAAGCCCAACCCCTTTCCAATGGCATTTTCCTTTTTCATCCCATTGAGGGTGGTAATAGGAAACGTGCAGGCATTCGCTCATATCTGGGGTATCTTTCTCTGACATGACGCTAATCCTTTTGACAAATCATTAAGAAAAATAGAATAGCGTAATTTAGCTTAAGGCTCCACCTGAAATGTCCAATTTTTCGGCACCGATAAGATCCATTATGTCAAACAGGTGAGTTAGCGACTAAAAACAACCCGCCCACTCTCATAAATGCCTATCAAAAAACAATCATATTTTTAATGATAAGTTCTATCCATTTAGCGTTAGGTAGTGGCAATATCATTTTAAAAACGGATAGAAGGTCATAATTGGTGAAAATATATAACCCACCACATGCAGGTAAATTAATCATAGAAATATTGAATAAACTGAACCTAAGTACTACAGCTTTAGCTGAAAAACCGGGAATGACTTCATCTAAGAATCAAAAAAATACTTATATTAATCATGATATTATACCATTAGCCACCGAAGATTCATCAATAACTCTCGGAGATATTTCAACATTTTGGTTAAATACTCAAAAATATTATTCTGAATAAAAATCGGTGCATTGATGCGCCATTGGCGCATCATTCTGAATCGTCAATATTGCAGCAATCAGTGGACGGCTTATCGGCATTATTTTTGACCTGAGTTCGCAAAAAATCACCTTTCTGCTCACTACTCTCTTCTACATCCCTTTTCTGCTTTTTGCACTGTTAAGCATTCATGCAAGAAAAACGCTGAGCACTGTAATGTAAAAAACTATCTGATGAAGATCTGGGAGCCCAGCAGGTGGCTTGCATCATCTTGAAAGATAAGGTTTATATCATAGTGCTAATTTGCAATGTCCCCTGTTAGCTGATTTACACACAAATAGAGTCATTCATACCGCAATATTTATTGTCTCTAGATACTGGCATGCGGCAGATTTGGTGACTGTTATTTTAGTCACAGACGCTATTACTATACTGATATCGCAGTTTTATCTGGTACCGTTGTTAGCGAAAGTACAACCTGATCAACGAATTACAATTAGAGCGTTGATTTTTGCAGTCTCCTAGATACTGTTTGGGTTCAACGACGCGACAATTCCACTCTGGTAAGGGAGGCTCAGTGACCTTTAGCATTGCGGAGACGATTCTGTTACCTAATATGAGTATTCTGCTCGATCGTTAAAAATAGTAGTGCTTGGACTCTCATTAGAAGCATTTGTTAGTGGCTTATTGCTCGAATTATGGGAAAAGGTAGTTTTTTCGTCATGTCGCTATTTAGCCTGTACATTGTGGCCTTAATGATGACAAATAAGAAAAAAATAAGATTAAAATTAGGTGAATAAAACATGAAAAATAATATTACTTTGATAACTGGCGGCGATCGTGGCATAGGTCGAGCAACAGCAATATATTTAGCAAGCAAAGGCCATAAAGTTTGTATCGGATACCGCGTCCGCAAAGACTGTGCTCATGAAGTTTTAGAAATCATTCGCCATTCAGGAGGTACCGCTATCGCAGTACAGGCTGATATCTCTCAAGAAGAACAAGTTATGATGTTGTTTCAGCAGATCGATAAAGAATTAGGTCCCATTTCAGGGTTAGTTAACAACGCTGGAATAATAATGCCTCAAGCATCAATAGAGCAGTTAGATGCACAGCGTTTAGCCCGAATGTTTGCAACTAATGTCAGTGGTAGTTTTATCTGTGCGCGTGAAGCAGTGAAACGTATGGCGTTTGTTCATGGTGGCCAAGGTGGCGCTATTGTTAATGTTTCTTCTGCCGCATCTCGCCTTGGCTCTCCACATGAATATGTGGACTATGCAGCATCAAAAGGTGCCATCGATACAATGACTATTGGTCTATCTATCGAAGTCGCCGGACAGGGTATTCGCGTCAATGCCGTTCGTCCTGGATTTATTTATACTGACATGCATGCCGATGGTGGTGAGGCAGCCCGAGTCAATCGGATTAAAGATAGTCTACCGATGAAGCGCGGAGGAAAACCAGAAGAGGTTGCCCAAGCTATCGCATGGTTATTATCTGATGAGGCATCTTATGTGACGGGAAGCTTTATCGATTTGGCTGGTGGAAAATAAAAATCAAACAATCCATAGGAAAATATAAAAAGTCCAGTTGAAAAACGCAAAACCTTTACTATTAGTACAGCGAGTTATAAACCTGCATCGAGGTTACTATGTCTAAATTAGTGGTTTTCGCAGCGAATGAACTAACAGTAAGTCGTTACGATCTAACAGAGCATGAAACAAAATTGATTTTGTGTGGTGTGGCGTTACTTAATCCGACAATTGATGCCCCTACTGTACAGTTACACTCGCCTATCAGCAATACGCGCAAATGATTAAATTATCGAACAATAACGTTTATCAGAGATTAAAAAAAACAGAACTAGGAAATTGATGACTCACTTCAAATATTACAGCTATCATATTTTTCTCCGTTGTTTATCTACGAACAGAGTAGTTCAGCCAAAAATAAACGCTTCGATAAGCAACGAAATAAAGGAAAACAACAAGACTGTTTTATGTCACACATCACACTTCTTTAAATTACTCAATATCTTCTTATTACAGCCAACCCACCGTATAAAATTGATGATTATTTATACTTTTTTTATTTTTCAATTTATACAGTATTATGTCAAAACCGCATGCGATTAGGCCTATCACGAAATATACCCCATTCCATTTGCCTTAATCTTTTCATATTTACTGTGTGAAATAACCTCTAAATTATCTCTCTATTAACTAAAAGTTATGGATACCCAAACAAAACTCATTGTTAAATATTAGTTAACCAAAGTAATTTAATTTTTCACTAATGTTAAATTGTTATAGTGAAAAATCTGGTAAACTAATAGAGGTAAAAATAATGATCCTAGATGCCAGTTATACATTATTAGTCGCATGTATCGCGCTATTGATTGGGATGTTTGTTGTCAAATTTACCCCATTCCTACAAAAAAACCATATTCCCGAAGCGGTTGTGGGAGGTTTTATTGTTGCTATTATTCTGTTAATCGTTGATAAAACGTCAGGATACACTTTCACTTTTGACTCATCATTACAGAGTTTATTGATGATCGCCTTTTTCTCGTCTATCGGCTTAAGCTCCGACTTTTCTCGGCTGATTAAAGGCGGAAAACCCTTGGTACTACTCACTATTGCTGTAACAATCCTCATTGCTATACAAAATACCGTTGGTATGGGTATGGCTGTTATGATGAATGAAAATCCATTTATTGGGTTAATTGCGGGTTCAATTACTTTGACTGGTGGTCATGGTAACGCAGGTGCTTGGGGACCAATTCTAGCGGATAAGTATGGTGTTACGGGCGCGGTAGAACTCGCTATGGCATGCGCAACACTTGGATTAGTTCTCGGTGGACTTGTTGGGGGGCCAGTTGCACGCCACTTATTGAAAAAAGTGACAATCCCTAAGGCAACAGAGCAAGAACGTGACACTATCGTTGAGGCTTTTGAGCAACCCAGTGTCCAGAGAAAAATTAACGCCAATAATGTCATTGAAACAATTTCAATGCTGATTATCTGTATCGTCGTTGGTGGTTATATTAGTGCGTTATTTAAAGATACTATCCTACAATTACCGACCTTTGTATGGTGCTTATTCGTAGGTATTATTATCCGTAATATCCTGGCTCATGTATTTAAACATGAAGTATTTGAACCTACTGTCGATGTATTAGGTAGCGTTTCCTTATCACTGTTCTTAGCAATGGCATTAATGTCATTAAAATTTGGACAGTTAGCAAGTATGGCTGGACCTGTATTAATCATCATCGCTGTGCAAACTGTTGTCATGGTATTATTTGCCTGCTTTGTTACCTTCAAAATGATGGGTAAAGATTATGATGCCGCCGTTATTAGTGCTGGTCATTGTGGTTTTGGAATGGGTGCTACGCCAACCGCCATTGCAAATATGCAAACGGTGACAAAAGCATTTGGTCCTTCACATAAAGCCTTTCTCGTTGTTCCTATGGTAGGTGCATTTATTGTGGATATTTCAAACAGTATTTTGATCAAAATATTTATTGAGATCGGTACTTACTTCACTTAATAATTCGCTTCTCTTTGGTGAGCTTCCCATAGTAAAAAATAGATGAGGAAGTTCACCACTTCGCTTTTTCCTCGCTATAAATTGCACTTATTACCGACAATTCAATAATTCATTGACTCAGTTATCTGATTATTTTTTATTTATCCGTTAGAATGCCTACAAAATGAATAGTAGGTAGGCTACATAGAATGAAATTAAGACATCTTGATATCTTTTATGCTGTAATGACTTGTGGTTCTTTAACTCGTGCAGCGGAAGTTTTGCACATTTCACAGCCAGCTGCCAGTAAAGCGCTAAAACATGCAGAGCAACAATTAGGGTTAGTATTATTTCAACGAATTAGAGGTAAATTATTACCCACGGATGAAGCTTTACTGCTCTTTGATGAAGCAAAAGAAGTTTATCGAAATTTAGATCGCCTAAGAATATTAGCACAAAATTTATCCAAAAACCCTCAAGGGAAATTGGCGATAGGTTGTTTACCAAGCCTTGGTCTGAATTTAGTTCCTGAAGTGACAGCGCTGTTCATAAAAAAACATCCGAACATTAAATTGACAATTGGTACCCACCATACTGTCGATATTATGCAGTTATTAACTCAGCAAGACTTAGATATTGGTATTGGTTTCAATTTATCCATTGAAGGCGGTATTACGGTATTACCTATCGCCGAAATACCACTCGTTTATGTTGATCACCAACAGCACCAAGGGCCGATTTCATTAGCTGATATTGACCAAAATCGCTGGATCCATCCAGGTTCAGACTCTCTTGCTCAATTATTACAGCAATACCATGAATTTTCTGTTTCTAATATTAGCGTACATACTTATCACATGGCCGCTGAGTTTGTTCGTGCTGGATTAGGTTGCAGTATTACGGATATTTTCTCTGCTGAACACACATTACCAAAATCGATGATCCATCCATTGAAAGAGGATCTACATTTAGCCGTTTCAGTATTTCATCGTGCAGATAGGCCCTTGACCAAAGCCGCCCAAAATTATGTAAACACGTTGTCACTGACCCTAGAAAAAAGAAATAAAGTAGTTAACCAAAAGTTATACTCCTGCAATGAAAACTCAATTGTTTAGTTAACTTATTCGCCGTTAAATAATAACTCTCCTGTTATTATTGGTTGCGGATAATTATGAAAAAACATGTGGTGGTGATTGGTGCAGGTGTTATTGGTCTCAGTACCGCATATGCTTTAATAAAAGCGGGTCATGCCGTCACGTTATTAGAATCAGAATCTGATGTCGGCATGCAAACCAGTTTTGCCAATGGTGGGCAACTTAGCTATCGTTATGTTGCACCTTTAGCGGATGCAGGAGTGCCATTACAAGGTTTAAGTTGGATGGGAAAGGATGACTCCCCTTTAAATTTAAAAATTCAATTTTCCCTTCAACAATGGGCGTGGCTAACCCAATTTACCCTCGCTTGTAACCGAAAGACTAATAAAATTAATGGTGCTCACCAGCTTCGCTTATCATTACTCAGCCAAGAAATAATGAATAGTTGGCGAACCAATGGTGATATTGGTGATTTTGCTTGGGAAAAATCAGGGAAGTTAATTATTCACCGCGAACAAAAAAGCTTTAATAAAGCTTGTGAAAATATTGATAGCCAATTTCAAAAAGTATTAACTCCTGCTGAAATTACTGAATTAGAGCCTTCACTAAAGAATATCCAATCACAACTCAAGGGAGCAATTTATGCGCCTGATGATGAAAGTGCAGATTGCTACTTATTCTGTAAAAATTTACTGCAATTCTTATCAACTCAAGCTGATTTTAAACTCTGTTTACAACATGCTGTGTTTTCATTTATTAAAAATAAACAAAGAATCACAGGTGTTATAACTAATCAAGGCACTATTCTTGGTGATGATGTCATTGTTTGTGCAGGTAATGGAAGTAGAGAATTATTACGTCCACTAGGTATTCATGTACCTATGCTTGGTCTAAAGGGATATAGTCTTTCAATTCCCTACCCAGAAAAAGAACACATCGTACCAAAGATTAATGTTACTGATTACGGTAATAAAATTGTTTACGCAAAATTAAATCAACAGCTTCGTATCGCAGCAATGGTAGATATTGGCTATGATAAATTAGGGTTACGTGATAACCGTATTCTTGCGCTAAAAAATATTATAAGCAAAACCTTTCCTGAATTGACGCACCTCGATGATGCCGAAACATGGTGCGGATTGCGCCCATCGACCCCCAAAGGCCCCCCTATGTTAGGTAAAACTGAATACGATAATCTTTGGCTAAATATTGGCCATGGTAGTCTAGGCTTTACATTAGCAGCGGGAAGTGCAGAGATCCTTAATCAATTAATTTCAGGAAAAACTTCACCAATCTCTTTAACTGGATTAACAAGGTAATACAAATATGATAAAGCGTAATAATCCCAAACCACGTTTAGCAGATAGCGTTGAATATGCAGGTTTAGTTTATTTATCAGGGCAAGTTCCAACTGATTTATCTGGTGATATTACCTCTCAAACCCAAGAAGTTCTCGCAAAAATAGATGCTTTGCTAGCTGCGAGTCATAGTCATAAAACTCGAATCCTTTCTGCTCAAGTATGGATTAAGGATATGAAGCGTGACTTTGCTGCATTTAATACGGTTTGGGAATCTTGGATGCCAGCTGAGTATAGTCCTGCACGTGCGGCAGTGGAAGCGAATATGGCGAGAGAACAAGTGCTTGTGGAAATTATGGTTATCGCTGCGCAAAATTAATTTTTATTAACAGCAACTGTCCAATTTTACTCACCATTATTAATGAAAACGCCTTTTTATTCTAAAGGCGTTTTTTATTCTCTGAAAAATACGATATACAAAAGAGTTTCTATTCTATATATAGAACAACACCATACTATATAGTAAAAATATATTATTAGATGCGACTACTTATCATTTCTATTTTTTGTATAAGCTTGCTGTAACAGAGACATCATTACCGCTTCCTTCAGATTCAATGGAAGTGATAACAAAATACTCGGCCCCTTTCTCATCTGCCTTTTGAGAAATAGCTTTTACATAATCTGCCGATACACCATCGTTCATGACAACATTTACTGTGCCAGCAAATTTTAAATAAAGAGATTTAGTATAATTAATCTCCGTTGCACCAAAAGCGATTGGACTTAATAAGGCTAAAGATAAAAATAAAACCTTCAATCTATTCATCGTCAAGCCATCCTAAAAATTAATTGATTTATATTTTCTAGGACACTAATAAGTTACGTGTTTTTTGTCAATGACACACACCATCATATCTGTACGCTCCTTTCAAGAATAGAAATATTATTAGTACTTAACAAACAAAAGATTACCTCCTAATTTATATTTTACGCTTTATTATATTATTTCATTTATACAACGCGGATCACATCGAATAACTCATATTGAAACCGTCCACAAAAGACTGCTTATTAACCATTATTAAATAATTAATGGAGAGAAAAGTGAAAAAAACAGTTATACAGTATTTATTATCGCAGCTCTATGATTTAGGTATTAGTGACATTTTTGGTATTGCTGGAGATTATTCATTTCCAATTAATGATGCTGTCTGTGAGCATAACGAACTACGCTGGGTTGGTTGTTGTAATGAATTAAATGCTGCCTATGCCGCAGATGGTTATGCCCGAGTAAAAGGTATCGCTGCACTCTCAACAACATTTGGTGTTGGTGAATTAAGTGCGATTAATGCCATTGCAGGTTCTTATGCCGAATATTTGCCTATTTTTCATCTCGTGGGCATGCCTTCAAGTCGAATGTTACAAAGCCAAAAATTAATTCATCATTCACTCGGCCATAGTGACCATACTCTATTCTATAAAATGTATCAGCCATTGAGCTGTGCACAGGCAATTCTTACCCCTGAAAATTGTGTCGAGGAAGTAAAACGATTAATTACATGCGCTTTATCTGAGCGTAGGCCTGTTTATATTGGCATTCCAGCCGATTATGCACAAATGGCAATCCATACAGATATGCCATACCCACCAGCGATAAGTACCCCCAAAAGTCATCAGGAAAATTTGGCTGTCGTAATTACCGCTATCTTAAATAAGCTGACAAACAGTAAAAAAATAAGTGTACTCCCAGGGATTTTAATTGCGCGTTTAGGGCTCGAAAATGCCGTGTTATCCCTAATCACTAAATCCAATCTGCCTTATGCTTCTATGATTATGGATAAAGGAGTATTAAGTGAAACAACCCCCAATTATATGGGAGCCTACTATGGTAAATTAATGAATCAACATGTTTATGAATATGTTGAAAGTAGTGATTGCATTATGAGTATTGGCGTCATGATGACGGATATGAATACAGGCTGTTTTACCGCGGATATTCCCGTCGAAAACCATATCAGCATTATGCCAGATCATGTCAATATTGGTCCTAATCACTACCCTCACGTTTATATGAAAGATGTGCTTAACGCTTTGCAAGAACAAATCCCTGTTTTCCATCAAATGCCCCCTAGTGTTCAACCTTTAGGTGAGACCCCCGTCACCGATAATGAATTAATATCAGCTGAATACCTCTACTCTCGATTGGAAAAAATGTTTCAAGAGAACGATATTATTATTACTGATACAGGGACGTCATTAATGGGATTACTCTCTGCACAACTTCCGAAAAACGCTCAATTCTATAACCAAGCATTATGGGGGTCTATCGGATGGTCTACTGCCGCTGCATTTGGAGCTGCTTTAGCTGCACCGCATCGTCGGGTCGTATTAATCACAGGAGAAGGTGCACACCAATTAACCGCACAAGAAATCTGTCAGTTTGCCCGTTTTGGATTAAAACCCATCATCTTCATCATTAATAACGATGGATACCTCTTCGAGCGACTCATATGTAAAAATCCCGATGCTTATTTCAATGATATTGCTCAGTGGAATTATGCTCAATTACCTGCGGCACTCGGCTGCCATGGTTGGTATTGTCAAAAAGTCACTTGCTGTGATGAACTTGACTTAGCTATTACTCAAGCTGAATCACATGATAGTGCCTCATATATTGAAATCATTACGGGGAAATATGTCGCCCCAGAGCTTGCGCATAAATTGCGCTCTTCATTAGACTCGTTATATTCAGATGAATAAATTTCAACCACTGGTAACGGAAGATAAGCTCACGGGTAAAGTGGCTAATTTTTAAATACACTTAAACATAAAATTTAAGGCTATTACTGGTTAAAAACAGCCATTTTCTCCGAACATTCACGAGAGAGACAACGTACAATTTGAGGTAGAGTCATGCCAAATTGGCACAGACTCTTTTTCTCTTAGCCTAATTTCTGCGAATCTTTTCCTAAATTTTTACTCATATCCATGTTTGCGGATGAATTTCTAACAAGACGTTATACAATAGGCCAACGCTGAATCACTAATTGGGCTAACTCTGTGATACTGTAACAGTGATAAGTAAAATGCAATCAGGTAATAATACTCGTAAAACTCCATAAACTCATTAAGTAACAACAGATAATGCTATGACTGACAACCAAAATTTCGAATCCCATACACCAATGATGCAGCAGTATTTAAAACTAAAAGCACAACATCCCGATATACTGCTGTTCTATCGTATGGGAGATTTTTACGAGCTTTTCTTTGATGATGCCAAAAAGGCGTCTCAATTATTAGATATTTCGCTGACTAAGCGTGGGCAAACTGCGGGTCAGCCTATACCTATGGCGGGAGTTCCGCACCACGCCGCGGAAAACTATTTGGCAAAATTAGTGCAAATGGGTGAATCTGTTGCAATCTGTGAGCAAATAGGCGACCCAGCAACCAGTAAAGGGCCTGTTGAACGAAAAGTTGTACGTATTGTGACCCCAGGAACAATTACTGATGAAGCATTACTGAATGAGCGTCAGGACAATTTACTGGCTGCAATTTGGCAAGAGCCACAGGGTTATGGCTTTGCCACCTTAGATATTACTTCAGGCCGGTTTATGATCAGTGAGATCGATGATGAAGAGGCCTTACAAGCTGAATTACAACGCACTCGTCCTGCTGAGTTACTCTATCCTGAAGACTTTACCAGTATGACTCTGATTGAGAACTGTAAAGGGCTGCGTCGTCGTCCTTTATGGGAATTTGAATTAGAGACAGCGAAGCAGCAGTTAGGTCTACAATTCGGCACAAAAGACCTTATTGGTTTTGGTGTTGAAAATGCTTCCAGAGCGCTACGAGCAGCAGGCTGTCTTCTTCAATATGTTAAAGATACACAACGCACTGCACTGCCCCATATCCGTAGCATTATCATGGAAAGGCAATCCGATAGTGTTATTCTTGACGCGGCAACGCGCCGTAATCTCGAAATCACCCAAAATTTATCGGGTGGAACAGAAAATACATTAGCAGCCATTTTAGACCTATGTGTAACCCCAATGGGGAGTCGTATGCTAAAACGCTGGCTACATACACCGTTACGTCATATTCAAACCCTTAATAATCGTCAACAGGCTATCACGGCGCTACAACAGTGTGGCTTTGAGTTATTACAGCCCCTACTTCGCCAAATTGGTGATTTAGAGCGTGTACTCGCACGATTAGCATTACGTTCAGCTCGTCCCCGTGATTTAGCGCGTATGCGCCACGCTTTTGAGCAATACCACGAAATTCATCAAATTCTCAGCCAATCCAACAGCGAATATTTACAAAGCTTACAAAAACGTATTAATCAGTTTGATGAATTACAAGATCTGTTACAACGCGCTATTATTGATGCCCCCCCAGTGCTCGTACGTGACGGCGGTGTTATTGCCCCCGGCTATAACAGTGAGCTGGATGAGTGGAGAGCGCTTGCTGATGGAGCAACAGATTACCTTGATAGACTGGAAATTCGAGAGAAAGAAAAGCTCGGCATTGATACGCTAAAAGTTGGCTACAATGCGGTGCATGGATATTTTATTCAAGTTAGTCGAGGTCAGAGCCATTTAGTCCCTATTCATTATGTACGCCGCCAAACGCTGAAAAACGCTGAACGGTATATTATTCCCGAATTAAAAGAGTACGAAGACAAAGTACTAACATCGAAAAGCAAAGCATTAGCGATTGAAAAAGCGCTTTACGATGAGCTATTCGATATGCTTTTGCCCCATTTAGCCAATTTGCAAATCAGTGCGGAAGCACTAGCTGAACTAGATGTATTGAACAACTTAGCAGAACGAGCTGAAACGCTTGGCTACACTTGCCCACAACTGACAGATAAACCGGGCATTCATATTACTGAAGGTCGTCACCCTGTCGTAGAGCAAGTACTCAGCGAGCCATTTATCTCTAATCCGCTTTCGCTGTCTCCGCAACGCCGGCTCCTCATCATCACAGGGCCCAATATGGGGGGTAAAAGTACCTATATGCGCCAAACTGCGTTGATTACTTTGCTTGCTTATATTGGTAGCTTTGTTCCCGCGACTAAAGCCGTTATTGGCCCTGTAGACCGTATTTTTACGCGCGTTGGTGCTTCAGATGATTTAGCCTCTGGGCGTTCTACTTTTATGGTTGAAATGACCGAAACCGCTAATATTTTACATAATGCGACTGAACACAGTTTGGTCCTTATGGATGAGATTGGCCGTGGAACATCAACTTACGATGGTCTATCTCTAGCTTGGGCTTGTGCAGAAAATTTAGTCAATCGTATAAAATCGATGACCTTATTTGCAACCCATTATTTTGAATTAACAACACTACCTGAGAAATTAGAAGGTGCTGTTAATATCCATCTAGATGCGATGGAACATGGTGACACCATTGCCTTTATGCATAATGTTCAAGAAGGAGCGGCAAGCAAAAGTTATGGTCTCGCTGTTGCTTCTCTTGCGGGCGTGCCTAAAGAGGTCATTAAACGCGCGAAACAAAAACTTAAAGAGCTAGAGTTCATTTCCAATAATACCAATGCTAGCCATGTTGATAGCGCACAATTAAGCTTTTTAGCGCCTGAAGAACCGTCACCAGTTCTCAGTGCATTAGAGACTATCGACCCTGATAGATTAACACCGAAACAAGCATTAGATTGGTTATATCGTTTAAAGGAAATGGATAAGTAGTATGCAAGATCACGCTGAGCTACTGGCGCCTATCAGCGCGTTTTTACATTGTGAAACGCCTGATAGTTGGGTTAAAAAAGCAAGTGAGCCTGAAAGTTTACCTATACTCTTAAAAGACCACCTTTTATGTGAATTAAAAGCGGCGCAAAGCGCAATGTTTTTGATCCGTAAATATGCCGTTGATAAAGAGAGTGCCGCGACACTGCTTGCTTGGTTTAAACCTTATGAGGACTTTGCCTACGATCGTATAGGAAATGTTGATACTTTAAAGCATAAAAACCAAGTATCAAAACAGATCCTAGCAAGAAAACAGTCTCCTTATAGCCAAGATTTAATTGATAAAATGGTACTCTTGATTAAAGAGGAACTTCATCATTTTTATCAAGTGTTAGAAATTATGCACCAACGAAATATTCCTTATGATGGCATAACAGCAAGCCGTTATGCTAAAGGTCTGTTTAGCCATATGAGTGGGCATGAGCCGCAAACATTGGTCGATAAACTGATCATTGGTGCTTATATTGAAGCCCGATCATGTGAACGCTTTGCTAAGCTAGCCCCTTTTTTAGATGATGATTTAGCTAATTTCTACGTCTCATTATTGCGTTCGGAAGCGAGACACTATCAAGATTATCTGCAACTAGCACAATCTATCAGTAAAACAGATATCAGTGACCGCGTTAAAATGTTCGGTATTATCGAAGCACAGCTTATTCTGTCTCCCGATAATGATTTCAAATTTCATAGTGGTGCGCCAATATAAAGCCTAAGGTGACAAACCTCTTTTGACATATTATCCATAAAAAGAAAGCCCTCAGTTTGTCGCTGAGGGCTTTGATAATCTACTGTTAACGATTTTTACATATTAAATAAGGCTTCCAAAGAAAGATCCTCACCTTGTAAAATATCTTTTAACCTTCTTAACCCTTCCACTTGAATCTGACGTACTCTTTCCCGTGTTAATCCAATTTCTCGACCAACCTCTTCGAGCGTTTCTGCCTCATAACCCAATAAACCAAAACGTCGTGCTAATACTTCACGCTGTTTAGGATTCAATTCAAATAACCACTTCACAATGTTTTCTTTTAAGTTGTTATCTTGAATTGTATGTTCTGGGCCTGATTCATTCTCATCAGATAGAACCTCAAGTAAAGATTTTTCAGAATCACCGGCAATAGGCGTATCAACCGAGGTAATACGTTCATTTAAACGTAGCATACGACTAACATCTTCTACTGGCTTATCTAACTGTTCGGCGATTTCTTCAGCGCTAGGCTCATGATCAAGTTTTTGCGCTAATTCTCGGGCGGTTCGAAGGTAAATATTGAGCTCTTTGACGATATGAATAGGGAGGCGGATGGTTCTGGTTTGATTCATGATGGCACGTTCAATCGTCTGGCGTATCCACCACGTCGCATATGTTGAAAAACGGAAACCTTTTTCAGGATCAAATTTTTCAACTGCGCGAATTAACCCTAGATTACCTTCCTCAATGAGATCAAGTAATGCTAGGCCCCGATTATTATAACGTCGAGAGATCTTAACAACTAAGCGAAGATTACTTTCTATCATGCGTTGACGTGAAGCAATGTCACCACGCAAGGCTCTCCTAGCATAGAAAACTTCTTCTTCAGCTGTCAGGAGCGGAGAGAATCCAATTTCACTGAGATAAATTTGGGTTGCATCCAGAACACGCAAATTCGTGCTCTGGAATAAGTCCATTTCATCGTCTAGTTCTGCAACCAGATCCTCTTCTTTGAATTGACTCTCATCAAAAGCATCATCCATCATGCTGTCGTCGAGGTCATTGTATAACTCGTTAGCTTTCAGCGAACTTTGGCTCATCAGTGACTCCTACCCTTGATAATGAGGACAGAATGTCATTGCATTCTGCCCAGTTTATCGCTGCGGTAAGTAGCGCAGCGGGTTTACTGATTTTCCCTTGTAACGAATTTCAAAATGTAGCCTAACCGAGCTTGTACCGGTGCTACCCATAGTTGCAATTTTTTGCCCAGCAGCGACATCCTGCTGATCACGCACAAGTAACGTATCGTTATGCGCGTAAGCACTTAGGTAGTCATCGTTATGTTTTATTATTATAAGATTTCCATATCCACGTAGTGCATTTCCTGCGTATACCACTTTACCGGGAGCAGCAGCGAGTACAGGTTGGCCTCGTGAACCGGCAATATCAATGCCTTTATTTCCACCTTGCGCATCAGAGAAACCTTCTATCATTTTCCCTTCTGCTGGCCAGCGCCATTTTATCGATGAGCTATTTGTACTGCTTGCTGTCGTCGTAGAAGTTGTAGAAGCAGTCGAGGTTGTTGCTGTAGAAACTTGCGTTGCAGGCTTCTTATTATTAGGCAACATTTTACCCGTATTTTGACCGCTTCCATTTGCAGGATACGCATTAGTTGTTCGAAGATCAACCGGTTGCTGGTTACTATTTGATGAATTTGATGCTAATTGTCCGTTTGAGTTCACATTTCCATTACCAATATTGATCACCTGCCCAACATTTAGGCTATAAGGCTCTGGAATATTGTTTTTCGATGCTAACTCACGGAAATCATTGCCCGTTATATACGCTATGTAGAATAACGTATCGCCACGCTGTACCGTGTAAGTACTACCGCTATAACTGCCTTTTGAAATACTGCCATAGTCACGGTTATAGATAATACGGCCTTGTCCATCCATATTCACTGGGGCCGACGTGCGAACAGATGATGAAGAATTTGCAGACAAATTAGGCCGTGAAGAAGGCATCGCAATACTCGTCCCACCACTATTGCTTGATGGTGTTCTTTGAACTGTTTGTTGACTTGATTGATTTCCTTGACCTTCATTTACGCTAGTAATCGGCGCTGCTGTATGGTACGGAGTTGAACATCCAGCCAGTAATGCCCCGCCAAATGAAAAGATCACCGCCCATCGAATTCTGTTTATTGGGCTAACAATTTTCATGCATCTTCTCCCGTGAAGAAAAATCTGACATCACAACTAAATTTGCGTCAGTAAAACATTCGAGCCTATTATTCTCATCATACTTCAAGTTGCAGCATTGTTAACTAGGTTTATGCGCATAGGTCACCTCTTTTATAGGCCCTGCATCACCTAGCTACAGCTTGAATTATTTAGAACATTAAAACTCTTAAACGAAAAGTATTTGGCTTATTAAAACAGAAATATAAATTATTGAACAAGCCAAATATATCAAAAATATAACAATTTGAGATTATGACTTAATAGAAAATGCGACTTACTCAGTTTTAGAGCAGTCAAGGTCATATTTTGTCGAAGATCATCGCCACTAAATCGCTAAGCTAAGTCACCTGAAACTAAAGGAACAAAGCGCACTTTCTCTATGACATTTGCGTGATAATCATTTCCTCGACGAATAATCAACTTGAGGGCTTGGTCTTTATCCCCAACAGGTAAAACTAAACGTCCACCTTCTTTTAATTGCTGTAATAGCCGAGGAGGAATTTCACTGGGTGCTGCGGTGACGATAATCGCATCAAAAGGCCCTTTTGATTGCCATCCTTCCCAACCATCACCGTGACGAGTAGAGATATTATGCAAATCAAGTTGTTTAAAACGGCGTTTCGCCGTCCATTGTAAACTCTTCACCCTTTCGACTGAAAAAACATGATCCGCTAAATGCGCTAAAACAGCCGTTTGATAGCCAGAACCTGTGCCTATTTCTAAAACATGATCTTGCGGTGTAACCGCAAGCAATGCGGTCATTTTAGCAACAATATAAGGCTGAGAAATAGTTTGCCCATAACCTATAGGTAATGGGATGTTATCATAGGCCTTATGTGAAAGCGCTTCATCCACAAAACGTTCACGCGGAACTCGTGATAAAGCGTCTAATAGGCGCTCATCGTGAATTCCCTGTTGGCGTAACTGTGCCAATAGTTCTTTCATGAGCCCTGTTTTCATTCTACTTTCACTCCTGATTTCTCTAGCCACTCTTCAATCAATGAATGTGCTTTATAAGCTGTTAAATCCACTTGTAAAGGCGTAATGGAGACATAACCTTGCGATACCGCCTCAAAATCGGTACCAGGCCCTGCATCGCGGATCTCCCCCACTGGCCCAAGCCAATACAGCATATTACCTTTAGGATCTTCGAGATTGTAAACCTCAGAGGCGGCATGACGACTGCCACAACGAGTGACTTTAATCCCTTTCACTTCATTGTAAGGAATATCAGGTACATTGATATTCAATATATTGCCTGCTCGCAATGGATTTTTTTGTAACAATGCCAATATGTCACAAGTCACTTTTGCGGCGGTTTCAAAATGCGTGTCACCATCAAGAGAAACTGCTATGGAAGGTAAACCTAAGTGTCGACCTTCCGTCGCTGCCGCAACGGTACCTGAGTAAATGACATCATCCCCAAGGTTAGGACCACAGTTAATACCAGATACAACAATATCAGGCCTTGGTCTCACCACTTTGTTAACACCAATATAAACACAATCTGTCGGCGTACCTTCTTGTACTGAAAGGTCACCATTAGCCAGTGTTTGGATCCTTAAAGGTTTATCTAAAGTTAATGCGTTTGATGCACCACTACGATTACGATCAGGTGCAATCACTTGCACCTGATAATATTGGCGTAAAGCAGCTGCCAGTGTTTGGATACCAGGGGCTGTCACGCCATCGTCGTTACTCAATAAAATTTTCAGCATCGGCACTATCCTGATTAATAAGTTCTCGCACCACGCTCGTTGCAAAACTTCCCGAATTAAGGAAAAAACTCATTTTTAATGTCGTTTGATCAACCCATTGCCATTGAAGGTTTTGAGGTTTCATCATCATCGCCCTACGTGTTGAGGATACCCGTTCCGTTTTCATCAATGTTATCAAGGCGCGATAATTCTCTAAGCAACCTGTCTCAAAGGCTAGCGCATCTTCTTGCGTACCTAATTCACCATCACCGGGCAAAGGTGCCGTGATGCTAAGTTCAAATGTATCAACTCGGGGTTGTAATGAAGAAAATTCTTCTGTCGTTGCCACAAACCAACTGCCACGCCCTGTCAATTGAAGAGCATCACCTAATAACACTTGATTGACGGTCTGGTTCGCAATACGCTCACTCGTCACGTGGTTAAACATCGCACTGCGTGCAGCTGACAGATAAAAGCTTCGTTTGTTGCGCTCACGAACAGTAATTTCTTGATTTGCCCAGCGTAACGCTTGAGTTAAATTCTGTCCATCTCGACCAAAGCGTTGTTCACCAAAATAGTTAGGAACGCCTTGCTCTGCTATTTTCTGTAAACGCAATTCGACATCGTCAGGATCCGAAATCTCCCGAATGGTCAATTCAAATTGGTTTCCTTTCAAGGTGCCAATGCGCAATTTTCTTTTTTGTCTCGTTGTCGCAATCACTCGACAGCCATCAAGTTGCCACAAAGAAAAATCAGGTGTTTCTTTACCTGGCATCTGCAAACAGAACCATTGTTCCGTCATCGCATTGCGATCTTTTAAGCCAGCATAGCTTACTGCTCTTGCTGAAATTTTTGCGAACTTAGCGAGCTGCTCGGCAACAAATAGCGTGTTATAGCCAATCTTTTCAACACGAACCATAACATGCTCGCCTTCTCCATCAAGCTCAAAACCTAAGTTTTCCTTAACGATGAAGTCTTCAGGCTGACTTTTTAGTTTACCGAATGATAGCGGCTTACCATGCAGGTACTGTACATTCATGATTTTCACTACCATTATCTTTAACAAGTAATACTACCGCAGCACATGCAATACCTTCTTTACGACCAACAAAACCTAATTGTTCAGTTGTCGTCGCTTTAACATTAATGTCATCCATATGGCATTCTAGGTCTTCTGCAATATTGACACGCATTTGTGGAATATGTGGCAGCATTTTAGGGGCTTGTGCCATGATAGTGACATCAATATTACCGATACTGTAACCTTTTGCACGTACATGACGATAAGCTTCTTTTAGTAGCACACGGCTATCAGCACCTTTATAGGCCGGATCGGTATCTGGGAATAATTTACCAATATCCCCGAGTGCAGCAGCCCCTAAAATTGCATCCGTTACTGCATGTAATACAACATCACCGTCAGAGTGAGCTAATAAACCTTGTTCATATGGAATACGAACCCCACCAATAATGATGGGACCATCACCACCGAACTTATGTACATCGAACCCGTGCCCAACTCTCATGATTTATTCCTTTTATTTCATTTTAGAAAGATAAAATTCTGCCAGAGCAAGATCTTCTGGTCTGGTCACTTTTAAGTTATCTGAACGCCCTGAAACCAATACAGGTTGATAACCACAATATTCAAGGGCAGAGGCTTCATCTGTGATAACCGCATTTTCTTTCAAAGCTTTACTTAAACAATCCCGCAATAACAATAATGGAAAAAACTGTGGGGTTAATGCATGCCATAATGCTTCACGTTCAACTGTATGATCAATAAGAGCAGACGTTTTAAAACTCCGCTTCATTGTGTCTCTAACAGGCGCAGCAAGAATTCCGCCACAACACTCTTTTGTTGATAGCTGAATAATTTTATTTAAATCATCTTGATGCAAACAAGGACGTGCTGCGTCATGCACCAACACCCACTTATTTTGCATGCTTTCGTTTTTGGCTAAAAGGTTTAACCCCGCCATCACTGAGTCCGCGCGCTCTTTTCCACCGTTTACTGTGGTCACTCGCGGATCTTGTGCAATATCAAGCTTAGCAAAATAATCATCATCCGGGCTGAGTGCGACAACGATATGGGTGACGCTAGGGTTGAGTAACAATGCACTAATCGTGTGTTCAATGATTGTTTTCCCTGCGACTTGTAAATACTGTTTTGGGCAATCAGCATTCATACGGCTGCCAATACCTGCCGCGGGAATTATTGCAACAATTTGCGGGTTTTCCCCAATGATTGAGTTATTCATTATGTTGGATCTTACATCGAAATTAATGGCCAATCGCGATAATAATTCATGAGCAAATACGTTATTTATTGATTATTAGATGCTTTCTGATTATTACTTTCTTTGACCATTCTATAAAATGATTCGCCAGGTTTGATCATTCCGAGTTCTGTGCGAGCTCGTTCTTCAATCGCATCTTGACCATCGTTTAGGTCATTAATTTCAGCAAATAACTGCTCATTACGCACTTTTAAGCGAGAATTGATAATTTCTTGCGCTGCAACATCGTCTTTTACTCGCACATAATCATGGATACCATTTTTTCCTAACCATAGAGAATATTGCGTCCAAGCTAATACTGCGATTAATAGAAGCGTTAATTTGCCCATTCTGCCCCCTGAAATGATTTGCTAATCATCCCATAACTCAGCTCATGACGCTACTAAGAAGAAAGTAATGTCATAAAAGTCAGAGTAAATCACATATTATATGATTAAAATTCACTCAACTTAGTGTTGATCACGCTGTTTTTGTTCCGTTTCTCACTAGCAAATTATAGGGTACCTTGAATCATAAAAATCACTATTACCAATCCAAGTGAAATTTGCCAACAAAAATACGAGCGCCAATACAATATTGATTGTACTTTCGTGCAACATCTTAATAGAAAAAGGTTATTTTATCAGCGTGAAAGTAAAAAGAAGATACCATTAAATGTGATTTAACGGCGTCGTTGATGAAAAGATGCTACTCAAGGCCATTCAGCAACATCTTTTTGAGAATAACAGATTAGGTTTTAATAACTTGTTGAGTTTTCAGCAGGTGGAGAATTTGCGTTATTGAATCAGCGATGGGCTGCCGTCCATCAATGCGTAACTCCGGCTGTAATGGCTCCTGATACGGAGAATCAATCCCTGTAAAATGCGTTATCTTCCCCTCTCTCGCTTGCTTATACAGCCCTTTTGGATCGCGTTGTTCACAGATGTCTACTGGTGTTGCTACGTGCAATTCAAAAAATTGATTTGCTTCAAACAATTCACGAACCCGTTGTCTGTCCTCTCGATAAGGAGATATAAACGCTGTCGCAACTATCAGTCCAGCATCAACCATCAGCTTAGCCACTTCGCCAATGCGTCGAATATTCTCTTGCCGATCTTCCTCGCTAAAACCAAGGTCTCGGCATAATCCATGGCGTACGTTATCACCATCAAGCAAGTAAGTCTTAATCTCCATCTCGGCTAATGTTTGTTCAATTGCACCAGCCAATGTTGACTTACCTGAGCCAGACAGCCCCGTAAACCATAGCACTGCCCCCTTATGGCCATTCGCTCGCTCTCTAAATTGACGCGTAATGGCATGTGGATGCCACACAATATGTTCATTAATCAAATCCATGATAGTTATTTTCCACCCAGCAAATCACGAGCTCCCCAGTGAGGGAAATGGCGCCTAATTAACTTGTTCAGCTCGATTTCAAATTCACTAAAGTGATCATCTTGCCCAATGAAATCTGCTTTAATTTCACGAACGAGCCCCGCGCCTGCTGTAACATTCGTTAACCTATCAATTAAGATCATGCCGCCGGTATCCGCATTATGTTGATAATTATCCAATAACAGGGGTTCATCAAACGAGAATTCAACAAGGCCAATACTATTTAGCGGTAACTCAGTCGCGACCTTTTGCGTCAAATTATTCACATCAACTTGATATTGAATATTTTCTACCTTCGCTCGACTTCTTTTGCCTGCAATTTTGATATCTAACTGCTGTCCCTGCACCAATGGTTGTTCTGACATCCAAACAACATCGATAAGCGCTTGACGCGTGCTTGTTAGCGTATCATCCTCGGCAACAATTAAATCTCCGCGACTAATATCAATATCATCTTCCAAGACCAACGTGATGGCTTCACCGGGTATTGCAAAATGTTGTGAACCCTCGAAAGTGACAATATCTTTGATTCGCGATAACTGCCCAGAAGGAAGTACTTTAACAGACTGCCCAATATGAATTATTCCTGAAGATAAGGTGCCGCTATAACCTCTAAAATCAAGGTTAGGCCTATTCACATATTGAACGGGAAAACGTAATGCTTGCTCTGAGGCTTTTTGCTGAACCTGAACATTCTCTAAAATTTGCAGTAACGTCTCACCTTGATACCAAGGTAGATTGTGACTTTTATTAACAATATTATCGCCATCAAGTGCCGAAATGGGCACAAACCATACATTAAGGTCGATAGGCAACTCAGTCGCAAAAGACTGATAATCTTGTTTAATTTTTTCGAATACGCTTTCGCTATAGTCCATCAAATCCATTTTATTGACGGCAACCACTAAATGGCGGATACCCAGCAATGTGCTGATAAAGCTATGACGCCGCGTTTGCTCTTGAACACCTTTTCGAGCATCGATCAACAAAATAGAAAGTGAGCATGTCGATGCGCCCGTTGCCATATTTCGGGTATATTGCTCATGCCCAGGCGTATCTGCAATAATAAATTTACGCTTTTGCGTGGAGAAATAGCGATATGCGACATCAATAGTGATGCCTTGCTCACGTTCAGCTGCAAGACCATCCACCAGCAACGCAAGATCTAACTTTTCCCCCTGTGTTCCTATACGTTTACTGTCATTTTGCAGAACAGAAAGTTGATCTTCATAAATTTGCCGTGTGTCATGAAGTAAGCGACCAATGAGCGTACTTTTACCATCATCCACATTCCCGCAAGTCAGGAAACGTAATAGCCCTTTCTCCTGTTGCGCTAACAAATAAGCTTCCACACCACCTTGTTGCTTGATTTGCTCCGCAATTGTTTCATTGTATGCGACATCTGCCATAACGTTTCCCCCCTTAAAAATACCCTTGGCGCTTTTTTTGCTCCATTGATGCTGACTGATCGCTATCAATTAATCGGCCTTGACGCTCACTGGTTGTCGATATCAGCATTTCCTCGATAATCTCAGGTAATGTTTCTGCCTGTGATTCAACGGCTCCAGTTAATGGCCAACATCCTAAAGTGCGAAAACGGACTTTACGTTTAGCAATGACTTCGCCCGCTTGTAAGTCAATACGGTCGTCATCGACCATTAATAATGTGCCATCACGCTCCAACACAGGGCGTTCTTTCGCAAAATAAAGGGGAACGATGTCGATATTTTCCAAATAGATATATTGCCAAATATCCAGTTCAGTCCAGTTTGATAAAGGAAAGACACGTATACTTTCACCTTTATTTATTTGTCCATTGTAGTTATGCCATAACTCAGGGCGTTGGTTTTTGGGATCCCAGCGATGAGAGCGGTCTCTAAAAGAATAAATTCTTTCTTTTGCTCGTGACTTTTCTTCATCACGTCTTGCACCGCCAAATGCCGCATCAAAACCATATTTATCGAGCGCTTGCTTCAATCCTTCTGTTTTCATGATATCAGTATGCTTTGCACTACCATGTATGAATGGATTGATCCCCAGTTTAGCCCCTTCTGGATTACGATAAACTAAAAGCTCAAACCCATAATTTTTCGCTGTTTTATCGCGAAACTCATACATTTCACGGAACTTCCACCCAGTATCAACATGTAACAGCGGAAATGGCAATTTACTCGGATAAAACGCTTTTCGCGCTAGATGAAGCATGACGGATGAATCTTTGCCTATTGAATAAAGCATTACCGGGTTTGCAAACTCAGCCGCGACTTCACGTAAAATATGAATGCTTTCGGCTTCCAGTTGCTGCAAATGAGTCAATCGTTTTTCATTCATGATGGCCTCCTTTTAAGCCAATTCCAGCACGGCGGAACGCCATCTGTTTTCCACGCCATGATGACCAAACCAAGCTAATTGTTGATGCAATGCAACAACCTCGCCAATCACCAATAAAGCAGGGGAAGGTGCTTGCTGAGCAAGTGTCTCTAATTCATGTAACTGCCCGCTAAGCACCTGCTGATTATTGCGTGTTCCGCAACCAATGACCGCAACAGGTGTGTTTGGGGAACGTCCAAATTCAATCAGTTGTTTACTGATATATTCAGCTTTTACCGTTCCCATATAGATAGCTAATGTTTGATGTCCGCTAGCCAGCGCTGGCCAGTCAAGGTCGTTACCATTATTTTTGCAATGACCCGTGATAAACGTGACGCTTTGAGCATGTTCTCTATGTGTAAGCGGGATCCCCGCATAGGCGGTTGCACCAATCGCGGCTGTAATACCAGGAACCACTTGGAAAGGAATTTGAGCTTCTGCCGCAACCTGAAGCTCTTCACCACCTCGCCCGAAAATAAACGGATCCCCCCCCTTTAATCGAACAACTTTTTTTCCTTGTTTAGCCAATTTGACGATTAATGCATTCGTTTCTTCTTGTGAAACCGAGTGATGATGAGCTCGCTTTCCGACACAGATTTTGTCCGCATCTCGTCGCACTAAATCAAGTACTTCCTCACTGACTAAGTTGTCATATAAAACAACGTCCGCGTTTTGTACAACTTGCAAGCCTTTTAACGTCAACAAGCCCGCATCACCAGGCCCTGCGCCTACTAGAATAAGTTCGCCGCTATTATCCCTTTCAGATAATTGCTTCTCTAATTGCTGTTCGGCTTCAAGGAGTTGACCTTTTTCAACTAACGAGGCAAAACGACCATTAAAGCTTTTTTCCCAAAAGCGTTTTCGTTCGCGCATGCTCGTTATCGATGATTTGACTTTTTCTCGCCACCGCCCTGCTATTTTTGCCATATGCCCTAACGAATTCGGCAACATGGCTTCAAGTTTTTCACGCAATAAGCGAGCAAGAACCGGCGCTGTTCCCCCAGATGAGATGGCGATAACGACAGGGTCTCTGTCAATAATTGACGGAACAATGAAAGAACATAATGGTTTCTCATCCACAACATTAACTAAAATTTGTTGTGACTCCGCATCATGAAAAACTTTCTCATTCAATGCAGGTTGGTCTGTTGCAGCGATCACTAGATAAGCCTTTTCGATATGAGAAAAATGATACTCTTCCTTAACCCAGATAAATTTTTTTTGCTCATAAAGACGTTGTAAAACCGGACTTAATGTAGGAGATATGACCATAAGCGCTGCATCGACTTTCAGTAACAGCTCAGCTTTACGTGCCGCAACATCACCACCGCCAACTAGCACAACTTTACGGGATCGCAGATCCACAAATAACGGTAAATATTCCATCTTACTCTTCCGGTGTTATATCACTTTTTTATGACAACGATTTAAATTGACTATATGGCGTGCAAGTTGGGTTATGAAATGCCAAAAATTCATTAGATGTAACGCAAAGGAATAAGTCATTACTGAGTCAATGGCAGAGACCAAATAGGTCAGTGAATACGGAGAAGGGTGATAACGGATGTTGATCGCTTCTTTTATACAAATATCTTGAAAAAAATGAGTTAGACTAAGATCATCAATAGAACAAAAATATAAATTATTTAGCCTTTATAAGTATTCAGCCAATTAAGACGAAACATCATGATAAATACTGATAAAAAAAAATTAACCATCAATGATATAGCAAAATTGTGCGGTGTAGGTAAATCAACGGTTTCACGTGTCATTAATCAAGATCCAATGGTTAATGAAGAAACTCGACAAAAAGTTAATCAAATAATCAAAAAATATCAATTTACGCCATCAAAATCGGCTCGTGCGATGCGAGGATACTCAAATCGTTCTTTTGGCATCATCATGACTCGTCTAGATTCTTATGCAGAAAACCAAGCTGTCAGCTCCATGCTACCTATTTTCTATGAAAATAATATCGACCCGATTATTTTAGAAACCCAGTTTAAGCAAGAGAAAATAGAAGAACATTTGAAAATGCTTGCTCGTCAAAAAGTTGACGGTATTGTGCTCTTCGCTTTTTCAGGTATAGATACCAATAAATTGGTCGAGTGGAAGCAAAAAATGGTGGTCATTGCACGACCATTAGAAGGGTTTGTTTCAATCTGTCACGACGATGACAATGCAGTTAAAAACTTAATGCATTATTTTCATGGACAAAAGAAACATGACAAAATCAGTTATGTTGGGATCAATATTCATGATGAAACAACGGGCTTACTTCGTTATCAATCCTACTTACAATATTGCGAACAGCATCATTTAACCCCTCATGCACGTCTAGGTGAGCTAAATTATCAAAGTGGTTACCTGCTCGCTAAAGAAATAGTCACGACATCCCCACAAGCTATCTTATGCGCAACAGATTCTTTAGCATTTGGCGTTCAAAAATATTTGTCTGAACAAAAAATGACGCATATTGATGTTGCCTGTATTGGTCGCAACGACTTACTGACATTTTTATTTCCTCAAACTAAGTTTTACCGTTTAGGTTTTAGAGAAAGTGGGAAAGAAGCAGCTAATATATTGATCAAAATGCAAAAAGAAACAATTCCCCCTCAAAAAATCATTATTTCTAGCGACAGCTTAAATTAATAATTTTCAATAATTAATGATTATGACATGTGATCATCGTCTAGTTATGGGAACGTTCCCGTTTGAATAAGTCAAATAACGATATATATTAAAAAAAACGAAACCATCACGAGAAAATGAATATGTCTAGTGCCAAAGATTTAAAAGCCATTGAAGAGCTTATTGTGCTGATTGGCGGTAAAAATAATATCATTAGTGTTTCTCACTGCTTAACAAGGTTACGCTTTGTCCTTAATGATCCCAATCTTGCTGATATAGATAAAATAAAACAAATTCCTTTTGTTAAAGGCTGTTTTAATAATGCAGGTCAATTTCAAGTTATTATTGGTATAGAAGTTGAAAGCTACTATAAAACACTTTCTAATTGTTTAGAGTTAAAAACAAAAAGCAAAGATGAGGTTAAATCTGACGCAAAAAAAAACATGAGCTTTTGGCAAAGGCTGATAGCTAATTTGGCCGAAATATTTGTTCCTTTATTACCAATTTTAATTTGTGGGGGCTTACTTTTAGGTTTACGCAATGTCATCGGTGAAATGCCGATATCAGAAAATAAACCATTAACCTATTTTTATCCTTGGCTACAACCTATCTATGAATTTCTATGGTTACCTTGTGAAGCGATATTCCATTTTTTACCCGTGAGTATTTGTTGGTCTAGTACTAAAAAAATGGGGGGTACCCCAGCTCTCGGTTTAGTACTTGGTATTACATTAGTGTCACCTCAGCTGATGAATGCCTATAATTTAGGTTCCCAAGTGCCTGATATTTGGAACTTTGGATTATTTACCATTGCGAAAGTAGGCTATCAAGCTCAAGTCATTCCTTCTATTTTGGCTGGATTATTTTTAGGTTGGTTTGAAACCCGCTTACGCCGTTATATCCCCGATTATTTAAAATTGGTTATTGTTCCAATCGTTACCCTAATTGTTTCTGTTTTTGTTGCCCATGTTATTTTAGGCCCAATAGGCAGAGGGATCGGTAATGGTATCGCTGAAATAATCAAATTATTAATGTTAGGTGACTTCGCCCCTATTGGCTCTGCTATCTTTGGTTTCTTCTATTCGCCAATGGTGATTACCGGATTACATCACACAACCTTAGCCATTGATCTACAAATGACTCAGAGCTATGGCGGTACACCTATTTGGCCAATTATTGCGCTCTCTAATATTGCTCAAGCATCTGCGGTTGTTGGTATTATCATTGTCAGTCGTAAAGTCAATGAACATGAAATTACTATTCCTGCGGCTATCTCGGCTTATTTAGGTGTCACCGAACCCGCCATGTATGGGGTTAACTTAAAATATGGATTTCCAATGCTATGCGCAATGATTGGATCCGCGCTTGCGGGGTTGATTTGCGGTTTAAATCATGTGTTATCAAATGGTATTGGCGTTGGTGGTTTACCTGGCATTTTATCGATACAGCCTACTTATTGGTTAGTTTATCTATTTGCCATGATTGTTTCTATTATCGTTCCGATTGGGTTAACGATTATTGCCTATCGCTATAAAGAAAGAAAAGGCACGCTACAAGCTAATTAATGTATCATTAAATTTAAGGTTTATTATGAATTACTTACTTATTATTTTTTCAGATATCAGCGTGTCTGTTGAAGACAAAAATAAAAAACAACATTACTCATTTGATTTTTTAAATAATACTTATCATGACTGGTTAAACGTTGTTGAAAAAATAAAAAATGACTTTCCTCTGATGCATGGAGGTATTATAGCTCCTCCTTTTGATCAGGATGCTGAAAAAAATGCTATTATTAAAACAAAAGATAATAAAACAATTAACTTAGCAAATTTTTTCTCTGAGACGTTTAACTCTCCCTTTATTATAGAAAAAACGAACTCATTAAATCAGTTAACGAATATAGCAGAAAAATTAGCTGATAAAGAAAATGAATTTACATGGTCTATCGAATATTCAGGGCTAACGTCAGGTAAAGATGAATATTGCCAAGAGTCACTATTAACTGTTGCAAATGGTTATATCGGACTACGCGGCACATTACCTGAAATGACCGCCAGCGAAAATTACTACCCAGCAACCTATGTGGCAGGATTATATAATCAAGCAACATCCCAAATAGGTGATCATCAAGTTATTAATGAAGATTTCGTTAATGCGCCGAATGGACAATTTATCTCCCTTAGAATCGGTGACTCTGATTATATTCATCCTAATAACGTAACGACTCACCGCCTCACCCGTCATTTAGACATGAAAACCGGAGTGATGTCATCTGATTGGCTGATTGAAACTGCGGATGGAAAGCAATTGAGTATTCGCTGCTTCAAGTTTACCAATATGGCGGATATGTCCCACTATTGTCTTCACTACCAATTTACGCCATTAAATTTCTCCGCGGAAATAACCGTAGTCACCAGATTAGAAGGAAATACGGTTAATGCCGGAGTGGAACGTTATCGTAGTCTTAATCAACATCATTACCATGTGTTAAAAACAGGTGCAAAACAACAAACAGCTTACCTATTAGCAGAAACAAATCAGTCAAAAATAGGGATAGGTTTGACCTCAAATATTTATGGTGATTTTTTTACAAACAAAGACATTGTTTGCCATGTTTCTGAATCCGTGGTTGATCAAACAATTACTTTTAATGCCAAACAAAATATCAGCTATACATTAGAAAAATGTGTTGCTATGACAACCTCTACCGCCTACCCACATCATTGGCATGAGATTGTAAACTGGCAACTTCCAACCTTAAAAGCGCAATTATTAGAGACTAAACAAGCATGGGCAAGCTTATGGAATAGCGCTGATATTGTTGTTTCAGGCGATTTAATGACGCAAAAATTGTTGCGTTTACACACCTACCATCTGCTTGCATCGGCTTCACCATTTAGTAATGAAAAACATCAATTAGATGTATCTGTAACAGCAAGAGGCTTACACGGCGAAGCCTATAGAGGGCATATTTTCTGGGATGAAATTTTCATACTGCCTTTTTATATCATGCATTTTCCTAACACCGCTCGCCAACTTTTACTCTATCGTTATCATCGTTTAGAAACGGCGCGTTCAGCAGCCAAAGCGGCAGGTTTTCAAGGAGCCATGTTCCCATGGCAATCAGGGCATGATGGTAGTGAACAAACACAAGTGCTACATCTCAATCCACTCTCTGGACAATGGGATCCGGATCATAGTTGCCGTCAACGCCATGTTTCATTAGCGATTGCTTACAACGTCTGGCTATATTGGCGCAATACTCTTGATCATCAATTTATGGCGGATTACGGTTTAGAATTACTCAATGAAATTACCTTATTTTGGGTAAGCCTATGCCAATTTGATGAACGAGATCAGCGTTTTCATATTAGTGGCGTTATGGGACCTGATGAATTCCATGAAAAATATTCTGACTCACAAGAAGGTGGTTTAAAAGATAATGCCTATACCAATTTAATGGTCGCATGGCTATTTAATGAAATAGTGACACTGTATAGCAATAGCCACTTTACCCATAAATTCACTGAATTGGGCTTTGATGCAGATCTCATTCAGCAACTTAACCATATTAGAACCCAACTGGCCGTTACGCTTAATCAAGATGAAGTGATTGAACAATTTTCAGGTTACTTTTCGTTGAATGAATTGGATTGGGAAAGCTATCGCCAAAAATATGGCAATATTTATCGTATGGATCGGATATTGCGTAAAGAAAATAAGTCAGCCGATGATTTTAAAGTCGCTAAACAAGCCGATACGCTGATGTTATTTAATAATCTAGATAAAGCGACCGTCAAATTCTTAATTGAGTCTCTAGGCTACTCATTGTCTGACGATTTCGCTGAAAAAAACCTTCAGTATTATCTTGAACGAACGTCTCATGGTTCAACGTTATCTCGTATTGTTCATGCCTATTTAGCCGAACAAATACAAAGACATGACCTGTCATGGAAACTTTATCAGGATGCCTTATATTCAGACTACAATGATATTCAAGGTGGAACAACTGCTGAAGGAATTCATACCGGTGTCATGGCCGCAACGTTAAATACCACGATTATGGCTTATGCGGGTGTGGATATTCGTCAAGATACTCTCAATATTACACCATCATTGCCAAACCAATGGCAGAGACTGAGTTTCCATTTAAACCATCAAAATGTTTTGTATCACATTAACCTAACTCATAATGACATTACTGTTACGAGCGATAAAGCCTGCATAATATCCATTAATCATCATCAATATCACCTTATTGATAACACGGCTTTTTGTTTAAACTTCAATGAGGATAAAACTAATGGTTAAAGGTCTGATATTCGATTTAGATGGCGTTATTGTGGATACTGCTGGCTATCACTATTTAGCATGGAAGAAATTAGCGAATGAAATTGGTATTGACATTAATGAAGAGTTCAATCAAACCTTAAAAGGTATTAGCCGAACAGAATCATTAGATAAAATATTAAATTATGGTAATAAGCAAAACCTTTTTTCTGCTCAAGAGAAAAGTGAATTATCAGAAAGAAAAAATAACTACTATGTGAAGTTATTGGATAACATTACGCCAAAAGATATTTTACCTGGTGTGTTAGAATTAATTGAACAGGCCTATCAATACAATATTCCTTGTGTTATCGCTTCAGCATCTCAGAATGCACCAACAATATTAAAGAAATTAAATATTGATAGTTATTTTCAAGCTATTGTTGACCCTAAATCCTTAGCAAAAGGAAAGCCTGACCCAGAAATATTTTTAAAGGCAGCACAACTTATTCATGTCCCCGTAGAATTTTGTGTTGGCTTTGAAGATTCAATAGCAGGAATACAATCTCTAAAGAAAGCAGGGATTTATGCTATTGGTATTATCGCTGAAGGGTTATTACCCGAAGCAGATCTGGAAGTAAATTCATTGACTGAAATAAATATACAGACACTACTCCAATAATAAAATATCAAGTGGGAAATATATTTCCCACTTAGGTATAAAAGGAATAAAGAATGAATATGAAACTACTCGCTATTGCTATTAGCTTGGGATTAACTGTACCAACAATAACCTTAGCTAATACAAACTCTCTATCAATAGAACAACGTTTAGCCCTATTAGAACAACGAACCCTTGCAGCTGAAAAAAGAGCCGAACTTGCTGAACAAAAAGCTGCCCATTTAGAAAATGTATTAAAGAATAATGCTACGATTAGTCAACCAGCTAATGACCAACAAATAGTGACTAAAAAAACATCTGAAGCGCCTAATTTAATTGAAACCAATAGTCAATATGGAACCCTTAAGTTGTATGGTGATGTCGAATTTAATACAGATATTGCTAGTAAAAAAGGACAACTTACTTCAATTAATACCCAAGCAGGAAAAGACAAAGATTTTGGTGACTATGATAAATGGGGAATCAATGGACGAATTCTAATCGGTTTAGATGGTGAACGAGTATTAGATAATAAAAACTATGCGGGTTTTTCTGTCCAACCTCTCGCTAAAATTGATGGAGATGTGAGCTTAGATGATGCTGAATTTCATTTTGGTAAAAAAGAGAGTTGGCAAATAAAGCTAGGTCGCTATGAAGCCTATGATATGTTCCCATTAAATCAAGATACCTTTGTTGAGTATTCAGGCAATACCGCCAATGACACCTATAGCGATGGGTTTGGCTACATTTATATGATGAAAGAAGGTCGAGGAAGAACCAATAGCGGCGGCAGCATGATGTTTAATACGAAATATGACAATTGGTATTTCGAAACAAACCTGCTTATTGAAGATGGTACCAGTATCTTTAGCAATAGTGAGTACCACGGACGAAAACTGATTAATAAAAAGAATGTTGTCTATGTCCGTCCTGTTATCGCTTGGGAAAAAGATAGCTTTAAAATTGCTGCTGCGCTAGAAAGCAATATCGTGAATAATGCCTATGGTTATGAAGATAAAAACACAGGCCAATTTAAAGATCAGTCTAAACGCAATGGCTATGGCTTAACATTGGGCTGGAATAATTTAAAAAATGATCCAACCAATGGCTTGACGATAAATTGGAATACCGCCTATTTAGATGCCAGTCATGAAACTGATTTTACGACAGGTGCAAATATTCTATGGCGTCGTTTACAGTTAGGGTATATCTACGCTCATAATGACATCAAATCCTATGCATTAAATTATGATAACAATATTGATAATGAAGTCATCTTTGGTCCTGGCAAATATGATATTCATACCCTTTATACCTCTTATGAGTTACCGGATATACTTGATATGAATAATTTTAAAATTTATATCGGGGCATACTATTCAGTCATTGATGGAAAAGATATTGAAGTGAAAAATAGCGACAAAGATCGTTACGGCACAAGAGTGAGATTTAAATACTTATTCTAGAATAGATTAATGATGATATTGAGTGGCTAATTTAGTAGTCAGCCACTCAATATATTGATATCGCTTAACCTTCATGAAGCCCACATTCTCTCTTTAAACCAAAGAAGCGGGTTTCTTCTTCACTCATACCCGGTTCCCATTTTCGAGTGGTGTGGGTATCCCCCACGGACAAATATCCTTGTTCCCACAATGGATGATAAGGTAGGTTATGCTGTGTCAGATACTCATGTACTTGCCGATTATTCCAATCAATAACAGGTAAGACTTTAAATATCCCTTTACCTATATTCAATACTGGCAACATAGCACGACTCGCCGACTGCTCTCTACGTAATCCAGAAAACCAGCTTTGTGCTTTCAATTCCTGCAAAGCACGGTTCATCGGCTCAACTTTATTGATTTGATTATATTGCTCGATTCCTGATAGTCCTTGTTCCCATAAGCGCCCATAAACAGCCTCTTGCCAAGCAGGAGACAATGGCGAACGGTAAACATGCAAATTTAACCTCAGCCTTTCCGTCAATTCCTCAATAAAACGATAGGTTTCAGGGAAAAGATACCCTGTATCGGTGAGGATCACTGGAATATCAGGAATGACTTGAGTGACCATATGTAGCGTTAAAGCGGCTTGTATTCCAAAACTCGATGACAATACAAACGCTGTAGGTAAATGGTTCATTGCCCATTCGATTCGTTTGATAGCATCATATTTTTCTAACTGGGCATTAAATGCAGATAAATACTCGTCTTGTTCTGCTTTGTCTAATTTTAATACCTCAGCGAGTTCAAGCTGGCTCATACGGCCTCCTTAACCTCATAGAAATCAACCGCAGAGTTCAGCACCGGCTTCACCACATCCGTGCGTATTAAGAAATCACCAAATCCTTCTTGTGCTTGACGCCCTCTAGCCCAATCACCAATCAAGGTATCTAAAAGAGATAAAATTTCGGCTGAACTAATGTTTTCACGATACATACGAGGAATGCGAGTACCAATCCGGTTTCCCCCTAAATGTAAATTGTATCTGTCGAGTGCTTTACCCACGAGCCCAACTTCCGCCAGCATTGCTCGACCACATCCATTTGGGCACCCCGTAACGCGTAAAACAATATGCTCATCACCAATGCCGTGTGATTGCATGATTTTTTCAACCTCAGTGACAAATTCAGGTAAAAAACGCTCGGCCTCTGCCATCGCCAGTGGACACGTTGGGAAAGAAACACAAGCCATTGAGTTTTCACGCTGCGCAGTCACTTCTGCACTCATCAAACCATGTTCACGGGCAATCGCCTCAATACGGGCTTTTTCCGTTTCAGGTACACCAGCAACAATTAAATTTTGGTTTGCCGTTAAACGAAAATCCCCTTGATGAATTTTTGCAATTTCTGCTACACCTGTCTTTAGGGGCTTATTAGGTAAATCAATCAGGCGGCCATTTTCAATAAATAACGTTAAATGCCAATGATTATCTATCCCTTTTAGCCAACCAATTTGATCACCACGTTGAGTAAATTGATAAGGCCTAATGGCTTCAAATATCACTCCCGAACGCCGTTCTACTTCTTGCTTAAATGTTTCTACACCAACCCGTTCAAGAGTGTATTTTGTTTTGGCGTTTTTACGTTCAGTACGATTTCCCCAGTCGCGCTGAGTCGTCACAATCGCTTCCGCAACAGCTAACGTATCCTTCAAATAAATAAACCCGAACTCACTGGCTAACCGTGGAAAAGTCGCTGTATCACCATGAGTCATGGCTAGACCACCACCAACCAGTACGTTAAAACCGATAAGCTCACCATTTTCAGCGATCGCTATGAAATTCATGTCGTTAGCATGTAGATCTACATCATTTAAGGGTGGGATCACTACCGATGTTTTGAATTTTCTCGGTAAATAGGTTTTCCCTAATATAGGCTCTTCATCTGTGGTTTCGACTTTCTCTTTATCAAGCCAAATCTCCGCATAAGCATTGGTTTTAGGCAATAGATGCTCCGATATTTTTTTTGCCCATTCATACGCCTGCTGATGCAACTCAGACTGCACAGGGTTAGATGTACATAACACATTACGGTTGACATCATTGGCCGTTGCTAAGGCATCCAACCCGACGTGATGTAACATCTGATGCGCTGGCTTGACATCCCCTTTTAAAATGCCATGAAATTGAAAGGTCTGCCGATTAGTAATACGCACGCTACCGTACAACGTATGCTCAGAGGCGAATCTATCGATGTCCAACCATTGCTTTGGCGTAATAATTCCACCTGGTAATCTGCAGCGTAGCATCATCGCATGGCGAGGTTCTAATTTTTGCTCCGCCCGTTCCGCGCGAATATCGCGATCATCTTGCTGATACATACCGTGGAAGCGAATGAGCAGAAAGTTATCCCCCTCAAAACCCCCACTCAGCCCATTTTTAAGGTCTTCTTTGATAGTTCCACGCAGATAATGACTATTATTTTTCATACGCTCACTATCAGCCAGTTTGCCTTCTACGACCAAAGGCCCGTATTTTTTATCGCTCATTAGTAGACATCCCTCTGATACCGGCGCTCTACGCGCAGCTCACTCAAAAACTCATCTGCCGATTCACTATCCATGTTGCCGTATTGGCTAATAATATCCAACAACGCATGTTCCACATCACGTGCCATGTGATTCGCATCGCCGCAGACGTAAATATGTGCGCCATCTTCAATCCAGCGCCATACCTCTTCCCCTTGTTCGCGTAACTTATCCTGTACATAAACTTTTTGGGCTTGATCTCGAGACCAAGCTAATGAAATGTTGGTCAATAAGCCATCTTTGACATAGCGCTGCCATTCCACTTGATAGAGAAAATCTTCAACAAAGTGAGGATTACCAAAAAACAACCAGTTTTTACCCGTCGCTTGTTCATTATCACGTTGCTGCATAAAGGCTCTAAATGGAGCGATACCGGTTCCTGGGCCTATCATAATGACGGGTTTCGAGGTGTCAGCTGGAAGGCGAAAGTTATCATTATGTTCAATGAATATACGTACCTCGTCACCTTCTTTAAGGCGATCAGCTAAAAAACCAGAAGCGCCACCCGTACGAGCTCGTCCATCAATGTCATAACGTACAACCCCTACAGTGACATGTACTTCATCCTCTGTTTCCGCTTGTGAAGAGGCAATTGAATACAGTCTTGGAGTAATCGGCCGAAGAATATCAACAAACTCTTGGGCTGTCGGCTGAGAAGCAGCCTGCCTAACCATATCAACAATAGGGGTTGTCTGAGCGTAATGTAACAGTGCTTGTTTATCGCTGATCAAACCAAGTAATGCATCGTCTTTTGCTAAATTGGCATATTTTTCAACAATTAGATGTGTGTTTTGAGTCAATTCTAAATGGTGTATCAATGCATCACGTAATGGATATGATTGTTCAGCCACCTGAACTGGTTCATCACCTGTCAGCCATAATAAGCCTATCAATTCATCGACAAGGGCTGAATCATTATCGAACCACACACCTAGAGCATCTCCCGGTTGATAACGTAACCCTGAATCGCCAAGGTCTATTTCAATATGACGAACATCTTTTAGCGATCCACGCCCAGTAATTTTTTGATTGACGAGTAATGACGCGGTCAGAGGCGCTGTCTTTGTATAAGGCGATGAATGTATTTCATCAACACTGCCCGCTTGGGTTACCACCAATTGCTGATCACTTTGCGTAGGCACTCGCTCTTTAAGGCGCTGCGTCAAATCCTCAATCCATGCTTCAGCGATGGATTGATACTCGACATCTGCATCAATCCTCTCAAGCAATGATGTCGCGCCTAATTGCGATAATTGAGTATCAAAATCTTTCCCTGCTTGGCAAAACTTTTCATAAGAAGAATCACCTAAAGCAAAAACAGCATATACCGTACCACTCAAATTGGGTGCCTTTTTAGAATGCAAGTACTTATATAAAGCAACCGCTTCTTCGGCTGGCTCTCCCTCTCCTTGAGTTGATGCTACGATGACTAACACTTTTTCTTGTGAGATTTGTTTAAATTTATAATCTCCCGCGTTAACTAAGTTGACATTCAGTTTTTCACTTATGAGTCGTTCTCTCAGTTGCTCAGACAAACGTCGAGCATTCCCTGTTTGTGAAGCTGAAATAATCGTAATAGTTTCATCTTGTGGTACTTCAGCACTCATAGGCACGTTAGTGACTGTATTTTGATTAACCATTCCCCACAAATAACCAGACAACCAAGCGAGTTGGTGAGATGAAAAGTCATCGACAGCCGTCTGCAAACGTGAAAGTTGTTCCACCGATATTGGCAATGCCGATATGGGAGACTGTTTTTTTGTCATTATTCTATAACCCCAGAGTTGCTTATCTAAAATTACTACCCCGATAGTTTGTCAGGTTATAACACCCTTGCTAAACGGGATAAGAAACGATCGCCATAACTAATAGCTAAAAAGCCTAATGAAAATAGCTAGTGAATCATACTCATAAAAATGGTTAGCAATAATTCGATAAAATAAGATGCTCCGAGCACAAATTTCAGTAGAATACACTGCGTTTTGATTTATACGGAGTTGGTTATGAGAACAAGTATCTATAAAGATTTTCATTTTGAAGCAGCCCATAGGCTTCCTTATGTTCCTGAAGGTCACAAATGCGGGCGCCTCCATGGACATTCTTTCATGGTGAGACTAGAGCTCACAGGTGAAATCGATGAGAAAACAGGCTGGCTAATTGATTTTAGTGATGTTAAAGAAGCGTTTAAGCCAATTTTAGATCAGCTCGATCACTATTATTTAAATGATATTGAAGGCCTCGAAAACCCAACCAGTGAAGTCTTGGCAAGTTGGATTTGGCATAAAACCAAACCCCTATTACCTTTATTAAGCGCCGTAACGGTGAAAGAAACCTGTAATGCTGGATGTATTTATCGCGGCGAATAGTCATTCACTGATATGCCGTGAACATCGCGGCACATCAGGCGATATTGAGATATTTGTGTGTTTGAATGGAAAGTCGCCAATTGCGCGCAATACAGGTATCAATACATAGCTTAGTGGCTGCGCTTTTTTGGCTAATCGGCTGTAACGCAACAACCGCAGCACTTTTTTCTGTGCGTTTTGATAATAAATTATCCAACTCTTCAATATCTTTTTCACGCGCAACTGGATGCTTGATTTCATTCGCTCGATTGATTGACTCCGTCAGTACCTGTAACCCACCTTTCATAGCCACTTTTGGCGACACCGTCACCCAGGTTTGACTGGAACATTGAATAGGATACGTACCACTGGTTTCAATTTGGCATTGATAACCTTGGTTTTCTAATTCCGTCGTCAGAGGTACGAGGTCATAAATACATGGCTCGCCACCCGTAATGACAATATGTTTTGCCGTATACCCTTGCTTATGCATAAGAGCAATCAATTCATGGCTATTGGCCAACGACCATGAATCTGTATCCATCGTTTTCACGACGATATCGCCAAGGGTTGTTTCTTTGTCAGCGTCTTTATCCCAAGTATGTTTTGTATCACACCAGCTACATCCCACAGGACAGCCTTGTAAGCGAATAAATACGGCGGGAACGCCAGTAAACACACCTTCCCCTTGTAACGTTTGAAAAATTTCATTAATTGGGTATTTCATAATTCTCTCTAGCATTGTCAGCTTCATGCGTATTATATACTCTAACGCATGCAAGTTGCATGCGAACGACAACGAGAATGTCCCATTCAACTGCACGCGTTATTCGTTCAAAATCTTTTCGCCCCGTGAACCTCATATAATTTGGTGTATGGCGCGTATATTGCAAGATATCTATCCCGCGAACCATACGCTTTATGGTAATGTAATCAGCTTGGTTTCAACAAAGTGCATCTAATAGAGAAAAAACCGGAACAATATTCGGTAATTTTAAGACAGGAAACAAAATGCAAAGTAGTAAAACAAATCAACTCAGAAAGGGATTGAGTGTCAGACACATTCGCTTTATGGCTTTAGGGTCAGCGATTGGTACCGGCCTGTTTTATGGTTCTGCTTCAGCGATACAAGCAGCAGGCCCAGCCGTTTTAATTGCTTATATGATTGGTGGGGCCGCCGTTTTTATGGTCATGCGCGCGCTCGGTGAAATGGCTGTTCATAACCCTGTTCCAGGCTCATTTTCCCACTATGCAAGCCATTATATGGGCCCACTAGCTGGCTTTTTAACTGGTTGGAACTATGTTTTCGAAATGCTTGTTGTCTGCCTAGCGGATATCACCGCTTTCGGTATGTATATGGGCTTTTGGTTCCCGCATGTAGACCAATGGATATGGGTGCTAAGCATTGTGTTATTTATTGGTGCACTAAACCTATGCCACGTTAAAATATTCGGCGAGCTAGAATTCTGGTTATCCATCGTGAAAGTCACGGCGATCATTGCAATGATTGTCGGTGGTGCGTTCTTAATGTTTTATGGTTTTGGCAAAGAAACTGACCATGCTGTTGGTATTCAAAACCTCTGGGAACACGGGGGTTTCATGCCGAATGGCATCGCGGGTGTCATCGCTTCTTTAGCTATTGTCATGTTTGCATTTGGTGGTATTGAAGTCATTGGTATCACAGCAAGTGAAGCACAAAACCCAGAAAAAACCATCCCAAAAGCAATCAATGCCGTGCCGATTCGTATCTTGTTATTCTATGGATTAACACTCTTTATTTTAATGTGCATCTACCCATGGAACCAAATCGGGCAAAATGGCAGTCCATTCGTACAAATTTTTTCTAGCTTAAATATTACTTCTGCTGCCAACATACTTAATATCGTGGTGATTACCGCGGCGATTTCCGCCATTAACAGTGATATTTTTGGTGCGGGTCGAATGATGTATGGTATGGCTCAAGATAAGCAAGCCCCAAGAGTTTTCACTAAACTCACCCGCAATGGTGTACCTTGGGTGACCGTGCTTGTGATGTCCGTTGTCATGCTCCTCGGTGTCTATCTAAATTACCTTCTACCTGAGCGAATTTTCGTGATTATTGCGTCAATTGCGACTTTTGCAACTGTCTGGGTATGGTTAATGATCTTGCTTTCGCAAGTTGCGATGCGCCGACAAATGAGCAAAGAAGACGTTAAGAAACTTAAATTCCCAGTGCCATTCTGGCCAATAGGTCCTGCAATAACAATTGCATTTATGGTATTTGTTATCGCATTACTTGGCTTCTTTAAAGAAACACAAGTGGCTTTACTGGTTGGCTGTATTTGGGTTGTAATACTCACTGTCGCCTATTTTATTATGCGTTCATTCCAACATAACCAAACAAATAACAATTAACCATAGCGCATTAAATAGAACACAACATCAAATAACGCCCCTGCTAAACTTCAGGGGCGTTTTCTTTTAACTTTCTAATTGCAGAGCTTGATCAAGGTCTGCTATCAAATCATTAACGTCTTCCAACCCAATCGATAATCTAATTAAGCCATCACTAATGCCATAAAATAACCGTTCTTCAGGTGTATACGTCGAATGAGTCATACTGGCGGGATGCTGTGCTAGAGATTCACAATCCCCTAAACTTACAGCCCGAGAAAACAGATTTAAGCGGTTTAAAAAACGCTTACCTGATTCAATCCCACCTTTTATTTCGCATGCTATCATCCCACCTGGCAGCTTCATCTGCCGGCAGGCCAATTCATACTGTTTAAAGCTATTTAAACCAGGGTAGACCACAAACTCAATCTGCGGATGGGATTCTAAATATTGTGCGATTCGCTGAGCATTTTTCACTATACGCTCCATGCGAATAGGTAACGTTTTCATCCCGCGTATAATCAAACTCGCATCATGTGGCGATAAACATGCCCCTGTCATATCTTTTAGGCCAACTAACCTAATTTGTTTGGCTATCTCTTTTGTCGTAATCACTGCGCCAGCGACGACATCACCATGGCCACTCATGTACTTAGTCAGCGAGTGAATAACAATATCAACACCTAATGTTATTGGCTTTTGTAAGTAAGGGGTACAATACGTATTATCCACGACGACCATGATATTATTTTTTTTAGCTAGCTCACTGACGGCTTTTATATCCACTAAACGCATATCAGGGTTAGCGGGTGATTCAAAGAATATCATGCGCGTATTTTCGCTGATTGATTGCGCTACAGTTTCAAGGTTGCTCATATCAATATGACGCACACGAACACCAAATCGTTCCAATCCGTGATGAAAGAAAGAATAAGTACAACCATAAACAGTCATATCGACCAACAATTCATCCCCAGGATTCATTAAAGACCAAAAAGTTGACGTAATGGCCCCCATACCTGAAGAAAACACAATCGCGGCTTCTCCCTCTTCTAAATCAGCAATTCTCTTTTCTAATAAATCTAAGGTTGGGTTATTAATTCTTGTGTAGATAAAACCTTCTTTCTCACCACTAAAACAAGCTGCTCCCTCTTCTGCATCTTTAAACGAATAGGTTGCAGTTTGGTATATAGGTGGTATTAATGAACCTTTATTTTCCCTCTGGTTATAAAAGCTGTGTATTATACGAGTATCAAATGCATTTTTTGTATCTAAGCTCATACCACTCTCCTAAAATTACTTGTCACTGGATTGAGGTATCCTAGACCCCATAATCTGCAAGGTCCTTAATAGGATGCTCACTCCCCGTAATGTATTTGGATCTTTTAATAAGCTATAAACCGAACGAAAACTTTGATCTTTATTATCATAAATAGCTTCCATCTTAGCCATGTTATACGCTGTTCCTAACTCCCAAACCGGCGTTAACGTGTCTTCAAATGAATTAGCTAATTTTTCAACTGTGCCTAAATCGAGAATATCCACAAGGTCAGACAGTAAAGACAACAGGTCAACAATATTGTCCAAACGTTTTAAATGTAGAAGTGGTGAAATTTTTTCAGCTAAATGATCCGCAGACTCTGAATTAAGTAATTCAATAAGTTTCGCTTGTGTATTTTCATTTGACATCATCATGACCCTCCTACACTAATCCACGAATAGCAGCCCAATAAATTCCCCTATTGAAACCATTTCGGAGCAATCCCCCCACTTTAGTCGCAGGTATCGGCAACACATCATGTTTATAGTCGTACTGTAAAGGCATCCCTGCATTTAGCCCCATTTGTGCAACAGCTTGAACTCGGCCGTCATAAATTGCCGCTGGGTAACCGTAAGTCAATTCGCCAACGATATTATCAGCGATAATTGCAGCCTGATTATGGCAGCTACCGCCCGCCTTACTTATGGGTAAATCAACAGTGTCACCAATAACATAGACACCTTCCGTACCGTAAACTTGTAGCGTTTCATGATCAGTTGGCAACCAACCTTCACCATTATTATGTTCACTTAAACCTGTATTCACGACGGCTTCTACCGCAGTAATTGGCGGCGTACTAATTAAAATATCAAAAGGCTGTTCATCACCTTCTTTTGAATAAGCGACCTTTTTATCTGGGTCAACTTTACTTAAAGTAAAGCCACGTTGAGATTTAATATTCTTTATATTAAAAATTTCAGGAATCGCTTCACAAACAGGTTGTTGAAGGAAAAGACAATTACGTAATAATTGAGATACTGTAGGGTAAGTATAGACAATCTCAATATTATCTCTCACACGCCGCTTACGTAAAAATTCATCTAGCATAAGCGTTGTTTCCATGGGCGCAATACCGCATTGATGAGGGACATTCGGTGTTTCAGGAAAAGATACCGTTATAAAAATCCGACCTTTTTCAATTTTAGATAATTGATCGGCTAATTTTCTCGCGGGATCATAAGCATAAAAATGATGACCTATTTCTTTTAATCCTTCAATTCTATCCGGTCTAGGAACACATCCTGTTGCAATAACAAGATAATCATAATTTAAAACTTTACCACTACGTGATTTTAACTCTTTATTTTTAAAATCAAATGCATCGATTTTATCGATAACCAAATCTATTTCTGGCCTTAATAATGAACGCTCATGACGACTTAGCTCATCTTTAAAAAACAAATTAAATGCTATATACATAAAGGCAGGTTTGTAATAATGAATAGGATTATCAGTAACTAATGTTATTTTTATTTTCTTAGCAAAAATATCGCTATTTAATTTCCTAGCTAAGATGTTGGCTAACATTGTACCACCTGTCCCACCACCAACTATTATGATATTTTTCATATTATTAACCACCTATATTTAAATAGTTTTTAAATAGACAGCGTATGACTAAGTAAATATAGCTGATATTCAATAATTCGCCACTCATATATTTGGCAATTAATGTTAATTTAAAAAATATATATTAATCACAATGATAAATATATCAACCGATGGAGAATCAATTTAATTATAATTAATCATATAATTTATCACTTAATGAAATAATAATATTCTTTTTTAGATTTGTTTATTACCCCCTCTGTAACGACCAACAATTTAACAATGAAATAATACATCTTATAAAATTTTTTCATCTCCAATATTATGGATAATAAGATAGTGTTGCTTATCTATTACTCTATATATCTCTTTATAATCGCAATATGCCGTTAATCCCTATCTCAAATATCAATAGCCAAATCGTCTCTGTATTGGCAGTAATTGGTTTAATGATACCTTTACGATAAAAGATTCGAGATGCAGCAATGAACGGGATGGGGGAGCTATTTTTTGCTCTTATCAATATTAACTTGACTATTACTAACCGGTTTCTTAATCGGGGTAACGAGTCTATCGAGAAAAGTGCTATAAAGAAGAGTTGAAGATATTAAACTCACTTCTTCATAATAAGAACACCACTAAAGTATAAGGTGAAAATAACAATTAGAAAAAGAGACGGTTAACGCCAATAAAACTAAACGAGTTCAAATTGAGTTATAATCGGGTTATGGTCCGAAGCATCGGTATTTGTAACGTAGCTATCCTTTACCTTCAGCCCTCTATAAAATAAATAATCTAAAGGTCTTCCAAAGGCTTTAGTTCGTTGGTCATGATCATAGCCAACTTCTTTTAACCCAACACTCCTCACAAAGCGTTTTAATGCATTCACTCTTTGCCGACTCCAAGCATTAAAGTCACCAGCTAGCAATACAGGACCAACATGTTTAGCAATGTGGTCACCTAATTTACTTAATTGTCGTGTGTAAACATCGACCCCAAAACTAAAGTTAATCGCATGTACATTCGCCACCATCAGATGCTTTCCATTCGGCAGCGGATACACCGTTATTAATGCAGATTTTGCTAAACGCAATAAAGGCTCTTTTTCTCGTAGTGGACAACAATATATAGGATGAGAAGTCGCAAGTGTCATTACGCCAGCAGGATGCGGAGAGAAAGGCAAAGCAGGCACTTGGTCTGCAATTAATTGATGCGATGCCGCAAATGAAACAAGCTCTGGGGACATTTGTGCTTCTTGCAGTAGGATCAGCTTTTTACCTTTAACAAGCTCATCTAGCACAATCTTCCAATTTGGACGCTGTTGCTTATAAATATTCCATGTCAGAACATCTAAGGTTTCACCTGCTGCAAATAAAGGTAATCCGACGGGTAGTGATTCTCCTAACATATGTACAGGCATGGGTTGGATACGTTTAGCGGGTTGACCTGCAATATATCTAACAGAATAGGTTCTTTTCGCCACGTTTTAAATCCCTACAAAAATGAGAAGTTAACCGTATTCTAACAAGTTTAGAAACGACATGGCTTGTAGTATATCAAAGCTATCATGTTATATCTTATGAAGTTAAGACTAACCCCCCTTATAATGACTGTATACTAACCATTTTTGAGTGATTTATAGAATATTACAAGATGCCTCTTTATCATTCACTATAACGGCTAAATAAGGAAAGCATGAGCAAAGAAATTGCAGAGCAAAACTGATTTTACAAATAGTAAAAAGCCCCGTGAGAAATCTCACGGGGCTTAATAAGTGGCGGAACGGACGGGACTCGAACCCGCGACCCCCTGCGTGACAGGCAGGTATTCTAACCAACTGAACTACCGCTCCACTATTCTTTCGCCTAACGGCTGCTTATCGCTTCGCAATAAGTCTTTAATTTAATGTCTGGCAGTTCCCTACTCTCACATGGGGAGACCCCACACTACCATCGGCGCTACGGCGTTTCACTGCTGAGTTCGGCATGGGGTCAGGTGGGACCACCGCGCTATTGCCGCCAGACAAATTCGGTTTTCGTTCCCGTCGGCTTGCACCAACCAGAACAGCAATCTTGAACAAGCTAATTTCTCACACTCTGCGTGCGCTTCACAACGTTCTCTCTAAAACACCTTCGGTGTTGTCAGGTTAAGCCTCACGGTTCATTAGTACTGGTTAGCTCAACGTATCGCTACGCTTACACACCCAGCCTATCAACGTCTTAGTCTTAAACGTTCCTTTAGGACCCTTAAAGAGTCAGGGAAGACTCATCTCAAGGCAAGTTTCCCGCTTAGATGCTTTCAGCGGTTATCTCTTCCGCACTTAGCTACCGGGCAGTGCCATTGGCATGACAACCCGAACACCAGTGGTGCGTCCACTCCGGTCCTCTCGTACTAGGAGCAGCCCCTTTCAATCTTCCAACGCCCACGGCAGATAGGGACCGAACTGTCTCACGACGTTCTAAACCCAGCTCGCGTACCACTTTAAATGGCGAACAGCCATACCCTTGGGACCTACTTCAGCCCCAGGATGTGATGAGCCGACATCGAGGTGCCAAACACCGCCGTCGATATGAACTCTTGGGCGGTATCAGCCTGTTATCCCCGGAGTACCTTTTATCCGTTGAGCGATGGCCCTTCCATTCAGAACCACCGGATCACTAAGACCTACTTTCGTACCTGCTCGAGCCGTCACTCTCGCAGTCAAGCTGGCTTATGCCTTTGCACTAACCGCATGATGTCCGACCATGCTTAGCCAACCTTCGTGCTCCTCCGTTACTCTTTGGGAGGAGACCGCCCCAGTCAAACTACCCACCAGACACTGTCCGCACCCCAGATTATGGGGCCACGTTAGAACATCAAACATTAAAGGGTGGTATTTCAAGGTTGGCTCCATGCAGACTGGCGTCCACACTTCAAAGCCTCCCACCTATCCTACACATCAAGGCTCAATGTTCAGTGTCAAGCTATAGTAAAGGTTCACGGGGTCTTTCCGTCTTGCCGCGGGTACACTGCATCTTCACAGCGAGTTCAATTTCACTGAGTCTCGGGTGGAGACAGCCTGGCCATCATTACGCCATTCGTGCAGGTCGGAACTTACCCGACAAGGAATTTCGCTACCTTAGGACCGTTATAGTTACGGCCGCCGTTTACTGGGGCTTCGATCAAGAGCTTCTCCTTACGGATAACCCCATCAATTAACCTTCCAGCACCGGGCAGGCGTCACACCGTATACGTCCACTTTCGTGTTTGCACAGTGCTGTGTTTTTAATAAACAGTTGCAGCCAGCTGGTATCTGCGACTGGCTTCAGCTCCATCCGCGAGGGACTTCACCTAGCGCCAGCGTGCCTTCTCCCGAAGTTACGGCACCATTTTGCCTAGTTCCTTCACCCGAGTTCTCTCAAGCGCCTGAGTATTCTCTACCTGACCACCTGTGTCGGTTTGGGGTACGATTAATGATAATCTAGAGCTTAGAGGCTTTTCCTGGAAGCGGGGCATGAGCTACTTCGCCACCGTAGTGACTCGTCATCAGACCTCAGCATGTAGTGAACCGGATTTGCCTAATTCACCTGCCTACATCCTTAAACCGGGACAACCGTCGCCCGGCCAGCCTAGCCTTCTCCGTCCCCCCATCGCAATTATCACCAGTACAGGAATATTAACCTGTTTCCCATCGACTACGCATTTCTGCCTCGCCTTAGGGGTCGACTCACCCTGCCCCGATTAACGTTGGACAGGAACCCTTGGTCTTCCGGCGTGCGGGTTTTTCACCCGCATTATCGTTACTTATGTCAGCATTCGCACTTCTGATACCTCCAGCATGCCTCACAGCACACCTTCACAGGCTTACAGAACGCTCCCCTACCCAACAACATTTACATGTCGCTGCCGCAGCTTCGGTGCATGGTTTAGCCCCGTTACATCTTCCGCGCAGGCCGACTCGACCAGTGAGCTATTACGCTTTCTTTAAATGATGGCTGCTTCTAAGCCAACATCCTGGCTGTCTGAGCCTTCCCACTTCGTTTCCCACTTAACCATGACTTTGGGACCTTAGCTGGCGGTCTGGGTTGTTTCCCTCTTCACGACGAACGTTAGCACCCGCCGTGTGTCTCCCGTGATAACATTCTTCGGTATTCGTAGTTTGCATCGGGTTGGTAAGTCGGGATGACCCCCTAGCCGAAACAGTGCTCTACCCCCGAAGATGAGTTCACGAGGCGCTACCTAAATAGCTTTCGGGGAGAACCAGCTATCTCCCGGTTTGATTGGCCTTTCACCCCCAGCCACAAGTCATCCGCTAATTTTTCAACATTAGTCGGTTCGGTCCTCCAGTTAGTGTTACCCAACCTTCAACCTGCCCATGGCTAGATCACCGGGTTTCGGGTCTATACCCTGCAACTTATTCGCCCAGTTAAGACTCGGTTTCCCTACGGCTCCCCTATACGGTTAACCTTGCTACAGAATATAAGTCGCTGACCCATTATACAAAAGGTACGCAGTCACACCTAAAAGGTGCTCCCACTGCTTGTACGTACACGGTTTCAGGTTCTATTTCACTCCCCTCGCCGGGGTTCTTTTCGCCTTTCCCTCACGGTACTGGTTCACTATCGGTCAATCAGGAGTATTTAGCCTTGGAGGATGGTCCCCCCATATTCAGACAGGATAACACGTGTCCCGCCCTACTCGTCGAGTTCACAACACCAACACCTTCGGATACGGGGCTATCACCCTTTACTGCCGGACTTTCCAGACCGTTCTCCTGATGCTGATGCTGATTAAGACTCTGGGCTGCTCCCCGTTCGCTCGCCGCTACTAGGGGAATCTCGGTTGATTTCTTTTCCTCGAGGTACTGAGATGTTTCAGTTCCCTCGGTTCGCCTCGTTTGACTATGGATTCATCAAACGATAGTGCAACGAATTGCACTGGGTTTCCCCATTCGGACATCGTCGGCTATAGCGGTTCATATCACCTTACCGACGCTTTTCGCAGATTAGCACGTCCTTCATCGCCTCTGATTGCCTAGGCATCCACCGTGTACGCTTAGTCGCTTAACCTCACAACCCGAAGGTGTCTTTTCGTGTCGTTCTGACCGGTAATGGCTGCGCGTGGTGAACTTCTGCGTTGGGCAGTGCTCGCAATGCTCACGTACCAATGTACGCTGCGCTTGCTGTGCGCTGTCCGCCTTGAATTTCACACTGCTCGCTCATTACAGTTGCCATCATGACAAAACAGCATTCGCGTTGAGATTTTTGAGAGACTCTCACATTGTTTAAGCGATAAACAATGTGCGTTGTTTCAATTTTCAGCTTGTTCCAGATTGTTAAAGAGCATAATTATTCGCAATAGACTATAACTAATCTATTCTGAATAATTCAAAAGTATTATGGTGGAGCTAAGCGGGATCGAACCGCTGACCTCCTGCGTGCAAGGCAGGCGCTCTCCCAGCTGAGCTATAGCCCCATAACAGGTTTGACAGTACCAATTATCTTCTTCTTTACGCGGTTCGCGTCTTCGGAAGGTCTTTTTTCTTAGGCAAGGCGTAGTCTTGGCGACGTTTACGCAGGTAAACGAGCTAAGCTACAACGCAGCATAAGCAAAAAGTGGTAGGCCTGAGTGGACTTGAACCACCGACCTCACCCTTATCAGGGGTGCGCTCTAACCACCTGAGCTACAAGCCTATTGATACCGTTGACTCTATTTCATCAGACAATCTGTGTGAACACTTCACAAGAACACTTCAATGGTAAGGAGGTGATCCAACCGCAGGTTCCCCTACGGTTACCTTGTTACGACTTCACCCCAGTCATGGATCACAAAGTGGTAAGCGCCCTCCCGAAGGTTAAGCTACCTACTTCTTTTGCAACCCACTCCCATGGTGTGACGGGCGGTGTGTACAAGGCCCGGGAACGTATTCACCGTAGCATTCTGATCTACGATTACTAGCGATTCCGACTTCATGGAGTCGAGTTGCAGACTCCAATCCGGACTACGACGTACTTTATGAGTTCCGCTTGCTCTCGCGAGGTCGCTTCTCTTTGTATACGCCATTGTAGCACGTGTGTAGCCCTACTCGTAAGGGCCATGATGACTTGACGTCATCCCCACCTTCCTCCGGTTTATCACCGGCAGTCTCCTTTGAGTTCCCGACCGAATCGCTGGCAACAAAGGATAAGGGTTGCGCTCGTTGCGGGACTTAACCCAACATTTCACAACACGAGCTGACGACAGCCATGCAGCACCTGTCTCAGAGTTCCCGAAGGCACCAAAGCATCTCTGCTAAGTTCTCTGGATGTCAAGAGTAGGTAAGGTTCTTCGCGTTGCATCGAATTAAACCACATGCTCCACCGCTTGTGCGGGCCCCCGTCAATTCATTTGAGTTTTAACCTTGCGGCCGTACTCCCCAGGCGGTCGATTTAACGCGTTAGCTCCGGAAGCCACACCTCAAGGGCACAACCTCCAAATCGACATCGTTTACAGCGTGGACTACCAGGGTATCTAATCCTGTTTGCTCCCCACGCTTTCGCACCTGAGCGTCAGTCTTTGTCCAGGGGGCCGCCTTCGCCACCGGTATTCCTCCACATCTCTACGCATTTCACCGCTACACATGGAATTCTACCCCCCTCTACAAGACTCTAGCTGACCAGTCTTAGATGCCATTCCCAGGTTAAGCCCGGGGATTTCACATCTAACTTAATCAACCGCCTGCGTGCGCTTTACGCCCAGTAATTCCGATTAACGCTTGCACCCTCCGTATTACCGCGGCTGCTGGCACGGAGTTAGCCGGTGCTTCTTCTGTCGGTAACGTCAATCGTTGATGATATTAGCATCAACGCCTTCCTCCCGACTGAAAGTACTTTACAACCCTAGGGCCTTCTTCATACACGCGGCATGGCTGCATCAGGCTTGCGCCCATTGTGCAATATTCCCCACTGCTGCCTCCCGTAGGAGTCTGGGCCGTGTCTCAGTCCCAGTGTGGCTGATCATCCTCTCAGACCAGCTAGGGATCGTCGCCTAGGTGAGCCATTACCCCACCTACTAGCTAATCCCATATGGGTTCATCCGATAGCGCAAGGCCCGAAGGTCCCCTGCTTTGCTCCTTAGAGATTATGCGGTATTAGCCACCGTTTCCAGTAGTTATCCCCCTCTATCGGGCAGATCCCCATACATTACTCACCCGTCCGCCGCTCGTCAGCGAGAAGCAAGCTTCCCCTGTTACCGCTCGACTTGCATGTGTTAGGCCTGCCGCCAGCGTTCAATCTGAGCCATGATCAAACTCTTCAATTAAAAGTAGTCTGATGCTCAAAGAATTAAACTGTTTATCAATTCGCTTCTGTTCGGCTAACTTTGTCGGCTTCGCTCCGCTTTCCTCGCCGCACCTCAGTACTGTCTCGGAAATGCTCACTCGCCTTCGCGTTATCCTTCCACAATCGAATTGCACATTGTTAGTTCATATATGAATTAACGTGTTAGTCACTCTTCAAGACTTAAAATCAAATATTTTTTTGATAGTGTCCTGTGAGTGCCCACACAGATTGTCTGATAAATTGTTAAAGAGCGTTGCGACTTTATCTTTCGATATTAACCGTTTAGGTCGTTGTCGCGAGGTGGCGTATATTACGCTTTCCTCATCGAGAGTCAAGCTTTTTTTTCGCTTATCTTTTCAGATTCTCTCGTCTGCCGTCGTTAGCCTTTTGGGCTTGCCATCACATTCTGTGTTGGCTCATCGTCGGTCAGTGGAGGCGCATTATAGGGAGTCAGAAAATTCTAGCAAGTCTTTTTTTAAAAAAATTTGACGACTGATTATTTTTTACACTTTTGGTGCATTTTTATAGCAAAAAGGGCCTCTTTTCATGAAAAAAGGTGATAAAAAGGCGACCCTAAGGCCGCCTTGGATTCTATTACCTAATTGAAAAGCGAATAGTTACTGTTTAGCGACTATCTCATCATTCTCCACATCTAAGACTATTGGTTTACCTGGGATCAATTTACCTGACAATATTTCTTGCGCCAGAGGGTTTTCAATCTCTTGTTGGATTGCTCTTTTCAATGGACGAGCACCAAAGATTGGGTCAAACCCTGCTTCACCAATTTTTTCCAATGCCGCAGATGATGCGGTAACTTCATAGCCGTGTTCTTCAAGACGTTTATATAAACGACCAAGCTGGATATTCGCAATGTTTGTAATATGTTCTTTACCTAATGGATGGAACACGACCACTTCATCGATACGGTTAATAAATTCAGGTCTAAAGCTATGTGCGACAACCTCCATAACCATATCTTTCATTTCTGAATAACCGATAGTACCAAAACGTTCTTGAATCAAATCAGAACCGAGGTTTGATGTCATAATAATAACGGTATTACGGAAGTCGACCGTACGACCTTGGCCATCCGTTAAGCGCCCATCATCCAATACCTGTAATAATATATTAAAGACATCTGGGTGTGCTTTTTCGACTTCATCCAAGAGAATAACAGAATAAGGGCGACGTCTAACGGCTTCAGTTAGATAACCACCTTCTTCATACCCCACATATCCTGGAGGAGCCCCCACTAAACGTGAAACGGCATGTTTTTCCATAAACTCAGACATATCGATACGAACCATCGCATCATCACTATCAAACATAAAGTTTGCCAGTGCTTTACATAATTCCGTTTTACCAACCCCTGTTGGCCCCAAGAACATAAATGAACCTATTGGGCGATTAGGGTCTGACAAACCTGCACGGCTACGACGAATAGCGTTCGATACCGCAACTACCGCTTCATCTTGGCCTATTACGCGCTGGTGTAATTGCTGTTCCATACGTAATAGTTTTTCTCTTTCGCTTTCCAACATACGAGAAACAGGTATACCAGTCCAACGAGCTAGAATTTCAGCGATTTCGACATCAGTCACTTTATTTCGCAGAAGTTTCATACTCTTATTTTCTGCTTTAGTCGCTGCATCTAACTGTTTTTCCAACTCAGGAATACGGCCATATTGCAGTTCAGACATTTTTCCGAGGTCACCACTACGACGTGCTTTCTCCATTTCGTAGCGTGCGTTCTCTAACTCGGCTTTTATATGCTGTGTACCTGTTAATGACGCTTTCTCTGCTTTCCATTCTTCTTCTAATGAAGAATATTCACGCTCTTTTTCCGCTAACTCTTCTTCGAGCATATCAAGACGTTTCTTACTCGCGTCATCGGACTCTTTTTTCAGGGCTTGCTGTTCCAATTTGAGCTGAATGATACGGCGCTCTAAACGGTCAAGCGATTCAGGTTTCGAGTCCATTTGCATACGCAAACTCGCACCAGCTTCATCAATTAAGTCAATCGCTTTATCCGGTAACATACGATCCGTAATATAGCGATGAGATAACGTTGCCGCTGCGACGATTGCTGGGTCCGTAATCTGCACATGGTGGTGCAACTCATAGCGCTCTTTCAGACCACGTAAAATAGCGATTGTGTCTTCAACGCTTGGCTCTGCAACATACACTTTTTGGAATCGACGTTCTAAAGCCGGATCTTTTTCTATATATTGACGATACTCATCAAGTGTTGTTGCCCCCACACAGTGTAATTCACCGCGTGCTAATGCAGGTTTCAACATGTTCCCCGCATCCATGGCACCGTCCGCTTTACCCGCACCAACCATGGTATGCAATTCATCAATAAACAGAATGACATTACCTTCTTGCTTAGCAAGGTCACTCAGTACGCCTTTTAAACGCTCTTCAAACTCACCACGGTATTTAGCACCTGCGATTAAGGCTCCCATATCTAAGGATAAAACACGCTTGTTTTTCAGACCTTCAGGCACTTCACCATTCACAATACGTTGCGCTAATCCTTCAACGATCGCGGTTTTACCAACGCCAGGCTCACCAATCAGCACAGGGTTGTTCTTTGTACGACGCTGTAATACCTGAATAGTACGGCGAATTTCTTCATCACGACCAATCACTGGGTCTAACTTGCCTTGTTCCGCACGCTCTGTCAGGTCAACAGTAAATTTCTTTAACGCTTGGCGCTGGTCTTCAGCACCTTGGTCATTCACTTTTTCGCCACCACGCATTTGTTCTATTGCCTTATTTAAATTCGCTTTATTTACACCGGCTGCTTTAAGCATATCCGCAAGTGATGTATTCGCTTCTAAAGCTGCAAGAAGAAATAATTCAGAGGAGATAAATTCATCACCATTTTTTTGTGCTAGTTGATCACATAAATTTAAATGACGGATCAAATCACTTGAAGGCTGCACATCACCGGCAACCCCTTGCACTTGCGGTAAACGCGAAAGCGCTTCTTCAATTTTTTGTTGCAACTGCCCGACATTGACACCCACCGTTGTCAAAAGAGGTCGTACAGAGCCACCTTCTTGATTAAACAGTGCACTTAATAAATGAATAGGTTCAATAAACTGGTTTTCGCGCCCAAGGGCTAATGACTGGGCGTCAGCGAGAGCTTGCTGGAATTTATTAGTTAAACGATCCAGACGCATAACACCTCCACTAAAAATGAGATTAAAATTGCTTCTGGAGAATAGATGAGGTCTATTTTTATTTATTCAAGTTTATAAATGAATTATTTCATCCATATGGGTTAATTCAGAACAACTCTCTAAACACTAGTTATTTACCCATATTAATGAGGCCATGCGCCCCGTTTTTCCCTCACGACGGTAGGAGTAAAATCTGTTTTTGTCACTCACGGTACAAAACTCCCCACCATAAATTGAAGTTACGCCAACGGCTTGCAACTTTTTACGTGCCAATAAATAGATATCCGCTAAAAATTTGTCGCCATGAATAGCAAAACCTGCGGCCAGCTCAGTTGACTGCTTGATAAAAGCGTCTCTGACCTCTGGCCCGACTTCAAATTTGCTGGGGCCAATTGCAGGGCCTAGCCAAGCCATAATTTGATTTTTGGGGCACGAAAACTGAGCAACTGTATTTTCAAGAACACCATCGCATAACCCACGCCATCCGGCATGAGCAGCGGCAACTTCTTGTCCATCCTGACTACAAAAGAGAACCGGCAGACAATCTGCCGTCATGATGGCACAAACAACGCCCGTTTGATGAGTGTAAACGGCATCAGCTTGTTTATTTTCAATGTCGCTGCCATCTAAGCATAATACTTTTGTACCATGGACTTGTTCGAGCCATAACGGCTGTTGTGGCAACCCTGCTAATGCCTGAAGGCGGTAACGATTTTCACTGACGGCCATTGGCTCATCACCAACATGATCACCCAAATTTAGGCTATCAAATGGAGATGAGCTGACCCCACCAATACGTGTGGTGCTACAGCATGAGACCTTTTTAGGTTGTGGCCAGTCAGGAAAAATCAATGAGTTCATTACCAATCCATATCGTCTTTGTGCAGTTGATAGTCTGCTTTTAAGGCTTCAATAAGCTCAACCATATCATCTGGCAGAGGCGCATGCCACTCCATTTGAATACCAGAAATTGGGTGATACAACCGAAGCATCGTGGCATGCAGCGCTTGACGGTCAAATTTACGCATCACCTCAAAAAATGCTTCACTCGCCCCTTTTAACGGACGTGGACGCCCACCATACAGAGGATCACCAATAAGAGGATGATTGATATGTGCCATATGGACACGAATTTGGTGTGTTCTACCGGTTTCTAAGCGTAGACGCAAACGTGTATGAGCCCTAAAGTGCTCCATAACCCTATAGTGTGTCAATGCGGGTTTTCCCATTGGATGAACAGCCATATGTGTGCGTTTAGTCGGATGCCGTGAGATAGGCTCTTCCACCATGCCGCCAGCCGTCATTCTGCCAACCGCAACCGCTTCATATTCACGTGTAATTTCACGTAATTGTAACGACTCAACTAAACGAGTTTGTGCAGGAACTGTTTTTGCCACAACCATCAGCCCTGTTGTGTCTTTATCTAAGCGATGCACAATACCTGCTCGTGGCACATCGGCAATCTCAGGGTAACGATACAATAAGGCATTTAATATCGTGCCATCTGGATTTCCTGCGCCAGGGTGTACAACTAATCCACGAGGCTTATTAATCACGAGAATATCATCGTCTTCATAAACGATATCAAGAGGAATATCTTGTGGCTCCCAACGATTGTCCTCTTCAATTAATGCATCAACTAAAATTTCTTCTCCGCCTAAAACTTTTTCCTTTGGCTTATTGATAACTTTCCCATTAACCTGCACTCTATCATCTAAAATCCACTCTTTTATACGTGAACGCGAATAATCAGGGAACAATTCCGCTAAAGCCTGATCTAAACGTTGACCGAGCTGTGATTCAGCAACAGTTGCATTAAGTTGTACTTGTTGAGCCATAAATTAATCTACTTTTTTAGTGTTTGTGTTTTGACGGCAGTGCCGTTTTATTTAAAATGTATGCTATTGTAACTCGAATTTTGCCGGGAGCCTTACGGATAGTCTCCCTCGAAACACTCAGAGGATAACCAACACGTGATGATACGTATAAAATATCTGGTGGCTGCTGCCACGTTGAGCCTGGTACTCACCGGATGCTCCAGCAATAATGAAGTCAGCCCTGATAGCACTCCGGCTGAAATGTACAGTATTGGTCAGCAAAAGTTGCAGGATGGTAACTACAAAGCAGCCATCAAACAACTGGAAGCATTGGATAACCGTTATCCATTTGGCCCTTACGCACAACAGGTGCAATTAGATCTGATTTATGCTTATTATAAATCAGCTGAGCTACCAATGGCGATAGCAGCAATTGACCGTTTTATGCGTTTAAACCCAACTCACCCAAATATTGACTATGTTCTTTATATGCGCGGGTTAACGGCAATGGCACTTGATGACAGTGCACTGCAAGGTTTCTTTGGTATCGACCGTTCAGACAGAGATCCTCAACATGCACGTGTTGCCTTCAAAGATTTTAGTCAGTTAGTTCGCTATTATCCTAACAGCCTCTATGCTAACGATGCTAGTAAACGTCTTGTTTATTTAAAAGATCGCTTAGCAAGGTTTGACCTTTCTGTCATTGAATACTACAACAAACGCGGGGCTTATGTCGCGGTTGTCAATCGTGCGCAACAAATGTTAAGGGATTACCCAGATACTGAAGCTACCTATAACGCACTAAAATATATGGAAATAGCTTATAAGCAGATGGGGTTAGATGTCGAAGCTAATAAAGTTAATAGCTTACTCGCCGCCAATGCAAACTAACGCTAGTCAGTAACGATTGAAAACGGCAGCCTCGGCTGCTGTTTTTTTTATTCCAGTATGGCGTGATAAAGATAGGTTCATCCCGAAATAAATTCGGTTCTGTTGATTTTCCAGAGTATTTTTCGCATTTTACGCCAATTGCGAATTTTAACCCAAAAAGAGTACCGACTATTAACCGTATTGATAGTCAACTATTTCAGTTTCGCCCAAGAACCTTAACTTGGCAATCCCTTTCCCTTTCTTTTTTATCCTGAATCACAGTTCAGATCACGAAGTGTAACTGCATTCTTCAAGTGTGATCTATGTCAAGTTTTTTAGATAAATAGTCAGTATTCTGAATACATCAAAGGCGGAAACAATGAGAGGTAACTATATGATAGTGAACATAACTAGCAAACAAATGGATATTACCCCAGCTATCCGAGATCACATTGAAAGCCGTCTGACTAAACTTGAAAAATGGCAAGTCAATTTAATTAGTCCTCATGTTGTCTTATCAAAAGAACCACAAGGTTTTATGGTAGATGCCAATATTAAAACAGCCACAGGAAAACTCGTTGCTAGCGCAAAACATGAAGATATGTACGTTGCCATAAATGAATTGATTAACAAACTCGAAAGACAACTTAATAAAGTGCAACATAAAGGAGAATCAAGAAGAGCCAGCAATAGTGTAAAAGAAGCGAACCTCGTTACGTTATAATTTTATATTATCTACAAACTTATCTTGAAACCTTGCCAACGCGCCTACCATAGGCGCGTTTTTAGTTGAACAGCTTCTTTTTTGTTGACATCTGCTCTTGTATCAGGTCTATTTAAAGACTAGACAAACAATGGTGATATTATTATGCATATGAATTTTGTTTTCTTTTCTTTCTTTAGCTTTAGCCACTCCTATTAGGGGCTTTTGTCGTTTGAGAAAGAAAAGATGACAAGATTTGCAAGCCCCCTAAATTAGGGGGCTTTTTTGTTTCAGCGATGTTTTATAGGGCGGGTAGGATGGATAACAGCACTAATTTACTGAAGATACGAAAAAAAATTAGCCAATTGGACAGCGAACTTCTCGAACTCCTAGCCAAAAGGCGTGGATATGCCGTTGAAGTTGCACAGACAAAATTAGAAGATAACCGCCCAATACGGGATAAAGAACGTGAACGTCAATTATTAGATGTGTTGATTAATAAAGCTAAACCACTAGGGTTAGATGGTTTTTATGTGACACGTCTCTTTCAAATGATCATTGAAGATTCCGTACTTACGCAGCAAGCCATCTTGCAGCAATATTTAAACTTAACACCCAATGACTCTGCGCGTTTCGCATTTTTAGGCCCTAAAGGTTCTTATTCTCATATTGCTGCACGCCAATATTCAGCTCGTCATTTTGACCAATTGGTTGAGTGTAGTTGCCATAAATTCCAAGATATTTTCTCTCTCGTTGAAAGTGGCCAAGCCGATTATGGTATTTTACCAATAGAGAATACTAGCTCAGGTGCAATCAATGATGTGTATGATCTATTGCAAAACACCACATTATCGATTGTGGGTGAAATTCGTCTCCCCATCAATCACTGCCTGCTTACCGTTGGGGGCACTGATCTCAGTAAAATAGAAACGGTTTATAGTCATCCGCAGCCATTCCAACAATGCAGTCAATATTTAGCTCAGTTCCCACATTGGAAAATTGAATACTGTGATAGCACTTCAACCGCGATGCAAAATGTCGCCCAACAAAACTCACCGCATGTTGCAGCGCTCGGTAGCGAAGCGGGTGGTGCCTTGTATGGTTTACAGGTTCTCGAGCATAATTTAGCTAATCAGCAAATTAACATGACGCGTTTTATTGTCGTTGCTCAACAATCCATTGAAGTTACAGAGCAAGTACCTGCAAAAACCACATTACTTATCACAACAGGCCAACAAGCAGGTGCCCTTGTTGATGCACTTATCATCTTAAAAAATAATAAGATTATCATGAGTAAGCTCGAGTCTCGTCCTATCAATGGCAAACCTTGGGAAGAGATGTTTTATATAGATGTGCATGCCAACCTACGTTCTGGGAATATGCAACAGGCATTAAAAGAGTTATCAGCCATTACACGTTCTATTAAAGTTCTTGGTTGCTACCCTTCTGAAAATATCGTTCCTGTTGAACCCGAGAAAATCGCGCCATAATCGAGTGACATTGCAAAATATAAAGCCAGTCAATACACACTGGCTTTATATCATCACCAACCTATTTCAATGACATCATCAATAACACCATTATTTTGATTTAATAATGTTATCTATTTGCAATAGTCGATACGGAAATAGTTCACCAATTGTTTAAGGTGCAATGCTTGTTCATTAAGTGACGCCGCTGCGGCAACGGATTCTTCCACTAAACTCGCATTTTGCTGCGTTGTCGCATCAAGCTGCCCAACTGCACTATTGATTTGCAAGATCCCCGAACTTTGCTCATGGCTTGCTTGGCCTATTTCTTGCAAACGTTGATCGATTTCATCGACATTTTTAACCATGTCATTAATTTGAGATTCAACATGTTCAACTAATTCCATGCCTTCCTTCGTCTGAGCGAGAGAATTTTCAATAAGGCCTCGAATATCATTCGCTGAATTCGCACTTTTTTGCGCTAATAGTCTCACTTCACCTGCAACAACGGCAAAACCACGCCCATGCTCACCAGCCCTTGCGGCTTCAACAGAAGCGTTTAAAGCAAGAATATTGGTTTGGAATGCGATCGAATCAATGAGATTAATGATATCTGTCATCTGGCTTGATGAAGAATGAATAACCCGCATTTTTTCTGTCACTTGATTCATCATTCGCCCATTTTTGGTTACAGCAACAGCAGTATCTGCCGCAAGCTGCGTCGCTTGATGGGTATGATCAGCGGTATTTTGTACCGTGGATGTAATTTGCTCCATAGAACTCGCCGTTTCTTCTACGGATGTCGCCTGCTCTTCTGTTCTTGCCGCTAGGTTTTGGTTTCCTGCCACAATTTGGCCTGCGGCAGCTGAAATACTCTCGGAGCCATGTTGAACTTCTCTAACTATCTCAAGTAAGCGTGTTTTCATTTCAACTAACGCTTGTAATAGTATACCTGTTTCATCGCGATATCTGGCTGCAACATGTTGTGTTAGGTCTCCCGATGCTATCGCTTGAGCAAAACCAACGGCTTGGCTCAATGGGCGTGTGATCGATTGTGCAATAAACCAGCCCATACCACAGCCTGTTGCAATGCTAATAATCACAAGAGTCGCTAATAACCATTTATTAAAATTATAATTACTCTCTACAACCCCAGCAGCTGCTTGCATGCGTCTATTCTGAACTTCGATGAAGTTTTGAACTCTTTCACGGTACTCACGTTGAATAGCTGACGTATTATTCATCATCTCATCAATAGCAGCACTGCGATTGTTATTATTTAAGAATTCATTTAAGCGAGCCTGAGATTGTAGAAAGCGCTGACGAACATCACGGATCTGAATTAGCCCCTCTTTAGAGGGCTCATCCATTGCGTTTTCATCTAATTCCTTCAAAAGCTGGGCGACGTTTGAACTAATTTTTTTTAGTTCATTTCGACGCCTATCGCTATCTCGATCATCCAGAAGTATCAACTCCTGTATGCCAATATAAGAATAAAAATTATCCATTAGCTGATTAGCTCTAACAGTCATTGGATAATCTTTATAGATGATTGTTTGAATACCGTTGTTGGCTTTGTTCAAGCTGACGAAAGAAAACGCCGAACTCACTAATATAAGTAAAATAAAGAAAGCGAACGCAATGGATAATTTTGCGCTAATTTTCATATCCTTCAAAGACATAGATTCCTCACCGATAAAACTGTCACTTTATGAGAATTAATATCGGTAAATTATTCACTAACTTTATCAGTTAAATCGTTTAATTTATAAATATTCACTCTATAAACAGATATTATTAAAAAATAGCAATATAAATAACTATACAAGTAAATGAGTGCAGTATTTTTAATTACAAAAAATCAAAATAAGTGAAATTACGTGTAGATGGTAAAGGTCAGGTAGGTAAATTGCGGCGAATTTTTGACGACACATAAAAATGACTCCTTATATAGGAGCCATTTTTAAAAACTACTTGCGGTTGTCGTTGGCTCTTTGCAACAGCGATTGGCTTTCTTTCATAAAATGGTGAGCATCTTCCCCGAACCAATCGCTTACTTCATTAAATTGTCGAATAAATTCGGCCTTATCTTTACGTTCGAGCATCTCTATAGATTGGCCGAGTAACTGATAGTAACGGCGAATTAATTCAATATTTTCATCAGATGACATAATAATATCAGCGTACAATTGAGGGTCTTGAGCAAATAGACGCCCAACCATTGCCAGTTCCAAGCGATATATAGGCGATGACAACTCTAACAACTGCTGTAGATCCACATGTTCCTGCGCTAAATTTTGACCATACGTAAAAGTTGTAAAATGGCGCAACGCCTGAATAAAACTCATATTACGGTCATGATCACTGGCTGTAATCTTTTTCAAGCGGGCTCCCCAAACCTGTAATTGCTCTAGGAACCACTGGTAAGACTCGCTATCTCGGCCATCACAAAAGGCAAATACTTGTTTAGCAACACTTCCTACATCAGGACCAAACATGGGGTGTAAGCCTAAAACAGGTCCTGCATGCGCTGCTAACATCGCTTTTAAAGGCTTATCTTTAATCGATGCAATATCTATGAGGACTGTTTCTTTATCCAATTTTGGCAGTCGTTCAATTACCTGTACTGTCAAATGAATCGGTACACTGATAATAACAACGCTAGCACCAGAAAGAATTGACTCTGCTTGCGCCCAATCCTGTTCACCCAGCGTTTTAACTTGATAACCTGAGAGTGTCAGTAAACGATTAAACAAGCGCCCCATTTTGCCATCACCACCCACAATCACAATTGGGCCAGCATCAGGTTTCAGGGTTTTAAATCCTTTATCATTTTCGCGAGCGTAAGATTCTCTCATCACGCGGCGAAGAATATCTTCTATTAAATCAGGCGGTATCCCCATCCGTTCTGCTTCTTGGCGGCGAGCAGCCAACATGCTTGACTCTCGCTCAGGGACATAAATAGGCAAACCATGTTGGCTTTTGACTTCACCGACTTCAGCAACCAGTTGTAAGCGTTTAGCCAACAAATCTAATAACGATTTATCAACCTCATCAATTTGTTCTCTCAGATGAGATAATTCAGCAGACATACCTATACCTTGTATCAACTTGCAATTTCAAATTTTTCAGCACGTTCGTCAAGCACTGGCTGCAATGCATGATGGAGCTTACGCAATACTGTTTCGGTTGTTTCCCAATCAATGCAAGCATCGGTCACTGACACGCCATATTTCATTTCGCTACGTGGCTGTTCAGAACTTTGATTGCCTTCATGTAAATGGCTTTCTAACATAATACCGGTTATTGACTTATTTCCATGAGTAATTTGCTCGATGATAGAGTCAACAACCAACGGTTGACGCCTGAAATCTTTATTCGAGTTACCGTGGCTACAATCAACCATCAATGACGGTTCAAGTCCAGCTTTACGCATTTCAGCTTCACAGGCAGCAATATCTTCTGGGCTATAGTTTGGTGTTTTACCGCCACGCAAAATAACATGTCCATTTTCATTGCCTTTTGTATGCAACAAACTCACTTGACCTGATTGATTAATTCCCATAAAACGGTGAGGCATAGACGCCGCTTTCATCGCATTAATCGCTGTCGATAAGCTACCGTCGGTACCATTTTTAAATCCTACAGGCATTGATAGACCCGATGCCATTTCACGGTGTGTTTGCGATTCTGTTGTTCTTGCACCAATGGCAGACCAACTGAAAAGATCACCTAAGTACTGAGGATTATTAGGATCCAAAGCCTCTGTCGCCAAAGGTAGCCCCATATTAACAAGGTTTGTCAGCAAGTCGCGAGCAATATGTAAGCCTTTTTCCATATCAAACGAACCATCCATTAATGGGTCGCTAATTAAACCTTTCCAGCCAACAGTTGTACGAGGTTTTTCAAAATAAACACGCATCACAATATATAAACTGTCATTCAATTCAGCAGCAAGTTTCTGTAAACGTTGACCGTATTCAATAGCCGCATCGACATCATGAATAGAACAAGGGCCACATACCACGAGTAAGCGTGGGTCGCGTTGATGAATAATATCAGCAATGACTTTACGCGAAGCCGCGATGGCATGCAGGTTGCTGTGACTCAGTGGAAATTTTTGTTTTAGAGCCTCAGGTGTAATTAATACCTGTTCATCACGAATATTCACATTATTGAGTACATCTTTTTGCATGATCATTTTTATTACCTGCTTAACTGTTTATATATTGTGTTTGTGTGCTGGTTAATAACATACCATGGAACGTAAAGATTACAATCCAAAAATGTAAAATAATTACAGCGATGTAAATAAAAATGAACACACAGATAACCAATTGAAAAAGCAAATAATAAAATATCCACCTCTTTTATTAACGCTCAAAAAACATACAAACAGAAAGAGAGTGTAATCATAAGTTTACAATTTGGTAATAGTATGAAATGAGACAGATCAAATTAATAATATCTTAATAAATAAGAATCGGAATCCTTAATGATTGTTGAAAAGGATCACTCTTATCTGTCCATGTTGCCGGTAAGCTGTGTATAAGTGAGATATTGAGGGATTGATATAGCAGAAGGAGTGCAACCAGCAATGTACGGGCCGAAAGATGACAGAGATATAAAGGCCCGCACTGGGGCGGGCCTTATATTCTTTCGGATGTAGCGAAAGCGTATTACTTGGCGTTCAGACGCTCTTTAATACGAGCTGCCTTACCAGAACGCTCACGCAGGTAGTACAGTTTAGCTCTGCGAACGGCACCACGACGTTTAACAGTGATGCTATCTACGACTGGAGAGTGAGTTTGGAATACACGCTCAACACCTTCGCCGTTAGAAATTTTACGAACAGTGAATGCAGAGTGCAGACCGCGATTACGAATAGCAATAACCACGCCCTCAAATGCCTGCAGACGTTTTTTAGAGCCTTCTACGACCCATACCTTAACTTCCACAGTATCACCCTGACGGAATGAAGGTACGTCCTGCTTCATCTGCTCTTGTTCAAGTTGTTTAATAATGTTGCTCATAATAATTCTCTTACCCTAGGTAAACTGATATATGTTAGACAATTATTTTAATTGTCTGGATTCACTTGTTGCTCAGACCAATATTCATTTTGAAATTCAGTCAGCAACATCCTCTGCTCGTCAGTCAGAGCTAGGCTTTCCAGAAGCTCAGGTCTTCTAAGCCAGGTACGGCCAAGTGATTGTTTCATACGCCAGCTATCTATCTTTGCATGGTTACCGGATAATAAAACATCAGGTACTTGCATGCCGTCTAACACTTCAGGACGGGTATAGTGTGGACAATCAAGTAGTCCCTCTGCAAAAGAGTCTTCTTGTGCAGAAGCTTGATGACCAAGTACTCCCGGAATAAACCGAGACACCGAGTCAATCAACACCATCGCGGGGAGTTCCCCACCACTGAGAACATAATCACCGATTGACCATTCTTCATCAATTTCGGTTTGAATGATTCGCTCATCAATGCCTTCATATCGACCACAAACAAGAATTAGCTTCTCATTCGTTGCCAATTCGCAAACCCCCTCTTGGCTGAGTTTGCGTCCCTGAGGTGACAGATAAATAACTTTCGCACCCTCACCTGCCTCAGTTCTTGCTGTGTTGATAGCATCCTTTAAAGGTTGCACCATCATCAGCATGCCTGGACCACCACCATAGGGGCGATCATCAACTGTCTTATGTTTATCGTGAGTGAAATCGCGTGGATTCCAACACTCGACAGACAGTAGGCCATTTTTCACTGCCCGACCAGTTACCCCGTACTCGGTTATTGCGCGGAACATTTCGGGAAACAGGCTAATTACACCAATCCACATTATTTAGTCCCACTCATTAAAACCGTTCAACCGGAGATTTAAAAACCAGGATCCCAATCAACTTCAATGAGTTTAGATTTAAGATCGACTTTCTTGATAACCTGCCCATCAAGAAACGGAACCAGCCGCTCCTTGATGCCAAATGCATCTTTTAGATTTGCCTTAATCACAATGACATCATTAGAACCGGTTTCCATCATATCGGTGATGGTCCCGAGATCATAACCTTGCAGTGTCACTACTTGGCAGCCCATAAGGTCTTTCCAGTAATATTCATCATTATCTAATTCAGGAAGTTGCGTTGAATCAACGACTATTTCAAAATTAGTTAACAACGTTGCTGCATCGCGGTCATCGACCCCTTTAAGTTTAATAATGATATCTTTGTTATGGTGTTTCCAATCTTCCAGTTCCACATGTTGCCACTGACCTGAACGTTGAATAAACCAAGGCTGATAATCAAAAATACTTTCAGCATGTTCGGTGGAGGAAAAAACTTTGAGCCAACCACGAATTCCATATGCAGCGCCTAATTTCCCCAAGACGATTGGGTGAGTAGGAGTCGCTAGATTTACTTGCTTGCCCATAGTTACCACCGTGACAGATTAAGCTGCTTTTTTAGCTTGTTTGACCAGTTGTGCAACACGGTCAGAAATAGTTGCGCCTTTACCAACCCAGTGCTCAACACGATCCAAGTCTAAACGCAGTTCTTCTGCTTGACCTGAAGCGATTGGGTTGAAGAAACCAACACGCTCGATGAAACGACCGTCACGCGCATTGCGGCTATCGGTTACAACGATTTGGTAGAACGGACGCTTTTTTGCGCCGCCACGAGATAAACGAATTGTTACCATAACATCCTCATTAGTTAATAAAACAACCAGACTCCATCGAGGGATAGAGTCCGGCTGTCATATAAAAAGCCCGAAAATTTTACTCGCTTTGACGTAAAAATCAATCAAAAGTGCATATTCTTTCTAGCTTTGTTGCTTAACGCCCCGGAAAACCCGGAGGCATCATTCCTTTCATGCCACGCATCATCTTGGCAAGACCGCCTTTTTTCATCTTTTTCATCATGCGTTGCATATCATCAAATTGCTTCAAAAGGCGGTTGACTTCTTGAACACTCGTACCTGAACCAGCGGCAATACGACGTTTACGTGACCCCTTGATAATTTCAGGTTTTTCACGTTCTTTACGCGTCATTGAATTGATTATCGCTTCCATTCGGATAGTGATTTTATCATCCATTTGCGACTTAACAGCATCTGGAACTTGAGACATTCCAGGTATCTTGCTCATCATACTCGCCATGCCGCCCATATTGCGCATCTGTTTTAACTGACTTAAAAAGTCATTTAAATCAAAACCGTCACCTGTTTTCAGCTTTTTAGCAAGTTTTTCTGCCTGATCGCGGTCAACTTTGTGTTCGATCTCTTCAATAAGAGATAACACATCTCCCATACCTAAAATACGGGACGCTACACGTTCTGGGTGGAAAGGTTCTAAAGCATCCGTTTTTTCACCAACCCCTAAGAATTTGATTGGCTTACCTGTAATTGAGCGAATGGATAAAGCCGCACCACCACGCGCATCACCATCAACTTTCGTCAACACCACCCCAGTAAGCGGTAGCGCTTCATTAAAAGCTTTAGCCGTATTCGCGGCATCTTGACCTGTCATCGCATCAACAACAAACAGGGTTTCTACAGGATTGATAATGCGATGGACCTCTTTAATTTCGTCCATCATCGCTTCATCAACGTGTAAACGACCTGCGGTATCCACCAACAACACATCATAGAACTGTAGCTGAGCGTGTTTTAAAGCTTTCTGTACGATTGCTGCGGGTTTTTCTTTGGCATCTGAAGGGAAAAAATCAATACCAACCGTTTCTGCCAATGTCTCTAGCTGTTTAATCGCTGCTGGGCGATAAACGTCAGCAGAGACCACTAAAACTTTTTTCTTTTGTTTCTCTTTTAAAAGCTTACCCAGTTTTGCAACGCTTGTGGTTTTACCCGCACCTTGCAAACCAGCCATCAAGACAACCGCTGGTGGCTGCGCCGAGAGGTTAAGTTGATGGTTTTCATCACCCATGGCTTTGGTCAGTTCATTCTGAACAATTTTGATGAACTCTTGACCTGGAGTTAAGCTTTTATTGACATCTTGGCCAACAGCGCTTTCTTTTACTTTTTGAATAAATTCACGGACAACGGGAAGCGCTACGTCTGCCTCCAGCAAAGCCATACGAACTTCACGCAATGTATCTTTAATATTCTCATCAGTCAGACGCCCACGCCCGCTGATGTTGCGCAAAGTGCGCGATAGTCTGTCAGTTAAATTATCAAACATATGTCTTAACTCAATTCTGTTTATGGGCCTACTGTCAACACTCTATCTGGTTATTGATACTTAAAAATACAAGTACGCAATGGCTAATTTAGACAACACTCACTCATTATTTTTCAAAGGTGCATAACCGATGACAGCCACAACTGAAACCAACGCCGAAATTTTTCGCCACAGTGTATCACACCTGACGTTTATTCGCTTCACTCTGTTAGTATTGATTTGACTGACTGAATAGTAAAATCAGATTTCAATCATAAAATGAACAGTCATACTCCGTGAGAGGCGCTCTTATCATGCGATTAACGATTAAGAAGAGGCTTATTAACTGTACCAATGGTTGGAGCCAGCAGCTCCACGAGTTATACTACACAATATAATCCACTTAAAATGAATAACGACACTATACTATGCCAGTATTTGCAGTCATAGCAGTTTGTACATACCTATTCAGCCTATCGCTGATCGTACCCGGCCAGGTTCGAAAACAACCTGTCTATCGCCGACTAGCCCTTTTATTGGCCGTTATTGCACTGATAACTCATGCAATAACGCTAAAGTTACTGATTTTTCGTGGTGATGAAGGACAAAACCTCACATTATTAAACTTAGGTTCCGCCGTGAGTTTACTCATGTGTATTATTATGACCGTCGTGGCTTATAAGGGCAAAGCTTGGTATTTGACGCCGATTGTCTATAGTTTTGCTGTCATCAATTTAATGTTATCCACCATTATGCCCGGTGAGTTTATCACCCACCTAGAAGGCAGTGTCCCCCTCTTCATTCATATTGGTTTAGCGTTACTGAGTTATGCGACACTCTTAATCGCTGCACTATATGCATTCCAAGTTGCACTCATAGACTTTCAACTAAAGAATAAAACCCTGAAATTTAGTTCAGATATGCCGCCTATGATGGTCATTGAGCGCAAAATGTTCCATATCACCCAAGTTGGTGTGATCCTACTCACCTTAACCTTATGCACAGGCTTTATTTATATGGATAATATCTTTGATAAAGAGAATATCCATAAATCTGTCTTATCGGTTATCGCTTGGTTCGTCTATATTATTTTACTGTGGGGCCATTTCCACGGTGGCTGGAGAGGGAAGCGAGTTCTATTTTTCCACGTCGCTGGAGCCTTTATTCTAACAATGGCATTCTTTGGCAACCGGTTGATGCAACAAATTCTGGTATCTTAACGCTAAGACGAATAAAATCATCTTATCTACACAGTATAAGGAACCTAGTTTTGGATCACGTATCTACCGGTACGCTCATCATTATATTAATCATTTTAATTATCATGTCCGCATATTTTTCTGCGTCAGAGACAGGTATGATGACGCTGAATCGCTACCGCTTAAAGCACCTTGCCAAACAAGGTAACCGGTCAGCAAAACGTGTCGAAAAATTACTTCGTCACCCCGATAAACTCATTAGTTTGATTCTTATCGGCAATAACCTAATCAATATTGTTGCCTCATCCCTAGCGACTATTGTTGGTATGCGCCTATATGGCAATGCGGGTGTCGCAATTGCCACGGGTATTTTAACCTTTGTGATATTAGTCTTTGCTGAAGTGATGCCTAAGACTATCGCGGCTTTATACCCAGAAAAAATTGCTTTCCCAAGCAGCTATATTTTAAAACCTCTACAAAAAATTATGCTGCCAGTGGTTTGGGCCTTCAACAAAATAACATTATTATTTATGTTTCTTTGTGGCATAAAACCCCCTGTAATACGCAGTGATGCAGTCAGTAAAGATGAACTGAGAACCATCGTTAATGAGTCAAAAGCTAAACTCAGCAGACGAAATCAAGACATGCTGTTGTCGATTTTAGATCTTGAAAAAGTGACTGTTGGCGACATTATGCTACCAAGGAATGAGATCGTCGGTATTGATGTTAATGATGATTGGAAATCTATCATTCGGCAACTGACCCACTCACCTCATGGCCGCATCGTGCTGTATCGTGACTCCCTTGATGATGCGATTGGAATTTTGCGTGTCCGTGAAGCCTATCGTTTGATGATGGAGAAACGGGAGTTTACCAAGCAGAATTTGATCAAAGCAGCCGACAGTATCTACTTTATTCCAAATAGTACGCCACTAAGTACTCAGCTAATAAACTTCCAACATAATAAAGAAAAAATAGGCATCATTGTTGATGAGTATGGTGAGATTCAAGGGCTGATTACGGTTGAAGATATCCTTGAGGAAATCGTCGGCGATTTTACCACGTCGATGTCCCCTTCATTGTCTGAAGAAGTTTTACCGCAAAGCGATGGTAGTGTACTCGTTGATGGTACGGCAAATATTCGTGACTTGAACAAAGCCTTTGATTGGCACCTTCCTGTCGATGGGCCGAGAACAGTGAATGGTATGGTGTTAGAAGCGATTGGCGATATCCCTGAGCTGCAAGAAAAAATCGTCATTTCACACTATTTAGTTGAGGTCCTGCTCATTAGCGATAATATTATTAAGCAAGTCAAAATTACCCCTATCGCAACGAATGCTTCTACATCTGAAGCTCATTAAACATCAATAAAAAAACTGCACCTTAATGTGTTATTCGCTAACAAGTTAGGTGCAGTTTGTTGCATTAACGTTATTTAAACATGCAGTTCAGTCAGCTTTTCAGCCGGTAATGCAAGTTCATCATTTTTGTTAATTCGAATTTCTGACGCTAGGACATTGCGTGCAATTTGTTGAGCTTCGTCTAGTGAATGCATCTTATACGTGCCACACTGAAAAATATTCAGCTCTGGGATCTTATTCTGATCTTGCACTTTTAATACATCTTGCATTGCACTTTTCCAAGCATCGGCAACACGTTGCTCATCAGGTGCACCAATTAAGCTCATGTAAAACCCAGTACGGCACCCCATTGGAGAGATATCAATAATCTCAACACCATTGCCATTGAGATGGTCTCGCATAAACCCTGCAAATAGATGTTCAAGGGTATGAGTGCCTTTTTCAGACATGGCTTCCTTGTTAGGCACGGTGAAGCGCAGATCGAAAACGGTAATCGTGTCTCCGCTAGGTGTTTTCATCGTTTTTGCTACACGAACCGCAGGCGCAGCCATACGCGTATGATCTACAGTAAAACTGTCTAATAACGGCATTTATTGACCTCCTGAAAAAAAATTATTTTATTTGCAAAATAAATGAAACTATTTGGCAATCGCTGAGTCTTAATCTATGAAAGACGCGCAAATTTGTTATCATCCCTAATTCTCTAAGAGATTTTATATTTGGCCACTTCGCTGTGGCCATTTTCTTTTAGCGCCCTGCATGCCTCCGCAAATAATCCTCAAAGCTTTCAGTTTCATCTTTCTCTATCATAGCCTGTTTTTCTATGGAAGCTAATCGAGCAGCTTCAAACTGAGCTTCGGTAATCACTTCGTAAGGTTCACTAACCAATTGCGCATAGTATTTTTCAGCTAATTCTAATCCGTAGCCACCAATACCTTGTTCAACCATTTTATCCATCACTAATGCAGAATACGTCCGAGTTGGATCTTCAAACATTGAAATAAATTGGTGACAAACTTCCTGATATTTGGCATCACAACAGGTATCGAGGACTTCAGCAACACGGATTAAGTCATCAAATAACTGCTGCCCTACTTCCACCAATGGTTTCATTTCACTACCACAACCAATACCGATAACTTGACCCGGTTTACGCCCTTCAAGGATCACGCGGTTCCAGTTCTGGCGACTGCAATCTAATTCTTGAGCATTCATTGCTGGTGCATCAGCTAACACGCACCAAATCAAAAACAGGTCTAGGAAGCGCGTTTGCGTCTCATCAACCCCAATCGCGCTAAACGGGTTAATATCCAACGCACGAACTTCAATGTACTCAATACCACCGCGCAACAATGCATCAGATGGTGACTCATCACCTTTTGGCACACGCTTAGGTCGAATGGGGGCATACAGCTCGTTTTCAATCTGCAACACATTGGTGTTCAATTGAATATACTTACCTGCTTTTTTCACACCTAGCGCGGCAAATTCCTCAGACGGCTTATAAATCGCTTTTTTCAAACCAGCCACATAGCTATCTAAATCATTAAAGGTAATGTTTAAATCGCTCTGAGACTTATTCGTATAGCCTAAATCACTCATTCTTAACGACGTCGCATAAGGTAAGTAATACGTTCCCGTAGCTGTCTTTTCAAAGGTTAATTTAGTCTCTCTATCTTTAAGGAATGAGCCACAAATAGCAGGAGATGCCCCAAATAAATAAGGGATCACCCAGCCAAAGCGATAATAGTTTCTAATCAGGCGTAAATAACCATCAGAAATTTGCGCTTTACCGCTCTGTGCATCTTTAACACCTGCCCACGCCTGCCAAAATTCAATTGGCAATGAAAAATTATAATGAACACCAGCAATGGTCTGCATTAATGCGCCATAACGGTTTTTTAGCCCTTCACGATATAAGTTTTTGAAGCGGCCTACATTCGATGTACCGTATTGAGCAAGCGTTATTTTATCTTCGTTTTCGATAAAACAAGGCATGCTTAATGGCCACATCCTTTCATTGTGCAGATGACGAGCCGTATAACGGTGTAAATCCCTAAGAAAAGCCAAACTGTGCCTAGTACTTTTATCCACAGGTGTAATGAACTCAAGTAAAGACTCAGCAAAATCTGTCGTGATCCATTTATGTGTTAATGCTTTCCCCAATTCTTCCGGATGCAAAGTTTCAGCAATAGAACCTTTCGGAGTAACACGTAATGTTTCACGTTCGATACCACGTTGAATACCATTCAGTGCTTCTGGGTGCGCCTCTAACCATGAGAGCGCTTTAGATACGTCCGGGATCAAATCGACCTCCCGCCTGTGATGTAATTTTATTTTAGTAAGAAGCTTACTTTAGCGTAAATGAAGGAAATTGTCGCTGCTTAGATGTGTGGTTTATATAAGATACGCATTTGGAATAACATCGAATTATGATAAATCTGATTGATAGACGAAAAAAAAGCCCCTCTATGAGGAGCTTCTTGTTCTGGTGCATCCGGGAGGATTCGAACCTCCGACCGCTCGGTTCGTAGCCGAGTACTCTATCCAGCTGAGCTACGGATGCTTAATTCGTTCATTGAATCGTTGATTCAATAATTAGCCATCGTTTTGATAAAGGAAATTTTGATACACTAGACAAGGACTAGCTGAAGATGGTGCATCCGGGAGGATTCGAACCTCCGACCGCTCGGTTCGTAGCCGAGTACTCTATCCAGCTGAGCTACGGATGCATTACAATATCAAACTCTACACTTCATAACTACTGCTTTTTTTTAGTTGCTAAAAACTAAAAACCAACCCCACCAGTTTTACTCATAGGGTTAAATATGGTGCATCCGGGAGGATTCGAACCTCCGACCGCTCGGTTCGTAGCCGAGTACTCTATCCAGCTGAGCTACGGATGCAGCTATCTAAAATGGCGGTGAGGGAGGGATTCGAACCCTCGATGCAGCTTTTGACCGCATACTCCCTTAGCAGGGGAGCGCCTTCAGCCTCTCGGCCACCTCACCGTTTTTAGTCACAGACGATTTGTTTTGAACATCTCGTCTCTGTGTGGCGCACATATTACTTTCCTAGCTTTAGAAGTCAAACAATTTTTCCAAACTTTTTGGTTTATAATGACTGTTTGCACATTTCACAAGCAAGATGATTAGTTTAGCACCGAAAATCGGATTCATCACGGGGTAATTTCACAAAATTTTACCCGATAAAAAATGATGAATTGAAAAATGAATTCTCGAAAAATAGTCAGCGCTGCGTTCAAATTGAGAAGCTAGAGAGGAAGTTATCAACGATAAGCATCAAATTGGTATCGTGGTAAGTTAAACCACTCGCTTGAAGGCCGAATCAATTAAAATATAGTGGGGTTAAGAATGAGGTCAAATGAAAGACAAGCGTCCATCTTTGCTGTGTGGTTCAAGATATGGACGCTTATTCATTATTATTGATTATCTGGTTGAGTCTTTTCAGCCTGGATCCGTTGATAAATTTCTTCACGGTGAACAGAAACTTCTTTTGGGGCATTGACACCAATACGAACTTGATTGCCTTTTACTCCCAGTACAGTAACTGTTACCTCATCGCCTATCATGAGTGTTTCACCAACTCGACGAGTCAGAATAAGCATTCTTTGCTCCTTGAAATATTAAAAGAGTCGGGTCTCTAGGTTTCCCCCGCTATTGTCCATCACACACCGTGAAAACGTAAAGCAATGATATACACCTAAAGCATCGATGCCATCAAGGCAATCATTTTAATTATATACGTACAAAATATAACACTACCCACAACATATTAACAACGTTGCAACAGATAAAGTTGCCTCACGGTGCATGAGGCAACCTAATCAGCGCTTATAGTCGTGAGTTAACCCACTCTTCTACACTGGCCATCGCCGCTGGTAACGCACTCACATCCGTACCACCAGCTTGAGCCATGTCTGGGCGCCCACCACCTTTACCACCGACTTGCTGTGCAACATATGATATCAAATCACCCGCTTTTATTTTAGCAGTCAAATCATTAGTTACACCAACAATTACACTGACTTTATCACCACTCGTTGTTGAAAGCACGATAATCGCCGATTTCAACTGATTTTTGAGATCATCAACCATCGTTCTCAAAAGCTTAGGTTCAGTGTTACTTAATTGGCTAACAAGTAATTTAATCCCTTTAATATCTTTTGCTTTACTACTAAGTGAAGCACTTTCTTGGGATGCTTGTTGATCTTTTAGTTGCAAAATCTCTTTTTCTAATTGGCGAGATTTTTCCAATGCAGACTTAACTTTTTCAACTAAGCTATTCATATCACCTTTTAAGAGGTGAGCTATCGCATTCAACTGATCAGATTGGTTATGTACGCTTTCAATCGCGCCTTCCCCTGTGACAGCTTCAATACGACGAACCCCCGCAGCCGTACCTGATTCACTGGTGATGCGGAATAAACCGATATCACCAGTACGGCTTGCATGTGTCCCACCACAAAGTTCGATAGAAAAATCGCCCATACTCAGAACACGTACACGTTCTTCGTATTTTTCACCGAATAATGCCATCGCACCTTTTTCTTTTGCACTTTCTAAATCCATAAGTTCCGTTTCAATTGGTGTGTTCTTACGAATTTGTGCGTTAACAATGTCTTCCACTGCGCGTAATTGTGCAGGTGTCATTGCTTCAAAGTGTGAAAAATCAAAGCGGAGATATTTATCGTTAACTAAAGAGCCTTTCTGTGATACATGATCACCAAGTACTTGGCGTAATGCCGCATGCAACAGGTGAGTTGCTGAGTGATTAAGGCGTATTGCATCACGTCTTTTCACATCAATTTTAGCATCTATACGGTGGTTAATGACTAGTGAGCCAGACTCTACCTGACCAATATGACCAATTGCCTGACCATATTTTTGTGTATCAGTGACAGTAAAATGACCACTCTCATTACGCAGTACACCCGTATCGCCAACTTGACCACCCGATTCAGCATAGAATGCAGTCTTATCAAGGATCACAAGACCTTCTTCACCAGCATTCAGGGAATCTACTGACTGGCCATCTTTATAGATAGCAGTGATAGTGGCTAATTGTTCATTATAGGCATAACCAGAAAATTCGCTGTGTTTTTCAACCTTAATTAACGAATTATAGTCGGTACCAAAACCACTCGACTCTCTTGCACGGCGGCGCTGATCTTCCATTGCGCGCTCAAAGCCTTCTTCATCAACTTTGATGTTACGCTCACGGCAAACATCCGCGGTAAGATCGATAGGGAAACCATAAGTATCATATAAACGGAACGCAGTTTCGCCATCTAAGGTGTCACCTTTAAGAGCCGCAAGTTCTTCATCTAATAATTGAAGACCACGCTCTAATGTACGTGCAAATTGCTCCTCTTCCGTTTTAAGCACTTTTTCAACCATAGCTTGTTGACGAGCAAGTTCATCTGCTGCTGATCCCATCACTTTAATCAGTGGAGCAACCAGCTTGTAGAAAAAGGTCTCTTTTGCCCCTAGCATATAGCCATGACGTACAGCACGGCGAATAATCCGGCGCAATACATAACCACGGCCTTCATTCGATGGGATGACGCCATCACTCACGAGGAATGCACAAGAGCGAATATGGTCAGCAATAACACGAAGTGATTTATTTGATAGGTCGCTAGCACCTGTAGCCTTTGCAGCCGCAGCGATAAGGTCGCGGAAAATATCGATATCATAGTTAGAGTTAACATGCTGCAATACAGCCGCAATACGTTCAAGCCCCATACCGGTATCCACAGATGGCTTAGGTAATGGTTCCATCGTGCCATCTGATTGACGGTTAAACTGCATGAAGACGATGTTCCAAATTTCAATATAGCGATCGCCGTCTTCTTCAGGACTTCCTGGAGGCCCACCCCAGATATGCTCACCATGGTCATAGAAAATTTCGGTGCATGGGCCACAAGGACCAGTATCCCCCATCTGCCAGAAGTTATCAGAGGCGTATGGTGCACCTTTGTTGTCGCCTATACGAATAATGCGTTCAACTGGAATTCCGACTTCTTTGTTCCAAATTTCATAGGCTTCATCATCGGTTTCATACACGGTAACCCACAATTTCTCTTTTGGTAGGTTAAACCACTCTTTTCCAGTTAATAGCTCCCAAGCAAATTTGATCGCATCATGTTTGAAGTAATCGCCAAAGCTAAAGTTACCGAGCATTTCAAAAAAAGTATGGTGACGGGCTGTGTAGCCAACGTTTTCTAAATCGTTATGTTTACCACCTGCTCGCACACATCTTTGTGCCGTAGTCGCTCGGGAATATGCTCTTTTATCCAGACCAAGAAATACATCTTTGAACTGGTTCATCCCTGCGTTAGTGAACAATAATGTTGGGTCATTATTTGGTACTAGCGAACTGCTACTTACCACCTGATGACCTTTTGTATGAAAAAAGTCGAGAAACGCTTGACGGATCTCAGCGGTGCTTTTACTCATATTTATCCCGATTTCAAGCTGGAAACTGAATTACGAATTGTTGAGATGGAATGTAACATCACCTCTAATCAACTCTCCGATTAAAAAGTGACTGATAAGATAAAGTCTCTTTGCGTAGAAGTAAAATTTATACTCTTCATACTGTAAGTTTCAGTACAGTTGATGACATTCATTCGCATTAGTCACACATTGATGAATGTTCCTATTGCCTATTTGGTCACTTAACTGCAACTTGAGCGTTTTAAAGTATAGATACATCCATTCGTGGCTTTCATTGTAAAGCGTCTGAGTATTTTCTGAAAGTATGTTTATACCTTTCAGTTGGCTATTTTTCCACTGGAAAACTATTGTTTACTCCCAATATAGTGCAAATGAAAAATAAAAAACGCCACTCTTTTTTGGAGTGGCGTTAATAATCTGCTTATTTATCAAACCAATGAATCAATATTAAAATTCTTCAGGCGATTCATTTTCTTCGGCTTCACTGATGTAATCAGTGGCTGCACTGCTAAATTCACCAGTGTGAGTTAGTAGCATTTCACGCAGTTTTTTATCAATTTCTTCGGCCGCTTCAGGGTGCTCTTTCAGATATATTGTTGCATTCGCTTTCCCTTGACCAATTTTATCACCGTTATAGCTATACCAAGCACCGGCTTTTTCAATCAATTTATGCTTAACACCTAAATCAATTAATTCACCGTAGGTGTTAATCCCTTCACCGTACAGGATTTGGAATTCAGCTTGTTTAAATGGTGCAGCGACTTTGTTTTTAACGACTTTAACACGCGTTTCGCTACCAACAATCTCTTCACCATTTTTCACAGCACCAATACGGCGAATATCTAAACGTACGGAAGCATAGAATTTGAGAGCATTACCGCCCGTTGTCGTTTCAGGGTTACCAAACATAACACCAATCTTCATACGAATTTGGTTAATGAAGATCAACAGCGTATTTGAGTTTTTCAAGTTACCCGCTAATTTACGCATTGCTTGGCTCATCATACGAGCAGCTAAGCCCATATGAGAGTCACCAATTTCACCTTCAATTTCAGCTTTTGGTGTTAATGCTGCAACGGAGTCAACAATGATGACATCAACAGCCCCTGAGCGCGTCAACGCATCACAGATTTCCAGTGCTTGCTCACCGGTATCAGGCTGAGAACACAGCAGGTTATCAATATCAACGCCTAATTTTTTTGCATAAATAGGGTCGAGAGCATGTTCAGCATCGATAAATGCACATGTTTTACCACTGCGTTGTGCGGCTGCAATAACTTGCAGTGTCAGTGTTGTTTTACCAGAAGATTCAGGCCCATAGATTTCAACAATACGCCCCAGCGGCAGACCACCAGCACCTAAAGCGACATCAAGAGATAAAGAACCCGTTGAGATAGTTTCAACATCCATTGAGCGATCTTCGCCAAGACGCATGATAGAGCCTTTACCAAATTGCTTTTCAATTTGACCTAGCGCTGCTGCTAATGCTTTTTGTTTGTTTTCATCGATAGCCATGTTCACTCCCTTTGATGCAGTGAAGTTACCCACTGCAAATAGAACGATTGAATTCGGTTTGTTAATGCTAAGTATACTGTATAATCATACAGTATCAAGAAGATTTTTCACTTATGATTTGTAAAAGTGTTTCAAGTGCATAAGCTGTTGATTGTAAACGTACAGAATTTCTATCACCTTGGAATATACAGTGCTTAACCGTCACATGAGCTCTGCCTGTAGCGTTTTTTTGGGCGAAACCGAACCAAACCGTTCCCACCGGTTTAGCGTCACTTCCGCCACCTGGACCTGCTATGCCACTCACTGAAATCGCCAAATCAGCAGCAGCTTCAGTTAAAGCACCGAGTGCCATTTCAGAAACCACTTGCTCACTCACTGCCCCAAATTTTTGCAGTGACTCATTTGTCACACCAATCATTTGATGCTTTGCTTCATTACTGTAAGTCACAAATCCTCTATGAAAGTAATCCGAACTACCCGCAATATCCGTCAATACCTTAGCAATCCATCCGCCAGTACATGATTCTGCACAAGTAATCGTTTTACCTTGTTTTTTGAGGACTTCAGCAAGCTGAATACTCAATGTTTCGAGATAACTTTCATTTATCATGTGATTTTTACCTTCGGATAATTACTTTTTGCGTGCGCGATCCCAAACCCATAAACCCGCAATCGCTATAGCAAATACGCTACCAAAACCGACACCAACACTAATAACGGATAATCCTGCTTTCATGGCTAGGGAATATAATCCTAACATAATTAGCATTGCACTATTTTCACCAAGGTTTTGCACTGCAATCGCGTTACCAGCCCCAACGGTTTCCTTGCCTTTTTCCTGCAATAACGCATTAAGAGGAACGACAAATAGCCCGCCAAAAATACCGAGTACCGCTAAGATAGCATAGGATGGTAAGAGATTGGTTTGTAACGCAAGTAATACCACCATGATACCAATGACTACCCCAGCAGGAATACAGCGTGACACCGTTTTTAATGTAATGAATTTAGCAGCCACCCCAGCACCAACCACAATCCCAACGGCAACAGCGGCATTAAGATAGGTTGGCGTTGCGTTATCTTGTAGACCTAATGCAAACGGTACCCAAGCCACCAGTAAAAAACGTAATGTGACGCCCGCGCCCCAAAACATACTGGTTCCCACCAGTGAGAAACGGCTTTCTTGGTTTGCCCAAAGTGTACGGCAAGCAGAGACAAAATCGGTGAAAAGCTTCTTAAAATGCCAGCCTTTACCTGGGCGAGCTGCAACTAAATGCGGAATATAGAAGTTGGCAATCACCGCTAATGCGTACAATACCGTACAGGTACCCAACGCTAAAATAAGGCTAATATCCGATAAAATACCACCGACGACAGAACCAATCAAAATGGCCGCGATAGTTGATGCTTCCATCACGCCATTGGCCTTCACTAAATTATCACCACCGGTCAATTCACCTAAAATACCGTATTTTGCTGGTGAGTAAGAAGCCGCACCAATCCCAACCAACCCATAACAAAGAAATGGGTTAAGCCCTAAACAGATCCCCAAAGCCCCTAAAAATTTAAATAGGTTTGAGAACAACATGACACGCCCTTTAGAAAAGCGATCGGCAACTTGACCAACAAACGGTGCCAAAATGATATAAGTAAATACAAATACCATTTGTAGTATTGGATGGCTCCATTCAGGGTAAAACTCAGCTTTTAACTGCGCTAAAATGGCAAATAACAACGCGTTATCGGCAAAAGCGGATAAAAACTGTGACGTTAGCACAGCCTTCATTCCTCGACTCATCAATGGCGCATTCATTTCTTGCATATCATCAATCCTCTAACGCCATTTGTTTCAGTGTCACAAAGTCTGTTTTACCGGAACCGAGTACAGGTAGCTCTTTCACCAAACGAATATCACGGGGAACGGCCAATTCCGTTAAGCCTTTACTTTTAGCGGCAGAAGAAAGTGCGCTTCTATCGAGGTCTTTATCCGTCGTAAACAGAACTAAAGCTTCACCTTTACTGCTATCAGGTTTAGTGACAACAGCATGATGTGCATTAGGGGACAAACTCAGGACCATCTGTTCAATGCTTTCGAGGGATACCATTTCTCCCGCGAGTTTTGCAAATCGTTTTACGCGGCCTTTAATAGTGCAATAATTAAGCTCATCAAGTACAACGATATCCCCCGTGTCATACCAACCTTTTTCTTGTTCCCCATGTTGGTTTTCCGCTGATGGCGCTTCAAGAATGCCCGGTGCCTCAACACGCAAATACCCTTTCATGATATTAGGGCCTTTTAATTGTAATTTCCCCCCATTTTCAATGCCTGAAATAGGGATAATGCGAGATTCCATTTGCGGCAATATTTGCCCTACTGTTCCTTCTTTAGAGGCCATTGGCACATTGATAGAGACAATCGGAGCGCATTCTGTAACACCATAACCTTCAAGAATACGGATACCAAACTTGTCGAACCAAATTTTCTTAGTGCTATCCGACAATTTTTCAGCCCCAGCAACGACATAACGTAATCTTGCAAAATCATATTGATGAGCAAAACGTGCGTAATTAGCTAAAAACGTTGATGTACCAAATAGAACAGTGCAATTTTTGTCGTAAACCAATTCAGGAATGATTCGATAATGCAATGGGCTGGGGTAAAGAAAGACTCGGCTACCAGAAAACAGTGGAATAAACAGCCCAACCGTTAAGCCGAAAGCATGAAATAGGGGCAATGATGACATAAAACGATCACGTGGTGTAAAGTCAGCGATCGTTTTGATTTGTTCCACATTCGCCATCAAACTTGCATGGCTATGTACCACCCCTTTAGGTGTTCCTTCTGAACCTGAAGTAAACAGGACGATAGCTTCATCATCGGCTTTACGCGGTATCACCGCTTTCGCTGGCATCAATAAGTGTTTAACGATCCAGAGTTTATCCCGCAGCGTGACCGTATCTTTTAAATCTTCAAGATAAATCCAATTCGCCTCGGTGACCTGCTCAGGAATATGGGTCAAATTCCCTTTTTCAAGGAACTTCCGTGATGTAAAGACAACTTTAGCTTGAGAAGCTTTGAGTGCATTACTGATACCATGACTACCCGCCGTGTAATTGAGCATCGCAGGCACTCGCCCACGCATTAATGCCCCAAAAATAGCGGCTGCCGTTACTGTTGTATTTGGCAATAATAAACCGATACGCTCATTTTCATGGGTATAGCGCTCAATGATTCTCCCTACACCTAATGATTTCTTTAACAATCCTTGGTAATTATCTTCTTTAAAATTAATGTCTTCAATACAAGGTGCACGGCGTCCAAAACGTTTTACGCTATCAATAAATTCTTCAACCAGTGTGACTTGAGGGCGACAAGCCATACGTGCTGATTTCATGATGTGATATAAGTGAACACCCGCTAAATGACGACGCTCAACCGCTTTAGGCGCTTCTGGCATCGGAATCATTTCAGCAGGTAAAATATGCAGGGTAATTTTAGGAAACCATTTAAGGGGAATGATGCCTTTTAAACGGCTAAAGTGACTACGTTCCGCCCCTTCAATACGAATAGGCACAACTTTTGCACCGGATTTGGCAGCGACAAACGCAGCACCATCATATATTTTCATCAAAGAGCCATGCACCGAAATACGCCCTTCCGGAAATATCACTATCGGACGGCCTTTTTCAACTTCTTTAACTAACTGACGTATGCCTAAAGGGTTTGCAGGGTCAAGAGGAACAATATCAACATAAGGTTTTAGCAGTTTGATCATTCTTGGTGTTGCGAACGTAGAATAAACTGCAAATACTGGCTTAATCGGTAAAAATAGCGCGACCAACACACCATCAAGAAATGAAACATGATTTGGTGTAATTAAGCATTTGTCTTGGTAGAGCGCTTTTTCATCCCCAACTAAGCGGACTCGAAATAAAAATCTAAGTACTGTCCTCAGCATGTTTGCCAGCATAATAAATCCCTATTATTTGATTTCATTTATCACTTAAGCGGATGATTATGTCGTAAAAACCCGTATAAAACTAAGTGTTTTATTCCTAAAATACCATTCAGAACAATATTATTTATCAAACTGAGTTAATTGATGAATAATTGATTCAATCGGCAACCCTGCATCAATCACATAGTGTGCCGTCTCCCGATAAAGAGACTCTCTTTGTGACATGACCTCTTCTATCTCTTCTAGTATCGATTTCCCTGTCAGACTTGGTCGTTGCTCTGCTTGAGGTTCTGCGGCAAGTCTCGCGGCTAAAATCTCAGGTGTAGCACTTAGATAGATAACCGTTCCATTCGTACGCATGACACGTTGATTTTCTTTTAATAAAATAATACCGCCTCCCGTTGAAACGACGGTGTCTGAGTGCGAGATTGATTTTAATACTTCACTTTCTAAATGACGAAAGTGTTCCCAGCCATATTGTTCTACAATCTGTGCAATACTGCTTCCTGCTCGCTCAACGATTAATTTATCAGTATCAACGAATTGGCACGATTTCTGTTCAGCCAATTTTTTTCCGATTGTAGTTTTTCCTGAACCTCTTGGACCTATAAGGTAAAACATCTGCATTCATCCCATCGTCATCATTATTATGGTACATGTGCCACTTGTTATAGATTTAATGGCTCAGTCTAAAAATGGCAAATCATCATAAAAACAAAGCCACACGCTAAGTGTGGCCTAATTATTGTTATTGAATTATTAAGCTCGGTTCAGGAAGTCGCCGTAACCAATCCATTTATAGGTGGTCAACGCATCCAATCCCATCGGCCCTCGAGAATGAAGTTTTTGTGTACTTACCGCTACCTCAGCCCCTAACCCAAACTGCCCACCATCGGTAAATCTTGTGCTCGCATTCACATATACTGCGGCTGAATCAACACGCTGTACAAAGTAATCTGCTTGATTAATCGACTCCGTTAAAATGGCATCTGAATGCGCGGTACCATAAGTGCGAATATGATTAATTGCAGCATCAATTCCAGCAACCACCTCAACGTTAAGGTCAAGAGATAACCACTCGTCCACTAAATTTTCAGGCGTGACAGCAACCACTTTCGCTGGGCCATTTTGTAAATACGGCATCGCTTGTTGGCTGGCATGCAGAGTCACCTGTTGCTCCGCCATTTTTTGGCTCAGTAGTGGTAAAAAATCACCCGCAATTTTTTCGTGAACAAGTACTGTTTCCAGTGAGTTACAAGCACTTGGGCGCTGAACTTTAGCGTTAATCAGCACATCAATGGCTTTATCAAAATTCACTGACTCATCAACAAAAGTATGGCAAACACCAATGCCCCCTGTAATAACAGGGATCGTTGATTGTTCACGACATAATTTATGCAAACCTGCTCCGCCACGAGGTATTAGCATATCCACATAACGATCTAATTTAAGTAATTGAGTCACTAGTTCACGATCAGGATTATTAATCGCTTGGATCGCATTTGCGGATATCCCACAATTTTTCAGTGCTTTTTGGATCACTTCCGTGATAGCCAAATTGGTATTGTGAGTTTCTTTACCACCTCGTAAGATCGCTGCATTACCTGTTTTTAAACATAATGCCGCAACATCAACAGTGACATTTGGACGCGCTTCATAGATAACACCAATCACCCCTAATGGCACACGACGACGCTGAAGATTTAGGCCATTATCAAGTTGGTTTCCATCAATAATTTGTCCTACAGGATCTGCTAATTGGCAAACTTTTCTCACATCAGAAGCTATATTTTTTAAACGTTCAGATGTCAGTAATAAGCGATCTTGTAATGCAGGCGACATACCCGTTGCCTGTGCTTGTTCAATATCTTTTTTATTCGCCTCAAGAATGACACGACTTTCTTGTTCCAGCAGATCAGCTATCTGCTCTAACACCGCATTTTTCTGTGTGGTATTTAATTGAGCGAGTTGCCATGAGGCTTCACGAGCCGCTTTTCCCATTTGTTCTAACATAATTAACCCACTATCATATCATCGCGGTGGACTGCAACAGAGCCGTGTTCATACCCAAGTATGCGGCCTATCTCTTGTGAATGATGACCCGCAATCATTCTTAATGCATCACTATTATAATGACTTACCCCATGAGCAAGGTCTTTGCCGGCCATGTTGCGTATTCGCACGACGGCACCACGAGAAAAGTCACCTTCGATTTTCTTGATCCCTTTTGGAAGCAGGGAACTGCCTTTTTCTAAAATGGCTAGTTGTGCACCGTCATCGATATATATATCGCCAGCAGCAGGTGCGCCGAAAATCCAGCGTTTGCGGTTTTCCATTGGGTTTTTCTGCCCATAAAAGCGCGTTCCTACCGGTATATTTTCAATAACGGCACTAATCACATCAGGTTTATTACCCGCTGCAATGATGACATCGATTCCGGCTCTTCCTGCCACATCCGCGGCTTGTAGCTTAGTGGCCATACCGCCTGTACCAAGGCCAGTAACACTTCCGCCTGCCATTTCTCGTAGCTCATCATTGATTCCATACACTTCAGGGATCAATTTAGCATTTGGATTACTGCGAGGATCTGAATCAAATAATCCTTCAATATCCGTTAATAGTAGTAACTTATCTGCATCTCCAAGAATTGCAGCAAGGGCGGATAAATTATCATTATCCCCAACTTTAATTTCTGCTGTTGCGACTGCATCATTTTCATTGATAACGGGCACAATGCCATTATCCAGCAGCGCTTGCAATGTATCTCGCGCATTCAAAAAGCGTTCTCTATCTTCGAGGTCGGCACGCGTTAATAACATTTGCCCAATATGGATGCCATAAATGGAGAATAACCTTTCCCATAATTGAATAAGACGGCTCTGCCCTACTGCGGCCAGAAGCTGCTTCGATGCAATCGTTGCGGGAAGTTCGGGATAATTAAGATGTTCGCGACCCGCTGCTATTGCCCCCGATGTCACGATAATAATACGGTGCCCTTTTTCATATTGCTGTGCGCATTGCCTGACTAGCTCGACGATATGCGCTTGATTCAATCGACGTGAACCCCCTGTCAACACACTGGTGCCTAATTTAACAACAAGTGTCTGGCTATTTTTCATCATTTTTCTGCCATTAAGATTAAAGAAACACAAACTAGCTATTATTTTTATCAGCTGGAGCGCGTTATGCCAACAGGCATAACGCTAAATTAAACAAAAGTTAGTTTAAAACAATTTTATACGCTTAATTCCAGCTTAAATTCTGCCATTTTTGCAGAAGGAAACAAAGAGAGCTCTAATTCCGCAAGCTGTTTTGAAAGAGATTGGTGAAAGGCGATGAGATTCTGTTCAATAGTATCAATGGTTGTATTGTCTTTTAAGGTCTTTGCTTGCCAATTACCTTGGCTATTATACAGACCAAAATGGTATGAATATTCAAATCCATTATCATTTGGCGATAGCAGCATCCACCATCCCCAAAATTCACGCTTTTCCGGCGCAATATTGACATTAACACAAACAGTGAGACTATCGAAAAAATAGCAACCGTCGACACATTGCTTTTCTCGTAGATAAGGTCCTAAAGCCGCAAACTTTTTTAAATACTTTCCATTAGAGTAATCATTAGGTAACGCCATGTAAGGATCTCCTTTTTGAGAAGATCCCTTTTTAGCAAAAGTTAAAAAATAATCAAGTCATTAAATAAAATTAAACTATTTTACTTTTTAACCAATCAACCGTTTCGCTGAGTGCTTTTTGATAATTCACAAAAATCGGTGTTGTGGGTAAAGTTAGCATATGACCGTCCATTGATGAGCGCATAATCAAATCCGATTCCGCTTTAGGGCTATAAATGTCACCTTTCCAATATACTGACATCATAGGTACTCGGCAGCGCCGCCCTAACAATCCTTGGTTTTTCAGTGAATAGCAACTTAGCTCATGACGTAACGCTGCACCGTCAACGTGATAGATACCTAAACGGCTAGCAAAAACGTCCAATTCCATACGCGGAATATCCCGCTGATATTTATCTTCATGCAATAAACTATGCACGATAGGACCTAATACCCCAACCGCTTTAATTTTTTCAGGACACATATAAGCTAGCCTTAAGGCTATATTTGCCCCAAAGCGTAATCCAACCAGCCCAAAACGTGTATGGTCGATCCATGGAATGGTATCTAATTGACGCACGACTTGCTCATGTAAGGCACTGGTCTCTTGAGATAGCTTATATTTAATGGAATAACCTATTGATGGCATATCCAATGTCAGCATCGCAATGCCGAGCGGCTCAAGATAATCACGGAAAAAACGGCAATAGTCGATTTGTAAACTATCGAGAGTTCCACATACCATCACCGTTGGATAAGGACCTTGCCCAGTTGAAGGTATGTGTAAAAAACCACAAACTTCTTTATTACCATCAACCTTAAATGCGATTTTTTTCAACTTATAACGAGAAAATTGTGCTGCGCTGTCATACGCTTTACAGGCTAATAAGACCGCTTGATCGGCTAATTCATCGCCTTTTATGAAAGGATAGGCGGCAATACTGTATAAATTCGCGGCGCGTAACCATGCTTTACTTGCCGCTTCTCCACCTTCAAACTGCAACGCTTTTTGTTGCCATTGCATCGCTTGATGAGACCATTCAAAACACCAGTTTCCTCGGCGGTTACCAATGACTGTATCAAGCAAATTATCATCACTTCGTTCAGCGTCAGTTACCGCAATACGGCTCAACACCTCTTCAATTTCTAACGCATCTATGCCTCGCCAAATCCACAATAAACGATTAATCATGCGATACCAGCCGGCATGCTGCGAGCCACTCAATACAGAATGGTTATTGATGATAGGCGCACTATAGGCTGAATAAGAAACGAGTGTCGATGTTTCAACCTGCCTAACTTTTGGTTTGAACAGTTTTTCGGAGAGATTTTGTTGAGTCATCCTAATAACCTGTTGGTTGATCTAAATAAAAAGGGAATGCCATCGCATCCCCTTATCTTATCGTTTTGTATTGAATTTTATTAGGTAATAATGTTTTAAGCATAATGTATAAAGGGATTCTCACCCTATATTAGCGTTATTTTTACCTATCATTTAGATCTAACTCAAAACAATAAAAGTTTATTTTTCTTGTTCACACAGAGGTTTAACAAATACAACCCCCATATCCCATGGCTGTTCAATCCATGTGTTTTGTGGGATATCGACGACGTAATCATCCACTAATGGACGACCCGCAGGTTTAGCGAAAATCGTGACAAAGTGTGCTTTCGGGTACATCTCACGAATAGCTTTTGCGGTACCACCAGTATCAACAAGATCATCGATGACAATGAAACCTTCACCATCACCTTCAGCGCGTTTAATCACATTCAATTCACGCTGGTTATCATGGTCATAGCTTGAGATGCACACAGTATCAACATGACGGATACCAAGTTCGCGTGCAAGAAGTGCGCCTGGAACAAGACCACCGCGGCTAACCGCGATAATACCGGTCCATTGGTCTACAGGTAATAAACGTTGTGCGAGTTTACGGGCATGTATTTGCAACATATCCCACGTTACGACATATTTTTCGCTCATAAAATTCGGGTCCCGACTACTGAGTAATACTGAAATGTGTCTTGCGGAAAAAAGGTTGCGCGAGATTATAGTGATTTGACGCAGCAAAAACCAGCAAAAACGGATAATTGTGATGAATTAATATTATTTGCACTGACTATTTATAACAATTAGGTGTATGCTGAGAAAATTAATCGTGTGGCCTGAATATCTGTGCTACGCCTTTTAAGCAGAATAAGTTGCTAAAAATAGATAAGACCAAAGTCGCTTAAGGAGATCCAACGTGTCTGAACTAGCCAAATTGTCACCACAGCCATTATGGGATATTTTTGCCAAAATTTGTTCAATTCCCCATCCTTCTCACCATGAAGAAGCGCTAGCAACACACATTATCGAATGGTCAAAACAAAAAGGGTTTCATGTAGAACGTGATCAAGTGGGTAATATTTTGATCCGCAAACCCGCGACCTCTGGTTATGAAAATCGTAAGCCTGTTGTTCTGCAAGCCCATCTTGATATGGTTCCACAGAAAAATAATGACACTGTCCATGACTTTACCAAAGACCCTATCCGTCCTTACGTGAATGGTGAATGGGTTACTGCTGAAGGGACAACCTTAGGTGCCGACAATGGTATTGGCATGGCATCTGCCCTCGCCGTCTTAGCTGATGACAGCGTTGAGCATGGGCCACTTGAAGTGCTATTAACCATGACTGAAGAAACCGGTATGGATGGCGCTTTTGGTCTACAAGCAGGATGGCTACAAGCTGATATTTTGATCAATACTGACTCAGAAGAAGAAGGCGAAATCTATATGGGTTGCGCTGGCGGTGTGGATTTCACAGCTACATTTGATCTGACTCGCGAAGCGATACCACAAGGTTACAAAACCTTTACCCTGACATTAAAAGGCCTAAAAGGCGGACACTCTGGTGGTGATGTCCATTTAGGTTTAGGTAATGCCAATAAATTGTTAGCGCGTTTCCTTGCTGGGCACCAAGAAGAGCTAGGCTTGAAACTGCTAGAATTTACAGGAGGCACAGTTCGTAATGCCATTCCACGTGAAGGACATGTCGTTATTGCGATAGCCGCAGATAAAGTTGCTGAATTAACCGCACTCAGAGCGCGTTATGAAGCTATCTTGCAAAATGAACTCGCTGTTGTTGAACCCAACTTAGTTCTGCTATTAGAAGAAACTCAAACAACATTAACGGCACTCACTGAAGAGTGTCAAAAACGCTTTGTATTCTTCTTAAACGCCGCACCAAATGGGGTGATCCGCATGAGTGATGTGGCGAAAGGCGTAGTGGAGACATCGCTCAATGAAGGCGTTGTTACCATGACAGAAGAGAAAGCAGAAGTGATCTTCTTAGTTCGCTCCTTAATCGATAGTGGCAAAAACTATGTTGTGAATATGCTCACCTCTGTGAGTCAACTGGCGCAAGCTAAATACCGTGCAGAAGGCAGCTACCCAGGCTGGCAACCCGATGCAAATTCCCCCGTTATGCATCTCGTGAGTGAAACTTATCAAAAACTGTTTGGTAAGGTGCCGAATGTTATGGTGATCCATGCAGGCCTTGAATGTGGTCTATTCAAAAAACCTTACCCTGACATGGATATGGTTTCTATTGGACCAACCATTCGTGGTGCGCACTCACCCGATGAGCGTGTCCATATCGCAAGTGTTGGTGAATACTGGAAACTATTGACTGCGGTTCTAAAAGCAATCCCAGTTAAAGGCTAATGAACGACGGCTAATCAAAGTATCCGCTCTACTGGGGCGGGTACTTTAAAGTTCTAACAATAATTGCCTTTCTAATTGTGGGCTTTGCAAAGTCACATGCAAACCAACCAGCCTAACCCCTCGATTTTCGCGACGATTTTCCCAAACCTGTTTAGCCAAAAGTACAAGGTCTTGCTTATCGAGTATTGGATAAATATGTTCCTGAGTTGTTTGCTGGAAATCATTAAATTTTATTTTTACGCCTTGGCGTGCAATACGCCGGTCAGGTTTTACTTTTGTCAGCCTGATTTCCAACTCTTCATATAACTTATCCAATAATGGCAAACACTCCTCCCAGTGATAAATATCCTTCACCAGAGTCCGTTCAACCCCCACAGATTTACGCAATCTATCAGGATTAACGGGCCGTTCATCAATACCATGGCAGCGTTCCCATAAGACCTGCCCAAACTTCCCCATTGCTTTAATTAAAGTGACAGCATCATAATGTTGCACATCCGCACACGTTTCCAATCCCATATCTGATAACTTTTGCGCCGTGACTTTGCCAACCCCCGGAATTTTTTTCAACGGTAATGACAACACAAACTCCGGTAAACGTTGAGGTGTGATGACAAACTGCCCATTGGGTTTATTTAAATCCGAAGCAATTTTGGCTAAAAATTTTATTGGTGCGATCCCTGCTGAAGCAGTCAGCTGTAGCTCATCAAAAATTTGCTGACGAATAGCCTCAGCAATCAGTGTTGCTGAGCCATGACAGTATTGGCTATCTGTCACATCTAAATAGGCTTCATCCCATGACAGGGGCTCAATTAAATCGGTATAACGAGAAAAAATTTTATGGATATGCAAAGACGTTTCTTTATAGAGAGCCATCCTACCCGGTAGAACTTTTAGATGGGGACATAACCTTAATGCAACCGCTGTTGACATGGCACTATGTACACCGTAGCGCCTTGCCTCATAGTTGGCTGTACTAATTACACCACGACGCTCAGCACTCCCCCCCACGGCAATAGGAACATTACGTAGACTAGGGTCGTCACGCATTTCTATTGCGGCATAAAAGCAGTCCATATCAATATGAATTATTTTACGCATTACAATCTCACCGAATAGATACTGTTTAAATATACAGTTTATTTATTAGGTGTGCAATTATTCCTCAAAAAAACCGTCAATATAAAAATAATTATCATTTTCATTACCGGAAAAACGTTCTCAAACGACTAATAGTAGATATTGATAAGAATGGTGAATTATCGAGAATATAATGAATAAAAATTCCACTCAGCAAGTAAAAATAGATAAACCAACACGTGCCTTTTTGTCTAGGCTCAATCGTCTCTCCTTTGCGAGTTTACTGATCGCTACCACAGCAGCCTCTGCGGACGGAGCAGAAACCGTTCTTGAGGCATCGCACAAACAAGAACAAGATCAACCCATTCAATTTCCAGCCCTATCTGTTGTTGGTCATTTAAATTCAAGTGTTGGCGCAGGCAGCTCAGTGCTTAAATTAAAAGATATCGAACGTACCCAAGCCAATAATCTGGCCGAGCTAGTCGATCAGTTACCGGGAGTCTCATCATCCGGTTCCCCTCGCCCTGGAGGGCAAACACTCAATATTTGGGGGATGGGAGATATGGAAGACGTTAAAGTCACTCTTGATGATGCGCCCAAGGGCTTTGAAAAATACCGCCAAGGTTCAGTGTTTATCGAACCTGAACTCATCAAACGTATCGATGTTGATAAAGGTCCACATAACATTATGGACGGCAATGGCGGCTTTGGTGGAACCGTCAAAATCACCACCAAAGATCCTGAAGACCTGTTACGGACAGGACAGCATTTCGGAGCGATGTTTAAATACAGCTATCACACCAACGACCGTCAAAATATTTATAGTTCAGCCTTATATGGCAAAACGCTTAATGGGATTGCCGATGGCTTATTGTATGTCAGCAAAAGAAAAGGGGATGATTTACGTCGTCCTGATGGGAGCCGATTCGGTTTTTCTCAATCAGATCAATTATCTTATTTAATTAAAAGCAATATTTACCTCAATGACCAGCACACTCTCAGTTTATCTGCAATGCGCTCAGAATCGGATAACTTAGTGCCTTGGGCTGCAAAACGAGATGAACTGAGCACACCAACACAAAGAGAGATCGACCAATATGGCTTTGATGGTGCGATCAAACGTAAATTGGTACAGCGAGATCAGCAAGATCAAAACTACAGCGTGAAGTGGAATTTTATCCCTGAAAATAGTGATTTGATCAATCTAACAGCCACATACGCATGGTCAAAAACCAAGCAGCATGACACTAGACCAGAAAATGCGTCTAAATTCTTAACGTCCAGCCTAGGTAATAAAAGCTGGGTTAACTATACAGATCAACTCTTTGATATTCATAATGAAAGTGTCTTCGATACGGGGAGGTTAGAACACCAAGTTACCATTGGTGCAAGATGGCATAAGAATGATCGTGGCATTTTGATGTTCGATGCAGGAAAAGCCAATAAGCCTGAATATAATTATGGTTATTTTCAACCGCAATTTATGCCTGCTGGAGTCCAAGAAACCACCAGCGCATATATCCAAGATGCAATAACTTGGAATAGGCTAACAATCACTCCGGGCGTACGCTACGATTATGTTACCAACAAGGGTAAAGGTAATTTAGCTGCAACCTATATGGAGCAAGACCCTCTCATCGGCCATGATTATCGTTCCGTCACTTATAGTGGTATCTCGCCTCATTTGGGGCTCCTTTGGAAAACAACACCTAACCTCACGCTTTTTGGTGATATTAGCCGTACATGGCGTGCACCTGTTATTGATGAACAGTATGAAGTGCAATTCGCTAATAGCAGTTTAACCGGCAGCAGCCGCAATCTAGGTAAAGAACGTATGCATGGAATTCGTTTGGGTGCAATCGTCGACTTCGACCAAGTCATACAAGCGGATGACCAGTTACAAATACGTACCACGCTATTTCGTAATAGAGGAAAAGATGAGATATTTCGTCGCCGTGGTGAATATTGTGAGGCAAAAAAATACGGTATAGGCGATTGCGAGAGACCCCTTTCGAACTATCGTAATTTACCCGGCTACACCATTGAAGGCTTAGAGATTGAGCTATTTTATGATAGTCCTAATCTTTTCGGTAAAATGGCCTATTCCACAATCAAAGGTGAACGTGATGCCTCTCCTCGTGACCCCTGGTTTGGACAAAAAACATGGATAGGTGAAATTCCACCCGATACCTTACATGTCATGTTAGGTTACAAATTACCGCAATGGCATACTCATTTTGGTGTAACAGGTGACTTTGTCGGACATCAAGTCCGTTCACCCGCAGATAGAGACCCTAAAGCCGACTCATGGGGATACCCAAAATCCAAAGGCTATGCGCTGTATGGCGCATTTGCGCAGTGGAATCCTGAATTTATTTCTGATACAGAGATCAGAGTTACTGCAACTAACCTTTTCGATCAAGATTATTATCCATATCTTGGCGAATCCGTATCCGGTGTGGGTCGAGATGTACGTTTAAGTATCACCAAATATTTTTAATATCGCGGATGGACTCTCTTTTTTGAGGGTCCATAATTGACTTTAAAATAAAAATGATAATAATTATTATTTTTATTTATGACTACACCAATTTTCTCTACTAATAGTACCTCACGAATAGAAGAACAGCGTCTCTTTCAGCAATATGCCCCTGATCTCCTTAGGTATATTCTTGCTCGCACCCCTAACGACGATATCGCAAGTGAAATTTTACAAGATGTCTTTGTTCATACGATTGAAACAAATCGCTGCCAAACTCTACACTTTCCAAAAGCATTTATGTACACGCTGGCACAACGCAATATTGCCAATTTTTATCGTCGACAACACATAGAAGCTAAATATCTCAATCTGCTGGTGGAGCCTGAGCCTGAGTGGCACTTGGAAACACAATTGGTACTAGAGGAGCAGTTGCAACGCATGTTTGAACAACTTGCTAAGCTACCGACAATCATTGAGCAAGCCTATCGGCTAGCCCAATTTGAAGGAATGACCTACCAACAGATTGCGGCGCAATTAAAAGTTAGTCCTAATTCAATCAAGTACTACTTACAAGAAGCCAGAAAAGTATTACAAAAAGGGTTCGCTGAATTCAATTTAACTTATTGAGATAATTATTACAGGTAATACATATGATAAAAATAACAACACCATATATTAAAAAAGGGATATTCGCTGGTTTGTTAATTCTTTCCAGCCAAAGTTGTTTCGCCCACTCGCTACAAATTGTTGCTCATCGGGCAGGTACTGCGGATGCGCCTGAGAATACACTTTACGCAATTGAGCTCGCCAAACAAAATAATGCTGACATCATTTGGATAACCGCCCAACTGACCAAAGATAAACACGTTGTTTTATATAGGCCGAGTAACTTAGAAGCCTTAACCGCGCAAAAGGGGCTAATATCTCAGTACACCGCACAACAACTCGCCACATTCAATGCCGCTGAGCAATTTAACAAAAAACATCATCGTCAATTACCCATACTGCAAACAACGATCCCAACACTCGAATCCGTATTAAAAAAATACCCTAACACGCAATTTTATGTTGATTTAAAATCCCCTGATGCAGACCCAACCACGCAAGCCGATATTATTTATGCATTACTTGAAAAAAATAATGCGTTTAAAAATACGCGCTTTTATTCAACTAATGATGCATTCATCAAAGCCTTAACCAAACGCTCCGATAAAATTAATACCTTTGAAGGCCGTGATGAAACACGTACCATCTTAGCTAATAGCGCTATGAATCATCATTGTTCAGCCCCCACCGATAGACAATCTAAATCACGTTGGTATGGCTTTGAATTACACCGTAAAGTCGAGGTCGTGGAGAAATACACATTAGGCGAGGCTCGCTCACCTGCCACATTATCATGGGATAAAGAAGCTATTGATTGTTTTAGAAAAAATGGCCAAGCCCATATTGTTCTATTTGGTGTCAATAGTATGGAAGATTATCAATTAGCCAAAGACATTGGCGCAGATGCGGTGATGGTTGATTCCCCTAAAAGCTTTAAAGACGCAATCAGTAAGTAGTTCTTAACTTGCTTTATCAAAGTAGCCTAACGCTATGAGCATCAACTCTAATGCATAGCCTCTAAATAAAAAATAAGCCTTAACTGTGACAGTTCACAGCTAAGGCCATCATTATACTTATCAGATTTTAAATAATACGGTGTTTTTCAAGTGCCTTTTGGCGAGCCTCTTCCCGTGCCATACGCTTCTTACGTGCATCACAAGGCTCTGGGCAATCACACACTTTTTCAACACCAATGCTGCTTAATCCACCACAGCTACCTTGAATGCTCTTGCGCTTAATAATGTACCCAAGTGACATACCGAGAAATGCCAGTAGGAACAGGACGAAAGCTGCAATAAAAACATTTAGCATTCTTACACCCTCCTAATTACTGCTTTTTCTGTAAAAATGGCTCGAATGCCTTAGTGTAACGCTCTTCGAAACCTTTTTCTGTCTTGATGATCATAAACACAGGAATATCCAGCTTTTCAGCTAAGGCAAAACCCTCAACGGGTCCGAGCACATTAAGTCCTGTCGATAAACCGTCCGCACTCATGCAAGTTGGAGCAAGTACCGTTATTGATACCAAATTATGTTTAATTGGCATCCCTGTTTTTGGATCGATAGTATGGGAAAAACGGACACCATCTTGTTCAAAATAGTTACGGTAATCGCCCGATGTCGCTATAGACATATCACCCGGTTCGATCACTTCCTGAGCGGTTTGATTCACCCCATCAGTCGTCGGCTTTTCAATCGCAATACGCCAAGGAGCATCTTTACCATTTTTCCCTTTCGTACGGACTTCACCACCAATATCAACCATATAGTTATTAATATTGACTGACTCTAAATACTCAGCAACGACATCGACACCATAACCTTTCGCGATAGAAGATAAATCGACATAAAGCTCAGGGATCGTTTTAATCAGATTATTACCTTGTACAGATAATTTCTCTATGCCAACCCATGCACGACGTTTTTCTAATTCACTGTCTGTTGGTGCTTTGGTGACTCGCCCCTCAGGACCAAATCCCCACAAATTAACTAAAGGACCAACCGTGACATCCAGCGCCCCATTAGTTAACTCATTAATACGAATGGCTTCTTTCACCACTTTTGCTGTTGCAGCTGAAACAGGAAAAGGAACATTAACTTCTTTGAACTGGTTGAAACGGCTTAATTCCGAGTCAGGACGATAAGTTGACATTTGGTCATTCACTTCTTCCAAACGTTTATCTATCTCTGCTTGGATTGATTCACTACTTGGAGAGGAAGAATCAGCCACATATTTGATGGAATAGTAAGTTCCCATCGTCTGCCCCTGAAGGTTAGCTTGTTCAGGTCCGCCGCAAGCCGCCAATAATAGTGTTGCTGCAAACAGCAGCACTGGAGTTATCACTTTTCTGTTCAGCATAATTTTCTCTGCTTCAATAATAAGCGCCCACATAAGCGGGCGCTATACTCATCATATTGTTGATTGCCGTGTTGCTGACTACGTTCATTCGCACTAGTCACAGGAATTAACCTGTTCTTAGACACTCATTCTCTTGTCACCTAACTGCACCTCAACTATGTAAGTATATACAAACAACTAAGGGTTACTTAACCACCGAAATCATCCAGTAAGATGTTTTCATCCTCCACACCAAGATCTTTGAGCATCTTGATAACTGCTGCGTTCATCATTGGAGGTCCACACATATAGAATTCACAATCTTCTGGTGCGGGGTGATCTTTCAAGTAGTTTTCATACAGAACATTATGAATAAATCCTGTATAACCATCCCAATTATCTTCCGGCATTGCATCGGAAAGTGCAACATTCCAAGTGAAATTTTCGTGTTCAGCGGCTAATTGATCGAAATCTTCTGTATAGAACATTTCACGTTTAGAACGTGCGCCGTACCAGAAACTGATCTTACGCTTAGAATCTAAACGTTTTAATTGATCGAAGATATGTGAACGCATTGGTGCCATACCAGCACCACCACCGATGAAGACCATTTCTGCATCCGTCTCTTTCGCGAAGAATTCACCAAATGGACCCGAAATAGTCACTTTATCACCTGGTTTCAACGACCAAATATAAGAAGACATGATCCCTGGTGGAACATCTGGATTACGTGGTGGAGGTGTTGCAATACGCACGTTTAACATAATAATACCGTGCTCTTCTGGGTAGTTCGCCATTGAATAAGCTCGAACCGTAGGCTCTTTTACCTCAGAAACATAACGGAATAGATTGAATTTATCCCAATCTTCACGGTATTCCTCTGGTACATCAAAATCTTCATATTTCACCACGTGTGGCGGGCATTCAATCTGAATGTATCCACCTGCACGGAATGGTACAACTTCACCATCAGGAATTTTCAATTTCAGTTCTTTAATGAAAGTTGCTTTATTATCATTAGAGATAACTTCACATTCCCATTTCTTAACACCAAAAATTTCTTCAGGTAATTCAATTTTTAGATCTTGTTTGACGTTCACCTGACAGGCTAAACGGCAACCTTCTTTTGCTTCACGTTTGTTAATGTGGGAAAGCTCGGTCGGCAGAATATCACCGCCACCTTCTTTAATGTGCACGCGGCATTGTCCACATGAACCACCACCACCACAAGCAGATGAAACAAAGATCCCTTGGTTAGATAACATACCTAACAGCTTATCACCCGCTGGAGCTTCAAAGCTCTTATCAGGATCGCCGTTAACTTCAACTTTGATGTTCCCTGTATTGACTAACTTGGACTTAGCAAACAGGATTAAACCTGTTAGCGCCAAGACAATCAGGGTAAACATCACTACGCCTAGAATAATAATATCCATGAATTCTTCTCGCCTTTATAGCTGCACACCGGAGAAGGACATAAAGCCCAGTGCCATCAAACCGGTGGTGACAAAGGTAATACCTAAGCCTTTCAGACCCGCCGGAACATCTGAATATTTCATCTTTTCACGAATTGATGCTAACAACACGATCGCTAACATCCAGCCGATACCTGAGCCAAATCCATATACGATAGATTCGCTAAAGTTATAATCACGCTGAGCCATGAAAGAGACGCCACCAAAGATTGCACAGTTAACGGTAATCAACGGCAGGAAGATACCTAATGCGTTATAAAGTGACGGGAAATAACGATCTAGAATCATTTCCAGAATTTGTACGAGTGCAGCAATAACCCCGATAAAGGTAATGAAGTTAAGGAAAGATAAATCAACTCCCTCAACCAGTGCCCCATCACGTAGAACTAGGTTATACACTAGGTTGTTTGCTGGTACTGAAATACCCAAGACAACCGTCACTGCAATACCTAAACCGAATGCAGTTTTAACATTCTTCGATACCGCCAAAAACGTACACATACCGAGGAAGAATGCCAACGCCATATTTTCAATAAATATCGCTTTTACGAACAGGCTAATATAATGTTCCATAGACTTAATCCTTCTCTACCTGAGCCGGTTTCAAGGTACGTAGTCCCCAAATCAGCATACCAATGATAAAGAATGCACTAGGTGCTAATAGGAACAGACCGTTAGGCATGTACCAACCACCATTTTGCAATGATTCCATAACGGTAATACCAAACAGTTTGCCTGAACCAAATAGTTCACGTAAAAAACCAACGAGGATCAGAATAACACCATAACCGAGGCCATTACCAATACCATCCATAAAGCTTTCTACAGGTGGCGCTTTCATTGCGTAAGCTTCAGCACGTCCCATAACAATACAGTTTGTAATGATAAGACCAACGAATACAGAGAGCTGTTTGGAGATCTCATACGCATAGGCTCGCAAAATTTGGTCAACAACAATAACCAAAGAAGCAATAATTGCCATCTGAACGATAATCCGCACACTATTTGGAATATAGTTACGAATTAATGAGATAAAAAAGTTAGAAAATGCAGTGACCAAAGTTACTGCAATCGTCATCACTACAGCCGTTTCCAGCTTGGTTGTTACTGCTAATGCAGAACATACACCAAGAATCTGTAGTGCGATTGGGTTGTTATCAAACAAAGGCCCAAGCAGTACGCGTTTTACTTCTTTAGAATCAGCCATTATTCAGCGCTCCTTCACGAACTTTTTTCAGGAACGGACCAAAGCCGTTGTCGCCTAACCAAAAATCAAACATGTGTTGAATACCGTTTGAAGTTAGCGTTGCACCTGAAAGGCCATCGATACCATAAGGGCTATCTGTTGAGCCACTACGAACAATTTTTATCGCAGGAACACCCTGCTCATTAAAGAGTTTTTTACCCGGCCACTGAGCTTTCCATTGTGGGTTATCAACTTCCCCCCCTAGACCCGGTGTTTCACCGTGAGAGTAATAAGTAATACCACGTGAAGTTACGCCATCAATGTCGACTGCAACGAAGGCATACATGACAGACCACAGCCCTGAGCCATAAACAGGTAGAATAATTTGTGAAACTTTACCTTGATCATCTTTGACAAGATAAATCTCAGCACTGTTTGCACGACGACGAATTTTCGCAATGTCTTCAGCAGGTGAAAGTGCAATGCTCGTTTCTTCACTGCGCAATTCGCTATTAAGATCATAGCGACTGGTGCTGTCGGAAAGTTCATTAGTTTTGAAGTTCAATAATTTAGGCTCAATACGTTCGCCATAAATTTTTTGCACTTCTTCCGCTGTCATCTTCGGTTGTAAGAGACCAGCAACACTTAAAATATTCCGTTGCGTATCTAATAAAATTTGTTCTTGCTGTTTAGACTTTAAACCTACAGCAGAACCCGCTACGACGATAGAACACACTAGACATAGAATAAAAACGACTATGAACGTTCTGCCGACGCTATCTTTATTGGTTGTTTTTTCATTAGCCACGGGCTTTTCTCCGTTTAATATTTGCTTGAACGACCAGATAGTCAAACAGAGGAGCAAACAAGTTGGCGAACAGGATTGCTAGCATCATACCTTCCGGATATGCAGGGTTTGCAACACGGATAAGCACACACATAACACCGATCAAAATACCGTAAGCCCACTTACCTTTATCTGTGAAAGAGGCAGAAACAGGGTCTGTCGCCATAAAGATCATCCCAAACGCAAAACCACCTAAGACCATATGCCAGTACCATGGCATTGCAAAGAGAGGGTTTGTATCCGAACCGATAAAGTTAAAGAGATAAGACATCGCGATCATACCAGCCATAACACCAGCAACGATACGCCATGAAGCAATACGGAAGAAAATGATGAATGCACCACCGATAAAAATCATCAATGTGGAAACTTCACCAATAGAACCAGGCATATTGCCTAAGAATGCTTGCATCCAAGTGATAGGTTCACCTGATACTGTATTCATTAGAGCATGTTCACCGCCAGTCGCCCACTGAGAAAGTGGCGTTGCACCAGAGAAACCATCAGCAGCCGTCCAAACTAAGTCCCCAGAAATTTGAGCGGGGTAAGCAAAGAATAAGAAAGCACGTCCAGCAAGTGCAGGGTTAAGGAAGTTACGCCCTGTACCACCGAAAATTTCTTTCGCTATCACCACACCAAATGTAATCCCTAATGCTGCCTGCCATAATGGAATGGTAGGCGGAACAATTAATGCGAACAGAATGGAGGATATAAAGAAACCTTCGTTGATTTCATGGCCACGGATAAGAGAAAACAGAATTTCCCAAAAACCACCAACCGCAAAAACAACCGCGTAGATAGGCAGGAAATACACTGCACCAAGCAGCATTTTACTTCCCCAACCTGCATCAGGCGTAATGGATGCACCTAAGAACTGAGCAACACGATAATGCCAGTCTCCAGCCAATACTTGCTGTAACTCAGCACCACTATATAAGTGATAAAGAGCAGGAATAGCTTGGTTTCCTACATTATACATTCCCCAAAACATTGCAGGGAACACCGCTAACCAAACAAGGATCATCATACGTTTAAGGTCTATCGTGTCACGAACGTGAGAGCGACCTTTGGTGACGGTACCTGGTGTATAGAAAACTGTCGAAACAGCTTCAAATAATGGATAGAGTTTTTCTAACTTTCCACCAGGCTCAAAATGATGCTCATTCTTTTCAAATAAATTTTTCAACCCCATGGAATTACCCTTCTAACTCAATCTTGGTGAGTACATCACGAAGTACTGGGCCATATTCATACTTGGCCGGACATACATAAGTACACAGCCCCAGATCTTCTTCATCCAACTCTAGACATCCCAATTCCTGAGAAGAATCCGTATCTCCAGAAAGGAGGTCACGTAGGAGGTGGGTTATCATAATATCGAGAGGCATTACCCGCTCATAGTTACCAATTGGCACCATTGAACGCTCTCCACCATTCATCGTTGTGGTGAAATTAAAGCGTTTATTTTTCAAGAAATGCCCAACGGTTGTACGGGTGATAGTGAATTTATTGAAACCAGGCCAAATCCAACCAAACAACTCTTTCTCACGACCTTCACGTAACACGGTGATCTGATTATGAAAACGCCCTAAATAATGATGCGCTTCATCACAGGTTACGCCCCATAGCACAGAGCCAGAGATAATGCGGTTTTCGCCTGCTTTGAGTTGACCTTTGGTTAATTCATACAGATCAGCGCCAAGACGTGTTTTAATCAAACGGGGTTTTTCAACCTGAGGGCCGGCAAGTGATACTACGCGATCAGTATATAGATAACCTGTAGTGAATAACTTCCCAAATGCAATCACGTCCTGATAATTAAGATGCCATACCTTTTTCTGAATGCTGACAGGCTCCAGAAAATGAATGTGAGTACCAACTAACCCTGCTGGGTGAGGGCCAGCAAATTCGCTATAAGCGACTTGCGGATGATTACTAGACTTAGGTAAATCCCCTGCACCATGACATACATGCACTTTACCTTCAGTCAAATGACACAGAACGGTTAACCCGTCATTAAAGGCTTCTTGCTGAGCACGGATGACAACCAGCGGATCAGCCGCCAGTGGATTGGTATCCATTGCTGTCACAAAAATAGCGGCAGGCGAGGTGCCTAGTTCAGGTGAACGGCTGAATGGACGGGTTCTTAATGCTGTCCATAAGCCTGATTTAACCAAGTTTTCTTCGACTTGTTCACGAGTCAAACTTGCCAATTCATCCCTATTGTAAGAAGCAAAGGTCTCTTGTTCGTCACCATCAATTTCAATAACAACGGATTGGAGGACACGACGCTCACCACGATGAATCGCAATAATTTTACCGCAGGCTGGGCTAGTGAATAACACTCCTGGATTCTTTTTATCTTCAAAAAGAACCTGCCCTTTTTTTACGTGCTCACCTTCTTTCACCAGCATAGAAGGACGCATTCCGACATATTCTTCACCTAGCAATGCTACGTGTTGAATTTTCGGGCCGTCTTCTATTACTTGGGCTGGCTCACCTGCAATAGGAAGGTTGAGGCCTTTTTTAATTTTAATCATAAGATCTGCACAAGTTTCTAAGTTAACCCTAAGCTAATGATCCGGTGAAGGACCATAGCGACTCAGTAAATAAAAACAGCTCAAGTTACTCCCATAACTCAAGCAAATAATTCTCTCGATATTTTGACACTATTCTCTTATTCTGCCGTTCGTAATTTTACCAGTTCCCCCGACTTCTGTCCGGATATTCAAGTGACTTAGCTCAAGCAAATAACAATAAATTTTCAATTTTTCTTGCAATCATTCGTAATAAACGAGGTTTTAGCTCACATTTATCGAACGCTGTCCGTTTTTCACACAATATCGATTCATCACTAAATTATTAATGGACTATATCAAATCACTATCTGCTCGTTTAAAATATCGCTAAAATGATTTTTTTTAAACAAAAAAACTCAACCTTATTTGGCTTAAGCATGAAAAAAAATACCTTTATTAGCTTTAGTTTTATCCTATTTTCTCTACAAGCTCTCGTTGCTGAAGCGAATAATCATTCATTTTTACTTAATAGTAAAACGATTAACCAACAAGATTCGACCCTCTTTATTCAAATATTTAAGCAAGAAGGCATATTAGAACTCTATAAAAAAGCGCCAAATGGGAAGTATAATCTGTCTAAAACTTACCCAATTTGTAAGTTTTCTGGCGGGCTAGGTCCGAAAAAGCTAGAAGGTGATTTAAAAAGTCCCGAGGGATTCTATCAAATAACCGCTTCTCAACTTAATCCAAACAGTCGGTATTACCGATCTATCAATTTAGGATTCCCTAACGAGTTCGATCGAGCGCAAGGCTATGAAGGTAACTACCTTATGATACATGGTGACTGCGTGTCTGTTGGATGCTATGCAATGACCGATAAATATATGAGTGAAATTTATCAAGCTGTTGAAACCGCTTTTAAAAATGGTCAAAACACTATTGATGTCAGCATCTATCCTTTTCGCATGACAAAAGAAAATATGTTACTTCATCGAAACTCAAGCCATTACGCTTTCTGGCAGCAATTAAAACCTGCTTATGATTACTTTCATGATGTAGGCAAGCCCGCACAAATCTCTGTTACATCAGGAAAATATGCCGTTAATAGCTTGCCAGAAACACAAGATAAGTTATTGAGACTTCGATCACAATATACGCTGGCCGAGGTGAAATAGCACAAAACTACCCGGCTCAATTTTATGCCAACTTTCATTTCCAGTAAGTGGCTGGGTAGCTATCACCGAAACAATATCCGTGGGTGTTGTGCAACTTTCAAAATCAATCTCAACATCCTGATCGAGTAATTTCGCTTTACCAAACGGTGCCTTACGCGTGATCCAGTAAAGGTTAGTGGAGCAAAAAGCCATTAAATAACGCCCGTCAGACAATAGCATGTTAAATACGCCTTTACGGCGTAATTGTTCAGCTAAAATCGCAATAAAACGAAAAACAGCAGGCCAATTAGCGGGGGTTCGCGGGTATTTCATGGCGAGTTGGTTTAACAGCCAACAAAATGCTTTTTCACTATCAGTTTCACCAATAGGCCGGTAATTCCCTGTATTCAGCGAGCGATAACCTTTTAATTGCCCATTATGAGCGTAAGTCCAATTACGTCCCCACAACTCTCGTGTAAAAGGATGCGTGTTGGCTAATGTAACGTCTCCACGATTTGCTTGGCGAATATGTGCGACTACCGTTTCCGATTTAATCGGGTATTCCTGTACAAAACGTGCGACTGGAGACATAAAACTCGGTTGAGGATCTTTAAACGTACGACACCCTAGCCCCTCATAAAACGTGATCCCCCAACCATCTTTGTGTGGGCCTGTTTGCCCCCCTCGGGATATCAGTCCACTGAGACTAAAGTTAATATCTGTTGGCACATTTGCGCTCATGCCAAGTAACTCGCACATTTTAAGACCCTCTCTTGCCAGAGAATTATTTAACCATCTCTTTTTCAATCAATTGGATCAGGATATGAATCACTTTAATATGAATTTCCTGAATACGATCTGCATAACCAAAATGTGGCACGCGAATCTCAATATCGGCGCTCCCCGCCATCTTGCCGCCATCTTTCCCAGTTAACGTAATCACTTTCATGCCTTTTTCACGAGCAGCACTAATTGCTTTAATGATGTTGCCTGAATTGCCTGAGGTTGAGATCCCAAGAAGAACATCTCCTTCTTTACCGACAGCTTCAATAAAGCGAGAGAATACATATTCATAACCAAAATCATTACTGACACAAGATAAATGGCTCACGTCAGAAATCGCGATAGCTGGATAGCCCGGACGATTTTCACGATAGCGTCCTGTTAGCTCCTCAGCAAAGTGCATAGCATCACAGTGAGATCCGCCATTACCGCATGACAGGACTTTCCCCCCCGCTTTAAAGGAGTCTGCTAATAATACAGCAGCCTGTTGAATAGCCTGAATATTTGCATCATCACTAAGGAATTTTGCCAACGTATCGGCTGCTTCTGATAGCTCACCACGGATCAGATCTTGATACATGAGATTTCCCCTTAAATTTAACGGTTTCTGAGCCGTGATAAACGGCCTGAAGATAGGTAATTAATCTTTACTCCTCAGATTGTTACACAGGGTACATTTTCTTTCTACATCTGATTATGTTTGATTTAAGCATTTAGCACTAATCCGTGCTTTTTATCCCTTTTTATCGCTTTGACGCTTTTTTACGACGTTATTTCTTCTTTTCTGAAACTGTTACAGGGCGTTACTTGGTGATTTTGTGAGCCAAGTTGTAATTAAGATGTAAATGTGTTGCTAATTCTTTATTAAAGGTTATAGATTAGATAAACAACAGGTCAGACCTCTTACAAGTATACAGGAGTTTTCCTATGACCCTACTCAGTATCATTCTATTTCTCGTATTAATTGGTATTCTCTGCTACCACAAAACATCATTGGCGCTTAGCACTGTACTGTTACTTGCCTATACCGCAGTGATGGGCGTACTCGATATCTGGAGTTACTGGATGCTGCTACCAGTTGCGCTAGTCTTATTTCCATTTGTCTTTACGCCAGTGCGCCAATCACTATTTTCAGCTCGCGCCCTGAAAATGTTCCAAAAAGTGATGCCTCCGATGTCTCGTACCGAAAAGGAAGCTATCGATGCTGGAACCACTTGGTGGGAAGGCGACCTTTTCCGCGGTGCGCCTGATTGGAATAAATTACATAATTACCCTAAACCTCAGCTAACGGCTGAAGAGCAAGCCTTCATAGACGGCCCCGTTGAAACCGTTTGTGGCATGGTTAATGATTTTGCTGTCAGTCATGAATTGTCTGATCTTCCTCCTGAAGTTTGGCAATATTTACGTGATCACCGCTTCTTTGCCATGATCATCAAAAAAGAATACGGTGGCCTTGAGTTTTCCGCCTATGCGCAATCTCAAGTCCTACAAAAACTGGCTGGTGTTTCAGGTATTCTTGCTATTACTGTCGGTGTACCTAACTCCCTTGGTCCCGGTGAGTTACTACAGCATTACGGTACCGAAGAGCAGAAACAGCGCTACTTACCGGGTCTGGCGACCGGTGAAGAGATCCCTTGTTTCGCACTAACAAGCCCTGAAGCTGGCTCCGATGCAGGCGCCATTCCTGATACAGGCGTGGTTTGTATGGGAGAATGGCAAGGTGAACAAGTTTTAGGTATGCGCCTAAGCTGGAACAAGCGCTATATCACGCTTGCGCCTATCGCAACAGTACTTGGACTTGCATTTAAATTGTCAGACCCTGATCGCTTACTGGGGGGTGAAAAACAATTAGGGATCACTTGTGCCTTGATTCCAACCAATACCCCAGGTGTTGAAATTGGCCATCGCCACTTCCCACTGAATATTCCGTTTATGAATGGACCTACTCGTGGAAAAGATATTTTTGTTCCTATCGATTACATCATTGGTGGTCCAAAAATGGCAGGGCAAGGCTGGCGCATGCTGGTTGAATGTCTATCTGTTGGCCGTGGTATTACTCTGCCATCCAACTCAACGGGTAGCTTAAAAAGCATTGCAATGGCAACGGGAGCTTATGCCTATATCCGTCGTCAATTTAAATTACCTATCGGTAAAATGGAAGGTATTGAAGAACCTCTCGCACGTATCGCGGGTAACTCCTACCTAATGGATGCAGCGGCGACATTAATTACCTCTGGTATTATGTTAGGCGAAAAACCTGCGGTTCTCTCTGCTATCGTTAAATATCACTGTACTCACCGAGGACAACACTCAGTGATTGATGCAATGGATATTACCGGTGGTAAAGGTATCTGTCTTGGTCCATCTAACTTTGTCGGTAGAGCTTATCAAGGTGCTCCTATTGCCATTACCGTTGAGGGTGCGAATATTTTAACCCGTAGCATGATCATCTTTGGCCAAGGCGCAATTCGTTGTCATCCTTATGTACTGGAAGAGATGGCCGCAGCTCAAGATAATAATCTACATAAATTTGATAAAGCCGTGTTTGGTCATATTGGTCACGTTATTAGTAACCAATTCCGCAGCTTCTGGTTAGGTTTAACCAATGGTCGTGGAAGTAGTGCCCCAACAAAAGATGAGACACGTCGCTACTATCAGATGTTAAATCGCCAAAGTGCAAACCTTGCTCTACTCGCTGACATTTCTATGGCGGTGCTAGGAGGAAGCTTGAAACGTCGTGAACGAATCTCAGCCCGTTTAGGTGATATTCTGAGCCATCTCTATTTGGCGACCGCGACACTGAAGCGCTATGAAGATGAAGGACGTCAAAAAGCGGATTTACCATTAGTCAAATGGGCCGTGGAAGATTGTCTGTATCAGTCTGAAAAAGCGATGGACGATTTATTGAAAAACTTCCCAAATAGAATGGTTGCAGGCTTGATGCGTATTACGTTATTCCCTACAGGTCGTGCTATGTCAGCGCCATCGGATCGCCTTGACCATAAATTAGCACAACTGCTAATGGAACCGTCTGAAACCCGCGACCGAATTGGCCGTGGGCAGTATCTGACACCAACAGAGCATAACCCTCATGGTTTAGTGAATCAGGCACTGTATGACATTATCGCGGCAGAACCTATTTTTGAACGAATTTGTCGCTTGAAAGAACGTAAATTCAGCTTCACTCGCTTAGATAAATTAGCTGAGCAAATGTTGCCTGAAAATATTATCACCCAAGAAGAAGCAGATATTCTGCGCAAGGCTGAGGCTAGCCGTCTACGTACCATCAATGTTGATGAATTTGATTTTGAAGCATTGGGAACAGCTAGTACAAAAAATCCTCATACTGAAGGTGAAAATGACAAGCAAGCTAAAAAGAAACAAGCTGCTTAATTAGGTTATTTTAAATTAGACAAAAACTAGCCCTTAATATTGGGCTAGTTTTTTATTATTTTTCATCAAACCGCCTCGCCACTGTCACTATCCAACGATAAATATCTCCACTAAAGCGTAATTACATCTTTAGTAACATTATTATTACACAAATAAATTTAACTTAAGAATTTCTTATATTAGAATACGAGACTATTTTTACTATGGTTAGTGAAATCAATTATTATCATTTTTAGAACTGGAGATATAAAATGTCTTATTCGAATAAAGAAGTACCAGAGGGAATTAAGCGTTGGAACTGGGGTGCATTTATGTTCAATATCATATGGGGGTTTGGAAATAAATCGTACTTGCCGTTATTAATGCTAATTCCATTCTTTAATCTAATATGGATGTTTGTTTGTGGGTTCAAAGGTAATGAATGGGCTTGGAAAAATGGTGATTATGATTCAGCAGAAACCTTCATGAAAGTACAAGAAACCTGGAATAGAGCTGGATTAATTTATTTTATTATTACAGTTGTATTTTCTGTGATATTTTTCTTATTCTTTTTCTCGACGATGATGGCGACGTTAGCAAGCATTGCATCACAAAGCCAACACTAATAGCTAAAACTAGTATTACATTGTCATAGTGGTTTTAATCATTCTAAATCACTTAAAATCACTATGGCTAGCGACATACTATTTTTGTTTATGTCAAAGTCTATTCTATTAACAATATCCAACCAATCTTGTTGATACCCGTAAATACTGGATATATCCCCGCGTTTACACCCATATCAACCTAGAATTTAGTTTCCTTTATTTTATTATCAACGAGTTTTTTCTCGGTCAAGAAACATTAACCAACAATTTAATTGCCTAATTTTTGTATTTTCCATTCAGCTCAACAGATTTCTTAAGCACAATGGAGTGCTTAGCAATTAGTGAGCATGTGTGCATAAATGTCTCCATACAGACTTCTTCTCACTGAATACATAATAAGTACAGCGGATACTACCAATCAAGGTAGTATCCAAATCAAAAAGAATTAAAGCTCTAACGCCAATAACTCTTCGATGGTTTGACGGCGACGAATAAGTTTTGGTTTACCATTAACGAGTAGCACTTCGGGTAATAATGGGCGACTGTTGTAGTTAGAAGACATTGAAGCACCGTATGCACCGGTGTCATGAAACACTAAATAATCACCAACTTGCACTTCTGGTAATAAACGCGTTTCCACCATGCCGCCTTCTTGTTGAGTAAATACATCGCCTGACTCACACAAAGGCCCAGCGATAATCGCTTCTTTTTGTGGTGCATTATCCAGCGAACGCCCATCCGCAGGCAGGACTGAAATATGATGATAGCTTCCATACATGGCTGGACGCATTAAATCATTAAAACCACTATCCACTAACACATAATAGCGGCTCCCCATGTGTTTAACTGCCCTAACCTCTGCGAGTAACACACCAGACTCTGCCACTAAATAACGCCCCGGTTCTATTTCCAATTCAACGGTATGGCCTAAATGCTGCTCAATACGTTGACGAGCACGATTCCATAAGCTGAAATAATGCTGGACATCGATCAACTCATCTTCTTCCCGATATGGCGTTGATAATCCACCACCCGCTGAAATAGCCTGAATATCCACACCCGATGACACGACTTGCTCAACCATTGCATCACAGACATTCGCTAAATGTTGATAGTCAACCCCTGAGCCAATATGCATATGTAAACCAACTAACGACAGGTTATAACGACGAATTTGGGCAAGAGCTTCAGGCAGATCTTGATGCCAAATACCATGTTTACTATTTTCACCACCTGTATTGGTTTTTTGTGAGTGACCATGACCGAAACCTGGATTAATGCGTAACCAAACTGGATGACCCGCTTTTTTCTCACCAATTTGGCTTAACATATCAATAGAGCCAGCATTGACCGGAATATCCAGCTCAGTCACTCGAGCCAACGTCGCTCTATCGAGCACATCAGCCGTAAACACAATTTCTGCATTTTCACGACCCGCTTGAAAACCCGCCACAAGCGCACGCTCTATTTCACCCAGTGAAACAGAATCAACTTTAACGCCCTGCTCACGCATTAGTCGTAGAATATGGATGTTTGAACATGCCTTTTGAGCGAAACGCACGGTATCAAAGATTTTCAATTGATTGATACGTTCAATAATCACTGAACTATCGTATACCCATACAGGTGTACCGAACTGCTCAGGTAAGGAGATTAAATTTTCAGGTGTTAAATATGAGCTTGTGGTGCTTGCAAATGAGGTCATGTTTTTCTCGCCGATAAATTTTTATTCTATCGTTCCATTATTCAGAGAAAGGCAGGGAAAAAAAATATCTATTTTGCTAAAATCTATTCATTTCTGATATAGGATGGTCAATACACTATGCAAACTCTCTCTTGGCGACACCTTGAAATTTTTCGTGCAGTTATGACCACCCCAAATCTGACGGAAGCCGCGTTATTGCTGAACACTTCACAGCCGACGATTAGTCGAGAGTTGGCTCGCCTAGAACACCTACTACAATTTAAATTATTTGATCGTATCAAAGGCCGATTACGCCCTACAGCACAAGGGCTACGTTTTTTTGAAGAAGTTGAACGTTCATATTATGGCTTAGAGCGAATAAAAAATTCAGCACAAACGATCCGACGCTTTGATAATACACAGCTCTCGGTTATTTGCTTACCGGCTTTTGCTCAATCTTTACTGCCAAATGTATGTCAAACCTTCATGGCTGATTACCCAGACGTCAGTCTTACCGTGATCCCACAAGAATCTCCGATTCTGGAAGAATGGCTCTCTGCACAGCGTTATGATTTTGGTTTAACTGAGCATTTACAACCCCCTCCGGGTACCGAACAACTCACATTAGGGTCACTTAATGAAGTGTGTGTATTGCCAGCAGGACACCCTCTTGAAAAGAAAGGAATGCTAACGCCTACTGATTTTCTGCATCAACCTTTTATTAGTCTTTCGCTGACAGATAGCTATCGGCAACTGATCGATACCATTTTTACCCAACATCAAATCGAAAGAAAAATGGTGATGGAAACTCATTCTGCATCCTCTATCTGTGCAATGGTTCTCAAAGGCATTGGTATTTCTATCGTGAATCCAATAACAGCATTGGATTTCCACCAGCAGTCCGCAGGTAAATTAATTATTCGCCCATTAAGTTTTTCAATTCCTTTTACTGTGAGTTTCATTAAGCCGGTTCATCGCCCGTCATCACAACTCTCTGATATCTTCACTCAATATTTAAAAGCGTCATTTGCTCAAACTGAGCGTGATTTAAGCGCCGCGTTGCTGCATCAATGACAACCAATATTCAGAAGTGGCAAACCAATGACCCAGAAAATCCAATACGGCTCTTAATGTTGTCGGCATGTTTTGACGGCTAGCATATACTGCATAAATACCTAACGGCTGAGGTTGGTAATCAGGCAATAGTTGAATTAACTCGCCTGACTCCAGATATTTTTTGACGGACAAATAAGGTTGCAGTGTAATTCCCGCCCCATTTAGCGCCGCTTGCGCTAAAAAGACAGATTCATCGGCACTGAGACGCCCCCCGACCAATACAGAAAAAGGCTCATTCGCTTTTTCAAAATGCCAAAGGCTACGACCAAAAAAATGGTAAGTTAGACACTCTAAGGGCGCTAGATCCTCTGGTTTAGTAGGGAGTTTTTTATCTTTTAAGTAAGATGGCGCAGCACACACCACAGAATGGCAAGTTGAAAGTGGCTTGGCGATCAGACTGGGTTCTAATTGGTTAGTAATTCGTATCGCAACATCAATGCGCTCTTCAATCAGGTTCACCGATTTATTCGTCACACTGAGGTCAATTGCCATATTCGGATAAGAGTGTAAAAACTCCGTTATCGCAACCGAGAGGGCCTGACTGGCAATAGATTGGGCGCAACTAATACGCACTAACCCTGATAGCTGATTCGCATCATGCTGTTGTTGAACAGGTAACGTCTGAGAAAGTGCATTCAATTTTAACGCTTGCTGATAAACGCCCTCACCAGCCGATGTTAAACTTAATCTTCTTGTCGTGCGATTTAACAAGCGTACTCCCGCCCACTGCTCCATTTCAGCCAAATAGCGAGTTACCATTGCCCTCGACATATCCAATTTATCAGCAGCACCACTCATACTGCCCTGCTCAACAATACTAATAAACACTTGAACCGCTGTGAGTCTATCCATCTATTTGACCGATTTATGCAACAAATATTTGCTAATTATGACGTTTTTCTCATCATTATTGCAATTTAATATACATCTCATCGAACCAAACACGAAACAAAGATAATAATGAGGAATAAAGAATGAAACTCCGCACCGTCGCTCTAACGGCATTCGTTACACTAACGACCGCATTTACCCAAGCCGCAACACTAAAACTGGATGTGTATAATCCCGGAAATAACAGCATCTTCCCTGTCTCTTCTGAAATCATTAGCGGCGATAAAGAAGTGATACTAATAGACGCGCAATTCCAAAAAAACGATGCTCAAGCGCTTGTTAACCAAATCAAAGCGCTCAATAAAACGCTAACAACCATTTATATCAGCCATTCTGACCCTGATTATTACTTTGGGTTAGACACCATTATTAAAGCGTTTCCCGATGCAAAAGTGGTCGCAACCCAAGAAACTGTCGAAGCTATCAAAGCGTCAAAAGAGAGTAAACTCGCGTACTGGCGGACAATACTGAAAGATGAAGCGCCAACAGCTCTCATTGTTCCCGATGTAATACAAGGAGACCGTTTTACTATCGAAGGTGAAACATTATTGATTAAAGGAAGTGATGGCCCAGCCCCTGAACGTACTTATGTTTGGATCCCATCACTGAAGGCTGTTGTCGGTGGTGTCGTTGTCTCGGACAACATTCACGTTTGGGTTGCAGATACGCAAACCAAAGAGTCACGCCAACATTGGCAACAAACGTTAGAAAATATTCAGGCTTTGAACCCTAAGATTGTTGTACCGGGGCACTTTACAGGAAATTCAAAAAGGGATCTAACGTCAGTCACCTTTACCCAAAATTATTTAAAGACTTTTGAAACAATGGCTGAACAAAGTCAGGATGCCAAAATGTTAACGAGTAAAATGGAACAGGCTTACCCAAATCTTGATGACAAATCGAGTTTAGAACTAAGCGCTAAAGTTATTAAAGGCGAGATGCAGTGGCCACAATAAGCTCATTTTGATTGGTCTATTCCCATAAAAATAGACCAATCAAACCAAACAAAACCTAAGGATGACCGATGAATAAAATCACTTTACATTATATTTATGACCCCCTGTGTGGCTGGTGCTATGGTGCTTCACCACTTATCCAAATTGCCAATACCCATCCTGATATTGCTTTAGCACTACATGGTGGAGGTATGCTCGCTGGCACTTCACGCCTACAGATGGATAGCCAATTTCGTGAACATATCATCCAGTCCGATAAACGTATTGCAGCCATGACAGGGCAAACTTTTGGTGAGGGTTATTTAGCCATGTTGCATGAGCCTGACCTCATACTTGACTCAGCCCCTCCGTTGTTAGCAATACTGGCGGCCGAAAAACAGCATCAAGCACTTGCTATGTTGCAAGCCGTACAGCAAGCGCATTATATTTCTGGGCGCCATATCAGCGACCCTAAAATATTATCAGAAATCGCACGGGAAATTGGGTTAGATACCACACAATATCTTTCAGACTATGCACAATTCACAGGTGAAAAGCTGCATTGTCACATTCAGCATAGCCGCCAATTACTGACACAATCAAACTCGTCAGGGTTCCCTACTTTACTCATAAAACAATCGGATAAATGGCTACGCATTCCACTACAGAACTACTTAGGTGAGCCGAAAAAATGGCAGCATTTTTTAGATTCTTTAGTGGCTGAAAATCAATGATAAGTCACTCATTTGTAGCATCGATGAGTCATGAGTTTATCAACAGAAAAAATAACCAATAATTTGCGCTGATAATAATTGCAGGGCCAAATGGAATATGGGTGATTGTTTTATGCCGATAAAAGAGATAAACACCCCCATAATAAGCACAACCAAGGCCCGCTGCCAAAGCAAAAAACTTAGGTAAATCCATAAGGCCCAACCATGCAGCGCAAGCGGCTATAAGCTTAAAATCGCCTCTCCCCATTTGTGGGGATTGCCGAATTTTTTCCACCATAGTGGTTATCAACATAATAGAGAGGTAACTGACCACCACGGCATAAATTGCTGAAACGACATTGCCTTGAGAAGCACATGTTTGATACAGCAAGCCTATCCATAGTAAGGGATAAGTTAACACATCCGGTAAATAACCTATTTTAATATCAATAATAAACAAACTAACAATTAAATTATAAAAAACACTCAATAAAATAATTAAAATCACTTCATGATTAAATAAAAAAACACTCACAACCAAATGTAAATAGACTAAATACAACCATTTACTACTAATATTAATTTCATTCTCATTAAAATACTTAACAGGTATATTCTTTAGAATCCATCGTGTGATTTTTACTGATAAAACAAGGATAAAAAGCAAGAGTAAAAGTTTATAACCACATGTATTTAATAAAAAATAACCTTCAACACCGACACCTGTTCTTATGGGACAAAAATAATTTCGACATACGGTAAAAAATGAAAAAATAGGTGCCATAACACTATCAATATAACCAAACGATAATATAGATAAATTATGGATAATTTTTTGGTAGAGCCTTTCAACAAGTAATATCACATGTTCTCCTTATTCCCTTATGGAGTCATAGATGAATATACCGTAACTTTATGGTTCCCCCTACACTATTATTCCGACAAAAATGCTCGCTTTATCCATTATAATTCTACATAGCTTTGCATAGTTGACGGCTATTCACTCAACAAATACAACTCAAACCAGACTACAAAAATTTATGAGATCACGATAAACTAAGACACTAACCTTGTTTTTGGGGATTTCCCCCCCATATTTTCACTTTGTTATCGGTATTTTAACCTTGTATTTTTAAGGAAACCTTATGCGCATCCCACGCATTTATCACCCAGAGCCACTACACATTAACACAACAATCGCTCTTGGCGATGATGCAGCCAATCATGTCGGGCGCGTACTTCGTATGACCGCTGGCCAAAAACTGGAACTGTTTGATGGCAGTAATCAGGTATTTTGCGCTGAAATAGTAGAAGCCACAAAAAAGAAAGTCTCCGTCGATGTCATCAGCGGTCATCTTGATGACAGAGAGTCTCCATTGGATTTACACCTTGGGCAAGTGATCTCTCGCGGAGAAAAAATGGAATTTACGATTCAAAAATCAGTAGAACTGGGTGTTAATACAATCACGCCTTTATTATCTGAACGTTGCGGTGTTCGACTTGATGCGGAAAGATTTGAAAAAAAATTACAACAATGGCAAAAAATTGCTATTGCCGCCTGTGAGCAATGTGGCCGCAACCGTATACCAGAAATTCGGCCTATTCAGTCACTTGAGACATGGTGCGCTGAAAATGATGGGGCGTTTAAAGTGAATTTGCACCCAAGAGCAACACAAAGCATCAATACATTACCGGCCGAATTAAATAAAGTTCGACTGTTAATCGGCCCTGAAGGTGGGCTGAGTGAAGACGAAATCGCCATGACAGCAAATTATCAATTTACTGATATTTTACTTGGGCCAAGGGTATTAAGAACTGAAACGACTGCGCTCACTGCAATCACTGCACTGCAAGTGCGCCTAGGTGATCTAGGTTAAGGAGAAAAAATGATCAAGCTCGGTATAGTAATGGATCCAATTTCATCCATTAAAATCAAAAAAGATACTAGTTTTGCTATGATGCTGGAAGCTCAACGTCGTGGTTATGAAATCCATTATATGGAGATGAACGACCTCTATCTGTATCAAGGTGAAGCGCGCGCAACAACAAAAACGGTCACGGTCGAAGAAAACCCAAATAATTGGTATCAGTTTACATCTGAGCAAGATATTGCGCTTGGTGATCTAGACGCCATTCTCATGCGTAAGGATCCACCTTTCGACACAGAGTTCATCTACGCCACCTATATTCTTGAAAGAGCAGAACAGGCTGGTGCACTGATCGTCAATAAGCCACAAAGCTTACGTGACTGTAATGAAAAGCTGTTTACTGCGTGGTTCCCAGAGTTAACGCCTGACACGCTTGTGACTCGTAATGCTAAACAATTACGCGAATTCCATCAAAAACACGGCGATGTCATCTTCAAGCCTCTTGATGGTATGGGTGGAGCTTCTATTTTCCGCTTGAAACAAGATGATCCTAACGTTGGCGTGATTATTGAAACGCTCACCGAACATGCGACACGTTATTGCATGGCTCAGAACTATCTTCCCGCGATTAAAGATGGCGATAAACGCGTACTCGTCGTTGATGGAGAACCAGTACCTTACTGTCTCGCCCGTATTCCCGCACAAGGGGAAACACGAGGAAACTTAGCGGCTGGTGGCCGAGGTGAAGCACGCCCATTAAGTGAAAGTGATTGGGCAATCGCCCGTGCTGTTGCACCAACATTGAAAGCAAAAGGCTTATACTTTGTTGGTTTGGATATTATTGGTGACAGACTGACTGAAATTAACGTCACCAGCCCAACCTGTGCGCGCGAAATTGAAGCCGCTTACAATATATCGATTACAGGTATGTTGATGGACGCAATTGAGCGTGATATCAAAAAGTAGCACTCTACTTATAAGAAAAGACCTACAATAGGTCTTTTCTTCAAAATATCGACTAAAAGAGGTTATAAGCCAAATAGTTATGAACTTACAGAACCATTTTTTGATAGCAATGCCAACACTCACCGACCCTTATTTTGAGCAATCCGTTGTTTATGTGTGCGAGCACAATGAAAAGGGTGCGATGGGAATTGTCATTAATAAACCAATTGATGATTTTTCCGTCAGCGCTATGCTCGAAAAATTAGAAATCACCATTTCAACGAGTACTAATGCGAGCAACCTAGCAAAACCGGTGATTGCTGGTGGCCCTGTCGCGGAAGAACATGGTTTTATTCTTCATACACCAATTAAAGGCTTTGCTTCAAGTTTGCACCTCAATGACAATATGATGGTGACAACGTCCAAAGATATTTTAGAAACGCTAGGTAATGATCAGCATCCAATGCAATCACTCGTCGCACTGGGTTATGCCAGTTGGGAGCCAGGCCAACTGGAAAGTGAAATCATGGAAAATAGTTGGCTAACGGTTGAGGCTATCCCTGAATTAGTGTTTGATACCCCCATCAAAGATCGCTGGCAGGCAGCGGCAAATCTGCTAGGGATTAACATTCATACTATTTCTATGCAAGCAGGACACGCATAATGTCGAGCAGAACACTTATCGCCTTTGATTTTGGTACTAAAAGTATCGGTGTCGCCGTAGGGCAAGAAATTACAGGAACAGCTCGTTCGCTCGCCTCACTAAAAGCCAATGATGGACGCCCTGATTGGCAACAAATAGAAAAACTATTGAAAGAATGGCAACCCCAATTGGTGATTGTTGGCCTGCCTTTAAATATGGATGGTACCGAGCAACTGGTCACCAGCCAAGCACGTAACTTTGCCAATCGTATTCATGGCCGCTTTGGCGTCAAAGTCGAATTGCATGACGAACGCCTTTCTACCGTTGCGGCAAAAGCGGAACTCTTTGAGCGCGGTGGCTACCGAGCACTGAGTAAAGGTAAAGTGGATTCCGCTTCCGCAGTTGTTATCTTAGAAAGTTGGTTTGAACAGCACCTTTAAGATGACCGTTTTCTTTCGAAATGTAATTTTTTTCAATCTATACACGCAAAGGTGCCGTTATCGAGCAATATGCTTTACACTATGGGGATTATGATTATCCACCTAATGTAATTGAACAGAATAATGACCATTCAAAGTAATATCTCTGATGTAAAAGCTCGCATTGAACGAGCGGCTGCTGAATGCCATCGCTCTTCACAAGACATAACACTGCTTGCTGTCAGTAAAACCAAGCCTTGTGACGCCATTTTGGCGGCAATTGAGGCTGGACAGCGTCAGTTCGGTGAAAATTATGTTCAAGAAGGTGTTGAGAAAATACAATTTTTTGCGGATAGGCAAGATCTTGTGTGGCACTTTATCGGCCCATTACAATCCAATAAGAGCCGCCTCGTTGCTGAACATTTTGACTGGTTCCATACCTTAGATCGGCAGAAAATCGCCCAGCGTCTTAATGATCAACGACCAAGCACTAAAGCACCATTAAATGTATTAATCCAAATTAATATCAGTGATGAAAATAGCAAATCAGGCATAAAATTAGAGCAATTGGCTGATCTGGCGAAGCAAGTTAGCCAAATGCCAAATTTAGTTTTTCGTGGTTTGATGACAATTCCAGCTCCCGAAACCGACTATCAACGCCAATGCGAAGCCTTTCGCAAAATGGAGCAAGCCTATAAACAATTACAAATTCACTACCCTAGCGTTGATACTTTGTCGATGGGAATGACTGATGATATGACCGCCGCTATCCATTGTGGTTCAACCCTTGTTCGAATCGGAACAGCGATTTTTGGTGCCCGTGACTATCACAATGTATAAGGAGAACAGCATGCAACATCGCAAAATTGCCTTTATTGGGGCCGGAAACATGGCCCACGCTATTATTGCGGGACTGGTTAACCATGGCTATCCAGCCTCGATGATCACCGTCTGCTCACCAACACCGACTCGCCGCGATAAGATTGCCGAACAATATGGTGTTATTAGTCATAGTGATAATTTGTCAGCAGTACAACAAGCCGATGTGGTGGTACTCGCAGTCAAACCACAAATGATGGAAGAGGTCTGCCAACCGTTACAAAAAGAGGTTGATTTTAGCCAGAAGCTGGTACTGACCATTGCCGCGGGGATCCCTGCCCATCGTTACTCTGATTATTTAGCTCAGCCATTACAATTAGTGCGCATTATGCCAAATACACCGTCACTGGTTGGTAAAGGTGTGAGTGGTTTGTTTACTGAAAGTCATATTAACGCAGAAGACAAACAATTCGCAGAACAGTTGATGCAGAGTGTTGGCTCAACGATTTGGTGTGAACAAGAGCAAGAAATTAACCGTATTATTGCAATCACAGGTAGCTCACCAGCCTACTTTTTCCTGTTTATGGAATCTATGCAGCAAGAGGCTGAAAAGCTCGGTTATAGTGCAGAACAAGCACGCCAATTAGTTTTAGATGCCGCTGAAGGTGCGATTGCACTCGCCAAATCACAGAATGATACCGCCTTTGCCACTTTGCGTGAGCAAGTCACCTCGAAAGGGGGAACAACCGCAATGGCATTGGCTCAATTTTATGATCAAGGTCTTCCGCAAACGGTAGCAAAAGCCATGCAGAGTGCTATCTCACGAGCAGAAGAAATGGAAAAACTTTTTTAATTAACAGTGGGACGAGACATGCAGACCTTACTTTTTGTCGTAACAACTCTTATTCAACTTTATATTTTTGTTCTGCTGCTACGTGTATGGATGCAGTGGGTACGAGCCGATTATTACAACCCGTTCTCACAGTTTGTGGCAAAGATAACTAAGCCTATTGTTATACCATTGCGTCGTCTTATTCCTGCTATTGGCCCTATCGATACCGCATCTGTTGTGGTTGCATTTATCTTAGCGCTAGTGAGCATCGTTGTCAGTTTATCACTCACAAACACATTGCCAATTCTCGGGATCACCGTCATTCCTATTGGTATTATTTTGTTATTAACCTATGCAGGTAAACTGATCTTTTGGATGATTTTAATCAGAGCCATCATGAGCTGGGTGAGCCAAGGCCGCAACTCTGTTGATTACCTACTGTACCAATTAACAGAGCCTTTAATGGCGCCAATCCGTCGTATCATCCCTGCAATGGGTGGGTTAGATTTCTCTGCAATGATTGTGATGTTTATCTTGATTGCTCTAAATTATCTGCGTTTAGATGTGTCACTCATGATTGACCCAACATTGACGGGTATTCTCTACTCTATCGGTGTGATGTAATAAAGAGTCATTAATAATGCAAAAAGTTGTTTTAGCAACCGGCAATCCGGGAAAAGTGAATGAACTTGCAGACCTACTACGTGATTTTGGTATGGATATTGTTGCCCAAACTTCACTCGGTGTAGAGTCTGTTGAGGAAACAGGGCTAACATTCATTGAAAATGCGCTCTTAAAAGCTCGTCATGCATCTAAACACACAGGGCTTCCAGCGATTGCTGATGATTCAGGTATCTCAGTAGATGCCCTCGGTGGTGCACCTGGCATCTACTCCGCACGCTATGCTGGAGAAGATGCCAGTGATGAACAAAACCTGCATAAATTACTGGATGCCATGAAATCAGTGCCTGATGGCCAACGTCAGGCACAATTTAATTGTGTGTTAGTGTATCTACGCCATGCAGAAGACCCAACGCCACTGGTGTTTCATGGTCGCTGGCAAGGAGTGATTACCCATAAGCCTTGTGGACAAGGGGGTTTTGGCTATGACCCTATTTTTTATGTTCCCGAACTGAATTGTACTTCAGCCGAACTCACTAAAGCTGAAAAACAAGCTGTTTCACACCGAGGTAAAGCGTTAGCAATGCTATTGGATGCACTCAAAAATGCTTAAGCTCCCCCCTCTTAGTCTGTATATCCATATTCCTTGGTGTGTACAAAAGTGCCCATATTGTGATTTTAACTCACATACTCTGAAGGGGGAGATCCCCCAACAAGAGTATGTTGAGCACCTATTACATGATTTAGAAAATGACGCCAAATTAATCGGTGATCGCACCATCAAAACTATTTTTATTGGTGGTGGCACCCCGAGTCTCTTAAGTGCCGAGTCAATGCAATCACTCATGGACGGTGTACGACAACGCGTTAACCTTTCTCCAGATGCTGAAGTCACGATGGAGGCCAATCCCGGAACCGTAGAGGCGGATCGTTTTTCAGGTTATCAAAAAGCCGGTATCAACCGAATCTCAATAGGCGTACAAAGCTTTGGTAACGATAAACTAATCACACTAGGACGGATCCATGGTGCCGAAGAAGCTAAGCGGGCAGCTAAGCTCGCAACCCAACTCAATCTACGTAGTTTTAACTTAGATTTAATGCATGGGTTACCTTCACAAACCCGAGATGAAGGGTTATCGGATTTACGCCAAGCGATTGAATTAGCGCCACCTCATCTATCTTGGTATCAATTGACTATCGAACCCAATACACAGTTTGGTTCTCGTCCCCCAACGCTACCGGATGATGATACCTTGTGGGATATTTACTCAGAAGGTCATAAATTATTAATCGCCGCCGGCTATGAACAATATGAAACTTCAGCTTATGCTAAGCCTGGTTTTCAATGTGAACATAACCTTAATTATTGGCGGTTTGGTGATTACCTTGGTATCGGCTGTGGTGCTCATGGTAAGGTTTCATTCTCAGATGGGCGTATCTTGCGCACGATCAAAACCAAGCACCCTCGCGGCTATATGGAAGGACGTTATTTACAAAAATCCTATGACGTTGCTAACCAAGAGAGGCCGTTTGAATACTTTATGAACCGCTTTCGGTTATTAGAAGCGATGCCTAGATGTGAATTTAGTGAGTATACTGGATTAGCTGAATCTGTAGTAAGAAGCTCAATTGATGAAGCGATTGCTAAAGGTTATATCACCGAAACTGAGCATGAGTGGCAGATGACCGAACACGGTAAATTATTTCTAAATTCATTATTAGAACTTTTTCTTAGTGAAGAATAACCCCTTTCAGCCAATATAAAAAAACCCACGCATGTCGTGGGTTTCTATCCTTATAATGCCTTGGCAACTTCGTTGACTTGTTCGGTCAAACTCACTAAGCCCCCACCGGATAAATACCACAGATCCGATTTAAGGTAGGTGATCTTACCATTTTTATATGCTTTCGTTTCTTGAATGTTTTGATCTTCAAAAACCGTTTTATCCAGCTTACCGGCCCCAATTGCTTCGCTACGATCCACAATTAAAATCACATCAGGATTTGCTTGTGCTATCGTTTTGGTATCAACAACGCGGCGCTTAGCTTTATCAACCTCAGCAGGAGCAGGAAGCTCAACACGTTGTGCTTTCACAACATCATAAACAACACTTTGATTATTCGGGATTAACTTGCCATCATTGTGTAGCAGTACTAACACGTTAGATTTCGATTGTTTCGCTTTTTCTTGTGCAGCAGCAATCGACTTATCCAGTTGTGCCAACTGTTCTTCTACCGCTTTTTGATTGCCATAAAGCTCACCAATTAGATTGATATTTGCTTTAACTGAATCAATATAATGCTTGCTATCTGTCCCTAAATTAACTGTTGGTGCAATCTTCGATAACGCTTCATAAGATTTGCCTTGACGGCCTGTAATCACGATAAGATCAGGCTTCAATTCAGCAATTTTATCCAAGTCAGGCTGCTTCATCCCACCTGCATTTTGCATCGTTGTTGGAATACTGCCTTTCACATATTCAGGTGCATTCCCTGTCGGCAAAGCCACCACTTTATCGCCTAATCCTAGCTTTTGCATGGAATCATAGATACCGAAATCGAATAAAACCACTTTCTGTGGCGCTTTATTCACTTCAGTTTCTCCAGACACATGTTTGATATTCACTTTTTCAGTGCCTTGTGCAATGACGGCATTTGGCGTAAAAACTGTCGATTCTGCACTCAGTGCATACGGCGCGGAAAAAGAAAGTAAGGAAACAAGTACAGCAGGAATGAATTTTTTCATATAAACAATACCAGTTAAGTCGCTAAACCAAACTCGCATTCTAGAGTGAGTTGTTAATAAGTCAATTAAATAAGAATCAATTTCATTTTGATTATTATTATTGATAAAAACATCACATTTTTGCAATAAAGATAATAGAAGGCAGCAATGCGATAAAAAACACGGCTACCTAACAATTTAATATGACTTAAAAAACGCCTATTCCGTTTTTACTTAAGCGCATTCATCAAGGCAATTCGTTGTTGTTCCAACGATGTCACTTTGCCGCAAACTTGCTGGCCAAATTGTTGGAAACTATTCTCTTGCTTTTTCCATTCTGCTTCTAAGTCTTGCTGCAAGCCACCTAGGTTTCCAAGCAGTCCTTGTAAGGCCTTACTGCTATCTCCACCTGAGAGTAGCTGTTTACGCCCCATTTCATTAATACTGTCTTGTAATATTCCCCCTAAGCTATCATTCACTAATTGACGCCCTTGAGTTTCAACTTTATTTATTGCGTCATGGTGAAAAGCATAGCCATTTGGGCGAGTTTCGATCACTTGGTTGATCTGCCCATTAAGGTCATTTTCTAATTTTGAGAGGCGCTTACGTACATTACTATCTTCTCCGATAACGCGTATGACCACTTTATCGAGCGTATTTTTTGATACAGACAGTTTCTGCTGGGTTTCCTGTTTAATCCATGGAAGATCATTGCGAACAGCCGTTTGGTAACGAATAGCCTGCTGCCTTTGCTGTTCAGTCAACGTAATGCTTTGACCATTAAGGGTCACATCACCATTTGGAGTGATTTTCAAATCACCACTGCGTCCGATAACTTGCACATTTTCAGGAGTCATAAAGATATCATCCTTAGGTGTCACTGAACATTTGTAGTCAGCGGCCTGACTGGTTGCACAAGCCAATAATGAGAATGCAATTAAAGTACGGCGTAACATAGTAACTCCTATTCGATCGTTTTATCTTTGGTGATAACTAGAACACTGAACGACCAATTCGTTTTGATAATAATTCTAACGCTGCACACCCCACCAGCGAGTTCCCTGCGGAATCTAGCTCGGGCGCCCATACCGCCACAGAGAACTGATTCGGTACAATGCAGACGATCCCACCGCCAACACCGGATTTTCCTGGCATGCCAATACGAAAAGCAAACTCACCAGAGCCATCATACATACCACAAGTCATCATTAACGCATTAATTTGCCGTGATTGTAATGGCGTAATAATCGGGTCAACCGAGCAAGCTGAAACCCCTTGCGCAGTCAAATAAGAGAAACAGCGCGCTAGCTCTACACAGTTCATACTGAGAGAACAATAATGAAAGTAAGTTTCGAGAACTGTAAGGACATTATTCTCAAAATTACCAAAGGATTTCATTAAAAAAGCAATTGCGGCATTTCGGCTTGCATGCTCAAGTTCTGAACGCGCAACCTCAAGGTCATAGCTAATATCTGGTTCGCAAGCCAGTTTTCTGACAAACTCCAGCATACGTTGTTTCGGTGCACTTAGCCGTGATTGCAACATATCCGTAATCACGATAGCCCCTGCATTAATAAACGGGTTACGCGGAATACCTTTTTCCATTTCGATTTGGATCAAGGAATTGAAAGGTAAACCCGAGGGCTCTTTCCCAACTCGACTCCAAATTTCATCTTCTTCATAGCGCGTCATCGCCAAAGTCAAACTAAGCACTTTGGAAATCGATTGGATCGAAAAACGAGTTTGAGCATCTCCTGCCATAAAAGTCTCACCTTCTGCGGTGTGCACCGCAATCCCCAATTGATGAGGAGAGACTTTCGCTAATGCAGGAATGTAATCGGCAACTGCACCTTGACCAATCAATGGTCGCACTTGATCTAAAATATCATTCAATAATTGATTAGAAAACAGACGACTCACTGCGCTTTACTCCAGAAAACAAAGGCATCCATTAAGGATGCCTTTGGTCGTAACAACCGTTAGAGTTCGTAAAACGAGGAAACCAAATAAATTGATTACCTAGTTAAGAACTTATTCCCACCAAACATCAAATAGTTCAGACACAACGATATCTTTCATGCCTTTTGATTTCAGCCAATTTTCCACGATTGCACGGTGTTCTTCGGTACACTTACCAATTTTTTGCAAGCAAACAATACCTTCCCAGCTCATATAGCCACTCGCTTCGAATGCTAAGCCATTCGGTTCAATCGCTTCCGCAATCAGTGCATCAACAGCACGATCTACTTCTTCAATTGGAGTGCCTTCTTCAAAACTCCATTTTACGATAAACCCTAACTCTTGGAATTCATCAATACGTAATTTTTTGCGTAAACGACGACTACGTTGTTGCTTAGCCATTATTTTGTCCTCTCAAACATTAAATCCCATACACCGTGCCCTAATCGCTGGCCACGCTTTTCAAATTTTGTTTCTGGTCGTGTTGCTGGACGAGGAACATAATCACCAGATGCTGATAAGTTTTTATACCCTTGCGCATGAGTCATCACTTCCAACATATGCTCTGCATAAGGCTCCCAATCCGTTGCCATATGAAAAACCCCACCTACAGCAAGTTTTGTGCGGATCTTATCAGCAAAAGGCCCCTGAACGATACGACGTTTATTATGTTTCGCCTTGTGCCATGGATCTGGGAAAAATAACTGAACCATCGATAAGCTCTCATCTGGGATCATACGGTCCAAAACTTCAATTGCGTCATGGCACATCACACGCAAATTAGTCACATTCTCTTCTTTTGCTAAAGCAAGACATGCTCCAACCCCCGGCGCATGAACTTCAATCCCAAGAAAGTTTTTTTCAGGGTTTTGTGAAGCCATAGTGACCAAAGAGGCTCCCATCCCAAAACCTATCTCTAACACAACAGGGTTTTGATTATTAAAAACCGTTGCAAGATCTAAAGGCTGTGCGACAAAATCGATACCCATTGCCGCCCATTCACTTTGTAGCGCATCTTCTTGGCGTTGCGTCAAACGCCCTTGGCGACGAACAAAGCTGCGAACGCGGCGCATAACCCGCCCTTCTTCATTATATTCTGGGGAGATGACGTTATTGATCATAATATAAAAATTCTACGAATTAATTGCCTAATCAAGTAAATAAGCGAAACATGACTGTATCTGTCTACTCTCTTCCATGTATCAGTAGCACAACGAATAAAATAGATTGCATACTCTAATTCCCTCAGTCCACTGAGAGGCTAACACCGATATCTCAAAGTGCGCAGATAGCGACACCACTAAGCTAGCTCAACAAGGTAGCCAAACAAAGTCCAACATCCGTGCAGCATAGCGAGTATATATTAAAGAGCAGGGAGTTTATCAAAACTCCACCAAAGTTACAGGTGAAAATTGGATAACTTTACACTCTAGCACACAATAAGCGGTTTACAGTGTGTTCGGTCTATGTTGCAATCCTGAGCATCACTGACTTTTAATAGAACTACCGATAAAAACAATATACTCAATGGAAGCTCAACAATTTTCGCTCGCCGTGCTTAACTGGTATCACAAATATGGACGTAAAACTTTGCCATGGCAAAAAGAAAAGACGTCCTATCATGTCTGGCTTTCCGAAGTCATGCTGCAACAAACCCAAGTAAGTACGGTTATCCCCTATTTTGAAAAGTTTATCAGCCGTTTTCCTGATGTCATCGCGCTCGCAAATGCCCCCCTCGATGAGGTATTACACCTTTGGACGGGTCTTGGTTACTATGCTCGTGCACGAAATTTACATAAAGCCGCAAAAGTGATTGCTGAACGTTTTCATGGTCAATTCCCAACTTCATTTGATGACGTTGTCGCTCTTCCCGGAGTTGGCCGTTCAACAGCAGGCGCTATCTTGTCGCTATCACAACAACAGCACTACCCAATTCTTGATGGTAATGTTAAACGAGTACTTGCTCGTTGCTATGCTATTGAAGGATGGCCGGGAAAAAAAGAAGTGGAAAATCGCCTATGGGAAATCAGCGCTAAAGTCACCCCCAACGAAGGCGTGCAATTCTTTAACCAAGCCATGATGGATTTAGGCGCCATGGTATGTACCCGTAGTAAGCCTAAATGTGAATTATGCCCACTACAGTTAGGCTGCGTCGCATACGCCAACCATTCATGGCAAAACTATCCGGGTAAAAAACCGAAACAAAAAATTCCTGAAAAAACGGCTTGGTTCCTCATTCTGCAACACGGAGAACAGGTTTGGTTGGAACAACGTCCACCGTCAGGTATCTGGGGAGGCTTATTTGCTTTCCCGCAATTCGAAACACAGCAACAAATGCATGAATGGCTGGCGCAAACGGGGATCAAACATGACACTCCAGAACAATTAATTGCGTTTCGCCACACTTTCAGCCATTTTCATCTGGATATTATTCCTGTTAAAGTTAATATTCAGGCATTTACTTCAGCCATGGATGAAGGCAAAGGACTTTGGTATAACTTAAATCTCGGTGCAACAATCGGCCTAGCTGCGCCGGTTGAAAGCTTACTTCAACAGCTTGCCGTGCCGCCTGATATTCTGAGGAAACAATAATGAGTAGAACAATTTTTTGTACTTTTTTACAACGTGATGCTGAAGGACAAGATTTTCAGCTATATCCGGGTGAGCTAGGAAAACGTATTTTTAATGAAATTTCCAAAGAAGCTTGGGGTCAATGGATGGCCAAACAAACCATGCTGATCAACGAAAAAAAATTGAATACGATGAACCCTGATGATCGTAAAATGCTGGAACAAGAGATGATAAAGTTCCTATTTGAAGGACACGATATCCATATCGACGGCTATACACCTGAAAAATAATCAATCGGTCTACCTGTTATTCGGTAGACCATTAGCTTGAATACTGTGGAATGTATGAAAAAACTGTTAGCCCTAACACTGCTGGTGCCTCTACTCATCTCCTGCTCCAGCAAGAAAGAATCTGATTTTAATCCTAACTATGTGAAAGACACCAATGGGTTCGATATTCTTATGGGGCAATTTGCCCACAATATCGAAAATATTTGGGGGATCAAAGAAGTTCTTATTGCCGGTCCTAAAGACTATGTGAAATATACAGATGAGTATCGTACTCGGAGCCACATAAACTTTGATGAAGGGACTATCACAGTTGAAACCATTTCCGCCGTAGAGCCTTCAGAACATCTGAAAAAAGCCATCATCACAACCTTATTAATGGGTGATGATCCAAACTCCATTGACCTATACTCAGATATTAACGATATTCCTCACAGTAAAGAGCCGTTCTTATTTGGTCAGGTATTAGATAATACTGGCGAACCCATTCGCTGGGAATGGCGTGCAACTAAATACGCTGATTATCTAATTAATAATAAAATGCAGCGCCGGCAGTCAGGAATGAATGTTGTCTGGTCTGTCACGATGCAACTCGTCCCTAACCACCTTGATAAACGTGCCCATAAATACCTGCCATTTATCAAAAAGGCTTCGGTTAAATATGGTGTCGATGAATCGCTTATTTTAGCCATTATGCAAATCGAATCGAGCTTTAACCCCTATGCAGTCAGCCGTTCTGATGCCTTAGGTCTAATGCAGATTATGCCAAACACGGCAGGAAAAGATGTTTTCCGTTCCCAAGGTAAATCAGGTGTACCAAGCCGTAGTTACCTCTTCGATCCAGAAAAAAATATCGATACCGGTACAGCTTACTTGGCAATTTTACAAAACAGTTATTTAGGCGACATTCAAAATGCAACCTCACGCCGTTATGCTGTCATCACGGCCTATAATGGCGGTGCAGATAGCGTACTAAGAGTCTTCCATAGCGATAAAAAGACCGCTGCACAAAAAATTAATCAATTGGAACCTGGTGAAGTCTATGAAACGTTGTCAACAAAACACCCAGCAGCCGAATCGCGTAACTATCTAATCAAAGTTAATAAAGCGCAAAAAAATTATCGTCGCTAACCTTGTCATTGTATGAACAGAAAACACTCGTTTAAGCCTAGCGCTTTCGAGTGTTTTTTATTTCATTGTCTTTTTATTATGCTAATTGTTCAATCGTTGGCTAACATGTTGAAAAAAAGCGCATCTGATAGAAAGTTTTTTGAATTCACCTTGACTCCCACAGTGAAATCAGGTTTAATACGCCTCGTTGCCCGGATAGCTCAGTCGGTAGAGCAGGGGATTGAAAATCCCCGTGTCCTTGGTTCGATTCCGAGTCCGGGCACCACCTTATTATCAACAGACGTCAACCGACGTCTGTTTTTGTTTGTAAAGCCCGCTAAAATCAACACTCTCCCAAAGTTTCAACTCCACTGAATTCTACTCGATTCTACCCACATCAACCCCATTGTGCGGGTACAATTGCGGGTATACACTAGTTCGATAGAATTTTGTACCCACTTTATCTTTCAGGAAGCTCACTATGGCACTGACTGACGCTAAAATTCGGGCGGCTAAACCCGATGTGAAATCCTATAAATTAACCGATGGTGCAGGTCTGCACTTATTGGTTCACACCAACGGTTCTAAATACTGGCGGTTACGCTACCGCCATTTAGGTAAAGAGAAAACCTTAGCATTGGGTTTATACCCTGATGTCTCTTTATCAGAGGCGCGTTTAAAACGTGATGAAGCAAGAAAGTTGATTGCTGACGGTATTGACCCGTGCGAACAAAAACGTGTGGCTAAAGCAGCTTCTGATGCAAATCTCTCTTTTGAAACCATCGCAAGACAATGGCATGCCAGCAATAAAAAATGGTCTGAATCACACAGTGAAAAGGTTTTAAAGAGTTTGGAGTCGCATGTCTTTCCTTATATTGGATTACGCGATATCACTACCCTCAAAACCCCTGACCTGCTTATTCCTATCCGTGCAGCAGAAAGTAAAGAAATTTATGAGATCGCTGCGCGTTTACCTTGATAATCCACATAGAATAGCCCCAAATCCATATAAAAAAGTTGAAATAATCAGTATTTTTTTTCTTCCACATTTGTCCGCTATAGGCCCGAAAATCATACTTCCCAGCATCAGCCCCAAAACACCAGAAACAAATAAATAAGAAAGGTCATTAGAGGAAAGGCCCATTTCTTTTTTTAGCACTGGGGCTAAATAAGCGACTATAGAAATATCAAATCCATCTAACATCACGATAAAAAAACAGATAATAATCACCTTCCACTGAAACACACTCATTTTATTATTATCAATGAATATTCTGATTGAGTTTATTGTTACCGTATTTCCTTTCATAACAAGAAAGTATGCTCCATTAGACATAAAATTAACGTTGACTTATCATATCTTTTCAAGATAACACTCATAGTAATTAGCTTGCTGCCATAAGATAAGACTCTAATTGTTTTGCTATCTCAATTTGATCTTCAAGCATATAAACCATATGTTCTTCATTAACATTAGGATTAAGAATAACGACTCTTAAGAAAACAAGCTCTTGATTATCATGCTGTGAAAATTTCCTAATACTTCTAGAAACAAAACTTGTTCCTTTATTCCGCTGCTCTTTTTGTAACTGATAATTAAAATGATTTATTATTATGTTATCTTCTGGTGTCATCATTTTATTTCTGAAAATCCTCGGTATATATCTATAACTCAATATATTAATTTTAGGATCATTCAATAATTCAAAGCATGGATTTTCCTGTATATGCTTAGCTAAAATTTTAATATTATTTAAAGCCACACTAAAAATTTCATCATATCCATTTTTACCAATTAAATGCAGGCAAGCATGAAGATAAAGCATATTTGCAGGGCGTGTGCCTTCTAAAGTAAACCTTCCTTGATCAAGAGACGTGCGACGAACAGCATAGGGCGCGGTATGTACGATATTTTGAGAAAATTGAGGATCCTTAAAAAATAACATTCCTGTTCCAATCGGCATAAACATCTGCTTATGTCCATCAATAGTGACTGAATCCGCTCTCTCAATACCAGATAATAAAGACACATGTTGTTTACTTAAAATAAATGCGCCAGCCCATGCAGCATCTACATGAACATGAATATGATATTTTCTCCCCAATTCAGCAATTTGATGTAATGGGTCTATCGAGCCAAAATCCGTCGTACCGGCGATTGCAACTAATGCAGCGATAGTCATTCCCTCAGCGCGGCATTTTTTAATTTGTTGCTCTAATTCAGTAACCACAATTTGATTTTGGTGATCTACAGGTATGCGATAGAGCTCAACACCTAAAAGTGATGAGGCTTTATCGAAAGAATAATGCATTAATTCTGAGCCTATTACTGCAATTTTATTGACCCCACTCTGTTTTACTTGGCTGACAGCTCCCCACATAGCGGTTAAATTCGCCATAGTGCCACCACTAGTAAAAATACCTGTCGTTTTACTAAAATCCTTGTTTACATCAAAATAAAAATCATCATTAAAATGAAAAATTTCTTGGTGAAGCAACCTAAGTAATTGACGCTCTAATAGTGTTAGCCCCCGACTCGTTTCCATCTTAACCATATTTTGATTTAATGATTGAATAAGCCTACCTATCTGGGGAATAAACCAAGGTAATGGGCTTGTCATATGCCCTAAATAACTTGGATTAGCTAAATGGGAGCACATAGGAATGATAATTTCTTTAATATCTTTGATATAATCATCCATATTTGCTGTGTTTTCTGGAATTTTTAAAGTCGAAAAAAAATTATCAATCTCTTGTTTATTAAAACAACCCACTTCGTCACTTTGAGCTAGAAAATCACTAATACAATAATCTAATGCCTGATTAATATTATAATCACTAGGTTCAAATAAAGATTTAATCGAAAAATTTTCAGTCATTTTTACGCACCAAATTCGTTGTGTTTTATTACGTGTTATAGATTATTAAAATAATCACTTAACAGCTTTAGTTGCTAATAGGGTTGCCAAAAAGGCAATTAAGATAGAACCAATAGTGACAATAGAATATCCCCATGTTTGAGATAGATAAAAACTTAATGAAACCACAACAAAACCAAAAATAAATCCTATGGCTGCTTGCGCATTATAGGCTGTCGCTGGAGCTAAAGCATCAGCAACGTTATCCATAATAATGGTGGATATGGAAATAAAAACAAAGGGTAAGCTTAAATAATAGAGAAAAAATGCCGAGTAAACTAACATAGGACTGTTATATCCCATCGAGATAGGAATAAACGAAAGTAGACAACATGAATGAAGCCCCGTCGAATACACTAATCTTCTGCGTCTTGTTAATTTTTTTACTACCTTAGAACTCAAGAAAATGGCGATTAGACTAATGATAGAACCAAAAAGTTTCAATAAAATTGCAATTTCAGGTAAAGACCAACCACTATCAATGAGCGCAGGTGACATTAAATTATATGAAGGTAAAATTCCAAATGGTAAGATAATTAAAAAAGCTAACCATCGTTTTTTTCCTTTCCAAATGGTAAATAAGCTTTTCCAATAATCTTTATCAACTCTTTCATTTATATTTTTCTTTCTTTCATATTGATATTCATTAAAAAACCATACTTGAAGCCAAGTGATAGCGAGTATCACCGAAAGAAATAACATGCATCCATTCCAGTCGATATAAGGATATAATAATAAAACCACTCCCCCACCAATAATATTTCCAAACATAGATCCGCCACTTTTGACGCTTGAAATGAGATAGCGGTCCTTTGCATCAAAAATATTACAAATCAGCCCTGATAAAGCAAGGTCTTGCGTTGCTGTCATAAATGAAAAGATAAAAATAACCAATAAAATCAATGAAAATTCATGCAAAGGATCAACAAAAGAAATAATAAATAAGCAAGAAATCATTAAAAATTGTGCAACTAACAGCCAATTACGATAATGGCCCGTGTTTGTTTTTAGATGCTTATCTATAAATGGAGCCCACAAAGCTTTAAATGCAATGGGTAATGACATCAGCGGAATAAGACTTAATTTATCTAATGAAGCCCCATTCTCACGTAATATCAAAATAAGCACTATGGATAAAAAGCTAATACCAATATATTGGGTTGAATATAGACTAAAAAATAAAGCCCAGAATTTTGCAGGAACCTCTTTTATATTGTTATTATTCATTGATGAAAATCCTCATCCTGTTGTAATGAATGATTCATTGAATAAGCATTTTTTAGCCCTATAGAAAGAGGAAGAATACAAATCAAAACCAATATAGCTGAAAAAACAAAAGGATAACCATCACTACTAGGTAAAGAAAGATTCGCTGAATAATAATACATATTCGTTGCACACAGCGGTCCCAATACAGCCCAAAAACTACTGATAGACGATAAAGCCCCCATTAGCTGTCCTTGCTCCGAATCAGAAACTTGCGAAGAAAAGAGACTTACAATGGAAGAGTTACTTATGCTAGAAAAACTATAGAGAATGATAGCGATATACAAAGCGACTACACTCGTTGAGAATGCAATACTGATTAGCCCTATAATAAATAATAAAAAACCTAATAACGGAATTTTTTGATCGCTTAGAAAAACTCTGACTATTTTGAGTAATACCGTTTGTGCAAATAGTCCGCCTAATCCAATAATCACAAAGGACGTAGCAATTTTCACATCATCCCATTCAAAACGATATTTCGTAAAAAATGGCCATAATGTTGTTGGGAACTGTACAGCAAACATAAAAACAATATTTGCAATAAATAAATAAACTAATCCTTTATACTTAAAAAAGTAGATAATTGACGAGAACGGATTATGGAGTTTAAATGCCCTTCGTTTTTCTATAGGTAACGTTTCTTTAAATAAAAAGATTACACATAATAAGCCAATAAAACTAAGTATACAGGCAACAAAAAAAGGCACTCTTACACCATATTGAACGGCGATCGATGCGATTGCTGGCCCTACAACTATTCCTAGGCTCATGATACCAAAAAGAAAACCATAATTTTGCATTTTACTTCTTTCATCACTCATATCAGCAACACTGGCTAATGAAACGATAATAGAAGAGCCTGCAATACCAGCAATGATCCTCGCTACAAATAATAAATAAAGATTATGACTAATGGCATATAAAAAATAATCTAGAGTAAAAACAACAAAGCATACAATTAGCACAGGCTTACGCCCAAACTTATCAGATATCGCTCCCATGATCGGGGCAAAAATAAATTGCATAATACCAAAAGTGGCTAATAACCACCCACCGATAATAGCATTGTCAATGACAGAATCATGAGTAACAGATTCTAGTAGAGAGGGAATAATAGGATATATTAGAAATAAACCAATTTGATCTAAAAAAACAGTTATTAACAAACAAACAAATGACAAAGGTAGCATTTTCTTTTGCATAAATACCTCATAGAGATATAGCTAACATTTAAAAATGAATTAAATAATCGATTTAGTTATCTAAATAATTTATTCAATATAATGGAAAGAAATAGATTAAATTTGTTGTAAATTCCAAAACTCGGAATAAATTCTTTTTAATTGTAATAATTCACTATGAGTTCCTTGCTCAGCAACCTGACCATCATCTATTACTAAAATTTGATTAGCAGCAACAATAGTTGAAATACGATGTGCAATAACTAATACGGTTTTCCCTTGCACTAAGCGATTAATAACGTTCTGTACGGCAATTTCATTTTGAGTATCAAGAGCAGCTGTAGGCTCATCTAAAATAAGGATAGGCGCATTTTTTAAGATAGCACGAGCAATAGAAATACGTTGCCTTTCACCACCCGATAGACTTTTACCAAAATCCGTTAATTGCGTATGATACCCATGTTTAAATTTTTGAATAAAATCATGACAATTAGCTTGCTTACAAACTTCGATGATTTCTTCATCTGTGGCTGATATTTTGGCCATTCGAATATTATTCATTATGGTATCTTGAAACAGATAAACGTCTTGAAACACAACTGAAACTAAACTCATCAGTTGTTTTTGAGATAAATCACGAATATCAATGCCACCAATTTTAATACTGCCAGATGTTACATCAGCAAATCGTAAAATAAGTTTGGTAATGGTTGTTTTTCCGCACCCACTTGCGCCAACAAGCGCGGTCAGACCGTTCTCTGGAATACGAAAAGAAATATTTTCAAGAACATTTCTATCAAGACCTTTGTATGAAAAATCAACCTTATCAAATTCGATATCATAACGACTTGGCATTATAGGTGATATTTTCTCTGGTAATGAAGGTGCATTCAGTAGCTCTTGTAACTTTTCATAACCTATAACGAGTGATTCTAGCATTGATGACATTTGTACAAAGAAATTCAAAACATCAGTAGACCTAGCAATCACTAATAACACACAAGCAAGAAGTAAATAGGAAATATGACCAACATTAACGAGATAAGCACCGACAGATATAATCAATATTAATCCTGTTTGAATCGCTATTGTAATGATTAAATTAGGTTTTTCTCCTTTTTTTGTACCAATACGTAAAATATTTGCGACATCTTTAGCAACTTTAATAAATTGATTTAATTTTTCCTCATGTTGTCCCGTCGATTTTAAGACTTCTAGCCCTTGAATAAACTCTACAGCCTCACCTTTTAATTTAGAATTGGCTTCAGCTAAAATACTAAAGCCTCTGCGATACGCTTTTCTACGCCATAAATATAATGGGATTGCCATAGGAAACACTAAAAACATAATCAAGGATAGCTGCCAACTATAAAACAACAGAGCTATCGCTGCTGATAAAGGAATGACAACACCAGTGATTATGATATTCAGTAGCATAAAGGTATATACCGCAGCCTCATTTACGCTTTGCATCAAAACATAATTAATCTCACCAGACCTAAACTGGTTAAGATATTCGATTGAGATATGCCTTAGTTTATCACCTAACTTTTCTCTTAACTCAGTCACTGCAAGTGTTGAGTATCCATCCGCGTCATAACGTTCTGACAGCATCTTAAACGTAAAACTAGCCACCAATAGTATAATGACCAGTGATAAGTGAATACTAACGGATACGCTATCCTTTGCATCTATTGCTTCAAACAAGGGATATAATAAAACTAAAGAAATGCCAAAAAGACATGATGATATCGTGGTATACACCAAGCTTTGAATAAATATTTTTTTCTGTTTCCCCGCGGCGTTGAGTAATCCTACATATGTTTTAAACAATGATTTTGTCTCTCTTGTACTTTTATTAATATAGTTTTTCATTGTTTACTCCATGATCTGTAGGAATTGACCAATTTTTTGCTTTTTTATATTCATCCCATAAAGCCTGATAATCAGCACAATGCTCTATTAACTCATTATGTTTACCTTGAGCTTTTATCGTTCCTTTCTCTAAAAAAATAATTTGGTCTGCATCGGTCACTGTTGATAGTCGATGAGTCACCATAATGACGGTTTTATTTAATTCAATTAACCTTGAAAACGCCTTCAATAACAAAAATTCGTTTCTTGCGTCTGAAAATGCCGTTGGCTCATCTAAAATGATGATTGGCCTATCCTGTAAGAAGGTTCTTGCAATGGTAATTCTCTGCTTCTGCCCTCCGGATAATAGCTGGCCTCGTTCCCCAACTAGCGTGTCATATTTCTCAGGTAGCCTCATTATAAAATCATGAATTTCAGCTTTCTTGGCTGCTTCAATCACGTCTTCATCAGATATATCATGTAAGCCATAACGAATATTATCGGCAATCGAGCATGAAAATAAAAAATTATCTTGAAACACAAATGAAATTCGAGACATTAATTCCTGATAATGAATATCTTTTATATTAACCCCTCCCAATAAAACCTCACCTTCAGTGGCATCAAAAAATCTAGGTATCATATTGACTAAAGTGGTTTTACCTGAGCCAGAAGCACCAATAAGAACAGTAAAAGATTTCTCAGGGATCCTTAAATTAATATCCGAAAGTGTTTTATCTGTTTCTTCATAAGAAAACCCAACCTGTTTAAGTATAATTTCATTATTTTCTGGAACTTTAGGATCTAACGGAATAGATAATATAGGTAGATTTTCAACTTCAAAGATACGCTCTATTGAAGCTTTAGATTTTTGAATAATTTGAAATAGCCCCATGATAGGATGAATACTTTCCGCGATACCAACGGCAAGAAGAAGAAAGCAAAAGCTAGTGATAAATGAAACTTGTTCATTATACTGTGCAATTGTTAACCCAATAACAAGAATAAGGCTGATAGGCATGGCAGAAAATAAACTTCTAGCTATTTTTGCGGATAAGCGCATGGATTGTAACCAGTCAAAAATAACGCGACAATAATTTTCCAATGCTTTTTGATATTGAATAAATGAACCTTCACCTGCATCAAAAGTTCTAACGGCACTCATGCCTTGAATATACTCAATAATCCTGCTATTAATTTGAACCGTTGCATTATTATAGTTCTCCTTCATTAGCTTTCCTTTTTTCATAATAAAAGATAATAAGAAAAAAGTTACTAATGTCGTAACAAGAACAATACAGGCAAAAAACCAATTAAAAATAAACAAAACTATTAATGTAAATATCGGTGTAATAAAAGCTTCCGCTTTTAATGGTGGCGCGTCAGCAACAAATGCATGTAACTCTTTAATATCATCGATGAGAACTTTAACTAGATTTCCCCCTCCTATATTTCTCACTGTTTCTATAGGTAGTTGGTTAATTTTATTGACTAGTTTGGTACGTAATATCTCTTCCAGCTCAAATGCTGCATAATGGGATTTATCATGTGCATATATTCTTAATGTATAAAAAATAATGCTAATTACAAGTAAGGAGGTTATAGATAAAAAAGGAAAGTTTTTATCTACTGACATTAACTCATATAATACCCATATTAAATTTAGCCATATGCTTAATTTTAACACTTGAGCGATAGAAGCCCAAAAAATAGAAGCAGATATTTTTTTCTTCACAGGAAGAAATATATCATTATAATTCATCATGCTTACCTTATTTCTAGTAAAGAATTGAATCGAAATTAAGTTTATAACTCAATGAATAAAGAAATTAAATTTCAAGAATATTCTTGAGTCTAGTAACAATCGTATCCAATAACATTTTTCTGACTACTGGCTGATTTAAGTAAAAGTGCCCACCAGGAAATGTATAACTACCTAACCATTCCGTTGTATAAGTTGCCCACTTATTAATAGCGTCATGATTTATAATTTCAGAGTCTCTTTCTCCATAAAATGCCATTACAGGAATGTCAATTGAGATGGGTGGAACATCAGATAATTTATCATTTAGCTGAAAATCATTTCTTAATATTGGCAAGAAAAAATCAAGGATCTCAGGATTATTAATTAACTCTTCAGGTATACCTTCATAAACCGAAATAACCTTTAAAAACTCCTCTTTAGGTAATAAGTGATACCCTTTTGGCCTACGGGATAACATTGAGGTTTCCGGTCTGCCACTTAAAATAATTAACTCTAATGGATTATCATTATTTTGTTTTTGCAATTGCTTAATGACTTGTAAGGCAATAATACTACCGACACTGTGCCCAAATACAGCGATCTTTTTATCACATTTATTGATAATACCATTTGTAATTTCATCAATTATTATTTCAGGGTCATTCACGAGTGCTTCTTTCAGCCGACTACCATGGCCAGGATATTCTACAGGGCAAATATTTAACCAATCAGGTGTTATATCATTCCATTTATTATACATAGCAGCATTACCACCTGCTGAAGGAAAACAAACAAGATCAATAACAGCATTAGCCTTACTTTTAAAATGATATGGAAAAACAGAACTATTAATCATCATATCTCACTTAATATTTTTAGTTATAAGAACGATTACGTTTCGAAAAATAAATTAAAAATTCAATATATTTATCAAAGACATCATTAGAAATTTCTATTTCTTCTAACTTAATATCATTAATAACATTTCCATTATCCAACTGTGTAAATTTAGAGTTTAAAATGTCATGTATAAACCCAAGAGAGAATGATGCCGCAGATTTAATAACCATACTACTATTAATCTCACTAGCATACTTTTTTAATGTATCCAACCACTCTTCCATTAGAACAGCGTTTAACTCTATTCCCTTTTCTCTTATTTTATTTACTATCTTATTTAATGATATATTTTGTGGATATAAAACATGATAGTTTTTGCCTACCCCTTTAATTTCCTTACTGATCATATTAATCGCTGTTACACAATAGTCTACAGGTATAATATAAGATAAAAATGCATCCGGTAATAATGGGAATTTTTTAATTTCAATTGATGCAGACAAAAGCATAAGTAAAGAGTCATTAGGATTTAATTGACCTGTAGATGAATCTCCCCATACTCTTGGTAGCCTATAAATGTTTATAGGAACACCTTTTTTTCGTGCATTATCCATCATTTTTTCAGAAGCCCACTTACTTCTAATATAGCCATTTTCCGGTAACATATCTTCGGATAGCATTTTAGACTCATGGATAATATCAACTTTCCCAATAATTCCAGCAAGCACTGAAACTGTTGATATATGATGTATAGGCTTTAACTTAATATGTGTAGCAAATTTAATAATATTTAATGAACCATTTACATTTGCACCCGACATTCTAGAATAGGTATTGGCCAAGTTAACATTCGCACCACAATGGATAATACTATCAATTTCCTTAGATAATTTATTATATAATTTGTCTTCTATTCCAAAATTTGATATTGAAAAATCCCCTAAGACTATCAATATTCGTTTTAGATCATTCTGTGAGAACAAATTATAGTTGATCAGATTGTCATGAACTCTACGTGTAGCATTATTAACATCATCGCCTCTAACTAAACAATATATATCAGCGGACGTATTTTCAATAAGCTCCTTAATGAAGTAAACACCGACAAATCCCGTACTACCTGTTAATAATATTTTCTTAGGCGAACTGACATTTTCCATTGGCAATAAATAATTAGTCGCTATCGAATCATCAAGAATACAATCAGAAGTTATGTTCTGCTGATTATTTTTAATATCGCTATTGTTTAGCTCTTCGATCCGCTTCGCGAGTTCACCTATACGGCTATTGTCATATACAAGTTGGAATGGTAGATCCATCTTGAATTTTTTATTTAGCCTTAATATTAATGTGGTAAGAGTTAAAGAATTTCCGCCTATTTCAAAAAAATCATCAAAACTTGAAATGATATCAGTATTAATTCTTAAAGTTTCAGCGATTTCATTAATAACGGCCTCTTCAAACTCTGTTTTTTTACCATCACATAAAGTCTGACGTTTTACTCTAGATGTACAATACATTTCCTTTAATTTAGCACGATCGATCTTTTTATTAATAGTAACTGGCCAATTTTCTATAAGGTGTAATTCACTGGGGATCATATAGCTAGGTAATATAGGCCTAAGAACATGTTTTATTTCTTTTAAATCTATGTTTTTACCCTCCGAAGAGAGTAAAAATAAATAGAGTTTTGTATTATTTAATACATTTTCTGAAATAATAACAGCATCTTGAAAATTAAAGCTTTTTCTAATAATATTTTCTATCTCTCCAAGCTCAACTCTGAAACCTCTAATTTGAACTTGCTCATCATTTCTTCCCATAAAATACAGCATATTATCACAATCATAGTATGCCAAGTCTCCTGTACAATAACCTCCATATTTAAAATTTCGAGAGGTTAAATCTTGGTTATGTAGATAACCTAAACCAACCCCTTCACCTATGATTAAAATTTCTCCAACAACCCCCGCAGGTAAAAGATTACCCTCATTATCAATAATTTTAATTTCCGTATTTGGTAAAGGATAACCTAAGGATAATGAATTTTTAGTTTCATGAATTGGGTTGTATGTCGCCATTATAGAGGCTTCAGTAGGGCCATATAGGTTATAGAATGATTTAGAGGGTTCAGTTATCCAATCACTAGCAAAGTTAACAGGGCAAACATCCCCGCCTGTTAATAACATATCTAACTCATTGAGTTCATTTTTATCGAGATGAGTAATAATGATAGGAGGTAAAAATGCAAATTGTATTCTTTTATCATTTATATACTTAACTAGTTGACTTAAGTCCTGTCTTTTTTCTTCAGGGATAATATTTAAACAGCTACAACTAACGACGGATAAAACAAGCTCTAAGATTGATGCATCAAAGTTTATTGATGAAAATTGCATCGTTTGAGCAAACTTCATCTGATTATTCATTATGTTCTTACAGCTTGTAACCAATGATCTCATGCCATGATAGGTATTAATTGCCCCTTTAGGGGTTCCTGTAGAACCAGATGTATAGATAATATAGGCGACATCAGAATTATCTAAATCCAATACTATTTCTCTATTTTCGATAGAACTATCAACCAATTTTAGGTCATTAATAAAAATATATTCAATATTTTCAAATATTCTATCAGTACTATTGGTAGTAATTATTCTTCCTATCTTAGAATCTTTGACTATATATCTTAATCTTTCAGGTGGATAAGATATATCTAAAGGTAAATAGCAACCTCCGCACTCAAGAATAGCAAGCATACTAAGAAATGAATCGATTCCCCTTTCCTGGTAAACGCCTATTACTTCACCTTTTTTAATAGCTAGTTTATACGCTATACTTTTTATCTTCTCTGAAAGCGCCAAATACGTATATGTGTTAAACTCATCAGAAATAGCGTTTTTATAAGGATTTAACTTAGCATTTAAATGTATTTCTTGATTTAAGCTTAGTTGATGAGGAAGATTCTCCCCTTTTAACTTAGGATATGAATTGGATAAGTCCTGCAATAACTCCCTAATCGTTAGGTTAGGACTTAATATTATAGCTCTCATTAATTTCAAAAATATCGAAACTATATTATCTGCATAGTCATCAGCTAAATAATGACTAAAATAAACTAGCTCCAGTTTATACAAATTACACTTGAACACGATAGGAAAATCAACTCGTGTTGGCTGATCTATAAATTTAAAATCTAAACCTAAAAGATTGCCTTTATTTTGAGTGGTATCTTTAAAGTGTTTTTCTACACTCACAATTGTGTCAAACAATTTTTGATCTATTTTATTATTACTTTCTATTCTTCCTACTTTTTCTAAAATCTCATTGATAGGTAAATAAGAATAGCTATAGCTTTCCATTAATTCATTTTGTACATACTTTAAAAAATCAGTTATGTTTTGTCTATCATCTACACCAATAATGATTGGGATACTGTTAATTAGAGGACCAACGATTTCATTTCCTCTCACCAAATCAATAGGTCTTTGAGATACCACACTTCCAAATACAACTTTATCAATGGAACATAATAAACTTAGCAGTATTGACCATGTCGCTGAAACAAAAGAATTTTCAGTTATTCCACATCGCGCACAAAATGCCAATATTCCCTCTGTAACTTCCTCTTCAATATATAATACCTTTTTCCCGAATATTTTTTCATGATTAGTGATAGTTTGAGGCTTCATAGATAGCGGAAATTTTGATACCAGCTCAAGCATTGCGATTTTTTTATCCCAGAATAAATTGGCTTGATTGAAATCTAACTTTCTATACCAATTAATATACTTTTTAAAACTGACAGGTTCCGACAGTTCTAGGAAACTTCCATTTGATAGTGCTTGATAAATTTTTGTAAATTCTTTAGTTAGTATTTGGATTGACCATCCATCTATAATAGCATGATGAATTGTTAATATGATATCAAATGTGTTTTCTCCTAATATAAAAACAGTTATTCGCATCAATGGTGGGACTTTAAAATCAAAACCTTTTTTAGCATCATATTCTATATAATCATTGATTATATCCATTTGCTCTGAGTGTGAATATCCCTTTATATCTTTTACATTAACTTTAAAAGAGAATTTATTTAAAATAACTTGATGAATATCTTTCAGTTGTTCCCACAAAAAAGCAGATCTTAAACAATCATGTCTTTCTATTAATAAACGCCATGATTCTTCGAATAAATCTATTTTAAAATTGCCTGTAACTCTTAAATGAGACTGTTCAACATATAACTCCAGATTACTACCGGTGATAGCAGAGTTTATTAATGCTTTTTGCATTTGAGATGGTATAAATATTTCCTGTATATTATCTTGTTTTTTTTCTTTATTAAGCATAATTATAACTCCACTAGGATTTTAAAATTGTGTTATATAGAACAAATCACCATCAATTAACTAGTTATTAGTTTTATTTCTTTATTTATTAACAACATTAAATCATTAATTAAACTTTCTGATATAGCGGAAACTGCAAAATCAAAATCTATCGATAAATTACGCGTATTAGTGAGCTGTATTCTTATATCTAATGCCACTTGAGGTGTTTGCGTTAATCCAGAATGGTAATAAAAATTTGAGTCATATGGTTCGACTTTCCAAGAAAGGGCATTAGTAATAACGATAGGAAATGGTATGCTATTTTTAAATTTACTGCATAACTCTCTAGCAATCTCTATCCCTGAATATGAGATATGATTTAATCCATTCATGGTGTCAGATTGTATATTTTTAACATTATTGACTAATGAATCATCATTAGTTCTGTAATATAGCGGAATGATTGTTGATAAATTTGATAACTCCTTATTGTAAATAGAAAAGGAGATAGGTAAACCCACATAAATATCTTCACGTTCACTTAATGTGCATAATGATTTCAAAATTATAGTGTTTATTAAGGAGTTAGGAAAAATAGCATTTTTTTTCGCGTAGCCAGATAACTCATCCCATCTATTTTTTTTAATTACAATATTAGATCTTTTATATCTTGAACTAGGAATTTCTTCTAAATTGGTCTTCCATGGAAAGCTAATTTTACTTATTCCTTCTAACTTTTTTAGCCAATATGCTTTATCGATATCTTTAACTTTAAAAAGGTTATCACAATCTAATAAATTACTGCTAACTTGAGGGGGAACTGACTCTATACCGGTTTTATTTTTTCTATATAAAATTAGAATTTCATTTATAATTGAAGATATAGAATAACCATCTAAAATTAACCCATCGAAACTAAATAAAATAACAGTATGATAATCAACATCTAACTTTTTATTTAATTGAATAAACCACACCCCCCAAGGTGATTTATTCGATTCATGTTTATAATGAGAAACCTGCTCTCTAAGTTGTTCTATCTTTGATAATGTCTCTGTCTTTATATCATTTTGATAATCTATTATTTTTAAGTTTAGATCTAAATCTGTACTTTCCTTCTGTGAAAATTTTTTATGGTCAATAACGATTCTCAATGCATTATGCTTTTCTACTACCTCTCTTAAGCAATTTTTAAAAACATCAAGATCCACATCTCCTCGATATTCTCTAAAATCGTGCATAGCAACGCCGCCTAATGGCAAATAATTTTGCCTTCCCAATACATATGCAACTTGCAATTTATTTAATTTTCTTTCCATCTTATTAAGATCCGTATTGTTATTAATATTATCGTTTCATACCAAAAAACACGGCTTAACGAATAGCTTTTTTATTTATCTTTCCAACTAAGGTATATTCAAATGAGGAAACGACTTCAATTTGATCTGGGAGCTTATGCCATACAACACTTTTATCTAATAAATATTTTCTAATTTGCTGAAGTGTTAATATCTCTTCGCTAAAAGTAATTATATACGCTTTTATTTTTTCACCCAGCAAATAATCTGGAATACCAACAACAGAAACATCTTTAATCGATGGATGGTCTATAAGTAATGACTCAATTTCACTTGGTGAGATTTTCTCCCCCCCCTTATTAATGATTTCTTTTAATCTTCCCGTGACGACAATATTTAAGTTACTATCGAGATATCCTATATCCCCAGTTTTATAGTAACCATCATCTGTAAAAGCAATCTTATTAACGCTAGGTAAATTATAATAACTATTTATTGTATAAGGTCCTTGAGTAATAATTTGTCCTATTTCTCCTAATTTTAATTCTTCACCATTCTCATTAACAATTAATATTTTATCATCTTGTGATATTTTTTTACCTTGAGTGTATAGTATTGTTTCTAGGTCATCATCTAATCGTGTATAGTTAACTAATCCTTCCGCCATTCCATACACTTGTTGTAATGTTACATTAAATTTATTGATAAAATCTCTAGCAATTTCTGGTAAAAATTTCGCACCTCCTACTTGTACTATATTAAGGCTAGATAAATCAAACTGATCATAACAACTTGAATTAAGCCAAAGAATAACCAATGATGGCACTAATGATACTTGGTTTATTTTATGTTTTTCTATTAAAGGAAAACAAATCTCAGGAGCAGAAGACTCACTTAAATAAACCGTTGCACCTGCATAAAAAACACCAAGAAAACCTGGTGAACTCATTGGAAAATTATGAGAAACAGGTAACACCAATAATATTTTTGTTTTTTCATTTAACCCACATATTTTAGCGCTTTCTCTTACTGAATATAAATAATCATCATGTGTACGTGGGATAAGTTTGGGAATATCGGTTGTTCCTCCAGATAATAATAGAAATGCTACTGATTCAGGACTAACGTCGTTATAATCTAATATACCATTGTTTTTTTCTCTCATTAATTTTGAAATTAAAGATGAGTCAATGACTTCTGCATATTTTAGGCTATTACATTTATTCATGAAATGAATATGGGAGCATTCATTTGACTTTCCATTTGAATATTTAATATATCCTATAGCATTACTCGTATTAATTATATTTTCAACTTCGTATTCTCCATACCCATTCAGACAAAAAATTGGTCTGGCTCCTGCATAAAAAATGCCAAAAACAATAATAAAGTACTCTAATACATTAGGTGATTGTACTAAAATAAAATCATCTTTACGTATCCCTTTCCTTATTAAATAGCTACCAAATATAGATGAGTATTTAAATAGCTCCGCATATGTTAACTCTCTATCATTGTCAACAAGTGCAATATTATTTGCATATTTCCGAGTACAATTTTTTAAAAAGTCGATTAACGTTTCACCTAACCAATATCCTTTTTTCCTATACCTTTCTATCCTTGATTGGCTATACGAAACAAATGGTAGGTCATCTATTATAGTATTCATATATTAGCCTTCATCTTAATAAACTATTTAAATATTAGTTATGATTTTCAATTATTTTTAACCAATCATTAATGGTAGGACTACTAACAAACTCGGCATATTCAAATTTTTTCTTAGTTAATTCAGCCAACTTTCCTAGTATAAACATCAACGCTAAAGAATTGAGGCCAAACTCTATCAAGTTAGAGTCATTTTTTACTTCATCTACATTGATATCTAATAATTCTTTTAAGTAATTGCGGATAATATTTTCCATTATTTACCTTATATAAGATAGAATATTCACACTATAAAACAGCATCAATCTAAATTTAGCTGCTTAAATATATTTGACATATCATCAGTATCAATAACATCTTTTATATCTTTATCCTGCTCCTGTTCTTCTTCATTTTTTTCTTTACTTAAATAAATATGCTCAACTAAATCTTTTATGTTAGAGTAAGATAATATGTCTGATAAGTTTACTATTACGCCATGATTTTTATACTCTCGTGTTATTTCTAATGCTTGGAGAGAATCGCCTCCTAATAAGAAAAAATCATCTTGTTTAGTAATGTCATTATTTATAATGACTTTTCTCCAGATCATTAGCGATAGTTCTTCGAGCTCATCCCTTGATTTTATTAATTTTGATTTATTATTACTCGAATTGACGGGCTGCGGTTCTATTTCTGTATTATCAGGAACAATCCAATAACTTTTAGAATCTAAATTAGCGACAGGTAGCTCTACGACATAACTCTTTGGAATGAAATCCGAAAAATTCACATTGACCCCCAATGACCATATTTCCCCAAGGGCATTTAAAATATTTTTTTGCTCAACACCATGGCCCCTATTCGATACTGAAACAGTATAAATATCTTTGTTATTCATCAATGAAATAGCCGTTAAAGCGTTCTTAGCTGATAAATCAATAAATATAGGGGCACATTCTCTCTCTAATATATGTTGTGTTAAGCTATTGATACCATCTGAAAAATGAACAGTTTCTCTTAAATGTTTTATCCAATATTCACTATTAGTTAATGTATTCTTTGTTAGTATTTCACCTGTCAAATTTGATACTATAGGAATAGTCATTTTCTTGAAGTTCACTTGTAATAAATATTCTTTCCACTTATCGATAATGTTATTCATTAATTTGCTATGAAAGCCTTTTTTGACATCTAAAGGTTTACTTTTTATTTCAAGCTCATTCAAATAGCTTATCGCCATATTAATATCATCAGCTTTACCTGAGATCACAAATTGTGTTGGACTATTAATAGCTGCAATATCTAACTTATTTTTGATTTCTTCTGGGAAGATATGAAAGATTTCATGATTAGAAAATATGACCAGCATCATTCCTTCGGGGGTGTCATTCATTAATAACGCCCTAGTGGCAATACATTTGACAGCATCATCCTCATTAAAGGCTCCCGCAATATACGCAGCTGATAGCTCACCTAAACTGTGCCCCATCAGATAATCAGGAGTTATCTCATAAGATTGCAGAACCTGACTTAAACTTGTTGAAATAATAAACAGTGCTGGCTGAGCCCATTTAGTTTGAATACTTTTCTCCAAAGCTTCATCTCTTATATCCTCGCTTGGAAATAGGATCTTACGAATATCTTCCTCCAAATAAGGTTCAAACTTCTGGCTAAGCGTATCAACACTATTCCTAAATAATTCATTCTCCTCATATAATGTTGTGTATACATCAACAAAATCAGTGCCTTGTCCAGGAAACAAAAATACAACCTTATTTTTTTCAAGCGCTTTTCTATGGTATGTCATTTCAGGGGCATAATGAGTCGCTTGTATTGAGTCTGTGACTGCATATGTTCGATAAGCATATTCATGTCGGCATAGCCCTAATGTATACGCTATTGCATTGAGCTCACTATCATTATACCTCTTAAAAGAGTTTATCGTTTTGTTGACGTATTCCCTTAATGCGCTTTCACTACGGTCTGACCATAACAGCAATTTATGTTTGCATTTTGTCTTAGATATAACTAACTCATTTGGAAGGTAATCCTTTGGTGCTGAAGCTAAAATAGCATGTGCATTCGTTCCCCCAAAACCAAAAGAGCTAACTCCTCCATATAAAATTTCTTTTTCTGCTTTAAACTGGTAATTATTATCACAAATAAAGAATGGGGTATTGGCTATATCCAGTTGAGGATTAGCTTTAGTATAATTTATAGTCGCCGGTAATATTCTATTTTTTATCGCTAAAGCCGCTTTAATTATCCCCGTAACCCCACTTGTTGTATCCGTATGCCCTACATTTGATTTTATGGAGCCTAAAGCACAATACTGCCTTTTCGTTGTAGCAAAAGCCGTACTTAACGCTTTAACCTCAATAGGGTCACCAAGATATGTTCCTGTGCCATGCGCTTCAATAAAATCAATATCATCTGGGTTAACTTTAGCGGCTTTAAAAGCAGCTTTGATCACCTCGGATTGTCCATGTATGCTTGGAGCTGCTATATTCAAGCTATCGTTACCATTATTATTTATCGCACTTCCTTTAATAACCGCATAAATATTAAATCCATGTGCGATAGCATCCGATAAACGGCATAAGGTAATCACCCCAACGCCATCGGTAAATATTGTGCCATCTGCCTTTTCATCAAAGACTTTGCATTGACCATCAGAAGATACAGCTCCACCGGGTGTAAATAGATACCCCGTCTTGCTCACCGTGGGGAGCGATGCTCCCCCGGCAAGTGCAAAATCGATTTCTCCCCTTCTTAAATAGCCACACGCTTCATGTATTGCGACTAAAGAGCTAGAACATGCAGACTGAATTGTGATAGCAGGACCAGTTAGGTTTAATTTGTAAGCGACCCTAGAAGATATAAAATCTTTTTCGTTTGCCAACAAAATTTGCATTTTATCTCGACTCAGAAACTCGTTAGACTTAAAGATATTCAGAATTAAATATGTATTGATCGTGCTTGTAGCAAAGACGCCCGTTTTAAATCCTGACTCTGTAGGATATGGCAGCCCAGCTAAATCTAATGCTTCTAAACAGCACGTCATAAATAAGCGCTGCTGTGGATCTGTTAACATTGCTTCTAATCTATTCATTTTGAATAAGTCAGCATCAAACATGTCTTTTTCATGTAGCATTCCACATTTTGCGACGTAACTTATATCGTGGCACACATCAGCATGTTCTGATTTCTCTAACTCTTCGATAGCGATATCAGATATAGTAGTGCCACCATTAAGTAGAAGCTCCCACAGCTCAGGAACCTTAATATTATTTGGGTATCTCCCTGCCATTGAAACTATCGCAATATCATTGCTGCTATATTTCATCTTTTTTCCTCAATAATTATTACGCATAAACGATTCATTGCATTATCATTTAAATTAATCATGTATTAACTTAAACAAGATTTATTTATTCATCATTTTCAGCTATTAATTGGATAATATGCGTTGAAAGTTTACGGAGAGTTGAAAACTGTAATATATCAACTAAGCTAATATTGATATTAAGAGTGTTATTTATAGAGCGATGAAGTCTTGTTAGATCGATTGAGGTTAGCCCCAACTCAAAGAAATTATCATTAAAGTTAACATCATCTATAGATAGAATAGACTTTATTAAACTAGCCAAAGTATTGTCGATACTTCTCTCTTCATTAACTGAAGGACTAATGGCTACCTCTTCTAAACTAGATCTATTACTTATGCCAATTAAAAAATCTTTATTTTGATCTTTAATTGACATTAATACATTAATTCCCTCTGTTTTATCAACTAACTGTAGGCCTATTTCATGTAAAAGGTCTCTATCTTGTCCTTTCCCCATTCCTATCCCTTCCCAAGCACTCCAACCAATCCATGACATAGAATAACCATTATTTCTTTTATCTTGGGCATACCCTAATAACTCGCTATTAGCAGCAATATAAGGTCCTAGCATTGGAGAGCTTTTGAATACCGCCACTGAGCCAAAAAGTTTAAACTGTATATTTTTACAAGACGTGGGATACAAAATAGACATTGTTTTGCGTAGATTTTCTATTGCAAACACCTTAGGTATTCTTGATTTATTAAGCTTTTCTACAGAAATCTCTTTTAAAAAAGAAGGTTCAAAAATACCGGCTAAGTGATATACATATTTAGGTGGCTTTTTATGTAAAAAAGATTTAAATGTTACTATTAAACTTTTCAAATCACTACAATCTGTTTTAATCCAAGTTAATTTATCTCTATTCTTAATTACGTACTCAGGTTCATCACTTCTGCCGATAAGGATTATATTCTTATACAGAGGCATTATCTCTTTTATAATTAACTGAGCAATAGCGCCACCTGCGCCTGTGATTACCACATAATCATCAGGTTCAGTATTTTTTATATTTGATATATTTCTGATATTCCCAACATTAATATCAGTTAACTTTTCTAACTGATATTGATGCCTTTGCTTATACCAACCAGAATCTAAGTTTTTAGGAAAAATCAAATCTAATGAAGATTTTTTTTGTATTACAATATTATGTTTTAGTGAACTCTCAGACGATATACTCGTTAATAAACCGTAGATTAACCCTGCCATTTGCTCGTTATCAGTAACACAACATAGAGTGATATCTTTTAGCGTATTTTCATTAATAATTAAATCAATAAATTCAAGTAAGTCACCTTCATTTTCACATATAGTTCTTCCAAATATAATACCGTTATAACTATTCGTTTCTAATGATTTTTGCAATTCACTCAAAGGTATATTCTTAATATTTTTATGTGTATCAATAGCATCACCTACCGATAACCATTTCATATTCTGTAGATTTTCTGTATGCTCAGTGACAACCCAATCTAAATTAATTAGATTTAGCCTATCAGAATTAGATTGAGTAATTGCTGTTAGCTCGCCATCAACATATTTTTGAGCCATTTTGGCTCTTTGAATCTTTCCACTTGTTGTTTTCAGAAAGAAACGCTTCTGAAGAGGTATAATTTTGTTGATATATAATCCTATACTCTTAAATAATAACTGTGAGATTTCAGTATTAATGACATCTACTGCCACTCGGCCATTAGGAACATAACAGACAACTATCTCTTCTTGATCATCTTTTTTTATGCTAAATGCTGCAATATAAGTACTTTCAATTCCTTTTATTTGCTCCAACTGTTCTTCAATCTCGTGGCAAAAATAATTTTTACCATTAGCTATTAACATTTCTTTTGTTCGCCCAACAAGATACAAATTACCGTTTGCAATAAAGCCATTATCACCGCTATCAAACCAACCATCTTCAGTAAATACAGAGTTGTTTAAATCTTTCTGCTTATAATAACCATTCGTCACATTTGGGCCTCTGATTTGGTAATGGCCTACCTGAAATTCCTCTAATACACTATTTGTATCATCAACAATTCTTATTTCTACGCCCGGAATGACCTTTCCCAAAGATGTAAATAAGCTTGAGCCAGCCTGAATACTATGCTGCTCATTAAAATTGAGACAGTTAATTGATATTTCAGGATCATCTTCATGTCCATACGTAATACATGTACAACTTTCAGCCATCCCGAAGCTTGGAGTTAACACACCTGAATTTAATCCCAATGGCTTAAGCAATTGACTAAAACTTTTCAGTGTTAGCCCAGAAACCATTTCCCCCCCAGTGACTAGCTCCTTCAAACTAGAAAGATCAATAGATAAATTAGAATCAAAAGATTTATTCATCTCATTTATAACGAGCTTATATGCAAAATTCGGTGCCCAGCTATGAGTCACTTGATATTTTGATATCAATTCTAACCATAACAATGGTTTTTCTAGGATTAGTGGCGTTGAGATATGGATTTGGTTGCTACCAACGCAAACGGCTCTCATATGATATAACCAAAGAGGACCGATATGATCCATTGGTAGCCAGTTTAATAAAATATTCTTCTCATTGTAGTCACGAGCATGGCCACTTAAAAATACGTATGAAGCTAACGCTTCATGACGTTGATTAATCGCTTTAGATTTTCCGGTGCTCCCAGACGTCAGTTGATAGAATGCTGTATCTTCAGGTAATGGTTCTATTAATTTAAAATCTTTATTCTGAGCAGATAACTGAATATTTAAAAATTTAATCTTCTTATGTCTTTGGCATAGCGTTGTCATTTCACTCACCAATTCACCATTAGTGACTATCGGCGAGTAATCAAATAGTCTACAAGCATCTATTAATTTATAGCAATTATCATCACTTTCAAAATCAAGTGGTTTAGCAACCGTGATAGGAATAACTCTAGCTAATATAGCTCCCCACAATAAGCAAAAATATTCATTATATTTTTCAGGTATTAAAATAATCACATCACCACTTTTAAGTCCTGAATTATTTAGTTTTTTAGCAAACTGAAAACTTTTTTCATATAATTCATTGTACGATATAAAAGTCGTGCCGTAGTCATCAATAATAGTAATTCCGTTTGTTGAGTGATTTTTAGCCGTTAATTTGAGAAATTCCGGTAATGTTTTAGGAAAGCATTTAGGTATATCAATATCCCCTGTCTTTTGATATGCTGCATTTCTTTTATTTAATTTAATATCTATCAATTTTTCATTTTTAGAAATGCTATTCAGTAACATTAACAACATATCAATTAGCTTAACGAGTTCAGATTCTTTAAAAAATGAATCATTATATTCGACAAGAATATCTAAAGTGCGACTATCTATCTGAGCTGTTTGTAAAACCAATTCAAACTTAGCTTCACTTTCACCTAAATAAGCTTCAACATGAGTATCAACACCTTGTATATCTAAATCCCTATAATCTATATTTTGGTGAACACACATAACTTGCATTAAAGAAGATATTCCATCTCCCATTTTTCTTGTGCTTGCACTATTCACAATTTCATCAAAAGGTAGATCTTGATACTTTAATAAGTTTCTTCTTTCAGAGACTAAAGATAATAATATCTCATTAAATCCTAGATTCGGATCTATATCAATTTTAACTGGAATAGTATTAGCTAAAAAACCAAGAATATTTTCGCTTTCTGAATGTAGGTGTCGCCCAGCGGAAACCGTACCAATAAAATAATGATTAACGTTTTTCCAGACTGCCAGTACACAAGCAAAAGTCGTCAGTATAATATCATAAGGATCAATATTTAAATTTTTATAATTCGAATCTATTATTTCATTAATATTTAATGAACAACGTCTTCTAACTACTTTAGAGATATTACGGTCACTACTTATATCTTTATTAAAAAGCTTGCCGCCTTTATCATTCTGAAGGTAATTTTTCCAGAATTTTTTTAAAGTTGATTTTCGACTATCCTCGCTAATCCTATTATTTAACCAATTAGCATAATCAACATGACGGTAAGGTAATGATTTTAAGATTTTTCCATTATATAACTCACTTAGCTCCTTAAACAAAATAGCGATAGACCATCCATCTGCTATAATATGGTGCATACAAATGACAATTGCACTTTTTTCCTGTTTAGTGTCTATTAACGTGACTCGCATTAATGGTGATTGTGATAAATCAAAAGGAATATGATGCTGTTCATACAGTTCATCTTTTATTGCCTGCTCAAAATCACGCTGTCCTACAACTTTATAAATAGGAAAAATATATCCAGAGTCATTAACGAAAACTTTAAATTCACTAATACCTTTATCATCAACAACTTCAATAAAACGACTTCTCAACGCATCGTGCCTATTAATTAGCTCATTTAATGAGAAAGTCAATTTTGATAAATCAACATGACCTATCATAGTTAATGAAAAAGTCATATTATAGCTAATAGATTTAGGTTCTATACTTTGCAAGTAGAATAGCCTTTGCTGATTAAATGATAAGTCATATAGATTATTTTCAGAGTGAATCTTATCGATATTGACACTATCCTTTTCGCTTTCAGATATTAAGCTTGCTATCCCTTTTATTGTCGGAAAATCAAATATATCTGATAAATTTATATCTATACTGAATTTTGTTCTAACAATACTTAACAATCTACTTGCTAATAATGAATGACCGCCTAATCTAAAAAAGTTCTGATCTATACTTATTCTGCCATCAAATCCTAATAGCGATTTCCATATCTGCTCTAATTCTTGTTCTATTAGAGTTTCAGGAATAATATCTTTTGCTGTTAACTCATTTTTGTAACGTGAATCTTGTAATATTGTAGTACATGCTATTTTATCTATCTTGCCGCCTAGTAAAGTGGGAATTTTATTTATTGATACCATTAAACTAGGAATATGTGTTTTTGGTAGTTTTTTATTTAATTGAGCGTAAACATATTCTTTATCCCGTCCATCTGATAATTCCAGTAAAACAGCTAATATTTTTTCATCGTTAGAATCTGTTACTATTGAAGATAAACATTGCCTAACACCATCACATGATAATAGAACACGATCAATTTCTTTCAAATCAATCAAAATACCACGAACTTTCTTCCTATCATCTTTGCGGCCTATAATAACGAGTTCATTTTTACTATTCAAATATGCGTAATCCCCCGTTTTATACCATAACTCATCATTGTTATAAAAAAAATTATCTCTTTGTTTAGCATTAGCTTTTAAGTATCCGTCACATAAAATACTGCCTGTTACCCACAATTCTCCAACTAACCCTTTAGCTATAGGCTTTTCTTTTTTATTAACAATCATAGCTTTACTATTAAAAACAAGCTTACCTGCCGGAATAATTTCATTTTTTTCATTCTCAATAACATTATAGCAGGTTAAATCGGCACTCATTTCTGAAGAACCGTATATATTAAAAACCTTAGCTTTAGGAATGTATTTTTTAATTTTATTTACAACATTTAAGCTAAGTACTTCACCACTAGAAATAAGTTTCCTTATTGCCATTATATAAATATTGTTTTCTTGCAGTACTCTATACATTTCCAAAATAACTGACGGCGTTAATGTAATATTATTAATGTTATTCTTAATGATATAAGCAATTAAATCTTCTGGGTGTCTTCTTATATCATCATTAGCAATATATAGAATTTTCCCCAAGACTAAAGGCAAAAAGAGTTCAGCATAAAAATCAACGAAACTAACCGATGTTTTCAATAAAAACTTATCATCATCATAAAATGGGTTAAGTTCATTAAACCAATATATTCTATTAAGCAAACCATATCGTTTGTTTAATAATAATTTAGCGTTACCTGAAGAGCCTGATGTATGTATCATATATGTAACCAATGTTTCTTTAATATTAAAGGCTTCTTCTGCATTTCTATTACAATTTGAAAGCAACTCATTGATTAATAAGCAAGGCGTATCATTATTAATATCGTCTAATAAATCACTATTGGTAATAATAAATTTACACTCAGATTCATCTAATATACTTTCAATTCTCTCCGACGATTCATTAATATCTAATAAAAATATAATACCACCACATTTTAATATCGATAAACAACTGATGACCAAATCTATCCCATAAGGTAAAAGTACACCAATGATAGGAGAAGGCGTAGATTTCAATTCATTTAAACCTCTCGCAATACAATTACTTTTCTCCTCAAGGTAAGCGTAACTATACTCGATATCACCATCAACAATAGCTATCTTGTTGGGGCTTTTACTTGCATTATCTCTAATTAACTGAGTTAATGGATAGTTATTAAATTCATAGGCAGAACTATGTAATTCAGAATATTCATATGAGCTAGGAAAAAGTGCTAACTCATTTAAAGTAGTGTCACTGTGTTGCTCTATAAAATTAATTAAAATATGATTTATACTCTCTAAGAGTATTTTTGCAAATCGTTTATTAACTTTATTAACCTGTATATTTAATTCACACTGAAAGCCTCCAGATTTTAAGTTGGGCCTTACCCAAAACTCGATATCTGTTCTATTCGTTTCAAGCTCTTCAAGTTGATGGTTACAAGACTCAATTGATAAGTATTCATTTTCATATTTACCTTCAAAAATAGAATTATTATAAATAAAAGTAAACTCAAATAGTGAGTGTTCACCTTTTTTTCTGTCAGGATTCATTTTTTTCACTATTGATTCAAATGGAATATGTTGTCTGATAAAGTCCTGTGTTATTTGATCATGAGTTGCTCTTAACGCATTAGAGATAGTGTGTTCTTCATTATAATCAAATCTTAATAATAAAGGATTTACAAAGTTACCAATGACACTGTTAAATTCAGCTAAATGACGATTGGAAACATAGGTACCAAAAGCGATATCACCTGTTGTTTTAAATTCATTTAAAACAATCTGCAATACGACTACAAATACTGTATATAATGTTGTGTTATGCTTTCTAGCTAACACGTTTAATTCACTCACTTGCTCAGCCGTTAAGTCAAAAAATAGTGATGAATTATCTTTTTCAGTTGATGATGTTATATATTTATATGGTAACTCCATTGGCCTAAAGCTATCAAGTCTTAACTGCCAGTAAGTTAATCCATCCTCTAAGTAAGATTGATATTCATCACTATTTTCCCAGATAGCATAGTCTAAATAATCTAACTTTAGATCTTCTAATTGATTTCCTTGATAAATCTCAATTAATTCTTTTAATAAAATATCATATGAAACACCATCAAATATCATATGATGGCTTGTTATAAACATATAATAAAGTTCTTCAGAATACTTTATTATTGACACAAAAAATAGAGGACCAGATTTTATGTCTATGACTTTATTTTGTTCTTTGAATTTTATTTCACTGAACTTTTCTTCTTTTTCATTATTGCTAAGTTCGGAAACATCAATAACGCTTATTTTTATCTCATTCTCTTTCAGTAAGATACCTGGATAGCCATTAGTATCGCTAATAGATGAGTTTATTACTCTATGCCTTTTAATTATTTCTTTAAAGCTATAGTTCAATCTAGTGATGTCTACTCTTCCTAAAACTCTAAACACTAATGGAATATTAAAATGTTTATTTTCTTTCTCTGAATCTAATTCCATTTGGTACCAAATACCTCTTTGTGATGAGCTTAATGGTATTACAGAATCTTTATTGAATATTTGCTTATGACATTCGGGTATAATTGTTTTTATCTGTGAATCTATATAATTAGCCATATCATGCAATAATGGATACTGTAATAACTCACTAATTCCAACATCAACACCAAATCTCTCTTTTATGAGAATGCTTAATCTGATGAGTGAAATTGAATCACCACCGCTGGCAAAAAAGTTGTTTTCTCTATCATTATTCGCTACCTCTAATTCTTCCCACAATTCTGATATTATTTTTTCTGTTTTAGTATATAAGTATGACATCCGTTTATCCCCTTTATGGAGTAACACAATTTGATGAGTTAATATTTATTTAATCCACACAGTAGTACTATCAGGATTTACAAGTAGCTTTTGGATATTTAATACATAGGTAGCTAATAATTTTTTTGCTTCATGGGAGGTTGATTTTGTTTTATCGTAATTTAACATTACAGTAAGTTCATTGCTTTTACCCTGCCAACACGACATTTCATAAATTAATCTTACTTCATTACTCACGATATTTAGTTTTTCCATTTTAGCATCACCAAAAAATAGTTCGTCACTATAATTTGGTTGCATGATAAAGCATGCTTGACAGAAATCATTGAATCCATTTCTTCTTCCTATCCCCCCTAATGTTTTTATAATCTTAGAAAGTGATGGCATTGGATACTTAATGACATCTGAATAGTCTTCTTGTACTTTTTTAACCATATCATTAAGGGATATTCTTGAGACTCCACTCACTTTAAATATAGGATTATGTATAAAAAGTCCTAACATAGACTCTGTATCCGGATGGTCTCTTCCCGAATCAGAAATGCCTACAAAGAAATTTTCTTTTTGGTATATGCTAGCAAGAGTTAATTGAAAGATACTAAATAACACAATAAATGGAGTCGTATTTTTCTGGTGGCAAAACTTATTTAATAACTCAGAAATATCTTTGGGTATTGTTGATTCCTCTATCATTGACTCAGGTTTATCCTGATTGTTCACCTCAATTAAGTGCACACCATCCTTAATGACACCTTCCCAATATTTAATATTTTCATTCTCTTCTTTTAATAGCTTATTTTTCTTCCAATAAACGTAATCAACATAATTTATATCAAGCTTTATCACTTTGTTAATATTATTGTAGACATTTTCAAGTTGATTAAAAAACAGTTTTACAGACCATCCATCAAAAATAATATGATGGAAATTAAAAAGATAAATTTGTTTTCCATTAGATAAAGGAATCAGGTGTACTCGCCAAGCATATTCATTAAACAAATCGAATTCACTATTTTCAATTTCTCGAATTTTACTTATTAAAGATGATTCATCAATAACCTTCTCATAATAAATTGGTAAAGGTTTGTTTTTATCAACATATTGGCTCAATCCCTTAGACGTTAGAGAAAAGAGTAGTGAAAGCGCAATATGATGACTTCTTAAGTATTCTAACGCATTTTTAAGTTTATTTTCTTCTAGTTTTTTATTAGATTTTAACCCAAAAACAATTCTGAACTTGATTTTTCCCGATGACAATTTTTCTGCCAACCATATGTCTTCTTGGTTGGGAAGTAATGGATATTCACTTAAATCTATATGTGCTATTTTATTTTTATCATTCGTTTTGCTTTGCAATTCTTTGATTAAATGAATTTGTTCATCTATTTTTAGGTTCATTAATAATTTAGCGAAAGGTATTTGGACAGAGAAGTGATTAAATATTTCTGTTGAAAGACTTATTAATAATAACGAATCTCCACCAAGTGAAAAGAAACTATCATTTTTATTTTCTATTTTTTTATTTAACAATCCTTCCCAAATCTCACAGAGCATGACTTCTTGTTTTGTTTTCATGCTTTCATCTTTATTTTTTAACTTCCCCTTCGCTGACTTTAAATAATCTTCGGTGATGAGAGTTAACTTTTGATAATCTACTTTTTGATTCTTAGTTAACGGCAACTCATACAACTGAATCCATAATGAAGGTAACATACTTACTGGCAATACTTCTTTGCTACGTTGATATAGTTCATTATCATTGATTTTCGGGATATTAGGACGCAATACTAATGCCGCCGTCAAACTTCCTTTATATAAATAGACAATAGCTCGGCTAACTTCGATAAACTCTTCTAGTTTTTTCTGTACTTCACCACATTCAACTCTGACTCCTTTTATTTTTACCTGCCCATCCTTTCTTCCTATAAATTCTATTCTGCCATCAGGATGATATAGCCCGAGGTCACCGGTATTGTATAGTCGTTCTTTCGTTATTGGGTGAATAATAAACTTTTCTGCTGTACGTTTGGGATCATTCATGTAGCCTTGTGCCAATGACACTCCTCCACAATACATTTCACCGATAACCCAATCAGGAACTTCTATCAATTGCTCATTTAATATATAATATGAGCAGTTTTGAATTGGATATCCGTATGGTACACTTAACCAGCTTTCTTCATCTTTAATTCTGTTTGTGATATTCCACATAGTTGTTTCTGTAGGACCACCTACACTATATGCAACAACATTAGTTGAGCAATATTTCTCTATTCTTTTTAGAATATTAGTCGGTATCCAATCCCCTCCCATTATAATATTTTTTATGCTATCTAATGTATATCCTTTAAATTCACACCAGGTAAATAGCATATCAATAATCGCGGGAACTGAAACAATATAGTTAACGTTATATTTTTTTATAATATTAGACCACTCTTCAGGATCTTTTCTTTTATTTTCTTTAGGTAGTATTAGTACACCTTTTTGTATAAAAGTTGCCAATGTATCAAATACTGACATATCGTGATGTAATGCTGATACCCCTAATACGATCGGCCTTTCAGAAAAATTTATTAGTTTTTTTATAGAGTAATCTATCGCATTATTAACGCCTTTATTATTTACCATTACCCCTTTGGGCACACCTGTAGTACCAGATGTATACATGATATAAATAAGATCTTCTTCTGATACAGAATAGCCCGGTAGTGTTCCTGCCAATGGTATATACTCACTTTCAATAACCATTTTATTTTTTTCGATATTGAAAGTTTTTATATTTATACTCTGACTTATTAAGTCTTCTGTTTCATTATTTATAATAATGAGGTCTGGTTTTGCATCTTCTAAAATATCAAAAACTCGACTTTTAGGCTGCTCAAGATCTAATGGTAGATATGTACACCCTGAAGCTAATATTCCCCAAACACAAATTATCTGCTCGCAACTTTTTGGTAATAATATTGCAATTATCTTTTTACTATTTTTGTTCTGATTAATCAGTTTACTTAAATGTCCACCTAATACACATACTTGTTTGTACATTTCTTGGTAGGTGATTTTTTTTGTTTCACAAATAAGTGCATCCTCATCTTGACATGATGAGCTTTCCATCATTTCTGAAAATTGTCTAAAAATAGAATTACTTGAATAGCCTACTCTATTATTATTTATTTCATATCTTTTTTCTTTTTGTTTAATCGGGAGACCGACAACATTTTCTTTATGGATATATTCTTCATAAGTATCACTAATAATAGCAGTGACTAGATTAATAAATATTTCGAACATGCTCTCTATGCAATTATCGGCATAATGATTTTTATCGTAATCCCATTTAATGGTCAATGCACCTTGATAAAACTCATGCCGACAGTCTAACTTTACATTTGGTGTATGTGATATATCATATTTTAAATCACCAAATAACTTGTATTTAATATCATCTCTTAATTTATCTAGCCCATGACTCAATGTAAATACGACGGGATATATGTTGATAGATGACTGATTATTTCTTTGTGATATATGTCTTAATATTTTATTACTCGACACTTGGGAAAAATTTAAGTCATCAATATACTGTTTATGTATATAATTAACTCTATCTTTAAAGGCTGTTCCTGTAGGAAGGTCTAGATTTAATATTAGATATGATGAGAACTCTCCAGCTATATCATTTATTTCTTTATTATAAAATGGCCGTGAAAATGTGGGAATATTTATACAAAATTTATTTGAGTCATTCCAATAATTAATGACTTCACAAAAAATACTTAGTAACAAAATGTCTATATTGGTATTAAGCTCGCGTGCTCTTTTTTTTAGAATATCGACATCTTTATTACTAAGTTTTTTTTCTAATTGTGAAAAGTTATTAATTTGACCTTTATTATTTTGAATGGTTTTGATAGGTAAGTTAGGTGGGAAACTTGTGTGACCTAGGCGGCTATACCAGTAATCTAAAATCTCGTTATCAACAACATCTTCTTTTTTAGAATAAAAGTCTTGTAGATAACTTTTATAGTTATAGCTAATATTAGCCATATTCTCTTCTGAAAAATAAAACCTAGCCAAATCTGAAAGTATAATATTCACACTGTAAGCATCTATAGCCCACATATTTAAATGCAGTATGAATTTTGTGAACTCATCATCCTCAATTAAATAAATATTATACTGTGGGCCTTCACAACAATTAAATTTCTTATGTGAAACTTCATTTCTTAATGATATATAATAATTTATTTTCTCATCCTTTTTTAAATCTCTAATATCAATATAGTGAATTTCTTTAGGGTATTTTATTATTGTTTGCTGTCCATTATTTAGTGCTACAGCACTAAGCATGTCATGCCTTTCTAACACCTTGTCCCATGACTGCTTAAATTTTTCTAAATTCAATTCTGTTAGATTATACTCACAATAGTATTGGATTCTTGAATTATTCTTTTGTGTATAATCAGTTATACTCATCCAATATGCTGTTTGCATATCAGACATAGGAAAGGTATCCCTAGAATCTGAACGGTAATCCATCTATATTAACCTTATAGAGTTGACAGTAATGTGTGATTTATGAAAATAAGAATTTATTTTATGGTGTGATTTTAAATCACACCATTTTTCTTAATGAGTTAGAATTTTAATTCAGCCGTAATACCTACGACTCGCGGCTGTTGATATGTTGTATATCCACCTGTAATAACTTTCACTTTTTTATCTGAATCAAAAGTATTATCAGCGTAAAGTGCTACTCTTCCATATTTAAAATTATAAGCTAAATATGCATTAGCCTGTGAATAGGCATTAATTTTTGACTCTTTACTATTTGATACAGAGGAATAATAATCGCCTGTGTAATTTACGTTAGCCCCCACCTCAAATCCCCTTGGTAGTTCATAACTCCCCCCTAAATTTAATGTATAACTTGGTGAGCGACTTAATTTATTATTTTCATAACTTTCATTTTCTTTATATTCTTTGATCTTAGTTTTGAGTAACCCAAGACCTGCGTATAAATTTAGTTCATCGGTAGCTAACCAATTAATATTTAGTTCTGCTCCATATGTTATCGCTTTATTCGCATTATCAACGACCGTATTGCCTGAAATATTATAGTATGGCACTTGTAAGTCTTTATAATCATTATAGAATATATTGGTATTGACACTAAGGCGCTTATCGTCAGAGATCCATCTATGGTAGAGCTCGTAGTTCCATACATATTCAGCATCATATTCATATGTTGCAAATGGAGGTTGAAATGAAATGCCGGCTCCCCCAGGATTATATCCCCTTGCAACCTTAGCCCCGACACGTTGATCATTACTGATTAAATATGCAACATCAAATTTTGGTAAGAAGATATTTTCTTTATCTTTGTAGTTCACGGCAAAAAGACTTCCCCCAGTTCGTGAGTGTTCTTCTTGCTCATAACGTGTAGATATGTTTACTTCAATATTTTGTACTGGCTCAAATGTTAGCTCACCATAAACTGCCTTTGTCGTCGTCTTATCTTTATATGAATTTGGAACCACGAGTAATACTCGCTCATCCTGAGGCGCATTAAAATAAAATAGCCCAAGCAGCCCTCTATAGCTTCCATTATCAAATTTTAATATCGGCTCAATTTGTGTTTCATGGCCTTCAACCCTTGCAGGTCCCCCTGTGGGTAGTGAATAACGGTCCTGAATATAATTTGTATAAATTGCTTTATTTTCAAATTTCCAGTTATCGTTTATTTGGTATCCCATATCCCAAATGTTTGTAGCCGATCTAATTTGGAATACAGCACGGTATGTATCCGCTACCGTATTAGATTTAAATTCGCCTTGCGGTGCCCGAGAGTCAATATGGGAAAAAGTGTAAGAAGTGTAGAAATCAGGTAATGCTGAAGGTAACCATACCAATTTAGCTCGAGTCGTTGTCGCTTCGAATTTACTCGAATCACCAGCAGGATAGTAATCAGCCAATTTTTCATATGATTTTCTCTCTTGCCTATCAACACTTAGACGGAATAATAACTCTTCATCAACAACAGGCCCAGAGACCATGGCAGCATATTGTCGACGATGCTGATTTCCATAATCTACTTTTACCGCACTTTCATATTCATTTATCGGATCTTTACTTTGCATCACTATTGCACCTGCAATAGCATTACGCCCATGAGCATAACTTTGAGGACCGCGATACACTTCCACTTGCTTCATGTCCCATAAAGATTTGGTACCAAAAGCCAATTCATTGTAGTTTGAAGTCCGTCCATCAATTTGGACATTTATACGTGGTCTTGCACCAGTAAAAAACGCCATCGCGCCAGGAGATACTGAGCCATCGATACCTCTAATGGTCGGTAATTCATTACCTAACCCCGTATCAATTATATTTGGTGTCTGTTTAAGTATTTGTGTTAGCGAATATAAATCGGGACGTTTCTCTAATTCTTTAGCTGTGATGATATTAATACTAGCACCGGTCTCAACAGCTCTACGATTAAACCTTTCACCTATTACAACTATTTCATCAGAATTTTCTAGGTTATCCGTATTTTCTGTATTGTTTTTTTTATCTATCTCATTCGCGACACTCAATGAGCTAGAACAACAAATGAGAAGTAAGCTAAGAGAGCTTAATTTAAATTTAAATTTAACTTTATTCATTTTTAATAGACACCTAATATGTAGTTGATAAATTATATAGTAAATTCAAAATGCTATATTATAGTTATATATAAAAACTCACCTGCAAAGGCTATCTTTATATTTTAAGACTTAATTAAATAATAGAGTTTAAATATATATATAAGCGGAACAAGTAAATACATCTAACAGATTAATATTAATGATTTGACATATCCTTGCGTATAACGCGCTAAATTTTTTATTTTTATGTTCCATCATATCCATATAAACATGATGAAACTATTATTATTGTTAATGAAATGTTACAACGAAAAACCTAGCTACCGCCCAAAATAATCCAATAGTCCCCTCATTAAAATCAGCACTTTTATTAATGTTTTTGCAAATGATAATAATAATGATAATCACATTCATTTCTTTTAGCATGCTTGTAAACTTATGTCAAATTAGCAATAAGTGCGTATTACCTTTAAGCACCATCATTACAACTAGTTGATTTATAAGTTTAATTTAGATTGAGGATTTGACGGGGATTTGTTTAGGAATTATCTTAGAGTGAAAAAAATCAGATCTAGATCTGATAAAATAAAAGTGGTGTAGATAAGAACATAAAATATACTTTATGTTTGTGTGGGATTTCTTAAGCGTTAATTTTAAATGTTTATCTATTCTTAGGCAGGAAAATTTTCGTTAAAGAAACAGTTTATCAACAAAAATAATAAACCTTATTAATTACAGCTATTAGGTTATCATAGGCTCGAATTATCTCTTTCATTTATCTTTTTATTACTCTAGCTACTCTACCATTTTGATATTATTCGATGTAAAAACATGATTATCGATAACTCTATATTGAATATTTATTTCATCTCCCACATTCCATCTCTTAGCAAGCTTTTTTGTTAAAACAAATTTCAAATTATCATGGGTCAATTCAATCAACATGGCTGTATTAAAATCAAAAACCTCCCTAACGTCTTTATAAAGAGATTTAAATATTGACTCTTTTGCAGAAAAAATTAATGTAACAAATAATTCCTTTGGAAATTTTATTTTTCTATAGATATCGAATTCATGAGCGACCAAAACTTGATGCTCAATTTCTTTACATAAATCAGAACTTATAACTTTTTCACAATCAATACCAATATTGGTATGTGTAGACTCACTCGCTATACAGGCAGCTGCTATCGATTCTGTATGGGTAATTGAACCAATGATCCCATTTGGCCAACAAGGACTTCTATCAGGATTGCTGATAATTTCGTAATGCTCTTCCGTTTTATACTGCTTTAATGCCATTTTTGCACAGATCCGCCCTGCTAAATACTCACACCTGCGTTTAGGAACCATATTATTGAAGGCTAATGGCAATGCGACTTGATGAAAAGTAAAATCTGTTTCATCAATGTCGGTTATCTCGAAACTTATCTGCCTACAGTACACATGCTCATTTGGCAAAAGGAAATCAGAGGGCAATAATGAATACTTGAAGTGACTTGATAGTAAATGCATCTAATTTTCCAACTTAGACAAATATAAATGAGCACTTAAAATAACGCGACACGCGGATGATGGCAACGACCTTATTTTTAGCTATTTTTAACCAAAATATACTCATTCGCCTTTGAATACACTCGCAAAAAGATGCACTATTCATCTGTGCTTTTCATGAATATCATATATCGAGTCTAAAAGATTGTTCGTTAGTTAATAAACTAAACGTTATGATTATACTTACCTGAAAAGCAATTCTCTTTTTCACCTTTAATAGCCGATGGACAAAATATATGAAATCTTGGCCCTATCCTAAAATTGTCGCTCACCGTGGTGGTGGTATGCTAGCACCAGAGAATACCCTTGCAGCTATTGATGTTGGTGCTAGTTTCGGTCATACAATGATTGAATTTGATGCAAAACTATCTCAAGACAAACAAATATTTTTACTCCATGATGATACGCTTGAACGTACAAGCAATGGCCAAGGTATCGCGGGTGAGTTAGATTGGGAACAACTGTCAAAAATTGATGCAGGAAGTTGGTTTGGTCAAATATTTGCAGGTGAGCCATTACCATTACTCTCTCAGGTTGCAGCACGTTGCCAGCAATATGGAATGATGGCAAATATCGAAATAAAACCAACCGAAAATTTAGAATCAGAAACAGGAAGAGTTGTTGCACTAGCCGCACGTCAATTATGGCAAAAACAAACAGCGCCTTTACTTTCCTCTTTTTCCATTGAAGCATTAGAAGCCGCTCAGCAAGCAGCACCTGAACTACCAAGAGGATTGTTATTAGATGAATGGCGAGAAGATTGGCAAGCGCTAATAACACACCTTGATTGTCTATCAATCCATTTAAATCACGAATTACTCGATGAAAAACGCATTAAGCAACTAAAAGACTTTGGATTATATATTTTAGTATATACGGTTAACTCTCCTGTTCGTGCCTCTCAGCTTTTAGCATGGGGTGTCGATGCTATCTGTACAGACGCGATTGATATCATTACTCCCAATTTTGGCGCCTAGTTATCGAACAAATGAAAGTGAGTGAGTATGAACGCCATGTATTATTTGTTTTAATATATGGCGATCTCCAAACTAACTTTCCCATAAATTGCAATGTTTGGGTGAGTTTAATATTAATCACAATTGCCTATTGGATAATATTTATCAAAAGCAACAATGTATTTATGGCTTTTCTTTTTTAATCTTGCGTCCCGATACGCCTGTTGGGGTAACAAGTAGAGTACATAAGGAATATCATCTTCATTAGATTCACAATTATCATGTAAAATGACTCTAAAATAGGTATTACCCGTATTTTTTAACACACCTTCATTTTGCCTAAAGTCATATTTGAAATTAGGATTTTTAGGCCTTACTACTAGATAGGTTTCTAAGCTTATCGTTGGATAGAATAATGGCTGCTTTTTTTGTGCCCCAGAATTTTTTACTTCAAATGGCGTTTCACTGATAATAATTTTGTAATAACGTTCTTGGTCATCTTCTTTTCCACGATAAAATATTTTAAAAAACTCCCGTTCTCCCGGTAGTAAAATTTTCTTTAAGGGTGTAAAAATAATCTCTCCATTACTGATTTCTTCTCCAACTTCATCGTTCCCTGGTTTATCAATCTTATATGCACTAAAGCTATATAAGTTAGTTGTTTTTGTATCATTAACATATGACTTCGACAAAAACGTCTCACCTGATTCTATAGAGGAAATATCAGCATCAATGTATAGCCCATAAGCCTGCTTATAGAATAAGAGTAACGCCATAAAAAATAGGCTGCCCAGTAAAGAATGACCATTGTTTTTTAGCATATCATTGACCACACTAAATTAAAGTCAGTGTATTTATTCAAACATAAGAGATAACACGATTCTCGAACAGTACTATTGAATATCTGGACCTGTCCAAATGGCTTTCACGACTACCGTTCCGCTAGCAGACACTGTTCCGAGCCAATCAATACCATCTAATGTAAAAAATGAGTTGGAATCATTCATGGGAAACGATAGATCTAAATGAGTTCTATAAAAAGAGCCTAAATCTTGATTAGGTTTATCCCATGGCGTTTCTTCCCAAAATGCATTTTTCAGTGATATTTCATTACTATCGCAATTTGCTCGATAAGAAGACTGTGAGCCATTTTCATTTTTAAATGATAAATAAGCAGAAAAAGGCACTTTGAATTTGTCATCATCCGAAGAGAAAAGGCAATATGTTCGTCCTTTTAAGGTTATCGTTGGACCATCGACTTTTGCTGTAATTGAATCCGCCTGTCTTGGGCCACTTGTCGTCACAATGTAATTAAATTCAATAGGAGGTTCATCATTTCCAACCTTTCCTGTTTTAGACTGCTTCGGGTTAAAATCTGTTGGTATAATGCTAATTCCATAATCTCTAGGTTTAATAATTAGCATATTGGAAGGTGTAAATTCATAATAGCCTGATTCAGGTACCGCAGTATTTGTAAATGAAAAGGTAAAAAACTCTTGGCTATTAGTAAAATCAATACCTCTAGATATTAGTAATTTCAAAAAAGTGTTCGATAAAAAAATAGATACATGCTTATTACTATTTTGAAAATAATAGTTTGCTTGATATGTTGTATTATAATTATACCACCGATTTGTCCCATCATCAGGGCCTATCAGAATACTGTTTGCGGCTGGTGTAAACGGTATTAGTGTTGAATTTATTTTTAAACTCAGACGAATATTATTAAATATATCGCCTTTTGTTTCATGATCTATAACTTGGCAAATAATCCCATTTTGATTACCAATAATACCTATACGGCAAAATTGAGAACCAAGACCAATGCTTGGGTTACCATTACTATCAATAAAAATTTCTTGTAACGCCCCCGTTGACGTTAATTTGATATGACCTGATTTCGTAATATTAAATTCATGAGAAGCAATAATGTTCCCCCCAACACTTCGACAAGACTCCCCCTTACTTGGATCGTAATCTGTCGTGGTCATACAAGCTCGATAACTGTATGTCTCTGCTGAACCAACAGGTAATGTGAGAAAATATTGATATGCAGAATCACTGAATATGCCTCGAGCATAATTGGACTGGCCATTCGTATTACTCTGTACGATTTTATACGCGCCATCTTTACCAAGATACTGAGCTGGCCAATACCCGCTATTATCATTGCAATAACCCCGCATACATCGGTTTCCCGTAAAAGGTCTATCTATTTGCGAGTTTTCTAACCAAATATCAATATTACGATTCGCGACAATTCCAGTATTCACATATCCCATATACCCTAAACTTCGCTGTGAATCACCAGAATATCGAGTATATTTATTCGATCCCGAGAAACGCGGGTCTGTTGTTCTTGGGGTAATAAAAAATTCATTGTCAACGTTGTTTTCTATAAAAACATAGCTATTAGACACATTCGCCCCAATAGCAGTCACACTTGTTAAACCATTTAATATGGAGCAAATGAAAAATATAAAAAGTATATTTTTATTCATTTAAAATTCTCACTATCTTTTTGCAAGAGATGATTGAGGTTCGCAGGTGACATCACCAACCCACAAAGCACCGCGTGCACCTTCTAAATTTAAATCTGCCTCACAAATTGTTTTTTCATCATCTTGTAAGAGAGAAATGACAGGATAACGAACATCGACATCCATTGAAAATTCACCGTTCTTATCGGTTCTTGTTCTACCAATATGATTACGAATTGAAGCATATTTAATAAATTCACCGTCAGGTGATTTGAGTCGACCAAAGACGGTGACGAGTTGCCTAACTTCGGGTTGATAGAAAGCGATGTTACCCGGATATAATGTCACAGACTTATTTCTTCCTGAAATAATGTCAAAACTATCTTTAGATTTCCCATCATTCATTAATTGAATCTCATAATCTGAATATGGCGATAGTGGAATAAACGTATTTTTCCCACTAATTGGATAATTTTGACCGTTAACTTTTGCAACCATGCTGCCATTACCCGTGATCGCTGAATTTATAATGATCCCTGATTTACCTTGTTGACCACTAGGCATGATCGTGCCATCACTATAAGCAATAGAACCTCTAGATGTTAAATTACCATTTAGCCTATCACCATCAGGACGATTAACTGTGATCGTTCCTGAGTTATATTTCATATCGTAAGAAGCATAAGCTAATGTAGAAAAATCAGACTCGCCATTATTCTTGTCACGGACTAACTTCGAAACAGAAAGCCCTGCATTTGTAATTGGTGAATCTTCAAAGTTCTTATTCGCATAAATATTAGCTTTGATATTACCATTGGTCGATGAACCCCCCGTGCTTAACCAAGTCGATAGGGGCAATGAGAAATCGAGATTAATGTATTTTTCGTTTGTACTGCTTTGGTTATCATAATGATAACGTTGAACGCCAGCTCTTAATCCAACCGTACCATAACGACCAGAAAATAATGTATTGCCATATTCATAGTTAATTGAATCGCTGCCTACACGACGGTCTTTGGTATTACTGATAGTAAAAGTCCCTGCTCGATCAATAATTTTGTCAAAATTGAAAGTACCACCATAGGAATAGCTATCCGCGTCATAAAGGGGTAAATCGCCTTTAATAACTGTTTTTTCTCTTGATGCCCATAGAGAACCGTATCCTTCAGGTATCGTCAGAGAAACAGTTCCAATATTTCTATGGCTACCATGATTTTCCATCATGCCTTGCCATGAAAGAGAGATGTACTCATTTAAAGCCACATTGATACTGGTTTCATTAACAAAAAATTTGTCAAAACCATAATTAGACATCGTTAAGCTTAAACCGGACAGTACCGGAAAACTTCTAGCAATAGAGATACCTAATAAATAACTCTTTTCTGGTGATTGGCTATGGGAATTTTCATTTCTGACATAATATTTTTTATCAAAATCAACATAGCCGCCGTATAATTCCCAGTTTGTTTTATCGAAATTTCGTCCTATCGCTCCGAATGACTTATTAATCGTTTGGTTCTGTGTCGTTACCACTTTGCCATCTACAACCGTTTCAATGGTGACATCATAAATACCATAAGGTAATACACTCGTATCAACCTCATAGTTACCCATCGGGAAATTTTGGATATTTAATAACTTGCCCTGCCGATAAATTCGAACCTCACCAGGACTATTTAAAAACGCATATATCGGTGTTAGCGATTGCTGTTTATTTGCCACAACACTTGATGAGTGATTACCAATTGATGCCGCATAAATTTTACTACTACTTAGCGTTGTTAAACTGGCAATAGACTGTAAATTCCATGTACTCATCAGACCTAATGCAAAGCGAAGACCATTAAAATCACGCTCATACATAGCCCGATAAAGCTCTACGTTAGAATTTGACTTGCCAATACTATAAGCTGAAGCATTAATATTTATATGATGCTCGGCAGCGGCAAATAACGTATCTAAATTGAAATAGCTGCTGGATGAGTTTTTTGCGTTCTTTACATGGCTTTGGAAAACCCCCAAATCATAATTGGCAACGGCTGAAAACCTATTTACTGACGAATCACCAAGTGAAAATCGTCTAACGCGCTCTTTAGGGGAGAATGCTGCTTTATCTACATCTAGAGATAAGTTAAATGAAGATATATTCAATTTCAAAGTCGCATTACTATCAATAGAAATATCACTGTTTTCGTCAAAAAATACATTATTCTTCTTTTCTAATGTTTCGATAAGTAAGCTATTTAATTGTGGTCCTTGTGTTGAATCAATAAGATGAATACTTGCTAATTTTATTTTATCATGTTCAATAACAATAACTGCATCGGCAATTTTATCTTCGCTTTGATTGCTACTAGCCGCATCGTTTAATCGTAAGAATACTGGCACAGACATGCCTTCCTCTAAGGCCATAACAAATGCAGGAGGAATAATATACCCACCAATTTTAATGCTTTTTATGTCATTAGCATTAATAGGATTGGAAAAAATAATACTCATTATTGATATAGCAAGAACACTCTTACGCATGATTAAAGCCTATTATTCATTATTTGACAACAATGAACTCTCCTTTGTGCCAAATACCTACACTAGATTTCTTATTTGTGAGATCGACAAATTGTAATTTCACCGCTAAATTAGGCATCAAGTAATAACGCTCTCGACATATCCCATCTACACCACTTTTTTGTTTTGATGCTAAACAAGGACCAGATGCAACAACTCGAAACGTACTATTTCCTGTATTAGAAATCTGTGAGTTTGCATATTTATAATTGAATTTTTCTATTCTAGGCGATACGACAAGTATGGTACTAATTGTTGCTGAAGTCGTCGCCGATGCAGATTTCGCGCTTTTTGTTGCCGTGCTTTCTCCAATAGGATCGTCTTTCCAATTTAAGCGATAATAACGTTCTTTATCGTCTTTTGGCCCTTGATAAATAATTTTAAATACATCTTTAGCATTTCCTGGTAAAATTAAATTGGCAGGTGTTGATAATATTTCATTAGGATCAGTTACTGATACTACTTTTCCATTATCTAAAGGCGAATCTATTTTTTCGATAGTTAAATTCACTAATCTTGCTGTATTAACTGTATTTTCGACTTCTTTGGCTAATGTATCTTGGCTTGAGTCAATAATTTCAGTAATATTACCGACATTAACAGCCAAACTATTTTTCAATGGTAATAATGATAATAATATTGCGGCTACAGTTGTTTTCTTTATCATAATAAATAATTTAAAAAGAAAGACGATAAAGATACTATATCCTTATATTATCTTTATCGTGTCAGTTAATTAATAGACTAAGCGAATCAACAATTATGCTTCTGGAGCCGGCTCAACAGGAGAAAAATCACCATCCCACGTAGCAGTAAATTGAACTTTTACATCGCCATCCCAAGTACCATCAGTGAGTGAATTAAAGTCAGCTGCTGCACCTTCTGATTCAGCACCCGCGATAACGAATGTAAATTCACCACGGTCAGTTGCACGCTCAGAGCCATTGAAAATACCATCAGCAGCTAAGTTATCTAATCCAGATGTCAGATTTTTTGAAGTATCAATCAATACTGTGTCTGTTGTTTTACTAAGGTCTTCACCATTCCATTTAACACCAACAGTGAGTTTAGAATCATCCGTCGTTCTTGCTAATGTATTAGCAACAATCTTTGATGCTAATTTAAAATCTGTTGCGCCTGCTTGCCCTTGAATAGCAATGTCGAACGCACCATTTTGTTGGTTAAAGCTTTTTTGACCTTCAGCATAATTAAAGGTTAGGCTTTTTAATGGAGTTACAACTAACATGCTCGTTGTATCTTTAATCGCTGTTGCTTGCCAAGTTGCAGTTGCTTGAGCAGTACGAGTCTCAGCATTCGCCACTGTGGCAAAAGAAGCTGCAATTAATGATGAAAGCACGATTGACGTCACTTTTTTATTAAACATATTATTCTCTCTATTTTTATCTATTACACAAAAAAATTAATTGCATAGCATAAAGAATACTGTCATCAGGATTCTTTATTAAATACAATAAAAAACCATGATAATCATTCTATTTACTAAACGATTAATGGATCAAAACACATAGGATATAAAAATAAGCATCTACCCTAAGGTCATTATTAAAAAATATATGATTTGAAAAACCTAATAGTTATAATCAGTTCCAAATTTTATTGGAGACATTATTTAAGATATGATAGTAAACCCTATCTTTTTTTATCGCATCTTTAATTCTTTCGTTATCATGCTCATCCATTACTGCATTAAACAAATCTTTCCATGTTTTATTTAATGCCAGCAGTATGCCATCTACCATTTCAAAAGTAAGTTTTGTCTGGCCGGTTTCATAACGAGAAACTTGCTGTTGACTAACATTTAACATTGTAGCTAGCTGGTAACCCGAATAGTTTTTTTCTTTCCTTATTCTTCTTATATACGCCCCGATTTTTTTATTTATTTCATCTGCCAGATAATCCATAAACCTTACCCTATATAAGAATAAATATGATTTTTGAAATACTTTAATGGATAAATCAAATTCACGCTCAAAATTTATTGTGGGGAGATAGTAAAACTAACATGTAAATTTGTATAATCGATTTCGATAATCAAAACCCATAAATAGAAAGTGGAAAGCTATTAAAATAAGTATTCTTAACAAAGACAGAAGACAAAAAAGCAAAAAAATCAACATTAACAAGAAGATATATGTATAACCTTTTTAAAAATAAGGTTTTATATTTACATTTAGACATAAACAACAATATTCAAACAGAAAAATTACTCCGATAATGATTAATTTGTTCAAAAATAAACCTAGTAATTATCTATTTGCTCAGTAAAAGTACTCCTTATAGGTGTTATTACTCATATTCAAACATTTTTTTAGGATTTTTCTGACCATAACCTATGTACAACAGAAAGCGCGTTAAGTTTTCCCGCGATCCCCTACAACAATATATTAGCCATAATTCATGGCTAATACTTGCTTACTAAAAAGATAGAGCACGGAAAGTCCAATAGAGCAGATGAGCACTCAGGAAGAACAGAGACTGATTGGCTTAATTTTTATAAATAAGGTTTGAAAAGCGTGACGTGTGCAAAAGAAAGATAAGATAAAAATGTTTGAATGGCGAAATACTCGCTTCCTTTTAATAATACAATGGCGGCATAAATCAAAATTAGTTTATAGCCGTTACATTTGAGCTATGTGCTTATCATTTCTTTTGATTAGTTAAGATTACTTTATGTTTGCTTTTTATAAGAAAGGTTTAGCTTGATGTGCATCAAATAGAAATGAGATTAGATTAACTGTTCTATAAAAAATTTCAGCTCATCCATTATGTAACGAATAAAAAACCACTCTTACTTTGTTGTAATGAATGAGCTGTTGGGTAATGTGAAATTCAACAGTATTTATACATCTCACGTAAATAACGTATTTTAATCCATGTGATTATGCACTCTAGATTAAAATTAATGCCCGATAGAATCCGATAAATTATTGCCATAATGCGGTACTGAAAACTGCATTCAAAGTATTACCCATTTAAGAAGACAAGCAAAGATAAAATTAGTTAATGATATAACGTTATGACCAATAGTATTTCGGTGTTTTATTAAGAACCTTCAGATATATATTATTCTCTTCTATCGTTTTTTCAGTCACAATCTGATTGTTAACGTTAACAGTTTTAGCTATAAAATCAGCCCAATCACCGTTTAACTCTATCATTAATTGATTAATCAACGTGATATTATAATTCACTTTACCCGTTTCATAACGAGAAAGTTGCTGCTGGCTCAAACCAAGCTTTTTCGCTAATTGGTAGCCAGTCATTCCATTTTTTTTCCTCAAATTTTTAAAATATAACGAAACAATACTATTTAGTTCTCTATTATCCATTGATATATCCTTTATATTTTTAACACACTTTAAATTATACATCTAACCCGCAATATTTAAAGTCTTTTTCACAAGCGAGCACAATGAGATAAAACAATGAAAATATATTAATATTCAATTAGATAAAAAATAACGCATTGCAAATGTTAACGTTAACTTAAGAATATATATAAAAGACACAACTTATTACAAATTAGATATAACAACACATGCTAGATAAATAAAAATATTCCAATGACCTAGCATATGTTGACGACTTGATATATTAACTGGGCTATTAGCTATTACTCACATTAAGCTTTAATGCCGCGGCAATTGCGATGGGAGAAAGGGTGACACTCGCGGCTAACAAAGCAGCCAAAATAGCTAAATAGCTATTTAGTGGCATATTAAAACTATAAGCTTCCATTGTTCCGGTTGCATAAATAAGCACGGGAATATATAAAGGCAACACAAGTAAACTGACAAGCACCCCGCCCTTTTTCAGAGATACCGTTAAGGCGGCACCGATCGCCCCAATAAAACTCAAAATAGGCGTACCAAGTAATAAGGTTCCTGCGAGTACTAATAGCGTGCTCGCATCAAAAGAGAGCATCAATGCAGCAATAGGTGATAATAAAATTAAGGGAACCCCCGTTACACACCAGTGTGCAATCACTTTCGCGAGTACCGTTATAAAAAGTGGATGGGGGGCTAACAATAGTTGCTCTAATGAACCATCCAAATAGTCATCCTTAAATAGACGCTCAAGTGAAAGTAATGAGGAAAGGATGGCTGCGACCCAAAAGATCCCTACGGCAATACGTGAAAGTAACTGAGGCTCAGGCCCAATACTTAAAGGAAATAATGTAATCACAATAAGGAAAAACCATAGAGGGTTCACTAATTCCGAAAAACTTCTAAACGCTATTTTTAGCTCTCTTCTGAAGACTAACCAAAACATTATTCATACCCGCCTGTCAGTTTTAACGTTCCAAAGTGTCCCGACATCGCTTGATGGGAAGTGAATAGAATTATTCCCCCCTGCTCTGCATGTTGATGAAAGCGTTCCGTTAAGCGTTTTACTCCCGCCACATCAATCGCTGTAAAAGGTTCATCTAATACCCATAAAGGGGATTCACTTAGCCATAGTCTTGCTAAATTAACTCGACGCTGTTGCCCAGCAGATAATTGACCGACAGGAATATCTTCATAGCCTATCAGAGACACTTCTTCTAAAGCAGACCATAAACCCTCTCCCGCAGCATGTTTATGATGCATTTGATAGTAAAACTGAAGGTTTTCATAAGGAGTGAGTAATGATTTGACGGCGGGTTTATGCCCTAAATAGAGTAATTGACGAGTAAAATCTTCTTTTAACTGATGAATAGATTGCTTTTCCCATAAGATGTCACCTTCATCGGGCTTTAAAAGTCCAGCTATCATGCGTAATAACGTCGTTTTTCCTGCGCCATTCGGTCCTTCGACTTGGAGAATTTGCCCTGGTTGCACAGTAAAATTAAGCTGCTGAAAAAGCACTCTATCTTGCCGCTGACAACTGATTTTCTCGGCAGTTAGCATAGTATATTGTTCCTGTTAGTTGCTCGGTGCTATTGGCTTTTCACCACTTTATTTAACAGAATATCACTAATACTTTCATTCGATATTGTTTCACCGCAAAGCACCTTCATCAAAACTTCTCCCCCGAGTGAAGATAATGAAAACAGCATATCAGGGTTAAGTAGACGAATTTTATCCATATTGCTTTCTTGGTTAACCAATACAATGGTTTTTACCCCTTCCTTCGCTAGCTGTTTCACACCTAATAAAGCGAAAGTACTCAAAGCATCACTATCCGTCATGATTAAAACGTATTTAGCCTGTTTAACATTGGATTCAGCTAATAGCTCAGTGCTTGTCGGATCCCCCGTCACAATATTATCCTTCTCAGGATAGTGTGTTCGATGGCTCTCTTGACAAATAACCGCAACAGGCAGTTCTCGGCTTTTGAGTCCTTGATAAACACTTACCGCCATCGGTGTACTACCGATAACAACATAATGATTTTTCATATAAGAAAACCTCTTACGAACAATTTCCTTTGTTCCCTTAGCGAGTAACCCAACCACATAAACCACTGATGTTGTAAAAATGGTAATACCAAGAATAATAACAGTGACCGTAAATACCCGAGCATCTGTTGAAACAGGAACAATATCGCCAAAACCAACCGTCGTCATACAGACTAAAGCAAAATAAAATGCGGTCGATCCATCTTTAACCACAGGCAAAAATTCATCACCAATATAAAGCGTGCCAAAAATAGAATAGAGCAACAAAGCGATAATACAGGTTATTGCGACAAAGCCTGCACTCGTTAAGCTGTGATGATGATAGCGTTTCCAAAATACACTAAGAGCGATAAATAGCGCTAATGAGAAGTAGCCTTGATGCACATTTTCCGTTGCAATTTTTAAATCAACAAATGAAATAATGGCTAATAGCAACAGTGAAAAAACCCAGGCTATTCGCGCACCGTTGATCATAAAAAATGATAAAAAGACTAAAGATATTCCTAATAGAAAGCGGGGAATATCCAACAATTTCATAAAGCCGAGAGATTTAAGCCACTCAGTGAAGCCATTGGTTCGCCAATCAATATAGTATGTATAGGCACCTAACACAGGCTTAATGATCATATACCCATCAACAATGATGAGTATTGATATGACTAATCGAATAAATAAGGATGATTTCAGAAAAACAATAAATGCGTTATCTGACATTTTTCCTTCACCCTCTGATCACCTAGAATTACATAAACTCCTATATATCACATGTTGGTCAATGATGTTAGTTTGAATGGCGTGCTTCATTTAACTTTTAGCTCAATCTATTCATTTTTATTCTTCCTTGTACCCGCACCTATCCCCCTCTTAAACGAAATCATCAATCAACACCCCGTTAAACATAAGCGTAATCGATGAAGCTATTCTTTTTTTGATAGTGTTTTTTGGATGATTGATAACCAAACATCAACCAAGTCTAAATCAATTATTAGCTAATTATTTTATTGAACTTAAATTCGAAGATAATATCTAAAAAACGATTTTTGACATTTCTTCTCAATCGCCCAGCATAACGAGTATAAGAGTTCAATTAAATATGGTTAATTCTACGCACACGAAAAAATTTAGTTGGTCAGCCTTGTTCTGGCTGCTTATTTATTTTTGGTACTTCTCCTCTTTATTGCAAATTTATGTTGTTATCACCGGACAAAGCAATACCATCGGATTAAGAGATTCTTTACTGTACAGTACGCTTTGGTTAGTGCCCGCCCTGTTCTTTCCACAACGCATCAAATTAGTTGCTGGTCTTATCGGTATTATTCTTTGGCTTTCATCTGTCGTCGCACTGGCGTATTTTGTTGTATATGGACATCAAATATCACAAAGCGTGATGTTCGTTATGTTTGAAACAAATACCAACGAAGCCGGTGAATTTTTACAACAGTACATTAGCTTTAAAGTTATTGCCGCTATTCTTCTCTACACTCTTGTGGCTATTTTCTTATGGACGAGACTTAAACCAGTCTCAATGCCTGTACCGGCGAGATTATTAGTTTCGTTATTGGTGCTGACAGTCTTATTTGCAATTCCTTATTATAACAAAGGAATTAAGCAAGATAGGCCAATCGCAAATGTGATGTCTTATGTCAATAGCAAACTTGCTTATGCTGCACCTTGGCAGTTTGTTAGTGGTTATTTCCTCTATAAAAACCAATTAGCCAATATGGAAGAGCTGATTCGTGATAATAGCAAAATCCCACCATTGGAAAACTTCATCGATGCTAACGGAAATACCCCAAGAACGTTTGTTCTCGTTATTGGCGAATCAACAAGCCGTGATAGGATGAGTTTATATGGCTACCCACGCCAAACAACCCCAGAGCTAGAACAATTAAAACAACATTATCCAGATAATTTATCTGTCTTTACAGATGTTGTGAGTTCTCGCCCTTATACTATTGAAGCTCTACAACAAATTTTGACCTTTGCTTCTCAGACTGAACCTGAACTGTTTAATTCACGCCCTTCAATCATAAATATGATGAAACAAGCAGGGTTTAAAACATTCTGGATTACTAACCAGCAAACGATGACTGAGCGAAATACGTTACTAACCGCCTTTTCTCGCCAAACCGATAAGCAATATTATTTGAATAACGATATGGCTCAAAGCTCACGTATTTATGATGAAGTGGTGCTAGCGCCATTTAAAGAAGCGCTGGCAGATCCCGCAGAAAAGAAATTTATCGTTGTTCACTTGCTCGGCACTCATATGCGTTATGAATTCCGTTACCCTGAAGATAAAGCGGTATTTAAAGATAGAGATAATCTAGTTCCTAGTAACCTAAAAGAGAATGAGGTTGCTGATTACAATGCTTATGATAATGCACAGCATTATAATGACTACATTGTTTCATCTTTAATTAAGGATTTCGACTCATCAAAAGAAAATGGGTTTTTAGTCTTTTTCTCTGATCATGGTGAAGATGTATTTGATACACCGCCTCATGAAACTTTAGGGCGCAGTGAAGGTAAGCCAACTCGTGTTATCTATAATGTACCTTTCCTAGTATGGCAATCACCAGAATGGTTACAAAATCATCAATTTAATTTAAACGATAAAACCGATAGGCCTTATAGTACTATGGATTTTATTTATTCATGGTCTGATCTTGCTGGTTTTAACTATCAGGGTTATATACCGCAAAGAAGTCTATTTAGTCATGAGTTTGTACCACAGCCACGCTACATTGGCGATCCAGAGCAAAAGTCATCTTTAATGTTGTATGATGATTTGAAAAAATAGCCGTACACAACATGAAGAGCCATAAGGCTCTTCATGTTTATGTTTGCGTTTCTTCTGATTACTTTATTTTTCCATCTTGTAAGATGAATTTCACTTCCCCTTGCCAAAATTCAGCAAGAAATACCAATTCTGGATGTTCAATTCCCCGCTTAGCCATTTGCTGGGCTAACCAATCTTCATCTTTCTCTACTGACTTCAATTCATTGATTCTGGCAATACCGTCTTTCATAACAATAACAGATGGCATATTGGTAGGATCACAAATGACGGTTAACTGCCCATCCGGTTCAATCTGTGCATAATAGATTTCTTGAAATGAGTGCACACCTTGTGCATGAATTTTTGATGATATATTCAAGATATCAATTTTATTTCCCTTTTCTAATATATTTTCCATGATGAAATTTCCCTTGCTAATAATGGGAATCGGATTACCTATAGTCACATTACGAATAAAGTTAAATTTTTTGGTTAAATAATTTAGCCCTGAAATAAATGAAACGCCGATAAGCAGTATAATAATATACTGATACAGTGGGATCGTATCGCTATAAATCACACCGCCGATGATCCCACCTAAAACAAAGTTCCCAATAAAATCGATCGGTGTCATTTGAGAGAGTTGGGTTTTCCCCGACAAATTCATATGAGTAAGAACAATAGCAAAACCAATCATAAACTTAACAATAACAAGCATATAGTAATAACTCATATAATACTTCCTTTAGCATTCCTATGGTTGTCTTAATTTTCGTTTAATAAAAAGATAACTCTCTAACTGCCGATTAATACTAGAGTTCAATTATAGCTAAATCACCAATCGCATTTCTAATATTAAGAAAAATATTGATATGAGACATTAAAGCTTTCATTTTATTTTTCGTTATAATTTTTCTTTTAATTCTTTAATTTAAACATTCAGAACCAACTGATTTTTAATTTTTAAAAATATGAGTTATATTTATATCATGCTACTTATAGTCAGTCCGTATCCACTCACACATGCTAAAGGAAATGTTTATGAAAAAGAAAATGCTTGGCTCTCTTATTCTAGCAGGTATTATCACTATGGCAGCGGGTTGTGATGATTCATCAAAAAAAGACCAAACGATGAAGCAAGCTGAAGAAAAAGTAGAGCAGATAAAAGAGTCAGGTGAACAGAAAGCCGCTGAAATCAAAGAAAAGGCAACAGAAAAAGCCGATGAACTTGAAAAACAAGCGTCAGAAAAAGCGAATGAGCTGTCCGACAAAGCGAAAGAACTAAAAGAGTCAGGTGAACAAAAAGCCGCTGACCTCAAAGATAGCGCTACACAGAAAGCCGATGAACTTGAAAAACAAGCGACAGAAAAAGCAAATGAATTGTCAGATAAGACCAAAGAGCTAAAAGAAGCTGCCGACAAAAAAGCAGATGAAATCACTGAGTCAACAAAAGACAAAATTTCAGAAACAAATGATAAAATCACCGAAAAAAGTCAACAACTGAAAACCGATGCAATTAATAAAGCCGATGAGCTAGCCACTGATGCTAAAAGTAAGACTGAAGAGTTAAAATCAGAAAATAAGTAATCATCTACTCATTGACTCTATTTCCTCAAAGCAGGCCTCCATCGGCCTGCTTTTTATGTGCTCTAGTCTTGTAATATAGAGAGCACAAAAATCGTATGTATTCTATCTCCATACTGCTATAACGCTTCAAATCTCGATAATATAAACGACTCATTTAGCAATAGAGGACAATATGCAAGTAAAATATAGCGTTGGCTATGCCTATCCGGAACTTGTCAATCATGCCTTTCAGCTACGTCAACAGGTGTTTACTCATGAACAAGGTTTCCCAGCTGACATTGATGTTGATGAATATGATGACAACGCGCTACACGTCGTACTCTATATAGACCATACTCCCGTTGCAGTGCTGCGCTGTATTTTATACCCCCATAAGGTCATCAAAGTGGGTAGAGTCGCTGTTCTCAAGCAACATAGAGGTAAAGGCCTTGGTCGTAAGCTCATGATGTTTGTTGAGCAATATGCCAAAGAGCACCAGTTCCAATCTATTGAGTTATCCGCACAGCACACTGCGATCGCTTTTTATGAGGCCTTAGGCTACCACACTCAGGGAGATAGCTATGATGAGGACGGAATGGCACATATCTATATGGTTCTATCATTAACATAGCTTCTACTCCCTTGAATTTTCTATTTTCGCCTCTATGATTAGTTGAAGTGATGCTTTTTTGTACGAGGCGATTATGGCTAATGGTTGGGCTAATGAAAATGCGGTTCAAGAACAAATCGACGCAACACTGAATGACGCTATTACTAAGGCACGAAATCAACTTCATACAGGGGAAAGCGCTAAGTTTTGCCTAGAATGCGGGGAACCTATCCCTATTGCACGTCGTCAGGCTCTTCCTGGCGTTCAATTGTGTATAACCTGCCAAAATATATTCGATAATAAAACTGCAACGTTTAGCGGATATAATCGTCGAGGGAGTAAAGATAGCCAGCTACGTTAAAAACGTTTGCTCCCCATTCCCTATAAAGGGGTCGCAATATTCGCTCATCTTGCTGTTTTTTGCATATTATCGGATGAACAACGTTAACTTAATTAACGTTTCTGAGGGTTTTATCTAACTTTTTGTTAAATAGTCAAAAACATAACAATGATTACAGTTAATAATGTGATTTATAAGACTATATTTGTCATGAAAAATAGCACTATTTTCTGTTTATTTGAAATTAATCTTGGCGTATGGCAGTATATCTGCCTGTTTTTTTGCAAATGGGGTATTAACTGTCAAAAAATATCGATAGCAAACTCAGTCAACTATCTGTCATTTCGCTATCTCTATAAACTGTTTCATTATTGTTCTTTCTATCGTTTCCCAATTGGGACCCTTTCGTAATTTCATTGGTTCATTAAGAAGGACAGCTCACCGCATACTCAGCTCATTTATTGGTATGCCAAAAATAAAATCAAAGAAGGTCGTTATGAGTCAAAATAGTACTGATTCGAAAAAATTTCGCTCAAAAATTAGTCCTCCCGTGTTTTATACCTCTGCTTTCGTTATTTTGGTGATTGTCGGCTTTGCTGCCCTCATGCCTGAAATAGCAGAATCTCATCTAAGTCATCTTCAACAAAACCTCTTCAATAATGCTAGCTGGTTCTATATTTTAGCCGTAGCTATCGTTCTTTTGAGTGTGACTTATCTGGGACTCTCTCGTTATGGACAGATAAAACTGGGACCTGATCATGCGCAGCCCAATTTTAGCTATGTTTCATGGTTTGCTATGCTTTTTTCTGCGGGGATGGGGATTGGATTGATGTTCTTTGGCGTTGCAGAACCTGTAATGCACTATCTCAATCCGCCTGTTGGTGACCCTCAAACCGTCGAAGCCGCAAAAGAAGCCATGCGCTTGACCTTCTTCCACTGGGGTCTACATGCATGGGCAATCTATGCCATTGTTGCGCTGATCTTAGCCTTTTTTAGTTACCGCCATGGGCTACCGCTAACATTACGCTCTGCGTTATATCCAATTATCGGTGAGCGTATCTATGGACCGATCGGCCATTTTGTTGATATTTTTGCTGTCGTGGGGACCGTTTTCGGCGTCGCAACATCACTAGGATTTGGTGTGTTGCAGGTTAATGCGGGTATGAATCATTTGTTTGGTTTACCTGTTAATCCGACAGTACAAGTTGTTTTAATTGTTCTTTTTACTGGTCTTGCAACACTTTCAGTAGTCTCTGGTCTTGATAAAGGGATCCGTATTCTCTCTGAATTAAACTTAGGTTTAGCCTTTATATTGATGCTACTGGTACTCTCTCTGGGACCAACGGTTTTATTACTTAAATCATTTGTAGAAAATACGGGTGGCTATCTATCCGAAATTGTAAATAAAACCTTTAATTTATATGCCTATGAACCTAAATCGAGCGATTGGCTTGGTGGCTGGACATTACTTTATTGGGGATGGTGGTTATCTTGGTCTCCATTTGTTGGGATGTTTATTGCTCGAATTTCACGTGGACGTACTATCCGTGAATTCGTCACCGGCGTCTTATTCGTTCCTGCTGGTTTTACATTGATGTGGATGACATTCTTTGGTAACTCTGCGATCAATCTAATCAAAAACCAAGATGCAGTTAAATTAGCAGAAACCGTGCAGTCGGATGTATCCCTCGCACTATTTGAGTTTTTAACTTACTTCCCATTCTCTACCGTATTATCATTTTTTGCCATGCTGATGGTCATTGTGTTTTTCGTCACATCCGCAGACTCAGGTGCAATGGTTGTCGATACTTTAGCGTCAGGTGGGGATTCAAATACACCGGTTTGGCAGAGGATCTTCTGGGCTGGGTTAATGGGCGTCGTGGCCATTACGTTATTACTCGCAGGTGGTTTACAAGCCTTACAAACCTTAACCATTGCAAGTGCCTTGCCTTTCGCGATGGTACTTTTAGTGGCAATCTATGGTCTATTCAAAGCATTACGTGTTGGTGCTTATAAGCGTGATAGCCAGCAACTTGCGACAATCGCACCAACCGCAAGCCGTAACCCTATTCCATGGCAACGCCGTTTGCGTAATATCGCTTATTTCCCAAAACGTAATCAGGTTAAACGTTTCCTTGGTGAGGTCGTTCATCCTTCAATGGAGATGGTTTCTGAAGAGCTTGCGAAACAGAATACAACTTGTCATATCTATGATGATAAAGATGACAGAATTGGCTTTGAAGTTGATTTAGGCGAAGACATGAATTTCCTATATGAAGTTCGCTTGCGCTACTATGTCCAACCTTCTTTTGCGCTTTCTGGCATGGGAACAGATAGTGATGATGAGAAAAGCGAAGAGCAAAAATATTACCGCGCTGAAGTTCACCTTAAAGAAGGTGGGCAGGATTATGATGTGATGGGCTGGACCAAAGAACAGGTTATTCATGATATTCTCGACCAGTACGAAAAACACATTCACTTCTTGCATTTATTAGGCAAATAATCGCTACGTGCGTTAGATAACTAAAAATAGCCCCTTAATCGAGCATAACTTGATTAAGGGGCTAGTGATTTTTACACGCTACCATAAGTAGAGCGACACGACGATTTTAGGCACTCTCTTTTTTATCAGCCATATTACTGTAATCAGGGCTTTCTAAAGCAATTAATTCATCTAACAGGGCCGTTAATTGCTGCATTTTTTCATGAGAAAATGCCTGCTCAATTTTTTGATAACCTTCTTCCACTTCTTGCCGTGCTTTGTCATATAGCGTCTGACCACCAGGCGTCAGAGAAACATAGAGTTTGCGCTGATCATTGAGTGGTTTTAAGCGAAAAATTAAGCCTTCTCGCTCCATACGAGTCAAAATACCCGTCAAACTAGGACGCAGAATGCAGGTTTTAACTGATAACTCATGGAAATCGATAGAGCGTTTATCAGCAAGTACTCGGATAATACGCCATTGCTGTTCAGTCAAATTATATGACTTTAAAATAGGTCGAAAGAACCCCATCGCGGTCTCTCTTGCCTGTAATAATGCAATTGTCAATGATTCATGCATAAGTCTAAAACTCACCACTCTAAAATGTTTATTTAATACCAATAGGTTGGTATTGGACTAGATATTGCGCCTTAACACCGCAAATTTTTTCAGTGATAGCCTATTCTATCTACTTAGAACCAAGGTTAGCACGGTAAAATAACAATCACAAAGAAAAACCCTAAAATATTAATGAGTAAATAATCCACCTTACTCACAAAAAGTTAATAAAAAGTTACAATAAAAAATCAAAAAAAATATCAAAACCCTGAATATTAAAGGGTTACATGAAAAAAATCCGAATATGTTAAAGAGATCACAATTAAAATTAACAATTCAGTTCACCTATTGCCAATTCCAAATTAATACATTATTAATATATTAACAATCATTCAAAATCTTTGTTTTTCTAATAAGGAGTTGTCAATGAAAGGCACCGTTTTTGCCGTTGCCCTCAATCATCAAAGCCAAGTGGAACACTGGCATGAGGCATTCGGGCAAGCCCCTTATAAAACCCCACCAAAAACACCGGTGTGGTTTATAAAACCGCGTAATACTCGAATTAACTCAGGGGATAATATTTTACATCCTGCGGGTGAAGTGGTGCAAAGTGGTGCAACACTGGCACTCATTATTGGTAAAAATGCACGTAAAGTCAGTCAATCTGAAGCCAAAAATTATATTGCAGGCTTTGCGCTAGCGAACGAAGTTAGTCTCCCAGAGGAGTCATTTTATCGCCCAGCTATCAAAGCAAAATGCTGTGATAGTTTCTGCCCTATTGGGGAAATGATTCAAACCGCTTTAGCAGCACCAATAGACATCATCACGCTTATCAATGGTAAAGAAGCCGATCGTTGGTCAACCAAAGATCTCGTTCGCGATGCCAGTGAATTAGTTGCCGCACTCAGCGAATTTGCAACTTTAAAAGAAGGTGATGTGATTCTGATGGGAACCCCTCATCAACGTATCACTATCCAACCAGGTGATGAAGTTACTGTTCAAGCAGAGGGCTTTCCAAGCTTACGCAATAAAGTTGTCGCGGCGGGAGGACAATAATGAAGCATGCTAAAATCCGTTATCAAGGTACTGAGTATTCAGTCACTGTTGGCGATAATGAAGAGATCACATTACCCAATGGCCAAGTCATTGCAGGTGATGACGCACATGTTGAATGGCTACCACCGGTCAGAGGAACACTGTTCGCCCTTGGCCTGAATTATGCTGACCATGCGACTGAATTAGACTTTAAGCCACCTGAAGAACCACTCATTTTTATCAAAGCAGACAATACGTTAACAGGTCACCGTCAAGTCTCAGTTCGCCCTGATAATGTCGAATACATGCACTACGAATCAGAACTCGTTGTCGTGATTGGCAAAGCGGCACATAAGGTATCGCAAGAAGACGCGATGGATTATGTTGCAGGCTATACCGTGTGTAACGACTATGCGATCCGTGACTATTTAGAAAACTACTACCGTCCAAATCTTCGCGTCAAGAGTCGTGACACTTTAACGCCAATTGGACCATGGGTTATCGACAAAGATCAGATTAAAGATCCGCACAATCTTGCGCTTTATACCTATGTTAATGGAGAACTGCGTCAAAAAGGGACGACGGCTGATCTCATTTTCAATATTCCATTTTTAATTTCCTACCTAAGTGATTTTATGACACTTCAACCGGGTGACATGATAGCAACAGGAACGCCAAAAGGACTTTCCGATGTTGTGCCTGGTGATGAAGTGATCGTTGAAGTTGAGGGTGTAGGCCGGCTGATTAATTATATTGTCAGCGAGAAAGAATATGAGGAACGTTGTAATGACTAAGATTAATCATTGGATTAATGGCAAAAATGTTGCCAGCAAAGACTATTTCGAAACCACCAACCCAGCAACAGGTGAAGTACTAGCAGAAGTTGCTTCAGGTGGACAAGATGAAATCAATCAAGCCGTTGCTGCCGCCAAAGAAGCATTCCCTAAATGGGCTAATACGCCGATGAAAGAGCGCGCTCGCTTAATGCGCCGCTTAGGTGAATTAATCGATCAAAACGTGCCTGAAATTGCAGAAATGGAAACACAGGATACAGGTCTACCAATTCATCAGACTAAGAACGTATTGATCCCACGAGCTTCACATAACTTTGAATTTTTTGCTGAAGTTTGCCAACAGATGAACGGTCGCACCTATCCTGTTGACGATAAAATGATGAACTACACGCTGATTCAACCTGTCGGTGTATGTGCATTAATTTCACCATGGAACGTGCCATTTATGACGGCCACATGGAAAACCGCACCTTGCTTAGCTTTAGGGAATACCGCCGTTCTGAAAATGTCGGAGCTATCACCTTTATCTGCAAACCGTTTGGGTGAATTAGCACTAGAAGCGGGTATTCCTGCTGGCGTACTTAACGTGGTACAAGGCTATGGTAGCACTGCCGGTGATGCGTTGGTCAAACACCATGATGTTCGTGCTGTTTCCTTCACTGGTGGCACAGCGACAGGCCGTTTAATTATGCAAAATGCGGGTCTGAAAAAATACTCCATGGAACTGGGTGGTAAATCTCCTGTTCTCGTATTTGAAGATGCTGATATCGAACGTGCACTCGATGCTGCCCTATTTACCATTTTCTCAATTAATGGTGAACGCTGTACTGCTGGCTCACGTATCTTTATCCAAGAAAGTATCTATCCAGAATTTGTTAAACGTTTTGCAGAGCGCGCTAACCGCCTTATCGTTGGTGACCCTACCGATCCCAAAACTCAAGTGGGTGCACTGATCAGCGAACAGCATTGGAACAAGGTTTCTGGCTATATCCGTCTTGGCGTGGAAGAAGGTGCAACCTTATTAGCAGGAGGCCCTGATAAGCCAACCGATCTACCTGCTCATCTGAAAAATGGGAATTTCTTACGACCTACTGTATTGGCCGATGTCGATAACCGTATGCGTGTTGCTCAAGAAGAAATATTTGGCCCTGTCGCTTGCTTAATTCCATTCAAGTCAGAAGAAGACGGTTTACGCATGGCTAATGATGTTGAGTATGGCTTAGCCTCTTATATTTGGACACAAGATGTCAGCAAGATCTTACGTTTATCTCGCAGCATTGAAGCCGGTATGGTGTTTGTTAATACCCAAAACGTACGTGACCTGCGTCAACCATTTGGTGGCGTTAAAGCCTCAGGTGTAGGCCGTGAAGGCGGTGAATATAGCTTTGAAGTTTTTGCAGAAATGAAGAACGTTTGTATTTCCTTCGGGGATCATAATATTCCTCGTTGGGGTGTTTAATTCATTGAGATAATTAAATTATTGGTAATTCAATAATAAATATTTAATTTAACTTGTGCCCTAAATAGTTCGAGCTGTAGTTATGCAAATTCATTTTTTTGCTACAGCTCGAAATACGACGGGGGAGGTAAAAACTTATGGGTAAATTAGCACTTGCGGCAAAAATAACACATGTTCCATCCATGTACTTGTCAGAATTACCCGGCAAACACCACGGCTGCCGTCAATCCGCTATTGATGGTCACAAAGAAATCAGCCGTCGTTGCCGCGAACTTGGTGTTGATACTATTATTGTTTTTGATACTCACTGGTTAGTAAACAGCGCTTACCATATTAACTGTGCTGATCACTTTAAAGGGATTTACACCAGTAATGAGCTCCCTCATTTCATTCGCGATATGGAATATGAGTACGATGGTAACTCAGAGCTCGGACGTATGATCGGTGAAGAGGCGCGTAAATTAGGTGTTCGTGCTCAATCACATGAAATTCCAAGCTTAACATTGGAATATGCAACGTTAGTTCCTATGCGTTATATGAATAGCGATCGTCATTTTAAAGTGATCTCTATTTCTGCCTTTTGTACCTCCCATAGTTTTGAATCCAGCCGTAAGTTAGGTGAAGCGGTACTCACTGCCATCGAAAAATATGATGGTACTGTTGCAGTATTTGCGAGTGGTTCACTATCCCATCGTTTTATTGATGACCATCGTGCAGAAGAAGGCATGAATAATTATACCCGTGAATTTGATGAGCAGATGGATAAGCGCGTTGTCAAATTATGGCGTGAAGGCCGTTTTGAAGAGTTCTGTAAAATGTTGCCTGAATATGCCGACTACTGTTATGGCGAAGGCCATATGCACGATACCGTAATGCTATTGGGCATGCTGGGCTGGGATAAATACGCTGAAAAAGTGGAAGTGTTAACTGATTTGTTTGCAAGTTCAGGAACTGGGCAAATCAATGCCATATTCCCTCTGCCAAGTTATATCACTGATAAACAAGAAGCGAATGCGTAAGGAGTGATCATGCCGCATTTTATTGCTGAATGTACAGACAATATTCGTGATCAAGCCAATCTACCTGAGCTATTTGCTAAGGTAAACAGTGCATTAGCTGGAACAGGTATTTTCCCTTTAGGCGGGATCCGTAGCCGTGCTATTTGGTTAGATACTTGGCAGATGGCCGATGGTCAGCATGACTACGCTTTCGTCCATATGACACTCAAGATTGGCGCTGGACGTTCACTTGAAGATCGAGAGAAAACAGGCCAGATGTTATTTTCACTCATCAAAGAGCACTTCGCTCAGCTTATGAATGAGAGATATCTTGCTTTGTCATTGACTATGGAAGAGCTTGATCCTGTTTTGAATTACAAACAAAACAATGTTCACGCTCTCTTTAAATAAGGAAGCATGATGCCAGCTGCGTTCGATAGACAGATTCCTCGCTACTTAATTCCATTATTAGGTTCATTAGTAGCATTTGGACCATTATCGATAGATATGTATCTGCCCGCATTACCGCAAATGGGGAATGATCTCCATGCGACTCAAGGACAGATGCAATATACGCTCGGCGCTTTTTTTGCAGGCTTCTGTATTGGTATGCTGTTTTATGGGCCACTCAGTGATCTTCTCGGTCGTCGTAAGATGCTGTTAAGTGGCCTCATTATTTTTACACTCGCGAGTTTACTCTGTGCGCAAGCTTCATCGGCTAATACCTTAATTGCATTCCGTGCATTACAAGCCTTTGGAAGTGGAGCCGCCATTGTCATGGCTCGAGCGATCGCAAGAGATGTTTATCCTACGGCTGAACTCCCTAAAGTCTTGTCGCTGATGACGCTAGTCACCATGATCGCCCCGCTGCTAGCGCCGCTACTCGGTGGTTTTTTATTAATTCACTATCAATGGCAAGTGATCTTCTATCTTCTTGCGCTGATAGGACTTTGTTCCACTTGTTGTATTTTTTTCTTACTCCCTGAAACACTGCCGCATCAAGAGGCATCTCAAAACTTACTCCGCGTTGCATTCCATAATTATGCGCAAGTGCTGAGTGACAGAGAAGCGCTAAGCATTATTGGCACTATGGCTTTCTCTTTTGCAGGCATGTTCGCTTTTATTAGTGGATCCCCTTTTGTCTATATTAATTATTTTGGGGTCTCGGAACAGCATTACGGCTTATTATTTGGCTGTAATATTCTCGGCATGATAGCGGTATTACTGCTGAATGTAAGATTACTCAAGGTTTACAGTTTAACTCGCATACTCTGTCTACAAAGTGGAGCTCAATTGCTGTTTGGGTTATTTCTACTCATTTTCTACCAGCAAAGCCTGCCTATTATTGTTATTCTGGTCGTGCTGTTCTTATCGATGGTGAATGCTATCGGTACAAACAGTTTGTCACTGTTATTGCAGCATCGAGGAAAGATTGCTGGCAGCGCCAGTGCTCTTGCTATTTCAATACAATTTGCATTGGCGGCGCTAGCGAGTGTTGCTGTTTCTGTTCTACAGGATGAATCCCCATTTGCTATGGCGCTGGTTATGGCTGTCTGTGCCGGATTAAGTTTCACAAGCCAACGTTTTTCGGCCAAAAATGTCCGCTCACAGTTAATATCAGTGCCTTCGGAGAAAAAAGAAAAATGAGTATTAATGTCAATTCTACCTTATTCCGCCAGCAGGCTTACATCAACGGTCAATGGGTTAATGCCAGCGATAATAGCCAATTCGATGTCACTAACCCAGCAAACGGTGAAATCATTGCAAAAGTCAGTAATGTAGGCGCAGCGGAAACCCAACAAGCCATTGATGCCGCTGAAAAAGCCCTGCCAGCATGGCGAGCTAAAAGCGCCAAAGAACGTAGCCAAATTCTGAATAAATGGTTCCAATTGATGATGGATAATCAAAAAGAACTTGCTGAATTACTTAGCTGGGAGCAAGGCAAATCCCTCACTGAATCAATGGGTGAAATTGCCTATGGTGCAAGCTTTATTGAATGGTTCGCTGAGGAAGGTAAACGCGTTTATGGTGAAACCATTCCATCACCACTACCCGGTCGCCGTTTAGTCACGATTAAACAACCCGTTGGTGTGGTCGCCGCGATAACGCCATGGAACTTCCCAAATGCCATGATCACTCGTAAAGTCGGCCCAGCACTGGCAGCGGGTTGTACTATGGTACTTAAACCTGCCGCTGAAACACCGTTATCTGCATTAGCGCTAGCTGCACTCGGTGAGGAAGCCGGTATCCCTGCTGGGGTGTTTAATATTGTTCCTGGTACTGATGCAAAAGCCATTGGTGGGGTTTTGACATCCAGTCCAATCGTTCGCAAATTAACGTTCACGGGTTCAACCCGCGTAGGTAAGTTGTTGATGGCACAATGTGCCGATACCGTCAAAAAACTTTCATTAGAACTCGGTGGAAATGCGCCTTTCATTGTCTTTGATGACGCTGATCTAGATGCCGCTGTACAAGGCGCGTTAGCCGCTAAATTCCGTAATAGTGGACAAACTTGTGTCTGTGCTAACCGTATCTTAGTCCAAGAAGGCATTTATGATGAGTTTGCCAAACGCCTCGCAAAAGCTGTCAATGAGCTGAAAATAGGCCCAGCCAATCAAGCCGATTCACAGCAAGGCCCTCTGATTAATCAAGCGGCTGTCGATAAGGTGACTGAACACATTGCCGATGCCGTCTCGAAAGGTGCTCGTGTACTCACAGGCGGAAAACCGGCATCACTAGGCGGTTTATTCTTTGAACCCACTGTATTAGCTGATGTCACTGAAGCCATGGTCGTCGCCAAAGAAGAAACTTTTGGGCCTTTAGCACCATTGTTTAAGTTCCGCGATGAGCAAGACGCTATTGATTTAGCAAATGATACCGAATTTGGCCTAGCCTCTTATTTCTATTCTAGAGATATCGGCCGTATCTACCGTGTTGCAGAAGCACTGGAAAGCGGCATGGTCGGTATTAATGAAGGCATTATTTCAAATGAAGTTGCCCCATTTGGTGGCATTAAGCAGTCAGGACTGGGGCGTGAAGGTTCACGTTACGGAATTGAAGACTATCTGGAAGTGAAATATCTCTGCTTTGGTGGGCTGTCGACTAACTAATTGAATTTTGACAGATTACCGCACTGCCATAAGGGCAGTGCGGGTTAGAAAGCGCCCTACATTGCTTGCGTGGTAAGCAGAGTTCAACAGGAGCAATACTCGCATGTTACAAAAAGATATCATATCGCAAGTTGCACAGCGACTTAATCAGGCTGAGAAAACACGTGAACAGATCCGTCAGATATCATTGGATCACCCACAAATAACGATTGAAGATGCTTATGCGATTCAACGTGAGTGGGTTGGCTTAAAAATCGCTGAAGGACGTTCTCTAAAAGGCCATAAAATCGGCTTAACATCTAAAGCGATGCAGGCTAGCTCTCAGATTGATGAGCCAGACTACGGTGCACTTCTTGATGATATGTTTTTTGACGATGGCTGTGAAATTCCAACCGATCGCTTTATTGTTCCACGTATTGAGGTTGAATTAGCTTTCGTTTTAGCGAAACCATTAAGTGGACCCAATTGTACGCTGTTTGATGTTTATAACGCCACAGACTATGTCATACCGGCTCTGGAGCTGATTGATGCTCGCTGCCATGGTATTGACCCTGAAACAAAACGCCCACGCAAAGTGTTTGATACGATCTCAGATAACGCAGCAAATGCCGCGGTCATCTTAGGGGGCAGACCGATCAAACCACGTGATCTCGATTTACGTTGGATCAGCGCGTTACTCTATCGTAACGGTGTCATTGAAGAATCCGGTGTCGCTGCCGCAGTACTGAACCATCCAGCAAATGGTGTGGCTTGGCTGGCGAATAAATTGGCTCCGCATAATGTGCAACTTGAAGCAGGACAAATCATTCTAGGTGGTTCATTTACTCGCCCAGTGCCTGCTCGTAAAGGGGATGTATTTCATGTGGATTATGGTGTGATGGGTTCTGTTAGTTGCCGATTTGTCTAAGGAGATACCGTGGATATCCTACAAAATTCATTTAAACATGCCCTAAAAGAAGGTCGACCACAAATTGGCTTATGGCTGGGATTATGCAGTTCATACAGTGCAGAGCTTGTTGCGGGAGCTGGCTTCGACTGGCTGCTGATTGATGGTGAACACGCACCTAATAATGTGCAAACCATCTTAACTCAGTTACAAGCGATTGCCCCTTATCCATCACAACCGGTCGTTCGTCCGCCTTGGAATGATCCGGTGATCATTAAACAGCTATTAGATATTGGTGCACAGACGTTATTACTGCCAATGGTACAGAATGCGGAGCAAGCCAAGCAAGCTGTGCGTGCAACACGCTACCCGCCTGCTGGGATCCGTGGCGTTGGCAGTGCTTTAGCACGGGCATCTCGCTGGAATCGTATTCCTGATTACCTGCAACGTGCCAATGATGAGATGTGCGTCATTGTACAGGTTGAAACTCGTGAAGCGATCAATAACCTGTCAGAAATTTTGCAAGTTGAAGGCATTGATGGTGTCTTTATCGGCCCTGCTGATCTTAGCGCTGATATGGGCTATTCAGGTAATCCAAACCACCCTGATGTTAAAGCTGTGATCGAAAAAGCGATCGTACAAATTCGCGCAGCGGGCATTGCACCCGGTATTTTAATGGCAGCACCTGATGTTGCTGAACATTATTTAAAATTAGGTGCACTATTTGTTGCGGTGGGTGTTGATACAACATTGTTAGCTCGTGGTGCAGAAGCACTCGCAGCTCGCTTTGGCAATACCGTTACTGAGGTTACATCCAATACACCAAGCGTGTATTAATGAGTGCTAATACAGTAGTAAAGACTTCTTATGTCATTTTATTGATGTAATTTTTATTACCCTACAAATACACAATAAATGGCATAAGAAAAACAACATTAACAACCAATGTGCCGACAGGGCAGACATATTTAATGGCTGCCTCAGAGCCTTTTGTACCCATAACAGCATAAAATGCATATAAATGAGGGATTTACAAATGAGCAAATTATCCAACGTTGCTGAACCAAACCCTGCTGAGCAGCATAAGAATTTGACTGAGCCACAACAACGCGTTATTAAAAAGTTATTCCGTCGATTGATTGTATTTTTATTCGTACTCTTTGTTTTCTCTTTCCTCGATCGTATTAATATTGGTTTTGCTGGCTTAACCATGGGGAAAGATATTGGCCTAACATCCACCATGTTTGGTCTTGCAGCCACACTGTTTTATGCAACCTATGTCATATTTGGCATCCCAAGTAATATTATGTTGGGTATTGTCGGTGCACGTCGTTGGATCGCAACCATTATGGTGCTGTGGGGGATCGCATCAACAGCCACCATGTTTGCAACCGGACCGACAAGTCTCTATATCCTACGAATGCTAGTAGGGGTGGCTGAAGCAGGCTTCTTACCGGGTATTCTGGTCTATCTAACCTACTGGTTCCCTGCTTACTTCCGTGCGCGAGCGAACGCCTTATTCATGGTCGCAATGCCTGTCACAATGGCATTTGGCTCCCTTGCATCTGGCTATATTCTCGAAATGGATGGCATCTTTGACCTCAAAGGCTGGCAGTGGCTGTTCCTACTAGAAGGTTTCCCATCTGTCATCTTAGGTGTACTTGTTTGGTTCTATCTGGATGATTCACCAGAAAAAGCCAAATGGTTGACCAAAGAAGACAAAGAAAGCCTCCAAGAGATGATGGAACAAGATAAGTTAGAGCTTATCCAACCACATGGTTCAAAAAGCCATACTGCATTGCAAAATAAAAGCTTATGGAGAGAGATTTTTACGCCTGTCGTTCTGATGTACACTGTGGCTTATTTCTGCCTGACGAATACACTCAGCGCAATTAATATCTGGACACCACAAATTATGCAGAGCTTTAACGAAGGTAGTAGTAATGCCATGATCGGCTTACTTACTGCGATTCCTCAGTTCTGTACCATATTGGGAATGATTTATTGGAGTCGGCGCTCTGATAGGTTACAAGAGCGTAAAATGCACACGGCACTTCCTTACCTATTTGCCGCAGCAGGTTGGGTATTGGCAGCCTTAACGCATCATCCCGTCATTCAACTTATTGGTATCATCATGGCATCGACGGGGTCATTTACAGCTATGGCAGTATTCTGGACAACCCCAGATCAATCTATTAGTTTACGCGCGCGTGCTGTTGGTATTGCCGTTATTAACGCGACAGGTAATATTGGTTCCGCGGTTAGCCCACTCTTAATCGGTTGGTTGAAGGATCAAACAGGTAGCTTCAACTCCGGACTCTATTTTGTCGCGGGTTTACTGGTAATCGGAGCTATACTGGTAGTATTGATACCAATGAAAAATTCACGCCCTAGAGCAACACCTTAATATTTAAGATAACGAAAAAGATTAGAGCCGCGCGATGATACCGTGCGGCTCTAATTGAACAGAACAATGGGAGAACATGGTCGTGTCATCATTAATAACTAATATCGATATCAGCAAAGATTATGATGAGACACAAGGGAATGATGATGTTCATTACCAAACATTCGGTAATATGGCGGCGTTTTTTGGCCGCGATATGCAAGCTCACCGACATGATGGCTTTTTCCAACTCCATTATCTGGAAACAGGTCATATTACATTACAGCTTGATGAACAACGTTATTCTGTTCAAGCACCATTATTTATTCTCACGCCCCCTTCTGTACCCCATGCTTTTTTTACTCAAGAAGATACTGACGGACATGTGCTTACTGTTAGGCAAGATCTCATAACGCCATTATTAGAGTCCCTCTACCCCGCAAATCCAGATATCGTTGCAATACCAGCGATTTGTTTATCTGTTGCTGATAAACCGGATGATCTAGAAACTTTTCGTCATTACTGGGCATTGATGGCTCGCGAATCCGCAAATAGTTACGCAGGCCGAGACCAAGTCTTATCCTCTTTAGCACAAGCTTTATTTACTTTTCTCTTACGTTCGATCCCACTTGACGATCACCCTATCAGTGGAGTGAGAGGAGAGCATCATCTCTTTCAACGTTTCAATCAACTCATTGACTCACACTACCATGAGCATCTTTCTATTCCTGAATACGCAAATAAACTCGGTGTTACCGAGTCTCGACTCAAAGATATGTGTCGGCGATTCGCTAACCGACCGCCTAAGCGATTAATTTTTGACCGCATATTACGAGAAGCGAAACGCATGCTATTATTTTGTGACAGTCCTGTATCAGAAATTGCTTACCAATTAGGCTTTAAAGATCCCGCCTACTTTGCGCGTTTCTTTAATCGCTTAGTGGGTGATTCACCAAGCCAATGGCGTGATAAAAACATTCATTAGCCAATCCATGACTTAACAAACGAGAAAGATAGATTGTCTATAACAAAAAAATCTTGATATTTTCATTTTATATATATCGTCATAAAAACAATCAAAGATGATTAATAATTAATCTAATATTAAATTATCAATTATTGTCGTATATAAATCATAATTTAGATTTTTTCAATATATATTTTCAGCTATTTTATTTATTCAAAATAGCTATTGATTTTAAAAGAACCAATAAATACTATTTATCCAAATTTCACAATTACATCATATTTAAAAATCAAGTCTCCGAATTCTATAATGTATCTCTATAGATTGTTTACATATTATCAATCAAAGCAATTTATCCAATATTATAACTAAATATTATATCAAAATAAGATGATTTACCTAAAAGACCATGGTAAAAATCATCCATTAAATGAGTAATTGCTTTGGTTATTTTTAGGGTAAGGTTAACTATGTACGATGATCTAAATTCATTAAGCCGCCAACTTAAAATGGATAATTTCGCCTTTCTTGAAATAGAGGAGAAAAATCATTCCAACAATGAGAAAACATTATCAAATATAACGACAAAAAAAGAACCTGTATTATCTGAGAATATAAAAGAGGAAGCCACATCTCTTACTCAAGAAAAAACAGATAGCAATCAGTCCGCACAACCTGAACTTGATCACTTTATGGATTATAAGCATAACTATTATCATAATCCTGTAGCATCAGAGCCACACCTTGAGCGAATAGTTATTCTTAGTGACCTTTTTTCAAGCATTAGCAAGAAATAAAAGACATTAAATATAATATAACTTCATTATGAGTTAGCTATATGCAAAAAATACGCAACCTCTTAATATCTGCATTTTTTATAGTTTTATTTTTTCTATTAATCATTATCCCTCTAGATAGTGATAAGCAATTTATATTAGGTGGAGTTTTGGTTGCATTTATATTTTGTATTGGCAGAATTAAAAACAAAAAAACGCAACTCATGATGATCTTAGTTTCATTACTTTGCACTTCACGTTATGTTTGGTGGAGAGCGACAACAACACTCTATTTTGATTCATATCTAGAATTATTTTTAGGTTCATTGCTATTTATCGCGGAGCTTTATTCACTCACCATTTTATTATTCGGTTATATTCAAACATATTGGCCATTACAAAGAAAAATAGTGCCATTGCCAAAGGATACTTCATTATGGCCAACTGTTGATTTGTTTATCCCTACCTATAATGAACACATTGATATTGTTAAAGATACGGCACTTGCTGCTCAATGCATCGAATACCCTAAAGACAAATTAAATATTTATATATTAGATGATGGAAAACGAAGTGAATTCCGCCAACTCGCAGAGGATATTAATGTTGGTTATATCATCCGTCCTGATAATAGCCATGCAAAAGCAGGAAACCTAAACCACGCATTAACAAAAACCAGCGGTGAACTGATCTGTATTTTTGATTGCGACCATGTTGCAACTCGGGTGTTTTTACAAGCAACTGTAGGTGCCTTCTTAGCAGATGAAAAACTCGCTCTAATACAGACCCCGCATTATTTTTATTCTAAAGATCCTTTTGAACGTAATTTAACAGCAGCCAAAAGAGTCCCACATGAAGGTGCCCTTTTTTATGGGCCAGTACAACAGGGTAATGATAATTGGAATGCTGCGTTCTTTTGTGGTTCATGTGCAGTTATTCGCCGTAGTGCACTCAAAGAGACAAACGGATTTGCAGTTGAAACGGTTACTGAAGATGCTCATACCGCCCTTAAATTACAGCGTAAAGGCTGGAATACGGCATTTTTAAATATTCCACTTTCTGCTGGCTTAGCGACTGAAAGATTAACTTTACATATTAATCAACGTATCCGCTGGGCTAGAGGAATGACACAAATATTTCGTATTGATAATCCACTGCTTGGCAGAGGACTAACATTTGTACAACGCATTTGTTATTTAAACGCAATGCTACATTTCCAATATGGATTACCTAGAGCTATCTTCCTCTTATCGCCACTCGTTTTCATTTTATTTAGCCTAAATATCATTTCATCATCGGCTACTTTAATATTTTCCTACGCCTTACCTCATTTGATCACATCAAACTACGTGAATTCAAAACTGGTTGGTCACTATCGTTATTCATTTTGGGGGGAAATTTATGAAACAGTCATGGCATTTCATTTAATACCACCAACCTTAATGAGTTTAATATCCCCTAAACTGGGCAAATTTAACGTCACAGATAAAGGCGACCTGACAGATAAAAATTACTTTGATCATCGTGCTGTCCGTCCACTGATTATTGTCGCTTTACTCCTATTATCTGGAATTAGTATTGCCTCCTTTAAATGGATTGTAGGTATCTATAAAGACATTGACGATGGCGTCATCATTATCAATCTTACCTGGGCTATTTATAGTTTGCTGATTGTTTTAGCATCAATCTCTGTGGCAAAAGAAACGAAACAATTACGTCGTGCTACTCGGGTTCCAGCATCAATTCCTGTTACTGTATGCTTTGCTGATGGCAGTCATATTGAAACTCACTCAATAGATTTATCCATGAGTGGCGCAAGACTTCATTTACCCCTTGAGCATCACCATAAACGAGGGGTTATCACACAAATTGCAATTGGAATCGGTAAGGAAAGTGCATTAATTCCCATTAAAAAAGCTTGGGTTGACGAGCAAAAACTACGTCTAGAATTTGATCATTTAACCAATACGGTCCGGCGAGATGTTGTACGTGTTGTTTTAACTCGTGCAGATGCTTGGTTTTCCCCTCTTAGTCCTACTGATAAGCCATTAAGATCGTTTATAGATGTCCTGCAATGCGCATTTGAATTATTTATTATCCGCAGAAATAAAAAAATATTGGATAACTCGATTCTTCTTTCAAAACAGAATAATGAAGAGCGGCAACATGTTTAACTATCTTAAGCTTTTGCTTATCGCCTATACATTACTGACCCATACTACGGCTATTTTTGCTGTAGAACTTAGTGATGAAAATAATAAATTGCCCTCTCAATTAGCATTTTTATTAGATGATAATTTAGCGAATAACACAGAGGCGATTGAGACTACAGCAGAAGAAATTTCATTAAAAAAAATGGGATTAACGCATGGTGTCACTTTAAATGGCGATACTCTGCAATCAGGGATCAGTTTCACGCTCCCTTATGATTTTATTGCAACTCATGCAGAAATGCAGCTCGTCCTTTCCATCGATAGCGCTGAGAATATTGAAAAAGATAACTTACAGGTCACTTTAAATGATCAATCGTTAGGTGCAATACCGCTATCTCAAATTGGCAAAGATGAGGCTATTTTTACTTTTAAAATAGCAAACACGGTTTTATCCTCAAAAAATAACCTTAATTTTCAAATCATTAGTAATGATGACATTATTAACAACGAATGGACATGTCAGCGCCCAGATCTAAAAAATGTAACTCTCAAAATATCACCTTCAAGCATTATGGCGATGCAAGGGATACTCATGAATACACGAAAATCCCTAATGGACTTCCCTCGACCCTTTTTAGATCCGCTAAAAATTAATAAAAACGAACTTGCGTTTGTTTATTCCGCCTCGCCTAATCCAGATATTTTAGCCGCCTCAGCAATCGTTGCTTCTATTTTTGGGATCAAAAGCGAAGAAAAAGAGAATCACTTTCATGTTTATTTGGACCAAATCCCTGAAAAGCATGCTGTTTTATTTACAACAACCAATGAAATGATTGCGGGTTTATCCTTTGCGCATTCCGATGGTCCGCATTTAAAAATTATTGATAATCCTATCAATCAAAAATATAAAATTTTAGTCGTAAGTGGGCGTAATGCAGAAGAGTTACGACAAGCAGCTTACCAGCTTTTCACTGAGGATTTACCCGATGGCGATAGCGACCATTTACACGTTCCCGCTTATCGTTCTAAAAATCGATTAGCTTATGATGCCCCTAATTGGCTCCCACTCAAAAAATCTATTCCTTTTAGCCAAATAATGAAAACGAATGATGCGTTGCAATCTCGACTGTTTTTACTGGAGGAAAAGAATATTACTTTTCAAGTTCCTCCTGATACCTTCATGTTAACGGGGAATAAAATCCCAGTACAAATCAATTATTCTTTCGATAAAAAAAATTGGGTAGATATGAATAATTCGATATTAACAATTGCCCTAAACTATCAATTTTTAAAAAATATTTCTGCTCATAAAAATAGTGTCATTACTGCAATTACTGATTTCTTCGGTCATAATCAAAAAAACAGTACTATGCTCTACCTTGATAACTCAGGTTTGATTGGTGAAAATAAACTCAGCTTTTACTTCAATATTAAGACCGATGAAAATATCGCTTGTGACATTATCAATAATGCGAGTTTTGTTAATCAAATACTCACAAACTCAACTATTGATCTTAGCGATGCATCTCATTTTGGCGAGTTACCTAATACACATTGGTTTTTAAATGGATTATTTCCATACACTAAATATGCAGATCTCTCAGATACCGTTCTGTTATTGAACAGACAACCGGAAAAAGAAGATATTGTTTTAATGTTACAACTCATGGAGAAATCAGGTCGTATTACTGGTTTTCCCGTTAGTCATTTAACTATACTGAGTGATACTCAAAAATCACATAGTAAATTAAAAAATTCAAATATCATTGTTATTGCTAAAATAAAAGACATTCCAGCAGTAACATCGCTCATGAAAGGAACCTCCTATCACTATAGCAATGGAAATCTAAATATTATTTCACCTTCGTTATTCAAAAAAGTAAAACTACTGCTTTTAGGTGAGTGGAAAAATCAATTCGAAATAGTGAGTGATTTTCTATCAAATACTCATCAGTGGCGAGGCATACTCAGTTTTCAATCCCCATGGTCTTCAAATAAAGTTGTGACAATTTTGACTGCAACAAATACAGAACAGTTAAATAAGCTTTATAATGATATCAAAAAATCGGAAAGACAGCCGCTCGATGCGGGTGACATTCTCTTATTCAGTGACGCTGACAGTATTAAAAACTTAAGCATTAATCCATCATTTTTATCTGGAGAACTTCCTCCGCATAGATTAGTTCTATGGTTTTTTAGCCAACATTTATTCTTATTAATGGTTATATTGTTTAGTTCATTATTATTCATTAGCTTATATTTATATAATAAATTTAAACAACATGAATCCAAACGTCTGACAAAGGTGAAAAGGGAATATGAAAGTTAATTTATTAATAAACACACTTATCACTTTGTTATGTGGAACATATTCATTATCAATATTGGCTAATTCATTAGAAAATGAAGTCGCCATCAAAATGCTTTTAGAAAAAGCAAATTATTGGCATAGCAAATCGAATTATCCTCTTGCTTACGATGCTTTATACAAAGTTTTTGCCATTGAACAATATAACATCGAGGCATTATATTTAATGTCCCATTACAAAATTCAACAGGGAAAAAAACAAGAAGCTATCCTCTGGATCAATAAATTAAAAAATATTCTCCGAATGATCAGAGAATAGTCAAGCTCATGCGCCTCGATCCCCATAAAGATATCTCGCCTGAATCCTTACAACAGGCTCGTGAATGGGCGAAAAATGGTCATATCAAGCAAGCTATACAAGCTTACGATAAGCTATTTGCCAATCATCCACCTACTGGTGATCTTGCATTAGAATACTATGAAACACTCGCTGGCAGTAAAGCGCATTTAGATAAAGCGATTTTAGCATTAACCGAAAGAGTACAGCACTCCCCTTCTGATTTTAAAGCGCAACGTATTCTAGCGACTGTATTAACCTATCAGGAAAAAACACGACGCGAAGGAATACAAAAACTCTTTCAAATTGAAAATAAAAATGAAGTTGTGATTCATTCACTTAAGCAGGCTCTACTTTGGCTGCAACCTAATGAACAGGATTTACCCCTGTATCAGAATTTTATTAGTTTATCGCCAAAGGATGATAGCGTAATGGAGTATTATCACAGTCGTGTTGGAAATAACGAGACCCTTTCAGGATTTTCCTTACTAAATAAAGGGCACATTGCTCAAGCTAAACAGAAATTTACCGCTGTTTTGATGAAGGATCCTAAAAAAGTTGATGCTATCGCAGGACTTGGTTACGTGGCATTACATCAAAAAGATTACCAACAAGCAGAAAAACTACTGACTGAAGCGGCAAATAACACAAAAGAACATAAGAAAACACAATGGCTAAAAGATGCTCAAAATATGGGCTATTATTCAGCAATCGATACTGTGAAACAATTAATACGCAGTAAGCAGTATGATAAGGCATTGATATTAATCAATGAAACTCATGCCAGTGATACACAACAACTCATCACCCTTGATTTATTTCGCGGACAACTTTATCGAGCAAAAAAAGATTATTCCAGTGCAGAATCACTGTATCAGCAGCTTGATAAAAAATACCCTAATAACAAATTAATAAAAGAGCAGTTAATTTGGGTGTTTGCAGAGCAAAAAAAATATGCTGAATTTGAACAATTACTACAGTCATTACCGCCTGCTGAGCGTCATGCTTACCAACAAAAAATAGATACCAGTGAACAACACCGACAAAGTGCGGCAAAGGCGCTCGATAACGGTTTAATCAGTGAGGCTGAACATATTCTTAAGAACGCCCTTGTGAAAGCACCTCAAAATGCTTGGCTAACCTTAGACTATGCTCGAGTGTTAATGAAAAAAGGTGAGCTCGAAAAAGCCAATGCCATGATGAATAATCTAGTTGCTAACTATCCGTCAGCAGCAACTTGGCATAGCGCTCTCATTTGGGAATCTGAACAGAACCAGTGGAATAATGTACTCATTTTAATTAATAAAATTCCGACTGAATTTCAGAGCGATGAAATCATCACACTCAAAAAACGGGCTACATTAAATAAGCAAATCGATATTGCTCAACATTACATTGATAATGGCAACTATAATGCCGCTTTAAATACATTGAGACATAATATCAATACATTACCAGATAATCCCAGTGATATTGGCCGTCTTGCTCAGCTATATATGGATGCCGGCGACAGCCAACAAGCCGTTAATATTATTCGTCAAAATTTATCGGCAACCCCCCAGGGAAACTTAAAAGATTATACACAGCAGATTCTTATTTTACGTCGCTTAGGTTACTACTCTGAAGCAGAAAGCTTAATGAATACCCCTGCTTTACTGAGTGCGATGAGTGAAAAAGAAATCAGCAATATCAGAATAAGCTATCTCAGTGAACAAGCGGACTCATTTCGTGAAAATGGCTATTTGAATGAAGCTTGGCAAATATTAGCACCAGAAATAAAAAATGACCCTAATAACAGCAAGTTACTCCTAAGTACAGCGCGTATTTATCAAGCCAATGGCCAATCAGACCAAGCAACCGATATTTATCGCTATATTTTGTCCATTTCCCCCAAAAACCAAGAAGCATTAATTGGTTTAGTCAACTTAGCAATTAGCAATAAAAACATTACAGAAGCGAAGAAATACTTTGCTGATATCAAGCCGACGGACCATACCGATTATATCGTTCTATCTGCACGTCTCGCGCAACTTACAGGGGATAATAACCAAGCTATAAAATTATTAAAAACCGCACAATGGGGATTAGTTCAACCACAAAAAAATCTCACTTATTTGCCTATCAATCATCCCTTATCTGGGGAAATGCAGACTTATCGCTATCAAAATAATCGGCAAAAAGAGCAACTCAATCACATCGAAACGTTGTTGGCAGATTTGCGGCAAAAAACATCTGTATCGATAAATAGTGAAGTACAGTTTACCCGTCATTCAGGGGAGTCGGGGCTAAGTCAATTAACTGAGCTCAAAGAAACAGTCACACTCTCACTACCATTATTTGATGATGTGAAATTAGCGCTAAATGTTTCGCCCTCGATGATGAGCTCAGGTAAAACCCCCGCAGAAAATGCCAGTCTCGTGGGGAGTGGTGCTTTGACGCGTGCGAATAGACGTAGCTTGGTAGAAAGTGATTTGCGAAATGATTTACATGCCGATGAGATTAATGAGCGTGCAATACAAGGCTTAGAATCAAGCATGATGCTCAAAGGTGATAACTTCCAATTCGATTTCGGGCATACCAATAGCGATGGCGTAATTGTTTCTTTGGTGGGTGGGGCAGAATGGATGCTCGAAACGTCACCAAACAGTCGATTAACTTTTGGTGCAGAGCGAAGAGCCGTTACAGACAGTCTCCTTTCCTATAGTGGACTCATAGATAGCACAACAGGGAGAAAGTGGGGAGCAGTCACCCGTAACGCCGTTTCAACACAATATGCTTGGGATGACAGCCAATATGGTGCATATGCAAAAGTGGCCATTAATAAATATATTGGTACACAAGTGCCTAATAACCAATCCATTGATTTAAATACGGGCACTTACATTTATGGCATAAATAAAAAGGATAAATCATTAAAGTTTGGCGCGAACGTTCATTATATGGGATTTGATAAAAACCTAAATCACTATACCTTAGGGCAAGCAGGTTACTTTAGTCCTCAAAGATATATTGCGATTTCTTTACCCGTTTCTTATGAACAAACGATAGATAAATTATCATTAAAATTAAACTCTACATTAGGCTATCAATCATATTCTTCTAATAGCGCGGATTATTATCCCACTGATAAGCGATATCAGGCAGAGTTAAAAAATTATTCTCAGAATGATGAATATATAGATTACGTATATGAAAAATCCAGTGAAAAAGGATTCAGTTACTCCATTAATTTTGACACTAATTATAAAGTTTCACCATCGTCATTTATCGGCGCTAATGTAAGCTACAATACTTTTGGTAATTACAACGAAACAAAAGCAAATATTTACTTTAAATATTTATTCGACAACGATATACTAGGAAAATAAAAATGATCTTTGACCAAGATAGTTATCTACAGCGCGGTTATAAGACAGGCTGGCATGATTTAATTAATTTTTTATTTATTGAATTTTCATCTGGAGAAACCAATGAAGGTTGTAAAACATTAAGAAAAATAGGACAACAACTTGGTGAGTTACATACTATTGAAAACTCAAATACATTAAGTCAGCTTGAGAAAAACATTAATACTGTTTTAGAGATGTTTAATTGGGGCTTTGTGAAGATGGCCCCCGCAAATAGCGAGTTATTAATTATGCATTGTGCATGGCCTCATGCACCAACATCTGTAAATAAAAAATGGCGAAGAGCTAGTGCTAGCATTTTAGAAGGGCTTTATACTCAGTGGTTAATAACCCAAGGTGGTAATAAATCAGTTCCCGTTTTATGGAATGAAAATGCCACTGAGGATATATTTATATTTCGTTATGCTTTATTTAAATAAAGAAAAACGCTCATCGTTATGTTTGACATTAAAAAAAACCTATTAGTTAAAAACAAAGCTATTCCATTAAATTCAATCACAAATCAAGCAGTCATGATGCTGCTGATTAATAAATATGGAGAAATAGTTTACGCTAGTGAACTTTTTTTAACGCATAACCACTATACCCATGATGAAATCATGGGATATAAAATAAAAATAAAAACGGACCATCTTATATTAGAAAAGAATAATAGTTATGATATTTTCCGTTATAACGACTTTGAAAAGGAACTGTTTTTTATAAACAAAAACAATAAAAAGCTAGTGTTTATCACGAAATTAATAAAAACAAATATAAAGGGAGATAGCCAATTTAGATATTGCATAACATTCGTTGAAGTGACTAGATTAATAGCGAACAACAATAAATTACTTTTCCAAGTTAATCATGATTCTTTAACAAAGGTACTCAATAGATATGGATTTTATAAAAAGGCAAATGAAAAGATAAAATCAATAAAAAATAACATAGAAAGCTTTTACTTAGCAATTATTGATATTGATGGCTTTAAGCGTGTAAATGATACGTTAGGTCATCAGTACGGTGATTACTTATTAAAGAAAATGGCCACAAATATTAAAAAACTTTTGCCTAGCGACGCCATTTTAGCTCGGCTTGGTGGGGATGAATTTGCATTAATGATTAATAGTCATCAAAATGCCGATTACATCTTTTTAAACCTAGTTAATCGTATGAATTGCTATTCATACCATTACTTAGCCATAAAGATATCCAATATAAGTATTAGTATCGGTGTTGCTCAATATCCACTACATGGGTCCCATTTAAAGGTATTATTGAAAAATGCTGATATTGCTTTATATCAAGCCAAAAAACTAGGAGGCAATCAAACAAAAAAATATCTTTAAACCCGCTATCTAATTATTGCTATTAGAAAGCTAAAAAACTGTGCTCGTTGAGAACCATTTCAACCAGAACAAATTATAATAAATATTTTATTTACTAAGGATTATTTATGTTAAAAGCAGTAATACCTGTTGCGGGTTTAGGTACTCGCATGCTGCCTGCAACAAAAGCAATACCTAAAGAGATGTTACCCCTTGTAGATAAACCTATTATACAGTACATAATAAAAGAATGTTATATGGCCGGTATCAATGAAATTATCTTTGTTACTCATTCATCTAAACATTCCATTGAGAATCATTTTGATACTTGTTTTGAGTTGAAATCATTGTTAGAACAAAAAGGAAAGCAGCAATTATTAAATGAAATCGAGGGCATTTGCCCCAAAAGTATAAAGATAATGCATGTGAGACAAGGCTGTTCAAGTGGCTTAGGACATGCAATATTATGCGCAAAGCCATTGATTGGTGATAACGACTTTATCGTTGTATTGCCCGATGTCATTATTAATGAATATGACTGTAATTATGAATCTGATAATTTACCTGAAATGATTGACCGTTTTTACTCAACAGGCAAAAGTCAGATATTAATTGAGCGAGTCAATATAGAGCATGTGGAAAGTTATGGTATTGTCGATTGTCACCGAAACGGTGACGAGAGTGACCGCTTTCATGATATCTCCGCAATTATAGAAAAACCAAAAAAAGATAATGCTCCATCAAATCTCGCTATTGTTGGTCGTTATATTTTAAGTAAACATATTTGGCCATTATTAGAAAAAACACCTATTGGGGTAAGTGGTGAGATCCAGTTAACAGATGCGCTTTCAATGTTACTGAAAACACACGCGATTGAAGGTTATCATATAAAAGGACGTTCTCATGATTGTGGTGACAAAATGGGGTATATGAAAGCATTCTTTGAATATAGTCGACAGCATCAAACTTTTGGTTATCAGTTTCATCGTTGGATAAAAGATCATGTGGAAGTTATCTAGTTATATGAATATATTCATACGATAACTCTTTTATGAATCAACTAAATCCAATCAGCAGTCTGATTTTCAATTTAACGTGCGAGTATAGATATTACTTTCTATTTTTTTGATAGTTAATTTAAAAACTATATTTTCATAAAATCAGGATTGGATTTTCATCATAAAAGAATAACTAACTTATTAATGATAGAGTTTATTTTTTCTATTAGTGCAAACTATTGCTAATTATAAGAGATATGTTTTGTTACCAGATAAATAAGCACGCCAATGAGTGAAAATCTTGTTTATTATAAAGTAAATAGACTAGCTTGAGATTTCATAATGAATAAGTTTAGTTATCAGTTAAGTCAACAATAATTCATAAAAGTGGTTATCTCATTGTGTCGTTAAGTTAACAACTTTTCATTTAATGTTATTAATGGACTATTTTAAAAAATTCATAAAATAACAAATCATATTTTATTTTAAATGACAGCAGAGGCAAAAAATGAACATTAGAGATCTTGAATATTTAGATGCATTAGGAAAGTTTCTTAACTTTAAAAAGGCCGCACAATACTGCAATGTTGCTCAACCAACACTAAGTATTCAAATCGGAAAGCTTGAACATTATCTAGGGTGTTTTTTATTAGAAAGAACAACACGTCGAGTTAATTTCACACCATTAGGATTACAAATTTTAGAGCACAGTAAAATTATTTTGAAAGAAATAGAGGAAATTAAAAAAATCGCTCAACAATCAACAAACAATAATGTAAAAATATTCCATGTTGGTATTTCTGATTCATTACCAGAGTATTTTATTTCTTATATTACCGAAGCCGTCTTAAGTAGTGATCCTAGCATCAACTTAAACTTAACTATTGATAAATCTGAAGTACTTTTTTCACAATTGGAATCTATGTCTTTAAATTTACTGATTGTTTCATCAACAAAATGCCCTGATAACTTTATCTCAGCTTCATTGATTAATTTTCCCGTGAGCCATCAAATGGCAATTCTTAAAGCAAATAATGAACAGCCAACAAGCATTCTAGGCTCATACTCGGAAATCAAATCTAAAATTTGTTTTAGAAATGGAGATAAAAATATGGATAATTACTTACACATTGGCAACTTAATCAATGAATCTATAGACGCTTTATCGAAAAAGAATCATATCGCCTAACCCCTTTTATTTAAAAGAAGCGTACTTAATATCGAACATGACATTTCGATATTAAGTACGCTTTAACTGAAAATATTCGAATAATTTTTAACCACACATTAGCAACTTTTTGTTAGCCTATTTCGTTATTCTCACTTACCCACTATTCAACAAACAAGCCTATTTGAAATATAGGAAAAGTACTTTTATATCTATTTTATGGGATAAAAGGGAACCTAAGTAGTATAAAATTTTATCAAAAATTAATGTAATTTTTAAATTTATTAAACAATTAATGAATTCTAACTACATGAATATAAAGATAATTATAAAAATAAAGCTTATTTCATTAAGATAAAAAACACTACAATGATCACATTATTATCATAAATCTTCAGTTTCAACGAAAAGTACCAGTGATTCTTTCTAAAATCTCTTTCCTATCTTCAAAGAACAGGCTTCAATTAAGAAACACAAAATAAACATAAAATTAACATAACTTAGATGCCAGCGAACCTATGTACCCAATTATACGCCGGCGCTCTTTGTGAGATAACGAGGTAGACATGAAACCAGAAGATTTTCGCTCAGATGCCAAACGTCCATTCACTGGCCAAGAATACCTAAAAAGCCTGCAAGATGGCCGCGAGATTTATATTTATGGTGAGCGTGTAAAAGATGTCACCACTCATCCTGCATTTCGTAATTCAGCCGCTTCGATAGGACAGTTATATGATGCACTCCATGATAAAGCAACTCATGACCAGCTTTGCTGGGGAACCGACACCGGAAACGGCGGCTATACCCACAAATTCTTCCGCTTCGCCAAAAGTGCCGATGAATTACGCCAACAACGCGATGCAATTGCCGATTGGTCACGCCAAAGCTATGGATGGATGGGACGCACTCCAGACTATAAGGCGGCATTCGCCAGTTGTTTAGGCGCTAACCCTGAGTATTACGGTCAATTTGCTGACAATGCGCGTCATTGGTACAAACGTATTCAAGAAAGTGGGCTGTATTTTAACCATGCGATCGTAAATCCACCTATCGACCGCCATAAACCCGCCGATGAAGTAAAAGATGTCTACATCAAACTGGAAAAAGAAACTGATGCAGGTATCATCGTCAGCGGCGCAAAAGTGGTCGCGACCAACTCGGCTTTGACTCACTATAACTTCATCGGTTTTGGTTCCGCACAAGTTATGGGAGATAACCCTGATTTTGCATTGATGTTTGTCGCGCCAATGGATGCCGATGGAGTGAAACTCATTTCACGCGCATCCTATGAATTAGTTGCAGGTGCAACAGGCGCACCTTTTGACTACCCATTATCAAGTCGTTTTGATGAAAATGATGCGATATTAGTGATGGATCATGTTCTGATCCCTTGGGAAAACGTCTTAATTTATCGTGATTTCGATCGTGCGCGTAATTGGGCTGTACAAGGTGGTTTTGCACGTTTATTCCCATTACAAGCTTGTGTACGTTTAGCTGTCAAACTAGATTTTATCACTGGTTTATTACAAAAAAGCCTTGAATGTACAGGCGTTATCGATTTCCGAGGCGTACAAGCAGACTTAGGTGAAGTGGTTGCATGGCGTAATTTATTCTGGTCACTGACCGATGCAATGACTTCAGAAGCAAAAGCGTGGGAAGGCGGTGCATATTTACCAGATACTCAAGCGATTCAAACGTATCGAGTAATGGCACCAATGGCCTATACAAAAATTAAGAATATCATCGAAAGTAACGTAACGAGTGGTTTGATATATCTACCTTCTAGCGTGAAAGACATGAACAATCCAGAAATTGATAAGTATCTGGCAAAATATGTGCGTGGCTCTAACGGCATGGATCATGTAGAACGTATCAAGATCTTAAAACTCATGTGGGATGCGATTGGTAGTGAGTTCGGTGGACGTCATGAACTGTACGAAATTAACTATGCAGGTAGCCAAGACGAAATTCGTCTGCAATGTCTACGACATGCATATGGTTCAGGTAACATGAAGGCAATGACCGATATGGTTGACCGCTGTCTGTCTGATTACGATCAGCATGGCTGGAAACGCCCACATTTACATAACAACAATGATATTAATCAGTTAGATTCGCTGCTGAAGTAATCGGCAGCAGGAGGTCAATATGTCTTTAGAAAATGAACATCGCCTACGTTTCAGAGATGCGATGGCAAGTCTTGGTGCAGCCGTTAACATTGTCACCACGGATGGTACTGCCGGTTGTTGCGGTATTACGGCAACAGCAGTCTGTTCCGTCACGGACACGCCACCCACTTTGATGGTATGCGTTAACCGCAACAGTGCTATGAATGCGGTCTTTCAAGAAAATGGCCGCCTGTGTGTCAACGTGCTTAACCATGAACAAGAAGAAATGGCTTGCCACTTCGCTGGAATGAAAGGCTCGACGATGGAAGAGCGTTTTGCTTGGAGTGTCTGGGATAGAGGTATTTTGCAGCAACCACTCTTGAAAGATGCTCTAGCGAATCTAGAAGGCGAAATTACCCAAGTGCAAGATATTGGTACGCATTCTGTTTACTTGGTTGAGATAAAGCAGATTATTGTAAGAGAAGAAGGTCATGGGTTAATTTACTTCAAGCGTAAATTCCACCCTGTTATGCACCAAGTACTAGCAGTCACTGCATAACCTTTATTACAATAATGAATCAACGAGGCACCGTATAGCACGGTGCCTTTTTTATATGATTCACATTCCCCCTCCTCCCTCTCCCTTACGCATTTAACCATGCCTATGCGAGTTCCTTACCTCTGAATTAATGCTGTCACCCCTCTATCGGTCGGGGATACACGCTAATTCGCAATCAATTCGTCCATTATTCATTGTGCCTAGCTATATTTTTAATATCCCAACAAAAATTATGTAATTATATCGCCTGCCTAAATGTAAATTACCTATGTTTATAATTTTTTATAATCAATATGTTAGTACAAACTCGCCTTTTAATGTTAATGATTAGTTAATTAATTGAATGATAATAATTATTATTTACAATCGTATTACCAATTAACTTTAAATAATAATCGTCATGAATAAACATTCCATGAGGCCTGTTTCTCGGCTTCTTAAATTAATTATTGGTGTTAGTCCGTTTATGGCAAGCGGAATGATGGTTGCTTACGCTGAAACCCAAGTCTCAACTCAAGACATAACGCAATTAGGCCCACTAAAAGTTTCAGCAAAATCACAAAAAGAGTTGGATGCCGAGTTCCCTTATTTACAGCTCGGCTCTTCCTCTTATATCGATGGAAAAACAGTTGAAAGATTTCGAGGGAATTCCTCCGCTGATTTCTTACGTGGCGTCAGTGGGGTGCATCTAGGTGATATTCGTAACGGTGGCGCCCTTGATGTTAATATTCGGGGTCTACAAGGTCAAAGCCGCGTGCCTATTATTGTTGATGGAACACAACAATCAATCGATGTTTATCGAGGCTATGCGGGTGTACAGCAGCGGAGTTATTTAGACCCCGATTTGATTAGTCAAGTTAGCATCGACAAAGGCCCTACGCTTGCCACTGATGGGGCTGGCGCTATTGGTGGAGCAGTGCGTGTAACCACATTACAACCCGCTGACGTGATCCCTAAAGGCGAAACGTTTGGTGTTCGTTTAAGAGGTGGGATGGCAAATAATACCGTTTCAGAACGCTCAGGGTTTTATACAAAAATCAAAGATAGCGACGATGCAAATCAATGGCCGAATATGAACAGTCGATTCGGCAGTGTAGCGATGGCAACTGACCAAGATCGCTACCAACTCCTTGCAGCTTACGCTTATCGTAAACAGGGTAACTACTTTGCTGGTAAGCATGGTGCTGATCGCTACGAAAAAGCACATTATTCGACAACCGGCGGCACAGGAATGACGACAGCCGCAGTGATCGAAGCGTTTCCTGCTGGTAAAGAGGTACTTGATACACATAGCCGAAGTGAGTCTTGGCTGCTCAAAGGGATGGGAGAGCTAACTGAAAATCAAAAACTGGAGCTGATTTATCGCCGTTATGACGCAAGTTGGGGGGAAATTATGCCTTCAATGATTATGGCCCCGAACAGCAAAGGTGAATCAACACAGTTTGTTCCTAGTAAAATAACCATTGATGCTTTATCGGCAAAACACAATTTTAACCCTGATAATGACTGGCTCAACCTCACATCGGAGTTTTGGTATACACGCTCAGTGAGCCGTATGTACAATGCTAACATCGGTAATGTTCCTGTGTTTGATTTATCAACAGAACAGCTACCTGATCCACAAAATGAAGAGTACAAACAAGGCTTATTATCGGATATTCGAGCTGATCGCTATGGCGTTAACTTAACCAATCGCTCTACGTTTGAAAGCCGTTTTGGTGAATTTAATTTAACCCTTGGCGGTTCTTTTCAACATGAAGATACAGGACCTAACTCCCCTATTTTAAAAGAAAACTTGCAGAAAAACCGTTTCTTACGTAGCGGCGTTCGCAAAGAGTACAGTCTTTCCAGTTCGTTGGAATATAAACCCGTAAACTGGCTAACACTTCAAGTTGGTGGTCGCTATACCGAATATAATGTGCGAGATAGAAATAGTACCGCTTACGCGGCAAAATCACGTACTCAAGAATATACGTTTGCCCGCCTGAAAAAGAATGGGGAATTTTTCCAAAAATGGCCCGAAAGTTGGTATATGGAATGGTGGCCTGATGAACAAGGTCATTACACCTTGGACTCATTAAAAAATACACCTTATGCCAATAGTACCCTAGGCGATAAATATGATTTCGATGACTTTGAGCGCGATCCTCGTCCACCAGAGCAAGCTATCTTGAAAAAAGAAGTCACAACCGAATACGCTTATACCAAACCAATGGAACGTCATGGACGCGACTTTAGCCCACAAGTCGGTATTGCATTTCATTTAGATGACACTAGCCAGTTATATGTGAAATATAGCGAGGCCGTTAAAAACCCAAGTATTTTTGAATCAACTCTTGGCAATTGGACTTCTGTTCCTGCGGCTGATTTAAAACCCGAAAAAAATAAAGTTTTGGAGATCGGGGCTTCCACCGTCCAACATTCAATGCTAACAAGTGATGATAAGATGGCTGCGAAAGTTGCTTGGTTTAAAAGTGATTTGCACAATATGATCACGCGTGGTTACCATCCAAATAATTCATCATGGCTTATTGAAAACGTCGACCTGTATAAAACTTCAGGGATCGAATATCACCTCTCTTACGATCAGGGTCGCTTCTATGCGGATGTCTCTGGAAACTACTACTTAGAAGCAAAGACTTGTGACGCCACAACCGCGAGTCGTATTCGTGGTTATGCCTATGGTGACCCAAACACACCTAATTGCGTCAATGGTGGCTTTGGTACTTCATTAGTTAATTTGACTAATCCCCCCAAATACACGATTAACACTACACTTGGCGTAAGATTATTAGAGGAGCGTAACTTAGATATTGGCGTACGCCGTATTTATAATAGTGGACCAACGCATAAATTGAACCAGAATTGGCATACAGTGGGTATGACAGGAACACAATTAATTTATTTGTCGACAGTCACCTACGATGCCTATGCGAACTATCAGTTTAATCCAAATGCAGATATTAATTTAACGGTAACTAACTTAACCAACGAATATTATGTTGATCCAATGGCATTGAGTTTAATGCCTGCTCCTGGACGAACCTTCACGGTAGATTTTACTTATCGATTTTAATGTCCCTCTCCTGCCTTTATAGGCAGGAGAGTTTTAAGCCTGACTTAAGCGGCTTCTTCTGTTTTCAATCGTTGCATATAACGGTAATGTGAAAAGGTAACCAGCAATGCGACAAAAGCGATACCAGCCCCCAACATAAAGCCGCCTGAATACCCTATTGCAGCGGTCAACCCCACGAGCATCATTGAACTCGCTAATTCACCAATATCACGAGTGCTTTGCACTGCGGTCATATCTGTGCCTGCTTGATGGTAACGTGATGCAAACTGCATGCCTGCGGTCATGATAGCAACAGAGGTAATACCTGCTGACAAGGAACCAAGAACGATACATGTCGCCACTAACCCCATCATCACACCATTCACTGATTGCACCATCCAAAGTAAAGAGGATAGCAGTGCAAACAGTAAACCGAATGAAAAGGCCCGCCAAACACCTATCTTACCAATCAGCCATGCGCCACCGCCGCATCCTAATATCAAGGTTACCATTCCACCAGCCATCCCCATTTTGCCGATCTCCGCTAAAGACCAGCCTGCATCATTGAGGAATAGTTTAGCCAATCCAAACCCTGAAACAGCAGTGACAGCGGATAGCAGTGTTAATAATAATAATCGAGGAGCACCACGCCGTTTAAAGGTGTTTAACAGACTTGCTTTTTCAGCGACAACGCTTGTCTGTGTTTTTTTCAGTGGGCATACCGCAATAAACAATAAGCTCAATAATGGTACGCACGCCAAAATTGCCAATGACATATGTTGGCCTAAAGAGTCGCTCATCATCATCAAGCCTGCGCCGCCAATAAAAAAGCCAGCCATCACCCCCGCTATCTGTATCGCATTAATTTTAGATAGCATTGCGCTATTGACTTGCTCTGCCGCCATTCCATCTGTGGCAATATCTTGGGTTGCACTCGCTAAAGAGGAAAGACAAAGTAATGCTACACACGCGATAGCATTTTCCACAGAAAACCCAATCACACTGAGTGAAAACATGCTCACAGTGACCACCACTTGCATTGGAATGATCCAACTTTTACGACGTCCTAATGTCTTTCCCCAATGGTTATCAACAAAAGGTGCCCAGAGGAATTTAATCACCCAAGGTAGTCCAACTAAGGGTAAAAAAGCTAATACACTCAGCTCACTGCCATCATGGCGTAAAAATGTCGGCAACGCATCCATTGCAACGCCCATTGGAATGCCTTGTGCAAGATATAATAACCCTAAGGTCACGACTAACTGTTTATTCTGTAATAGATCTTTCATATCCACTCCGATCACTTTTTTGTGGTGCGGACAATTTCGCAACACATACAAGTGCTAATAACAAAAATACGCCACAAAACAGCAAGATGAAATTAATTCGAGTCAAGTAGGCCGGCTGTTGCCATAGGGAACAAGCTAACGCGATGAAAAATAGCAAAGCAGATAATGAGGCAATCAGAATCAACATCTGGCGTCTATGCTTAACCACCATACACATGACCCAAATGGCGCCCCAAAATAGAAAAAATACACGCATTGGCAATGAGAATGACAAGGACATCACGACAAGTAATCCGCTCGTTGACAACAACAATCCGCCACAACATCCCACTATTACCCCTGAAATAGGTGAATCTGAGTGTCGCCAGCACCACATTGCCAACCCACTTGCGACCAATACACAGCCGCTAAAGCCAGCAATAAAATGTAAAACACTCAACACCATGTCGAGTTTCGGTAGCCATTGATATTGACCATAATGCAGTGGCTGGATACTGATAAAAGCACGAGTCCAAAATGCCTGCTCAGAAGAGTCTCGAATGCCCGTTAGCTGCCCTTTATGCAAATCGAAACGGTATTGTTCAAAATTCGCACTACTGGGTTGCCCTGCCCGCACGCCCCCCACAATCAACACGTTATCGCGGCGCATTAATATTTGAGGTGTGAATGATGGATAGGATTGTTCAAGCAATGTGAGAACTTGCTCGGGTTGGTAGCGGCCTTGTGTAGGCGGCTGGCTGGCTATCTCTCGAAAATCCCCCATCAATTGTTGCATCACTAATTGAGGATGATCAGGATTGACACTGCTTGCCAGCCCAACGGTACCTAAAGCGCCTACCCCTGATAATGCTCCCGTGACAGCAAACAGAATTAGCCATGGGTAACACCATAACCCCAACCCATTATGGAGATCATGGATCAATAAACGTAAATTTCGCCGACGCGGTATCTGCATCATGGAAGCTAGCTTACGTCGGTTAATAATAAAGCCACTGATTAAGAGTACTGCTAGTGCAAAACCAAATAGGCTGACAAAAATGCGTCCGGGGAAATCCATAAAGAGGCTCTTATGCAAAGTTACCAACCACATTGCGGGTGTATTTTGCACTAAAGGCTGGCCAGATATTGCGCTATAGCTGTTATCACATTGCCCTATTCCAAGGCAAAACGTGATCGTCGGATTAGCAGGTTGAGGTAGCTGCACTAATGTTGAGTCAGGCTGTCGTGCTAATAATTGCGATAATGGTAAGTGCTCGCCCGAAAGCGGGGCTTTATTCCACCAAAGACGCAAGGCGTCGCTGCCTAAGCTCCAAGTACCACTCAACATGATCACAAATAAAAAAACACCTAAAAATGCCCCCGCACTACGATGCAAATTAGACATCCGGCGTATAAGAGGTACCGTCATAATCCCCCCTGCCAAAACAGTATTAACAATGGAATTGGCCACCATCCATAACTGCGCAACAACATTTGCTGCCACCCTTGGGCCGTTAAACTGTAGACAAACATGCCTATAGTGATAAAAACCGAAAGGAAAACAGCGCCATAAAGGCGGTTTAATGGATCAACGGAAGGGTATAGCTGGGCTAATGATAGGGAGAGCACGACTCCCCCAATCAAAGTACCAATGACTGCGATGACACTGACTAATTTCATTAAAAATCAGCCTTTACCGTCAACATCACATTGCGAGGGTCGCCATAACGGTTATTCCATTGCGGTGAGAACAACCCGGAATAGTAGCGACGATCAAATATGTTATTTAGATTAACGGCTGCTGTCCACGTTTCATCAATTTGATAACCTAAACGTGCATTAAACAGCGCATAGCCCCCTTGGCGTAAGGTGACATTGCCGTTGGTCGTGCTATAGGCACTTTGTGCTTGCATACCACCACCAACGCTCCATTTACGCTCATCCCAAGGAAGGTCATAATTTGTCCAAACCCGTAGCATATGACGTGGGGTTAAGGTGTTATAAGCATTCCCTTTATTTTGGCTATCATCACGATACTTGGTATCGGTGTAAGTATAACCAACAGAGACATCCCAAAATGGGGTAATGTAGCCAACACCTTCTAATTCAAAACCCTGACTACGAACCTTTCCACCGCTGATAAAGTAGTTATCGAAACCACCAGTTGGATGATCCGGATCTATTTGAGGGTTATTTTTAATATCTATTTGATACACCGCACCAGATAAGTTTACGCTGCCATTAAGCAACCCCGCCTTAATCCCTGTTTCCAACGTTTGCCCTTCCACAGGCTTAAGCATTTTGCCACTCCACGTTTTCGCCGTTTGTGGCTGATACACGGTTGAATAGCTGCTATACCAAGACCAATCTTTTGCAAAATCCCAAATCACACCACCGTATGGCGTGATACGGCCATTTTCCGTGAATTTAGCGCTTGGTGATTTCAGTTCCCACCAACTATCACGCGCACCAATAATCACCGTTACAGGCTCCACAACCTTAATTCTGCCCATCCCATATACGCCTTTTTGGGTCGTCTTGGTTGCTCCGGGTGAACTGTATTGGCCTATTTTAGGCTTAGGCACACTATGGGGATCCCAACGATAAACATTCACCGGAACATTCAGTGCAGGGTCAAACTCAGCGCTATACTGTTTTTCACTCGCATGAGAATAATTCACGCCCATGATCACATCATGTTTTTGCCCCCAACCTTCAACCTTGCCATTTAAGCTTGTATCCAGGCTGATTTGTTCGTTGCGGAATTTATACGCGCCTCCCATTAGCATGGCTCCATCCCCTGTTTCAGGGTCGATATTTCCCCATGCCCCCGCATAAATAAGCCTTGCATTAACGTGCTGATATTCGGTATTGAGCTTATACTGCCAATCATCGTTGATTTGGTGTTCAATGGCGGCAAAAGTACGGGTGGTATCCCATTTAAAACGATCCCAATCCACATCAAGATAGGTTTTACGAGGTAGATGTAAATCGCTACCATCTTTCCCCATCGGCACTCCTGCCATATTGGTTACTGAATCGATTGTTTGATATTGCGCTCCTACCCGCAGCAACGTGTCCGGCGTTAGGTCGGCATCAACAGTGGCATACATTAAACGCGTCTTCTGATCGGAAACATCATAGAAGAAATCTTTATCTTCCCATGCCATAACAAAGCGTCCGCGAACACTCCCCGACTCATTAAGCAAGCCACCTACATCGGCCTCACCCCGATAACGATTCCAACTCCCGGCCGTTAAACTGAGTTTTGCCATGTCCTCTTTTGGCGCATGCTTACGTACCATATTGACTGTCGCAGCAGGGTTGCCCATACCGTGAAGCAACCCATTGGAGCCACGTAAAATCTCAACACGCTCATAGACCGCCATATCCTGTGGAGAGCTGGCCATATTACCGAGCAATGCCGGAACACCATCAATTTCAAAAGAGTCAATCTGGAAGCCGCGCACATAATAAGCGGTAGTCAACTTCACATAAGGGGCACTTGTCACCCCTGTCGCCCTTTGCATAACGTCATCAAGCGTTTGTAAGTTTTGTTTTTCGATTTGTTCACGATCAATCACACTGACCGATTGCGCCACTTCTCTTGGCTTTAAGGCTATTTTTCCTAATGTAGTGACACCCGGCTCAACATAGTCATCATCAACACTCGATAGGGTAGTGACTTGCATAACATCATGTTTAGATTGAGAGCTTTCTTCTGCCCCGACTGAAAAGGCCCACGGTGCAGTTGCCAAAAACAATGCACAGGGCGCTAATTTGAGCCCTGATAAGCGCTGAGAGTGATGAACAGACAACATTTTCTACCCTAAAAAGTTAAATGATAATTGTTATCAATTTAGCAATTTATGGGATTGGTTACTTTCGAATGCCGGATTTTGTCTATCGCTATCCGGCAACAACTAACGTTTTTTGAGTTGATTTGGCGAGAGACCAAAACGCTTACGAAATGCAACAGAGAAATGGGCTGGGGTATAACCAACCTGATAGGCGATGGTCGAAATGTTGGCGTCATGCACCGTTAACAATTGATACGCGGTATCTAAACGATACTCCTGTAACCAACCATAAATACTATTACCAAATAACTGGCGGAAGCCTTGGGTCAACTTACGCGTATTCATGCCAACACGCTTAGCTAATACATCCAAACTTGGAGGGGATTCTAACTCTTGCATCAAAATAGCTTTTGCCATGTGTAGATTATCAATCTCACGTTGGCGTAATTTTGGGGCTGTTTGTACTGGCTCATGTAAAAAATGATGTAAACACAGCGCAGTAATTTCAGTTACCTTGGCACCTAAATAAAGTTGGTGTAACGAAGGATGGGTTGGACAAGTAAATAGCTGCTGCGTCATCGCTAATACACTCGCAGGGATCGCGAAATGGCGTAGTTGAGCTTTATGAGAGGGATAGCAGCTATCAGGCAAAACTAATTGATGCTGTTCAAGCCACTCAGGTGAAATATCAATCATTGTATATTTCATTGGTTGGCAGGCGCGAAACAGGTTGCATAACTGATAGCTTTTCTGGCTGCCAGAGAGTATCAATGAGGGTGAATTCACTTCGACATTATGTCCAGAGCTGCTACGACAACCCATTGCACCTTGATGTATGGCCACTAACTTCAGGCCTGCCTGTTGTTCTTCATCAATCCCAAGATCATGCGGGATCACAAACTCACCACGACTGATCCTGATAAAAGCACCAATCGAGTAATCTTCACGATGGGAATGAGCTTGATTAAGTTTGTCTTCAGAACACTGCTGCATGATCTTTTTCGAAACAAAGGCTATGTGCCTGCTATCTTGTCAAAGAAACAAGAAAATAACAATCATTATCATTTGCAATTTGTGCATTAAAACCTATTTGATACTGAATAGCTTAGCGTAATGTTTTGGATTAAGACGCAAAAAAAGAAATAATGTTATTAATATCATTAAGATATGTGCGCCCCATACCCAAGCGAAACTTTGGCTGATTTCATGTAGCCATGCGGCAAAGAAAGGACCAAAGGCCGCAATAATAAATCCACCAGCTTGCATCAGAGAGGTTAACGCGCCAGCGCTTGCAGGATGAGGCAAATGATCAAGAGACGTAATAATACTTAGTGCAAAACACCCACCCAGCCCTATACCGATTAAACAAACCCATAAAAAAGGCACTGAATGAGGAAATACCACTAAACCTGCAAAACCAATTGCTTGGCTACATAGCGTTACCACCAACCAAAATCGACGATCAATATTATGGGAAGCTAAAACAGGGATTAACAAAGCCGATAATGCTTGAAATACACTCAATAAAGCGACAAGTGAACCACTTTTTGCACTACTCATACCTTGTTCAATAAAAAAGGGGGCTAACCATGTTACGACTGAACCATATCCCGCATTAACAAGACCAAAGCCAACCATAAGCAACCATGCTCTTGGTTTTGTTAAAAACTGCAAAACTGCCCCTTTTCCAGCATGTTGATGAGAAGCTGAAGAGCGTATATTGGCAATAATGGCGAATAAAGCAAATAAAGCGGGTAATGCCATCCACGCTAAAGCGGCTTGCCAATGACCAGACTCATGAGTGCAAGATGGTATCGCTTCATGACATGAGAAATTAGCAATAAGGGGAGTTAATTGTGCACCTATTGCTCCCCCTGCCATCAACATCGCCGAATAAAGCCCTGTCATTGCGGCCATTTTTTGTGGAAAACGTAATTTAATTAATCCAGGAAAAACGGCTTGAATATAAGCGGCTCCGACACCACAAATAAAAGCCGTTATGAGCAATTGCGCACTGTCAGCAACAAATAAGCGGCATAAGGAACCGATGAACAACAATAACATTGCCAGACTAATACCTAAGCGCTCTCCCAGCCTTTGGTTAAGCGCAGGAACAATTAAGGCTCCTATTCCCATTAATAGCATAGGCAATAAGGTGAGTAATGAAATACCTTGATAAGTCATCCCCGTCGTTTGCATAATGCCATCAATCAGTGGGCCGGGGCCGGTCATAAACGGCCTTAAATTAATCCCGACCAATACGATTGTCAGTACTAAACCCAGCGATGCTGTTTGACGTTCACTCATTAATGTTGTTGTTCCCGCCAAAAAGTATAAAGTGCTGATTGCGTTTCATTTTCTGGCTTTAATTGTACAAAAGTCAGTCCGCTTTGCTGTTGTGGCTCCACTCTAAGTGCCTGTGCAATTGCTTCTGTTGATAAGCCAAATGGCTCTGCATCTTGATTTGAATAAGCGTAAATAATTCGTGAAATCCCTGCCATACGCATTGCCGCTAAACACATTGGGCATGGTTGTCCGCTCGCATAGACCACACAATCCTCTAATCGAGTGCGCTGAAGGATCTCCCCTGCTTGTCTTAAAGCCATTAGCTCTGCATGCGCTGTGGGATCACACAATTCAAGCATCTGATTAACCCCTGTTGCAATGACTTTACCATCACAAACAATCACGGCTCCGAAGGGACGGCCGCCCGTTTTAACATTTTCTTTAGCCAGTGAAATTGCTTGTCGCAAAAACTGTTTATCTAACATTACTTAGCTCCTGAATTTTCAAGAATTTCAACTAGATTGTCATAACCCTTTTGCTTGGCCAACGCTAACGGAGATTTTCCTGAAGCGTCCGCTAAATTGACATCGGCGCCACCCTTGATCAATTGAGTCACAATAGCCGCATATTTTTCACTACCATCACCCAGTATGATTGCCTCTATCAGAGCCGTCCAGCCTAATCTGTTTACATGATTAACGTCGACTCCCGCATCAATTAAAGTTTGTACCGTTTTTACATGCCCGCGCTCTGCGGCAGGAATTAATGCTGTTCCACCATAGCGGTTAGTGCTTTTCAAATCCGCGCCATGGGCTAGGGTCATTTCTAAAATTTCCTGTAATCCCCTAGCCCCTGCATACAAATAAGGGGAATCTTGTATTGCATCGCGTGCATTCACATTGGCACCTTGTTCAATTAAAAATTGAGCCACCTCGATTTGATTAGCATGTGTTGCCGCCATTAAGGGAGTACGCAAACGTAAGTCTCGTTGCTCAATATCTGCTCCTTGTTGAATAGCTTGGGTAACCGCCGGCAAATCCCCTTTTTCAGCCAAAGCGACTAGAGATGATGAATTTGCCTGTGCAAATGATTTAACAATAAATATCAATGATATACTAAGAATAACTAACATATAGCCTAGCCATTTGGCTGGCAAAAATAGTGTTTTCATTGTACCCCTCCTCTGCAATCTATTTAATCTACTGAAAATATATGCTATTTAAAAATTAAATATTCAAATTCCAGGTATCTATAAAATGAATACGTTATTAAATTTGGTCTTACTTAAAACTTTTATTGCGGTGGCAGAGACCGGCAGCTTCACTGTAGCTTCACAACATTTAAACTCGACTCAATCCACTCTGAGCCAACAGATCCAGCGCTTAGAAGCCTTAGTGGGCCAGCCTTTATTGATACGCGCCCATCGAATGCTCACATTAACTGAAACAGGTGAAATCCTGTTCAGTTATGCCAAAAAAATTATCGCACTCAATGATATGTTTTTTATGAAAATTACAGGCAATGCGGTGATCCAAACGTTACGTCTTGGTTTCCCTGAAGATTTTGCTTCTGGGCAAGTTACACCAACCCTTGCGACGTTTATGCGTGACCACCCGAACATTCGTTTAGAGGTTACCAGTGGTTTAAGCCGCCAACTTCATCAACGATACCAGCAAGGTGAACTCGATTTAATTATCGTGAAGCAACGAAAAGGTGAATTTAAGAGCCATTATCATTGGCCAGAACCTTTATGTTGGCTAACAAGCGCTAATAATCAACATGTTAATGCCGATTCTTTGCCTTTGATTGTTTTCCCTGAAAATGGCTTGTATCGTAACGATATGTTCCGCTTACTGGATATTGAACAGCGCCCTTGGCATATTACCTATACTTGCACAAGCCTTGCTGGTATTCAAAGCGCCATTACCGATGGCCTTGGCATCAGTTTATTACCACTGCGAGCTAAGCTACCACAGCATCGTATACTGACTGCACAAGAAGGCTTTCCAGATGCAGAGGAGATGGAAATTGCTCTGCATGTCCATGGCAATTCAGAAGTGGTTTTAACGCTAGCTGAACGCCTAGCACGACAATTTGAACAACTTTGATAAAGAACATGATATGCAGAAACTCTTTGATCACCTAATCACACTAGAAAAAAAGCTACACCATTATTCAAATAGAGATAATTTAGAATTTCTTGAAAATATTCTGCACCCAGCGTTTTTAGAATTTTGCCGCTCTGGTGTGAGCGCCGATAAAACAGAGACACTTTTAGCCCTCACTCAAGCTAATAATTTATTGGAAATTCACTCCGAAAATTTCCAATGTGCACAGATAGATGCGAATACAGTGCTCATCACCTATTTAAGTTTTCAACTTGATAATGGGATACCTATTAAACAAACACTACGCTCATCGATTTGGAGCAAAAATCAGCACAACCAATGGCAGCTCCGTTTCCACCAAGGAACACCACGTTCGTTATAAATGCTTTTTTGCTGCATCGTAAACGTCATTACGATGCAGCTTTCCTATGACATATAAACAAATTTCGTTTATTTACTCTATGCAATTTCATGGCTACTATTTTATTTGTTTATTAAAAATAATATCTAATAAATTTAAATAGTTAATGGAATAAATAAAAGGAATTTCAAATGAAAAGACACCCTATTCGACCTAGCTACGCCCCCTATAATTGTAATAGTGGTATACCTCATATACCTGATACACACTGGGATCCACATTCAAAAGCATGGGAGTTCAATGATGTACAAGTTAATCATGACTTCATCCCAGCAAGCTGGCCGCCTGAAGTCAAGGATGCATTAAAGAACAATGTTTATCTTGTTTGTGGTGAAAAGAATTGTCCGTACCTTAAAGAGAAAAATTTTCAAGAATAAATGAAAGCGATCAATAGTGGTGATAAGACGGATGCTTTAAGAATTTACAGTCAAAGATTTGCGCAATTCAGGAATATGAAAAAAAGCATGATTATGGCGAGTTTAGATAGAGCCAGAGTCGCAAGGGAAAGACAAAGTCCATGTGGTTATTCAGGGCCTATACGGTCAACAGGTATTATTGCAATGCCAGGGATATGGAGTGCGTGGAAAGATCTCCTCACAAGTATGCCAAATGAAATTACCAATACTCCCCATTCGTATACCGTTAATTTTAATAATTCATCAAACTTAGAGTCATCATTTGATGTGGAGATTAAATATCCAATATCTAGTGGAATGAAAACGGTTAATACAGTGGGACCAGGAGCTTATCTTATTGAAGCTACTGGTGGTGGAACTGCAAGTATACGCATAAAATCACATTCAGTACCTATCACGGTCAGTATAAGCTTCCCTAAATAATTCATTATTTAACTATATAAAACTAAAAGAAGTACAACGTGATTTCTTTTAGTTTTTAGCATTTCGTCCATAACTTTCTAAAATATTATTTATTACTTTTTTATCCGAAAATGCCTGTCTATATCCATTTTCAGATTGTATTTCCCCTGCGATATACGTTTGAGAAATTTTATTTACACCGAAGTAAAGAGATACCTTTTTACCAATATTTTTACTCAGAAGAGAATTAAATCTTTCCGAACATTTAGGTGTTCTATTGATCTCAATATTCAAAACATAGTCATTTTTTAACTGTGAATGTCCCAATTGAAGTACAGAAACACACTCTTTTTCTAAAATAAACTCATCATTTTCAAATTTATAGACGAGCCTATCGTTGTTACCTGCCACTGAACAACCTATTGATAAGACACCAACAATAGCGATTAAAAAATTCTGGATCCATCGACTCACTCAAATATCTCCTTTATAACAAATAAAAAATAATAACTTCCATCTTAGCTTGTTATACATTTAGTTTCAGTGCTCAAAAATACAAAAATCCCCCAGTAAGATAACCCTACTGAGGGATTGATTTAGCGATTAGCTTGGTTAACCAAGCCTAAGCACAATTATAGAACGTCAACGCAGTTCAGTTCTTTGAACGCTTGCTCTAAACGAACAACCATGGATTCTTGACCTTTACGCAGCCATACGCGTGGGTCATAGTATTTTTTGTTAGGCTTGTCATCACCTTCTGGGTTACCCAACTGACCTTGCAGATAACCTTCGTTCTTTTTGTAGTAGTTCAGGATACCTTCCCAAGTTGCCCACTGAGTATCTGTATCGATGTTCATTTTGATAACACCGTAGCTAACCGCTTCTTTGATTTCAGCAGCGCTTGAGCCAGAACCACCGTGGAAAACAAAGTCTAGGCTGTTGTGAGGCAGATTAAATTTCTCAGAAACATAGTCCTGTGAGTTACGTAGAATTTTTGGCGTTAACTGGACGTTACCTGGCTTATAAACACCGTGAACGTTACCGAAAGAAGCGGCGATAGTGAAACGAGGGCTGATTGCGCTCAGTTTCTCATACGCGTAAGCAACGTCTTCTGGTTGAGTGTACAGCGCAGAGCTATCCATACCGGTGTTATCAACACCGTCTTCTTCACCACCAGTACAACCCAGTTCGATTTCCAGCGTCATATCGATTTTCGCCATACGAGCCAGATATTTAGCACAGATCTCGATATTTTCTTCCAGAGTTTCTTCAGACAAGTCAATCATGTGTGAAGAGAACAGAGGCTTACCGGTTTTCGCATAGTGTTTTTCACCTGCGTCTAGCAAACCATCAATCCATGGCAGCAATTTACGTGCACAGTGGTCAGTATGCAGGATCACAGGAACACCATAATGCTCAGCCATTTGATGGACATGTTGAGCACCTGAAATGGAACCTAAAATAGCCGCTTGTTGCCCTTCTGCTTTCAAGCCTTTACCCGCGATAAAAGCCGCACCGCCGTTAGAAAACTGAACAATAACTGGAGCACGTACTTTCGCTGCCGCTTCAAGTACGGCATTAATTGAGTCTGTACCGACACAGTTCACCGCTGGCAATGCGAAGTTATTTTCTTTGGCAACTGCGAAAACTTTCTGTACATCATCACCTGTGAGAACACCCGGTTTTACAAAATCAAAAATTTTAGACATTTGAAAAGGTCCTGTGTTAAACAGGCTGCCTACGCAGCCTGTTGTTCATGACAAATTAATTACGCTTTAGCACGTTCTTCCAGCATCACAACCGCCGGCAGTTTTTTACCTTCAACGAATTCAAGGAATGCACCGCCGCCTGTTGAAATGTATGAAATCTTATCCGCAATACCGAATAAATCGATAGCCGCTAATGTGTCACCACCACCCGCGATAGAGAAAGCTTCACTATCAGCGATTGCACGTGCAACGATTTCGGTTCCTTTACGGAAGTTAGGGAATTCAAAAACACCAACTGGGCCATTCCACAGAATGGTTTTAGCATTTTTCAGAATTTCAGCCAGACGCTCAGCAGACTCGTCACCTAAGTCGAGGATCTGCTCATCATCTTTAATTTTAGTACTTGATTTTAATGTCGCTTCCGCAGTTTCAGAGAACTCCGTTGCTACACGGACATCAGTCGGTACTGGAATATGGCAGTTTGCCAATAATTTTTTCGCTTCTGGGATCAGATCCGCTTCATATAAAGAGCGACCAACATTATTACCTTCAGCGGCAATAAAGGTGTTTGCAATACCACCACCCACAATTAATTGATCGGCAATTTTAGAGAGTGAATCTAAAACGGTCAGTTTTGTCGATACTTTTGAACCACCGACAATCGCCACCATTGGGCGAGCAGGGTTATCCAGTGCTTTACCTAATGCTTCAAGTTCAGCGCTGAGTAGAGGACCAGCACAAGCAACTGGCGAGAATTTAGCAACGCCATGCGTTGACGCTTGAGCACGGTGAGCGGTACCAAAAGCATCCATGACATAAACATCACACAGTGCAGCATACTGTTTTGACAGCGTTTCATCGTCTTTTTTCTCGCCTTTATTGAAGCGAACGTTTTCCAAAACGACTAACTCGCCTTCCGCGATATCCACGCCACCTAAATAGTCTTTGACTAAACGAACCGGGTAATCAATCTTTTCAGCCAGATAGTCAACAACAGGTTGCAGTGAAAATTCTTCATTATACTCGCCTTCAGTCGGACGACCGAGGTGAGATGTGACCATGACTTTAGCACCTTGCTTGAGAGCAGTTTCAATTGTTGGTAATGAAGCACGGATACGTGCATCAGAAGTAACTTTGCCATCTTTTACAGGAACGTTTAGGTCAGAACGGATGAAAACGCGTTTACCCGCTAGGTCCAAATCGGTCATCTTAATTACAGACATGGTGAATCCTCTTGTTGATTCTCTATAAAGTTTTCATTAATGGCTGTGTGGGTCATAGTCTACCCTACCGTCTGTCAGCCGTTAATTAGTTGAAACCTGTTGCTGCCATCGCTAAAGTTGTATCTAGCATCCGGTTAGCAAACCCCCATTCGTTATCACACCAAACAAGGGTTTTAATTAAATGCTTACCGCTCACTCTCGTTTGTGTGCCATCAACAATCGCACTGTGCGGATCATGATTAAAATCCATCGAGACTAACGGTAATTCAGTATAGTCTACTATACCACGAAAATGTCCATGCGCGGCGCTTCGCAAGAGTTGGTTTACCGTTGCTACGCTAACATCACTGTGCACGGTAACACTCAAATCAATGGCTGTCACATTGGTTGTCGGTACACGTACCGATATCGCCTCAAAATGATTTTGAAATTTTGGAAAAATTCGCGTAATACCCGCTGCTAGCTTAGTATCAACCGGAATAATTGATTGGCTGGCAGCTCGCGTTCTTCTTAGGTCATGATGATAAGCATCGATAACAGGCTGATCATTCATTGATGCATGGATTGTTGTTACCGTGCCTGACTCAATACCGAACGCATCATCTAACAGTTTAATGATCGGAATAATACAGTTTGTGGTACAAGATGCGTTTGAAATAATTTTATCGTCAATTGTTAGACTATCATGATTAACGCCATAGACAACTGTCGCATCAAGATCATCCGAGCCAGGATGGGAGAAGAGCACTTTTTTAGCGCCCGCATCGAGGTGAGCTAAGCCATCTGCGCGAGAACCGAATGCCCCACTACAGTCAAGCACAACATCAACTCCAAGTTCTTTCCAAGGTAGCGAACTGATATCAGGTTGATGAAAGAGACGAATATTGTCATCGCCGACCTGCAACAGCGAACCGCTAAGGCGGACATCCCAAGCAAAGCGACCATGGCTTGAGTCATACTTCAGCAAATGCGCAATCCCTTCAGGGCTTGCCAGCTCATTAACCGCGACAACCGTAATTTCAGCACGTCGCCCAGACTCATATAAAGCCCTTAGTACACTCCGTCCGATCCGACCGAAGCCGTTAATCGCCACTTTTATTGGCATCCTACACCTTGAATTTCAACAAAATCACACGGCTGATAAGGATAACTGACTCACACAAACTCTACTGCTGATTTTAACGGTCAAACATCAAAAATGTGCTTCACTCGACACTTTTGAAATTTTTTAGCTTATTGACCACAGCAACTGAAACGGTTCAGCTATTTAAGAATTAGATTAAGGGATATAGGCACAGAACGCAATAGTCAAAACACATGAAATGCACAAAAAAACAACGCCCCTACAGCAAAATTGATGTAAGGGCGTATTTCACTCTTTCTTACGACCCGTAATTAGGTCGTAAAATAATTACTTCAGCAATGACTTAGCAGCTTTCACTGCGCTTTCAACAGTGATACCGAACTCTTTGAATAGTTCTTCAGCAGGTGCTGATTCACCAAATGTATGCATACCAACGATAGCCCCATTGAGACCTGTATATTTGAACCAGTAATCTGCAATGCCTGCTTCAATAGCAACACGCTTAGTCACACTTGATGGTAGAACGGCTTCACGGTATGCCGCGTCTTGTTTATCAAATACCTCGGTTGAAGGCATTGAAACAACACGTACTTTACGGCCTTCGCCAGTCAGTTGGTCAGCGGCTTTCACTGCTAACTCAACTTCTGAACCTGTCGCGATAAAGATAAGCTCCGGCTGGCCATCGCTATCTTTCAGGATATAAGCCCCTTTCTCGATCTCCGCTAATTGCTTAGCAGTACGTGGTTGCTGCTCCAGATTTTGGCGAGAGAAGATCAGCGCACTTGGGCCATCTTTACGCTCGATAGCGTATTTCCATGCGACAGCAGATTCAACTTGGTCACATGGACGCCATGTATTCATATTAGGCGTTACACGTAAGCTAGCTAATTGCTCAACAGGTTGGTGAGTTGGGCCATCTTCACCCAGACCGATAGAGTCGTGAGTATAAACAAAGATACTACGCACTTTCATCAATGCAGCCATACGCACAGCATTGCGTGCATATTCAACGAACATGAGGAATGTTGCACCATAAGGAACAAATCCACCATGTAAAGCAATACCATTCATGATTGCTGACATACCGAATTCACGTACACCATAATGGATGTAGTTACCCGCTTTGTCTTCATTCAATGGTTTAGAGCCAGACCACATAGTCAAGTTACTTGGTGCTAAGTCAGCAGAACCACCTAAGAACTCAGGCAAGACTTTACCAAAGGCTTCTAAAGCATTTTGTGACGCTTTACGGCTAGCGATGTTGGCAGGATTTGCTTGCAGATTTTCAATAAATTTCTTCGCTTCTGCATCAAAATTAGCAGGCAATTCACCCGCCATACGGCGAGTAAATTCTTCAGCTAATTCAGGGAAGGCTTTTGCGTAAGCGGCGAACTTATCATTCCAAGCCGCTTGTTTTTCTTTACCAGCTTGACGGGCATCCCATGCTTGATAGATATCTTGTGGGATTTCGAATGGACCATACTGCCAGTCTAGATTTTTACGTGTTGCCGCAATTTCGGCATCACCTAATGGTGCACCGTGAACAGATTCTGTACCTGCTTTATTTGGGGAACCAAAACCGATCACGGTTTTACACATAATCAGCGTTGGTTTATCTGTTTCGCGCTGTGCTTCTGTGACAGCAGCATGAATTTGATCGGCATCGTGACCATCGATATCACGAATAACATGCCAGCCATAAGCTTCAAAACGTGCTGCGGTATCATCAGTAAACCAACCTTGTACATGACCGTCGATAGAGATACCGTTGTCATCATAAAACGCAATCAGTTTATTTAATTTCAGTGTCCCTGCTAGAGAGCACACTTCGTGTGAGATACCTTCCATCATACAACCATCACCCATGAACACATAAGTGTGATGGTCGACGATGTCATGGCCTGGGCGGTTAAATTGCGCCGCTAAAGTGCGTTCAGCGATAGCAAAACCGACTGCGTTTGCAATACCTTGCCCTAATGGACCTGTGGTGGTTTCAACGCCTGGAGTATAGCCATATTCAGGGTGGCCTGGTGTCTTAGAGTGGAGTTGACGGAAGTTTTTTAGCTCATCGATAGATAAGTCATAACCCGTCAGATGCAGCAAGCTATAGATCAGCATTGAACCATGGCCATTAGAGAGAACAAAACGGTCACGGTTAGCCCAGTGTGGATCTGCTGGGTTATGATTCATATAGTCACGCCACAGAACTTCAGCAATATCGGCCATGCCCATAGGCGCGCCAGGGTGCCCTGATTTTGCTTTTTGAACCGCATCCATACTTAGAAAGCGGATAGCATTAGCAAGGGTTTTACGAGTCGTCATTAGTATACTCCAGGTCGGATAAAAACGTACTTAAACCAATTTTCACAACGCAATACGGAATTATTGCACTTTTTCATAGGCAAACTATGAAACTAACGCAATTTGCTCCATACAGCAATTATTCGCTACATTTGTGCCCGCGAATCGTCAATAAATTAAGCCATTTCAGAGCTGAATCCTTTCCATTGCGCAAAATATCACTTAAAGATGAGTTTTTTGCGCAATTCATTACCCTTATTAAACCTGAGTTTACCATCAGGGATCAAGGTGATTTATGCTTCTTATGCATTTAGAGATAACAATAGTGATTATTGACAAATTTTGCTATGAAAAATTGGCTGATTAGATAGGAGATAAACATGTACTCTACATATCGAAACAAAAAATCCCCTTTCGTTATACGACTTGGTTATAATCTCGATACAATAGCAGCCCACTAGCCACCAGAAAATGAGTACATTTAGCTCAAACGCACTGAATAATCCAAGGCAGATAAGCATGAAGAAGAGATATCTGCTAATAAATAAAATAATGCATTAGAGGTTTAATTGTGGCATTTGAAATTTTTCGCAATATCGTGCACTACGGTTTTCATTTTTTAGTGCCAATCTTATTTGGCTATCTATTTTGGCGAAAAAATTGGAAATTAGCGGCATTATTGATGATAGCAACCATGGCGATCGATTTAGATCATTTACTGGCCGATCCGATTTTTGATCCTAATCGCTGCGGTATTGGTTTCCATCCGTTACATACTGGTTGGGCAGCTATCGCGTATGTGATGATATTTTTACTGCCATCATGGAAATTAAAAGCAATTGCGGTGGGGTGTTTATTCCATCTTTTTACCGATTCAGTGGATTGTTATATGGGGAGTTTAAAACAAAATACCACCAATATAGTTCTCATTGAGAAATATCATGAGCACAGAACCTCACTATATTAGTGGTTAGCCATATACAAACCAAAATCGGCTATTTATGATAATAAATATCCATGCTCATAAATAGCCAGATTCTACATTTAACCTATATTACTAAGCATAATAAATATCCTTGGAGCTACTTACTCATGCTCCGATAAAAACCAACATACGCATTAGCAAATAATTGGCAGCCAAATTTGATACCTTCTTTAATCATAAATTGATATTTTGGTTCATCCCAATATTGATTGACAACTTTCAAAAAATCTTCCGAGTGTTCAATATCCAGTTCTCGATGTAAGCCATAATGGGTGATCTTATCTTCTGGAAGCCAACCCTCTTTAGCTATCGCTTCAAATATCATGCACGATACATCAACAAATGTTCTCTCAATACCCGCATACATAGAAGCAGCAAAACGAAAATCACAAAAAGAAGAAACTCCACGTAATGCTTCATTAAAGATCCGAGCATTAGGTGGGGGGTTCTGTAAATCAATACTGGATATATCACCACCTAAACGTTCGATTAAAGTTATGATTGTATTTCCATGCACATTTTCCTTAACACCTTGACCGTGTTCTTCCCAAAGATTCCCCACCAAGGCAATTCGTGAAATAGGATCGGATATATTGGCTATAATTTGTGCCATTGGCCTACTGAAAAAATAAACCATCGGTGCAAATTCTAATTGGCTATTTAAAAATTGTTCATGGGTCATTTCACCAGAAGTCAGAGATTTAAAATAGGGATTTTCAGGCAGATTTAAATCAAGTATAGATGATTCCAATTGGTTTTTTAATTCTATATTCAATGACATACATAAACCTCCAAGTTTATTTTTAGGGAAGAATACGTTTTTTATCAAACAAGATAAAAGTAAATTAATCATTTCCTTTAAAATAACCATGGCATATTTCAGTTACATTGACTTATATTTAATTATATTAATCATTAATAATTTATTAGCTCATTAAATTACCGATAAAAATAGCATCATAAAATATACAAATTTAAATAATTCACATCATTAACAAAGTGAAATAACCATTCTAATTCCCAATATATAAATTATATTTCCATCACTTTAGTTTAATTAAAAGTACACAATGATATTTTGTCGCTTTTATGGAAGCTAAAAATAATTACGCTGGGGGTATTTTTACCGATTCACTGGATTGTGATATGAAAAGAGTTTAATACTAAACACGCTACATAATATTTGAATACGGTAGCTTTGGCTCAGTTTTTTAATTATCGCAAGTTGTTCAGGGAGTCTGACATCACCAGAAAAGTAGCCTTCTTTAAGAGCTCGTCATGCTTTTCGAGATGAGCAATTTTCTTTTTTAGTGCACGAATTTCAACTTGTTCTGGTGTCATTGCCGATGCTTTTGGCGAAATACCTTTACGCTCGTTTTTGAGTTGCCGACCCCATTATTCAATGGTTGATTTACCCACGCCCATGGCATTGGCAGCTTCGGCCGCGGAACAATTTTAATCAATGACAAATTGAGTCGCTTCAAGTTTAAGTTCAGCACTTAAAAATCGTTTTATACGTTTTGCAATAAATGTCACCTGTTTTTTTATGAGGTAATATATCACCTATGACTTGGTAACCAAATTAACTATACTACTCCAAATTTTCATAAGTCCAGTAACTTTCTGAGAAATGGGAACATATTCACTTTCTGTAGCTATTACTTATAAGATTAGCCTAATATGCACTCATTTCTCTAAATAAAAATACCGTTGATAGCACCTGCATATCCAAAATTAGAGCAAATGGCATCACTCAATTTGTAAATAGCAATGAAATTGATGTCGCTTTATTATTTATTGTAAGATGCATTTCAATTAATTGTACCTATTACTACAACACTTGTTTGATATTCCCCTGCTGTAACACTCCCTGTAGACGATTTTAGCTGTCCATCAATTGTGAATGTCACTTCCCCTATCCCCGTATTAACGATCGATGACCCGCCTAATTTCCCATTTATACCAATAGAAGCATTAAAAGGGCCCAGTTTAACTGAATCTCCACCAACCACAGTAAAGGTAATAGATGCATCCTTTGTACAAGATACTGAGCCTATAGATTGAGCCATGTTTCCAGCCCAGTCATTCATGCCTACAGTTCCAAAGTTCAGATCAGGTAAATTCACATTACATACAGCTGGGATGTCAGGAATTAACCCAGAAGGAATATCAGTGCCACGTACAGTATTATAAAATAAAGACCGGCAAGTAGAACTGTTGACTGTATTTGATGTGCAAGCGATTACATTTGCCAAAGCAGTCATAGACCCATTACGAGGTAAAACCCGAGTATGATTATAACTTCCATTAGTGCAAGACCGATTGGCACATATACCAGATATACCCCGCCAAATATAAAATTTGTTGATGCTTGGTAATGGAATATTAACTGTCGGTAAATCGGATAAAATAGCTTGATTACATGGTTTATCAACCTTTATATACAGATTGGGATCATAAAATACATCACCAGACATATCCCAACGCATATGCCCGTAACTGTAATCATACCAGCCGTCAGACTCAGAAAAGTATAGAGTTCCATACAAATAACATGATGATCCTCCTGATACGTTAGAAAGCGTATTGTATTTAGCATCAATAGTCACTGCTCCACCGGAGTAGCCATAACTTTCAGCGGACATAACTCCAGAATCATACCCAACAGAATCGGTTATAGGACGCCGATCAATATTATCTTGGATTTTATATACTGTTCCAAATATTGAAAAAGACCCTTCACTATATCCTATTGCTCTTTGCGGAGTATTGTTCTGATTGAAGTAAGATGCCCCAATAGAAGTTAATGGAAAAGTGAATAGCAAAAGAGCTAACTGAATGCGCATTTATGGATTCCTTGTGTCGCTTGATAATGAATACTCATCAACGAAATCTATTTTGAAATTGAATACCAAGAAATTTGCCACCGCTTAAACTGTTATTGTGAGATAAATACTAAGCAATAGATGGCAAATAAATCACTACTAAACCTTAGCGAGCATTGACGTATATAGTCTTGCACTAGCCTGATAGAAAACACCCCGTCTCTACCCCGTAAAATGGAGCATCGCTTCACTGATATATCAACATATACGTCAGCGTCGCCGTAAAAAAACCCGGCTGAATGCTCTCTACCGTTGCGTCTTCCACTGCCTGTATATATGACCGTAACCGTATCGTCATATCCCCTTTTTTTATCGGCATTAAAGGCTCTACCTGAGTGTTATTAATGGGTAACGCTACACCACTCGGGGTTTCAAGACCTATCGCAATCCCACTAGCCTGACTTCCAGCATCCACATTCAGTAATCCATTGTCGGTCGTCGAAACACCGCTAAATTTCACTGCAATACTATTTCCCAAAGAAGTATCACAATCCGTCAAATGAAATTGGATGTCTTCCTTGCTATAACGACGTTGTCCATTCAGCAAATCCTTTGAATTAATATTGCCCCCAAAGTCAACTCCGAAGTTCTCATAATTCGGGTCAACCGTGCACGGCAACGCAATCAACGTTCCACTGTACTGAATATCATTACTGTTCGCCGCCTGAGCCACTGACGGTAGAAAACTGCAACACCACAGTATTGCACTCATCGACATCCAGAAAGTTCTCTTGTGATTGAATATCCTCATGGGTAATTCATCTCCACACTGGCCGTCGCGGTAAAATTCCCTTCATATAACATTGCAGACGGGTCAGTATCCTTCACTGGCACCGCATACAAGGGTAAAGTTGCAACGCCATTATCCGACATCGTTATCGGTGTCCCTGTGTTAGGTGGTATGACGACCCCTTGATGGTATAATCGAACCCCCAACCCGGTCTGACTAGCTTGCAAGGCTTTATTATCAAAACTCTCCGCGACCATCCCGCGATACTCAAGATATAACGCCACGGCATTCCCAAGCCCTGTTCCGCAACTCAGCGTCAAGGTAAAGTCTTGGCGATAGTTTTCGCCATTAACCTTGGTGATCCCCACCTCGCCAAACGGCACGCGGATCGGCTGGTCAACCCCGTCCGGCCCCGCCACATCACACGGCGGGTTTTGGATTAAGTTGGCGGTAAAGTTCACATCTACCGCATACGTCGTCAGCGGCATCAAGCCGCTTAGCCATAATGCCATTGCAGATATCTTAGCTTGTCGGTTCATCATTATTGATACTCCACACTCAACGTCGCGGATGCAGTCATCTGACCGTCATTAATCCCCCCAGTCCCACTGCCAATCGGTATCACACTAAGGGTTGGCTGAGTGCTATAATTAAAATGACGCCAGACGCCTAAATTCAGATTACTGTTACCCGCCATAAGGCGTAATCCTAAGTTCTGGTCCGAGGTGGACAACACATTCGCCGCTTGGCCACTCATGCGGGGGCCATCAAATTTCAGTTTTAAGGCTGGATTACTTGCTGCATCGTCGCAACTTAGAGTATACGGAATGTCAGTTTTTCCGTAGCTAACCCCATCGATGTTTTTTATGATCAGGTCGCCCATCGCCACATTGATGGGCTGTCCAATCCCGTCAGGCCCGTAGATATCACAGGTCTTCTCAACTACCGTGACCTTCACGGTTAAGGTATAGGTTTCTGCAAGGGTCGCCGCTGAACACAGCATCAAACTGCTCATCAACAGACTGGTTGCCAGCACTTTCGGCAGTCGACATCGTCTCATTGTCATAATGATGACCACTCCTACTCGTACAACATTTCAAATGCAATCAGCGCCGAATACGCCCCCGGCACAAGCTGCCCCGTTCTCACCGGCGTCACGTAATAGGTCAACTGACTTTGCCCTGAAGGCAATAACTGTGGCTCACTTTCTAACCCCAAAGGTAGCAGTGAACCATTTGGTGTCGTGATAGCCAGCCCCAATCCTTTTACCCCATTGACACGAGCGATATCCGGCATTGATGGCACACTATCTGCTAAAAAACGAATTTTGACTGCTGGTTGACTGGAGCTCCATGCTGTCATTCCCGTTTGTACATTATCTAAACGAGTCTCTGTTTCTAAACAGTCCTCTAACTCAATCTGAAACGGTACGGGTGCTCCTCTACCATTATGCTGCAAGGTACTGGTATCCAAATTCCCCATCTCAACTGATTGGTAACTAGATGTCATCGCTAGCCGACATGGGCTTTCCGTTAATGAACCAGACACGTACAACACACCATGCTGTCCATCGACATTCCAGTTATCTACTGGCCGATAGAGATTGCCATTATTATCCGCCGCCATGCCTGATAAACTGACGGTGCTGCTAAACATCGCTAGAAGTAAGCCGTATCGGAAAACGTTTTTTCTTTGTAAGTCTGTCATGCGCACTCCTTCAATATGGGCACCGTCAGTCGGGTGCTTACTCGAATTATTCGCTTTTACCATTTGGAACAACCTGACAGCTCGACACCTGACAGCGGAAGGTCAAATTAGGGCGTCCACCATAATCATTGATGTAAGTCAGTACGGGATTATTTCCTAATTGATTAGCGCTGATGCCTAAATCATCCTGTCCAAACGGTGGCACCATGACTGGTGTAAAATCTTTACCATCCGATGCTTTGCCATTAGTTGTCGCATTAATAATCGTGACGTAATACGGTGTGGGATTTTTCACGATATAACGTTCACCTTGTTTATCTAAGGTTAATTTGTCTTGCCATGGCGCACCGTTTTTTTCAGGTATTATCGCTTTAGGTCGATAAAACAGCTTCACTCGTGTTTGCAGAGCAATTTGTAATGTGTTTGGTTTATCGCTTTTTGGCGGTATTTCTCGTAAATTAAAATAAAGACTCACGATCTTGAGGTAACGAATTAATAGCAGGTAATGCTTCAATTTTTACTTGGCTTGATTTACCTGGCTCTATACGCTGTACGGGCGGTAATACAACTAATGGCGATTGGATCTTCTGCCCTTCCGCATTTTCAATCCACCCTTGCGCTAAATATGGTAACTGTTTGTTGTTATTTGAAATATTGAGTGAGATTGACTTTTGTCCACCATCAAAAATAACCCGAGTCCTATCCATCGATACCGCGGAATAAGCTGTGCTGCTAAATAATGCCAAACCAATTAACCCCATGGTTGTACGATAAGAAATCGTTAATTGCATAGTTATTTACCTTTTATTTCTGTGTTCTCTCTTGAGCCATGCTTTTCGTGAATTAGGCTATTCTTGTGCTGAATAAAACTATCTTTTCGCTATCACTGTTGATGCTGGTAACGTTGTCGGAATACACGGCAGTAGTAATGCTTCCTGTAAAGAACCTAACTGAATAGGAAAAGTGATCTGGCAAGCCTTATCTTCTCCCCATGTCACAGTCATCACACTCTGAGGGTTAATACCACTGATATAAGCACTTCCAGAATCACCCACAATTCCTGTGTTTTGCGCTTTACTGTTTTGTATTTGAGCGCCGAATGGCGGGTGGCTACCATCAGGCAATCGCAGTACAGTCATCGCTTTTTGTCCTGATACCACAGCAAAATGACGATAACCTACAGCGCCTTCTGTGAGCGTAGCTTGTACTACCGACTGCTGTGCTTCTACATTGTCTGGTAATGCATTTAAATCAATTTGAGCCTTACTACGGTAGTAACTACTCACATCACCAACAATGGCTTTACCAAACATATTCGAGGTGATCGGTGCACCTATCCCTTTGATCGGTACATCCGAAACACCATCGGTATCGACTAACATTCGCGTTCCTCCTAATGTATTAACACGATGAAGTCCGCTTCCCTCTGGGGTAAAAGTCATTCCACCGCTCATTGATAGACCAAATGCACTATATTGGTTATGCATATAACTCACATTAGCCGTTAAACGTGCGATATCAGCTTGATGGGTGATAAATGCACTCCCCGTTCCTCCTTTTTTGCTACTCCCGGCACTCAACTGGTATGTCGTTCGATCATTGATTCGGTCGTAATAGGTCGCCCGATTTGTCGTATCGTAGCGACTACTATTCAGCGAATACCCTACGTTGGCGCCGTTACTTAAGGGGAATGAGGTCGATAGATATATACTGTCATCCTTGACACCGTTATAAACACTGCGGTTTGCCGATAAGTTAACACTGATATTTTTAAGTGAACCAATATCCATATATTTCGACAGCATAATGCTGTAATAATCATTATCCGGCTGATCCCAATAAGTTTGGTGGTTATAGTTGAGGTATAACGACATTCCTAACTCGCCGAAATTTTTATTCAGCGATATCGTATATAACTCTTTACTCCCTCCATAACGCTCACCGGTTTTCAGTGCATTTAAGAAATCAGACATCGACATAAAGTCACGCTCGGAAAAGCGATAACCTGCAAATTGAATAGTGCTATCAATCGCCTCAAAACGTTTAGAGTAATTAATACGGTAAGAACCTCCGCTTAAATTCCCCATATTTGGTAATCGAGCAAAAGATTGAGTAACATCGAAAGATAAAGCTCCAAATGCCAATAAATCACGCCCAATACCCAGCGATACGGCATTGTAATTTTTACTATTCAGGCTACCGCCAAATAGTGACCAGCCATTGTTGACTCCCCACGAAAATTCACCCGTGACAAAAGAATCCCCTTCACTGTGACGCTGATAATTAGTTGGCTGGCCTAATGCTAATTTGTATTGTATTTGCCCCGGACGCGTTAAATAAGGCAAGCTAGCTGTATCTATTTGAAAGTCTTGAGTTGTACCATCTTGTTCTTTAACTGTGATATCGAGTTTGCCACTAACAGCATCACTCAAATCCTGAATACGAAACGGCCCAGGAGCGACTTGTGTTTCGTACAACACTCGCCCTTGCTGGCTAACTATTACCGTCGCATTTGTTTTTGCGATACCTGTCACTTCTGGTGCATAACCACGCAAATTTGGCGGGAGCATATTCAATTCAGAACGCACACTGGCGCCAATAAAACGAAATGAATCAAAGATATTAGAAACGAGGTAATCCTCCCCTAATACCAATTTAGCAGCGAGTGACGGCAATGCGCGATAGGCATAAAACCGATTCCAGTCAAAGTCTTTATTAACCGAATCACCAGAACCAGTCGCATGATTTAAACGACCTTGCCAATCAGCGCGAAAGCGCCAAGCCCCTAAGTTCACCCCTACAATACCATTTCCATTTAACGCATAACTATCGTGACCACCGTTATATGAATTATTGGCATTACCATTAATGTTATAGTCCAGCATCAACGCAGCAATTCCCTCATCCCAACGCGATGGTGGATCCCAGTTAGGCGCAGTGAATTCGAGATAAGCTTGTGGGATACTCACGTATAATGACGAGGTAGCTAAATCACCATGGATTTGCATCCCTGGTAAACTACTTGCTGTCAGACACTGTCCGTCATGCCACCATGCCAACTCTTTTTTTGCCGATGAAGTCAATCCAAATTGATCCGCTACCTCTGGCGATATACAAGCTGTACTACCTTGTGGATCATCTTCAGGGGGATAAAAAGGCACTGATACTTCTGAAAACTGCTCGCCATTTACCTTTAATGTTAAAGAATAGGTCCCCGGCATGATGTAACCCGCACGAGAGAACTGCTCTAGATCAATGTTATTTTTATCTTCTAGATCTAGCACATCCGTATTGAATTCAATTGTCTCAGTTGCCCACAATGGCGTTGATAGACCATAGAATGAAAAAACAATGGCTAGGCCTAAGCGACTAAGGCGAAAAAATACAGGTCGTGAAGAAGACATAAATAACATCCCTAAAAATCAGGTTCAGGAAAAACGTAAGCTAAAAAGAAAAAATGACTTTTTATTATTAGTAATAATCCAGCTTAAAACGCAGTGCGCTTTGATATTGCCCCGGACGTAAAGGCTCTTTATCGGCAACTAGCCTTAACCCATAATTCAGTACAGTATTTCCCGGTGCGATAGTTTGTTTCTCTGTGGACTTCCCTGGATAAATAGGCTTCCCATCTGCATCTTGTAATAACAGAGCAACGCCACGCGCATCTCCCGACACCGTAAACCAATTACCAGAAGCAGGACCGTCAAAAGTCACCGTAAAAGCTTGCCAAGGAGAACCGGTATATGGCACTAAAGTGCAACCAATTAGCGTAATAGAGAAAGGGTGAACAGGACCTTGTCCTTGTTGGCGTATTGTTCCAACGGGTAATATTCCCATGTCGACAACCTGTTCATAAGAACCGGTATCAATAGCACATGCAGAATCGACAATACTGCCATTCATGTTGACACTTCCCCATAGTGTGGAAGCTTGTGCTTGTACACTCGGTAAAGTGGCAAATTGACTAACAAGTAACATAACTAAAATAGCTTTCATAACCGAGTTCCCCCTCTTTTATATTTCCCCTAATCACGAAGTGACTTAGGGGAATACTTCATTGACAATAACGATTAGTTATAGGCCAATGTAAAGTTGGTCACAGCTTGGAAACTACCCGGAACAACAGTCGCATCTGACATACCTTGTAGCGCAGCTTGAAAACTCAAAATGTTATTACCTGAGGTATAAGCACGCTCAACGGTTGAATCATTGATATTGATTTTTGCACCTGATTTATTCATCAATACAATACCTGCACCAGACGCATCACCTGTAATTTGAATTAATCCAGTATTGCTACCATTGTTTACCCACTCTGTACCTTCAAATTTCACTTCAACCATATTGTTATATTTTTGGGTAACGCCATCTTTATCTTTATATTCTGCGTTCAACGTGCAACCTTCGAGATGGATCTCAAAAGGCTGAGCTGCGGACATACCACCTTTCTGTAGGGTAACATTAGAAACCTGTCCTAAATCAATAGTTTGGCTTTCATCTCCTGGAGCGATTGAGCATGGTGCTTCAATGATAGCCCCCGTGAAAGTTACTGTCCCTTTTCCTGCATCCACAGCAAAAGCGGATGCACTCATTGCGCCAGAAATTAAGGTTGCTAAAATAATTTTTTTCATGATTGCCTCTGCAATATAAATATATCGTACTTAAAAAATAGGAATGTATTCACAATCCTTCAGACGTGTTTATTCCTAATTATTTAAAGATAAATAATTTAAAAAACTTTAAATAAAAAAGAATGGTGATATAAAATAATTAATAGAAAATAACTAACCCCATAAGTTAGTTTGATCATACCGAGAAAAAGTTTCTAGCTGTTTTTTTAATTCTTCAGACTGCTCAGAAGAACTAAATACATTGTGGTACTGTACACTGATTTTCTTTTCCTTTTCGAATACCCGTAAAAAGACCTGATTAAAGAAATCAGTTAATGAAACATTTAATGCGTTTAAAATAACAATCAATGTATCTATTGTTATATTACAAACCCCACATTCATAGCGTGATATTTGTTGTTGGGAGACATTAACTACCTTAGCTAGCTCCTTTCCGGTCATCAAACGTTCTTTACGTAATTTATGTATTTCTTCTCCAATCGCTTTGGTAAAAACAGTTTTTGAATCATTGAGTTTATTTTTCGGCATTTGCACCGCACCTACTCTCACTATTTTTCTCCATGCATTAAATTAATTAACCTTACTACTCAAACAGTATTAAAATAAATATAACGAACGAAGATAACTAATAAAAACTGATACCCTTAGAAAACCAATTCATTTAAAAACCGACTAAAAATCGAATAAAAAACCTATTCTCTAGACATTTTATGCAACTTTAAGGATATATGAATAAATAATATTGTATTATGCGTTACCACTGAATCAATGCCCATTAATTTACTTGAGCATTCACGCAAAATCAAACCTAATCCATCCCAGCTAGCAGTACAAACAACCACCAGATACACCAATGGAGAGTAAATTAAATATCATAAAAGCTAGCTATATAGCTGGCTTTAACTGCATTCCTTTTTATGAGCATCCATATAAAATGGTTTTTTTAACCACAAAAACACCAATTAAGACGCAAATAAAGATGAAAGTTTTAAATTTAACAAATAGTCATAATTTTTAGTAAAAATATAAATTAATTAATTAATTAAATATCTCTAATAAAGTAACTGGAAAGAAAAAATAACATATTTTTCATATAGATACAAAACCAGGTCTGTTTTTAAAAATAATAACAAATCTTCAAATATCAGATAAGTCACCTTCAATAGTTAACTTTATCTTTTGATTATACTAATAATACTCACCACGATTTCATCGTCGCTTTTAAAATAACAATCACCATAATTAAAAACAAACGTGTTAATTTTTAGTTAATTTCTAAATATTGAAAAATCACTATTAATTCAAATAATATAAATATGCAAAAAAAGTGAATATACCTGATTGTGTTTATTTGTTATTTGAAAATTAAACATACTCATAGCGAGCATCAAAAATAGACAAAATTAAACGAAAAGTAAAATTTGAATTTTAAAAATAATTTAAATTGAAAACTATTATTATTATCAATAACAAAAAAGTAATCTTAAAGTCATAAGGAGATGAGTAAGTGATTTATAGATTATTTAACGAGATAGTTTATATCGCCAACAAAAAGAGAATTAAATCGATTTAAGCTATTCAGGATGGGAAGTACTCATAGATTGTAAAGCCAAATGACCCACACAAAAGGACGGGAATTAAAATTATCTAATTAATTTAGTTATAGTCATACCTCAACAGCTATCATTAATGTCATATTAGCTTTCATCTGTTTATTTAGATTTATAAACTGCTTACGCGTAATAACAGTCTTATCTCAAGGCTTCGTTCTCTGTTTCATAAACTTTATTACTGACTAGCTGAGAAATCGTCATGAACACAGATTGAGATATCAAGAGTACTCCTATCACTACTTTTATGACGGATTTTTCTTTGACGTGTTTTTTTAAAAGGTTAAAAAGCATAAAAACAAAAAGCCCTGACTCTAAGAGTCAGGGCTTCGATATTTGGCGGAACGGACGGGACTCGAACCCGCGACCCCCTGCGTGACAGGCAGGTATTCTAACCAACTGAACTACCGCTCCGAATGTCCCTCTAGGGAACGAGATGCATATTACGAATACTTACCATGCCAGTCAATACTTTTTCTTGAAAAATCGTACAGTTGAACAGTTTTTAGCCTCAAAAGCGAATAAAGACTAATGAATAGTCTCTTCCTCATCTGGAGATTGTCGCCAAAGACAAGGTTTCCCCCCTTTCTTATCTACGATATCAAGTCGTTTTTCATGCTCAATAAGCTCTTCATCGGTCGCATAAAGCACTTTTAAGCCACTCGTTGGACGCTCGATGCGTTGTACCTCTTCAACATAGCTTTCATTCGATGTGTCTGCTTCCATAGAAAAAGCTAAAGATGTCTGTCCCCCCGTCATCGCTAAATACACGTCGGAAAGGATCTCAGCATCCAATAAAGCGCCATGCAGTGTACGCTTAGTATTATCAATCAAATAACGATCACACAAAGCATCCAAATTATTTCTTTTACCTGGAAATATTTGTCGAGCAAGCACTAAACTATCGGTTATCTGGCAAAAATCAGCGGTAGGTGGTATGCCTCTATTTAATTTAGCAAATTCATAATCCATAAAACCAATATCAAAGGGAGCGTTATGGATAATGAGTTCAGCACCGCGAATAAACTCAAGGAATTCATCAGCAATATCAGCAAAAGTCGGTTTATCCTGCAAAAATTCATCACTGATACCATGCACTTCAAACGCTTCAGGATCCACTAACCGATTTGGTTTAATGTAGACGTGAAAATTACGGCCAGTCAGCCTACGATTGATGACCTCAACCGCACCAATTTCAATAATATTATGGCCTTCATAATGAACGCCTAACTTATTCATACCGGTGGTTTCGGTATCGAGGACAATTTGTCTTGTTATCGCCGTGCTCATAATGGGTTTTTGTGTCAAACTAGAGATTGATGAATAAGGTAGAGTTTAACAGAAATGACAAAGCAGGTAGAAATTTTCACGGATGGTTCTTGTCTGGGTAATCCAGGCCCAGGGGGGTATGGTGTTCTTCTTCGTTACCAACAACATGAAAAAACGCTCAGTGAAGGCTTTTTTTTAACGACGAATAACCGTATGGAGCTACTGGCTGCTATTGTCGCCCTCGAATCTTTAAAACGCCCATGCGATATCATTTTAACCACCGATAGCCAATATGTTCGCCAAGGGATTACTCAGTGGATACATAATTGGAAACGGCGTCAATGGCGTAAAGCAGATAAATCTCCTGTCGTCAATGTAGACCTTTGGAAACGCCTAGATGCGGCTATCACTCGCCATAAGATCGACTGGCGTTGGGTAAAAGGCCATGCAGGCCATCCTGAAAATGAAAAATGTGATGAGCTCGCTCGACAAGCAGCAGAGTCACCAACTCAAGAAGATACAGGTTACCAACCAGCTCAAAGTTAAATGTTAACTCGCCTATATTATTTGGACGAAATACAGCTCAGCGCATACATTATATTCTTTTGCATGCTATGAGTTCTTTGAGCGATCCGACATACGTTTTGTGGCACCTAATGCGGTACTTATTTTCACTTTGGGCTGTTTAAATTTTAGTAATGTTGGCGTTAATGGATAAGTACGCTTTCGTGCCACAATCACATTCAATGTCCCAATCCCCCCAATACGTTGATTCAACCAATTGTTAGGGCTGTGCCACGGAAATACCTGACAATTACAATGATAAAGCACTTCATAATTTAATAGACTAAGCCAATCGAATACCCTTAACGTTGGAAATAGACGACTACAATAAGGCTGTTGTTTACGAAGAAATGGCACCATTTTCCCAAGGCCTAATAAGCTAAATGGATTAAAGCCTGAAATAATTAACCAACCATCATCAACTAATAGGCGATCCACTTCACGTAGCATCCAGTGAGGGTCATGGCTATAGGCCAATACATGTGACATTAAGCATGCATCAATAGATTTATTAATAAAAGGAAGAGCTTGGGATTCTGCAAGAACATGGAAACGAGGGTCATCATTCCCTACACTAAACTGATGCGATATCATGCACTCTTCAGTATCGATCTCAGTGCTTAGATGTCCTAACTTAAGCAAATGAAAGCCAAACATTTTTGGCCACCAAGGACGAAGCTGATATTGTAGGGCTTGGCGGTATTGCCTCCCGAATGGGATATCAGACCAACTTACAGGCATCTGGCGTTTTTTTTCAATACGCGCTGGCTTCATCGAAATTCCCCTTAATCACAATATAGAGTAGAGGTCATTATGGAGTTAATACGAGTTCCTGCTTTAAACGATAACTACATTTGGATTCTTACGGATGCTAATCAACAGTGTATCATTGTTGACCCCTCAGAGTCAGAACCCGTCCTCGAAATATTGTCAGCAAAAAAGTTGACTCCTATCGCTATCTTACTCACCCATCATCATAATGACCATACTGGCGGTGTAAAAGGTATTCTGAAAGTATTTCGTGATCTTCCTGTTTTTGGTCCCCAAGAAACGCAAGTAAAAGGAGCGACAGAATTAGTCAGTGATGGTGATAGTGTCAAAATCGATAATTTTGATTTTAAAATTATCGGTCTACCGGGACATACACTTGGTCATATTGCTTTTTATCACGCTCCTTATCTCTTTTGTGGGGATACCTTGTTCTCAGGTGGCTGTGGCAGAATATTTGAAGGTACACCAGAGCAAATGTATCAATCAATCCAAAAAATAGCCGCCCTGCCCGATGAAACACTCATCTGTTGTGCACATGAATACACCCAATCTAACCTTAAGTTTGCGCATCATATTTGGCCTGAAAACCAACAAATTAGCCAATACCAAGAAGAAGTCGCAGCTAAACGCAGTAAACAGCAAGCTACTGTGCCAACCACACTCAAAACTGAACGAAAAATAAATATTTTTCTACAGTGCGATAATGCCGAGCTGCAAAACAAGTTAAATATAAATCAAGCAAACCCACCACTTAGGGCCGTTTTTACCGTTTTACGTCAATTAAAAGATCATTATTAACGTTTAATTATTGTCTTCTTTGTGTCGGATAAGTATTATTGTTCGACTTTTACACATAAAACAAAGAATATTGACACAATGAAGACAATAGCGACGATTATCGCCATTGTTCTGCTGGCCGGATGCCAAGCTTCACCACAAAAAACCAAGCAGAACAAGTCTTCAGCAAACCACACTATAGAAAGCGTTGCTCCACATAATCAGGCAGCAAGTAGACAAACCTCAACAATAGATAGTGATCTTTGGGGTTATATCAGTGATGAGCTGAAGATGGATATACCTGATAATTCAATCATCAGGGAACAAGCCAGCAATTATTATACAAAACAAAGTTTTCTCTACGATGTCACATTAAGGGCAGAACCTTATATGTATTGGATCGTAGACGAAGTCAATGCACGTAACTTACCAATGGAATTGGCCTTAATTCCTATTATAGAAAGTTCCTTCAATCCAAAAGCAACCTCTCCGGCACAAGCAGCAGGTCTTTGGCAAATTGTTCCTATCACTGCCCGCTCTTACGGATTAAAACAAGACCAGTGGGTCGATGAGCGTCGTGATCTCGTGACATCGACTAAGGCTGCTTTTGATTTGCTCGAAAATTTAAATATTATGTTTGGCCATGATTGGGAACTCACACTGGCTGCTTATAACTGTGGTGAAGGATGTGTGTTGAATGCGATCAAAAAGAACCAAGCCGCTGGATTACCGACGGATTTTTGGTCGTTGTCCTTACCAAAAGAAACTAAACAGTATGTCCCTAAAATATTAGCGCTCAGCCAAGTATTAAGAAACCCTGAAAGATATCAAGTCAAATTACCACGCAGTAATAGAAGTCGCGCATTAACTCAGGTTGATGTAGGGCAACAAATTACCTTAACCCAAGCAGCAGAATTAACAGGTATCTCAGAGGAATCACTAAAAACATATAACTCAGGTTATAAGCGTGGTGTAACATCACCAAATGGTCCTCATTATATTATGTTGCCTACGGCAAAAGCAGAGCAACTTAAATTATCGCTTTCTGACCAAGCCGTTTTAAATAATATTCGTACTGCTGTTGCTCAAAACCAACTTAAACGATCAGCACCACAAACTAATGGCTTTACTCATAAAGTTGTTAAAGGAGAATCGATCGCAAGTATTGCTAAAAAGTTCAATACCACCAGTAAGAGTATTAAACAACTTAATGGGATGAAAACGGCGAATATCTATCCAGGACAAACCCTTAAGATAAAAGGCAGTGCACCTGCATCAAATAAGCGTAAATCCAAAACGTATAAAGTAAAGAAAGGCGATTCTTATTATAGTATAGCCAAAAGACATGGAATTAAGCTCAATGATTTAATGAGTTGGAATTCTGGGGTCAAAATGGCAGATCTAAAGCCAGGCGTTACATTGAATCTTTACCTATAAAATAATTTTTCTTTATGTACCTACCGATTAATCGGTAGGTATTACTTATTTAGTACCAAAAATTAATTATACTTATCAATATTGATATCATATTCAATAGCCGTTAATACCAAACCTATATTGTTAAAAAAATATTTTAAGATTATTTTGCAGATCGCTTTTTAAGTTAAATTGATCGTGATTTTTTGTAAACAAACGAAAAGTACTGCTAATCTGATATAAAACTCCCCCAGAATTGTGTTTAATCGATATAAATAGCACAAAAAGGCCTAGGGATACTTTTATTTTTGAAAAAAAACACCAGTCAGGTGGTGACTTATGTAATAAAAGTGCTATATTATTAGCACAGCGAAAACTGTTAGCGCTGCTAGCCCGTATTTGAATATTACAGATATAATTATTGATAATTCTAAAAAACTACACCTATTTTTTACAATTTTATATAACCTAAGATATTGATTAATAAATACTTAAGTTAATTATCAAGGTGTGTTATTTAGTTTGTACTCGATTATTTTGATATAGAAATACACATAGCAAAGGTTAGTCTCGCCTGCGGAGGTGATTATGGATGAATATTCACCCAAAAATTATGATATATCAGAGTTAAAATACTTGTGTAACAGTTTGAATAGAGAAGCAATTTCAAGCTTACAGAAAACAAATACACATTGGATAAATGATTTAAGCTCACCACAAAGTGTACGGCTCAATGAGCTTATTGAACATATAGCCGCCTTTGTATGGCAATATAAGATCAAACATCCAAAAGATAATCTCGTTATATCATTAGTAGAAGAGTATCTTGACGAGACTTACGATTTATTCGGTAGTCCGGTAATAACGTTAAGTGAAATTATTGACTGGCAGAGTATGAATCAAAATCTTGTCGCTGTACTTGATGATGATTTAAAATGCCCTGCAAGCAAGACCTAAAGATATTATTCACCACTAAATAAACTATAACATAGCATGTTATAAAGATTTTTAATTATCAATAAAAGAAAGGGTATTATGACCAAAACTGATTATCTGATGCGTTTAAGAAAATGCACAACCATCGATACACTTGAGCGTGTTATTGAAAAAAATAAGTATGAGCTTTCTGAAGACGAGCTGGAACTATTTTACTCAGCCGCAGATCACCGTCTTGCAGAACTCACTATGAATAAACTTTATGACAAAATTCCAGCCTCTGTTTGGAAATTTGTTAGATAACTACTTATTAATATGCTCAGATAATAACTGGTTATAGCCGGTAATTTATTTTATCGGCTTAATGTGTGTATTGACTTTAATTTATTAATTATTACAAAAAAATATCACCATTCTACATAGACTTTACTTATCTAAACATAATCGTTGCCCACTAGATAGATTTAGCTTTTAATGCTTAAACAATAGTGCAATGTTTATTCATAAAAATTTGTAGCGCCCTATAAATAATGGTCGAGCTATCCCATTCGTCGCCAAAATGAATAATCCATAACTTACACTTGTATTATGAATATCATTTTTAGTTGTATATAAGACTAAAAAATAATAAGGGATAAATGGAAGAAAGATAAGTGAACGGCTTATGATTGGGTGGGAGCCCTGCCAGCGACATCCCGGCACACACATCCCCTGCCATGGCTGCTTCCTTCCGGACCTGACCTAGTTAACAAGTTAGCGTTGCGGGAGAACCAACAGAGCCCCCATTGATTGCTTCCTAAAAAGCAGGTGGCATTATGCTTGATGATGACTAAAATAGCAAGGAAAGCGCTGTTAAGTGCTGGTTTATTACACAATAGCAAATCACTATTAAGCTTGATAAAAATAGACTCAATTATTTCGTAGGCTCAAGTACTAATTGAATATTATTTGTGACGCCATCATTCATCACTATACTTTCAGCCTTTGAAACAAACCATAAATCACCATCAACAGACACCGTAGCTCTTAGCGCAAGATGTGCATTCTGACGTACTTCATCCTTTTGGTAGCTCAGTTCAAAAGGAAAGACAAATTGCTTCTCTTTTACTTGATAATATTTTTGCGCCAAAATCAAATCAGGTAACTCAGCGATAGAAATATCAGCTAAGGTCACCGTAATTAATGCATTTCCAGGCAATACCGCTTGTTGCGGGATAACCATTTGCCCCTTGATAACCTTCGCATCCACACTCTTTTTCGTTGGATGACTGTGATGACCTAACTTTGTCTCATTCGCTTTATTATTATTACCTTCACACCCCCCTAAAAAAGCCAACGCGATAAAGCTAATGATAAATAGGTTTAATTTCATAATAATTGCCTAAAAAACAATTTGTTATCAGAGGATATTTACATTATTTCATTTTAGTTGTAATTTTTAACCACCAAAGATCAGATTATAGCCAAAAATAACTATCAATAAAATACTATCTCAAAATGTAACTGCGCATATCAAGATATAAATTTCATAAAAAAGTCATATTCAGCCTAGGCAATAAGGTGTTTCAAGTCGCAAGCCGCTATCCTCATCACTTTGCGACGTAAAATCGATAACACAAAAACAGTCTACCTATTTTTATGTATTAATGGGAAAATACAATCATCTGATATTTATTAATCAATATTCAAGGTTGCTATGAGTCCAGAATTACAAAATTTAATCAGCCTATTAGAATTGGAAAAGATTGAAGAAGGTATTTTTCGTGGTCAAAGTGAAGATCTCGGACTACCTCAAGTTTTCGGTGGGCAAGTCGTTGGCCAAGCCATGTATGCGGCAGAACAAACCATTCCTGAAGATCGCTTAATTAATTCATTCCATAGCTACTTCTTACGCCCAGGTGATAGCCAGCGCCCAATTGTTTATGATGTAGAGATATTAAGAGATGGCGGCAGTTTTAGCACACGACGAGTCAGTGCAATACAACATGGTAAGCCTATCTTTTTTATGACGGCATCTTTCCAATCCCAAGAGGATGGATTTAACCATCAAAATTTAATGCCTGAAGTCCCATCACCAGAAACATTAATCTCTCAAGATGACATCATTCAGCGTTTGGCTACTCAGTTACCCGAATCTGTTAAAAAGTATGCTTTGCGCCCAAACCCTTTTGAGTTTCGTCCAATCGAGTTTTATAGTCCTTTCGACACTCCCCCACAGGAACCGTTTCGCTATATTTGGTTTAAAGCGAAAGGGCAATTGCCTGATATTCCATCATTACATAATTATTTATTGGGCTATGCGTCTGACTATAATTTTCTCCCCGCAACGCTCCAACCACATGGCCGTGGCTTTATGGAGAGAGACTTACAGGTTGCCACAATTGACCATTCTATGTGGTACCACCGCCCCTTTAAAATTGATGACTGGCTACTCTATGCTATAGAGAGTCCTTCAGCCTCTGGAGGCCGTGGGTTTGTTAAAGGACAAATTTATAACCAAAGTGGGGAGCTAGTAGCAACAGCGGTCCAAGAAGGGGTGATCCGTAAAAGAAAGCCGCGTTAATTGGCAGGTAAACCAACGCAAGTACTCACTAACTAAATAGGGTAAGATAGAAAGCTCACCTCTTATCTTATCCTTTTATATTAAAACCCTATTCGTTCATGCGTCACAGCTCTTCATTATTATTGTGAGAAGAGTATTTTCCATGTTTGAATGGCAGAATCTATTGATCTGCCATTCTTATTGGGTATATATAATGTGAGTACTAACTAACATCATATAAATACAAGTTAATTATAAGCACTCTCACCATGATAGGTAATATCGAGTCCCTCTCTTTCTTGTTCAACCTCAACACGTAAACCTGTTAGTTTATCCGCTATCAAAAATGCCAAATAAGCGACAATTGCAGTCCAAATCACACAGATTAGTATGCTAAATGCCTGAACACCAACTTGTTTAAGCATTGTCACTCCCTCGGCATAACCTAACCCCCCTAATGTTGCAGAGGTAAATACGCCTGTTAATAAGCAACCAACTACGCCACAAACACCGTGTACGCCAAAAACATCACATACATCGTCGACTTTTAACCAACGTTTTAAAACGACCACCCCCCATAATCCAGCAACCCCAGATATTAGGCCTATTACCAATGCGCCAGCAATTCCAACCGTACCGGCTGCCGGTGTGATGCCGACTAATCCAGCTAAACAGCCAGAACAAGCCCCCAATAATGACGGTTTATCTCTAAACACCCACTCCGCAAGTACCCAAGATAAAATTGCGCCGGATGCCGCTACAACGGTATTAATAAAGGCCAAAGCTGCAATAGAATTCGCACTTCCAGCAGACCCAGCATTAAAACCGAACCAACCAATAAATAAGATCGCCGTTCCCATAAATACCATCGGCAAGTTATGGGGTTTTATGGCTTCTTTTCCGAAACCCGTTCTTTTTCCAAGTAAGTAAGCACCAACAAGCCCAGCGACTGCTGCATTAATATGAACAACCGTTCCCCCCGCAAAATCCAGTGCGCCATCTTGGGCAAGTAATCCCCCGCCCCATACCATATGAGCCATAGGTAAATAAGCAAAGGTTGTCCAAATAAAAGCAAATATCAGTATGGCTGAAAATTTAACCCTTTCGCCTAAAGCACCAACCACCAGCGCAACCGTTAAACTGGCAAAAGCCCCTTGGAATGCCACATGAACAAATTGTGGGATCGTTGCTGCTAAGCTTTCGACGCTAATTCCTTTAAGCATAAATTGGCTTAATCCACCGAAAAAATCATTTCCTTCACTAAAGGACAAGCTATAACCATATATCACCCAAATGACCGAAACGAGAGCAAAAATAACCATCGTTTGAGCCATAAGTGACAATACGTTTTTGCTTCTCAGTAATCCGCCATAAAATAAAGCGATACCAGGAATGATCATAAATAAGACCAATGCAGTACAAACCATCATAAATGCATTGTCGGCTTTATCTACACCGTCCTCAGCAGCAAACACATTCACAGGAAAACTCGCTATAAATAACCAACATAAAACCTGAAACAATTTACTCATCGCTGTTCTCCTATAGTGCATCGTCTTGTTTCTCACTCGTGCGGATACGTATGGCTTGCTCAAGGTCGAATACAAATATCTTCCCATCGCCAACCTGGCCTGTATTCGCCGCTTTTTCTATCGATTCAATGACCTGTTCTGAAAATTCATCTGAAACAGCGACTTCGAGTCGCACCTTAGGTAAGAAATCCACCGTATATTCTGCGCCACGATACAGCTCAGAATGCCCCTTTTGACGACCAAAACCACGGACTTCAGTAATAGTCAGACCTTGTATACCTATATCTGAAAGCGCTTCTCTTACTTCATCCAACTTAAAAGGCTTAATGATTGCGATGATATATTTCATTTTCCCTCCGGATAATATGATCCCCTGCCGATTCAGCTAAAGGTGCGCGATAGCAACATCACTGATTGCAAAAACCTTAAGGCAAATAACATGCCAAAATTAATTAGGCTTATAATTCAAACAGTAATGGCAAAAAAAAAGCCACTCTCTCGAGTGGCTTTTTTCTTATGCATTAAAAGTGTGCAAAATAATCAGTTCAATATTGTTTCAGGCTCAACATCATCATGTAAATTGAGCGATTCACCAACCTGCTGAAGTTGATACATTTGGTAATAGCGCCCTTTTTGTTGCAGTAATTGAGTGTGCTTTCCTTTTTCAACAATTGCACCACGATGAAGCACAACAATTTGATCGGCATCGACTATCGTGGATAATCGATGGGCAATAACAACTAGCGTAGTTGTCTGGCGAATAATACGCAGTGCTTTTTGGATCGACTGCTCCGTTCCTGAATCAATATTCGCTGTTGCCTCATCAAGGATCAGTATTTTCGGTGTTACCACTAATACTCGCGCCATGGCTAACAGCTGTCTTTGCCCAACTGACAGTGTATTTCCTTGTTCACCCAATAATGAATCCAAGCCATCAGGAAGTAAACGAACGTGCTCAGCTAGCTGTACAGTTTCTAATACTTGCCAAACTTTTTCTTGTGTTACATCACGCCCTAACGCAACATTATCAAAGAAGGAAGCCGCGAGTACGACCGGATCTTGTTGCACCATTGCGATGCCATTACGTAAAACTTGGTGAGATAGAGAGTGTAACGGTCTACCATCGAGTAGGATTTCACCTTGTTGCCAAGGGTAATACCCCATAATTAGGTTTGCGATGGTACTTTTACCGCTTCCTGTATGCCCAACAAGCGCAACAAAGCTATTCTCAGGCACATGAAGATTAATATCTGTTAAGACTTTTTTATCTTCGCGGTAAGCAAATGATAAATCTTGAATATCGATAGCCCCTCCCTGTAATGGCTGTACATTCTCGCCATAACCTTGTTTCGGGCTATCCATTAACTCAAATACGCGTTCCCCTGAGACCACAGCTTGCTGCAACATCGATTGCTGGGAAGTCAGCTCAATTAATGGCTCATTTAAGCGGCCAAGGTAGTTGATAAAGGCATAGAGCACCCCCACCCCAATGGTCGCTGTACCATCAAAACCGAATAAAAGTAGCAATCCGCAAAGCACTGACGCGGAAATTAAACTTAATAGGGGACGCAATAACACCCCATCGAGTTTTAGTGCTTTCATTCTCGCGAGATAGTGATCTTGGCTTGCTTCAAGCATTTTCTCACCAAATCGAGCTTGTTGGCGAAATTGCTGAATAACCGTCATGCCATTAATCACTTCATTAAATCCATTATTAATATCGGCAAGATAAGAACGCACTCGACGGACAATGGGTGTACTCAATTTTTGATAGATAAGCATCACGACCACTATCGCAGGAAAGATCATAATGGCGACCAAAGCCATACGCCATTCCAGAGTAAACATAGCAACTAACATGGCACAAATTAGCGCTAAGCTACGAAACACAGTGGGTACGACGGTCACAAATAGATCTTTAATGACCTCTGTGTCATTAGTCACGCGAGAAATAATTTGTCCTACAGGCTGTTTATCAAAAGCACTCAACGGTTGTCTTAACGCCGAATTCATAACATCGGTACGTAAAGTCTGTACAACACCTACCGCTGATTTATTGAATAAGATAGTTTGATAATAATGAAGAAGTGCTGCAATAACCTGCAATAGCACAAAGCCAACCGCTAGATATATTGTGAGTGGCATAATGATTTGTTTCTTGGCAACCATGTTGTCAATGAAATAACTAATCAACAAAGGTCCACTCACTTCGGCGGCCGCAGCAACCCATAGCATGATAATAGCCAATGTCATCGTACTACGATGCGCTTTTCCATAGCTTAGTAGACGTTTTAAGGCTGGCCATAGTGGTTTTTTCTGACTCATAAATCACCATCCAAAGCCGCTTCAATTTGTTGATAATGATACATATCTTTATACCAACCCGGTTGAACAGTGAGTGTTGAATGAATACCTTCAGACACAATACTTCCTTGGGACAAGACTAAAATATTATCAGCCTCAACTAATGCAGATAGACGATGTGCAGTAATAATCAATGTCTTGCCTTCACGCCAACGGCTCAAGTTTTGTAAAATAGCATGTTCCGTCTGCCCATCAACAGCCGAGAGAGCATCATCTAAAATTAAAATTTCTGCATTTTGCAAAATAGCTCGTGCAATCGAGAGCCGCTGTTTTTGTCCCCCAGACAACATAACGCCTCGCTCACCAACCTGTGTTTGGTAACCTTCCGGTAACCTCAGGATATCATCATGCACGCAAGCAATACGTGCCGCTTCCTCAATTTGCTCTATTGTTGCTTGTGGACTACCTAATGCGATATTCCCTGCCACAGTATCAGAAAATAAAAAAGGAGATTGATTCACAACAGCTAATCGACTTCGCCATTCATTTAAGCGAATCTCAGGCAGCGGCTTACCTTGGTAGTGGATTTCCCCTTCAGTCACATCGAATTGACGCTGAATTAATGCAAGTAGTGTTGATTTGCCTGAACCTGTTGGTCCGCAAATTCCCAAAAACTGACCGGGTGGGAGTGTGAAATGAATATCATGAAGCGCGACCCGTTCCGCTTCTGGATAACAAAACGCCTTAATATGCGCCTGTAATTCTCCTCTTTCGCCTAGAAGAGATTGCTGACCATCTTCAATGTCTATAGGTTCATCCAGTAAAGCACGGATACGGCTATAGGCTGCGCTACCACGTTCAACGATGTTAAACATCCATGCCAACGCTAGCATAGGCCAAATCATTAATCCCAAATACATGACAAAGCTAGTGAGTTCACCGAGAGTCAGCGTGTCATGCAGCACCATCCAACTCCCCCCAGCGATAGCCAAGAGGTTTGCCATACCGATAGCAATAAAAATCGTCGGGTCAAAACGGGCATCAACTCTAGCGACATGCATATTGCGTCGACCCGCCTCAGTCGCGACTTGTTCGAACTGATTTGATTGATGATCCTCAAGGCCAAAAGCCTTTATCATGCGAATGCTGGTTAAGCTCTCTTGTGCATGATTATTTAATGAAGAGAATGCACCTTGAGCATGTTTAAATCGATGATGTAATTGATCACCATAACGTTTAATCACTAACGCCATAATAGGCATTGGAATCAATGCTAATAATGTTAGTTGCCAACTAATTTCCACGCTCATCATGACCAATACAGCACAGCCCATAACTAATGAGTCAACAAATGTGAGCACTCCTTCACCCGCAGCAAATACCACTCGGTCAACATCATTAGTGGTTCGAGCAATCAAATCTCCTGTTCGGTATCTTTGATAGAAAGATTGATTTTGTAGGCTTAATTGACGGTAAAATTTTTGTCGTAATTGCACCGCTAGCTTATAAGACGCACCAAATAACCAAATACGCCAGACATAACGAAGACCGTATACAACAACAGCAATGAATAACATCAATGCCACATACGACACTAACTGAGTTGTAGCCATGGTTTGATTGCTAATCCCATCCACAACGATACCCACAAGTCGCGGTGGAACAAGCTGTAAGATAGCTATAATGATTAAAAAGCAAACCGCACCAATATAGCGTCGCCATTCACTCAAAAAATACCAGCCAAGTTGTGAAAATAATCGCACTGAATTACTGCCTTGAATAAGATTTAATATTTGCCATGGTGTGGCATCCTAATGGTGCAAATGCTTAAGAAAAATAGGCGTAATACCATTAATCAGGGATAGGTAACACCGTAGTATACTTGATTTTTTCCATTGCAAAACTAGAGGTTACATCAATAAGCCCATGAACACCATTAACTAACTTTTTATAAAATAAGTCATAGGATTTCATATCTTTGACTTCAACTTGCATAAGATAGTCATACTCCCCAGCCATGCGATAAAACATAAGTACCTCTGGAAGCTGACTAACAAAAGAAACAAATTGCTCATACCACTCGCTGTTGTGATGCTGAGTTTTGATCATCACGATAACGGTTAAGCCCAAGCCTAACTTTTCGCCGTCGAGTAACGTGACTTTACTCCGAATATATCCCTCATCTTCTAAGCGTTTTAGCCTTTTCCAACAAGGTGTTGATGTTAAATTCACCGCTTCTGCAAGTGCATTCAAAGATAGACTGCTGTCATTTTGCAGCAAGCGAAGTAACTTTTTATCTATCTTATCTAACATATTTGCTCTCTTAATATTTATAAAAAAATGTCACGGTTACGGCTATATAATAGAATTATTTTACCTAAATAGACTGACAACAGCATAAATAATTTATCAATCTGTGTTAAAAGACAAAAATACCGCTATCCATCAAAGGCTAGCACCATTAACATGGCGCTATAGCAACCTGTATATTCATTTTTGTTGGAGTAAGAGGAATATTTATGAAACGCGCTGTTGTTGTCTTCAGTGGTGGTCAAGACTCGACGACTTGCCTCATCCAAGCGTTAAAAACTTATGATGAAGTCCATTGTGTCACTTTTGATTATGGGCAACGTCATCGCTTTGAGATTGAAGTGGCCCAAAAGCTCAGCCATTCACTTGGAGCAACTGCACACAAGGTGCTTGATGTCACTCTCCTCAATGAACTCGCAGTGAGCAGTCTAACTCGTGATAATATTCCAGTGCCTGACTATCAAGAAAGTGAGTCTAGCGGGTTACCCAGTACATTTGTTCCGGGGCGAAATATTCTTTTTTTAACGCTAGCTGCCATCTATGCCTACCAAGTGCAAGCGGAAGCCGTTATCACCGGGGTTTGTGAAACGGACTTCTCGGGCTACCCTGACTGTCGAGATGAATTTGTCACCGCACTTAATCATGCCGTCAATCTAGGACTGGCGAAAGACATTCGTTTTGAAACACCGTTGATGTGGTTAAATAAAGCGCAAACTTGGGCTTTAGCTGATTTTTATGGTCATTTAGACACAATACGACAAGAAACTCTGACTTGCTATAACGGCATACAAGGAGACGGCTGTGGAGAGTGCGCTGCATGCCATCTTCGCAGTAAGGGCTTAAACGACTACTTGAGCGATAAAGAAACTGTGTTATCTTCACTCAAAAAAATGACTAAACTCATCTAGTTACCTGAATATAAGGGGGCTAGAAAAGAGTACTCTTTCCGGCCCCCTTGAATGCGTTAAGCGTCAACAAACGCTTCAGCGTTAGCTTGTGACAACAATTCAAGTTTTTCGAGTAACTCACCATCAATACTAATGGCTTTATTTAACGATAAATCAATAAATACAAAAGTCACCATTGCATCAGAAACAACCTCTTTCTTTCCTTGTCGTTCACGAATTATTTGCTGATAACATACCGCACTTCTAGCACCAATTTTCTCAATACGTGTAGTCACGACTAATTCATCACCAATGACTGCACCATGAAAATAGTTCACATTGATATTAACCGCAGCCATTGTCAGCTTTTTCTTCAGGGCCCATCCAATGAAATCATGTTGCTCCATCCAAGCCCAACGATCTGACTCATAGAACTCAAGATAGCGTGCATTATTAACATGCTGGAAAACATCAATGTGGTAACCTCTAACTTTAATTTGCGTTGCCATAACTACTCCGACCAGTTGCCTCTGTTTACAAAAACATAACAAATAATTATGGCTCTTGCTGAAATAATCTATTTTATGTGATACACATCAAATTATTTATTTAACAAAATATGAGTAATACAAAAAGAGCCTGTTCATAAACATGATTCATATCACCCATTTCACGGTATGAAGTGCTCACATATTAATGTGAGCACTCCACTTGTTATAAGGTCAATTTACTTCGGTTTTTTTCTAAAAATGCAGGCCCTATTCCACGCACCTCTAAAATATTTTCAATAGTATTAAATGCCCCATATGTATTTCTATACTCAACAATTGCCTTTGCCTTTTGTATACCAATACCATGAAGCTTTTTTGCTAATTCTTCTGCACTAGCCTGATTAATATTAACTTGGGCGATGTCATCGACACCCGCTGGTAATGTTTTTTCTTCTTGAAAATGTTTGTTTGTCATCGTCTTATCAGGCTCGATTTTTTTAGCTAATACTGCGTGTGAACACATCAACATCGAGGAAATGACGACGATACTCCCTAGTGACTGCTTTATAGATTTCATCCATGTCATTGGCTTTCTCCTGTTTTAAATTGAGATAGCACAATGCCAAAATCAAAAGACAAACGCTGTTTTCGCTTAACAGAAATAAGAAAGGCCACCCAAAGGTGGCCTTAAGATAGATTCAATTACAATTGTAATTGCGAACAGCGTCTCAAATTACTCGAGGTTCAATACTTCAACTTTGGCTTTCTCACGCAAGTTAAGCATCAACGCTTCATTTACCGCACTGCCCATCATACCTTGGTACTCTTTGGTCAGTTGGGCTAGCTCTTCATCAGACGCTTTACCTGGGATCACTTTATCAAGCTGAATAATGACTAAGTTATCTTGTGCATCTCGAGCCGTCGTATAAGTCACCTTACCTTCGCTTGGTTTCGCCATCGCCATTGCTGCACCAATAATTGGTGTTTGAGGCATCATACGAGAAACGGTTTCAGGAGCAGTAAACTTAACATTAGCAGCGCTCAATGCAGCCTCGCCTTTACCTTCTTTCAGTGCAGCGACTAATTTATCGCCTTCTGCTTTCAGCTCAGCATCTGCTTTTTTACGTTTAACTAATGCTTCGATTTGAGATTTAACGGTTTCGAATGATTCAGTTTGTTCCGGCTTATATTGGGTAACACGGACGACAAACGCACGGTCACCTTCAACATTAATCACATCCGAGTTAATCCCCGTTGAACCATTTTTATCCACTAAACGCTCACTAAATATTTCGTTAATGACTTTAGGGAAGTTTAAAGCGGCCGGTGGATTATTTTTATCAAACCAGTCGGTGGTTACCACTTTTAAGCCTGATACCTCTTCTACTGACGCTAAAGACTCATTGTCATTCGTCGCTGCTTCACTGACTTTTTGTTGCAAGTCATAAAACTGTTTAACATTTTTATCTTGCGTTAACGTCGTCTTAATCGAATCTTTGACTTCATCGAAAGGTTTCGTGCTTTCAGGCTTAATATCATCTAAACGGAAGATAACAAAGTTTGAGCCAGACTTGATCGGCGCAGAAAGTTGCCCTTTCTCAGTTAATTTCGCATTCGCAATCTCAGCGGGTGTTGAGGCTTCTTCCATCCACCCGATCACACCTTTATTGCCGGCACTAAACTTATCCGTTGATTTCTCAGAGGCTAACACGTCGAATTGCGCCCCCGCTTTTAGCTGATCAAGGATTTCATTCGCTTCTTTCTCTGAAGCAACCTGAATCATACTGTAGTGGTTTTGCTGAGCCTGAGTATAATTTTTCAGATTTTGATCATAATAAGTTTTTATTTCTGCATCAGAAACGGTCAGTTCAGGTAGAGAAGCGGCATCAATCTCAACATAGCTGACCTGAACTTTTTCAGGAGAGATAAAACTGTTCTGATTCGCATTGTAGTAATCTTTTAATTCATCTTCAGTCGCAGTCTGTTTAGCTTCAATATCAGCTAATGACAGGGTCGCTGTACGAATTTCACGTTCTTGCAAAAATAATTCAGCGTAATTTTTCACTTCTGAAGGTAAAGCAAAGTCACTACCAGTAAATGCCTTAGCCAATTGAGCACGCACTAAGTCAGTACGAATTTGCGCCGCGAAATTATCCGCATTGACATTGTACTGGCTTAAAATATTACGGTATTTTTCACTATCAAATTTCCCATTCGTTTGGAAAATCGACATAGCAAAAATGGCTCTTTCTATCTGAGCATCACTCGCTGACAGATTTAACTCATTAGCGTACTGATTGATTAATTCGTTATTAATCAAGTTATCCAAAGCTTGTCGGCGTAATAATTTCATGCTTTCTTCATTACCCGCAACTTCAGAAAACTTATCTCCCAAATATTCTTGTAAAGATTGACGCTCTTGTGCGAAAGCCTGTTGTAGTTGCTCCCTGCTAATTGGCTGCCCATTTACTTCAGCAGCATCATTACTTGTACCGCCAATCATGTAACCAGCAACCCCTGTCAGCACGAATGACAGGATAATGATAGCCAGTATCAGTTTGATAAAAGGACTGTTCACCTTCGTGCGTAGATTGTCCATCATAAAAAGGCTTAACTCCGCTTTGTTAAATTCAATTTCCTAATAATACGCTAATCTTAACTCAGATTGAAAAAAAAGCGCACCATTTCCATGATGCGCCTCTATATTAGCTGATTAATAATTTTCAGTCAGTGAGTGTTTTGAAAAAAAATAAAACAATCCCAAAATAAAACTGAATTAGCTATTAACTGCGTCTTTTAAACCTTTACCCGGACGGAAAGCAGGTACTTTCGCCGCAGCGATCTTAATCTCTTTACCTGTTTGTGGGTTACGTCCTGTGCGAGCGGCACGTTCACGAACGGTGAATGTACCAAAGCCAACTAAAGCAACATCATCACCTTTGCTCAGTGAACTAGTGACTGATGCAACAAACGCATCAACAACACGGCCAGCTGCAGCTTTAGAAATATTCGCTTCAGAAGCGATTTGATCAATCAGTTGAGACTTATTCACTCTTATCATCCCCATATTAGTTTTGACTATGATCTTAATTAGGCTATTAAGCTAATTAATGATGCAGCCGTTATATCAATCCTGAATGCCAATGGCAAGAGAACAGATTACATCCAAATAATTATCAGAATCATCGTTAAATTAGCGACGAAAAAAAAGGCTGACAACCCCTAAATAGGTTATCAGCCATACTTTTATGCAAACTTCTTGATTCAGCTCACTCTTTTTGACTTATTTTTTACGATTTCCACACCAAATGGCGGGTTCGCTAATGCCAAAGAGAGGACTTCCTCAATAGTTTTAACAGGGTGAATTTCCAAATCAGCAATCACATTTTCTGGAATTTCTTCCAAATCACGTTTGTTCTCAAATGGAATTAATACCGTTTTAATACCACCACGATGTGCTGCAAGTAATTTTTCTTTCAGTCCACCAATTGGTAATACAAGACCTCTTAGCGTAATTTCACCTGTCATTGCGACATCCGCTTTAACAGGATTACCTGTTAAGCAGGAAACTAAGGCCGTTGACATAGCAATACCTGCACTTGGGCCATCTTTCGGTGTCGCACCTTCAGGTACGTGAACATGAATATCGCGTTTCTCATAGAAATCGCTATTGATGCCCAGTTTTTCTGCTCGAGCTCGAACAACAGTCAACGCAGCTTGAATAGATTCTTGCATCACTTCACCTAATGAACCAGTATAAGTGAGCTTACCTTTACCAGGTACACAAGCTGTCTCAATCGTTAACAAGTCACCGCCGACCTCGGTCCACGCCAATCCGGTGACTTGACCTACACGGTTTTCCGTATCGGCTTGACCATAATCAAACTTACGAACACCTAAGAAATCCTTCAGGTTATCAGCATTAATTTCGATATGTTTCAGCTTCTTATCCATTAATAAGGACTTAACCGCTTTACGACACAGTTTCGAAATTTCACGCTCTAAACCACGGACACCCGCTTCACGAGTGTAGTAACGGATAATGCCAATGAGTGCACTATCATCAATCGTTAGCTCATTCTTTTTCAATGCGTTGCGTTGGATTTGCTTCGGCAGCAAATGCTGCTTAGCGATATTTAATTTCTCATCTTCTGTATAGCCAGACAGACGAATAACTTCCATACGATCGAGCAATGGCGCAGGAATATTCATCGAGTTAGACGTAGCCACAAACATCACATCAGAAAGATCGTAATCAACTTCCAAATAATGATCGTTAAATGCGACGTTTTGCTCAGGATCTAACACCTCGAGTAATGCAGAAGCAGGATCACCTCGCATGTCAGAAGACATTTTATCAATCTCATCTAACAGGAACAGCGGGTTTTTCACTCCAACTTTTGCCATTTTCTGGATCAGTTTACCCGGCATAGAACCGATATAGGTACGGCGGTGACCACGAATTTCCGCTTCATCACGTACGCCACCTAATGCCATGCGAGTGTACTGACGGCCTGTTGCTTTTGCGATAGATTGACCAAGTGAGGTTTTACCTACCCCTGGTGGTCCAACCAAACATAGGATTGGGCCTTTAATCTTACTGACACGGCTTTGTACCGCCAGATACTCTAGGATACGTTCCTTAACACGCTCTAGGCCATAATGGTCTGTATCTAGTACTTCTTGCGCCTTAACAAGGTCTTTTTTCACTTTGCTACGAGCATGCCATGGTACCTGAACCATCCAATCAATGTAGCTACGCACTACTGTGGCTTCTGCTGACATTGGAGACATCATTTTTAGCTTTTGCAATTCTGCTTCAGCTTTCTCATGAGCCTCTTTTGGCATTTTTGCTTCTTCAATTTTGCGTTTCAGCGCTTCGTATTCATCGGGCGCATCATCCATTTCACCAAGCTCTTTTTGAATCGCTTTCATTTGCTCATTCAAATAATATTCGCGTTGGCTTTTTTCCATCTGCTTTTTGACACGGTTACGGATGCGTTTCTCAACTTGCAACAGCTCAGTTTCAGATTCCATCATGGCCATCAGGAATTCAACACGCTCAGCAACATTCGCCATCTCTAACACACGTTGTTTATCTGCCAATTTAAGTGGCATATGAGACGCTATGGTATCCGCTAATTTATCGAGTTGATCTTGTTCAATCGAATGCAGCGATGTCAAAACTTCAGGTGGAATTTTTTTATTCAGTTTAATATAGCTTTCGAACTGATTGACAATAGTGCGATAAAGAACCTCTTGCTCTTTTTCATCAAGAAGTTCTGCGACTTTAGCTTGAGCGCTATCTTCATTGTAAAAATCATCTGCATCTTCAGCTTGTTTCACAGCTTCAGGCTGCAAATATTCTGCTTGTGCTAAGAAATACTCGCCATTGTCAGTTAAGCTGCTTATACGCGCTCTTCTTAAGCCTTCAACTAATACTTTAACTGTCCCATCGGGCAATTTCAGCATTTGAATAACTGAAGCTACGGTACCAACAGAAAATAAATCATTAACCCCAGGCTCATCAGTTGAGGCCTCTTTTTGGGCTACCAGCATTACTTGCTTGTCATGATCCATCGCTGCTTCCAGACTGTGAATGGATTTTTCACGTCCAACAAACAGTGGGATCACCATATGTGGGTACACCACTACATCACGCAGAGGCAATACAGGTATTTCAATGCGTTCGGAACGCTCAGGATTCATAAAGCTCTCTCTTCGTTTAGCTTGCGCTAGTTTAAGGGTTTCCAACTATTGCTTAAAAAAGTGTATTTAAAAAGCAAAGAAACCACACTCAGAATATAAACTATATGGGGATAAGATTTTAGCATTCAATGGGTACTTGAAGATAAAAATGAAATGAGGGAGGAACCCTCATTTCACTCATAACTTGTCGTTGCTAAATCCTAGGCGTTAATTATCACCGGAGGCTTGAGCATCAGGTTTGCTGTAGATCAGTAATGGTTCTGATTGTTCATTAATGACATTTTCATCAACAACGACTTTTTCTACATTATCCATAGAAGGCAGGTCATACATTGTATTTAGCAATGCCGCTTCAACAATAGAACGTAAACCACGAGCCCCCGTTTTACGAGCCATTGCTTTTTTAGCAATCGCTTTTAACGCTTCTTCACGGAACTCTAATTCTGTCCCTTCAAGGCTAAATAGCGCTTGGTACTGTTTAGTTAGCGCATTTTTGGGTTCTTGAAGGATCTGAATAAGCGCCTCTTCACTCAATTCCGTTAAAGTTGCCACCACTGGCAAACGACCGATAAACTCAGGGATCAAACCAAATTTGATCAGATCTTCAGGCTCTGTTTGTGCTAACAATTCACCTTCAGTAATTTTCTCGGATTCACCTTTAACCTCAGCAGCAAAACCAATACCTGAACGCGTATTTAAACGCTGACCGATCACTTTATCGAGCCCCGCAAAAGCACCTCCACAGATAAATAAGATCTTAGAGGTATCAACCTGTAAGAACTCTTGCTGAGGATGCTTACGACCACCTTGAGGTGGAACGGCTGCAATTGTCCCTTCAATCAGTTTCAACAACGCTTGTTGTACCCCTTCACCTGAAACATCACGGGTAATTGAAGGGTTATCAGATTTACGTGAAATTTTGTCAATTTCATCGATATAAACAATACCACGTTGCGCTTTTTCTACATCGTAGTCACATTTTTGCAGTAATTTTTGGATGATGTTTTCAACATCTTCACCAACATAACCCGCTTCGGTTAAGGTGGTGGCATCTGCCATCGTGAAAGGCACATCCAAGTAACGAGCAAGGGTTTCAGCCAGCAATGTTTTACCGCTGCCTGTTGGACCAATCAGCAAAATGTTACTTTTACCAAGCTCAACACCTTCGCTGGTTGTATCACCATTCCGTAATCGCTTGTAGTGATTATAGACGGCGACAGCCAATACTTTTTTCGCCTGTTCTTGACCTATCACATAATCATCAAGATGCTCTCTGATCTCATGTGGGGTAGGTAATGCACTACGCTCACGATGAGGAGCCAGTTCTTTGATCTCTTCACGGATGATATCGAGGCATAAATCGACACATTCATCACAAATATAGACTGACGGACCGGCAATCAGCTTGCGGACTTCATGCTGACTTTTTCCGCAGAAAGAGCAGTACAACAGTTTACCTGACCCCTCTTTGCGCTTATCTGTCATCAGTTGACCTCACTTATCGTCAATTTTCCCCCGTTTATTCACTATCTTGCGCGATAAAACGGAGGAATAAATTTCTTTGATATTAATTAAGTATGTATAAACCTTAGTTAATTAACGGCTAGTATAAATATGGTCAACCAAACCATACTCTTTAGCTTCATTTGCAGACAAGAAACGATCGCGCTCTGTGTCACGATTGATTTCTTCGACAGGCTTACCAGTGTGCAATGCCATTAACTCATTCATGCGCGCTTTCACTTTCAGAATTTCCTGAGCGTGAATTTCGATATCGGTCGCTTGTCCTTGATAACCACCGAGTGGTTGGTGGATCATCACGCGAGAATTTGGTAGGCAGAAGCGTTTACCTTTAGTCCCCGCAGCTAGCAAGAATGATCCCATAGAACAAGCTTGTCCCATACAGATCGTACTAACATCAGGTTTAATAAATTGCATTGTGTCATAGATGGACATACCTGCTGTAATCACGCCACCTGGGGAGTTGATGTAAAGCTGGATATCTTTTTCTGGATTTTCTGCTTCCAAAAATAGCATCTGTGCGACAATTAAGTTCGCCATATGATCTTCCACCTGACCTGTCAGGAAGATAATACGTTCTTTTAACAGACGTGAATAAATATCGTATGAACGTTCACCCCGAGAGGTCTGCTCAATGACCATTGGCACGAGTGCCATTTGGGATGCTAGATTTTCCTGACCGCCAAAATATGACATCGAAATCTCCTATTAAAAACTTTCTGGTGCTTGCGCCTAAATTTGCTGTTTGTTCGACTTTTACGCATTCTAAGCAGCAAACAAACAGTTTGTCTTTAAAAATTATCTATCTCACATATTTTCACTGCTATCTCATTTGATTATTTCTTTGTGTTTAGCCTAAAGACCCTCAAAGAAGTGTGCATTAATGAGATGAATTATGCTGTAGAAAACAAGACTCACTGTAAAATAGTTTAACACAAGTCTGTAAGGATTCACGGATTTGTTCTGTAAGATTCACCCAGCCTAACAGCCGATATAATTAGAATATACAGCAACATTTATAATAAAATTAGGGCGAAAATGTTATTTTCAAGACTATCTTCGCTTGTCCTCTAAAAATTAGCTCGATATTAAGGTAGATACTCAGGTGCTCGAGGAACAAAAATCACGGTATACCTTGAACATAAGCGTACCACGCTATCAACCTAATCTGAGAGATGACGCCGATATCATTGACAAAAAACCCGCAGCATACGCCACGGGTTTTTTATTTATAACGCGGATAAAACGAAATTAACCAGCTTGAACTTGGTTCATCAGTTCATTGAAGTTAGTTTCTTTTTCAGTCACTTTAGCCACTTCCAGAATTTTCTCAACCGCTTGTTCTTCAAGAGCTAAGTTACGAACGCTATTCATCAGCTCATTGTTTTTGCTGTAGTATTCGATAACTTCAGTTGGATCTTCATAAGCTGAAGCCATTTCTTCAATCAGAACTTTAACGCGATCTTCATCAGCTTTCAGTTCGTTCGAATTGATCACTTCACCTAACAGTAGGCCGATAACAACGCGACGTTTCGCTTGTTCTTCGAACAGCTCACGAGGCAGTTCCATCGCTTGTTTCTCGTTACCACCGAAACGTTGTGCAGCTTGACGACGCAGAACATCGATCTCACCATCAACCACCGCAGCTGGAACTTCGATGTCATTCGCATTAACCAAACCATCCAGAACCTGAGCTTTAATACGGTTACGTACCGCATTTTTCAGTTCGCGTTCCATGTTTTTACGCACTTCCGCGCGCAGACCGTCTAAAGTGCCGTCAGCAATACCGAAACGCTTGATGAATTCTTCAGTGAATTCTGGCAGTTCACGCTGTTCAACTTTCTTCAGAACGATAGCAAACTTCGCTGCTTTACCTTTCAGGTTTTCAGCGTGGTAATCTTCTGGGAAATTAACTTCGATATCGAATTCTTCACCCGCTTTGTGGCCAACGATGCCATCTTCAAAACCAGGGATCATACGACCTTCGCCCATAACTAGTGCGAAATCTTCTGCTTTGCCGCCTTCAAATTCTTCACCATCGATTGAACCCGTGAAGTTAATTGTGATACGCGAATCAGCCGCTGCGGCTTCAGATGTTTCTTTCCACTGAGCTTGTTGTTTACGTAGCGTTTCCAGCATGTTTTCAAGATCTTCATCTTTAACAGTAACAACTGGTTTTTCTACTTCGATAGTTTCCAGACCTTTTAGTTCGATTTCTGGATAGACTTCGAATTCAACTGAGTAAACAAAATCTTTACCATCTTCCAGCATTTCAGGCTTGTAGCTAGGTGCACCGGCTGGATTGATTTTTTGTTCAATGATTGCGTTGATGAAGTTACGTTGCATCACATCGCCCAGAACGTCTTGCATAACAGACGCGCCGTAACGCTGTTTAACGATGTTCATTGGCACTTTTCCTTTACGGAAGCCATCAACACGTACTTTCTTCGCGACGTTAACCAGCTCGCTGTTTACTGCTTTTTCAATATCGGCAGCAGGAACGGTGATTGTTACACGACGCCCAAGGCCTTGAGTCGTTTCAACAGAAACTTGCATCTTCTTACCTCAAAAAAAATCTTAGTGATCGGTCTACTCCAGAGTTAAGCCATTAAATCATAATGACCTTCTCCCTTCCAGAACCGGGGGCGTTGCTTACACAACGGTCATCCCTGATATCAGAAGCGTCCCGAAACCTTACTGAAAATTAGACGCGACATTATACCGATGCAGATGCCCCGAGTCGAGAAAAGCTGATAAAAGAAGCGATTATTCCTCTTTATTTGTGACTTTTCCGACTAAAAAAAGCACTCCCCAAGCAAATTGGGGAAAAAACATACATCGATATTAATGCCAACATTCATAAAATGACATAAATCGTCTCATCATAATAACAGTCAAACAGCGAATCAATCAGCTGTTTATTTTACCGCCACCACGACATGCAGGAGAATTCAGTGCCGTATCCGCTAAATTATGCCACTCTGAAGGGGTATAAGTATGTAGCGCTAAAGCATGGATACTTCCCGCTAATTCATCTGCCAAAATAGCATAAATTTCACGATGACGGCCAACCATACGTTTGTTTTCAAATTTTTCACTGACCAAAACCACTTTAAAGTGGCTTTCTGAGCCCGCAGGAACATTATGTTGATCGCTTTCATTGATCACTTCAAGATAAGCGGGTTCAAAGGCTGCATGCAGCTTTTGCTGAATATGTGATTGCATATTTAGCGGTGCATCAATCCCCATAAAAATCACTCCTTTGTTCAACCACCATTGACGTTTTGTTATCTTTTTTTGTAGTGATAGAGGACAATCGCGCTACAATGATATGATAACTACCACTTTGACGAATTTTTCTCGAAATGGTTGTCTAACCTTTCAGAAAACCCGTCAGGGTGAAACTATAACCCTAGTTAAATGTATAAGGGTTCGTTAGGTTGCACCATAACGGAACAACCCCAATTAGGAAAGATGAACTGGAAAAAATTATGTTAAGAAAACTTTGTTTTCCTCTTTTTGCACTATTTCTTCTAGCTGGTTGTGCAACAAGCAGTAATACTTTATCACTCGAACCCAAGATTACTTTGCCAGCACGAAATCCGACGCTGAATGCAACCGCAATTAGTGTTAGCAGCGTAGATAGTCGGCCTTCAAAAGCACTGACAGAAATCAACCGTAATGGAAGTTTGGTGGTACTGTCCCCTTCCCGTGATCCACGCTATTTAATGCAAGAAGCGGTTGAAAAACAAATGGCTGCTCGCGGCTTCATGGTGTCATCTCCTGCCAATGTCAACTTGGTCGTTCAACTGAACCAATTAAACGCCCAAGTCAGTGAAGGCAGTTTACGCCATAATATTACCGTGAATTCTAGCGTAACGGTTACCGCAACGGCACCGAATGGTTCCACCAAATCACGGACATTCACACGTAATTACAATAACCAAGAATTACTGGGTGCTAGCAACGATAAAATTGAAAAAGCGATCAATCTTGCACTCACTGATCTGATCAACGATATGGCTAATGATCAAGAATTGACCCAATTTATCAAACAAAACGCTCGATAATGATTCGAGACGATGTTTTGTCATACATTAAGTGCCTATCTCTATAGAATAGGCACTTAATGAAACGGTGAATAGCGCCTTCACCATTATTCAATAACGGAAAGCCTTTTATTTAGCTCATAACCAATCATAGGAAGATTATGTCCCGTGCTTTTTTACCCAATTCAGTCATTTTAATCCTATTAGGTTTTGTATCCGGCCTTCCGTTAGCACTGACTGCTGGCACGCTACAAGCTTGGTTAACGGTTGAAAATATCGATATTAAAACGATTGGTTTTTTTTCACTGGTTGGTCAAGCTTATGTATTAAAGTTTCTTTGGTCTCCAATGATGGATCGGTATACCCCGCCCTTTCTTGGCCGGCGTAGAGGATGGTTACTGACCACACAAATCCTGCTTATTTTCAGTATCGGTGCAATGGGTTTTATGAATCCATCAGACCATCTATGGTGGCTAGCAGCGCTGGCTGTTATGGTCGCTTTTTGTTCTGCCTCACAAGATATTGTCTTTGATGCCTATAAGACGGACCTGCTCAGCGCGGAAGAACGAGGCTTTGGTGCCGCAGTCTCAGTGATGGGTTATCGCATCAGTATGCTGGTGTCTGGTGGGCTAGCATTATGGATGGCAGATAAATTCCTCACATGGCAACAACTTTATATGGTGATGGCAGGGCTGATGCTCATTGGTGTTTTTGCGACTCTGCTCGCCAAAGAACCAGAAGATAGTGGTACCCCGCCAACCTCACTGAAAGATGCGATTTATAAACCGCTTGCCGAGTTTTTTAGCCGCAACAATGCCTGGCTAGTCCTCTTATTATTAGTATTCTATAAGATGGGTGATGCATTTGTGATGGCGCTTAGTACTAACTTCTTATTGAGTGGCCTTGGCTTTACCTTAAGTGAAGTTGCTGCGGTCAATAAAACTGTCGGTATGGCAGCAACCATCTTCGGGGCATTGTTTGGCGGTTACCTAATGAAGAACATGAGCCTATTTAACGCCTTATTGGTGTTTGGTATTTTGCAAGGCGCCTCAAATATCGGCTATTGGTTCCTTGCGGTCACACCACCAAACATTATCAGTATGGGTTCAATCATTGTTATCGAAAATATTTTTTCAGGAATGGGAACCGCGGCGTTCGTGGCATTACTCATGACTCTATGTAATAAGTCATTATCTGCAACACAATTCGCTTTACTCTCTGCACTTTCGGCTATTGCTCGAGTGTATATAGGCCCTGTTGCCAGTATTGTTGTTCTTTCTTACGGCTGGCCAACCTTCTATCTGATTTCTATTGTTGTTTCGGTGCCCAGTATTCTGCTCTTACTTGCCTGTAAAACCTCGTTGAGCTATACGCAAACCACTGGGTTATTCCAACGCAGGGAGCTGTATCCACAAGCTTATAAAATTGCCGTTTATATCCTCTTAACCGCAATTGCTATATTAGCGCTATGGCTATTAACACTATTAGTTACCTCGTTTGCTACAGTCAAAATTTACTTATTCACCAATCAAATATCCCTTTGGCTTGCCTTACCTGAATATAAGAATTTCATTTTCAATACAGGCGCAAGTATTGGCGCACTCAGTTTAATCATTGGTGGCTGTCTCGACTTCTTTGCAGTACGCAAGATAGTTAAGAAATAAATTATTAACTCAATCAATCATCCCGAAGTGAAATTAATTCATTTCGGGTTTTTTCTTGACCTTTTAAATTAGATCTGACTAGCAAATATTGATATCCCTACCTTCATAGCGTGATGCATATCACCTATTTAATGAAATATATTTTTTAATTACAAATTAAAAGCCTAATATCTCACACGTTAAGGGCTAATCAGCCTTATGGCTGAATAACAAATAAATATCGTTAATACTCAAACGAAAATAATATATCATGAAAAAACAACTTCTCTGCGTCGCTGCACTTGCGTCTTTAGCTGGGACGGCAAATGCTGACGACTTTCTTGGCTATCAGAATGGTTTCGCGGACATCAATGTCAATTATTTAGACTGGTCTCACCGCACCGAAACTAAATCAGAAAACACCACTCGCAAAAAAGATTTTGCCTACATTGAGTTAGAAGGCGGAGCTAACTTTAATTGGGGTGAATTGTATGGATTTTTTGATGTCGAAAATCCATTCCACAAACGTCGTACTGAGCCTGGCCGTAACCAACGTTACACCATCAAAACGACAGGTCGTTTCTATCTAGGCGATAGTGGCTTTAACGTTTATGGTCATGTTTACGGTACTTGGTCAATGCCAGGTGCTAAATATGGCGGCAATTTCCATGAAGTCAACACATTATATGGCTTAGGCTACAACACTTCATTCGGTGATCTGTGGTTCAAACCATTCGTTGCATTACATTATGTTGACCAAACTTTCTACTCAGGCAATAACGGCTATGTGGTTGGTTGGGTTGCAGGTTATGGCTTCAAGATGTTTGAAGAAGATTTCATGATCACTAACTGGCATGAAATGGAATTTGCTCGTCATAAGCGCTACGGCAACGGTGGGCGTGACGGCGTCAATGGTGCTCTCGCCTTTTGGTGGAATGCAACACCACACTTAGCTGCGGGTGTGCAATACCGCTATGCTGACAATAAGCTAGGCGATGATTTTTATCAAGACGCAATCATTTATACATTAAAATATACATTCTAAGTGTTTATATTTAACTGTAGAAAAATTTAAAAACTCTCTTTTCTTTTCAAGAAAATAACAATTTTTCTTAGTTGTTTTAGCCGATAAGATGGCCTCAAGCCTCTTATCGGCGTTAAAAGCCGTATTTTCACCTACCATTTTATTTAACAATCAGATCAGTTGTTTTAATTTTTGCTCATTTTTGTATATATTTTTCTTTGAAAAAAGACAAAGATATTTTAGTATTAGTCCTGTTTTAGCAAAATATACCTATAATCTGCATGACTTTTAACTATTTAATCATAAGTTCTTCACATGTGATCATATTAACATAAAGAGCTAACAATCCCGTTTCTTTACCTTACAATTGTTTACACTCACATAACCTTACCGTAGAATGCCCCCACTGATGAAACGACAATTAGAATCTTTGTCATTTGGGGTCGTGGATGAGACTTATGAACTACAAAAAAAGCATTGGGGCACTCTCACTTGTTGTCGCTACCTTATTATTAGGTGGTTGCGATATGGTGTTGATGGACCCTAAAGGCGCCGTTGGCGTTAAACAAAAAGAGCTGATTCTTATTGCAATCGGCTTAATGCTGGTTGTTGTCATTCCCGTTATTTTCATGGCGTTTATTTTTGCTAGAAAATATCGTGAATCCAATAAATCAGCAACTTACCGTCCTAACTGGGCTCACTCAAATAAAATTGAGTTAGTCTGCTGGACTGTTCCTATCATCATTATCATTATTCTAGGTACAATCACTTGGAAAACGACTCATGAGCTTGATCCATATCAGCCATTAGTCAGTGATCAGGAACCTGTCACAATTGAAGTTATTTCCGCTGACTGGAAATGGATTTTCATCTATCCAGAGCAAGGTATTGCAACAGTTAACGAAATAGCATTCCCTACCGGTGTGCCAATCAACTTCAAAATCACATCTGATTCGGTGATGAACTCGTTCTTCATTCCATCTTTAGGTGGCCAAATCTATGCGATGGCAGGTATGCAAACTAAACTTCACTTAATTGCCAACGAACCTGGTACCTACAAAGGCTTCTCAGCAAGCTATAGTGGTCATGGATTCTCTGACATGAAGTTTAATGCTATTGCAACACCTGATCGTCAAGGTTTTGATGAGTGGGTACAAAAGGTAAAAGCTTCACCTAAAACTATGGATACAATGCAAGCTTTCGACGAAGTCGCTAAGCCTAGCATGAATGTTCCTGTTACCTACTTCTCTAGCGTGAAACCAAATCTGTATGAAGACATCATTCTCAAGTTTGGTCATGAGCACCATAAAGGTCACGCTCCTGCGGACAAGAAAGATGAAGCCGCAGGTCAATCTATGCATATGAGCCATAATGCTCATACAGGCGCTGAGGAATAAGGGCATGTTCGGAAAATTAACACTAGATGCTATTCCGCTCCATGAGCCAATTGTCGTCGTGACATTGATTTGTATCATTCTCGGCGGCCTTGCGCTTCTAGGTGCGATCACCTACTTCGGTAAATGGAAGTGGTTGTGGAAAGAGTGGTTAACCTCTGTTGACCACAAAAAAATTGGTGTCATGTACATCATTGTTGCAATGGTCATGTTGTTCCGTGGTTTCGCGGATGCCATCATGATGCGTGGTCAGCAGGTACTTGCTTCTGCTGGTCAAGAAGGGTTCTTGAATCCTCATCACTATGACCAAATTTTTACCGCACACGGCGTTATCATGATTTTCTTCATGGCAACACCATTTGTTGTCGGTCTGATGAACCTTGTTGTTCCTCTGCAAATTGGTGCACGTGATGTTGCGTTCCCATTCCTGAACTCACTGAGCTTCTGGTTCTTCGTTGTCGGTGTTGTGCTGATTAACATCTCTTTAGGGGTGGGTGAATTCGCACAGACAGGTTGGTTAGCTTATCCGCCTTTATCTGGCTTGGAGTACAACCCTGGTGTCGGGGTCGATTATTGGATATGGAGTCTCCAAATATCCGGTATTGGTACACTATTAACAGGGGTTAACTTTATCGCGACAATTATCCGTATGCGTGCACCGGGTATGTCGATGATGAAAATGCCAGTATTCAGCTGGGCAGCACTCTGTACTAACGTACTGATCGTTGCAGCATTCCCTATCTTAACAGTCACCATCACACTACTGACTTTAGACCGTTATCTAGGTACCCATTTCTTCACTAACGATATGGGCGGCAACATGATGATGTACATCAACCTGATTTGGGCTTGGGGTCACCCTGAGGTGTATATCCTTGTTCTACCTGTATTTGGTGTATTCTCAGAAATTGCAGCAACCTTCTCGAAAAAACGTTTGTTTGGCTATACCTCTCTGGTATGGGCAACTATCGTTATTACCGTTATGTCGTTCATTGTATGGTTGCACCACTTCTTTACGATGGGCTCGGGGGCAAACGTCAACGCCTTCTTCGGTATCGCTACGATGATTATCGCAATCCCAACTGGGGTTAAGATCTTCAACTGGCTGTTTACCATGTACCAAGGTCGTATTGAGTTCAAATCACCGATGCTATGGACTGTCGGCTTCATTATCACCTTCTCTGTTGGTGGTATGACTGGGGTTCTACTTGCTGTACCTGGTGCAAACTTCGTTCTACACAACAGCTTATTCCTGATTGCTCACTTCCATAACGTTATCATTGGTGGTGTGGTATTCGGATGTTTCGCTGGTATGACTTACTGGTTCCCGAAAGCTTACGGCTTCACGCTGAATGAGAAATGGGGCGTTCGTGCCTTCTGGTTCTGGATTGTTGGTTTCTTCTTAGCATTTATGCCGTTGTATATCCTTGGCTTTATGGGTATGACTCGTCGTTTAAGCCAAAACATTGACCCAACGTACCACGGTATGCTGGTTGCAGCGGCTTGCGGTGCAGGTCTAATCGCAATTGGTATTGCATGCCAAGTTATCCAAATCATCGTGAGTATCCGTGATCGTCATGCTAACCGTGACTTAACCGGAGACCCATGGGGCGGACGTACTCTGGAGTGGGCAACTTCTTCTCCACCACCATTCTACAACTTCGCTATTGAACCTAACGTTCAAACGCGTGATGCTTGGTGGGATATGAAAGAAAAAGGCATCGCTCATAAGAAACCTGCTTCATATGAAGAAATTCATATGCCGAAAAATACCGGCGCTGGCGTGATTATCGCGGCATTTAGCTTGGTTTTAGGTTTCGCGATGATCTGGCACATCTGGTGGCTCGCAATCGTTGGTTTCGCTGGCATGATTGTTACTTGGATTGCAAAAAGCTTCGACGAAGATGTTGATTATTACGTACCTGTGGCTGAAATCGAAGAAATCGAGAATAAGCACTTTGAAGACTTACGTAAGGCAGGTGTGAACGATGTCAACTAATACAATGACTAATCAAAACTTAGCCCATGCAGAGCATGGGCACCATGATGCAGGTGGGACAAAGGTATTTGGTTTCTGGCTCTACATAATGAGCGACCTGATTCTATTTGCTTGCTTGTTTGCAACTTATGTTGTTCTAGCCGATGGCACCGCTGGTGGTCCTGAAGGTAAAGATATTTTCAGCCTGAAATTCGTTCTGGGTGAAACATTCTTACTTTTATTCAGTAGTATTACCTATGGCTTCGCAATGATTGCGATGCATAAAGGGAAAATCCCAGCAGTCAACTTATGGCTATTCGCAACCTTCCTGCTAGGCCTTGGGTTCGTTATCATGGAAGTGTACGAGTTCCATGAACTGATCGCTGAAGGACTGGGTCCTGACCGTAGCGGTTTCCTATCAGGTTTCTTTGCTTTAGTTGCAACACATGGTCTGCACGTAACAGCAGGTTTGATCTGGATTATCGTTATGATGATTCAAGTCACTCGTCGTGGCCTAACTGACGTGAACAAAACGCGTTTGAACTGCCTTAGCTTATTCTGGCACTTCTTAGACGTTGTTTGGATTTGTGTATTTACCGTTGTTTATCTTCTGGGGGCTATTTAAATGAGTCATGCAAAAGATGCTCACACTGGAGCAAGCCACGGTAGCGTTAAAACATACCTGATTGGCTTTATTCTATCCGTCATCCTGACAGTGATCCCATTCTGGATGGTGATGGAAGGTACTGCATCACAAGCCGCTATCCTTTGGACTGTTGTCGGTATGGCAGTTGTGCAGATCCTTGTACACTTAGTCTGTTTCCTGCACATGAATACATCATCAGATGAGCGCTGGAACCTGATTGCATTTCTGTTCACTATGCTAATCATCGGTATCGTTGTTGTTGGCTCTCTGTGGATTATGTACAACCTGAACATCAATATGATGCTCGACTAAAGAGTTGCCGATATGTTTAAGCAATACCTGCAAGTGACCAAGCCAGGAATTATTTTCGGAAATCTAATTTCTGTGATCGGCGGTTTTCTACTTGCCTCAAAAGGCACGATTGATTATCCGCTGTTTATTGCGACTTTGCTGGGTGTATCACTGGTCGTGGCTTCTGGTTGTGTTTTTAACAACTATATCGACCGTGATATCGACCGTATCATGGAAAGAACGAAGAATCGCCCTTTAGTTAAAGGGCTGATTGACCCGAAGATTAGCCTGATTTACGCCGCTGCATTAGGTATTGCTGGCATGCTGCTACTTCTTGTAGCAGCGAATGCTCTGGCAATGCTCCTTGCGGTGATTGGTTTCATCGTTTATGTAGGTATCTATAGCCTATATATGAAACGTAAATCAGTCTATGGCACGCTAATTGGCAGTTTATCTGGTGCAGCACCTCCTGTTATTGGTTACTGTGCCGTCACAAATGAGTTCGATACCGGTGCATTGATTCTGTTATTGATCTTCAGTTTGTGGCAGATGCCACATTCGTATGCTATCGCGATTTTCCGTTTTAAAGACTATAAAGCAGCCAATATTCCTGTTTTGCCTGTTATTAAGGGGATCTCTGTGGCTAAAACCCATATCTTCTTATATATCTTGGCATTTATGGTCGCCACACTGATGTTAGCTATCAGCGGATACGCTGGTTATAAATATTTAGTTGTTGGTGCGGCTGTTAGTCTTTGGTGGCTTGGCATGGCAATCTCCGGATTTAAAACCGAAAATGATGACCGTGTTTGGGCTCGCAAACTGTTTATCTTCTCCATTGTGGCTATCACATCGTTGAGTGTCATGATGTCAGTTGATCCAACAGTTTCAACCGATACTGTTATAGCTTTAGTTAGATAAATTCTAACACGCAGTTACTCTAACGGCAGGCTAGTCCTGCCGTTTCATTTAGTCACCATGTTTTCGAACGTTTTTATTTGACGAATCGACCTACCCTATCGAATAACTTTTATGTTTTAATACCCGCTTATTCACGCCTAGCATAGCGAGATAATGCCTTTCTATGCTCAAAATAATAACTAACAATATTCTAATTTGTTGTAATAAGGCAAAATGTGACTAATTCCTAGATAAATACATTCATAACTGACCAGGGTTAGTGAATGAAGCCAACACAGCTACAGCTTGAAGTATGACGAGTATTTATGAAAGATAACAAAATGACCACCTCCGAACTCCGTGCTACATGGGGGTTGGGTTCAGTTTTCTCCCTACGTATGTTAGGGATGTTTATGGTATTACCCATTTTGACCAGCTATGGTATTCATCTTAAGGACTCATCAGAATTTTTGGTAGGCCTAGCGATTGGTATTTATGGCTTAAGCCAAGCTATCTTTCAGATACCGTTTGGTTTAATGTCGGATAAAATTGGTCGTAAGCCCTTAATTATTATTGGGCTAGTTATCTTTATTATTGGTAGTGTGATTGCCGCTCTCAGTGATTCCATATGGGGCATTATTATTGGCCGAGCCTTGCAAGGTGCTGGCGCTATTTCTGCCGCCGTTATGGCATTACTTTCCGATTTAACGCGTGAGCAGAATCGAACCAAAGCAATGGCTTTTTTAGGAATTAGCTTTGGTATCACTTTCGCTATTGCCTTAGTATTAGGCCCGATCATCACTCATTGGATTGGCTTAAGCGGGCTATTTTGGGGAATCACCCTATTAGCAGGAGGCGCTATCATCGTTACCCTGTTTGTTGTACCGAATAGCCGCCAGCATATTACTAACCGAGAATCCGCTTTTGTTAAAGGAAATTTACGGGCGGTCATTACTCACCCGCAATTATTGAAACTCAACTTAGGCATCTTAAGCTTACACACCTTGCTCATGTCCAGCTTCGTCGCTTTACCTTTAATGATGAGCGATGCGGGATACCTAGCCAAAGACCATTGGAAAGCTTACCTTATCACCATGCTGGTCGCTTTTGTTTCAGTGCTTCCCTTTATCATCTACGCTGAAAAACACCGAAAAATGAAGCAAGTGTTTTTATTCTGTATTGTGATACTGGCTTTAGCTGAAATAACCTTATGGCTGTCAGGAAGCCATTTGTGGGTGATTTTCGTTGGCTTACAACTGTTTTTTGTTGCCTTTAATATTATGGAGGCGATCCTTCCTTCTTTAATCAGTAAAGAAGCTCCCGCAGGTTATAAAGGTACCGCAATGGGGGTTTACTCCACCAGCCAATTTCTAGGTGTCGCTATCGGAGGGATACTCGGCGGTTGGTTATATGATATAGATGGCGCAGCCGCGGTATTTATCGGTGGATTAGCAGTAACAGCCATTTGGTTTGTTGTTAGCTTAACCATGAAGCAACCACCTTATGTCAGCAGTATTCGCCTTGTGTTACCACCTCAATTTAAAAATACCGCTAAGTTACAAGCACTGCTCTTATCTCAACCCGGTGTACTTGAGGCCGCGATTATCCCTGATGAAATGGGCGTCTATGTGAAAGTGGATAGAAAATTGACCTCCCGAGAACAACTCGAGTCTATCATCAAAGACCAAATATAATCGCTATAGCCCACAACGATAAATGCTGTGGGCTTTTTTACGTGTTAGTCTCGGAAGTTAGTAAATTGGAATGGCTGGCCTAAATTACCAGAACGGACGAGCGCCATTACCGATTGCAAATCATCACGTGATTTACCGGTTACTCTCACTTGCTCCCCTTGGATCTGTGCCTGTACTTTCAATTTACTATCTTTAATTAGCTTCACGATTTTTTTGGCTGTGGCAGTATCAATTCCCTGCTTTAGGGTCACTTCAACACTGTATGTTTTACCACTATGCACAATGTCATCAGGGACATTCAATACAGCACCATCAATACCACGTTTTGCCATTTTTTCACGTAAAATGTCTAATAGCTGCTGAACTTGAAAGTCTGACTCACTAGTGACCTTAATTGATTCGCTTTTTTCATTAAGTTCGAAGCTCGCCGTCACATTTTTAAAATCCCAGCGAGTGGTTAATTCACGATTAGCATTTTCAACCGCATTGCGGACTTCATTCATTTCTACTTCAGATACAATATCAAATGATGGCATAGTTATGACCTCCTGATAATCAATGCGATGCATGATAGCTGCTTTCTATTGACAGCAAAAGTACTATACTGGAAATATGAGTTTACATATGTCTATATCGTTATATTCTTACAAGCTTAGAAGAAATGATTCATAGGGGAAATATGAAAATAACGCTTATAGGTTGTGGTGCCATCGGCAAGCTGTGGGTTGCCGCATTAGCTGAACAAGGGCATGATATTCAAGGATGGTTACGTATCGCTCAATCCGATATATTTGTTGATGTTAATGAGCCTGACGGGCGTATTTTTCGTGAATTAATCCCTTGTAACAACCTTAATCACTTACATAATAGTGAACTCGTTATTGTCTGTTTAAAAGCATGGCAAGTGTCCGATGCCTTACTCCCTTTGCTTCATAATATCCCCGAGTCCTGTCCAATTTTATTACTGCATAACGGCATGGGAACGCTTGAGGAATTAGGCCCTTTACGGCATCCTTTTTTATCGGGCGTGACCACCCACGCTGCGTGGCAAGAAAATAATCAGGTTTTTCATGTTGCGAACGGCATAACCCATATTGGTGCCATCAATTCACTTGCTGAAAATTACTATCCGATTGCCGATATTTTGCATGAAGCCCTACCGGATGTTGCATGGCATAACCAAATTTTAAATACGTGTTGGCGAAAACTGGCTGCAAATTGTGTTATTAACCCATTAACCATCCTTTATGATTGTAAAAATGGTGATTTACTTAATCATCCAGAACAAATCAATACGCTCATCGATGAGATTTGCCAAGTGATGGCAATTGAAGGGCTACATACCGATAAAACTCAGCTCGTTAATTATATTTATGGCATCATTCACAATACAGCCAATAACTACTCTTCAATGCTGCAAGATATCCGTAATAAACGCCGTACAGAGATTGATTACATTACTGGCTACCTGATTAAACAAGCGAGAGCTCACGGGCTTCATACTCCTGAGAACGATCGTTTATACCATTTAGTTAAACAGCGAGAAGAAAAAAATGACGGTTTCCGTGCTGATATGCATCGCCAATGGTAGTGAAGAAATAGAGACAGTCACTACAGCCGATCTATTAGTTAGAGCAGGTATTAAAGTAACTTTAGCCAGCGTGACTGATGATGGCTCTGTTAATATAACAGCGTCGAGAGGACTCAAAATCATCGCTGATACGCCTTTAATTAGGGTTGCCGATGATCCTTTCGATGCAATTGTGCTTCCGGGTGGATTAAAAGGTGCAGAGGCCTTCCAAAATAGCCCTCTCGTCATTGAAAAAGTAAGACGTATGCATCTTGATGGCAAAATTGTTGCCGCAATCTGCGCCGCACCTGCGCTGGTATTGGAATATCATCAATTATTTCCCATGGGGAATATGACATGTTTCCCAACCCTACAAGATCAGATTGCAGCCAATAAATGGGTTGATAAACGAGTGTATTTTGATGAGCGAGTGAATCTATTAACCAGTCAAGGTCCTGCAACTACCTTTGATTTCGCCTTAAAATTGATTGAGTTGCTAGTTGGCCGTGATATCGCTGGCAAGGTTGCATCTCAATTAATTTTACCTAATGGGATTAATGATTACTTAGAGCAGTAATGACAAAAAGCCGAAACAGCGTAGCGGGATCGGCTTTTATCTTATAGAACGTAGCGAGTTACGGGCGATAGACTTTCACATTACTAAAGCCTTGTTCTTGCAGATACAGCGCTTGCAAGCGACTCATCACACCACGATCACAGTACAGTAAATAAGTCTTTTCTTTTGGTAAATCACCAAACTGCGTTCCCAGTCGATAGAATGGAATATGTTTAATTTCAATTCCCTCGATCGACAATGGATTATCTTCATGCTCATCCACAGAGCGAATATCTAAAATGATTTCATTGTCTGGTGAAAGCTCACTCACCATTTCCACTTCTGTCACTTGTTCGCGACTTTCTTGTGCAATCTGGCGGATATCAATATTTTGTGCGTGTTCAACCACATCGTCTAAAATACTGAAATCAAAATTTGCTTCTTCTGCTTCAATTCTCGCTTTAACCGCTTTAACGGTAGGACTTTTCGAAATCACGCCACAATATTCAGGCATCGTTTTAGCAAAATCCTCAGTACCGATTTGGCGAGCTAGTTTGATGATATGCTCTTTGTCATGAGAAATCAGAGGACGCAATACCAACGTATCTGAAGCATTATCAATCAAACGTAAATTGGTCAGTGTTTGGCTTGATACTTGTCCTAATGCCTCGCCAGTGACAATCGCTTGTACACCATAACGTTCGGCGACTTTAGAAGCTGCGCGTACCATCATGCGCTTCAGTACCACTCCCATTTGGCCATCATCAACTTTTTCAAGGATTTCTGCCACAACAGGTTCAAAATTAACCGCAATAAAGCGAACTTTATGTGAACTGCCAAAGCGGTTCCATAAATAGTGGGCTATTTGTTTAACGCCAATTTCGTGGGCTGCACCGCCTAAGTTAAAGAAACAGTAGTGCACTCGACAGCCTCGGCGCATCAACATATAACTGGAAACGCCTGAGTCAAAACCACCTGAAATCAGCGACAGTACATCTTCTTGAGTACCAATTGGGAAACCGCCAATACCTTCATAACGCGCTTTCACGAGGATCAAGTTTTCGTCTTCGATCTCCAAATGCACGGTGAGATCAGGATCGGTTAATTTCACTTTTGCAGATGAAATATGTTGATTTAAGCCACCACCGATGTAGCGTTCCGCTTCAATCGATGTAAATTCGTGCTTCCCTCTGCGTTTTACGCGAACACAAAAGGTTTTGTTTTCTAGTAATGCACCGTATGCCTCATGCGCCATTTCATAAATATGATGTAGGCTAGTAAACGGTTTTTCTTCAACTTCTAAAATATGGTGAATACCAGGGATTCGAGTCAGCATGTCACAAATTTCGTCGTGCTTTGTTTCCCCTTTAACACGCACTTCGATGTTATCCCAATGACGGACAACCGCGATTTCTTCGCCTAATGGTTTGAGGACATTACGGATATTGCTGGTGAGGATCTTAATAAAACGTAGCCTAACGGTTTGGCTTTTAATCGTAATTTCTGGGAATAACTTAATGATAAACTTCATAATAGCAGCATGTTAATGTTATAGGGGCCAGCGCACGTATTTTAAAAGTGACACACGTACAGGTTACCAATTGTCAATAAAGAAGCGTATTATAGCACTATCTTGTGTGTTGAATCTAAAAACACTAAGAATAAATTGTATCCGTAGCGAGACTACGCTAGTCTGCTAAATGAATATAATCCCTTGATTGAATGATTGAATATTTGTGGTTGAAGAAAGATGGCTAAAGAAAAATCTCAACAAGTACCAGTAGTTAGCTTCGAAAACTCACTCAAAGAACTTGAGGAAATTGTTTCTCGCCTTGAGTCTGGCTCACTACCACTTGAAGATGCTCTCAATGAATTTGAACGAGGCATTCAAATCGCTAAACAAGGGCAAAAAGTCCTCCAACAGGCTGAACAACGCGTTCAAATTCTCCTTAGCGATGATGAAAATAAAGCACTTGATGATTTTTCACCAGATACCGAATAAATTATGTCTGAACAACACCTTAATAGCTTCATAGTACAACAACAACAAGCGTATGAGCGAGTTAACCAATATCTATTAGATGCTTTGGATGCGCTTCCTTTCTCACATTTACCGCTTGCTGCTGCGATGAAGCATGGCGCATTGCTCGGTGGTAAGCGCCTACGCCCATTTTTAACCTATACTGTAGGAAGTATGCTTGGTGTCGAGACCATTAATCTTGATGCACCAGCGGCGGCGGTTGAATGTATTCATGCCTATTCACTCATTCATGATGATCTCCCAGCGATGGATGATGATGATTTACGCCGTGGGCAACCGACATGCCATATAAAATTTGGTGAAGGAAATGCGATTTTAGCCGGCGATGCGCTACAAACATTAGCATTCCAATTACTTTCCTCCGCCCCCATGCCAGATGTCACTGATAAAGATCGGATTGCCATGCTGTCAGAGCTGGCTTATGCCAGTGGTTTAGCAGGCATGTGCGGTGGACAAGCCCTTGATCTTGAAGCTGAAGGTAAACGTGTCGGCCTTGCGGAACTAGAGCAAATTCATCAACATAAAACAGGTGCACTCATACGAGCGGCCATTCGCATGGGCGCCTATGCCGCTGGAGATAACGGCTATCAAATATTATCTGCTTTAGATCATTATGCTGAAGCTATCGGTCTGGCATTTCAAGTACAAGACGACATTCTAGATGTCATTGGTGACAGCGAAATCACAGGTAAGCGTCAAGGTGCAGATGCAGAGCATGAAAAGAGCACTTATCCCTCATTACTGGGGCTTGAAGCAGCTCAAGAAAAAGCGCGTGAACTTTATTTTAATGCCCTTGAAGCCTTAAAAGTCATTGAAGCACAAGGCTATAATACGCAAACCTTAATCGCATTAGCTAATTTCATTATCGAGCGTAAAAGCTGATCTTATATAAAGCCACTTTACATTCAGACGTATGATGATAAAAGTGGCATAATAGCTGAATTCGAACGCTGGGATTACCCAGCGTTATACTCTAAATAATTCGTAGTACCGCTGAGCGAACAACCAATAAGTCGCTAACAGCACCGCAAACTAGATGCCCCATAGGGTTGGGCCTAGTCAACAATGCGGCAACTGGATATATGACGAGTATATTACCTTTTAACAATTATAATAGTAGTGAGCCCCTAATGAGTATTGATATCGCTAAGTATCCAACACTAGCGCTGGCAGAAACACCGGAAGAGCTTCGTTTGCTACCGAAAGAAAGCCTGCCTAAGCTATGTGATGAACTCAGGCAATTTTTACTTAGTAGTGTTGGTCGATCTAGCGGTCATTTTGCCTCTGGTTTAGGCGCCGTTGAACTCACCGTCGCATTACATTATGTCTATAAAACCCCTTTCGATAACCTCGTTTGGGATGTCGGTCATCAAGCCTACCCACATAAAATTTTGACGGGACGCCGCGATCGTATCGATACCATTCGCCAAAAAAATGGCTTACATCCCTTTCCTTGGCGTGATGAAAGTGAATATGACGTACTCAGTGTCGGCCACTCATCAACTTCAATCAGTGCCGGCTTAGGTATGGCTATTGCCGCTGAAAAAGAAGATAGGAATCGTAAAACCGTCTGTGTGATTGGTGACGGCGCAATTACTGCCGGCATGGCTTTTGAAGCGATGAACCATGCTGGTGATGTCGCGCCGGATATGTTAGTCATTCTTAATGACAATGAAATGTCTATTTCTGAGAATGTTGGAGCACTTAATAATCACCTTGCGCATTTACTTTCTGGCAAGCTTTATACCACCTTACGTGAAGGTGGAAAAAAAGTGTTCTCGAACATGCCGCCGATTAAAGAGCTCTTAAAGAAAACCGAAGAGCATATCAAAGGTATGGTTGTTCCAGGCACCATGTTTGAAGAGCTTGGTTTTAACTACATCGGTCCAGTTGATGGTCATGATGTTGTTGCGCTCGTACAGACGCTGAAAAATATGCGCGATCTAAAAGGCCCTCAGTTCTTACATATCATGACCAAAAAAGGTCGTGGCTATGAACCAGCCGAAAAAGATCCAATTAGCTGGCATGCTGTGCCTAAATTTGACCCTAGCACTTTTACTTTACCTAAAAGTAAAGAAACGGGGCCTACATTCTCTAAAATTTTTGGCGATTGGCTGTGTGATGAAGCACAGAATGATAGCAAACTCATGGCGATCACACCTGCAATGCGTGAAGGTTCCGGTATGGTGCGTTTTTCAAAAGAGTACCCCGACCAGTACTTTGACGTTGCTATCGCCGAACAGCATGCGGTGACCTTTGCTGCTGGCTTAGCTATCGGAGGCTACAATCCTATTGTTGCAATTTACTCCACTTTCCTACAACGCGGCTACGACCAAGTGATCCACGATATCGCGATCCAAAAAGTGCCTGTTTTATTTGCTATTGATCGTGCTGGGATTGTTGGTGCAGATGGTCAGACTCATCAAGGTGCTTTTGATATCTCCTATCTCCGTTGTATCCCAACATTGGTGATCATGACGCCAAGTGATGAAAATGAATGTCGTCAAATGCTGCATACAGGCTACCACTATAAAGAAGGCCCAAGTGCTGTTCGCTATCCTCGAGGAACAGGAACAGGTGCTGAGCTTCAACCTCTCGAAACCCTGCCGATTGGTAAAGGAGTCATTCGACGCCAAGGTGAGAAGGTGGCGATCCTCTGCTTTGGTACTTTGCTCAAGCATGCATTAGTTGCCGCTGAAGAACTTAATGCAACCGTGGTTGATATGCGTTTTGTGAAACCATTGGATGAAGAATTAATTTTGGAAATGGCAAATAGTCATGAAATGTTAGTGACGCTAGAAGAGAATGCCATCATGGGTGGTGCGGGTAGTGGTATTAACGAATTTCTGATGCGCGAGCGCAAGATGATCCCCGTATTAAACCTTGGATTACCTGACTTCTTTATTCCTCAAGGTAGTCAAGATGAGCTTATTGCAGATCTCGGTTTAGATAGCCAAGGCATTCTGAACGCTATCGAGCAGTATCAACAAAAACTGTAGTGTCTAAAATAGACAGGTATTGTTAGGGTAACAAGCAATACCTGTTTTTTCTTGGTACTTCATCCTATTCCCTCTGTGATTTAATGTTGAATTGCACTCATATTTTTTAATATCTCAGTATAAAATTAGCGGGATCATTAGTTAGATCAATTTCAAGCAAATTTCTTTTAAAAAGGATCTTGCTTTTATCTCAAATAAAGTTCAGTATGGATTTAACATCTATTTACCCTCATAAGAATTTTGTCAATATTGACATAAATATCTCATATTTATATGAGATCTACGCCTCATTTTTGTTTTAGCTGCCTTTTGGCAGCTTTCTTTTATGAATAAAAAATGACTTTTTATTCATACACTTAAAGAATACTTAATCCCCCTCTTCATATGTAAGTATTTATACTAATAAGCCTGTTTATTCTTTTATATAAATTATCTCAGCATTATTTTGCCAGCAAAATATAAAATAAAATATTTTATGGATTCAAGATCCCTTTATAACGATCTATTGCGATCAATAATAATAAAAAAGCCCGTGACAATGACTGACACGGGCTGATTTTTTTATGCGTTATTATCTAGGATTAATTATCAATATTTTCTAATACAAAATGATCAAATCCTTTTAATGCCACATCTACAACCTGATTATCACAATAATAACTGATCCCCTCAGATTGCGGTTTGATCTGCCCAATACAAGTAAAGTTGGCACCGGTATGCGCTAGTGCCATTTCGAGTGCACCACGGTTTATCTCAGGAACTGTGAAACAAAGCTCATAATCCTCGCCGCCACTGAGAGACCAAATACGCGCTTGCTCTACGGAACAGTTTTGCTGTAATGCTTCAGAAAGTGGTAATGCATCAAGATTAATACGTGCACCACAGCCGCTAGCTTTCAAGATATGGTTTAGATCGGAAATTAATCCATCTGAAATATCAATGGCGGAAGAGGCCAGATTGCGTAATGCTTGGCCTTGCAAAATACGTGGCTGAGGACGCAAATGGCGTCCCAGTAACCATGCTTTTTGCTTTTCATCTTGGATATCTAACCTGCCCTGCAATATTGCTAGACCGGCAGCGCTATCACCCAGTGTCCCCGTCACATATATCCAGTCTCCATTACGAGCCCCTGACCGTGACAACGCTTTTCCATGTGGCACTAAGCCATGTACCGTATAAGTTAAACTCATCGGGCCACGCGTGGTGTCTCCACCAATTAACTGCATACCGTAATAATTAATCTGCTCAAACAAGCTATCACTGAATTGCTCTAACCAATGGAGGTCAACATGAGGTAATGTAATCGCCAGTGAAACCCAAGCAGGATCCGCCCCCATCGCAGCAAGATCACTTAAATTAGAGGCTAATGATTTGTAGGCTAGATCCGCAGGGGAAATTTCAGGTAGGAAATGAATACCAGAAACCAGTGTATCAGTACTGACAGCAAGCTGCTGTTTTTCTGGTATGGTCATCAACGCACAGTCATCACCAATACCGATATTCACATCCCGTCGATTGGTAGTTTGACGGTTAAAGAAACGTGCGATGAGGTCAAATTCGCCATATGACATGGTAGCTTTTCCATTTTCGCTATGCCTAGTATCATATTTATCATGGATACATACGCATAAAATATAAAGATAGGCTGGAACCCAGCCTACCTCATTACTACTGTAGTATTACAGGAGGGAACCCTGATCAATGTTTATTTTTTACGACGAACAGCTGGCGCAGCCTTATCAAGTACACCATTAACAAATTTATGGCTATCTTCTGCACCGAATACTTTAGCAAGTTCAATGCCTTCATTAATAGCAACTTTATAAGGGACATCTTCACGGTAGCTAAGTTCATACATAGCAACACGTAAAATCGCTTTCTCTACCTGTCCCAGCTCTTCGAGTTGGCGAGATAAGAAAGGAGCCATGAGTTGATCCAATTTCGCAGCGTTATTCGCTACTCCAGATAACAGTTCACGAAAATAAATAACGTCAACGTCAGACATGTCCTGTTCAGCAATAAATTCATATTCCACATCGGAAACGTTATTACCGGATAATTGCCATGAATAGATGGCTTGCACAGCACACTCACGAGCGCGGCGACGAGCAGCAGGTTTCACAAGATTCCCCTTAAATAAAAACTAAATCAGCCTTTTACAGCTTTAAGTACATTAATCATTTCTAATGCTGTCAGTGCTGCTTCAGCACCTTTGTTACCAGCTTTAGTGCCAGCGCGTTCAATCGCTTGCTCAATATTCTCTGTGGTCAGAACACCAAAAGTGACAGGAATTTCACTGTTCATTGCTACATGAGATAGGCCTGAGCTACACTCTCCTGCAACAAACTCGAAATGGGCGGTTCCACCACGGATAACCGTGCCTAACGCAATGACTGCATCATATTTTTTCGTTTCAGCTAACGCCTTAACTGTTAGTGGTAGCTCATAAGCCCCCGGTACCCACACAACAGTAATGTTGTCTTGAGAAACTTGGCCGATACGCTCTAAAGCATCAACAGCACCGTCCAGCAGACTATCATTAATAAAGTTGTTAAAACGAGCGATTGCAATGGCGACACGCGCTTGTGGCGCGGCAACAACACCTTTAATTACGTTCATAGCCTTCCTTTAATATTAATTATACTCGTCATGCTTCAGGTTGCAGCGTTTTACCTTACCTACGGTAAGAACCCCATTCGCCCTAGTCATACAGCGAACTATACATCTAGCGACGCTTTCACTTATTACCGAGCTGCACCTCGAATGATGAACAGTATACAACCCGTGGGGCGCGGATTTTATCACATTCTTTCATTAATCGCGTGGTTGAATTTTAGCAAAACGATAAAAAACTTTTATTACCACACGGGACGTAGTCTAACACGTAGATCATCACCAACCTTTTGCACATCCGTAAATGCAAATTTTGGCGCATCAGACAAATGCGCAAGGGCCGGAAAATTGACTAATCCGTGCGCGGTATCGCCTAGCAGTTTAGGTGCAATATAAACAATAAGCTCATCCACTAAACCGAGCTTAAGTAACGATCCGGCTAGTGTTGGTCCTGCTTCTACCCATATACTGTTCACATTACGCTTAGCGAGCTGCATCATCAGAATCACTAAATCAATGCCATTGTCGTCACTGGGTATCGCTAATTGTTCAACTTGCCCCTGCCATACGGCATCGACGTCAGGTTGTGGGCGTACAAGCCAACATTCACCTGATAATTGAGTCACCTTATGCTCTGCCGTGACTTTGTTCTGCTGATCCAACACAATTCGAATAGGCTGACGTACCGTCTTTTCTGGGTAAATAGTTTGTATATTTTCTGGTAACTCATTCCATCGAACAGTCAAAGAAGGATCATCTGCTAATACGGTACTGCTGGTACTTAAGATGGCGCTTGCCTGCGCTCGCAATACTTGAACATCCTGCCGAGCAGCGGCAGAGGTAATCCATTTACTTTCGCCAGAGGCAAGCGCTGTCTTACCATCAAGAGAGGCTGCCAGTTTCAATTGAACATAAGGGAATGCTGTACGCATGCGCTTGAGAAAGCCTTGATTTAATCGCTCAGCTTGCTCCATCAAAACCCCACTGGCCGTTTCGATACCGGCTTGAGACAGCATATATAGGCCACGACCTGCAACTTGTGGGTTAGGGTCTTGCATAGCGGCCACAACACGGCTAACACCGGCTTTAATTAAAGCTTCAGCACAAGGTGGTGTGCGACCATGATGGCTACACGGCTCTAATGTGACATAGGCGGTTGCACCTTTTGCGTTTTCCCCTGCCATACGCAAAGCATGAACTTCAGCGTGAGGCTCCCCAGCCTTCTGGTGGTAGCCTTCACCCACAATTTCGCCATCACGTACAATAACACAGCCAACATTTGGGTTTGGTGACGTAGTAAAACGACCTTTTTGGGCAAGCTCAAGCGCCCGCGCCATGTAGATGCGGTCTTGTTCAATCATGTTATTAATCCTGTAATTTAGCGATTTCTTCGCCAAATTCCCGCACATCTTCAAAACTGCGGTAAACCGAGGCAAAACGGATATAAGCGACTTTATCCAACTTTTTCAACTCATCCATCACTAAATTACCAATCAATTTAGAAGGGATTTCTCTTTCACCCGTTGCACGGAGTTGTGATTTGATAGAAATAATCGCCTGTTCAACCGCATCTGCACTTACAGGGCGTTTTTCCAAGGCTTTTTGCATGCCTCGGCTAAGTTTTTCTTCATCAAACGGTTCACGTATTTCATCACTTTTAATTACCCGTGGCATAACAAGTTCAGCCACTTCAAAGGTGGTGAAGCGTTCATGGCAAAGCAGACATTGACGGCGCCTGCGCACTTGAGAGCCTTCACCAACTAGACGCGAGTCAATTACTTTCGTATCTACAGCTGAGCAAAATGGGCAGTGCATAGTGTTTCCTGATTCTTATTTCGGGTAAACAGTGTAACCCAGAGCTCAATAAAAAACACCCCGCAGACTGTACATTTGCAGTCTAACGGGGTGTTTCACGTTTTTAGCTCGCTTTTCAAAATCCAAAAGATAGCGTTAATTGGCCTACTAGCATGATAGGCCTTCTGCTAAATCAGATTAAGGCAGTAAAGACTCTTGGTCTGCACCTTCTTTCTCAACTTTAGGAGGAAGTAAATGCTCACGTCTCATTCCCATCTTCAATGCTAATGCAGAAGCAACATAGATAGATGAGATAGTACCAATAGTGACACCAATCAACATTACCAATGAGAAGCCTTCTAACATTGCGCCACCAAATATATACAGCATCAAAACCACCAGTAATGTGGTTGCAGATGTCATAATGGTACGGCTTAATGTTTGGGTAAGAGAGACGTTCATGATTTCATAAGGTGTACCGCGACGGATCTTACGGAAATTTTCACGAATACGGTCAGATACTACGATACTGTCGTTCAGTGAATAACCAATAACAGACATCAATGACGCAACAATCGTCATATCGATCTCAATATGGAATAACGATAAGATACCTAATGTAATGATAACGTCATGGGCAAGTGCTAATACCGCACCCGCAGCAAGACGCCATTCAAAGCGGAAACCAACATAAATCAGAATACAGATAAGCGCGGTTAACAATGCCAGTGCGCCTGTTTGAGCCAATTCAGCGCCAACACTTGGCCCCACAAACTCAATCCGCTTAACTGTCGCCTGTTCATCAACATTTTTATTGATGATAGTGATGATCTCTTTACCAACTTCTTGACCCGCCACACCTTCGATAGGGGGTAGACGGATCATAATGTCACGGCTACTACCAAAGTTTTGGATCAGAGGGTCTTTGTGGTCCGTATTAGAAAGACTATCACGAATCTTATCCAAGTCAGCAGGCTGACTCAGGTTGATCTCGATTACCGTCCCCCCCGTGAAATCAAGTCCCCAGTTGAACCCTTTAACCCCGATGACCACAAAAGATGCGATCAGCAGTACGATAGAAATCCCAAAGGCAACGTTGTCCCAGCGCATAAAGTCATAGACTTTACGGCCATAGTTCAATTGTTCAACAGTATAATCCTGTGCCACAACGTGCTCCTTAAATTGACAGCTTGTTGATACGCTTACCACCATATAGCAGGTTCACGATAGCACGTGTACCGATAATGGCTGTAAACATAGAGGTGGCGACACCGATAGCTGTCGTAATTGCAAAGCCTTTGATTGACCCGGTTCCCACTGCATACAGAATAATGGCAGTGATAAGCGTAGTCAGGTTTGCGTCAATAATACTTGAGAATGCGCCTTTATAACCTTCATGAATAGATTGCTGGACGGAACGCCCATTACGCAATTCTTCTTTGATACGTTCGTTAATCAAAACGTTCGCATCAACGGCAACGGCAAGGGTCAACACAATCCCCGCAATACCAGGCATTGTCAGTGTTGCACCCGGTAACAGCGACATCACACCAACAATCATGATCAAGTTTGCAAATAGTGCAGTACTGGCAATCAAACCAAACTTACGATAGTAAATAATCATAAATAGAATTGATGCTAATAGGCCTGCCAAACACGCTTTCAAACCTTGTTCAATATTCTGCAAACCAAGCGTTGGACCAATGGTACGCTCTTCAACGATTTGGATTGGTGCAATTAACGCACCCGCACGTAACAGCAATGATAACTGGCGTGCTTCATTTGGATCATTGATACCGGTGATACGGAATTGACTACCGAAACGCGCTGAAATGTTCGCAGCGTTAATCACTTTCTCATCTTTCATCAAGATAGCGCGGCCTTCGGCATCTCGTTTACCACTGTCTTTATATTCAACAAACAGGGTTGCCATGAGTTTACCCTGATTATCACGAGTAAAATCAGACATGATAGAGCCACCAGCACTATCCAAACCGATGCTAACTTGAGGTGCACCGTTTTCATCACCGCCTGAAGTTGAGTCAGTGATATGGTCACCGGTCAAAATAACACGCTTATACAACACGTAAGGCACGCCATTTCGATCATACTTAACTTCGGAATCACCAGGCACACGTCCACTTTCAGCAGCCGATGGATCAACGCTTTGGTTGACTAAACGGAACTCTAGGGTTGCTGTTGCACCTAAAATTTCTTTAGCACGGGCGGTATCTTGAATACCCGGTAACTCAACAACAATACGCTCCGCACCTTGACGCTGAACTAAAGGTTCTGCAACCCCTAATTGGTTCACACGGTTACGAATGATAGTAATGTTTTGAGATACGGCATAGTTACGAGCCTCACGTAGACGCTCATCCGTCATGACAGCAGTCATGGTATTATTGCCACCATCAGAAAACACTAAGTCTTGGAATTTACGAGCCAATGTTTTCTCTGCTAGGCTACGGTCATCAGCGTTACGGAAACGGACTTCAACGCTGTAATTGTCGCCTTTACGGATAGAAGAGTACGGAATGCCTGCTTGGCGCAAGTCATTACGTATACCGTCCATGTTTTGTTCCTGCAATTTACCTAATGCAGTGTCCATATCAACTTCCATTAGGAAGTGAACCCCACCACGCAAGTCAAGGCCGAGTTTCATCGGCTCACCACCGATCATTTCAAGCCATTTCGGTGTTGCAGGTGCAAGGTTTAATGCAACAACGTATTGATCACCCAAGGCGCTAACTAAAGCTTCACGAGCGCGCAACTGAATATCTGAGTTGTTGAATCGGGCTAATACAGCCCCATTTTCCAAGGCAATAGACTTGCTTTGGATATTGTCTTTTTCTAACGTTTTTTGGACTTGGATCAGCGTTTGTTCATTGGCGGCGGTTCCCCGCACGCCAGTGATCTGAACAGCCGGATCCTCACCATATAGGTTTGGAAGCGCATAAAGCAGACCGATGAGGATCGCAGCGATCAGCATCAGATACTTCCACAAAGGATAACGGTTTAGCACGGCAGTTCCCTTCGGGAAAATCAGAAATTAAATAGCTTTCATTGTGCCTTTAGGTAAAACAGCAGCAACGAAATCACGTTTGATAGTTACTTCAGTGTTCTCACTGAGTTCAAGAACAACATAGCCTGTTTCAGAAACTTTGGTTACACGTCCGATCAAACCACCCGTTGTCAAAACTTCATCACCCTTCGTAATGGATTCCATCAGCTTACGGTGCTCTTTAGCACGTTTTTGCTGTGGACGTAGGATCATAAAATAGAAGATCAGGGCGAAAACGACGAGCATAATGACCATCGTGTACGGGCTACCCTGTGCTGGAGCGCCTGCAGATGCCGCTGCTTCAGAAATAAAAAAACTCATTCAACTTTCCTCATTGTTATTGAACGCTATTTAAAACATAAGTACAGCAAGGCTTAATATGCTACACAGATTAAGCCTATTTGGCACTTAAATTCATTCCATATTTAAAGAAGGTTGGCTTTTGCCAATCTTCTGGTAAAAATCTTGGGCAAACAGTTCAAAGTTACCCTCTTCAATCGCTTGACGAATGCCAGCCATCAAACGCTGATAATAACGTAAATTATGAATGGTATTTAGTCTTGCGCCAAGAATTTCATTACAACGGTCGAGATGATGTAAATAAGCTCGGCTATAATGGCGGCAAGTATAACAATCACATTCCGGATCGAGTGTTGAAGTATCTGATTTATACTTCGCATTACGAATTTTTACCACGCCATTAGTGACAAATAAATGTCCATTTCGTGCATTTCGAGTTGGCATCACACAATCGAACATATCGATACCACGGCGTACACCTTCGACTAAATCTTCAGGTTTACCGACACCCATAAGATAACGGGGTTTATCAACTGGAATCTGTGGACATACATGCTCTAAAATACGGTGCATATCTTCTTTTGGCTCACCCACCGCGAGGCCGCCTACAGCGTACCCATCAAAACCAATTTCTACCAGCCCCTTAACCGAAATATCACGTAAATCTTCGTAAACACTCCCTTGGATAATGCCAAACAACGCATTCTTGTTGTTTAATTCGTCAAAACGTTGACGGCTACGCGCGGCCCAACGTAAAGACATCTCCATGGATGTTTTTGCATAATCCCAATCCGCGGGATATGGCGTACACTCATCAAAAATCATGACGATGTCCGAGCCAAGATCGTACTGAATTTCCATCGATTTTTCTGGGCTTAAGAAGACTTTTTCGCCATTGATTGGATTGCGAAAATGCACACCTTCCTCTTTAATTTTACGCATAGCGCCGAGACTAAAGACTTGAAAGCCGCCTGAATCTGTCAAGATCGGCCCTTGCCACTGCATGAAATCATGTAAATCCCCATGCAATTTCATAATCTCTTGCCCTGGGCGTAACCAGAGATGAAAGGTATTCCCAAGTAGGATTTGAGCGCCCGTTTCTTGTACTTCTTCAGGCGTCATTCCCTTGACCGTACCATAGGTACCCACAGGCATAAATGCCGGCGTTTCTACGACTCCGCGTTCAAACACTAAACGACCACGACGTGCATTGCCATCCGTGGTGTGTAATTCATATTTCACGTTTATTTCTCCTAGCACCAGAAAAACAGTCCGATGCTGATATTAACTTTACAGGCTAGTGGCGTTGCCATCGCCTAAATCAAACGACTCTCCAATCTGCTCTAAACGAGCATCGGGATTACGGGTGATAAACATAGCATCACCATAACTAAAGAAACGGTACTGTTGTGCTACCGCTTCTTTGTAAGCTTGCATAGTATGTTGGTATCCTGCAAAGGCAGAAACCAACATAATTAATGTCGATTCTGGTAGATGAAAGTTAGTAATCAACGCATCAATCACTTGATATTCATAACCTGGATAAATAAAGATTTGCGTATCATCAAAAAAAGGTGCGATTAAAGTGTCTTTACTGGCTTGAGCCGCACTTTCCAATGAGCGGACGGATGTCGTTCCTACCGCAATAACGCGATTACCTCGGGCCTTACAAGCCAATACCGCATCGACAACATCTTGGGGAACTTCCGCATATTCTGAATGCATGACATGATCTTCAATGGTATCGACTCGCACGGGCTGGAACGTACCTGCACCTACATGCAATGTGACAAACGCCATTTCCACACCTTTTTCACGCAATGCTTCCAGCAAAGGCTCATCAAAATGTAATCCCGCTGTTGGTGCCGCAACAGCACCAGGGCGCTGACTATAAACAGTTTGATATAATTCTTTATCGGCTTCTTCGTCTGGACGATCGATATAAGGAGGTAACGGCATATGACCAATTTGATTGAGGATACTCAGCACGTCACGCTCATCATCAAATTGCACTTCAAACAATGTATCATGACGAGCGACCATGGTCGCCTTGACGCTTTCGTCTTCACCTAAAATCAGCTCAGCACCTTCTTTTGGTGCTTTAGAAGCTCTGATATGCGCAAGCACGCGGTGCTCATCTAACATTCTTTCAACGAGCATTTCGATTTTACCACCACTCGCCTTACGGCCAAATAGCCTTGCTGGAATAACACGAGTATTGTTAAAAACGAGCAAGTCACCCGGCTCCAATTTCTCAAGAATATCGGTAAAAATGCCATGCGTGAGCTGCCCCGTTGGGCCATCAAGGCTAAGCAGCCTGCATGCGCTTCGCTGCGCTTGAGGATAGTGGGCAATTAATTCTTCAGGTAACTCAAAAGTAAAATCAGAAACACGCATTGTCTTAACTTCAATCTAAAAAAACAGGCGACTAGTCTAGTGCTGAGCACTCAAAGGCGCAAGAAATAAGCGTATTTTTGCTGAAAAAACTCCCCACATTTAACAAATATTTAGCAAAGTAGCCCTATTCCCTGTTTCTCTAAAGGGGCTATTATCGTTCTCTTTTGTTCGTCAATACCTAATGACAAAGCGGCTTACCACTCATTGACACTGCAAAACAGATAACCGTAGGTAGCTCAAACAATGTTTAAACAACGAACATCACTATAATTTGTTAAGCATCAGGTATATGATAAGGATCATGAACTTTCTCGCTCATTTACACTTGGCTTATACCGCTAACTCCTCATTACTCGGCAATATCATGGCTGATTTTGTACGTGGCAACCCTGAAGGCCTGTATGCGCCAGATGTTGTTGCGGGTATCATGATGCACCGAGCTGTTGATAAGGCAACGGATTCGCACCCTTTGGTCAAAGAGGCGCGTCTGCTATTCAGAACGGATTACCGGCGAGTCGCACCAATCACGTTAGATCTCGTATGGGATCATTTTCTGTCTTTGCATTGGTCTAAGGTTGAACCGCATATTAACCTAACTGACTTTATTCATTATGCTCGCCATCAAATAGAGCCAAACCTCTCCCATACTCCTGAAAAGTTTCAGGAGCTGAATGAGTTTCTTTGGCCGCAGCACTGGCTAACGCGCTATGCAGATAAAGCCTACATTGGTAAATCATTAAATGGTATGGCTCGCAGACGACCAAAATTACAAGCACTTAGTGGTTCATATGACGATTTTTTATTGCAATATGCGCAACTTGAAAAAATTTTTTTCCAGTTTTACCCGCAAATGATGGCGCTTGTGAAAAACTCACGCTTTTCTTAGACACCCTCATGCCATGACAAGCCGTTACATGATTTCGCAAAAATAATAGCCATAAATGAATGTTCGATTAAAACGTTTCCCGAACGGATTTTGCATTCACCCAATGAGTTACCTGCCCCGTTTTACTATCAAAATCAGAATCTAAACATTGAGCCTTAGAAAGGTAATCACTGCCTCTTGAGATCCCAATACCGTGATAGCCATAGATGCGAGCTTCTGGCACGACTTTTTGGGCTTCTATTTTGGCGTGAGCAGCTAGTGAATGAGTATGATTTTTATCAATTCGCTTTTTTTGTGTTAATTGGTTAAATGAGTCAAGTCTCTCAGCATCGGCGCTTTCACAAGCAGTCAATTTAATTTTTACATTGCTGGCGATTTTATTGCCTAGTGATGCATAGATTTCCTTCATCACATCTGCAATATGTTTTTGCCGACAACCTATTTTGCTCGTTTCATAGAGATAAGGCTGCCCTGCTTCACCATGCCCAATAACATAAATTGTGTCTATTTTTTGTGATGACTTTAACTCTAACTGCAATTGGTTCAATGCCTTATATTCCCCCAATACAGTCACTGCATTCTTATTGAGCGCTATACCACCTTGTAAAATCGCATCATGTATCGTTGCAAGCCCATGCTCTGCAATTAAAGGAGTCAATTTTTGGTCATAAACAGCCCCATTCTTTAACTTTCCCTGTAGCTCACTTTTTTTAAATTCCCTCACCGATTCTTGCAGCATCGGACGCAATAATTTCGAGCTCAATAAGGGTAATGCGGCTTTATTTTTCAAAACTCTAGGTGTATTGATTCTCAATGCTTGGCAAATCATATCTTGATGACCAAATGGACTATAAATAACCGCATTCTTCGAGGGTAAACTAAACGTCTCATTATTATTTTTTAATTTAATGATATTCGGCGCGACGGATAAGGTATTACTGACCACCATAGTATTGTGATATCCGCGGCTCCTAACGGTCGCGTTTTGACTCACCTGATTCACAGGTTTAGCCGTTGGACGGTGGCTTTTTGTCTGAGCGATGTGGGCGCTTTTGGGCGTCATAACAGACTCTGAGACTATTTTACCAATCATTCGTATACCTCTATGCTTCGCTAATGTATTTTTATCAATAAATTAAACTGCTAATAAATTCAGCATCAGACATAGTAGAAGCAATCAAGAACTGAATGATTTCATAAAACGCGGCTATGACGTAATTCAAGAGTAGAAAAGAGTCACAACATCAATAAATATCATCTATCAATATTAATTTAGTTATAAAGATCAATAAATTAAAAAACCTATTAATATCAATGCAAAATTTAAGCTTGCACTTCACAACAATCAAACTATCTTATTGTTATTAATCTGATAAATTGTTACAATCAATAGGTAAAAACTATCACAACGATTGGTATTTATACCTTTATTCTTTGTAGGGAATTTCATATTCTCTCTTGAGATATAGCCCAAATATTTTGAGCTGCTTGTAGGCGGAAAATAACCACGCCCCCTAACAGCACCATTGAGTGCGCAGGGAGTTTAGTGAACCCCACACCTAAGCAGTTTACATTATTATGGGTATAAAACCTTTAATTAACACTCATAGGAGTAAATTATGGTTCTGGTAACACGTCAAGCCCCTGATTTTACCGCAGCAGCTGTTCTAGGTAACGGTGAAATTGTTGATAACTTCAACCTGAAAAAACACCTAAACGGCCGCCCAGCAGTGATCTTCTTCTGGCCAATGGACTTCACTTTCGTTTGCCCTTCTGAGTTGATCGCATTCGATCATCGTTATGATGAATTCAAAAAACGCGGCGTTGAAATCGTTGGTGTTTCTTTTGACTCTGAATTCGTTCACAACGCATGGCGTAAAACACCGGTTGATAACGGTGGTATTGGTGAAGTTAAATACCCAATGGTTGCTGATATCAAACGCGAAATTATGAAAGCTTACGGCATTGAACACCCAGAAGCAGGTGTTGCTCTGCGTGGTTCTTTCTTAGTCGATAAAAATGGTGTTGTTCGCCACCAAGTCGTTAACGACCTGCCACTAGGCCGTAACATCGATGAAATGCTGCGTATGGTTGATGCGCTGCAATTCCACGAAGAGCACGGTGATGTTTGCCCAGCTCAGTGGGAAAAAGGTAAAGAAGGTATGAATGCATCTCCTAAAGGTGTTGCAGACTACCTGACTAAAAACGCAACGGGTCTGTAATTAGATCTTTTCAGTTTTTATGGGCCAGCATAATTTTATGCTGGCCTTTTAGGTATCGTTCTCATTTTCCCTGTTATTTCCTTCTGTTTTTTCTTCCTTTTTTAAATATCTCAGACCAGAAAATTCTCAATTGAAGATAAAAAACCATATATCAAATGATATATAGCGCCTCATACTTTCATGTGGTGAATATTTATAATATGGTTACATTTATCAACAAATAGTTACATTCACTATTGAATAAGCCTTATTGAATTTAATGATATTTTTGGGGTAAGTCTGTTAATCATCTATATCTCGATACGTAAATTATTTTTATATCAAATAGTTACAAAAATATCGTCATCATAGTCGTTATAATGATCTTTATAACAGCAATAAATATACGTAAGTCGATTAGGATAGGAATACAATGAAATTTAAAATGTTAGCTTCTCTTGCTATTGCAGCGACTTTCCTCGCTGGCTGCGATAATAACCAAACTGCTTCTGAAAGTAATTTCAAAAAGTCTATTCAAGATTATCTCGATACTAAACCGGCTATTTGTATTAATACAGGAGCCTTTCCTGCGGGGTTTTTAGCACAATCAAATGCGACAAAAATAGAACAATTAAACAGTTTAGTTGATGCTGGGCTATTAAATAAATCAGAAAAAGAAATTGTCATCAAGGATATGTGGGGCAAAGAAAAATCAGGTGAGGGCGTTGAATTTACACTGACTAATGAAGGTCAAAAATTCTTTGATGAAACCAAGGCTGAATTTTCAGGACGCGGGAGTTTCTGTACAGGTAAACTCGTTGTAACGGAAGTGACCAACTTTACTGAGCCAGCTGAACGTGGCGGGCAAAAAATTTCTATCGCTAACTTCAAACAAAAAATTGAAGATGTTGCGCCATGGGCTAAAAATGAAAAAGTCATCGCCGCATACCCACAAATCAAATCAGCCCAAGAACGCGCTGAAAAATCGCAGCAATCACCACTAGTGCTGACGAACAATGGTTGGATCCACATCGCATTATTCAATGCAAAATAAGTTAACTCACTTCGGTAGAGCTCTCGCCTAGGGCTCTACTCTTCCCTTCTCTAGGCTCGAGAATAAAATTTATTTCCTCTCATTTTAATCATATTCTCATACCGATCTCTCGGCCTGCTCATCTATTTTGTGCTATACATAAAATACACAATTGATTAACAAATCGACCCATTTAGTCATTTGTGTTACACAACATCATAATAACCCTATACTATTTTAATTATCGGGAGATACGAATGATAAAAACATCATGGCGCCCTTCTGCCTTATTACTTTCGCTACTTATCTCACCTCAGCTGTTTGCAGCCTCAGAGCCAGCAGTGGAAGCCAAAAAAGGGATGGTGGTATCTTCCCAGCACTTAGCCTCTCAAATTGGCGCTGATATTCTTAATTCAGGTGGGAATGCTGTCGATGCTGCCGTGGCTGTAGGTTACGCTCAAGCGGTCGTAAACCCATGCTGCGGTAATATTGGTGGAGGCGGTTTTATGACTCTCCACCTTGCTGATGGTAAAGATATTTTTATCAATTTCCGTGAAACTGCCCCTGATGCGGCTAGCGCCAATATGTACTTAGATAACAATGGCAACTTAATAGAAGGCGCAAGTCTTTACGGTTACTTAGCATCTGGCGTCCCCGGAACAGTAAAAGGGCTTGATTACGCGCTCGAAAAATACGGTTCAATGAGCCGCCAGCAAGTGATGGCACCCGCCATTAAATTAGCCCGAGAGGGCTTTGTTTTAACACGGGCGGATACCGATGTTCTCGATACAACCACTGAACGATTTAAGCAGGACCCTGAAGTCGCGCGTATCTTTTTAAAACCGGATGGTAGCCCTTTCCAACCCGGTGATTTGCTCGTTCAAACTGACCTAGCAAATACCCTCGAAAAAATTGCTAAAGAAGGCCCTAGCGCCTTTTATGAAGGAGAGATCCCGAAAATTGTTGAGGAAGCATCGAAAAAGAACGGCGGAATACTCACCGCTAAAGATTTCGCTAATTATACAATCACCGATACCACCCCTGTTAGCTGTACCTATCGCGGCTATAAGTTCATTTCAGCACCGCCACCAAGCTCAGGGGGAGTGACGATCTGCCAAACGCTCAACATCTTAGAAGGCTATGACCTCAAAGAAATGGGTTTTAACTCGGCAGAATATATCCATACACTAACTGAAGCGATGCGCCATGCCTATATGGATAGAAATACCTTCTTAGGCGACCCTGCCTTCGTTAAGAATCCAACGGATAAATTGTTAAGTAAAGCCTACGCTGACGAGCTACGCAAAGAGATCAAACCAGGTCAAGCGACACCATCAACACAAGTGCAGCCGGGTGTCGGGCCTCACGAAAAACCTGAAACCACTCACTACTCTGTGGTCGATGATAAAGGCAATGCGGTATCCACGACTTATACCATTAATGGTCGCTTCGGTTCTGTAGTCATCCCACCGGGTACGGGCTTTTTCTTAAATGATGAAATGGATGATTTCACGACTAAAGTTGGTGAAAAAAATCTGTATGGATTAGTCCAAGGGGAAAGAAATTCGATTGCTCCGGGTAAACGACCATTGTCATCAATGAGCCCAACCATCGTGACAAAAGATAGCAATGTATACCTTGTGCTAGGCTCTCCTGGCGGCTCACGGATCATATCCATCACATTACAAACTGCATTGAACATTATCGACCATGGCATGCCTCCTCAAGAAGCCGTTAATGCACCACGTATTCATCATCAATGGTTACCAGACGAGGTTTACTATGAAGAACGAGGAGTATCTAAAGATAGCTTAGCCTTACTCGATAAAATGGGCTATAAAATGGTTGAACAAACGCCATGGGGAGCTGCTGAGCTAATTATGGTGCCTGTGCCGGATGCGAAAGGCGCTAAAACAGACTCCTCAGGTAATGACGCAGCCGTCTCAGGTAAAGTTCGCCAAGGCTATATTTACGGTTCCAACGATGTTCGCCGTCCAGCAGGAAGTGCTGTTGGCGTGAATTAATCTTCTCCAAAAAAGCGGGAGCCATCCCGCTTTAGACTGCTGCCAAACCTATTATGTTTGGCAGCAAGTCGAATAGGTTATTGAAAATAAACGAGGAAAATCAATTTATTGATTTTCGGCTGATAACACAAAGTGGGGAAAAACCACGCTTTTATCCCACTTTGTCAACAACCTCAAGCGGGAGCCATCCCGCTTTTTAATATTAGAGATCAGAACATCCCTTTGCGGTTATTGATTCATCTTCCAAGAGGAACGTGTCTCTTTTTTTGAAAGACGCTTATTCAGCGTTTCATATAATTCCATAATATACAATTAACAAAGGAATTATTATGATCAACACATTTCCAAAAAACGAGGCTCCTTCCGCCCTTGTTTTCACTAATCATAATACTCGCTCAACGAAAAGTTCAGCAGACTCATCCCCTCAGAGATTACAGCCCAACCACGTTGACAGTATCAGCAATACAAATGAATCTTATACATTCCCATTAAATGGCCGTTTTATTCATTTTAATAAAGAAAAATTACTGACTGATTATCAACAGCATAGCAATTCCGAATTAATAAAAGGTGTTAGACGTGAACTTAAGGCACAACTTAAAAGTGTCAATAAATTAGATAGACTTAAACACCCGCAAAGAACCCTTAGAATGATGGATATACTCTCACACTTAAAACAACCGAAGAGTCATCAAGAAGGAAAAATTCATTCGCGATATCAATCAAACAACCAAATCGTTCAAATCCTGATGGAAGAAGGACGTCAGCAACATGCTCAGCTGGAAAGATCACTCGCTATAGCTAGGACTATCAATACAGCAGTGTGTGCTACGATTGAAGAATGGAGAGCCAATCACCAATCTACGGCCATTACGCTGACACCCGTAGAAATCGAACAAATAAAAAGTAAAGTGTTAGATGCGGTGATAACCAAATTTGAATTAACCGATGAACATATTAATTTAAAAGATAGTTCTCCCTACACCGCATATCATGTCGCAATGAATTCATATAATAAGGCGATTAAAACCATCGATTTTAATACACAAGGGCTCACAGAAAGCCAAAAGCGTGAAAATGCACAAAATATGACAAAAGAGATCAATACCATCATCACAACCCTTGGCAATAACATTATCAACCATGTGATGACAGAATTTGAAAACGGTAAGGTGTTCAATCTTCATAAAATTAAGCAGTACGCTTCAGAGGTCACCCAAGAACAGCTCAATCATCTAGCGCCTTGCGCCTCAACAAAATCAACAGCGAATATTCCTCAACCAACACAGCTTCAGTTCTCAACATACGGTATTCATGGGGAATATGATGAAATAACTGACGTGTAAGTCAATTTTACCGATAGCTTATATTTAACAGTAAAAAGGAGCCTAATGGCTCCTTTTTACTGTGAATCCTTTCGTCATTAAACAGGTTTATGCGCCTTACTTGGCTCAATCATTCGGTCACACACTGCCGCGACAGCTAACACAATCACAGAGGGCAACAGCCACGCTAAATCTTGCTGATATAGTGGGATAGCCGTCATCCAATCAGGAATATAGGTTTTCAAATGCTCAGAAGCTTTGGCAGCCCCCACTAACCCAACAATAAAACTGGTTAACATCGTAGGAGCAATGACCACACTTGGATTACGCCACCATTTCAATGTGAAGCTGAGTAAGATCAAAACAATACATGGAGGATAAATCGCGACAAGCACAGGCACTGAAAAGGCAATCAATTTACTCAAACCAAGGTTAGAGACCACCATGGAAAACACCCCCAGTATGAGTACTAATGTGCGATAAGAAATGGGGACATATCGACTAAAGAACTCTGCGCAAGCACAAGTCAGCCCAACAGCAGTCACCATACAGGCAACAAAAATCAGTACCGCAAGGAAAAAGCTACCGTAATTACCAAATGTATACTGAACATAGGCATGCAAAATATCCGCACCATCCTGTGGGTTTGGGATAATAGAAGCGCTATTTTCGCCCAATTTAAATAGGGATAGATAAACCAGTGTCAACAATAGACCCGCAATCAAACCTGCCCACATGGTATAGCGCGTCAACAACGACGAATTCTCAATACCGCGTGAACGGGCTGCATTAACGATAACGATACCGAACACCATTGCACCCAATGTGTCCATCGTTAGATAACCGTTAATGAAACCATTCGAAAATGCCATCTCTCGATATTCATCCGTTGATGGTATTGGTTGACCCGCTGGCCACAATACTGCCGCAACCCCTAAAATGGCCAAAGCAAGCATTTTGACCGGTGCCAATATATGCCCAACACTATCTAATAACTTGCCTGGATACAGTGAAATACCAATAACCAAAACAAAGTAAATTGCGCTGTAAATCAATAATGAGATGTCAGATTCACCACCCAATAATGGTGCAATACCCACTTTATAAGACACTGTAGCAGTACGTGGCGTGGCAAATAAAGGTCCCACAGAGAGGTAAGCGACAACCGCTAGCAATAAGCCTGCTGTTTTTCCTACTGGAGTACTCAGTGCCTCAATGCCCCCTCCAACTTTGGCTAATGCCACGACCGTTAAAACGGGGAGACCGACACCTGTAACAAGGAACCCTAATGCAGCCGTCCAAACTTGTTCACCTGCTTGTAAACCAACCATAGGCGGAAATATGATATTTCCAGCCCCCACAAAAAGCGCAAAGGTCATAAAACCTAAAGCAAGAATATCTCTGGATGTTAAACGATGAGCCATATTTTATGTTGAATCTATGTAACAATGTTAATAAATATAGAGTCACTAATAAGTAACTCTTTGAATTATAAGTGGCGGTATAGAATTCTAATTAACAAGATGATAAACAATACAATCTGTATGTTTTATCACATCAGGCAAGATTAAAAATCAAAAAACAGAAAAAATCGCCAATAACTGGCTACAAGTAAAACTTTTATAGGGAAAAAAGGCAAGAGCAAAGCGAAAAACAAGAATAAAACTCTAAAGTATTTTTTATAACTAGTGATTACTGTCAGTAAAGTAACAATATGCGCTATATGATTTGAATAAAAAACAACCAATAAACACTCAACTCTCCTTCGAGTTTAATGATATCTAATTCGAGATTGCTAGATAAAAATAGGCATTTCTGTAGTAATTGAGTATGTTTTTAATATAAATCAATGGAATATAGAAACATTGCCTCATATACCGAAAGAACGCCTAATATATAAAGACTGGCTTTCTAGAGTACAAGAACAGTAAAAGCGGCTGTATGCCGCTTCAGACGGCTGACAAACCTATGATGTTTGGCGACAAGTCGAGTAGGTTTTGAAAATAAACGAGGAAATCAATTTATTGATTTTCGGCTGATAACACAAAGCGGGAAAAACTACGTTTTTATCCCACTTTGTCAACAACCTCAAGCGGCTGTATGCCGCTTTTAGTCGGGTAATCATGACCTCTTTATGCTGTTTTATTCGCCTTTTTATCTACGACAATTAACACTGGCGGTAAGGTAAATGAGAATTCACTCCCCTTGCCTAACTGACTGGTTATCACTAACTGGCTGTTATGATGCTGCAAAGCATGCTTAACGATAGCAAGACCTAATCCCGTCCCCCCACCAGTTTGGCGAGACCTCGCTTTATCAACACGATAAAAACGTTCCGTTAAGCGAGGAATATGCTCTGCGGGGATCCCTGCACCATTATCTGTCACACTAAAGCGCGCGCCATTATGTGTTTTTTGCCAACCTACACGAATTGTCGTCCCTTCCGGTGTGTGCATAATGGCATTATAGACAAGGTTCGCTACCGCACTACGTAATTGCTCTTCATTACCATAAACACGTAACTTTTCATCCACTGAAAATACCAATTGCTGTCGGCCTTGGCTTAAACTTATTGCCTCCTGCTCTATCATTTTTAAAATGACCGGAATATTCACTTGTTCATCTAAATTGATATGAGGCGCGACTTCAATACGAGATAATTGCAGTAATTGTTTCACTAAATTATCCATCCGATGTGCTTGCTCTTGCATCACCATCAAGGCTTTTTTATTTGCCGGAGAAGTATTTTCTTGGTCTTCCAATACTTCAAGATAACCTTGAATGACTGTCAACGGTGTCCGTAGCTCATGACTAACGTTCGCAAAGAAATCTCTACGCGATTTTTCTAAGCGACGCTTTTCAGTGACATCACGAGCCACCATTAGGAGCTGGTCTTCGCTATAAGGCAAGATACGAAATTCGACAATAGCGCCACTGTTTAACTCTATCGTTAACGCTTGCTCATAATTTTGTAACGTGAAATACCGACTAAAGTCAGGATAGCGCAATAAATTAAAAATAGGTTGCCCGCTATCTTCCGGCCAACGAAAACCTAATAGGTGCTGGGCATGCCGATTACACCAAAAAATGTTACCTTCAAGAGTCATCATCACAACCGCATCCGGTAAAGACTCTGCCCCACTGCGAAAGCGTTTAATCAATTGGCCTAATTCACGACGGCGTTTACGGTTTCGTTGTTGAAGTTGGTAGATGCCATAAAATATGGGTTCCCACCCCCCTTTGCCATCAGGTGGAAGCATACTGCGATCAAGCCATAACCAATATGAAAGCTTCATCAGGTTATAGCTATGCCAAATTAAGGCCGCCGCCAATGAAATCACTAAAAGCCATGCTAGATGGCCGATGAAAATAGACAATATTAAGGCTGGTAAGATAAATAAAAACAGCCCCCAAACTAGCTGCTTCCATGATAAGCGTTCAAGCAAACTGGAATCTCCTGTTATTTCTCAGTAGCGCACTGAAAAGCGATAGCCAGTGCCACGAACCGTTTGAACCATTTTATCATGCCCTTCCGTCTCTAATGCTTTTCTGAGACGACGAATATGAACATCAACCGTTCTATCTTCAACATACACATTCGCCCCCCACACATAATTGAGTAACTGTTCACGGCTATATACGCGTTCGGGGTGAGTCATAAAGAAATGCAATAATTTATATTCCGTTGGCCCCATATCAATAGGCACATCGTTACTGCTAACGCGGTGAGACGTTGGGTCGAGTGTTAACCCATTCATTTCAATAATATCTTCAGTCGCCATTGGCGAAATACGGCGTAAAATGGCTTTTACTCGCGCGACTAACTCTTTAGGCGAAAAAGGCTTGATTAGATAGTCATCTGCACCAACTTCCAATCCCTTTACGCGATCTTCTTCTTCTCCCCTTGCTGTTAGCATCATCACAGGAACATCGCGAGTATCACTGTCACGTTTCATGTGCTTAATCACTTGAATACCGGATCCGCCTGGGATCATCCAATCCAATAGAACTAGGTCAGGTAATGGGTCAACCAACTGCGCAATCGCGGAATCATAATCATCAGCTTCAATAGACTGAAAACCATTCTGCTCCAGTACAAAACAAACCATTTCTCGGATGGGCGCTTCATCTTCAACAACTAGAATGCGTCTTGCCATGATTAATCCTGTAAATAAGAAGAGATTATTAAAAGTGAAACCATTATGCGTCACTTTTATGACAGAATTATGAATCCTGTCATCCAATGACACGACTCTTTTCTATATTAGTGGTAAATTGTCATTTTAGTGAAATAAACTTGTCATACATAATGCCGTGAATGGATTTATCTTCATACGGCATCATCATCTACTGGGCAATATGCCTAACATCTCTTCCCACTCAATTCGCTATTTGTTCTGATATTGCCATTAACGACCTCTAATAAGGTATACTCATCATCGCAACTCTATCAAGCAGCAGGAATCAGCCCTTATGCGTATCATTCATACCTCCGACTGGCACCTTGGCCAATATTTTTTCACCAAAAACCGAGCTGTTGAGCATCAACACTTTTTAACTTGGCTGATTGAGCAAGTTAAACAATACCAAGTGAATGCCGTGATCGTTGCCGGAGATATTTTTGACACAGGCTCCCCGCCTAGCTATGCGAGAGAACTTTACAACCAATTCGTTGTGTCACTCCAACAAACTGGCTGCCAGCTAGTCATACTGAGTGGTAATCATGATTCCGTTTCGGTCTTAAACGAAACCAGCTCGTTGCTTGCGTATTTAAATACCCAGGTTGTCACCTCTGGCAGCCATCCACAGGTGATCACCTTAAAAAATGCACAAGGCCAACCTGGGGCACTACTTTGTGCCATTCCTTTTCTACGACCAAGAGATATTCAATTGAGCGTGGCAGGACAAAGCAGCGAAGAAAAACAGCTATCACTACAGACCGCGATTAGCGAGTATTACCAAAATAGCTATCAACTAGCAGTACAACAACGGGCATCACTCGGATTAGATATCCCTATTATTGCCACTGGCCACCTAACGGTTGTCGGCGCCGAAGTGTCCGATTCTGTGCGCGATATCTATATTGGTAGCTTGGATGCATTCCCTTCCGGCGCATTTCCTCCTGCTGATTACATCGCATTAGGGCATATTCACCGCCCACAAACGATTGGGGGACAGCAACATATCCGTTACTCTGGCTCTCCTATTGCTCTAAGTTTTGATGAGGCTCAGCAACAAAAAAGTGTCTGTATGGTGGAGTTTGACGGCCATCAAATCTCACAAATTTGTCAGCTCCCTATTCCTCTATTTCAGCCACTACAAACATTAAAAGGCTCACTTGCTGACATTGAAAAGCAATTAAAGACATTAAAACATACGCCTGACACCCCACCTATTTGGTTAGATATTGAAGTCGCATCGCAAGACTATCTTGCGGATATCCAACAACGTATAGAGGTCTTAGTCAAGGATTTGCCTGTTGAGGTGGTTTTATTACGCCGTGCGCGTAAACAACAAGGTCAGTCTGTGACGATAGCCAATGAAACCTTAAATGAGCTCACTGTAGAAGAGGTTTTTTTACGTCGTTTAGCAGAGGAAGCGTTGGACGATAAAGAGAAGGAACAACGCCTATTATTACTCTTTAGGCAATCCTGCGAAGCACTACGCGCTGAATTAGAGGGAGACGCATGAAAATCTTGAGCTTACGTTTAAAAAATATTAACTCCCTTAAAGGCGAATGGAAAATAGACTTTACCCAAGAACCGTTTGCTAGTCAGGGACTGTTTGCGATTACTGGCCCAACAGGAGCAGGCAAAACAACATTGCTGGATGCTATTTGTTTGGCGCTCTACCATCAAACGCCTCGCTTGAGCACTTTATCTGCCAGCCAAAACGAACTCATGACACGTCATACTGGTGACTGCTTGGCTGAGGTTGAATTTGAAGTAAAAGGTATTGCTTATCGCGCATTTTGGAGTCAACGCCGAGCGGGTAATAAACCTGAAGGTAAGCTGCAATCTCCAAAAGCGGAGTTAGCAACTAGCGATGACGGTAAAATTATTGCTGAGAAAATCAGTGAGGTAAGAGAAAAAATCATTCAGGTGACAGGACTCGATTTTGAACGTTTTACCAAATCGATCTTATTATCACAGGGTGATTTTGCCGCCTTCTTAAATGCTAGCGAAAAAGAACGCGCTGACTTATTAGAAGAGATCACAGGAACCGAGATTTATAGCCAAGTGTCCAGCTATATCTACCGTCAGCATAAGCAAGTTAAACATGATTTAGAGCTGTTAAAAACTCGCGCACAAAGCATTCATTTACTTACCGAGAGTGAACATCAAGCATTCGTCGCCCAGCAAACGCATTTGGCTAGCCAAGAAAGCCAGCTAAATGATACACGCGCCCAATATCAACAGGCCTTATATTGGCAGCAACGTCGGCAACAATTGGCGGCGCGTTTGAGCCAATTACAATATGAAAAACAACAGGCAGAACAAGCCTACAACGATGCACAGCCTAAACTAAAAAAACTGGCAAACAACTTACCAGCAGAGAGTATGCGACCGCTATGGCTAGATTTAGAGCGCCAACAACAATCCCTGAATGAACTCACTGAAAAACAGCGCCAGCTTTTACAGCATATCGAACATCAACACCAACAACTCACCCCGTTGCAAATGCAGCTCACGCAGGCACAAGATAAAGACAAGCAACATCAAGCTTACGTGCAGCAACAAACCTTGTTGATCGATAGTCAAGTTCGCCCTCTGGACAATGAGATCGCTCATTTACATCAGCAGATTAGGGAAGTTTCAGAGCAACAAGCACAAGATCAAGCTGAATATCGTTCAAAACAGGCCTTAATTTCCGATGCCCAACAGCAGGCTAAACTGGCAAATACAGAACAACAACACATTCAGCATTACCTAGAACAAAATGCACAAGATGCCCGCATTCTGCAACAAATTGGATTATGGCGCCAACAAGGCCACTCTATTGATGAGTTAAATCAACGCGTACTGGCATTAAAACAAAAACATCAAGCTTTAACGCAAGAGCAGTTAACCTTGTCCGCCGAGCAACAGCAGCAAGTTGAGCAAAATACGCAAACTCAACAACAGCTCGAACAAGAGACGATGACCTATCAAGCAGTTGAAGTACACTATTTAGCGTGGCAGAACAAACACGACGTTGAGCAGCTTAATCACGCAATAGAACAGCTGCGAACAAGATTGCAACATGCCCAACTATTGCCTTTATTATTATCGCAATGGCAGGAACAACAGAAACAATTAAAGCAAAAACAAAGCCAACAAGATGAAATTACTCAGTCTATCTCTCAAGCTGAACAACAAATTCAACTCACTGAAACACAAATTAATCATCTTCAGCCACATTTAGCAGACTTGACTGCACGGTTACGCTTAGAACAAAAAATCGTCAGTTTGGAAAAGGAACGGCAGCAATTACTCTCGGGCGAGCCTTGTCCTTTGTGCGGGTCGACTGAGCATCCTTCCATTGAACAGTATCAAGCCATTGCGCCGACGCAAACGGAACAGCGATTAGCTGAGCTAACCAAGCAATTGGAAGAGTTAAAGCAAACGCAGATGGCCCAGCATTCACTGAAACAACAAGAAATCCAGCGTCAAGCTGAGAACCAAAGATCACAACAACAATTAATTGCCCAAGAAGGCAACTTACACCAGCAATGGGTAACCGCTTGCCAACAAGCCTTAGCGCCTCAATTAGAGATGACAGATGTTGTTGTTGAACAATTCATTGCTGAGCTTCAGCAACAACTCGCCATACAACAACAATTGTTGCAGGATTTCGCTGTCCTTGAACGCAAATATCAACAACTAAAATATCAATTACATGAAAAACAGTCTTTAAATAAACAACAGCAATCGGCACTTGCCTTGGTTATCGAACGTATTAAGCACTTACATCAACTTATCAATGAAACACAAACCGAGCTGAACATACAGCAGCAACGTCAACATGAGCAAAAGCAGCAATTACACATTGCACTGGCTGACTTTGATCTGCCCATCAACGAAAGTTTTGATAACCGTTTTGCTGTATTAGAACAGCGAGGCCAACGGTATGAACAACAAAGGCAAGCAGCTCAAGAGATAGCAAAGAAAATTGCCGTCAATGCAGCAACCTTACAAGCGCAAATGGCACAGCAGGCTGACTTAAATAAACGACTAGAGAGCACCTGCCAGCAGCTACAACAATTAAAATTAACGCTACAACAAAAGCAAGCTATGCGCCAACAATTATTAGATGGGCAGCCCATTACAACGTTTGTCGCCCAACTTCAGGCACAGCAAGACAAACTGACTCAACATAAGCAACAGCTCACAGAGCAAATCAGCCACTGTGAAAAAGCGATTGCATCGCTCAAAGGTAGCCAAACTGAAATTGAAGGCGCAATCACTAAAAATCAGCCTCTATTAGCCAACGCTCAACAGGCTTTCGATACTGTGCTCTCCATGAGTCCATTCGCGACACAACAAGAATTCTTAGGCGCCTTATTATCTTCTGATGAAAAACTTCAACTTGAACAGTTACAACAGAAGCTAGAGCAGTCACGACTACAGGCGCAAACACGCTATACAGAAGGTGAACTAACGTTATCAGAACATTTAAATCAGAAACCTGAAACATTTACCGAGGCCAGCCCAGAAAAATGGCAACAAGAGATAGCCAAACTTGATGAAGAGATCAAAAACCTCAATAAACAACAAGGGCAAATTTTCAGTCAGCTTGAGGCTGATAGACAACAACGTCATCAACAACGAGGTTTGCTGCAAGAAATTGCAGACAGCCAATCTCGCTACGATGATTGGGGCTATCTAACCGAACTTATTGGTTCCGCTGACGGTGATAAGTTCCGTCGTTACGCTCAAGGGCTCACCTTCGACTGTCTCATTTCACTGGCTAATTTACGACTCGATAAACTGCATGGCCGCTATTTGCTAAAGCGCAATCATAATGCTGATCTTGAGTTACAAGTCATTGATGGTTGGCAAGCTGATACTGTGAGAGATATTAAAACGCTTTCAGGTGGGGAAAGCTTCCTTGTCAGCCTAGCGCTCGCACTCGCGCTCTCTGATATGGTGAGTAGCAAAACACAACTCGAATCGCTATTTCTGGATGAAGGCTTTGGTACTCTCGATCCAGAAACGTTGGATATTGCGTTAGATGCATTAGAAAGTCTCAATGCCTCTGGAAAAACGATTGGGGTGATCAGCCATGTCGAAGCGATGAAAGAGCGGATCCCAGTTCAAATCACCGTGAAGAAAACCAATGGGTTTGGCTTTAGTGAATTACCGAGTCAATTTAGAGTTAACTGATCGCACAGCTGTAGTGCGCAACATCACTATCTCAGCAGAGGCCAATAGCCTCTGCTGCCGTTACGTTTAAATCGCCTCTAATGCCTGTGATAATGCTTCTTTTAAGTCATTCACATTTTCAATACCGACAGATAAGCGTACTAAATTACTCTCAATACCAATGGAGCGACGAACAGATTCCGCAATACCTGAATGTGTCGTTGAAGCAGGATGGCATGCTAACGACTCCGTGCCACCTAAACTCACCGCTAATTTAAATAACGCAAGGTGGTTCAGAAAGTTAAACGCATCTTCCTCATTATCCCCAACATTGATAGAAAACGTTGAACCGGCTCCCGAACATTGCGCCGAGTAAACTTGATACTCCGCACTTTCCTCGGCCAGAAACGCAGGGTAATGCACCTTTTTTACTTTTGGATGCTGGTGTAAAAAAGTAGCAAGTTGCTGAGCATTGTCATTGGCTTTTTCCATTCTTAATTGCAACGTTTCTAATGAACGTCCTATCATCCAACTTGAATGAGGGTCAAGTTGAGTGCCAATTGCATTGCGTTGTGCTCGCACTTTATCAAGTAATTCACGGCGTCCAACGACGCCCCCCGCAACCAAATCCGAATGCCCGCCGACATATTTAGTGAGTGAATACACACTTAAATCGGCACCCAGCGCTAAAGGCTTCTGAAATATAGGTCCCAATAACGTGTTATCACAGATCAGTAGCGGTTTTTCACTTTGTCGTGTTTGAGCAATTTCTTGCGCTATCTCACTAAGTAAGTGAATACCAACTAACGTATTTAATGGATTAGACGGCGTTTCGATATAAATCGCCGCAATCCTTTTTTCAGGATCGATACCGTTAATCACCTCTCGAATAGACTCCGCATCGCACCCATTTTGGAATGCCACTGGCGTTATCCCAAATCGAGCTAGCGTATTCAAAAATAAGGTTTCTGTGCCACCATACAGGGGCTGAGAATGTAATAACACATCGCCTGGTTTGAGAAATGCCAGTAAACACGTTGTAATTGCAGACATGCCTGACGAAAAGAGCGCAGCGCTTTCAGCACCTTCATATAAGGCAAGCCTATCTTCAACAATCTCACTATTAGGATGATTGAAGCGTGAATAGACTAGCCCCTGTTTTTGGTTATCGGGTGTAGGTGTGCGCCCACTAACCATATTGAAAAAGTCTTTTCCTTCCTGAGCTGTTTTAAATACAAAAGTTGAGGTTAGAAAAACAGGAGGTTTAATGGCCCCTTCGGATAGTTCAGGATCATATCCATAACTCATCATCAATGTTTCTGGTGACAGTGTGTGTCCATTTAATTCTTTTTTATAATAGCGACTTGACATCGTTGTACTCCAATAAGATCAATCTACAGCTTTATACTGAGTACATCATAAGATATTGCTATTTTTAACAATTTGCTCGTATTCTTCCGGATAAAACTGACGTGTGACCGATAAATGTGAGCGTAATCGCCCTTTAATTGCATTTTTTCCTAGATTGGTAAACATTGGATTCAAGGGATCACTCTCTGGCCCCAATGCTTGTTGAGCAAGATAATGGGGTAATGGCAATAATGGTACTTCATCGGCAAAAACACTTGGCGTGATGAAATAAGCAATCGAATAACGTGAAACACTATTCTTTTGCCTAACAACTTGATGTACGTTTGCGCGTAAATAACCGTTGGTTGCCAATTCAAACACTTCTCCAATGTTGACAACGAAAGCATTTTCTAACGGAGCAACATCGACCCAACCATTATCTGTTTCGACTTGTAATCCCCCAATATTATCTTGCCATAATAATGTGAGTATTCCCGCATCCTTATGCGCTCCAACTCCTTGCCCACCTTCATTTTGGTCATCCCGTGCCGGATAATGAATCAACTTTAATAAATGTTGAGCAGGCTCGGCAATAATCTGATCAAAACTATTCTCAGGTAATTCCAATGCCACAAGAAACGCTCTGATTAATTTCACAGCAATGTCTCTCATGGCTGATTGCCACGCTAACGCCGCTGTTTTCAATTCAGGTAGTGTTTCAGGCCATTGGTTAGGGCCTTGTAAATTCCACCAAATAGGGTCCTGCTCTGTGAGTGCTAATGCTGGCAGTTCTTCCCCAATATCAATTTGTTCCCGATAATCAGGCTGGTTTCGGGTATTCTCCTGCGTTGAGGCCGTATAACCACGAAAATGCCTTGAGTGGCTCATGTTTATCTTGTCTTTTTCTGTTTTCGGTAAGGCAAAAAACCGTTTCATATTAACAAGCAAATCCTCTCGTTGTTCGACTGGAATAGCGTGACCAACAAGATAAAAAAAGCCTATTTCACGAGCGATAAAACGTAGCTTTTGATAAAAATGTTTTTGTGTTTCCGGATTATCTAACTCACGAAGATCGATAATGGGTAATTGATATGATGACATAATAATTCCTATTAATATTTAATTATCATAATAGTGGTTTTTTCATCCACACTGATATAAATAAATACCATATATAAAAAAGGCTAAAAATAACTTAAAAACATATCGATATAACCTATCTTAATTAATTTCATATAACTAAAAGTTGTTTATTTTTATAAAATGTTATTTCAAAAACACTTATTTATTCTGATTAGATAAAGAAATAAATAACGAATAGGGTAAAAAAATGAAAAAGCTCGCTGTATTGTTGTTAACATTTTCTGTTGCCATCATGAGTGCTTGTTCAGATGAAAATAAAACGACAGAAACTGATAAAACGAATTCACAAGAGAAGCAAAAAATCATTATTGGTAGCCATGGAAGCGATGCTGATATTTGGCGATTTATCGCTCAATCTCAGGCAGCTAAAGATGCGGGATTAGATATCGATGTTAAGATTATAGATGATGGTGTCACACTGAATATAGCGACTATTGATGGCGATGTTGATGTTAATGCCTTTCAATCTTGGGGATTTTTAAAAGATTTCAATCAAAATCACCACCATCAACTCGCGGCGATTACAACTACTTACTTTGAACCTATGGCCATTTATTCCTCGAAATATAAAACGCTAGAAGAGATACCTAATAAAGCATTAGTTGCAATTCCCAATGATACTGCAAATCATGCTAGAGCATTATTATTGTTGCAAAAATCTCAACTTATTACATTAAAACCAGACTTTAACCAAGCCACAGGGTCAGTTAATGATATTGTTGAAAATCCTAAACAACTCGAATTTAAACAAATTAAGTATGCTCATGGTCCACGAGCATTACCTGATGTCGATATTGCTGTTATTGGAAATACCGCTGCACAAGAAGGTGGCTTAAATGCACTTAAAGATTCATTATTTAGAGAACAAAATGATGGTAGTATTAACAATATGATCAATGTACTCGTCGTTAAAACAGAAAATAAAGATAACCCAGCCTTTAATAAACTAGCTGAACTTTATCATACCGACGCGGTTAAAAATTATATTCAGGACAATTTTGGTGGCACAAAAATACAAATTGTTCAGCCTTTATCTACTCTCAAATAAAAAATGTCAGGTATAACGATAGATTACATATGGTTATACCTATTCCTGACGGCATAAACCTCTTTCAATTTCACTCACCGAACATTCAAAGCACTCTCCAAAATAGGGTTTCAAACCAAAGCAACAAAACATATCATATTGATTTAAAACATCATTAATCCAGCATACACTAGAGCGAAAAATTTGAACCTTATCGTTAATTTTTTTTTCTATGATTTTTTCGCCACAACGCTATAGTAATACTCAACTAACGAATAACGGCTTCTGAAACGTTTAATATAATGCCGTGCGCTAACAAATAGCTAGGAGACTCAAATGTCAAATGCATTTATCGAAATGATTAAAAACCGCCGTACTATTTACAACCTCGGCGATGCATTACCTGTTTCTGAGGAACACGTTACAAAATTAATTAAAGAAGCAGTGAAACATTCACCTTCTTCTTTTAACTCTCAAACATCACGTGTCGTCATTTTATTTGGTGCAGAGCATAAAAAATTGTGGAATCTCACCAAAGAAATCTTGCGTACAATTGTTCCTGAAAAAGCTTTCGCGGCAACAGAACAAAAAATAGACAGTTTCGCTGCGGGTGCTGGCTCTATTTTATTCTTTGAAGATATGGATGTCGTTAAAAGCCTGCAAGAGCAGTTCCCACTCTACGCTGACAACTTCCCTATTTGGTCTGAACAAGCAAGTGGTATTGCGCAATTTGCGGTCTGGACGGCATTAGCACAAGAAAATGTCGGTGCATCACTACAGCACTATAACCCATTAATTGATAACCAAGTTCAAAAAGAATGGGGAACACCGGATAGCTGGGTATTACGTGCTCAAATGGTATTTGGTTCAATCAATGCCCCAGCAGGTGATAAAGACTTTATGGATGATGAAGAACGCTTCAAAATCTTCAAGTAATTCATTATAAAACGATAATAAAAAATGCCCCTATTTGTTATAAATAGGGGCTAATCACCTTCTACATTAAATCGCTACAACTTTGCAATGCCAACCAACACCAAGGGATTCAAAAATGATAAAATTTGGGCGGTTTCTATTTAATACTCAAAATGTTGTCATCAATAACTTTTATCACTGAATATTTACGCCCAAATATAAAAGCAAAAACCGCCCACCAAGCCTCGTCAAACCCACTAAATACGGGATACATACAGATTAAAAATCCAATTAAGATTCATTTTACGAATTTTTATATATCACTCCCGCCTGCCTATCTCGGTTAGAAATCACTCAAAAACAAAATATGCTAAAGAAAATCGATGTTTCTTTAGTACATGTCATATTTTTTACTCGTAACTGAACTAAACTTAGAGATGAGAATTCGTAACGCGCTATCCGTGTTATTAAAGTAGCGCTAGTTCCAACTAGGGGGTAGATGCTAATGAAACGTTTATCTTTAATTGTTACTGTTACTGCTGTACTCATTTCTAGTTTCACTTTCTCTCATGCCGCAACAAACAAAATAGGTGGAGGCACGATTACCTTTGTGGGTTATGTCTATGAACCGCTCTGTGAAGTCACCGTGTCAAATAGTGAGCAAATTAACCTAGAATGTTATCGCAATGGTAAAAACTTGACTAAAACTAGTTCACTCAAGAACGCCAAGCAACTTAGCTCTGATTATGTCAAAGTGGAATATAACCAATTTAACAATAAACCGACCCTCAATATTACTTATGATTAACGTAGTATTTTTTTGAAAGAGTTAGCGATAGTTGGCTAACTCTTTCAACTCTATTGACGACATTATTTTATCGTTATAATTCATCATCTTAACTAATTGGTATTTAACATTATCGTCATTTTGCTATTCGCTCTACCGGGTGTAATTGGAACACCACCGTAGGGAACAAAGCGAGCTAAAAAATTCAGTTGAACTTCATGCGTTGCAGCCCCTGTCGTTGGAATTGGCACGCGAGTCCAATTATTAGTCGCCGGAATTTGCCCTCCTACAACACCTAAATTTAGTAAATTATTACGAACCCCTGAAGACGTTAAGATTTCAATGGCTATGCCAGTTGCTGTTGAACCTAAATTAGGATCTAATAACAAATAGTTCGTTTCATTCTTTACTCTATTTTCTTCCCCAGGTGCAAATCCATAGCTAATTCTTGCGCCTCTTTGGCATTTTAATGTAAATGAAAATGGCACAGGAATAGAAGGAATATCAGCAGCAGAATGCCTTCCTAAATTCACCGTCGATTGTACGGCACTCAAACCACATGTTGATACGACTCGAGCCCCAACAGGCCTCATACGAATAGGTAAATAACTCCCAGCGCTAGGAAACCCAGCATTCCCTTGAGCGGCATTGATACCCGGCCCAGAAAAGCCTATTGCGCCGCGATCAAATCCTGCAATTGATGTATATGAGTTCGAGTTGGCAGCAGCAGTCGAACGGGCTTGTTCCAAGGTCACGCCTGAAAAATGTTTCATTTTGATATTTATTTTATTGCTATTGACAGGATCGACTTCATAGCCTATTTTTCGTCTACTTACTCTATTATCATACTGATTATCAACCGATTTATTCATTCCTAAAAACATTTGAAAGCTTAATTCAGGTGCCCTTACGGCCCAATATTTAATACCATTAGCGATAAACAGATAGTTGCCATTATCAATAGCTCCACTAGGCAAGTAATACATTTCAAATATATTATCTGCATCCGTTATATCACATTGAAACACGACGGTTTCTAATGTTTTTCCCATTAAAGAGGCCATATTGGCATTGGAAAATGACTCAATATAAAGTTGCGTCCCTGCTGGTTGAAATTCCAATCCATAAATATATAAATCCACTTTAGAACCAAGAATAATGGGTCCACCTGAGATACCACCATTCATTCTTACACAAGCGGCATTCGCCAGCCCCGTAAAAAATAATAATGTAATACCTATTAATAAAAATATACGTTTAAGCCCCATCACAATCCCTCCCTAATGCTATAAGTTTAAATACATAAATAAAGCCAAAATAAAAGTGTGTTCATCAGTAAAAGAAAAATTTTAATTTTGATTCAGCATAAAAGTCGCTTTACTTCTTACAATACCCGGTGTTATTTCTTCACTACCATGTTTTACAATACGGGCTGAAAAATTGACATCCACAGTCGATGTTGAAGTACCCGAAGGAGGAATGGGTAATGGCTTCCAATTATTATTATTTGAAATTTGCCCACCATTTGCGGATAAACTCAATAAAGGGACTCTATTCGTGTTTGCATCTAAAATTTCAATAGCAACACCTTTCGCTGTTGAACCAATATTCGGATCAAGCAGTAATACATCGGTAATATTTTGATTTATATTTTCCATACCGGGAGCAAAACCATATCGAATATTTGCAGCGCCGGTATCACATTTTACTGTCACAGAGAAATTGACAGGGGTTGAAGGAAGCGAATTTCCAGCGTGGCTCCCTAAATTCACATTTGACGTATTTCTTTCTACGGTACACGAATTAACCGCTGTTGTGCTGGCTGCATTTTGTCCAATATTAAAAAATGATCCCGGCGTATGTGGAGCGCCATTCCCTCCATTCGATACCATGGTATCATTGATTCCTGGCCCTTTAAAAAAGACAAAGGCTCTTGATTCATTTGGGATCGTAGCATCAAATCCATTAGCAGTGATGGGCACTTTAGAACGAATTTGATGGTTGGTCACACCCGAAAAATGTTTTGCTTTAACAAGAATAAAATTTGGGTTTGCTGGGTCAACATCATAACCGATTCTTTTTGACCAATTAGGCTGGTTAGGGAATGCCGTCGTCGCGCTAATTCCATTCCCTAAAAAAAACTCATAATCGACCCCTGAAGTTGCAGTATAAGTATTATTGGCGTAAACAACTGATATTGGCCAATAAGGAATACCATTAATATTTTGCGCAGGTGTTAAATTCGAATAATATGCTCTAAACATATAATAACCTTCGAATATCCTAGTCGCATCAGCGGCCGCACAACGAAATAGAACTTGCTCAGGACTCAAGCCATGCGTTGCTGCCATTTGTGCCGCTGATATATAACTTGTTGCTAACGTTGTTCCTGCTGGTTGAAACTGTAAACCATAAATAGAAACTGGATCTGATGTTCCAACATGTATCGCAGGATTTGGTCTAATATAAGTCTCCATCGTACAAATTGCATTAGCAACAAAAGGAGTAGACATTAAACTTGAAAGCAACGCAACTTTATATTTACGGTTAATATTCATGTTAACCTCAATAGAAATAACAAATGGATTCTGAAATAGAATTATTATCCGAGATACGATAATCAAATTTACAACGTTGATTACTATCTTCACCCCATTTAACAAAAACAGTGCCTTGTTCAGATTGAGAATTAAAATGAACTAAACCGCCTTGTCCAACTAAACCAATTTTATTGTTATTTTCATCATAAATATCAGCGCCAAAGGGTACTGCGTTTTTATCTTGCAATGTAATTCGATAAGTAATGTTATTACCTTTCTTCGTATCAAATTTCACGAGAACAGCAGATCCGGCATAAGGAGCAACTTTGATTAAGTTATTATCAAGATCAATATCCGTACTCATATTTTCAGTATTAAGATAAAGTGTGTTGTATTGATAAGGGACTAATGAAGGGACTACTGCTTGCCCATTACCATTAATCACAATATTACTCCATGAAGATACTGCCGCACCTTCCGCTTCATCAGCTTCTACAATAGCAAAAGTATCACTTAAATAACGAGACGGAATAACCCCGCCCTCATATACAACGAGTGCACCACTCGCGCCCATTGAGAGGGATTTAAAATCATGTCCTTGAGAATAACCGGCATTAACCGATGCAGAAGAAAAATCCTTTTGAATATTGCCTGAAAAACTACTATTTGAGTTACCAACATTGCTTGCTGTAGCATTCCACGAAATAGAATTATCTTCACCAAAAGAACTACTAATCGTGGTGTTATTTGCCCAACGATTATCTGAGTCTGAACGAGTGATTGAACTACTCAATAACGTATTCTGTTCTGGATACCAAAGTGAGAATGGCACTGACACGTTAAACATGTAGTTATTATCACCACCCTCTTCATTATTTCGGTACATTTTGATATAGGTAAAGCTATAGCCAATACCTTTAAAGTTATTCATATAACCGGCTTGCAATTGCTTAGTATCAGGCAAATCATCACGCCAAGTTTGCAAAGAGCCGCTGATATACATCGTTCCATAATCAGCTAAATTCTGATTAACCGTTAATATATATTGAGAACGCCTTGGATTAATCGTGCCACCGCTATATAAATAGCTATCACGATAAGAACTCGCTTCATATAAACTTAAATAGTTTTGTGACTCATAGCGATAACCTGCTAAAGCGATATTTGTGCCTGTCGCATTAATGTCTTTATTCCATGTTATACGTGCACGTGCGCCATTATAGGTATGATTATTATCTAATTCAGCTTTTGAGCTTGCCATATCAAAACTAAAGGCACCAATTTGAGTATTAACAGCAAAACCCAATAATCCAGATTGGTATTTATTGCTGTACTGTACTCCAGCAAATGGCGTGAAAATATTACTCAAACCATATTTCAGGGTAGACTGAACAAAAATATCAGAAGAAGTATTATCGCCGCGTAATTTACCACTCACAATACTGTAGTCGATTTGCCCAGGTCTTAATAATCCAGGTACCGTAGAGAACGGAACAATAAATGTAGAAACACTGCCATTAGCCTCTGTAACTTCAACCGTTAAATCGCCGCCATAACCCGTTGCATAGAGATCATTGATCGTAAATTCACCCGGAGAAACATTTGTTTCGTATATCACAAAACCATTTTGAATAACTCTAACTCTAGCGTTACTATTCGCCACCCCTCTGACGGTTGGCGCAAAACCTTGCATTGACTGTGGGCGCATTCGATTGTCAGTCGCTAATTCAGCGCCTGTGTATGAAAAGCTATCGAATAAGCTTCCATCTGTAAATGATTGGCCAATAGTTAATTCGCTTTCTATTTGTGGGATTGCTCGTTGAACATAAGTCCTAATGCTTTCGTGTTGAAATTTATCATCTTGATTGTATTGCAAGTTAGATTGATGGCGAATTCTAAACAAACCTAGATTAAGCCCTGCTGATATATTTCCATAAGCAGAATGTTCATCTTCCCCATGACTACGACTACTATATCCATTCAGGTTATAGTTCATAAAGAAAGCAGGGATACCTTCATTCAAAGCACTGATAGGCACAAAGCCGCGCGCAGAATGCTCCACCATGACTTGAGGAATTAAAATATCTAAGCGTAGGACTTCTTGCTTTAAATTAACTTGGACATCTTTTGACAACGCATTTAAATCTTCACATGCACCATCAGTGGTTATTAAACCTAAATATTCAGGTTTTATATTAAAGCTATCAATATCTTCTTTGGTTAAACAGGGAACCACTCGTCCTTTGCTATTTTCATAAAATCTAACTTCTTTATTATAAATAAACTCGTTATTTAAATACACATCAACAAACCAGTCTCCAGGCGTGATCTGGTCTTCTGATAATTTATCTATTGATATATCTTTAGCATTACCAATTAAGAAACCTTCATTATAAGAATATTTCTTTTCACTTTGGTTTTCTTCTACCGCTAATGCAACCCTACCATACCCTAAGGATAAGTATACCATTATAAAAATTAATTTTATTTTCATAGCAATACCATTTATTATAAATTAGACTCGTAGGAATCTAAGCCACCATAATCATTAATGACTGAGTAGCTAATTTTTTTTGCATTCATAAACTCATTGGGTATTGCCACACCATTTCCACGATTAAGATAAATATCAGAGAATGGCGCAACCATATTACCTTCTAAATTTAGCTTTCTATTCCCATCAGATAAAGTGACAGTTTGGAATGTAATAAACCATGGAGAATTATTCTTTATCAATAACTCATTACCTTTTGATGTTTTCTTTAATGAGAAAGAAAGTTTTTCATTTATCTGTGCTGGTACTTTAACATCTGTAGGTCGATAAAATAATTTAATTCTAGACCTAATTGCAATTTGCATTGTGTTTTTATTTAGTGAAGTTGTCTCTTCATTTTCTGGAGGAACTTCCAACACATTGAGGTAAAAAATAGATTCTCTATCTTTAGGTAATGCGCCTCCCAAATAAGTTAATCTTAAATTTTGACCTGCACCTGGAGACATTTTAAATATTGGTGGAGTAATTGAAAATGGTGTTTTAATATTTTCAGGTAACTCATTAGGATCTCCAGTATCTAACCAAACTTGTACTAAAGCAGGCCATTTATTATCATTGACCAACTGTACTGTTTTACTTTTCGCTTTTTCATTATATATAACCCTCGTTCCATTGATAATAACGCTGGCATAAAGTGATGTTGATACAATGAATAATGAAATAAATAAAATTAATTTATTTATTATAGGCAGCCTAGTTATCATAATGACCTAATCCTACTTAAAATTGTAATAATTTAATTTTTTATTGATCTGTCAGAGGAATAATTTCCTCTGACAGAATTAACTTCTTATGGATAAGTCAATGTATAGTTAACTTGTGCTGTTACCGCACCTGGCGCGGTTACAACATCTTTCGCATAGTAAAATGCTTGGTATGCCAGTGTTGCAGCACCATTAACAATTGGCTGGTTACCAACTGGCGCACCATTTACTTTCGCTAAGTTACCTGCTTGGTCAGCTAGACCAATCTGTACGTTAGCGGGTGCAACGGTAGGAATAAGATTACCTGTTACAGCATCGCCAGAACTTAGGCTTTCGAAGTTAGCAGCAACATCAACACCACTAACGCTACAGTTAGCTAAGTCGATAGTGAATGAGGTGTTTCCTGCTGTCGCACCTGCTGCATTCAATGCTGTTGTTGATACAGTTGGCAGCGTTACAGTGAAGTCACCACCATTACCTGTTGTCACATCACAGGTTGTAGATGTAATTTCACCGTTGAACGTAATAGTACCATCCGCAGCTAATGCTGATGCTGAAATTGACGATGCAATGAATAAAACTAAAAGTGATTTTTTCATATTTAACCTTTGTAAGATAAAACAATTCCAATCCTTGATTATTAAAAATAAGGATGACTAACTACACATATAGGGCTAAATCCATTTAGAACTACATTCCAAAAAATTAGATAATTAAAGTGTTCGCAATAAATATATTCTTATCGTAAATTGTCTTGTCGTAATCAGATAATAAAACTACGATATCCACATTAAATGCATTAGCAAATTTTGCTAATGATTCAACATCTATTCTATTTATTCCGCGTTCAAATCGTGAAATTTGTTGTTGGCTTATTCCAGTTATTTTACCAAGCGTTTCACCGCTCCAACCATTTTGTAATCTTAACGATTTAATTCGTTGTCCAACAGACAATGAATATTTGTATTTTTCAATTTCCATGTAAGAGTACCTCTGAATTTAGAATTTATTATTCATGCTTTGATTCAGATCAGTGCTTGACTAATATATTACGCATTCATAGTTTAAAAACAAATAACATCACTCACTAAAGAGTAGGTGGATTTTTGCGAGTAATATATTTTATTAACCCCACTCTAAAATAAACAACCACAATAAAAACATAATGTTAACCTTTGCAAACAATCCAGAATTAACATCTAAACACTCAGTTTTAAACCCCAACTAAAGGTTTATAATTCCGATTTAAATTGAAAAAACGACATTTTTATCATAAAACATCAATTTTATACTTTAATATATATTATCTTAATTACATTTTTAGATTATCCTCATCACTATCTTACTTCAAATAACCCCCCTCCTTTAACACAACATCACAATATAACCATCATTTATTGACAGTAAAAATCAAAAAAATGCCTTTAATAAGTGGAAAATACTGCAAGGCAATATAACTACTGACAAAAATAGAACCTTTATCAGACGATAATTTCTATTCCTTTATTTTAGATAATCAATAAAGCACATTCTTTTTACGATCTATTTTTTAGAGAAAACAATCGCCATAAAGATATATCAATAATAACTAACATGATTAATTATTTAATCTTGTCAGAGCTAGACTTTAATAACAAATCAATTTTATTTATCTATAAACAACATGAACAAAATTACGTTATTCATTTTTATCTGGATATAATATGTATGACAATACATAATTAGACTAACCATTTTGTCGTATATCAATATTTAGTTACCAAGTTTGTATGACTCAGTTAGTTTATTTGAATGTTCTTCTTTTTATTGAGCAAACAAAAATATTAACCCCCTATTATTAAATCCAGTTTAATAATAAAGGGGGTTTTGATGATTAGTTTTTAATAATAATACTAAAATCGATACTTAGTTATTTTCCATTTAAATTAATTTTGTAAATAGCAAAACCAATATCATCATTTCCTACTTTTTCTAAAGGATACTGTGCCGTCTGTTGAATAAATTTTGCGGCTTTATCACTTTGAGATGTTTCAAAACGAATATCGAGTGCTTTATCACTTTTAATCGGTAAGAAAGACCAATTATTATCGGCTTTACTTTTCACCTCACCTTGTTCTTTGGAAATTTTAGCAATGTAAGATGCCAATACTGAACGATTTTCATCTGGGGAAGCGAATGCGATATGGCTATCACCTGTACCTGCAAACTTACCGCCGTATGCACGATAGTTATTGGTTGCGACTAAGAAAGTGGCCTTTGGATCAATGGGTTTGCCTTGATAAGTAACATTTTTGATCCTATTAGCCTGTGAATTAACTGGTTGGCAATCTACGTCATATTTTGCAGGTTCGGTAAGATCGATTTGGTAATTAATCCCGCTGATAGTATCAAAGTTATAAGTTCTGAATCCTTCCCAATTGATCAAGTTTTGAGGTGAGGTTGATTGAGGGTCAATACGGTTAAACATCCCAGCGGAACATTCTAGCCACTCAACGACTTCGGCGCCTGTTGCCTTCACTACGACTAAAGTATTTGGATATAGATACAAGTCAGCCGCATTGCGGAAAGTAAGGTCCCCTTTTTCAACCTCAACAAATTCATCTGGCGCATTTTTACGACCACCAACTTTAAATGGCGCGGCGGCAGAAAGTACAGGAAGATCCGCTAAATCAGGGTCACCTTGAATATAATGCTTTGTATAATCAGTTTGAGCATCATTGACAATCTGTACCGTCGGATCACTCTGTACTAATGCCAAATAGCTATACATGTTATCAGAAGCTTTACCGATCATTTTCCCCACAAATTGACGTGTATCGTTGTGAGGCTTATCGATAATTTTAGCCAACTCGTCATCTCGTTCGACTAGCGGTTTTTTATTGGCTTTGTCGTAGACAGGGCGGGCATGAGCATTTGCTTTAAGCACTTCCCAACGTCCTTTATCATTGCTTAACACCAAGTCAACGACGCCAAGGTGATCCCCCCACTGACCAGGCATAACGGCTGGGATACCATTAACGGTTCCTTTTTCAATATCAACGCCTTTGATATTTTCAAAATCTTTACTTGGGAATACACCGTGAGAGTGACCAAACATAATGGCATCGATACCCGGCACTTCACTGAGATAGTAAACGGAGTTCTCTGCCATCGCTTTATATGGCTCTTGTGAAAAGCCTGAATGCGGAATTGCCACAACCAAGTCCGCCCCTTCCTTTTTCATCTGAGGCACAAATTTTTTCGCGGTCTCAGTGATATCATTGACGGTCACCTTGCCTGTCAGGTTTGGCTTATCCCAAATCATAATTTGTGGAGGAACAAAGCCAATATAACCGATTTTTAAATTATGACGCTTACCGTCTCGATCCTTAACGGGCGTATCAACAATAATATAAGGTGTGAAGTAATTTTCGCCTGTCTTAGCATCAATAATATTTGCGTTAACATAAGGGAACTTAGCCCCTGCAATCGCCTTTTTAAGATAGTCTAAGCCAAAGTTAAACTCATGATTACCAAAGTTACCGACGGTGTATCCCATCGTATTCATCAGGCTATGAGCTGGGTGAGACTCTCCATTTTCAAGCCCTTTGGCCGCCATATAATCTGCTAAAGGACTACCTTGAATCAGGTCACCGTTATCCACTAATACCGCATTCGTCACCTCGCCTTTTGCGGCTTTAATTAAACTTGCTGTTCGTACTAAACCAAATTGCTCAGTCGGCTTATCCTTATAGTAATCAAAATCAATCAAATTACTATGTATGTCGGAAGTTTCCATCACACGTAAATCGACTGTCGCGGCATTGACATTCAATGTCACGAACAATGCTAAAGCAGATAATTTAAAAATGTTATTCACCGTAATTCCCCTTACGTTGATTGATGTAAAATAATCGTTGCCAGTGCTGTGTGCCAAAATAGGGCTAGCACATCTTCATACTTGTCGATAGGCTAACCAGTTCGTATTTCGATAAGTGATAATCAACAATGCCCTTCTTATAAATTGAAGTCACCGTTTATCTTAATTAGACGTGTTTAATTCTAGATAAGTCACAGAATAAATGACGATAGTCACTACTTAGGCCAAAGCCACGCGGCGCCTCGGACACCGCTTGAGTCACCATGAATCGCTTGTCGAATCGGCGTATCGCATTCACGACCAAATACCCAATTTTTCACTCGTGTAGGCAATGAGTGATATAACCCCTCAACATTACTCATTCCACCACCTAAAACAATCACGTCAGGGTCTAACATATTAATGGCTTGTGCTAATGCCCTAGCTAGACGAGATTGGTAGTTATCCATTGCCGTTATGGCATGTGGGTCACCTGCTTTCATCAATGTGATAATGTCAGCGCCTGTTTTCGTATCGCCGGAGAGCTTGCGATAATCCGCCATAAACCCAGTACCGGATACAAACTGTTCAGTACAACCTGTTAATCCGCAATAACATTGCTCGTCTTGCAAAAACGCGAAGTCTTGACTGTTCTGCCAAGGTAATGGGTTATGCCCCCACTCTCCTGCAACGCCATTTCCCCCTGAATGCACTTGTCCATTAATTGCGATACCCGCTCCACATCCGGTACCAATAATCACAGCAAATACAACAGGCGCGCCTTTTCCGGCGCCATCCACCGCCTCTGAGACAGCAAGGCAATTAGCGTCATTGGCAACTTTAACTGGCCTTTCAAGGATATTCGCGAGGTCGGCATCAAAAAATTGGCCATTAAGCCAAGTGGAATTGGCATTTTTCACTTTTCCAGTGACAGGGGATAAGGTGCCTGGGATACCGACCCCTACGCGACCTCTCTTTCCTGTTGCCATTTCTGCGTCATTCACTAATCCCGCAATCGCATCTAATGTTGCACGATAATTACCTCTAGGCGTTGCAACTCGCTTCCTAAAAAGTGTGTCACCATTATCTTCCAATGCAATCACTTCAATTTTGGTGCCACCAAGGTCAATGCCAATTCTCATCTTCACCCTCACTGCTTAGCTGTTTTCTGTATCATTGCCTGTATACATTATCAATTTCAAGCGATTAGCTATAAAATTGAGGCCTAATAACATAACAAATGATGCATAAAAGCATTTTTTTTCGCTAAATAATCGACAATTCGTTATCATAGCCACCGGCTAAAATAGGTCATCCATCAACAAAGGTAGGTTTTTCATGTGGTTCAAGAATATATTGGTCTATCGTCTGAATCGTGATTTGGCGCTAAGTGCTGACGATCTAGAGAGACAACTTGCCCCTCTCGCCTATCATCCATGTGGTAGCCAAGACATGATGAAAACAGGCTGGGTGTCACCTATGAAAGGCTCAGATTCACTGACCCATGCTGCTGGCAATCAAATTCTGATTTGTGCTAAAAAAGAAGAAAAAATGTTGCCTTCCCCTGTGATCAAGCAAGAATTACAAGAAAAAATTGAAAAGCTTGAAGCCGACCAAGGGCGAAAACTGAAAAAAACGGAAAAAGACGCGCTTAAAGACGAAGTCGTCCACTCTTTATTGCCTAGAGCATTCAGCAAATACAATAAAACCTATATATGGATTGATACGGTCAATCAACTCATCATCGTTGACGCTGCTAGTGCCAAACGTGCTGAAGATAATTTAGCCTTGCTCCGTAAAAGTTTAGGCTCATTACCTGTTGTACCATTAACATTCAAAGATCCTATTGAGTTGACTTTAACCGAGTGGATCCGCTCAGGCTCACTTCCTCAAGGCTTTGCTGTTATGGATGAAGCTGAATTAAAAGCGCTCTTAGAAGAAGGCGGTATCATTCGCTGTAAAAAGCAAGAGCTCATTTCAGATGAAATTGCGACACATATTGAAGCCGGAAAGCTAGTCACCAAATTGGCTTTAGATTGGGAAGAGCGCATTCAGTTTATGCTGTCTGATGATGGCTCTCTGAAAAGGCTAAAATTCAGTGATACATTAAAAGAACAAAACGATGATATCGGTAAAGAAGATTATGCCCAACGTTTTGACGCCGATTATGTCCTAATGACTGGGGAACTCAGTGCGCTCATTGCACGCCTTATTGATGTTCTTGGTGGTGAAGCAGAGCATTAATCGACGCCATATCAACTGATGGCATCACATATCACACTGTGTTGCCATCACTTTTTAGACCTCGCTAACATTGCCATCATTAAGTCATTGACTGCCTACCGAATCTCTGGTGAATTGAATTACATCTTGATAACAAAATAGCTGACATTTTTATTTGTTAAAAAAAAATAATTAAACAAATAATGCAAGCTATTGAATAAGGTTAAACATCAATCGCAGGAATTGCTATGAAAGAGCACATCGAACCGGAAGTGGATGAACATTCACTTGTCACACTGCAAAAAATAACGGCAGATAATTTTTCTGAAATTTGCCTGCTCAGCCATACACTGAGTGAAGCGCAACGCAGCATGGTGGCAGATAATGCCTACTCCATTGTTGAAGCTCAGTTTTCAGACTGTGCGTGGTATCGCGGCATTTATGCTGATGATGTCCCTGTGGGTTTTATTATGTTGCATTCAGGGTTAGACGATGATGAGCTTGAATATGATGGAATTATGCTATGGCGTTTTATGATAGCTGAACCTTATCAAAAACTTGGATTTGGTCGTGAAGCCTTAATCCAAGTGATCCGCTATTTAAAAAAGAAAGGCTATCCACGACTTTATAATAGTTGTGGTGAAGGTGAAGAAAGCCCATTTGAATTCTATAAGAAACTTGGCTTTATCCCGACGGGGGATTATGTCGATGATGAGTGTGAATTAGTGCTTGATTTAACTAGCTGGCAGGAAGAGTTGTCATAAGCGAATGCGCGATGAATAACCTAACTCAGAATACTTATAATCTCAGTGTGAGGGAGTCAAAAACTGAAGTCAGCAGTGCGAGGTCTCAATAATTCGCGTTGCAGCAAGGCCGCCTACCCGTGGTAACCCTAGTCACACCTATAAATAGATGGCTAGGGTCACAAAGCAACCTACAACGCTGCAACTTGAAGTATGGCTATTTTTGGATTAAATAGCGAATAGTCGGTCCATCCTGTTGTATGTCCAGCACGGTATAACCATAATTTTTCGCATCTAAAGGAATATTATTGATGGATTGTGGGCAATCGCTGACCACTTCCAATATTTCCCCTTTTTTTAGCGATGGCATGGCTTCTAACGTCGCGACAGCTGGGTAGGGACAAGGTTCTCCCACCATATCTAATCGATAATCTGGAATGATTTCTTTATGGCTCATACAACCTCCGCTGATGCTGCAACCTGTTTTTGCCCGCGCTTACGGAAAAAGTACTTTTCCCACACCAGCATTAAGATAAACGCTATTGCTAATAATAAATAAGTCACCGCTAACCCACCTTGTGGGCCGAAGGTTTCCAATAGGTTCACTTTATCAAAGTCGGTTGCCAACCAAGGGCCTAAATCATCCCAATAGTAGGCAAGGATCGTGGCTCCGATTATGTTGCCAAAACCGACCCACCAATAGTGAACTTGTCCTTCAACGGCACGATACATCCATCCCGTTTCACACCCTCCTGCTAGCACGATACCGAATCCAAATAATAACCCACCGATGACGGCGTTAGGTCCTGCCCATAAAATTTTTGGCGTTGCACCTAATTGTACATAGCTAAAAATACCTATTGCACTTACGGCCATACCTATAATGATCGCCTTTGCCATATGGGTTCTTCCAGTGATCCATAAATCACGAAAAGCGGAAGTAAAACAAATTTGAGCTCGTTCAATCAGCAAACCAAAACCGATACCGCATAAGATAGCAATGCCTAATACAGGAGAATCCCATAAGGTATAGAAGCCCCATGCGATCGCTAAGGAAAAGATTATCATGCCTAACTTAAAGCGTTTTTTGGCAACATCTGCTCGCTGAGTGAGTGGTGAAGCAGCCGATACTTTTTTCAGATTAATTGGGATCCTAAACATTGGCATTAAAGTGAATTTCGCACCAAAGTAAGATCCTGCCGCCGTTGCAATGGCAAAATACCATGCATGCAGCGAGAACTGGGGAATGCCTGTAAAGAATGCGGCTAAATTACATCCCATTGCTAAACGTGCCCCAAAACCAGCAATGATGCCACCAATAATCGCTTGAAAAATACGAATACGATGTTGTGGCATACGTAATTTAACGTTATTTGCCCATAATGCTGCTGCAAAACAACCAGCAAACATCCCGATAATCATAACGCCATCGATTCTCTCTAATGGGCTACCCGATAAACCGATCACTTTAAAATATCCCCAGTTTTCAGGTTCGGCCCCAAATAACTGTAGAATATGTCCACCCCAACGGGTAAATTCACCTGTGACGGCCCAAAATGTTCCTGTTAATCCAAAGTAGTATGTCGATAAGATACCCGCAGCAATAACTGCCGGTAGAGGTTTCCAAAAACGGATGAGATAGTGAGATTTAAACTCAGACCAAGTCATTTTAACTTCCAAATCATTCGCGCCAGTACCTGGCAGAGAATTCCGCTGTTGTATTGTATGCACACTATCCCTTAAAGCTACGCCAGCAGCAGTAAGAAAATAACGCCTCGTCCCCACAGCAGATATGGATCACATCATACTCCGATAATTGAATTCGTGAAGTGATATGTTACAAATAATTTGCACTACTTATAGGCCTGCACGCGTTCGATTTTTGCGACTTGAAACCGCTTTTCAACAAGTGACATACCGCTTCATGGACACGCCGATGCCATCGCCTTCAGTGAGTCATCAATATAGCAGACAACAGATTAATAATAGCTACCCTGTTGTTTTATATGTGTATTTTAAGAAAAAAAAAGCGTTATCAGAGATAACGCAGGAATGTGTAGTCTTATTTTATCTATAATAGAGGAGTATAATATGAAATTGCCGTGTTACCGGCGTTGCATGCTATGCGTAGTCTGAAGTCAGCCCATTTGACCTCAGTAATAACATTTATCTACTTAAAAAAACGATTCATTGATAAGTCAAAAAATAGTGCTATATAAATCATTTTTATAAACTCAAGATATCAATCTTATTTTATTTTTCCCTAGTTTGGCGAATAGAAATAAAAAAATTGAATCATGAAAAGTGTTTAAAAGTATTTCTAAATGTTATTGAAGGCATTATAACCCAACATAATTGTTGCGCAAGTGTTTTTTTCATTTAACTTAAATTTTGTGGGAGTCATATTTTTTATACTTAAATCAATAGGTTATATAAATCAATTTCAAAATAAAAAAATAAATATATATTTTTAAAAATAATTTACATAATTATCCATTTCTTGAAAATGTTACAAAGCTAATTATTCAATTAACTCTTCTTATATAGATAATAGTTTTAAATTTAATTGTTAGATTTATTTATCCATATATCATCATGTGCACAAATATTAATCTAATTTATTTTATTACTTATTCTACTTGATAACACTTGTCATGGATAAATATAGTGAATATCAAAAACAATAAGAGTAGATTTTTTTTAGTCATAAAAAACATAAGGTTACAATATTGCCATAAAGACTAATAATCAGCCAATAATAAAAACTTAAGTGTTATCACTTAAATTTAAACAAAGCTAAATAACCTCATAATAAAGATATAGTTTATTTTTAATAATCACTTAGTGAAAAATCGAACCAAAAAATGAGATTTAATACACAAAAAAAGACACTCATCTCAATATTTAACTTGTTATAAAGCTGGAGTATTAATTCAAAAAACTAATCGTTACTCGCAATACGTTATGCGTGTTAACAGAAAAAATAGCTTAGTTTTTTGCTCCTCTATCACTCCCAAATCGCTCTACCTTGCCAATACTCGTCAAATAATGATAAGAACTGGCTAACTTTGGGAGGCAGATAGCGCTTTGTGGGGTATAACGCACAAATAGGGGATTCAGGTTTGCAAAATTCGTTTAGAGCAGGAAGCAAACGCCCTTTTTTAATCTCCTCACTGGCAAGAAAAGCCCCTAGTTGGCAAATACCCTGTCCCTCAATCCAGGCAGATAAAATGGCCTCAGTATCATTTAAAACCAAACGCCCTTTAGGCATATATGATTGTAAATTTGAATTAATTTTAAATTGCCATGGAACGTTATATCCCTTATGTCGAAAAATTAGTCAGTTATGGTATTTAGTGGTTGTAAGTCCTCTGGCATACCATGTTCTTGTATGTAATGAGGTTTAGCACAAGTTATCAGACGATGCGGAGCGAGTACTTTTCTAACTAAACGATTGTCATCATTAAAATCGATATCGACCTCCACTTCTGCCCATCGTTCTAAATAACATCGCACTATTGGCATCATAAAACGTTTTCCGAATGCAACAGGTACTGTCGACCTTAGTAACCCTTTTGGTCGCTGCTGCCCTTGACCCAATATATTTGCAATTTCGTATAATATTTTAAGTCTGGAGGAGCAACAGTGATCATATGGGGTGTTGCTTATGGTGGTGTTTCCGCCACCTTAATGACATGGATGATAGTGCATAGTTTCACCCTATCGAAATTACAGGTTCCTTATACATTTCATTTTTTAATGCGGGTATTGCACTAGGTTCTGCTTTAGGCGGTGTCGTTGTTCTATTAAATAGCTTAGATACAAATCTTATTGTTTCTGCATTGTTATTCGTCAGCGTCCTTTTGATATTACTAACTCACATCGTCAAAAAGGCCATTAACTAAAAATATTATCCTGATTTAAAAGATGACTACGATAGAGTTTACCTTTAATTCTTGATAATCTTTACTCATTATTATGGCTAGTATTTTCAGTGAAATTACGGCATAAGCAGTACAAAATTCACAAAATTGGAAATAAAATGATAACAAACGCTGAAACAGTACTTTTTTATGATTCATTTGGCATTCCCAAAAACCCTGCTGTCGTACTAATTCCTGGTTTAGGGGGGCATAATATTAGCTGGACGGATGACTTTTGCCAGCAAGTTGCCGATGCGGGTTTTTATATCTTGCGTATTGATAATCGAGATGCCGGTTTATCCCCCCATTTGGATAACTTTCCCTCTATTAATCTCGGCGCACTCATTGAAAAAATGCAAAATAAGGAACAATTTGCTATTCCTTATACTTTGCTAGATATGGCTGAGGATATTGTCCAATTACTCAATAAGTTATCTATTAATAAAGCGCATATTATTGGACGCTCAATGGGAGGAATGATCGCGCAACTGGTTGCAGCTAAATACCCTGAACGTACATTATCCCTCTGCGCAATTATGTCATCAACAGGTAACCCAGAACTCCCACAAAGTGAGCCTGATGTCATGCAGATGCTCATTAGCCCAAGTGCCAACCCTCAAGAAAATTTAGACGCTTATTTATCTGGGCAACTGGCATTTTTCCAGCGGGTCAGTTCCTCGATCTGCCCATTCGATGAAAACTATTACCGTGACTATTTGCTACAGGCTCTGAAACGCAACTATTCACCTGAAGGCACTAAACGCCAAATTGTCGCAGTTGCTGTAACTGGCGATCTGCGACCTTATATTCAGCACATTGACACACCAACTTTAGTTATTCATGGCTCTATTGATCCGCTATTTCCGTTAGCTGCTGGCCAAGATATTGCTAATAATATTGCTAATGCAAAACTAGTCATTATTGAGGGTATGGGTCATGAAACGCCCCCTCTACTCAATCCAAAAATTGCGGATCTCATTATTGCTCATTTACATGAGGCAACGAATTAACTATCCAGTGTATAAATAAGGCTCTAACAGAGCCTTATTACCATTCCTCCTTCACCTTATTTCTTATACGGTAGGTAAATAGGGTTGGTAGTTGCTAAGATAAAAAGCGGTGGGTGAGTATCGTGATGTTGGATAAGGACTCGTTGTGAGCTTTAAGCTTAACCGTCATGTGATAGCTGATATGATAAAAACATCATACTGATAGCGCTGCCAGCGGGTTAATAACCCTGTCAGATGCAAGCAGCACGTCAAAAATGACCATTACGCATAATGAAAATCAGTTTATGGTGTTCGCTTGATAGCACAAAGCGGGAAAATCACGTTTTCCCGCTTTGTTAGCAATCTCAGTTCATTGCATTTTGAAGGATGCCTACTCATTGATTATTTAGGAGATGCGGCTTCCATCCCAACTAAACCAATTTTCAGATACCCTGACTGACGTAATGCATTCATCACATCCATCATCGTTTCATAATCAACACTTTTATCCGCTTGGAAGAAGATCGTGGTTTCTTTATTCGCATTCGTTGCGATATCAAGTGATGATGCTAACTGCTCTTTGCTAACAGCTTGGTCACCAATAAATAGTTGGCTATCCGCTTTTACCGTGAGGAATACCGGTTTCTCTGGGCGCGGTTGCGGTTTCGCTGTCGAAGCAGGCAAGTCAACTTTGATATCTACTGTTGCTAGTGGTGCAGCAACCATGAAGATAATCAGCAGGACTAACATAACATCAATAAATGGTGTTACGTTAATCTCGTGCATTTCACCACTATCGTCTTGTTCGTCACCTAAACGCATTGCCATAATCGTTACCTTGCTTTGCTATTTGCCAGATCCAGATCGCGGCCTAAGAGTAGAGCAGCTTGGGCAGCTACATCACCAACTTGGCCACGGTAGTTATTAATCATTCTGGCGAAAATGTTATAAATAACAACCGCTGGAATTGCGGCGATCAAACCGATTGCTGTCGCTAATAGTGCTTCTGCAATCCCTGGAGCAACAACAGCGAGGTTAGTAGTTTGTGAGTGAGCGATACCAATGAAGCTGTTCATGATCCCCCAAACAGTACCAAACAGTCCAACAAAGGGTGAGATGGCCCCTATTGTTGCTAAATAACCATTCCCGCGTCCCATATGGCGGCTAACCGCCGCAATAGAACGCTCAAGGCGGAACCCTGTGCGCTCCTTAATTCCAGCGAGATCCGTGCTTTGAGCTGACAATGTTCTTTCTAGAACCGCTTGCTTAAGCAGGAAAAGTGTTACGCTGTTCGACTTAAAGTCTTTAGCAACACTCATTGCTTCATCTAAAGATTTCACTTCTCTTAACTGTTTTACTTCAGCTTTTAAACGACGACGTGCCGCCAGCAGTTCTATTCCTTTGGAAAAGAATAACGCCCATGTGATAACTGACGCTAATACCAAACCAATCATAACGGTTTTCACAACATTATCGGCGTTTTGGTACATTCCCCAAACTGATAAGTCTTTATCAAAACCACCTTGGTTATCCGTAGTAATTTCAACACTTTCACTCACGGTCGGTGTTGTTGTATTTTCTGCCGTAGCTGGATTTTGTGTTTCCGGTGCATTATTTGCTGGCGTTGAAGACGATGGATTCGTTGTCGCAGGCGCCGCAGCGGCTGGTGTCGTTTGGGCAGACGTTGGGGTTGTTGCTGGTGTGGTTTCAGCACTTGCTGTTCCCATCAGGCCTATCGCCAATAGAATAGAAGCTGTTAGTTTACGCATCAGTTGGCCTTATACTCTCTTTTTCTGTGTTCTATTAATAAATTCGTGCCGATGATTTCACGCTCACCGACTAACCTATAAAAGCGAAATTCACTCGCCCAATTGTTCTCTTTTTTCAAAAGACGGTGCAGATAATATCAAACACAGCGCGAATTGATAGTAATTATCATTACTATTCAATATTTTTTTCGTATTCTTTGTCCTTTCACAAAAAAGCCCTTAATAAGAACAAGACTATTACGCACTGACATGAAAAAAAATCCGATTCAGTCTTTACGCTTGTACATCTTCAACAAAATCATTTAAGTTCAATGAATCTTTTTAGTTTCCTATCGCTCAGTACAAGTTAAAGGACTCAATATGGCAAAGATTAGACCTGAAACACAACTCGTGCATCTAGGCAGAAATCCGACTTATACGCAAAAAGGGGTTAACCCTATTATTCAGCGTACTTCCTCCGTCATCTTCAATACACTTGAAGAAAAGCAGCACGCGACGCGCAATAGGGCAAAATCGGTGCTTTTCTATGGTCGTCGAGGCACACAAACTCACTTTGCCTTCCAAGAAGCTATGACTGAGCTAGAATGTGGTGCAGGTGCCGTGTTGTATCCTTCTGGTGCCGCGGCGATCAACAATGCGATCTTATCCTTTATCTCCTCAGGCGATCACATACTAGTGACGGGTTCTGCTTATGATCCAACACAAAACTTTTGTGATAAGATACTCACTAAATTCAATGTTGATACAGACTATTTCGACCCTATGATCGGGGCGAATATCGCTGAACTCATTCGCCCTAATACACGCATTGTTTTTCTCGAAGCGCCAAGCTCTATTACGATGGAAATCCATGATCTTCCCGCTATCGTGAACGCAGTTCGCCAGAAATCATCGGATATTATTATTATGATTGATAATACTTGGGCTGCTGGCGTATTACTGAAACCGCTTTTGTTAGGCATCGATATCTCAATACAATCCGCCACTAAATACATCAATGGCCATTCTGATGGCATGTTAGGTGTTGCGGTTGCCAATGAACGCTGTATCGATACCTTACGTGAAAACTCCTATTTACTCGGGCAAACTGCTGACCCTGATACGGTGTATATGGCGGGTCGGGGCTTACATACATTAGCCACTCGGCTAAAACAACATGAGGCAAATGGTCTCGCTATCGCTCAGTGGCTAGAACAACAGCCAGAAGTTGATCGTGTTTTCCATCCTGCTCTGCCTTCTTGTCCTGGACACACCTTTTTTGTACGTGATTTTAATGGCAGTAATGGCTTATTCTCTTTTCAATTAAAATCACGTTTATCTCAAGAACAGTTCGAGAGCTTTTTGAATCATCTTAACCATTTTAAGATGGGTTATTCGTGGGGTGGCTATGAATCACTGATTCTCGGATATCAAAAAGAAGATTTACTCGGTATGCGCCAATATGATGTCAATTTCAATGAAGGAACATTGTTCCGTATTCATGTTGGCCTTGAGCATCCTCAAGATTTAATTGAAGACCTAAAAAAAGCGTTTGAACGTAGCCTATAACTATTTTTCACACTTTCATGATGCTTATTTCTACATGAAAGTGTGCATATTCAACGCGGTTATTTATCCACTAATCTGCTTAATTTAGTAAACAAATCAAACTGGCTACGTTTTTTTCCTGTAATATAGAAAAGAATTCGCTTTTTCGCAGATAGACAGGAACTATTATGGAAGTACTACGCGAAATCGTACTGGCACTCTGGCATCACGATTTCCTTAAACTCTCCAATCCAGAAGTACTTTGGGTTATTTATACCGTTCTCTTCGTTGTCATTGTATTAGAAAATGGGGTACTCCCTGCCGCTTTTTTACCCGGTGACACCCTGTTAATTCTTTCGGGCGCCCTCATCGCAAAGGGTGTACTGCACTTTATTCCAACTGTTTTACTGCTCACAACAGCGGCAAGCCTCGGTTGCTGGCTCGGTTTTCTTCAAGGGCGATGGTTGAGTGAAACAAACGTTGTCAAACGTTGGTTATCGCAAATCCCTCAAGAATATCACCATAAAGCCAACCATATGTTTCATAAACAAGGGCTTTATGCTTTGCTGATTGGCCGATTTTTAGCTTTCGTGCGCACATTATTACCTGTATTAGCAGGGTTATCTGAGTTAAGCCATCGACGTTTTCAACTCTTTAATTGGCTAAGTGGATTGCTCTGGGTTGGTATTATTGTGACATTAGGCTATGTACTGAATCAGATCCCTTTTGTGAAACAACATGAGCAGATCGTTCTCAGTGCCCTCATGATCCTCCCTGTGCTTTTGTTGGTTGGCGGGCTCATAGGGTCAATTATGATGTATTGGAAACATCGTAAGGCCCTGAATAATAAGTCCGAATAATCAAAAAAACCGCCTCATCATGAGGCGGTAAATAATAAGAGGGTTATGCTTGAGTAAAAGAACGGGTTAAAGCCTCAAATAGGTACTGACCAATTTCAGGAGTCATCCAAGTTCCCTGTGAAATAACCGGATTTTCTCGATAGATTTGACGAATTTTCTCCTGTAGTTCAGGATCTCCTCCCGTAAATTGGTTAAACATCGTTAGCCATGTTTGTGCCAATGCCTGTACTTCTGGCGATTCTGGCGATATTCCTGCGTGTTTCGCAGTATATAGTCCAGCGATCAGCTCAGGCCATACTTTTCCTGATTCGAAATAATGTTCTTCCACAAAAGCAAATTGTGATGCTGTCAGATAAGGTTTAAAAATAGCCAACTGATGCTCACTAAAGCCTTTCGCGACATAGTCAATCATCTCTTCAGTAATACCGGATGACGCTGCAAATTCATTATCGGATAAATGAATTTTATTCAATCTTGCAAAAAACTCAGGGTTACCCCCAGTATCACGTTCTAGGGCAACCATCCACTCTGCTGATATTTGGCGTACTTGTTCAGAATCAACGGCAACACCTTCTTGCATAAGGCTTTTAACGGTTGCTACACGTTGCTGCCACGCTTGATTTTTTAGCGTCTGATCCGTATACAGAGGCATTTGTTCTAACTCTTTCGGTGTAAAATATTTGTCGTACATAGACATCATCTCCAAAATAGAAAACCAATCAGCCTGAGTGAGCACATTACCTGTCCGCATTTGTAATTGCAGTTGCTCTAGTCGATAGCGTAACTTCTCTGCCTGTTTTATTTGTTCAGAAAGAGAGCAAATACGCTCCTGAAGCATTTGCGCCATATCCCCACTCTGGCCATCTAAGATCTCACCGATGTCTTTAAGTTTAACGCCCACCTGTCTTAACATTTGAATTTGCGTCAAACGTTCGAGACACTGTACGTTATAGAGTCGATAACCCGCATCGGTTCTCGCAGTTGGAACTAATAATCCTATTTCTTCATAATGATGAAGCGTGCGAATGGTTAGCCCAGTTTTTTGTGCAATTTCACCCACTTGAAATAGCATATCAATTCTCCTGTGATGGATGTGCAGGTTAGTGCCTCACGTAACGTGAGAGTCAATCTTTTTTGAAAATAATTTTATCTGTTGGTGTATTTGGGATTCTCTTTATCTTCACAAACGCACTGATTATAATTTCTGCCAAATGACCCACATTGAATAATAATGGTGAAATTAATGAGCCTGAAAGCAATATTGATAGGATTGCTTTTACTACCTTCTACGCTGGTATTCGCAAATACTCTAGAGACGGGAGAACCAAGCACGCCAGGGTATGAGAAAGCAGAAGAAGCGAAAGCTTGCATTGACCAATACGCTTTTACGATCGCAAGTCACTACAATCAACCTGCCAACCAAATCGCCGAGGCCGCACTGGGCTATTGTGATAATAAAATAGAATCATTTCGCCAATATAACCGAGAAATGAGTGTCGCTAATATCCCACAAAATGACCTACGAGAGTTATCGCTACGAGGCGCTGCGCTCTATGCCGCTGACCAACAATTCCATGATCTCAAGCTTTCATGGATAAAAGATATTGAATACAAAATATTAAAGCACAGAAACGCGACACAATAACGTTATACCAACAACAAAAAAGCCCTGTCACTTCAAGTACAGGGCTTTAAACTAAGTTGATTCGTCTTATTTAATCAACGCGTGCATTTCCTGAACTGAGATAACTTTCTCTGTAGGGTCAGCACTTAACGACATGGTTGTTGCAAAACCACCGTTTAACGTTGTGTCATAATGCACTTTATATTGTAATGCGCTACGACGGATTAATTTAGAATCTTCAATCGCTTGTCGGCCAGCCGTGGTGTTAACAATATAATCATATTCGCCATTTTTGATACGGTCTTGAATATGTGGGCGGCCTTCATGTACTTTATTTACCAAGCGCGGATTAATGCCCGCTTCCCCTAATACAATCGCTGTACCGTGAGTTGCATCGAGCTCAAAACCATGCTTCAGCAATTTAGCGGCTAAATCCACCACGCGAGTTTTGTCACCTTCACGAACGGATAACAATGCGCGACCTGATTTTTTCATCGTTGAGTTACTGCCTAACATCGCTTTAGCAAAGGCTTCCGCAAATGTACGACCAACCCCCATGACTTCACCCGTTGAACGCATCTCTGGCCCTAAAATAGGATCCACGCCTTGGAATTTATTGAAAGGTAAAACCACTTCTTTCACTGAATAGTAAGGAGGAATAATCTCTTTAGTCACACCTTGCTCTGTGAGTGATTGTCCAACCATGACACGAGCAGCCACTTTTGCCAAAGGAACGCCCGTCGCTTTAGATACAAACGGTACGGTTCGAGCAGCACGAGGGTTAACTTCTATTAGATAGACTTCGTTATTTTTGACTGCAAACTGTACGTTCATCAAACCACGAACACGCAATTCAAAGGCTAGGCTGCGTACTTGCTCACGCATCACATCTTGAATTTCTTGACTTAACGTATAAGCAGGTAGTGAACATGCTGAATCACCAGAGTGAACACCCGCTTGTTCGATATGCTCCATGATGCCGCCAATCAAAACGGTTTCGCCATCACAAATTGCATCGACATCGACTTCGACCGCATCATCAAGGAAACGGTCAAGTAACACAGGTGCATCGTTAGAAACGCTAACCGCCGTTTGGAAGTAACGACGTAAATCCGATTCATCATAAACAATTTCCATTGCACGACCACCGAGGACATAAGATGGGCGTACCACCAGCGGATAACCGATACCTGCTGCTTTTTCAATTGCTTGTTCGATCGTCACAACGGTCGCATTTTGCGGCTGTTTCAGATTCAAACGGTTAACGGCTTGCTGGAAACGTTCACGGTCTTCTGCTCGGTCAATCGCGTCTGGACTTGTTCCAATTACAGGGACACCAGCCGCTTCTAACGCACGAGCCAGTTTGAGTGGCGTTTGTCCACCATACTGAACAATCACCCCTTTAGGCTGTTCAATACGGACAATTTCCAGCACATCTTCTAATGTGACAGGCTCAAAATACAAGCGGTCTGACGTATCGTAGTCCGTTGAAACAGTTTCCGGATTACAGTTAACCATAATGGTTTCATAGCCATCTTCACGCAGTGCTAATGAGGCATGAACACAGCAGTAATCGAACTCAATCCCTTGACCAATCCTATTTGGACCGCCCCCCAGCACCATCACTTTTGGCTTATCTGTGTTCGGGTTCGATTCACACTCATCTTCATACGTGGAGTACATATAAGCCGTGTCCGTCGCAAACTCAGCCGCACAGGTATCAACACGCTTATAAACAGGATGTAGGCCATAACCTTGGCGTAATTTGCGTAATTCCGCTTCAGAGACACCAACCAGTTTCGCTAGTCGAGCATCCGCAAAACCTTTACGTTTAAGCACACGTAAAAAGTCTTTATTCAGCCCATTCACGCCTTGTTCGGTGACTTGTTCTTCTAAGCGAACCAACTCTTCGATTTGGACTAAGAACCAGCGGTCGATATTGGTTAAATTAAAGATCCCATCAACAGAAAGACCTGCACGGAAGGCATCTGCAATATACCAAATACGCTCAGCGCCAGCGTCTTTCAGTTCGCGACGAATACGTGTTAACGCTTCTGGGTCATCTTGACTGACTTTGGGATCAAAGCCCGTCGCACCGACTTCAAGGCCACGTAATGCTTTTTGCATAGACTCTTGGAATGTGCGTCCAATTGCCATGACCTCACCGACTGATTTCATCTGCGTTGTCAGACGGTCATTGGTACCCGCAAATTTTTCAAAATTAAAGCGAGGTATTTTTGTCACAACATAGTCAATAGAAGGTTCGAATGATGCCGGTGTACGGCCACCAGTAATATCATTCATGAGTTCATCGAGAGTATAGCCAACCGCAAGTTTGGCTGCGATTTTTGCGATAGGAAAACCTGTCGCCTTAGAAGCCAATGCAGAAGAACGTGACACACGAGGGTTCATTTCAATAACAATCAAGCGACCATTTTTGGGATTGACAGAGAACTGAACGTTAGATCCCCCTGTTTCAACACCAATTTCACGCAACACTGCCATCGATGCATCACGCATGATTTGGTATTCTTTATCCGTTAGCGTCTGTGCTGGTGCAACGGTAATTGAGTCACCGGTATGGATCCCCATTGCATCAAAGTTTTCAATCGAACAAACAATAATGCAGTTATCATTTTTATCACGTACAACTTCCATTTCGTACTCTTTCCAGCCAATCAGCGATTCATCAATGAGTAGCTCATTGGTTGGTGAGAGATCAAGACCACGCGTACAGATTTCTTCGAATTCTTCACGGTTGTAGGCAATCCCTCCACCGGTTCCCCCCATCGTAAATGAAGGACGAATAATACAAGGGAATCCGACATCTTCAGCCACTGCATAGGCTTCTTCCATATTGTGTGCGATACCTGAACGCGCCGTCTCTAAGCCAATTTTTTTCATTGCCTTATCAAAACGTTGGCGATCTTCCGCCTTATCAATCGCGTCCGCGGTTGCACCAATCATTGTCACACCGAACTCTTCTAATACACCTTTGCGCTCAAGCTCAAGTGCACAGTTAAGCGCCGTTTGCCCGCCCATAGTAGGCAAGACAGCATCAGGGCGTTCCTTTTCGATGATCTTACGCACAACTTCCCAATGAATCGGCTCAATATAGGTTGCATCGGCCATTTCAGGGTCAGTCATGATGGTGGCAGGGTTTGAGTTGACTAAAATCACGCGATAGCCTTCTTCGCGTAGTGCTTTACACGCTTGTGCACCTGAATAGTCAAATTCACATGCTTGGCCGATAACAATCGGGCCAGCCCCTAGAATCAGAATACTTTTTATATCTGTACGTTTTGGCATTTTTCTGCTCCCGATTATTTTGCGTTATGACGAGGTTGGTTCTGGCGATATTCATGAATCAATTCAATGAAGTGATCGAACAATTTAGCCGCATCATGAGGACCAGAACTTGCTTCAGGGTGCCCTTGGAAGCTGAAAGCAGGCTTATCTGTACGATGAATACCTTGCAGAGTGCCATCAAACAATGACTTGTGTGTCACGCGTAATGTATCGGGTAATGTTGACTCATCAACGGCAAAACCGTGGTTTTGCGCCGTGATCATCACGACATTCTGATCTAAATCTTTAACAGGATGGTTAGCACCGTGATGACCAAACTTCATTTTCATGGTGCTTGCACCGCTCGCAAGCGCCAGTAACTGATGTCCTAAGCAGATACCGAAAACAGGTATTTCTGTGTTTAAGAAATCTTGAATCGCTTTGATAGCATAATCACAAGGCGCAGGGTCACCAGGTCCATTTGATAAGAAAATACCATCTGGATCCATCGCTAATACAACGTCCGCTGGAGTTGTTGCTGGCACGACAGTCAATCGACAACCGCGGTCAACTAGCATACGTAAAATATTACGCTTAGCCCCGAAATCATAGGCAACAACATGCAATGGCAGCTCATCTTCACTTTTTGCACTGAGTTGCCCGTCTTTTAACGTCCAAGAGCCTTGAGTCCAGCTGTAAGCCTCTTTGGTACAGACTTCTTTTGCTAAATCTAAACCGTTTAAACCCGAAAATGCGCGAGCTTTTTCTAATGCCAGTGCCGCATCAGGGTTATCCCCCGCGATAATACAGCCGTTTTGAGCACCTTTCTCTCTGAGTAAACGTGTCAGTTTACGCGTATCAATATCGGCAATCGCAACGACATTATGACGTTTCAGGTATTCTGATAGGCCTTCCTGACCGCGAAAGTTACTGTAAACCAATGGCAGATCACGAATTATCAAACCTTGTGCATGAACTTCTGGGGATTCTTCGTCATCGGCATTAGTGCCGACATTACCAATATGGGGATAGGTGAGAGTAACAATTTGGCGGGAATAGGAAGGGTCGGTAATTATTTCTTGATATCCGGTCATTGACGTATTGAAAACGACTTCTCCAACAGCGGCCCCTTCAGCACCAATGGCGCGCCCGTGGAATTCGGTTCCGTCTTCGAGAACCAGTATAGCTGACTTAATCAAAACACCCTCCAGGGAATAATAAATCACAATTAGTGCATATTAATTCAGATTTGAGGATCTAAATCAATGCCAAAATGCGTTTTTAAGCAAATTTTTGGCAAATTGCGCGCATTCTAATGATGAGATGGAGTCTTGTCTAGAAAAAAACACATTTTTTTCATTTTTTTCTTACTTTTTTGCTTATCAGCCTGATTTTTACTGGAATGAGCATTAAAACCAGCAGCCATAATAACAACGTAAACGGTTGCAAACTAAATTAACTGAATAAGTTATGGTAATACTGAAAGAAAGATAATAAAAGTTTATTTTTTAAACAAAAGACAGAAACTTAGGTAGGAAAACAGAGATAAACACAACAAATAAGACAAAATAGAATCATAGATTGCAAATCATAACACATATAACAATAACACCATGATTTGCAATCAATATATAGCGATATAAAACTACAAATCTTCCAAGTTAAGCACATCTTTCATGTTATATAACCCTGATTTTTGAGACACTACCCATCCAGAAGCTCTAATTGCCCCATTAGCAAAAGTCATTCGACTGGATGCCTTGTGAGTAATCTCCACACGCTCGCCAATATCAGCAAACATTGCAGTATGTTCTCCAACAATATCTCCCGCACGCACGGTCGCAAAACCAATTGTTCCTGCTTCACGTTCACCTGTATAGCCTTCTCGGGTATACACAGCACAATCCTTAAGGTCTTTACCCAGTGCGGTAGCGATCGATTCCCCCATTGCGAGTGCAGTCCCTGAAGGAGCATCAACTTTGTGTCGATGATGCGCTTCTATAATTTCAATATCGGTGTAATCTCCCATCACTTTCGCCGCTTTTTCTAGCAATTTCAGCACTAAGTTAACCCCAACACTAAAGTTTGCGGCAAAAACAATAGGGATAGATTTAGCGGCATCTGCTATCGCTTGTTTACCCTGTTCATCAAACCCCGTAGTCCCTATTACCATGGCTTTTTGATGTGTGCGACAAAATGCCAAATAACACAATGTTCCTTCAGGGCGAGTGAAATCAATCACAACATCAAAATCATTGACCACTTTATCCAAGCTATCAACAACAGAGATACCCAATTTACCCACTCCCGCGAGTTCACCCGCATCGGTTCCAATCAAAGATGAACCTTCTCGCTCAATTGCAGCACCTAACTGTATCCCTTCTTGATTCTGTGCAGCTTGAATCAGCTGGCGTCCCATACGCCCACCTGCACCAACAATTGCAACTCGTACCGTCGAATGCGTCATTTCATATCCTTTTTAGCCGTTTCGCTGTGATTGTATGGCTCGATAAGCCATCGCATCTTCTCACAGCATGGTCATTTGAAAAATCATTGTGACATAGCTTAACGAGCCTCTTGATACTGTGCTAGTTCTAATCATGAATTATTAACAAAAGCGTATAACAACGAGAAATTATCAGAAAAAGTTGTCACTCCTGTTTCGGCAAGACATGCTAAAAATGTGAGCTAGATAGAAAAATGGTTGTGCATCTTGTCATAACAGGATTAAGCTTATTAGGTATTACCATTGTTTAGGGATTATTATGGTTTCCACACATATTGGCTTTCCCACAGAAACCGTTACGGTCTTTGTGATATTAGCCATCGCAGCGATTGCGATCGATTTATTCATGCACCGTTCCGACCGCCCCATTACACTCAAAAATGCCATTTTCTGGTCCCTTTTTTGGATTCTGATTGCGATGGCTTTTGCAGCATTCTTATATTTTCATCATGGCTCAGAAACCGCTAGTTTATTTATTACCGGCTACGTACTAGAAAAAGTCCTTTCTATAGATAACTTATTTTTAATGATGGCTATCTTTTCATGGTTCTCGGTACCAGATCATTATCGACATCGCATTTTGTACTGGGGAGTTATCGGGGCAATGGTCTTTCGAGGTATTTTTGTCGCCATCGGTACAGGACTTCTCAGCTTAGGGCCTTATGTTGAAATGATTTTTGCACTCGTTGTTGCATGGTCAGCTGTAATGATGCTAAAAAATCAAAAAGTGGAAGAGAAGATCGAAGATTACTCCCAACATCTTGCCTATCGTTTGGTTAAACGCTTTTTTCCTTTATGGCCTAAAATTCAAGGGCATGCTTTTTTACTCACCCAAAAAGAGGTCGATACTGAGCTCAGTAAACCTGAAAATAAAGACATCATGATAGGGAGAAACAGTAAAGCAACCTATTACGCGACTCCACTACTGTTGTGTGTCGCGATTATTGAATTATCGGATGTCATGTTTGCCTTTGATTCTGTGCCTGCAATTATTGCAGTCAGCCGTGAGCCATTAATTGTTTACAGCGCGATGATGTTTGCCATACTCGGTCTACGTACACTCTATTTTGTGCTTGAAGCACTAAAACAATATTTGGTCTATCTCGAAAAAGCCGTTGTCATACTGCTGTTTTTTATCGCAATTAAACTGGGCTTAAATGCAACAGATCACTTGTGGCAGCATGGCTATAGCATTTCAACAAACATGAGCTTATGGGTTGTGCTTGGTGTGTTAGCGTTAGGCGTGATGGCCAGTGTGCTATTGCCAAAGAAGAAGAAACTCTAGTGTAATCACTTTGAAGCAAAATTATCAGCCTGTTGAAAATGACTTCTCAATAGGCTGGTAAGTAGTGCCATTAATCTTTCGCGACTACCTGTCGGTGCTTGTAGTGATAATGCTTTTTATGGAAATGACGCCAATGCGCATCTTGAGCGGCTTGCAATAATTCAAAATCCCCACGAGTATCCCCCCAAGCGCGTAAATGATACTGGGTTAAATCACCATACACTTGTTCTAAGCGTTTAACTTTTTGTTCTCGACGACAGTTTTGTCCAACAAGGTTACCGGTTAATTTCCCATCGACAATTTCAAGTTCGGTACTAATCAGTTTTATTCCCAGTCTTCTGGCAAAAGGTTTAAGCACCAAAGAAGGGGAGGCAGAACAAATCGTCACCTCAGCACCGCTCTCTACTTCAGCGGCAACACCTAACACCCCTTCAGGGCGCATTAGTTTAGGCCAATAAATTTCACAAAATTGCTCTGCTTTTTCTCTCAGCCATTTTTCATCAACCCCAGTCAGAAAGGTTTTAATTAGCACTTCTTTTAATTCATCACGGGTAAGCTTTCTTCTCGCGCATTGCAGAGTCGGTAAAACTAATTTAATAATCTTGCGAGAAAAACGGTATTTGCCAAAAACAAACTTCAAAAATGGGATAAAACTATCGTGGTACGTTAATGTGCCATCAAAATCAAAAACAGAGAGTACATTAACTGAATGGTCGGTATTATTAGACACGACTGAAGACTCCAAAACGATGCCTTCCTCTGAGCTGCTTTCAATCAGCAGATCAGAGGTATTATTAGTCGCTAAGATCACTCGCCTTAGCTAATTTGTTTGACTTCAACACGTAGCTCTTTAGGCACTTCAAACACGATGTTTTCTTCACGGCCTTGTAGTTCCACTACCTCATTCGCACCAAGTTCTTGAAGCTTATCGATAACCTGACGAACTAGAATATCCGGCGCCGAAGCTCCCGCTGTTAAACCGATAATATTTTTATCAGATAGCCACTCAGTTTTAATATCTTCTGCGCCATCAATTAGATAAGCCGGCTTTTTCATCCGAGAGGCTAACTCTGCCAAGCGGTTTGAGTTCGATGAGTTTTTCGAGCCAACAACCAGCACAATGTCAGCACGTTCGGCAAGTTCACGGGCGGCTTCTTGTCGGTTAGTTGTCGCATAGCAAATATCATCTTTACGTGGTCCAACAATACTTGGAAAACGTTGTGTTAAAGCATCGATAACATCTGAGGTATCATCAACAGAAAGCGTTGTTTGCGTCATAAAACACAAGTTGTTTTCATCTTTCACTTGTAGTTTCCAAACATCTTCTGGGCACTCAACAAGGTACATTCCACCTTCAGGGTTGTTATACTGCCCCATGGTACCTTCAACTTCAGGATGACCTGCATGACCAATCAAGATGGCTTCTTTGCCTTTTCGGCTCGCACGCGCTACTTCCATATGCACTTTCGTGACCAATGGGCAGGTAGCATCAAATAGCATCGTTAAATCACGTGAACGTGCTTCTTGGCGGATCGCTTGTGAAACACCGTGAGCGGAAAAAATAAGGATAGAACCATCGGGTACTTCAGAGATCTCTTCAATAAAAATAGCACCGCGCTGACGTAGATCATCCACCACATAACGGTTATGAACCACTTCATGACGTACATAAATAGGGGCACCATAAAGCTCAAGTGCTCTTTCTACAATACTGATTGCGCGGTCTACCCCTGCACAAAAGCCACGAGGGTTAGCCATTAATATTTGCATTTTGACTCTCCAATTGCGGGTCAATTTCAAGTACTTCAATATCAAAAGTGATTTCTTGCTCTGCTAACGGGTGATTAAAATCAATAGTGACTGACTCACCTTCTATTGATTTTACTACCCCTGGCATTTCACTGCCATTCATTGCAGAAAAAAGCATAATAGTCCCTATCTCAGGTATCCCTGTTTCAGTGAAATCACGTAATGAAAAGTATTGAATTAAATCAGGATTATGCTTACCGAATACGGTATCTCCTGGCAAAGAAAAACTTTTCTTCTCACCGACATTTAGCCCCAATAGCTGCGCTTCTAATTCAGGAGAAAGCGAGCCATTACCTAAACTAAATAATGCAGGTTTCCCCTGACTAAGTGAAGAATCCGCCGTTGAACCATCTTCTAATTTCAAGGTGAAATGCAGTAATACGGCACTGTGCGGTTGTACCTGAGTAGACATAAATCGAACCTATTTTGCTATGATAAAAATCAGCCCGGCAAAACCGGGCTGAGGGTTATTATATCAGTTAATTTGCTTTCTTTTTGTCCTTATCCGGTAAGAAACCCTCTAAGATCACTAAAGCAGCACCAATACAAATCGTAATATCTGCAAGGTTGAATGTTGGGTAATGCCAATTACCAATATAAAAATCAATATAATCGACAACGAAACCGTGCATCAACCGGTCACTAAGATTACCAATTGCTCCACTGATAATTAGCGCATACGCAATATTGCTTAAGCGTTTTTGCGCACTTTGGCGATACATCATCACCATTAGGATGATAGATATCGCGATGGCTACCCCAGCAAAGAACCAGCGTTGCCAGCCGCCCTCATCAGCGAGAAAGCTAAATGCAGCACCGAAGTTCTGTGCATACATTAAATTGAGATAAGGCATGACTGGATGCGCATCATACAGCGTCATCTCTTTCAAGACTAACTGTTTGATGCCTAAATCCAATGCTATCAATACAACGGTTAACCACAGCCAGCGCAATCCAGTAGAACAAATAGGTTTCTTCATTATGCAAATTTACGTATTTCACCGTTTCCGGCTACGTTAGTGACACAGCGACCACACAGTTCAGGGTGATCCGCAACGGAACCTACATCATTAGCATAATGCCAACAGCGAGGACATTTCTCACCGGAAGCTTTGCTAAAGCCAATTTTTAAACCACTCAGTTCAGACGCCTGTGCATCCGCTGGCGCTGACGCAATATCAACAACGGAAGCTTGAGAGGTCAAAAGAACAAAGCGTAATTCATCTGATAAACTGTTCAGTTTAGCGGCTAGATCTTTATCTGCATACAAGACAACAGAGGCTTCTAACGAACCACCAATGTGTTTATCCGCACGAGCTTGTTCAAGAACTTTGTTCACTTCACCACGAACAGCGAGCAATTCAGCCCAGAAGTCATCGTTCATCTCTTCAGATGCCGCTAAGCCAAACAAGGCATCATACCATTCTTCAGTTAATACAAACTTAGCACGCTCACCCGGCAATTCGTTCCATATTTCATCCGCGGTGAAAGAAAGCACAGGTGCAATCCAACGAACAAGCGCTTCCGCAATATGGAATAGTGCAGTTTGGCAGCTACGACGCGCTAAGCTGTCACTTTTCGCAGTATATTGGCGATCTTTAATGATATCCAGATAGAAAGAGCCCATTTCGATAGAACAGAAATGCATTAAACGCTGAATGACGGATAAGAAATCATATTCATCATACGCTTTTGTGATCTCTTTTTGTGCTTCTAGCGCACGTCCCACCGCCCATCTATCCAACGTCACCATCTCTTCAGGCTTCACCATATCCGTTTCAGGATTAAAGCCATTTAAGTTAGCAAGTAAGAAGCGCGCGGTGTTACGAATACGGCGGTAAGAATCAGCGGCACGTTTTAAGATTTCATCAGACACTGCAATTTCACCAGTGTAATCTGTTGATGCTACCCATAAACGTAAAATATCCGCACCCAGTTTATTCATCACATCCTGTGGACTGATCGTATTGCCTAAAGATTTGGACATCTTACGGCCTTGACCATCGACAGTAAAACCATGCGTCAGTACTTGACGATAAGGTGCTTTACCTTTCATCGCTGTTGACAGCATTAATGACGACATAAACCAGCCACGATGTTGGTCTGAACCTTCAAGGTACATGTCGGCTGAGTTACCATGATACTCTGGGCGCGCATCCACAACGGCAAAGTGGGTCGACCCTGAGTCAAACCATACGTCTAATGTGTCTGGCACTTTACGGTAGATTTCAGCTTCATCACCTAATAGTTCTGCTGGATCCAGATCCCACCATGCTTGGATACCATCCACTTCAACACGTTTAGCGACTTCTTCCATCAACTCCAACGTGCGAGGATGTAGCTCTTCAGTGTCTTTATGCACGAACAGCGACATCGGGGTACCCCAAGTACGCTGACGAGAGATACACCAGTCAGGGCGATTTTCAACCATGGCTTCAATACGTGCACGACCCCAACCAGGGATCCACTGAACGATATCAATCTCTTTTAATGATTGCTCACGTAAACCGTTTTTATCCATGCCAATAAACCATTGTGGTGTAGCACGGAAAATAACCGGCGTTTTGTGACGCCAGCAGCATGGATAGCTATGTGAAATTGCTTGCTTATACAGCAATGCGCCTTTTTCTTTGAGTAATTCAACAATGACATCGTTAGCCTTGAAGATGAACACACCATCTAATGTTGGGTATGTGTTCGCAAGGAAGCAACCATCGGGACCGACTGGGTTCGCCGTTTCTAGACCATATTTTTGACCGACGACATAGTCTTCAGGACCATGTCCCGGCGCAGTATGTACTGCCCCTGTACCTGCATCTAAGGTTACGTGATCACCTAAGATAGCAGGAACATCAAAGCCCATAAATGGATGCTGGAAGCGCAATAATTCAAGGGCACTACCTTCACATTCACCCAGCACCTTCCAAGACTCAATGCCCGCTGTTTTCATGACATCTTCAACGAGATCAGCAGCAAGGATAACTACTTCGCCATTGGCTTCAACCAACTGGTATTTAAACTCAGGGTTCAGTGAGATAGCGCGGTTCGCGGGTAACGTCCAAGGCGTTGTTGTCCAAATAACTAACGCTGGCGTTTTATCGCCCGCCACACCGAATTTTTCGTACACCGCATGACTATCTATCGCAGGGAAGCGCACAAAGATAGAGGGTGACGTTTTATCATAGTATTCCACTTCTGCTTCGGCGAGTGAAGAACCACAAGCTGTACACCAGTGAACAGGTTTTGCCCCTTTCACTAGATGACCATTCGCGATAGTTTTCCCTAAGGCTCTGATAATGTTTGCTTCTGTTTTGAAGTCCATCGTCAGATACGGCTTATCCCACTCACCCAAAACACCAAGGCGAATAAAGTCAGCTTTTTGGCCTTCAATTTGCTCTTTCGCATATTGACGGCATTGTGCGCGAAATTCAGCGGCGGAAACTTTTTCCCCTGGCTTACCGACTATTTGCTCAACTTTATGTTCAATAGGTAAACCATGGCAATCCCAACCAGGGATGTATGGGGAATCATATCCCGCCAACCCTTTGGATTTAATAATAATGTCTTTGAGAATTTTGTTAACTGAGTGACCAATATGAATACTACCGTTAGCATACGGAGGGCCATCATGCAAAATAAACGTTTTCTTACCTAATTTTGCCTGACGGATAGCTTGATACAAACCTTCTTTGTACCAACGTTCTAACATTTGTGGTTCGCGTTTAGCGAGATCGCCACGCATTGGAAACCCTGTTTCTGGTAGATTCAGGGTATTTTTATAGTCACTCATCGATTCTCAGTTCCATTTTTCCGCTAAATTATCTGACATTCGTTGCAGCTAAGTAATCTCTAGCCACAATCACATCTTTAGCAATTTGCTCCTTAAGCGCGTCTAATGAAGCAAACCGCTGTTCGTCACGTAACTTCTTACGTAACACGACATCAATATGACGTCCATATAAATCCATATTGGCATCAATTAGATGAACTTCTAATTGTTGGCCTTTACCAGATACTGTTGGTCTAGTACCAATATTTGCCACGCCGGGTAGAGGCTTATCCCCTAAACCATAAACTTCTACAGCATACACACCCGTCACTGGTGTGACTAATCGTTTTAACGGCAAATTAGCCGTCGGGAAACCAATAGTACGCCCAAGTTGATTTCCATGAACAACGCGTCCACTGATACGATATGGGTGGCCTAATAACGTTTCCGCTAATGCCAGATCGTTATCTTGTATTGCTTTGCGAATCGCAGTACTACTGATACGTAGCCCTGAATCACAAAAACTTTCAGTATCCGCGACTTCAAATCCATACTGATCGCCTGCTTGCTGTAGGAAAGCAAAATCTCCCATGCGATTCTTGCCAAAACGAAAATCATCGCCAATAGCGAGATATTTCACGCCCAGTTTTTTTACCAGTAACTCTGCAACAAACTCATCGGGTGTTAAAGAGGCAAAGTGTTGATTGAACTCAACACATAGTAGGTAGTCAATCCCACTATCAGCCAAGTATTTCACTTTATCTCGTAAACGAGTCAGACGAGCAGGTGCTTTGTCACCGATAAAAAACTCAAGAGGTTGTGGTTCAAAAATCATCACAACAGTGGGTAACCCCAACTGCTCACCTTTTTGCTTCAAATTTTGAAGTAAAGCCTGATGCCCACGATGGACACCATCAAAATTACCAATAGTCAGCACGCAACCATGATGGTGCGCCCGGATATTTTGTATACCGCGAATTAGCTCCATAACAGGCTCAATACCGAGGAAATTGCTGGATTATACCTTGTACGACGCTTAAGGTTAACCCAAGTTCGTAAAAGGTTGCATTCAATCGCCATTTTTTGATCAAAATATCACTTAAAGGGAGCTTTTGGCCCAGATAAACCGTACTGCTTAATGACTTTTAACTGGTCAAAATTCTCTATCGCGAATATAAAGATCAAAATATAGGGATAACCAATGGATTATCAATACAACAAAATTGCGCTGAGGTCTCGAAAAATCGTAAATTTTTCTGACTTTCGTACAGACTTATGCAACCTATTGTTATCAATGGATAACAAATAACCAATTTTTGTTCAATAATCATACCCGTCGCTATTATCTTCACCTCAAAAATTTTTTCAGTAAAAATTTTTTTTATTATGTGTCATCAAATACGCTTTTTTTCGTGTGAAGATCTGTATTCCTCTAGCATTTGCTGGTAGAATCTTGCACCATTCACAACCGCACATGCGTCGATGTACACGACGTTTATTTGCACAAATCCATTGACAAATGAAGGCCGAAAGGGCATATTCCTCGACCTTTGAATTGTCCTCAATAGAATACATTTGGGAGTTGGACCTTGGCTAATATCAAATCAGCTAAGAAACGCGCTATACAATCTGAGAAACGTCGTCAGCATAACGCTAGCCGTCGTTCTATGGTGCGTACTTTTATCAAGAAAGTTTACTTTGCGATCGCAGCTGGCGATAAAGAAGCAGCTCAGAAAGCATTCAATGACATGCAACCTATTGTTGATCGTCACGCCACTAAAGGCCTGATCCACAAAAATAAAGCTGCTCGTCATAAAGCTAACTTAGCAGCTCAAATCAAAGCGATGTAATATTGCTTCTTGATTAGCTAAAAAAACCGGCTCTTGCCGGTTTTTTTGTCTGTCATACTTTTTTCTCAAGTTTATCAAATGGTGCAGAGAATAAATTGGAAAAATCTTTATTACAGACACGCTGAACGGCTGGATGTTGGATCATACGTTCTGCAAAAATCACAAAATACTCTTCTTTAACGCTATCTAACCTGCCTAGTTCGATAACATCCTCACCTTCCAAAATATCCGCGGCATATAATGATGGCGCCACAAAGATTGCATTATGAGACACACCAAAGGCTTTCATTAACGCAGCATCATCAAATTCACCCAGTACTTCAACTTGCAAATTCTTATTACGGATCCAAGTCAATAAGTGGCGTCCCAACATTGAACGGCGACCCGGTATTAATAAACGACGTTCTTCTAGACATTCAGGAAAAGGTTTCTTAGGTATGGGTTGACGGCAGAAGAAACTGACGCTGCATTCGCCTAACTTCACAGAAAATAAACCTTCCTGCTGTGATGAGTCCACTGGACAATCCGATAAAATCATATCCAATTTATGTTGGCTCAGTTGTTCGAGTAACATTTCGTGCGTCGATTCAAAACAGCGTAGATGAATCTGTTCATGTTCAACGACAGCAGTTTCTAAAACGCGACTGACTAATTGTTTTGATAACGCATCGGCAACGCCAACATCAAACAAAAGGTTTGATTCTCGACTGTAGTTAACTATGTCAAGCATCTCTTGGCTTAACATAAACATTTTATCTGCGTAGCGAAAAATGAGTTGCCCAAGCTCCGATGGAACTAATCCACGCCCTTGACGCTTAAATAACTTGCCACCTAATCGTTCTTCTAATGCTTTTATCTGTCCGGTAATCGTTTGAGGCGTTAAATACAGCGCTTCGGCTGCCCCAACGACAGAACCTTCTTTACATACATGCCAAAAATAATAAAGATGATTAAAATTAAGATGTGAAACCCGCATATCGATTCCTTCTGTACCGCCAATAATAATCAATACTGACCATACTGTTTTTCTCTGCCCCTTTTGCAGGAGTTATTATGGAAATACCCACAACACGAACAATGCGTGTTGTGGGTATATCATAGTCCATTAACTCGGGAATTCTTACTATTTATTTCTGAAATTATCGGAATTCAGACAATAGTTACTTTTGTTGAATCTTCGGTAAGACTACTCTTAATAAAAAATAACCTAAAAACGCAGCGAGTGTTGATCCAATCAAAATTCCCAGTCTTGAATAGGTGCTATAGCTATCATCGAGCCCGTCAAATGCGAGTCCTGTAATAAAAATAGACATAGTAAAACCGATTCCACATAAGACTGAAACGGCAAATACCTGTTTTAAATTGATAGACTCAGGTAACTTCGCAAACCCAAGTTTTACCGAAATCCAGCTAAACAGAAAAATACCTAATGGTTTACCAAATAATAAGCCCGCAGCGATCCCCAAAGGTAATGTGCTTATTAATCCATCGAATGTGACGCCGTTTAATTGTACTCCTGAATTTGCAAAAGCAAAGATAGGTAGAATCATGTAAGCGACCCATGGATGTAGCACATGTTCGAGTTCTTCTGATGGTTTGGTATTGTTAGTACCACGCAGCGGAATCAAGAATCCAACGATAACACCAGCAAGCGTTGCATGAACTCCAGACTTGAGAATACATACCCAAAGAATCAGTCCAATGACTAAATATGCTGCGGTATTTTCAACTCTTCGCCAATTCATGAAGACCAATAAGGCAACACACAAAGCGGCTAGGCCAAGCACAACTAGCGATAATGAGCTCGTGTAGAAAAAAGCAATAATCACAATGACACCAAGGTCATCAATGATCGCCAAAGCTAACAAAAAGACTTTCAGTTCTGTTGGTACCCGCTTCCCTAATAGAGCCATTACACCCAATGCAAAAGCAATGTCTGTTGCTGCGGGTATTGCCCAACCTTGGCGAGTGACCTCATCTGCACCGTTAAATAATAAATAAATTAACGCAGGAGCTAACATTCCCCCTAATGCTGCAATCGCGGGAAAAATCGCTTTGTCTTTCCCCGCTAATGAACCTTCAAGTAACTCTCGTTTAACTTCAAGGCCCACAACGAGAAAGAAAATAGCCATCAAAAAATCGTTAACCCATAAAATTAACGGTTTATCTAGTTCTAGTGATGAAATTTTCACGGAAATAGGGATATCTAAAAATTGCTGATATAGCCCCTGAGCTGGCGAATTCGCCATAATTAATGCGACTATGGCAGCAATAATTAGGAGTAGCCCTCCTGCTGCTTCTAACCTTAAAAATTTACGGATGATTGCTGTCATATGTTTAACCCCAAAATAAATAGAGTGTTAATATTATGCTAATCATTAATTCGTAAAAAGTCGTTTATTTATCAATAATAGATCGACATTACCGAATAATATGCGAAATTGCTCACTCTTTTTGCTAAATTATCGTTAAATTTAAGTATAAATAAATTATTTTGATTTTATCTTTTTCTTTTTTCAGCAGCAGACTCGATTCAGTTTCTTTAGCTAAAATAAACGACTTTTGCTGTGTAACGAGGCGATTTTTAGACAAGACTGTTTTTGTGCGTATAGGCTCGTAAACCTGTATTTTGGTTTGCAAAAAAAAGAGAAGCTTCTCGAAGCGCTTCACAAAAATGTTCCATTACGCAATACTGGGTAACTATTTTAAATAAATGCTATTTTCTTATGACGACGACTATCTTACTGGCTGTATTATTTGCCGCATTTTGTCACGCGTGTTGGAATGCTTTAGTTAAATTTGGTAACGATCGTTTTTTTGGCCTCGTCATGGTCGCCTTTTTTTCAGGAGTATTAACGCTACCGGCCCTATTTCTACTTGGACTGCCTCCCGTTAATGCCCTACCTTGGTTAACTTTGTCTGTCATTTTTCATATTGGCTATACCTATTTTTTGAGCCAAGCATACACACATGGTGATTTAGGGCAGATTTACCCGATTTCCCGTGGTTCCGCCCCACTGATTACCGCATTACTCAGCCTCATCATTTTTAATGAGATGCTTTCATTATCTGGTTTTCTAGGTATTTTATTGATTATAAGTGGTGTGGTGATTATTGCATTTGCAGGTAAAAAATTTACCTTTAATATCAAGGGAAAAGCACTATTTTACGCATTATGTACCGCGTTTTTCACTGCCTGTTATACCTTATCAGATGGGCAAGGCTCTCGTGCCAGTGAAGATCCGATTATTTATACGTTATGGCTATTTTTACTCAATGGGATAGTGCTCATCATTCCCGGCATAATAAAATACAAAACAACATTATTTCAAGGTATTAGGCAGTATTGGCGTTCTGGACTAATGGGAGGGCTAATGCAGCTGATAAGTTATGGCATTGCCATCTGGGCTATGAGCCAAGCCTCTATTGTGTTAGTGGCAGCCATCAGAGAAACCAGCGTACTTTTCGCAATGTTTTTATCCATCGTTTTCTTAAAAGAAAAATTTAATATGATGCGAATTATTGCATGCTTAGTCATTCTATCCGGTGTATTACTTGCAAAGCTGGCTAGCTAATCAGCAATTATAATCACTGATAAAAAAATACCCGCAGCTAGCGGGCATTTTCAATTATTTATTAGTCAGGTCATCAAAGAATTTTTTAACACCGTCTAAAAAACTTTTTGTGCGCGGACTATTTTTTTCACCGCTGCTACCACCTAGTGACTCACCAAACTCTTTGAGTAACTCTTTTTGTTTCTCATTTAACTTAACTGGCGTTTCAACCACAATGTGACACATCAAATCACCTTGTAACCCACCACGAACGGATTTCACGCCTTTACCTTTCATACGGAAAATCTTGCCCGTTTGCGTTTCCGCAGGGATTTTGAGTTTTACACGTCCATCAAGAGTTGGGACTTCAATTTCTCCGCCCAATGCCGCAATTGCAAAGTTAATCGGAACTTCACAATGCAGGTTATTACCTTCACGCTCAAAAATATTGTGTGGTAATACATGCACTTGAACGAATAAATCGCCTGCTGGTGCACCATTTTCGCCTGCTTCACCTTCACCAGACAAACGAACACGGTCGCCAGTATCTACACCCGCTGGAATTTTAACGGATAATGTTTTATAGCGCTCAACACGTCCATGACCATGACACTTGTTGCACGGATCTTTAATGACCTTACCGCGGCCATGACACGTAGGACAAGGCTGTTGTACCGAAAAGAATCCCTGACGCATGTGGACTTGTCCCATACCATGACAAGTTGGGCAAGTATCAGCACTCGTTCCGGGTTTAGCACCACTACCATGGCAAATATCACAAGTTTCCAACGTTGGAATACGGATCTCTTTGGTCACTCCACGGACAGCCTCCTCAAGAGTCAGTTCCATGTTGTATTGTAAATCAGAACCACGGCTTGGGCGCTGCTGTCTGCGGCCGCCTCCAAAAATATCACCGAAGACGTCACCAAAGATATCGCTAAAGTCCGCACCGCCGCCAAAACCACCGCCGCCGCCGCCGCCAAAGCCACCTTGTTCAAAGGCTGCATGACCATATTGGTCATAGGCTGCGCGTTTCTGCTCATCAGAAAGGACTTCGTAAGCTTCTTTTATCTCTTTAAATTTAACTTCTGCTTCATCTTTTTTATCCTGATTACGGTCAGGATGATACTTCATCGCTAAACGCTTATATGCGCGTTTGATATCTTTATCAGAAGCATTTTTTTCGAGGCCTAATACCTCATAAAAATCTCTTTTTGCCATTTATTTTACCCTTAACATGCCGACACGGGCGTAGAGTTTCCTCGACGCCCGTGTTCGGTATCAGTAACCATTAATAACCATTAGCAAGGTCACTGCGCCCGCTAAGGGCATTATTTTTTATCTTTATCGTTAACTTCTTCGAATTCCGCATCAACGACATCGTCATCTTTCTTAGCTTCTGCGCCTGCATTCGCTGAGCCAGCCTGAGCTTGTTGCTGTGCAATTTCCAGAAGTTTAGCAGAAGCAGTGACCAAAGCTTGAATCTTCGCTTCGATTTCTGCTTTATCTTCGCCTTTACTTACCGCTTCCAGCTCAGATGTTGCTTTTTCAATGTTTTCTTTATCTTCAGCAGGCAGCTTGTCGCCAGCTTCTTCGATTTGTTTACGAGTACCATGAATCAACTGGTCAGCTTGGTTACGAACTTGAACTAACTCTTCAAATTTACGGTCAGCTTCTGCGTTCGCTTCCGCGTCACGTACCATTTTTTCGATTTCCTCGTCATTTAGACCAGAAGAAGCCTTAATGGTAATGTTTTGCTCGCGACCACTGTTTTTATCTTTTGCTGATACATGCAAGATACCATCAGCATCGATATCAAATGTCACTTCAATTTGCGGCATGCCACGTGGAGCAGGCTGAATACCATCTAAGTTAAACTGGCCTAATGATTTGTTATCACTTGCACGTTTACGCTCACCTTGCAGAACATGAATAGTCACCGCTGCTTGGTTATCTTCCGCTGTTGAGAACACTTGGCTATGTTTAGTAGGGATAGTGGTGTTCTTCGGAATTAACGACGTCATCACGCCACCCATCGTTTCGATACCTAAAGACAGTGGAGTCACGTCAAGTAACAGAACGTCTTTAACATCACCAGCTAATACACCACCTTGAACAGCGGCACCAATAGCAACTGCTTCATCTGGGTTAACATCTTTACGTGGTTCTTTACCGAAGAAATCAGCAACAGCTTTTTGAACCATTGGCATACGAATCTGACCACCAACTAAAATAACATCGCTGATATCATTCACATTCAGACCCGCATCCTGTAGAGCAACTTTAACCGGCTCCATGGTGCGTTTAACTAAATCTTCTACCAGTGACTCTAATTTTGCACGAGTCACTTTAATGTTCATGTGTTTAGGACCCGTTGCATCCGCAGTAATGTACGGCAGGTTCACATCTGTTTGTTGTGCTGAAGAAAGTTCGATTTTCGCTTTCTCTGCCGCTTCTTTCAGACGTTGCATTGCCAGCGGATCATTGCGTAGGTCAACACCTTGCTCTTTCTTGAACTCTTCAACTAAGTAGTTGATCAAACGGTTATCAAAGTCTTCACCACCTAAGTGAGTATCACCATTGGTCGCTAGCACTTCATACGTTTTTTCGCCGTCAACTTCATCAATCTCAATGATTGACAGGTCAAAGGTACCACCACCTAAGTCGTAAACCGCAATAGTACGGTTACCGATTTCTTTATCTAAACCATAAGCCAATGCAGCTGCTGTGGGTTCGTTGATAATACGCTTAACATCTAAACCAGCGATACGGCCCGCATCTTTAGTTGCTTGACGCTGAGCATCGTTAAAGTAGGCTGGTACGGTAATAACAGCTTCTGTTACTGGTTCACCCAAGTAATCTTCTGCTGTTTTTTTCATTTTTTTCAGAACTTCAGCTGAAACTTGTGGTGGAGCCATTTTTTGGCCTTTCACATCTAACCAAGCGTCACCGTTATCTGCCGCAATAATTTTGTATGGCATGATAGAAACGTCGCGCTGAACTTCTTCGTCTTGGAAACGACGACCGATCAAACGTTTGATCGCAAACAATGTATTTTCTGGGTTGGTCACTGCCTGACGTTTTGCTGGCTGACCGACCAAAATTTCACCGTCTTGTGTGTACGCAATGATGGAAGGAGTAGTACGATCACCCTCGCTGTTCTCTAGAACACGAGCAGTTGTGCCATCCATAATTGCAACGCATGAGTTAGTTGTACCCAAGTCGATACCAATAATTTTACCCATCTAAAACGCCTCCAAAGGAATTCTTTCTATTCAATTTCGATATCAATCTATATGAGGCTCAATATTTCATTTTCAAGGGAGTTTTTACTCCGAGACTCAATTTTTTTGCTTTATGCAATAATTCGATTGATCACGAGTGATGCTGTAAAGATGGGGTCGTAAATTCATTCATCAAGGGGACGACTTAAAAAAATTTCATATTTTTTGCAAAAAAAACTGTCTTTTGATCATTGTTTCAACAATAAAAACTGCGTATTATTCGCCGCCAACTGAGAACAGCTGGCGGAGTTACTTTATATCTTATTGAATATTAATGATTTTTAACCAGAGGTTATATGCAATCTAGCGCTATTGCTAATCCGGGTCCACTTGGTTTATTGGGCTTTGGTATGACAACAATTCTGCTTAATCTCCATAATGCAGGTTTTTTCCCTCTCTCATCGGTTATTTTGAGCATGGGAATTTTTTATGGTGGTATTGCTCAGGTGATTGCCGGACTTATTGAATATAAAAAAGGAAATACGTTTGGCGCAACTGCATTTAGTTCATATGGCATGTTTTGGTTAACATTAGTTGGCTTACTATTTTTGCCAACAATGGGTTTAGCTGAAGCAACGTCTCCAGACTTCTTAGGTATTTACTTACTCATTTGGGGTATCTTTACCTTCTTTATGTTCCTTGGAACATTCAGAGCTAATTTCGCCCTGCAATTCATCTTTGCTAGCCTCACCGTACTGTTTGCATTACTCGCAATCGGTAATTTAACGAATAATGCAACGCTGTTAACCATTGCGGGTTATGAAGGGATAATATGTGGCGCAAGTGCATTTTACTTGGCCATGGCTGAGGTATTGAATGAGCAATATGGCAAAACCATTTTGCCTATAGGGCAACGTCACTGATTTTAAAGGAATAGCTGTCAGGTGAGCTAGCCTCACCTGACCTAGCAATCATTCACTACGGATCGCTGACTTCGGCCTAAAAGCCTTAACAACCGCAGGGTCTGTTTCCACATATGGCCCATCAAGAAGTTGAATGCAATAGGGAACGCTAGCAAAAATCCCTGATACCATCACATTCCCTTCAGCATCTTTCAATCCTTCCAATGTTTCTGCTATCGCTTTCGGTTGACCAGGCAAATTCAAAATTAATGCTTGATTGCGTATCGCCCCGACTTGGCGGGAAAGGATGGCTGTTGGTACAAACTTCAAGCTAATTTGACGCATTTGCTCACCAAAGCCGGGCATTTCACGGTCCGCAATCGCTAATGTGGCATCGGGAGTGACATCGCGACGAGCAGGTCCAGTTCCTCCGGTCGTTAAAACTAAATGGCAAGCAAATTCATCCACCAACTCACACAACGTCTGCTCAATCATGATTTGCTCATCAGGGATCAGGCGAGTTTCAATACGAAAAGGCGTTGTTAACGCTTTTGCAAGCCATGCTTCCAAAGAGGGAATACCTTTATCTTCATAAATACCACTTGAAGCACGGTCAGAAACCGAAACCAAACCTATGCGCAATTCATCCATACCAACCTCAATAAATAACCTATAAAATGCTTATTCTCATAACGTGAATAGTCATCATGATACCCATGATGGACCTATAATATCACGTGAGGTAACAGGTTTCAGTGCTACATATCGCTATAATGGTAAAGTTAAAAGAAAATGTGGAATTGATAGCAATAATAAAATGCTTAAAGGTTGTAGTACTGCTTGTTATGCCGATAAAAATGAAATCCTCACCATATTCAAACGCAACTGTTCACGAGTCACTCTCCCTTATATGTTGGAACGGATACCGCTGCGAGTAACAAAGCATCAATGCCGTTTTCCCCTATAACGCAAAAAACCCAGCCTATGGCTGGGTTTCGTTAAAATAACAGCAGAATTACAGCAAGTCTGCGATCATTTTTTCCAGTTTTTCTTGGTCAATGGCAAACTTACGGATACCTTCAGCCAGTTTATCTACCGCCATCGGATCTTGGTTATGCTGCCAATAGAACTCAGATTCGGTCAGTTTAGCTTCTGGCTCAGCAGTTTTACCTGAATCAACAAGTTTACGTACCACCTCACCTTGTGCTTCTGATAGCTCTTTCAGTAATGCTGGAGAAATCGTTAGGCGATCACAACCTGCCAATTCCAGAATTTCCCCTACGTTACGGAAGCTAGCACCCATAACCACTGTTTTGTAGCCATGTGCTTTATAGTAGTTATAGATTTCAGTGACTGAAATAACGCCTGGATCTTCATGTGGCGCAAATTCTTTTTTGTCGCTATTCGCTTTGTACCAATCAAGGATACGACCCACAAATGGAGAGATCAGGTAAACGCCAGCTTCAGCACACGCACGAGCCTGAGCAAAAGAGAATAACAATGTTAGGTTACAGTTAATACCTTCTTTTTCCAGTTTCTCTGCGGCACGGATACCCTGCCAAGTTGAAGCCAGTTTAATCAGAATACGATCATTGCTGATACCCGCTTCGTTGTACAACTTGATCAGGCGACGCGCTTTAGCAATACACGCTTCTTCATCGTAAGACAGACGTGCATCAACTTCAGTTGAAACACGGCCCGGAACTAATTTTAGAATTTCCAAACCGATATTAACGGCTAGTTTGTCACAAGCATCAATAACCTGCTGTTCGCGGTGATTGCTTTGCTTACGAGCCCACTCGACAGCTTCGTCAATAAGCTTACGATATTCAGGAATTTGTGCTGCATTCAGAATCAAAGAAGGGTTAGTTGTCGCATCTTGTGGTTTATAAAGCTTCATCGCTTCAATATCGCCAGTATCAGCAACAACGGTGGTTAGACTACGTAAGGAGGTTAATTTATCGGTCATTTCTTTAATCTCGTTGTTATAAAGGAATTGAGGCAAACGCCGCACCGTACAATGATAATATCACGCATCCGAGTTGCTGCAAGCGACTAAAACTATTATAAAGCAACTAACTGATATGCAATCGTTTTCGCTTCAAAAATTAAAACTGAATCCTTTTAGCTTCTTATCCAGCTAATCATAGCCCGATGAAATAGGAAAATTGTTTTTACTTATCTCATCAATTAGCCATTTAAGATCAATTTTTGCTAAAGTGGTAATAGTCATTTTATTATAGGGAACTTGTCATGCTCATCACGATTTCACCCGCCAAAACTTTAGATTATGAAAGCCCACTAGCAACAAAAACTTTCACCCAGCCTGAGTTACTGCATGAATCTCAGCAACTGATTGACGTTTGCCGTCAGCTTTCCCCTGCCGATATCTCAAGTTTAATGAAAATTAGTGATAAACTTGCAGGCTTAAATGCGGCACGTTTTGGTGAGTGGCATGCCGATTTTACGCCAGATAATGCACGCCAAGCGATATTAGCATTTAAAGGTGATGTATATACGGGTATGCAGGCCGAAACATTCTCTGAGCAAGACTTCGCTTTTGCACAACAACACTTACGTATTTTATCTGGACTGTATGGACTGCTACGTCCGCTCGATTTAATGCAACCTTATCGGCTCGAAATGGGCACTCGCTTGAAAAATCCTCGCGGTAAGGACTTGTATGAATTTTGGGGTGATATCATCACAAATCAGCTCAATAAAGCGCTTTCAGCCCAAGGTGATCAGGTCTTGGTTAACCTTGCTTCTGATGAGTACTTCAAATCAGTCAACGTCAAAAAATTAGACGCGACGATGATAAAACCTGTCTTTCTCGATGAAAAAAATGGCAAATATAAAGTCATTAGTTTCTATGCTAAAAAAGCACGTGGCTTGATGAGCCGCTTTATTATCCAAAATAAACTCACCAAAACAGAACAATTGGTTGATTTTAATCTTGAAGGCTATCAATTCGATGAAAGCCAATCTAAAGGGAATGAGCTAGTCTTTACTCGCCCTGAACAGCACTAATTCCTCAAAGCAAAGGTGGTCACCAGTCCTGATCACCTTGTGCAACTTATCGCCAATATTGTGTATTTTTCATCCTCCATCACAGATTTGCTAAAAACTTTCACTTTGCTCAAAAATTAGCATTGATTCACCAGAGCGCTGATATCTTTTGTGACAATATGGCTTTGGTCTCTATGCCAACCATTTTGGAGGTGATGTATGCCTTATATTGCAAATACAGATCGTTATACTGATATGGAGTATCGCTTGTGTGGCCGCAGCGGTTTAAGGCTTCCTCTTATTTCTTTAGGTCTTTGGCACAATTTTGGCGACAATAAATCCCCAGATAATTGCAGAGCCATGCTAAGGCATGCATTTGATCATGGCATTACTCATTTCGATCTCGCCAATAATTATGGTCCTCCCCCTGGGTCGGCAGAAAGCCTATTCGGCCGCCTTCTCCAACAAGACTTTTTACCTTACCGAGATGAGATGATCATTTCATCTAAAGCTGGGTTTACCATGTGGGATGGCCCTTATGGTGATTGGGGAAGTAAAAAATATTTAATCGCCAGTCTCAATCAAAGCCTAAAACGCATGGGCTTAGATTATGTTGATATCTTTTATCATCATCGCCCTGATCCAGACACCCCACTCGAAGAAACCATGGGCGCATTAGATTTGATCGTGCGTCAAGGTAAGGCATTGTATGTCGGGATCTCCAACTACCCCGCCGATCTTGCCAAAGACGCCATTGATATTCTGAATCAGCTTGGTACCCCTTGTCTTATTCACCAACCCAAGTACTCCATGCTCGTCAGAGATCCGGAAGAAGGGCTACTTGATGTACTGGAAGATGAAGGGGTCGGTTCTATAGCTTACTCCCCTTTAGCTGGAGGAATACTGACAGATCGTTACTTAAACGGTATCCCTGCTGATTCTCGCGCCGCGAACAACCCCTCTTTGCCACCTGAAAGGCTCACCTCCGCGGTAATAACGAAGGTGAAAAAACTCAATGAATTAGCGTTGAGTCGTCAGCAAAAACTGAGCCAAATGGCACTTGCTTGGCTTTTACGTCACGATCGCATCACCTCAGTGCTCATTGGCGCTAGCCGAATCAGCCAAATTGATGATGCTCTTGGCATAATAAGAAACCGCCAATTCACCGCAGACGAGCTAAAAACGATTGAGCTTATCTTAGAAAACGATATTTAAATCGCGCTTTCCATCTTGCTGTCTCTTGTTGCAAATACAGCCCAGAGACAGCTGATTCTATTTCAAGAAATGCCCCCATTCATTAAACTCAATGCCCTGACAATACCATCGTTGTCAAATACAGAAATGCCCTTCCGCAAAATGCTATCACCCAATAAAACATAAATATAATTTATATCATTTAAATAAAAATACTCAACCAAACTATTAATTAAAAACTAAAAAACATAAAAATCAAAGAAATATAAAAACACACCATCATAATGGCAAGTTAAAATTGATAAATATAAATGAACACATAAACTGAGTTAGCAGTTTATTTAATTCATTTAACGAAGAGAAAATTATATGAAAATAAAATGTATCCTTATTGCTTCTGTATTTATCCCTACTTTATCTTTGGCCTCGGTTTTTCAATATAACGCTCTTGAGATGCTTTCAGATCCAATCTCTGGATCAAGTCAATATTTAGGACAAAGTGGCCATGGTGGTCATGGCGGTAACGGGGGTAATGGCGGAAGTGGTGGCAATGGCGGTAATGGTGGCAACGGCGGCAACGGTGGTAATGGCGGTAATGGCAACTAATCTGCTGACGACCTAACTTTACTTGATCATCCCCCTTCAATAACGAAGGGGGATTGGAGGATAATTATGCCCAAAGAATTATTTCTCATAGTCTGCACTGCTTTTGTTGTATCAACCTCAATACCAAGCCACTCTTTTAACCGCGTGTCCTCACAGCTGCTCTTTCACCCTCAACATGCTATCTCAAGCGATAACAATATTTTTTACCTTAATAGCAGTAAACAAGGAAATGGCGGACATGGCGGAAACGGTGCCAATGGCGGGAATGGTGGCAGTGGTTTAGGAAATGGTGATGGCGGCGATGGCGGTAATGCACAACTAGGCAGCAATGGTAACGGCGGAAATGGCGGGAGCGGCGGTATTAATGGGGGTAATGGTGGCCGAGGAGGAAATGGCGATGGCTACGGTAACGGTGGCAATGGCGGCAACGGCACTGGAAATGGCAATGGGGGTAATGGCGGGAATGGCGGCAATGGCGGGAATGGGGGTAACGGTGGAAATGGCTCAGGGAGTGGGAATGGGGGTAACGGCGGTGATGCTGGCCCTGAAGGTGGTGAAGGCGGACGTGGTGGCCTCGGTGGACCAAACGGTGGTCGAGATGGTTTGAATGGTGCTAGCGCCCGTCGTTCTATCAATTAAATCCTTTAACCGGCGAGTTAGCTGGCTCACTCAATCGCCTGACCTTTGTAACTTATGTTGATTTCAATTTATCTTTATCACGTTATGAGACGAATAAAAATAGAAACGGAAGCTAATAGCTTCCGCTTCATCATAACGCGATTATTTAGGTGCACGTTCCATTAAGAAGGCCCTCAACTTAGCAAAGTCTGAAGGCAAGAAATGGGATAACAAAGGTAACTCTGCACGCTCAGCCAAGGCTTGTGGCAAAGGCAGCGGTTTATTCAAAATCTCTTCTACACTTTCTTTAAACTTAGCTGGATGTGCAGTACCTAAAAACAGGCCATACTCCCCATCTTGTAACTGATCACGCAATACGCGATAAGCAACAGCAGCATGAGGCTCAGATACATAGCCTTTTTTATCTAATTCACGGACAGTGTCTTTTGTCACGTCATCGGTCACGACACCATGGCCAAGTTGTTGAAGCGACCAGCCTTTACGACGGAATAGCTCTTCAATACGAGGCCAGTTATTAGGTTGGCTAACATCCATCGCATTCGATAAGGTTGCAACCGTTTGATGTGGTTTCCATTGCCCCTCTTCAAGATAGCGAGGAACCGTATCATTCACGTTCGTTGCAGCAATAAAGCGTTTAACCGGTAGCCCCATCGATTTCGCCAGTAACCCCGCGGTTAAATCACCAAAGTTACCGCTTGGCACGGAGATAACTAATTGCTCACGTTTTTCCGCAGGGATCTGAGCCACGGCTTCAAAGTAATAACAAATCTGTGCTAGCAAACGACTAATATTGATTGAGTTAGCAGAGTTTAAGTGCAGTGCTTTTTTTAGCTCTTCATCATCAAAAGATTGTTTAACCAACGCTTGGCAAGCATCAAAGTCATCTTTAATTGCAACAGTATGAATATTTTCACCCAGTGTACAAAATAGCTTTTCTTGCAGTGGGCTGATCTTGCCTTCAGGATATAAAATAACGACTTGGACGTTATTTAAACGGTAAAAAGCGTGTGCAACCGCAGCCCCCGTATCACCTGAAGTGGCCGTTAGAATAGTGACAGGTTGATCGCCTGCAACTTGACCTAACGCCTGAGCCATAAAACGCCCACCAAAATCTTTAAATGCTAATGTTGGACCATGGTAGAGCTCAAGTGTTGCCACATCTTGCTCAACTTGCGTCACAGGTGCTGGGAATGTAAACGCCTCTTTCACTCGGGACGCGAGCTCAGCTTCTGGGATTTCATCACCAATAAATGCCGTCAAAATGCGGCTACTACGAGTGACAAAATCTAATTTTAGTAACTCGTCAATTTCAGTGGCGCTAAATTCAGGTAGATCTTGCGGGAAAAATAGGCCTTGTTGTTTGCCAAGTCCCTGTTTTACTGCCTGTGCGAAGCTAACTTGTTCGCTATTATCTTTTAAGTTATACAGTTTCATTCTTTACCCTATTGTCCTTGCCCCTGTGAGATCCAAACGGCAGATATGCACAAAGCCTTCATCATTTTGAACGTAATGTTGTTGTAGATAATCTGCCATTTTCTCGGCAATATTTTTGTCATCGCAGATAGCAAATAGTGTGGGGCCTGATCCGGAAATACCACAGGCTAATGCACCTATCTCATACGCATTTTTGCGTGCTTCAGCGAAACCAGGAAGCAGTTGAGTGCGGTAAGGCTCTGCAACCACATCTTGGATCATCGTTACAGCCAGCTGTGGCTGATGAGTATGACACGCGTGAATAAAACCAGATAGGTAACGGCCATGATTCACAATATCATGACGTGGATAACTATTAGGCAAAATAGCACGAGCCTCTGCGGTAGAGACTTTAATCCCTGGGTAAGCCATGACCCAATACCAGTTATCAAATGCAGGAACTGGCTGAGAAATTATTCCATTTTGCTCAATAATCAGCTGTAGTCCCCCAAGAAAGCAAGGGGCGACGTTATCGTAATGTACGCTGCCTGAAATACGTCCTTCCAACTCGCCCATCATGCTTAATAGGGTGGTCTCATCAAAAGGTTGCCCTGCAAACTCATTCAATGCCATCAGTGCAGCAACAACAGAACATGCACTTGAACCTAAACCAGAGCCAATAGGCATATTTTTTTCGAGCGTCATCGCAACATTAAGCGGTTTACCAAGACGTTCACAAAACAATTCCCAGCACTGGTAAACAATATTGTGCTCACTCTTTTTGGGTAATTTTGCAACAAAGCGTCCTTTATTGGTCAAAGAAAAGCTTTCGGCTGCTTCAACAGTGACACAATCGCCTAACAGAGTTCCATCTACTGGCGATACTGCCGCCCCTAATACATCAAACCCGACACTAACATTACCAATTGAAGCGGGCGCATAAACTTTAATCACTTATCAGACTCCCAATTTCCATGATAGGGTACGCAACATATCTGCAAATACGCCGGCAGCGGTAACATCATTACCTGCACCATAGCCTCTTAGAACTAAAGGTATTGGTTGGTAATAGCGTGTATAGAAAGCCAATGCGTTTTCGCCATTCTTGACTTTAAAGAGTGGATCATTGCCATCAACGGCAACAATTTTTACTTGGCAACGTCCTTCCTCTATCAACCCAACATAGCGTAACACTTTTTCTTCCGCTTCTGCGGCTTTTATACGTTCTGCAAATTGTTGGTTGAGCTGTGGTAAACGAGCCATAAATTCAGCAACACTGCCACTGCTATCAAACTCAGCAGGTAATACCGCATCAATTTCAATATCGTCTAGCTCTAATTGATAGCCCGCTTCACGAGCAAGGATCAACAGTTTACGAGCAACATCCATACCGGATAAGTCATCACGTGGGTCAGGCTCAGTAAATCCTTTCTCTTTCGCTAATGTTGTTGCCTCAGACAGAGACATACCTTCATCTAACTTACCAAAGATAAAGGATAGTGAGCCAGAGAGAATTCCACTAAAGTGCACCAGCTCATCACCCGCATTCAGAAGATTCTGTAAGTTTTCAATCACCGGCAAACCTGCACCAACGTTAGTGTCATAAAGGAACTTACGTTTTGATACTTCACACGCTGAACGTAGTTGGCGGTAATAATCCATCGATAACGTGTTGGCTTTTTTATTAGGCGTGACCACGTTAAAACCATCTTTTAAGAAATTCACATACTGCTCGGCAATCTCTTGGTTAGAGGTACAATCGATAATCACAGGATTGAGAAAGTGATATTCACGTTCAAGTCTGATCAAACGACTTAAGCTAAAGGGTTCTGTCGCTTGTGCAAGTTCTTCTTTCCAATTATCAAGAGAGATGCCTTGCATATTGGTTAGCATGGCTCTTGAGTTAGCAATTCCGCACACACGTAAATCAATATGTTTTTGCTTTAACCATTGTTGTTGGCGATGGATCTGTTCAATCAATGCATTTCCAACCCCCCCTACCCCAATGATAAAGGCTTCTATCACCTGCTCTGCATTAAATAGCATTTGATGGCATAAACGAACTGCCGTTGTTGCCGCCTCATTCGCGATGACCGCTGAAATGGAGCGTTCAGATGAACCTTGCGCAATCGCAACAATATTTATATTTCCGCGTGTTAAAGCTGAAAAGAAACGTGCTGATATCCCTTTAAGGGTACGCATCCCATCTCCCACTACAGAAATAATCGCCAGCTGCTCCATGACATCAAGAGGATCCAAGACACCGTCTTTTAATTCTAAATAGAACTCTTCTTCCAGTGCTGCGCGTGCTCGCACTAATTCACCTTGTGGCACACAGAAACTAATGCTGTATTCGGATGATGACTGAGTAATCAAGACCACTGAGATCCCTTTACGCGACATGACTGAGAAAATACGAGCTGCCATGCCAACCATCCCTTTCATGCCAGGACCCGAAACGTTGATCATTGCCATGTTATTAAGATTCGTGATCCCTTTAACTGGTGTACTTTCATCCGTTTGACCATCGCCAATCAAAGTCCCCGGAGCACTTGGGTTAGTGGTATTTTTAATCAGGCAAGGAATTTGGAATTGTGCGATTGGCGCGATGGTGCGTGGGTGAAGAACTTTTGCACCAAAGTAGGACAGTTCCATTGCTTCTTGGTAAGACATCCCTTTTAATAAACGCGCATCAGGCACTAAACGAGGGTCACAGGTATACACCCCATCCACATCGGTCCAGATCTCACAACAGGCCGCCCGTAAACAAGCCGCTAAAACAGCGGCAGAATAATCAGAACCATTGCGTCCTAATACCACCAGTTCGCCTTTATCATTACCCGCGGTAAAACCCGCCATCAATACAAAGTGGTCTTTCGGGATATTTAATTCTGCAATACGCTTAGTTGATTCATTGATATCAACTGTTGATTCAAGGTAATGGCCAACTGCCAATAAACGTTCGACAGGGTTAATCACTGTCACTTTGTGTCCGCGTGCTTTTAACACAGATTCCATGATAGCAATGGAGAGTTTTTCACCACGACAAATGATGGAAGCATTAATGCTATCAGGGCATTGGCCTAGAAGAGTAATACCATGCAGTACTTGTTTGATTTGTGCAAATTCTTGTTCGGTGAGTTTTTTCAGTCTGTCGTAATCAAAACCGGGTTGTTTTTCTTTCAATCCTTTTAGTAAGTTTGCAAAAATCATTTCTGCATCATTCACATGCGTGATGACATCCTGACCTGCAACCGTTTTATCAATCATTGCGACCAAATGGTTAGTGATTTTTGCTGGTGCGGATAACACCAAAGCCACCTGCCCATCGGCCAATTTACTCTCAGCGATGTCAGCAACATTAAGTACTCGTTCGTCATTTGCAACCGAAGTACCGCCAAATTTAAGCACACGCATGGTATTTCTCTCCTGATTTAACACCAAAAAAAAGCCCGCATCTGATTGGACGCGGGCTTTTTCATTTTTTATTTTTTGGATGCGTCAGCCCGCCCCGTTTCCTGTGGTTACGGTGGTGGTAATAATAATCGTAGTCAGGCTGATGTTACGCATAAATTTCTGTCTGTCTCTTGATTCGTTACTTTCTCCCTATACGGTTAAAGCAATTATAAAGAAATGTCAAATTTATTTACCCAAAAAACAGATTACTGGTTATTTTACTTATCAAAAATTATGCTATCTCTTCAACAAAACTTAATGACAACACGACTCAATACCACATTTTGTCAATTTTTAAATCCAAAAAACCAACAATTGGCGATATAAAATATTTATGCGTTATTTTAAAGAAATATCAGGACAGATGGTGACTTATTGGATTAATTCACTCAATGAGTAAAAATAAAAACGGGGCGTATTTTGCTCTTTATCTGATAGTTAAACATCTACTGAATTTGTAAGATTTTCTTCCTAACAAATTTTGTTAACGTGCTACAATTGATTTTGATATGTATCAACAAAAGTTATTTTTTTAGGTGGTAAATGAAGTATTAGCTGTTATATTGCTGTTAACAGCCCAACGTTGGGAAAGTGCCTAAATTTTGATTCATTTTTGAATCTGATAACAACAGAGGCGACAAAATAACGTTGACTCAAAGACATATTTATAACCCATAGACGCGTTTTTCCAGCAAAAACAAAATCAAAACCACCTAATTTGGAAGCGTTCTATGAGTTCACTATTTTATTTTAAAACTTTAGGTAGCAAATATGCAGACCCCACACATTTTGATTGTTGAAGATGAGATTGTCACACGCAATACACTAAAAAGCATTTTTGAAGCTGAAGGCTATGTTGTCCATGAAGCGACTGATGGCGAAGAGATGCACAATGTTCTGTCCGAACATGACATCAATCTTGTTATCATGGATATTAACTTGCCTGGCAAAAATGGCCTCCTTCTTGCTCGTGAATTACGTGAACAAGAAAGTATTGCGCTAATGTTCCTAACCGGTCGTGATAACGAAGTCGATAAGATCCTTGGCCTTGAAATTGGTGCCGATGATTACATCACCAAACCATTTAACCCGCGTGAATTAACAATTCGTGCGCGTAACCTACTTTCTCGCACTATGAATTTAGCGGGGGGTACGGAAGAGCGTCGCTTAGTTGAAAGCTATAAGTTTAATGGCTGGGAACTTGACATTAATAGCCGTTCACTGATTAGCCCAGCAGGCGAGCACTACAAGTTACCGCGTAGTGAATTCCGTGCGATGTTGCATTTCTGTGAAAACCCAGGAAAAATTCAAACTCGTGCCGATTTATTGAAAAAAATGACCGGCCGTGAGTTGAAACCCCATGATAGAACTGTTGACGTGACTATTCGTCGTATTCGTAAGCATTTCGAATCAACACCTGATACACCAGAAATTATCGCAACAATTCATGGTGAAGGTTACCGCTTCTGTGGTGATTTAGACGAATAAGTCACCCTGCACAGAAAAAATAAACCGGCTTAATCGCCGGTTTTTTGTTTTTTAAGCCCAAATATTTTAACCGGTATTTACCACGGCATAATTGGCACTGCGCTGAGTGCATTTTTAGGTGATCCGTCGATCATTTTATCCGAATACGTTAAATAGATTAGCGCATTACGCTTAGGGTCATAAAAACGTACCACTTGGAGTTTTTTGAACACTAATGAGGTTCGTTTTTGAAATACGACATGCGCTTTTTTCGGAGAACGTTTGATACGCTCATTCAACTCAATCGGGCCTACTTGCTGACAAGAAATTGCCGCATCAGAAGTATCCTCAGCTAAACCTAGCCCACCTTTGATGCCTCCCGTTTTCGAGCGGCTGAGATAGCAGGTGACATTATCAACATCGGGATCATCAAAAGCTTCGACAACAATTTTATGGTCAGGGCCAAATATTTTGAAAACGGTATCGACTGAACCAATTTCTTCCGCGAATGACGCGAAAGGCAATGTCGACAGCAGTGATGCCAATAATAGGTGTTTCAGCTTGCAAAAATGCATACAGGTTTCCTTATCAACCAGAAGGCTTAGTCTCGCTTATTATATACTCTAACTGATTTGAATTGCAGATAGATTATTATCAACGGACTTGCGGTATGAAATATGACAACTATAAAAGAAGTTAATCATTTTCTTTGCAACTAAATGGCAAATACAACTCTTTTACTATAAACGAAAGGGTTAACTTGATATAGAATAGGCGTTCCTTGATAACCTATATCTGTTTTTTAAGTCTTACTGACTAGGGATATACATGGATCAAACAAATATTATTCGTGACCTTCTACGCTGGATCGATGATAACCTAGATAAACCTCTATCACTCGATAATGTTGCTGCAAAAGCCGGTTATTCTAAATGGCACTTACAACGGATGTTTAAAGACGTTACCGACCAAGCGATTGGTGCCTACATTCGTGCCCGTAGACTCTCTCGCGCTGCCGTTGCGTTACGCCTCACCAGCCGTCCAATTCTTGATATTGCTTTACAGTATCGTTTTGACTCACAACAAACCTTTACGCGAGCATTTAAGAAACAGTTTAATATCACTCCAGCCTACTATCGCCGCAGTGATGAATGGTGCGCGACAGGCATTTGCCCGCCAATTATCTTAGATGAGCATAAGCATTTAGATCATGAATTTGTCGTTATGCCTGAACAACCTTTAGTTGGACTAGAGCAGAGTTGTTCTTATTCTTTAGAAGAGTGGTCAACGGCTTGTTCAGAAATGCGTCAAACATTTTGGCATTATTATTTAGAGCATACTACATCTATCGCTTCAGAAGTTTTTGGCTTGCACCATGCTATCCATAATACTGAAAAAGAAGATGAGCAAACGGTGTTCTACACAACCGCGGTTAAACCCGAAGATGCCAGCTTTAATAATGCAGAATATACTCATCTGACTATCCCCGCGGGGGAATATGTCAAATTTAGCTTTAGTGGCGAAGCAACACGTTCGGCGATGCAAGAGTTTTTATATCAAATTTATGGCATTTATCTGCCTAAACTCAATATCACACGTCGACCTGGCTATGATATCGAACATTACAAAATTAAAAATGCCGAACTCCGTGATCTAAACCATCACCATGATGACCCCAAATCACATGTCGCGGCTTTTGATTATTATGTGCCAATAAAACGCTAATTATTTGGAGTTTCAATGTACTCATCATCATTATTCAAACTGTAGCTTTTTTGATATCACGCTAGCTACGATTTGAATTGTTCAGAGTATCTCCTTGTTGAAACTCCAAATATTGACGCTCTTTGCTAGGCTTGCTGCTCATCTAAAGCTGGCTGAGTAAGATGAGTGATTTCTCCCGTGCTTTCAACAATCCATCCATTCGCGAGCCAAGGGCTGTTTTGATAATCGACCCGTGAGATGGAACAGTTACGTAAACGCAACCGGCGTTCTGAATAGGCTGGTACACCTAAAATACGACTTAATAATGTACTCAATGCGATACCATGACTGACTAATAAAGGTTTACTGCCCTCTGGCAGCTCAAGGCAGCTATTCAACGCAGCAAACATGCGCTGATAGAGTTCCTCCATCGATTCACCTTCAGGAATGCGCCCGCCTTCAGTGCCATCAATCAGGCTTTTACGCCATTGCTCTTCTTGTTCCGTCAGACTATCTATTTTTCTCTGTTCAAGAACACCCATATTGAGTTCACGAAGTCGCGGTTCTATGATAATTTCCCCACCGCAAACATCCGCAATTATTTGTGCAGTTTCGCGTGTGCGTCCCATATCACTAGTGATAATATGGGTAATGCCTTCTGATTTAATTCTTTCGGCAACTTGCCTTGCTTGCAGACGTCCAGTGGCCGTGAGAGGGCTGTCAGATTGGCCCTGTATACGGCGAGCTACGTTCCATTCAGTTTCGCCATGGCGAACAAGATAAACCTGTAACATAGATGTGTTCCGTTATTACTTTGCGAATTATGTGTTCAAAGGAAAATAATTAATGTACCAAGTTATAGCTGCAACGACTAATCCTGCCAAAATTAAAGCGATTCATCTTGCTTTCGATGCTGTTTTTGGGCCTGGCAGTTATCAGATAGAAGATATTAACGTTGATAGCAGCGTTCCACAGCAACCTATCGGTAATAATGAAACCCGTACTGGAGCAAGGCAACGCGTAATGGCATCAAGACAAGTCCGCCCTGAAGCCGATTTTTGGGTCGGCATTGAAGCGGGAATTGATGAGGACATGACTTTTGCGTGGATTGTTATTGAACATAAACAAATCCGTGGAGAATCACGTTCAGCAAGTATTATGATCCCAGAAAAAATTCTTGCGGGTATTCGAGAAGGACGTGAACTTGGTGAAGAAATGGCCGATTTAACGGGCATCGATAACATTAAGCAGCAAGGTGGTGCTATCGGATTCTTTACTAACGGGGTGCTAACACGCACAAGTGTCTACCAACAAGCACTGATACTGGCGCTGGTTCCCATTAAGCATGAAATTTATAAAGAGCTAAACCAGATAGAAGATTAATTATAACGAAAAAATAACAATAGGGGCAGTCTTTGCCCCTATTTGATATGATGAATAACACAAATTAAATAAATGATTGTGGCAACACAGGGTTTCATCACGCATACATAACTCATGCAGGCCAAATTATTTAATTTGGTATTATTAGTTAGCTCTTTGATTATTTAAGTAATTGTTCCTCTAGCCACACTTTCACCGATTGCGGCGCAGATTTTAAACTATTTGAACCTCGTGTTATGGTTGCAATACCAACACCGAGTTCATTTTTTAATTCTCTTTGACTCATTTCACCACGCATCAACTCCTGAACAATGCGTACTCGGGTGGCAAGCGCTGTGCGTTCATCAGGGGTCAGCAACAACTGTAAAATAGGATGTTGCAAGTCTTGCTCAAACGCGAGCTGAAGTAACTTAACGAAGCGTTGCCAATCATCGTTCTCATCAGTCGTGAGTGCGGGGTCATTCAGGTGATTTGCAGTCATGTTATCCAACCATACTATTTAACTAGTACAAATGATAACACATTATTCAGCAAATCACCTGTAAAACCTCTTAATACTTCATTAACCACTCACTATCGGTCAATACAGGACCACTTTGCCCCATAAAGTAACGATAGAAAACGTCGTATGACAATACATTCTTCACGTAGCCCCGTGTTTCAGAGAAAGGGATACTCTCTACAAAGGCAACAGCATCAAGACGCCCACCGCTGTTACCTAACCAGCGAGTCACCCTTGATGGGCCAGCATTATAAGCCGCACTCGATAAAATACGGTTGTTAGAGAATTGCTGATAAACATCCTCTAAGTAAGCCGTACCAATCTCAATATTTTTCACTGGGTTCGTCAGTTGGCTTGTATTCACATAGCCACTAATACCTTGTTTTTGTACGGTGTGCTTAGCGGTTGCGGGCATCAACTGCATAAGGCCCGTTGCGCCAACTGGCGAGCGAGCTTGTGGGTTCCAAGCACTTTCTTGACGGGCAATGGCCATCGCATAACTCTTAGAGACCGTTTTATCTTTGGTGTGGCGTTCGAACTCTTTTTCCCATGCTAATGGGAAACGCTCTTCCAAATGATTCCATAACTTGCCTGTGATCGTCGCTTGTACGCTTAAATCCGCCCAATTATGATTAAAAGCATAACGCGCAAGTTGCTCTTGCTGATTCACGGGGCGTGAAGCGACTAAGCTAACCCACTCGGTTCGCGCTAGATTATCCATCTCCCAATACATTAACTCTTTAACCCGTTGAATCTCAGCTAACTTATCGAGATTACTGTCTGGTTTTTCCGCCGTTTTAATATACAGAGGATATTCTGTATTTAATTTTTGAGCAGCGACCATCGGATAGAAACCTCTCCCATCCATGAGCTGACGCAGTATCGTTTCACCCTCGGCTTTTTTACCTTCATCGATGAGTGTGATCGCCTGCCAATACTGCCACTCTTCTTTATTCTTCGCATCAGTAGGTAGCTGTTTTAGCCATTTAGCGACCCCTGCTTTATCACCCGTACCAAGCGCTAAACGCACTCGACGCTCTTTTAAAGCCGTTGAATCAGTTTCACTGATCACTTCATCACGCCAATTGGCTTGTTCTGGCGTAACATCCCCCATATATTGCCAAGCGATACTATCTTTCAGCTTTTGTGTTTCCGCCATATTCATTTTTTGCGCACTGCTGATCCCTCTTAATGCAGCGCGTGCTTCATCCGGTGATTGGCGAGCATAACGGTTAAAACCTGCGATTGTTGCCTGACGAGAAAAATCTGTTGGCGTCATCGTTTTCGCAAACTGAGTCACTGAAGCAGGATCATTTTGTAATTTAACTAATGCATCACCAATTGTTTTATAGTTTAGGGGAAGCCGTTTAGCGAGATAAGCGGCCATTGATGTGTTCCCAGCATCAATCGCTAGGTGGATCCGCTCAAGGATCATTTCTGGCGTTAAATAGCCTGCCTTTTCCCACTCATTAAATAACTTATCACAGGCGGCGGGCATCGAACGCCCATTTAACCAAGATTTTTCAGCGCCTTGCCATGCTAGGCTTTTATTCCCCGTAGCCCAATTCGCATAATAATAATTACATTTTGCCTCGGCGGGTTTTGGTTCCTCGGGGCTAAATGCCAGCAAGGACTTCCACTCCTGACGGCGAGCCAACTCATTCACAAAACGATTTTTTAATGTTTTTGCGACTGGCAACGTTGGGTGTGAATCAATAAAAGCCTGCACTTGGCTCGGTGAAATAATATCGAGATCTTGGGTCAGCTCTCGATATTCTAAATAAGGATATAATGGATACTCTTGTAGCGTAGGCAATAGACGCTCTACCTCATCCATTTGTTTAGCATCCCAAGCTTGTTTGATGGCTTGGTAACGCTCTCTTTGTGCTTGTAGAGAGTCTGCCCATACTGTTGTGGACACCAACATCATGGCAATCGGGGCTGCCATCAACAATTTTTTCATGCTTAATACTTCCCTATTCCTGCAACACGCTGAGTTTTTGACCATGATAACTATAACTGATATAAACCTGTTAAGCTTACTCTTATCAAACAAAATCTTAGAGTTAAAAACAACCAGAGTGTTCCTGAAGTCACGATCACCCATATAAATGATCTTTTGATAAGCCCAAATACCCATCAAAAAATAATCTAATCAACTGAATTAATTAGAATAAAGTCATGTATACTCAATCAGATTTTATGTAAAAAATTATTTCTATTAGCATAAACATCTAATACTGTAAAATACTGAAAAAACGCATACAAACAAATAATTAATAAAAAAATTAACCTAACACAAAATTTAACGCTAAACACAAGATACACGATACTCTAAAAAAGAGTATTACTTTTGGTAAAAAATGGACAAACATTAGACTTTGTTGTTAAATAATCTAAGTCGTTAGACAGAAAATGATTCAATTTTAACAATGCGAGGCTCATTTAGAATAATCAATTACCCTTTTAAAATGGGATAGGGATATGGACTTCAAAAACTTATTTTTTTCTATTTTAGGGTGCGGATGGGCCTATCTATTAATATATACATTAATGGATGTCTATTGGTCTATTGTATCTTTGCCTTTTTTAATCATATTCTTCATTATTTTTTATATACTCTCTACAAGGAATAAACGGATGTTTACAAAAAAAAATAAAGATAATTTAGTCGAACCAGTGAAAACTGATGAAATCGCCTACAAGAAAGAGGTTATTGAGCCAAAAGAAGAAAAATTACCTCAAACACCCGCACCAAGAAAAAGCACCTCCATTTCAAGTAGTTGTAAAATATCTGGCGATTTTATTTTGGATGATGACATTCAAGTATTTGGTCATATAAAAGGCAGTATACGCAGTAATAATGGTGTTGTGACCATCCAAAAAGAAGGGGTTGTCGAAGGCGAAATTTATGCTCAAACGATCTCAATCAATGGCAAAATGAAAGGGTTATGCGTATCTGAAGATCTTGATATCTTAGAGAATGGCCAGTTAGATGGTATCTGCCAAACTAAAAACTTAACAATCAAGAAAGGTGGCGTATTTACAGGTACCTCAGAAAGAACCGATAAAAAAATATCTAGCCATGATGTTAAAAATGAACTTACACAAAAAAAATCAGATGTGATTAATTTAGGTGTGCCTTCATCTTCCCTGCCTACTCGATAAGTAACCTATCAAACATTTATTTTATAGCGGTAATCATTCCGCTATAAAATGATAATTAATACAGGCTAGCTATATTTAGAACTTATTACCAAATAGCTTTATTGCGCTTGGCTGAAATACATCAAACGCTTATCACTGCTCTGTATAAATAGTCGTGATACACTCAAATTATATTTTCAAGATCTCTCTTCTATATTGATAAAAGAATTAAGTAATGGCTGTTTTAACTTTACTTATCTTAAATTTCACGTCAGTTCACTTCTGGACATAAACTGTTTACTCACAATGCGCCGTTATCTAACGCCTAACCAAATTCCCCCTTGTTGAAGCACACTTTTAGCCTAGAAATAGACAACTATTGACTTAAAGTGAGGAACAATTAGAGTGAGACTCAGAAAAATTTGCAGATAGGACGTAAAGCTTACGGCAGCAAACGCTACCTAAGGTATAATAAGGGTATAAGAGCGTTATTTGTATGCGAAAAGCGCTATCGAATATTGAACTTTCATTTATAAAACAATAGGTAAAATAAATTGGCTCAATACGTTTACTCAATGCATCGGGTTGGAAAAATTGTTCCGCCGAAGCGTCATATTTTGAAAAATATTTCTCTAAGCTTCTTTCCTGGAGCAAAGATTGGTGTTTTAGGTCTCAATGGTGCTGGTAAATCTACATTACTGCGTATCATGGCAGGTATTGATACCGATATCGAAGGTGAAGCACGTCCTCAACCAGGCATTAAAATTGGCTATCTTCCACAGGAACCTAAGCTCAATCCTGAGCATACTGTTCGCGAAGCGGTTGAAGAAGCCGTTTCAGAAGTCAAAAATGCCTTGACGCGTTTAGACGAAGTGTATGCCGCTTATGCGGATCCTGATGCTGATTTTGATAAATTAGCTAAAGAGCAAGGCGAATTAGAAGCCATTATCGCGGCACACGATGGGCATAACTTAGATAACCAACTGGAACGTGCGGCCGATGCTTTACGTTTACCAGCTTGGGATGCAAAAATTGAAAACTTATCGGGTGGTGAACGTCGCCGTGTTGCTATCTGCCGACTGCTGCTAGAAAAACCCGATATGTTGCTCCTTGATGAGCCAACTAACCACTTGGATGCTGAATCCGTCGGCTGGCTAGAACGTTTCCTGCACGACTACGAAGGCACCGTCGTCGCGATCACCCACGACCGTTACTTCCTTGATAACGTTGCAGGTTGGATCCTTGAGCTTGACCGTGGAGAAGGTATTCCATGGGAAGGCAATTATTCATCTTGGTTGGAACAAAAAGATCAACGTCTAGCACAAGAAGCCTCTACTGAAGCTGCTCGCCGTAAATCGATCGAGAAAGAACTCGAGTGGATCCGCCAGAATCCAAAAGGCCGTCAGGCTAAAGGAAAAGCACGTTTGGCTCGCTTTGAAGAGCTTAACAGTGTTGAATACCAAAAACGTAATGAAACTAGCGAACTCTTTATTCCACCTGGTCCACGCTTGGGGGATAAAGTTATCGATGTTGAGAATTTATCCAAATCCTATGGTGACCGAGTTCTCATCGATAATCTGAGTTTCTCTATTCCTAAAGGTGCAATCGTCGGTATTATCGGTCCGAACGGTGCGGGTAAATCAACCCTATTCCGCATGATCTCAGGCCAAGAACAACCTGACTCAGGGACTATCACGCTTGGTGATACGGTGAAGATTGCTTCCGTTGATCAGTTCCGTGATGCAATGGACGATAGTAAAACGGTTTGGGAAGAGATCTCTAACGGGCAAGATATTATGCGTATCGGCAACTTTGAGATCCCAAGCCGTGCATATGTTGGCCGTTTTAACTTTAAAGGCGTTGACCAAGGAAAACGTGTTGGGGAGTTATCCGGCGGGGAACGTGGTCGTCTACACTTAGCGAAACTGCTACAAGTTGGCGGTAACGTCCTGTTACTCGATGAACCAACCAACGACCTCGATGTTGAAACATTGCGTGCGTTAGAAAACGCCCTGTTAGAGTTCCCTGCCTGTGCCATGGTTATCTCGCATGACCGTTGGTTCCTTGACCGTATTGCAACACATATTATTGATTATCAAGATGAAGGCAACATCACCTTCTTTGAAGGTAACTTCTCTGAATATGAAGATTACAAAAAACGCACCTTAGGTGCAGAAGCACTACAGCCTCATCGTATGAAATACAAGCGTATGAGCAAATAGTCACGCATGATTGACCAACACAAATACCTCAATAATGGGGTATTTGTGTCATTACTCTAACTTAGCGATGAATAGGCTCACTCATCTAACATCAATAATTGCTGAACTAACGAGATACAGGTTAGAAAACGGCTGTCGTAGTCGGGTGATTCAACTCGAACAAACTCAACATGATTTTTCTTTAGCATTTCAATCAGCAATGCTTGGAATTCTTGCCGATCTTTTTCACTGCCTAAGCTACGTAACCCATCGGCCACCCATGGAGTGTTGTTTTCCAATAAGATGACTAAATCAAAACGGTATTCATCAATTAGAGCCTGAACAAAAGGATGTTCTTTTCCTTCGTAGCGCTTACAAAAAGCCTGTGTCGTAATAAAATCGGTATCGATAAATGCGACCTTATTGGCATATTTAACAGCAAAATCAATATATTGAGCATGACCTAACGCAATTTTGTCATAGTCAGAATATTGCAATGCCATCTCATCACCACCGAGGTGGGAAAAAACATAGTCTCGTCCAAATTCCCATGCGCTAGTCGTATTAAAAATATTAGCCAATTTATTCACTAATGTGGACTTGCCGCTCGATTCTCCACCGAGTATGGCAACTTTACGCACAAAGAAGGGTTTGACTTCTGTTGGAATATAATCCCAGTAGCGAAAAGGTGCCTGACGGATCTGATTACCGCTAATATTCATAAAGGTACGCTCAGGGTCGATTAAAATCGTTTCTATGCCTAAATATTTTTTGTACCTTGGCGCATCATTTTTTTCACCTGAGTAGATAAAACTTGGGTGGATATTCTGTTTTTTCAAAAACCCGAGCATGCCCTCACTCCACACTTCCCAACCATGTGGATAAGGTTCTATCCCCTGCTCATCAAATGAATGGATATGAATATTTTTTTGGTATTTGAATGTTTGTAATAACCAACGTAGGCGGTCGCTCACCGTAGGTTGTTGTGACATAGAACTATTCACAAACAAATCTTTATCGCGCGGTTCATCATGACAAAGAATAACATGCAGTTCATCGACTTGACTGCACGCACGTTGTATCAGGTAGATATGACCTGTATGCAAAGGATAAAACTTACCAAAGACGACCCCAATGATTTTTTGTTTATTGGGATATTCCAACCCCAGAAAACGATGGAGTGCCGCAATTTTTTGCGCACTTGGGCTTTTAATTTTATTGTTGATAAGCTGGCTGAGATAACCTTTGGTCATATCAGAGGCATCGGCAACTTGCTGTAGAGTATAACCCGCTTGCTTAATTGCATTCTTAAGATAGTCAAATTCAGCCATTTAATTTCCTTATATGCTTTCAATAACACGGCCTACAACTAGGTATTACGACAGTATTACTGCGAGATAACGTTCTATTTAACAACGTAAAAATGTCAATGATGCTTAATCTCTTATTCAAATTCATCCATCACGCTTAAAGCATCGGACAACTTTTTCACACCATACACTTTCATATCTGGAGGTAGCTTTTTAGGCATATTGGCATGAGGCACAATCGCGCGTTTAAAACCGTGTTTTGCCGCCTCAGAAATTCGCTCCTGCCCACTGGGTACTGGACGGATCTCACCAGCAAGCCCAACCTCACCAAATACCACCAAATCTCTTGGTAAAGGCCGGTCACGAAAACTGGAGACTAAAGAAAGGAGTAATGCCAAGTCTGCACTGGTTTCTGTCACCTTAACGCCACCAACCACATTAACGAACACGTCTTGATCGGACATTTGTAAACCACCATGCCGATGCAGAACCGCTAATAAAATGGCTAAACGATTTTGTTCAAGCCCAACCGCCACTCGACGAGGGTTTGACATCATAGAGTGATCAACCAACGCCTGAATTTCCACCAGCAATGGGCGAGTGCCTTCCCACACAACCATAACTGAACTACCCGATGTAATTTCATCACCACGACTCAAGAAAATGGCAGAAGGGTTATTCACTTCTTTTAAGCCTTGTTCCGTCATGGCAAACACACCGAGTTCATTCACCGCACCAAACCGGTTTTTATGGCTACGTAAGGTACGGAAACGATTATCGGCATCACCATCCAGCATAATCGAACAGTCGATACAGTGTTCTAACACTTTCGGTCCCGCTAAAGAGCCATCTTTTGTCACATGGCCTACCATAATAATAGCGACACCTCGGGTTTTGGCAAAACGGGTAAGGTAAGCTGCGGTTTCTCGAACCTGTGCAACACTGCCCGGAGAAGATTGGATATCTGCCATATGCATCACTTGAATTGAGTCAATCACCATCAATTTGGGTTGTTCTTGTTCGGCAGTTAAACAGATTTGTTCGATACTGGTTTCAGACAGCATGTTCAGGGAGTCAGTGGGTAGCCCTAGACGGTGGGCACGCATGGCAACCTGTTGCAGAGACTCTTCTCCCGTCACATAAAGCGTTTTCATCTCTCGTGATAGTAAGCACATTGTCTGTAGCAACAAGGTACTTTTACCAGCCCCTGGGTTTCCGCCAATTAAAATCGCGCTACCAGGCACAACACCACCACCAAGCACACGGTCAAACTCTTTAAAACCCGTGGTAAAACGAGGTAACTCTTCAAGGCTAATTTCGGATAGCTTTTGCACGCGGCTGACACCCGCGGCATTGCCAGCGTACCCTGTTAAGCGGTCATTACGTGGAGATGAATGACTTGAGGCGAGGCGCACTTCTGTGATGGTATTCCATGCGTGGCAAGCACTGCATTGCCCTTGCCAGCGTGGATAATCCGCACCACATTCATTACAGACAAACGCCCTTTTTGCACCTTTTGCCACAATATTGCTCCTATTATCCCTTTTAACCAACTGCTTTTAATTCAAAAGTCTGTACCCTACATATTTAGCCTGTTTACGACTTATAACAACCTAAAAACGTGTCCTTTTAAGCCGATAGTACGCTAAATCATCAACTTATTTTTACCTTCACAGATAACCGTCTTAATCGTCGATGCTATACCGCCATCACACATTGCATTTTAAGTTATCAGTATGTGTTCCCCCACAACTCATCTTTTCTAAATAGTGTATGTTGTGGATAGGTATCAAACGTTCTTCCCCCCTAGCCACCTATTTAAGTATGCGACTAGGCGGGTGTGGATAACCGTACCACGACGCTAAATAGGGCGAATATTAGCGTTCCTCATGCTTCAGCCCACCACTTAACACACACATCACCCCCATCAAATCGGCGTGACGGATAGCCACTTTGGCACGCGCATAGACTTTAGGTTTTGCATGATAAGCAATCCCCAGACCTGCTTTACGTAACATTTTTAGGTCATTCGCACCATCACCGATAGCCACAGTTTGTTCTATCGGAATGTCTAAGCGCTCAGCCAATTTAACTAATGTTTGAGCCTTAAATTTCGCATCAACAATAGGCCCTTTCACTTTACCGGTTAACTTACCATCTTTAATTTCCAGTTGGTTAGCCACGGCAGCGACCAGTTTGAGTTGCTGGCGTAGGTTATCCGCAAAGAAAGTAAACCCTCCGGATGCAATTGCAACATGCCAATCCATTGCCTGTAATTTACGCACAAGGCTTGTTAGGCCGGGCATTAATGGCAGGGAGTCCATGACTTGTTGCAAAATCATCACGTCAGCCCCTTTAAGTAACGCAACCCGCGCCCTTAAACTTTCAGTGAAATCGAGTTCGCCTTGCATTGCACGTTCAGTGACCTCAGAAACTTGATCACCGACACCATATAAACGAGCAATTTCATCAATACACTCGATTTGGATTGCGGTGGAATCCATATCCATCAATAACAACCCCGGTGAACGTAAACGTGGAATTTGTCCAAGAGGCACGACATCCAATAAGCTTTCATCGGCTAATTTTTTGATACGAGGAGTGATGCTTCCTGCAATTCTGACGACTTGATAGTCATCAATTCGCCATGATGAAACAATGACAATTGCTATTCCTAAGCGCTGTTGAAAATCACTGATCCGCGCTTTATCCAAGCCACGCCCATACAATAACCAACCACTATCGCCTGCACGGTAATCTAAAGGCATCACTTCCTCCCCGCTCAGCGACAGTGGCAATCCAGGCCACTTCTGAATTTCATCGGGTAAATAGCAATAGGTCAAACTCGTTGACATGAAAATTAGCTCCTGTAATCGACTCAACTTTTTATAATAAAAATACGTTCCAAAACTACCCTATCTGTGTAAGCTCTGGCAACATGATGCCAGAGAATAGATAAAGAGCCCTTAGTGATTTCTATGAAACTAACATTTAAGCTTCACAAAACAGTGATCATCGTTATCTGCGTGGCATTAATAGCCCTATTAATGCAAGGCATATCCTATTTAGGTACTAGCCAAAATCAAAGCAGAGTTGAACAGTTTAAACAATTAACGCGTGTTTTGGCTGAACAAGTGGCATTCAGCTTATCCGATTATATCGTTTCCGGCAGCAAAGATTTTAATCGAGAACGAATTATCGCCAATTTAAAGAATGTGACGAAAGACAAATATATTTTGGATGCCAGTATTTATTCGGCTGGAGGCACATTAATCGCCAGTGCAGGAGAATCCGTTTCTGTACGAGAACGCCTCGCTATCGATAGCGCTCAATCTACTCAACCTTTTCAATATCAATTAGTGGTACCTATTCTTGGTCAAGAAGAACCGAAAGGCTACCTACGTCTTACTATCGATACAGAACTTTTAACCACAGAAATCCAGCAGGCAGATAACAGCACTAACGTGTTACGTTTTTTCATTTTATTCGCGCTATGCATTGGGTTTGTGCTCGCCAACACACTCTTCCGTTCCAAGAAAAAGAAAGGAAAGAATACCCCACCACAGTTAGTGGTTGATGAAGACAGTGGTACTGAAGAGGACGATAACATGCAGCCAACTGCATCGAAAAGAGCTCACTCAGAGAAAAAGAAACCAGAACATAGGCCTTATCGACCTAAGAAGCGACGGGCTAAAAGCAAACCCAATAAACCTAAACCCCCCGAACATTAATTCGATCATACAAATCGCTGAGGGCGTTTTCCTCAGCGAAATGATTAAATGGATTTAGTATCAAATACGATAGGGGCGATGAATTCAACTTTACCATCAATCAGTAAAGTTTCTGGTGGTACAGGAAAAGGCGCTGCACGATTAATTGTTGCCAACGCTTCTTTGTCGAGAATTTTGGTTCCCGATGAATTAATCAAGCTGGCACTAATCACTTCACCTTGACGGTCAACCGTCACTTTAACCTGAGACACCCCCATTGAGCGAAAGCGCAAGGCCGCCCTTGGATAACGTTTTGCTTTCGCTAAACGCTGATGAACTTCACTGTGCCAACCTTGGTGTCCACTCACCGCGGCAGAAGCATTACTCGAAAAATTAGCACGACTATTGGATGCACTGCCGGCTGTGGGCATTGACGTCACTGCGGATTCTTGAGTATTTAACGGTGCTTCTTCAACCACTTTTTTAACTTGTGGCTGCTGCTTTTTGGGTGGGCGTTTTTGTTCACTCACCTTGGTCAAGGTGCCATTATCGACTAAAGGGGTTTCAGGTAGTTTTTCCGTTTTTTCAACAAGTTCCGGTAAAACTTCCTCACGCGTCACCATTTGCTGTTTAGGTGCATGGTTCACTTCAGGCTCTGAGTGCTGCTCAAGCTGATAAACCCCTAATTGCAATGATATTGCTGGTGGTAACACCCCCGTTTTAGGAAGGGTTGTCGTTAACCAACCTATAAAAATCACTGCAAGTGTTCCGTGGAAAAAAAGACTTAAAAACAAACCGCCCAGTGGACGGAAAATCGGGCGCTCTAGATTGCCCGCGATACTGCTCATATTCTGCCTCACGACTTTATTTTTTGCAGATTATAGGCATAATACAAACAAAAATGATATTCATTATTATTAATAATAACTCATAATTAAAATATCTATTTGAATTAATACAATAAAGTAATTTGAGCAAATCCTTTATTACGTATAAATGCGTAATGTTAACTTTTTGACACCAGCGAAAAATGACTATCGATAAATCTCTTGCCCGAAAAATTAGCGGGGCATATCAGTCAACTTATAGCCAGCTTGTCCGCTTTTTCCGCAATCGACTCGGTAATAGCAATGATGCTGATGATTTATCACAGGATGTGTTTACACTATGGCTTAATCGAAAAGAGCAATCTCCGATAAAAGAAAGCCGTGCTTACTTGTTTAAAATCGCCAATCATGTGTTGATCGATCATTGGCGACGTCATCAACGGCTAGCAAAATCAGAAACTGATATCGATGAAGCCTTACTGGAGCATAATCTTGAGGCGACCCAAGATGATCCTAGTGAAATATTGGAGCATCAACAGCGTATACAACGGCTTAGTGAAGCAATCGACTCGCTTCCTCCGCGAAGACGTGAAGCCTTTTTGCTTTATCGATTTGATGGTTTATCGCAAAGCGAAATAGCTGAGCGTATGGAGATCTCCATCAGTATGGTTGAAAAGCATATCGCCGCGGCTTTGCTACACTGTAAAAAGCACCTTGATAATCAGAGCAATAATAATTAATGACACACACATCCCCCTCCGAACCGGATGCATTGGATTCTGTTGATGAGCAAGCAGCACTGTGGTTTACTCGCCAGCATAGTCAACAAATGAGTGCCGAGCAGGTAAAACAATTTACTATTTGGTTAAATGCATCCCCTGAGCATGCAAAAGCCTATGAGGCAATGGCAGAGGTTTGGCGTGAGTTTGATTCGATGCCTCGTCCTGCATCTGTGGAGGTATCACCTAAAAAACGCCCTTTCTTTCGCCTTTGGCGTCCATTGGGCAATACACTCGCCGCATTGTTTATTGTGACTATTTTATTCTTGCCTTATAGCCACTTACCTTCAATGATGCTCAACAATATGACACTTGCAGCCACTAATGAGCCAAAAGAAGTGACATTATCAGACGGCTCAACACTCTTTTTAAACCGTCAAACCCAGGTGCGTGTGGCCTATGAAACCGAAATTCGCCAAGTTTATTTAGAAAAAGGGCGTGCTTACTTCAAGGTTAAATCTAATCCCTATCGCCCTTTTGTGATTTTGGCCGATGAAAGGCGCATTCGAGTCGTCGGGACGGAATTTGAAGTGGATAGACATCACCAACAAGTCACCGTGAGCGTCAGTAAAGGCATCGTGAGTCTGAAAACAGGAGAAGCCCAAGAAGCCACTTACTTATTTGCGGGAGATAGCGCAATAAGTCCAACGATAAACAGCACAATCACTGTCCAGAAAATATCCCCTTTAGACGTTGCAAGATGGCGCTTCGGTGAACTGAGTTTTACCGATAAACCCTTAGCTGACGTGCTCACTGAGCTGAAAGCTTATTCAACGGTGAATGTTGAACTTTCGCCTTCAACGCTCGCACAGAGCAAAATTTCAGGAAGGATCAATCTACGTCAACCGGAACAATTTTTCCAAGCTCTGCCTATACTTTTACCCGTGCAGGTTATCTATCAAGATAAAAATAACATACTGATTATTCAGAACAAAAAAAATAAATGAAAATTATTTCGATTTACAGGTGAGGATAATTCTCATTTCACCCTCTTCTTAAGCAAATACGCACTATTTGCCATTTTTAGCACTTTTTTGGTGCCGCTTAAGAATAAGGGATATGCATGTCTACTCGATTCACCCACAAACGGTTTCAGCCTGTTGCGCTACTTGTCGCTATCAGTAGTGCGATAAGCTGTCATTCCGCTATTGCTCAAGAAGTTGTTTTTTCACTTCCGGAACAACCTCTCGCAACTTCCGTCGCACAAATTAGTCAGCAAGGAAACCTTCAACTCCTCTATGACAAAAGCCAACTCAATGGGCTACGTGCTCCATCATTATCAGGCCAATACACCGCACAAACCGCATTACAAAAAATACTTATCGGTAGTGGATTAGAGTTGGTTAGTGATAACGGGGTGTTTGTTATTCGCCCACAAAACCTGAATCAAGGCACCTTAGTGCTTCCCGAAACACAAGTTTCTGGTGTCGTGCAAAATCACCCAGCAACCGATGTGATGTCTGCCCCACAATATGTGACCTCGGAAGAGATCAGCCAGCGTAACACGGGTGATGGCAATATTACGGATCTGATGAAAACCAACCCAGCAGTGCAATTTGCCAATAATGACAGCAACTCAATGAACCAAGGGGAAATCAAGCCTTCACGTATTTCAATTCATGGTTCGAGCAGTTATCAAAACGCTTATCGCCTTGATGGTGTGAGCTTCAACAATGATTTTGATCCCGCAGATAGTGGCCTTGGTGAAACAGCCACTCGCTTAAGCAGTAGCGATCAAGGGATCTATATCGATAGCCGTCTTATCGATAGCATGGCGGTGTATGATAATAACATTCCTGTTGAATTTGGGGGCTTTACGGGAGGAACCGTTGAGGTGAATAGCCGCCGCTGGCAAGGTGAAAACAGCGCTCACGCTTATTACCGGTTAACACGTTCAGGCTGGAACAACTTATTCCATGACCCCGCACTCGGAATCGATACGACCAAAAATGATACCGCTAACCCTGCTCGTTTCCAGAATCGCTACGATAAAGATGATTTTGGGGGTTGGTTTGAATTAGGTGTCAGTGAAAATTCAGGGATTGTATTTTCAGCATCACGCCGCAGTTCCACGATACCAATGACGGTAACGGGAGGGGATTCCGTTATCTTTGATGAAAATAATCAAGTGAAAATGGTTGATTTCGCTTCAGGTGAGAAGAAGCAGCACCGCACATCGGATAACTACTTCCTGAAATATTCACTCGATCTCTCCGATAAAAGTACGTTGGATCTCTCAGCTAACTATGCTTCTTACGATAGCCGCCTATTTTCAGCCTCAGTGATGAATTCAGGTTATGATTCAACCCATGATGGTCTTGGTTTTACTGCGGTTTTTAAACATCAATTTGATATTGGCCAATTCGAGTTAACCGCTAACACCCAAACACTCAAAGATGATCGTACAGATGACCAGAAGTATTCGCTCACCGTCCGTGCTATTGATTATACCACCTATGAAACCGCGGAAAGTAGCAGCGGTGGTTTAGGCGATCTCACCTCAAAACAGAAAAATCATGGCTTAAAAAGTGTGATGCGCTTTAATGCTATGGAAGATGGGTTAGGCCTCACTCATAAACCCACTTTAGGCGCAGAGCTCAATTACACCAAAGGCACTTATCGACGAGATAAAGACTACTTCCGCTATACCTACACGGGTAGCATAGATAACAATGGCATGTATAACGGTTACCTCAGCAATGTTACTCGTTTCCAAGCAGGAAACCACGCTGCCGACTACACTAATTACGCCTTATTCCTTGATGACAATATTCAATATGGCAAGTTAACCATTCGTCCAGGGATCCGTTTAGATCGCGACGACTTCGTTAATCGTACCAATATAGCGCCCCGCTTATCCGGTAACTATGATGTTTTTGGCGATGGCAAAACACAGATTATTGCAGGTGCAAACCGTTATTACGGCCGCTCAATGCTAACCTATGCCTTATATGGTGCACAAAATGATGGTATGCAATTATGTAATAGCTATGGTGAGTTTGCCCCCTGCTCGCTTGATCCGAATAAAAACGATTGGGATAACAAAAAAGATTATGAAGGACTGGATTCACTTAAAACCCCTTATAACGATGAGCTAACCCTTGCGCTGCAACAGGAGATCCTATCAACCACATGGCGTTTACAGTATGTACACCGTGAAGGTTATGATGAGGTCAGAACACGCACCAAATACGATACTCGCGACTTTGATAAACGTAGCATTCGTACCTTTGATAATGGCGGTCGTAGTTCACACGACACCGTGACACTTTCCGTTAATAACAGCCAACCTTGGGAGTGGGCAGAAGCTTCTCATGTGATGACTGCCTCACTGACATGGCAGCAAAGTGAAAGTAATACGCCAAAAGATGCGGGCTATAACTCGTTTGACCCAGCCAATAAAGTTAATCTCAACAAAGTATGGTATGACGGTAAAGTCATCGATGCTTCAAAATTACCGTCAACCAGCTTTAACTCTCCATTTAAGTTTAACCTAGAACTGACCAGTGTTTGGGATGATTATGATCTCACTTGGTATAACCGCCTGCAATGGTGGGGAGCTCGCGACCAAGCCGTTCGCTATGACAATGCCTATGCATTTGATCCTGAATATGGGCAAGTTCGCAAATACAGCAAACAGCATTTTGCTAGTAAATATACATGGGATACCCGTCTTGGCTGGAAACCTGATTTTGCCTATGGATTTGGCTTCTCTGTGGAAGTGAACAATATCTTGAACAACAAAAATATCGCGGACCGTTTTGTGTTCGAAGATAGGGTGTTGAAATCTTACGATCCGGGTCGCCAGTTCTGGCTACAAATCAATTACGACCTTTAAATCTTGTTAGCTATGTGAGCCAATTACAACAACAATACGAAGAACGTCATGAAGACACTGAAACAATTTTTCTATTTAGTTAAACCTTTTTGGGGGCAGCGTACTGCCCTTTTCTGCTGGCTACTGCTTGCCGCCTCACTGGGGCTAACCCTGTCATCGGTCTGGTTCAATGTCAAAATGAACATGTGGAACGGTGATTTCTATAATGCGTTACAAAAATTTGATGGCCAGGCGCTCTATGGCCTCTTGCAATATTTTGTGGTGTTAGTCAGCGGATTAATTTTCGTCGTCGTTATGGGGAACTATCTCAAGCAAATGCTGATTATCCGTTGGCGTAAAGGCATGACAGAGGTCGTTCTCAATCGCTGGCTGTCTCCAAACAGTAAACACTATATGCTACGGTTAACCTCACAAGAGCCAGATAACCCCGATCAACGTATTGCAGAAGATATTCGTTTACTGATTGAGTCGACACTGAATTTGCTGGTCACCTTCCTGCATTCAATGTTAACACTGGTCTCCTTTGCCACCATTCTTTGGACACTGTCAGGCAGCCTCTCATTCAACTTAGTGGGCACGGATTGGTCTATTCCCGGTTATATGTTTTGGGCTTGTATTATTTACACGCTTATTGGTATCGCCTTAACACAATGGATTGGCTTCCCTTTGCGTCGTTTAAACATGGATAAACAACGCCGTGAAGCGGATTACCGTAGCGCGTTAATTCATTGCCGCCATCACGGCGATGCTATCGCGGGACAACGTGGTGAACAACAAGATAAAAAAGAGTTAATGCATCGCTTTGGTGAAATTATGCGTAACTGGAACCGATTGATCCGCTGTGAACGCAATCTTTCGTTTTATACCGTTGGTTATCAACAGGTGACAGCACTGGCTCCAGTCTTACTCGCATTACCTAAATTTCTTGCTGGCGAAATTATGTTAGGTGGCTTGATGCAATTACGCCAAGCCTTCAGCAGTGTGGCGACCTCATTAGGCTGGTTTATTTTTGCCTATAAAGAGATAGCGGCATGGCAAGCGACGGTATCACGTTTATACAATTTTGTGATCCTATTAGAAAATGACAAAGCAGCAGATGTTCAGCTTATCGAAGAGCAACCGGCGCTTAATGCTGCGGTTAAAGTGACCACCTCAGATAATCGCACCTTAATTGAGCAGGTTAATTTAACCGCTAAACAAGGTGAACTGACCTTAATTTCAGGTCGCTCCGGTATTGGTAAATCAACGTTGCTACGCACGTTGAGTGGTCATTGGCCCTTCTTTACTGGCACAATTAAACGCACAAACAGCCTAATGTGGATCCCCCAACGCCTTTATCTTCCTACTAGCCGATTGGACTGCTTACTGGCATACCCTCAAGATATTGCTCAATTCACTGAAACCGACTTTAAGCAAGTACTCAGTAAGGTCGGGTTAGGCAAGTTGCATTATCAGTTAAATTTAGAAACCGATTGGCACAACCGATTATCGGGTGGTGAACAGCAACGCCTTATGTTTGCACGCTTGTTACTTAATCGCCCCAAATTACTGCTGTTGGATGAAACAACTTCAGCCCTTGATGAAAACAGTGCTCTTGAGCTGATTCAACTCATTAAGCATGAGCTGCCAGACAGCGCGATTGTACTCGTCACTCATCAACGTTTTCTGTCACAAGTTGCTGAACAGATTATTCCTCTGCAAGAAGCGCCAACTCGCGCCAACATAACCACAGGAACCCCTGAATATGCTTCGTAACATCGTACTCATCACGTTTGTTGGCCTAAGCCTCATTGGTTGTGGGATGCCCGCAGCTTCCAATCTCAGCGGACACGATTTATTACCTGTTCGAACGGATTTACACCATTATCAGCTTGATAATGGTCTCAACGTTTATTTATTACAACGCTCTCAGCCGGGTGTTGAACTGCGTTTGCTAGTAAAAAGTGGTTCTTTGCAAGAGAATGAAGAACAACTCGGACTTGCGCATTTTACTGAGCACATGGCCTTTAAAGGCACCAAACATTTTCCGGGCACTACCGGTTTTAAACAATTAGAGCAACAGGGTCTGAAACTGGGCAGTCATGTCAATGCGATCACGAGCCTCAACTCAACACTGTATAAGTTGTCTTTACCCGAGGCCACACCAGCACAAGTTTCAATCGCCCTACAGGTAATGGCGGATTGGGCCTCCAATATCTCATTTGATGAAGACGCGTTTGAAAAGGAACGCCCCGTGATTATTGAAGAGTGGCGTTTGCGTCAAGGGATGGGCTATCGCATCAATAATAGTCTCGAACATTTACGCTACCACGGCAGCCGCTACGCCGAACGCAATCCGATCGGTTCACTGGATATCGTACGCCAAGCTCCAATCGCGCTGGCAAAAGAGTATTATACAACTTGGTATCAACCACAACGTATGACCCTGTTGGTGATTGGCGATTTCAATCAATCCACCGTACGTGACGAAATCAATCAGCTTTTCGCCATGCCAAAACCAAAGAGCCTGTCTCAAGATAATCCAGAGTGGAAACAATTTGTTCACGCTAATTTTCTGCTCGTCCAACCGGTGTTTGATAAAGAGCAAGGTGCCCGTTATGTCCAGTTTGCTTTGCAGAAAGACATTATCGCACCTCTCAATACACGAGAAGGGCAATACGAAGATTTACTGGACAGCCTATGGCTCGCCATTTTAAATCAGCGTTTCTCTGTTTTAGTGGATAATGGCGTATTACCTGCGATTAGTATCAATGAACAAGGCTCAATGCTAGATAACCAGCGCTTACAACAATTAATGATTATCCACCCTAAAGGAGAGGATTATCTGGGGGCCACTCAGGTTTTATTTACCGAGCTACAGCGATTAGCAACTGAGCCTGTGACCCAAGAGGAGCTTGATAGCGCTCGACAAAATATCTTAAAAAAACTTAGCCAGCAGGCCGCTTCAGAACAGCGCTATGGCAACGACTATTTAGCGGGTCAATTAACCACCGCACTTGAATATGACATGCCAATGTGGAATAAACGCCAACAATTGGATAAAAGCTACCAGCTTATTGGGAAAGTTAAACCGCAAGATTTACAGCTGCACGTGGCGAACTTTTTAAATGAAGCCTCACCACGCTTAGCGCTCATTGGTCCTGATACTGACGCAACGAAAGTCAATCATGCGGACTTTAGTGAGCAGTGGCAAAATACTCGTCTAAGTTCACCGGGGCCATTCACCCTACGCTCTCAAGCCATCACACTGCAACTACCGCCAATTCCCAAAGGCTCTATCCTCGAGCAAAGTGACCTCCCCGTCGCTAAAACTGAGCACTGGCAACTGAGCAATGGCATTAAGGTCATTGTTAAAGCAGATAATCACCTTAAAGAAGATATTCAGTTCAACTTACAGCTACCCGGTGGCCGTTCTCTCGAAACGCCTCAAACGGCAGGGTTGACTGATTGGGCGTTAAAGCTCCCTGAAAGCAGTGGTTATGCTGAATACAGTGCGCGCGATTTAGCCTTACTCGCCAAACAAAACCAAATCTCAATTCGCCCTTATAGCGAATTACTGACCCACGGTTTTCGAGGCAAAACACCTATTGATAACCTAGACACCGCGCTGCAATTACTACATCTAAAACTGACTTCACCACAGTTTAGCGGTGAAAAATTAGAACAACAAAAACAGTCTTTTGCTTTGAATCTCACTAAAACCCCTGTTGAACGTACTTTCCTTGATAACATTAATAAAGAAAGTTATCAAAATGGCGCGTTATTAGTCATTGATCCACAAGGTGGCTGGAAAAATTTTACCGCAGGTCAGCTGCAACAGGCTAATCGCCAACTGTTGGATTCTACTGCCGATATGACACTCATCATCAGTGGTGCCATCAATAAGCGAGAATTAAAATCATCGTTGGAACAATGGGTCGCATCAATTCCCACCAGCAATCAAAAACTGGCTTGGCGAGACCAAGGGATCATGCCCAAAATGGAGAGCTTTAATAAACGCTATCCAATTAGTAGTAGCGATAAGAGTATGGTCAGCATCCAGTTTGCGGCTCCTGCACAATGGACACAGCAAGATCAACTTGCCATGCAATTGTTAGATACCATTGTGAGTCAACGCCTACGCGGTGAACTGCGCGAAAAAGCCAGTGGTATCTATGCTCTCGGTTTCTCACAACTGCTTGCCAAAAAACCGCAACCCTACTATTTTGCGCGGCTTAATTTTACCACCTCCCCAGAACGTACTGAGGAAATGAATCAAATCGCCCAAAAAACCATTCATCAGTTACGCCAATCAGGTGTCACCGGCCAAGAGCTGACTGAAGCAAAAAATATTTGGCTCACAGAACACGCCCAAATAACCGATAGCTCAGGTTATTGGACTGAAGCATTAGCGCAAATTGCCTCTGATGACCGACAATATCAGCGCTTAAATCAACAGCAAGCGATTATTCGCCAATTACAAGTTGACGATATTAACCGTATCGCCAACCAATATCTGGGGAAAAACCCGAAAGTCTTTACGATGACACCGTAGCTATTGAAGGGGGATTGTTCCCCCTTTATTTACCCAACACATTGTCTTACAAAAGTTTTTACATATAACCGTTTGACTCTCTGACGGCTTATATGATTAATGGTATTGTTTTCCAATAAAAAAGAGACATAACATTATGAATGACATCGTGATCCGTAGAGCAACCTTAGACGATATTCCAGCCGTCACACAAATGCATGCTGATTATTCAGCGTACGCTAATACATTACAGCTCCCTTACCCTTCGCTCAAAACATGGGAAGCTCGTCTAACTGCAAATGATCCTCTCGTCACTCATTTTGTTGCGACTCTTGATAATACTGTCGTTGGGATCCTCACCATCCATCAACCAAGTCAGCAACGACGTAAACATGTCGCCAGTTTTGGCATTACCGTCAGTGAGATGCATCAAGGAAAAGGAATTGGTTCTGCGCTGATGCAAGTGATGGTCGACTATTGTGATAACTGGTTAAATATTCATCGCATTGAATTAGAAGTCTATGCGACTAACGACAATGGGTTGGGGCTCTATAAAAAATTTGGTTTTGAGCAAGAAGGTGTGATGCGTGATTACGCTTTTCGCGATGGACAGTATGTCGACGCAATTATGATGAGTAGAATTAATAAAAACCGCAAGTAATCACGCCAATTTGAATGTCATACACTTCTCTTGCTCTTTCCCCAAAAAAATGCCACGTGATAGACGTGGCATGATCCAATAAGAAATCACTGGATGATTATTTATCGCCTAATAGAACGGAATCCAATGCGATTTCAATCATTTCGTTGAACGTTGTTTGACGCTCCGCAGAGGTGGTTTGCTCACCGGTTTTGATATGATCGGAAACGGTACAGATTGTTAATGCACGCGCGCCGAATTCCGCTGCCACACCATAAATACCAGCAGCTTCCATCTCAACACCCAAAATGCCGTATTTTTCCATGACTTTGAACATATCGGGATCTGGCGAGTAGAACAGATCAGCAGAGAATAAGTTACCGACACGAACATTGACATTTTTCGCCTTCGCCGCTTCAACGGCATTATGCACCAGTTCATAGTCTGCAATCGCCGCGAAATCGTGATCTTTAAAACGTTGACGGTTCACTTTTGAATCAGTACAGGCACCCATACCGATAACGACATCACGCAGTTTCACATCATCCATTACTGCACCACATGAACCAACACGAATAATCACTTTGACACCAAAATCAGTGATTAACTCTTTCGCATAGATAGAGCAAGAAGGAATACCCATTCCGTGACCCATCACGGAGATCTTACGACCTTTGTAAGTGCCCGTGAAGCCTAACATACCGCGAACATTATTCACCTGACGCACGTCTTCGAGGAAAGTTTCAGCGATATATTTCGCACGCAGCGGGTCTCCTGGCATCAATACGACGTCAGCAAAATCACCCATTTCTGCATTAATATGAGGCGTTGCCATTATTATTATTCCTTATAAATCATTAAATTGAAAAGTTTAACATCATTACCTGATAATAGTAGCGACTGATAATACTCGCTGTCTACGGCAAATGACCCAATACCATCAACAATAAATAAGGCAGTTTCCTGCCTTATTTATATTTATGTTAACCAATTACAGCATTGGTTTGCCGTATTCCATCGGTGAGAGGTCGAAATATTTAGCGACGGTTTGACCGATATCCGCGAATGTTTCGCGATGACCTAAAAAGCCGGGTTTGACTTTCGGACCATAAATGAGAACGGGAATGTGCTCACGAGTATGGTCAGTACCATGCCAAGTTGGGTCACAGCCATGGTCCGCGGTTAAGATCAAGATGTCATCTTCTTTGACCAATTCCATCAGTTCTGGTAAACGACGGTCAAAGAGTTCTAATGCTGCTGCATAACCGGGTACATCACGACGGTGTCCATAAGCAGAGTCGAAATCAACAAAGTTAGTGAACACAATCGTCTTATCACCCGCCTGTTGCATTTCTTTCACGGTGGCATCGAACAGAGCATCAATACCTGTTGCTTTCACCTTCTTAGTGATACCTACATGTGCATAGATATCCGCAATTTTACCGATAGAAACAACTTCACCTTGTTTCTCTTCAACTAATTTTTGCAATATGGTTGGTGATGGTGGCTCAACGGCTAAGTCATGACGGTTACCCGTACGCTCAAAACTGCCTGCTTTGTCGCCAATGAATGGACGCGCGATAACACGACCAATGTTGTAGCCGCCATTTGTCAACTCTTCACGAGCGATTTCACATAGCTCATACAGTTTGTCTAGACCATAAGTCTCTTCATGACAGGCGATTTGGAATACGGAGTCAGCTGAGGTGTAGAAAATCGGTTTACCCGTTTTCATGTGCTCTTCACCCAATTTATCCAAGATCACGGTACCTGAAGAGTGGCAATTACCTAAATAACCAGGCAAGTTAGCACGCTTCACAATGATATCTAACAACTCTTGTGGGAAGCTGTTTTCTTCATCTGCGAAATACCCCCAGTCAAAGAGTACAGGCACACCCGCGATTTCCCAGTGACCGGATGGTGTATCTTTGCCTGAAGAAATTTCACTCGCATAAGCGTAAGCACCGATGATCTCTGCATTAGGATCAAGGCCTGCTGGGAATTTACCGCAAGACTCTTCAGCTGCTTTACCCAGACCCAGTTTGGTTAAGTTAGGCAAATGCAGCGGCCCCTTACGGCCTTTATCTGCATCACCACGCGCACAGGCATCTGCAATATGGCCTAATGTGTTTGAACCTTCATCATTAAATTTGTGCGCATCACCTGCTGCACCAATCCCAAAAGAATCCAACACCATAATAAATGTACGTTTCATAACTTCTCTCCTGCGTCATCATTCCCTATAGGGAAGTGCCACTGATAAAACTTATTTGTCAATTATTCACTGATTTGGCGGTAAACCATTGGTGAAACTTCTGGTTTTTTATCACCAATAACCATAGCAGCACGTACTTCTTTTGCTGCATCTTCCCATGCTTTTTCACTATTTGCATGAATAATCGCTAATGGCGTTTGGCTATCAACGGAAGTTCCCAGTGCCGCGATATCGCTTAAACCAACACTATAATCAATCGAGTCAGTTGCTTTACGACGACCACCACCTAATGTCACCACAGACATACCCAGCGCACGGGTGTCCATTGCCGTCACAATACCGGATTTCTCCGCATACACGGCTTTGTGCAATACGGCTGTTGGTAAATACTTGTTATAGTTTTCAACGAAATCAGTTGGGCCTTTTTGAGCCGCCACCATACGACCAAAAATCTCTGCGGCTTGTCCATTATCCAACACCGCCTGCAATTTCTGGCGAGCTTCTTCTCTATTTGCAGCCAAGGATCCGGATACAAGCATTTCAACACACAGCGCCATCGTGACTTCGTACAAACGAGGGTTCCGGTATTCGCCGGTTAAAAATTGCACCGCTTCGCGGACTTCAACGGCATTACCCGCACTTGAAGCAAGTACTTCGTTCATGTCGGTCAATAAAGCCGTTGTTTTACAACCCGCACCATTAGCCACCTGTACGATAGACTCAGCCAACTGCTCTGATTTTTCATAAGTTGGCATAAAGGCACCTGACCCCACTTTGACGTCCATCACTAAGGCATCAAGACCTTCAGCTAATTTTTTGCCTAAAATAGATGCGGTAATCAGTGGAATAGAATCAACTGTTGCAGTGATATCACGCGTTGCATAAAAACGTTTATCAGCGGGTGCCAGTGAGTTTGTCTGCCCGATAATCGCAACCCCAACATTTTTGATAATGTCACGGAAACGCTCATCATCTGGGAAAATATCAAAATTAGGAATCGCTTCAAGCTTATCCAGCGTTCCTCCGGTATGGCCCAAGCCACGCCCCGAAATCATCGGCACATAGCCACCACACGCAGCAACCATTGGGCCTAACATCAAAGAGGTCACATCACCAACCCCGCCAGTTGAATGTTTATCAACGAGAGGGCCATTTAAATTGAGTGATTTCCAGTTTAGTACAGTGCCTGAATCACGCATTGCCAATGTTAATGCAACACGTTCAGCCATTGTCATATCATTAAAATAGATGGTCATTGCCAATGCGGCTATCTGACCTTCAGAAACAGAATTATCTCGTACTCCATTGATAAAGAAACGAATTTCTTCTTCACTCAGTACTTTACCATCACGTTTTTTACGGATAATTTCTTGTGCCAGAAACACGGTATGCTCCTTAATTCAAACAGAATCTAGGTAATCGCTTAATCACACTATTATTAATAGTTACTGCTTGATTTTTTAGTCTCAAAACCAAGTGTATTCAACAGATTAGCTAATAAACTTGATGCGCCAAAACGGAAATGGCGAGCATCGACCCAGTCTTTACCTAAAATTCTATCTGCTAATGCTAAATATTGAGCAGCTTCTTCAGCAGTACGAACGCCACCCGCCGGTTTAAAACCAACGGTTTTCGCTACGCCCATATCATGGATCACTTGCATCATGATTTCAGCACTTTCAAGAGTGGCATTCACCGGTACTTTACCTGTGGAGGTTTTAATAAAGTCCGCACCCGCTTTAATTGAGATTTCAGAAGCTTTGCGAATCAGTGCAGGATCTTTTAATTCGCCGGTTTCAATAATCACTTTCAGAAGGACATTGGCTGCCGCGCAAGCATCTTTGCACGCTTTCACTAAATCAAAACCAATTTTTTCATTACCAGCCATCAACGCTCGATAAGGGAAAACCACATCAACTTCATCTGCACCATAAGCAATAGCAGCACGTGTTTCCGCCAACGCTATCTCGATGTCATCATTTCCATGCGGGAAGTTAGTGACTGTTGCGATACGCACTTCGGGCGTACCTTGCTCACGCAGTGCTTTACGTGCAACAGGAATAAAACGAGGGTAGATACAGATAGCCGCAGTTTGGCCTGCTGGGCTTTTTGCTTGATGACACAACGCGATCACTTTTTCATCGGTATCGTCATCATTGAGGGTGGTTAAATCCATCAGATTCAGCGCGCGTTGCGCAGCAGCAGTTAAATCAGTCATAAAAAACTCTCCAACGTTGTGAATTCTGTCAGAACAACACGTTCTTTGTTGGCGAGCGGGCTTGGTTCCTTAAAGATGCTACTCGAAAACCCGAATGTAGCAGCTGAATTCCTTCTCACCGCACAATACCCTAGAGCACATTCACTCTGAGAACTAGCAGTCCATAGCAGCTAATTTATCGCTATTTGACCATGGAACTCGGCTATTTTGTGTGCTACAAATCACATTAATTGCCTGAACGTTACATTGTTAAATACAAATATGTGAACAATATCGCAATTATACGCTATTTAGTCTCAGTTTTATTCTCTCAAATGGCTTTTTTATGTCTTTTTTAGCCTTCCAATGCCATCAATACACTTGATTAAGCGTAGTTCAAAATTGACGGTATGAAATAAAAAGAAGAAAGAATATAACTGAAAATAATGAAAGAGAAAGGGCATTTGCCCTTCCTCAAAAAACGAGAGATTAAATTATTGCAAGTGTTAAGAAGAAGCCCGCAATAGTCGCACTCATTAAGTTAGAGAGCGTACCCGCCAGAACAGCTTTCATTCCTAAACGGGCGACATCACTACGACGATTTGGTGCCATACCACCTAAACCACCAAGTAAAATAGCCACCGAAGATAAGTTAGCAAAACCACACAGTGCAAATGAAATGATCGCTTTAGTATGATCGGAAAGTACCTGTTTGCCTGCCGCAAGAACATCTGCATCCGGTTTCATGTATTCACCGAAATTCATAAAGGCAACAAATTCGTTAACAACCACTTTTTGACCAATAAACGAACCGGCAACTGTTGCTTCACTCCATGGCACACCAATCAAATAAGCTATCGGCGCAAATACCCATCCCAGAATTAATTCCAAAGAAAGTTGTGGATAATGGAACAAGCCACCAACACCGCCTAAAATACCGTTAATTAGAGCGATCAAGGCGATAAATGCCAATAACATTGCACCTACGTTCAAGGCCAATTGCATCCCCGAAGCAGCACCTGAAGCAGCTGCATCGATCAGGTTTGCTGGGCGCTCATCTTCAGCAACCAACTCTGTCGCATTAACGTTATCACGCACTTCCTCAGTTTCGGGTACAAGCAATTTAGCGAACAGTAATCCTCCCGGAGCCGCCATAAACGATGCAGCAATCAAGTATTCCATTGGAACACCCATTTGCGCATAACCGGCCAATACAGAGCCTGCTACAGAAGCCAAACCACCACACATAACCGCAAATAATTCGGAATTGGTCATGGTCGAGATATAAGGACGTACAACTAATGGTGCCTCTGTCTGCCCAACAAAGATATTCGCTGTAGCAGATAAAGATTCCGTTCTGGAGGTACCAAGCACTTTTTGCAAGCCGCCACCCAATACTTTGATGACTAGTTGCATAATACCGAGGTAATAAAGAACCGCGATCAATGAAGAGAAGAACACAATGATTGGCAGAACACGTAAAGCGAAAACAAATCCACCACCGCCAAACAGTTCAAACATTTTGTCGGAAACAAGGCCGCCAAAAATAAAATTCATGCCATCTTGGCCGTAACTAATAACTTTAGAAACGCCATCTGACATCCCTTGTAATACGCGACGACCTGCTGGTACATAAAGTACAAATGCACCGATAGCGATCTGTATAAGAAAAGCCCCGCCAACAGTACGGAGTTTAATCGCTCGACGATTGCTGGAGAATAGTACGGCAATACCAATCAGTACTGCCATCCCAACCAGACTCATAATGAGTTGCATGGAAGTATCCCTGTTCACTTAATGCTAGATTGATGTAGAAAGGAAACTGGTAAGTTCCCTTGACTCTTTGTGCGATGATTATACCTAGTCCCTTCCAAGAACCCGCAATCTTCGTCACAAATACATAGTGTAATAAGTAACAAAAATTCAATTCTTGTGATTAAAATCACATTTAGTTATCGACATAATCTGAAAAGCACAAAAAGAGAGAATAATGAGGTGAAAAAATGCAGGGAATAAGCTAGCCAGATAAAATTTACCTCTCATAAAAACAGTGAATGCATCTGGCTTTTATTTGAACAGATTAAATAATGATAGGCTATTTATGTAAAGTTGCTGCGCAATTTCATCGGGACTTTCGTGGCGTAGTTCACATAACGACTGAAAAATCTGTTGAATACGCTCAGGACGATTTGGCTCACCTTGAAAGCCAGACACAGGCATATCTGGGGCATCGGTTTCAAATACCAATGAGGTTAGGGGTAATTTGGCGATCGCTTGACGTGTTTTATTTGCTCTTTCATAAGTAATGGTACCGCCAACACCAATGAAATAGCCTAATTTAATAAATGCTTGAGCTTGTGATAGGCTGCCTGCAAAACCATGAATAACACCGCATGCAGGTACAGGGTAGCGACGTAACAATGCAGCCAGCGGGTCATGACTTTTACGCGAATGTAAGATGACTGGCAGATCAAACTGCTTAGCTAATTTTAGTTGGGCGATTAACACTTGCTGCTGTAAATCAAACAACGGTTCTTGCATATAGAGATCAAGACCAATCTCGCCAATAGCAACACACTTAGCGTGATTCTGTTGTAAATAACCTATCATTGTCTCCATATGTTGTTCTTGGAAGAGATTCAAGTACAGAGGATGAAAGCCAATAGCCGCATGCAGCTGTGAGTATCGCTGAGCTAAATGCCAAACTCGCTCAAAATTATCAACACTGACCGCCGGAATAATAATATCCGTAACCCCTGCCTTTTCCGCTAAGCAGAGGCTTTCATCAATCGCACCAACAAAAGGTGGAAAATCAAAGTGGCAATGGGTATCAATAAATCGGTTAGTCATTTTTTTTATTCAGCGGTTGCTCCGACTCCTCGTTTGCAGCCATCATGGCTCCCGTCATCATCGCCTGTGCCGTATCCGTTGCCTTTTTGGCTTTACGTTGAGCAACTAACTCAACATCATGTTTAGCATCAAAGATCGCTTCCGCGTAATCTTCTGCAATCTGTATTTCTTCATGGGCGGCGCTTTCAAAGCTAAAGCGATTTAATCCATTGTTATTCATTGTAAAACAATGGCCTAATGCAGCAATAAAGTAGCGCCCACAGCGACGCCCTAAATGATAGTCCTGATTAAGCGCTGACAACCGGCTCCCTAATGCACTACTTTTTAGTGGCGTGGAAGGATAGATTTCAAAAATCTGTAAGTCTCCCGGTGGGTTTTCAATAAACTCCTGTGTCCGGCGATAGCTTTTTAGATGAACTTTTAGCATAGCAGCCATTCGCTGTAAGCCATATTTTTCACCCTCCAGCCAACGCGTCATTCTCTTCACCCATTCGGGGGTAAAATACATCTGAGAAGGAACAGTACGGATCACCACAATCGTATCAGCGCCACGACGGTATGCTTCTTCAACAGGGATCGCCGCACTAATCCCTCCATCATGATAGAGAGTGCCTTCAAATTCGACGCCCATCCGATAAAAGCCCGGAATAGCACTAGAAGCACGAATGATATCTAACCATGTATCAGCGTTAGGTTTCAAAAATTCGGCTTCAAAGTCATCACTACGGCTGGCTCCCATATAGAATTCGCGCCCCGCTTCCATCAATTCAATCCCAGATTTGATCTGTAATGGTAGCTCTTTCGAGGTGCTTTCAACCAGCCAATCTAAATCAATAAGATGACCACCTCGAATAAAACGTAAGGGATTAAAAAAGAGTGGGCTTGTTGTATAACGGGTAATAACCCGCCGAGCGTAGCCATATTGACCACAAATATACGCAGAAAGGTTTTGCGCCCCTGCCGAAGTACCAATCATGATATCAAATGGATTAAAGCCTGTTTTTAAGAACTCATCCAATACACCTGCGGTGAAAATACCACGTTGACCGCCTCCCTCACAAATAAGGGCAGTCTTACCTTTATTGAGTTCATCGTAAAAAGCTAAAGGTTCAATGCTGCCAAGTGTCACTGATACATGTTTTCCCATATATGTCTCCTGACAGATCCTCTCTGCATCCCAATACTGCAATACACTTCGGCACTATCGCTAATTAAATCAATTTATACTTATCAATAATACAAAAACTGAACCTCACCAAGAGATCCAGTTTTCGACTATTAGCGAATAATGTTAGCGGATTAATGAACTCAATAGACGACTATTTGAGTGATTTACGCCAATTATATATCCATTAATTTGCTACGACTAAACCGTTTTGTACCGATTTTACACCATTAACCCTTGATACGACTTGTACAACCTTATCAATCTGGTCAGCGGATTTGACAAAACCAGAAAGGTAAACAACCCCTTTGACGGTTTTCACTGAAATAGAATTACTGTCTATGCCACTGGTTGTCAGTAGCTTACTTTTGACCTGAGCAGTGATAGAGGAGTCATCCATGTAGTTATCGGCACTATTCACACCACTAGAAATCGCTTCACTGGTGTCTTTTCCTGCTATATCAGCCGTTTTCACCGCGCTATCCCACGTTTCAGAGGCCTGCTCTTTTAATGGAGAGTTTGCTGATGAACTACATGCAAACAGAGCACCACTTAATCCAATGACAATGAAAGAACGTAACAGTGCTAAATTTTTCATCGGAACCTTCCTTATCGACTCTACTGCGATTTTAAATATTGAAATAAAAGCATTATCGTCAAATATGGCAGACAAGCCATTAAATCAATTAACGACACTTATATTACAATTGATAACTATAGACTATGGGAAAAACACCTTTAAATAAAGTAGATAAACGTAAAAGACAGAGCAATCTGCAATATTTAGATAAAAAAACAGGAGAGTATTCGAAAATAGATGCTTAGTTTGGGAAAACCCACTACAAAAAAAGGCATTTTCGTAGTGGGCTGAGCGATTAGGAAAAATTAATGCTCGCGAGTTTTACGGAATTTTACATCTGGGTAGCGTTCGCTGGTCAGATTGAGGTTTACCATTGTGGGTGCGATATAAGAAAGGTTATCGCCGCCATCAAGTGCGAGGTTTTGCTCATTCTTACGCTTAAATTCCTCAAATTTCTTCGCATCATCACACTCGACCCAACGCGCTGTTGATACGTTGACCGCCTCATAGATAGCTTCAACGTTGTATTCGCTTTTTAAGCGTGCAACAACAACGTCAAACTGCAACACACCGACAGCCCCAACGATTAAATCGTTATTGGTTAGCGGACGGAAAACCTGAACAGCACCTTCTTCAGATAGCTGGACTAAGCCTTTTAGCAGCTGTTTTTGCTTTAATGGATCACGCAGACGAATGCGACGGAATAATTCAGGTGCAAAGTTTGGAATACCGGTAAATTTCAGATCTTCACCTTGTGTAAAAGTATCACCAATTTGAATCGTTCCATGATTATGCAAACCAATAATGTCACCTGCATAAGCGTTTTCAACATGTGAACGATCACCCGCCATAAAGGTCAATGCATCCGAAATGACGACATCTTTTTTAATGCGTACCTGACGCAACTTCATGCCTTTTTCATAAGTACCTGAAACAATACGCATGAAAGCCACGCGGTCACGATGTTTTGGATCCATATTCGCCTGAATTTTGAAGACGAAACCTGTAAATTTCTCTTCGGTCGCTTCAACTTTACGCACATCTGTTTGACGAGGCTGAGGGGCTGGCGCCCATTGCACTAAGCCATCAAGCATATGGTCAACACCAAAGTTACCCAATGCAGTACCAAAGAAGACTGGGGTTAACTCACCCTCCAAGAAAGCCTCATGATCAAATTCATGAGAAGCCCCTTTTACCAGCTCTAACTCATCACGTAATTGAGCCGCCAGCTCATCACCGACCACTTTATCTAATTCAGGATTATCTAGCCCTTTAATAATACGGACTTCTTGGATGGTATGGCCCTGACCTGTTTGATATAAGATGGTTTCATCACGTAAGAGGTGATAAACGCCTTTAAATAATTTACCGCAACCAATAGGCCATGTGATTGGACAACACGCGATATTCAGTTCATTTTCAACTTCATCCATCAATTCCATTGGATCGCGAATATCACGGTCAAGTTTATTCATAAAAGTCAGGATAGGTGTATCACGTAGACGCGTCACTTCCATCAATTTACGTGTTCTATCCTCAACCCCTTTACCTGAATCAATGACCATCAAGCAGCAGTCAACCGCCGTCAATGTACGGTAGGTATCTTCAGAGAAGTCTTCATGGCCTGGCGTATCCAGTAAGTTAACTAAACAATCATGATAAGGAAATTGCATCACCGACGTTGTAATCGAAATACCACGTTGCTTTTCCATTTCCATCCAGTCTGACTTGGCGTGTTGGTTTGAGCCACGACCTTTTACCGTCCCTGCACGCTGGATAGCTTGTCCAAACAGTAATACTTTTTCAGTAATGGTGGTTTTACCTGCGTCAGGGTGGGAGATGATAGCAAAGGTCCTTCGCTTATTGATTTCATTGAGAAAATCTTGGTTTGCCATGTATAAATTCTTTTAGTTTGTACACGGATTTGTACACACTTTTGGAAGTACTCTCTTTTCAGTTCTTCGCTTGTCAAATCCGTCGTGTTAATCGTAATTGGCCGCTATTTTCGCTGATCTTGACTTTATAAACAATCAATGGTTATCTAATCGGCTATCATTTACTCTCAGCGTGCGCCAATGCTCAGTTGTAGCTGTTTGCAATCGTTGCTTCTTCAGCTCATGAACAGCTGTGGCTAAACCACAAATTCCTTCGCTACCAGAAATCGATGATAGCTTGTCGTACTACACCGATGATGGTGCAGTTGCCGTTGATCGGTATTGCAGGGTATTGCGGGTTCAAAGGTTTTAGGTACTTCTGTTCACCATCAATAACTAACTGCTTAAAGGTTGCTTCTTTCGAATCATCCAAACGCGCAACAACCAATGAACCTGAAGAATAAGGTAACTCAGGATCAACAACGATCACTGCCCCCTCAGGTATGGATTTTTTTCCGCTTGGATTTTCCATACTGTCGCCTTTTACGCGAAGTGCGAAACAACCCTCATGTGCTTTCCCAGTGACTTCACGCCACTCCTCAGCATCTTCATGGGCAAATCCCTCCGCTATTTCAGTCCAATCACCGGCCTGAACCCAGTTAATGAGAGGAATTCTTCCCTTAATGTCAGGCCCGACTTCTACATTACCGACTCCCAAGCCAATCTCGCCATCACCTGTGGCGAGCCAATGAGCATTCACGCGAAGCGCCTCCGCGATCTGCATGGTGTAACGAGACCTAGCCGATTTACCAGAGCAAATCTGGCTGATCGACTGCTGTTTGATACCAATGCGACGAGCCAACTCAGACTGAGTCACCCCAGTAAGCTGCAAGGCATGGTTTAGTCGTTCGGATAAAGTTTTCATAAGCCCGTATTCTACAAATAAAACTGTAGCCTTTCAACAATTTTAACTGTTGACTAATCTACAGTTTAAACTGTAACATTCAATCTTGTAACAGTTATTATTGTAACAGGAGACGGTATGGAAGTGTTCAACACGACACAAAAACATCTCCGCCGTGCCATTGACTTGGTCGGCGGGCAATCAGCATTAGCACGAGCCATCAACTCAAAACAGCAAAACGTCTGGTTTTGGTTGAATAAATCAGGGCGTGTTCCCGCTGAATTCGTTTTATCCATCGAACAAGCTACGCAAGGACAGGTAACCCGATCTCAGTTAAGACCGGACATCTATCCCGCATGCCCAAGCGAGCTGAAAGCCAGTAACCAGTAGGATTAAGGGCAAATAATGGTCAGCATTTTACGTAAACACAAAAGCGAGTTCCTCCATGCGTGACTATGGCAAGGTCTATACCCGCTTTTGGCTAAAGCAAAACGTTTTGTCCTGGAGTGACTCAGCGAAGTTGCTAGGACTGTATTTGCTTACATGCCCACATTGTAATTTGCTTGGCTGCTTTCGACTGCCGATTGGTTACGTTGCTTCTGACTTGAACTGGGATGAGCAACAGGTTGCCAAGGCTCTAAAGGAGTTAGAACAAGATCAGTTCCTCATTCGTTGCGAGGAATCCGGTTGGACTTTGATTCGGAGCTTTCTGAAGCACAACCCAATCGAAAACCCGAACCAAGGTAAAGCAGCCTTTCGGTTGCTTAAAGATGTACCTGCCGACTTCATTGGTATGGCATCGCTTTTGAAATCTCTTGCCGCTTTTCAAGCTCGGCTACCAGAAGAATTTTCATCATTGTTTATGCCTGATGGCAACCCGGTAAGGGACTCTCAACGGTCGGATGACTCTGAGAGAAGCAATAAACCAACAGTTAAAACTGTTGACTACATACAGTTTGAAGACTTCTGGGATGTACAAATACGCAAAGAAAAAAAAGCGAAAGCCAAAGAAGAATGGCTACGCATGGGCCTCAATGAAGACCATGAACTCGCCTTGGAAGTGCTAACACGCTGGAAAGAGCAACGAGACAACCGATTGCAGTATCAAGATCGGACTAAGACCCCTATGCCACATAACTGGCTTTTAAACCGCCAATGGGAAGACGAGTACGTTCGCATTGATGAAGTACAGCAATCATCGACGAGCCTAAAGGGCAGCAATCACCAGTTGAACATTGAAGAAAGCAATCGCCGCATTGCTGAAAGCTGGGCCGGACCAGGTATTCGGGAGGTTCGTTCAAGTGCAGGAGGTTGATAAACGCGAGTTTGCTGAAGTTTGGGGAGCTGCTTGGGCCATGTATGGCAAAAGCGTATCACCACAATTGCTATCCATCGCATTTGAAGCCCTTCGTGCTTATAGCATTGAAGAAGTGCGAATCGGTCTGACTCGGCATATTCAATCACCGGATACTGGGCAATTTTTTCCAAAGCCCGCTGACGTCATCAAGCATATCGATGGTAACTCGGGTTCAAGAGCCATGGTTGCTTGGAACAAAGTTGACAAGGCTGTTCGTCAGGTTGGCGCTTGGACATCCGTGATGTTTGACGATGCGCTTATTCACCGCGTTATTTCAGACATGGGGGGATGGGTTGAACTCTGCAAGGTAGATGACAGGGAATACCCCTTTAAACAAAAAGAGTTTTTAACACGCTACCAGGCTTACTTGTTGCGGGACGAAGTGGGTGAATACCCAAGGCTATTACAAGGTATTGCAGACCATCAGAACCAGCAAAAAGGGTTTGATATGCAAGCGCCGGTTGCCGTGGGCGACTGGTCAAAAGCAGCACAAGTTTATACAAGAGGCATCACCGACTTTATCGCAGTGCCTTTGAAAAGAATAAGCCCGAAAGCCATTCAGGCGCTTCTCGGAAATCAATTAGAGGACAAAAATGAAAACGATTAAATCAAAAACCATTGCCCTAGTGATAGCCATGTCCGCAAGCACTTCAGTCTATGCGTTTCCGGGCTATCAGTGGGAAAAAGCAGCACAAAGCGTTGGTATTGATCCAGTCATGCTCTACGCCGTTGCCTTGGCTGAGTCGGCCTCACATCGTGGTCTCAACATGACCAGTCCATGGCCATACGCAATTCGCAATGGTTCAAACGCAACCTACGCCAAATCTAAGACAGAAGCAGAGAAACTGTTAAACCAAGCACTGCAAGAGACTGAAAAATATCAGCTCGATATTGGCCTTATGCAAATCAATTTGCATTGGCATGGGCATCGGGTGAGCTCAGCAGCGGAACTGCTAGACCCCATCACAAACCTTACGGTCGGCTCCAGTATTTTGGCCGAAGCAATCAAGTCTTCACCAAATGATTTAGAGCTTGGCATAGGCCGCTATCACAGTTGGAACGAAGAGCGTGCACGCTGGTATGGGCAAAGAGTGCTTTCTATCTATCGCAATATTTTACATGAACTGGAGGTCCGTCAATGACAACCAATCAACAAGACTTCTATCAATTAAATTTGGCGTACCTGCACGCAGCACGCGAATTAGCGCGCATTGATCCGCAAGAGGCTGTCTTGCGCTTTGGACTTACACGCGATGTGGTGGATGCACTGATTAATGCCGGTGTTGACGACCTGCAACGAGTGGCGACCTCATCATTCATGCTGTTTCAACCAAGGGGTAACCAAAGCCAACTGATTGAGATGGTGAAGAGCAAAGGCACAGGTATCCCAAGAATCGCTTATTTATTATCAACCCTAAACAACAAGGGGGATGCATGATTGATAACCTGTCCAAAAGTGAGCTGTTTACCCGAGCCTCACTGCTTATTAAATACGGATTTCGAACAACGATCATCGCGCTCGATACTGGTTTGCCAATCCACATTATCAGAAGGCTGCACAAAGAAGTGACTGGCAAGTCACCTTGTCCTGGTCAATTACCAGAATCTGATGCCATTGTTAAAAGCAGAAGAGCCCTAGTTGAAGGCTCCCTGCTGATGGCGCTTTATGTCAATATTGGTGGTGATAATGTCTACAAGCAATTAAATATTGATGCTTTGATGAAGGCTTACGATGCGTACTTGGTTGCAAGGGAAGAAGCAGATCTTCCATCTGAGATCCCCTGGAAAAAACTAACCATTAATGAAGGTTGGGTTCTAGCTCGTGATTTAAGATCACAGCTAGCATCCTTACGCCGGTGTCGATGCGGCAGTCTGTATTTGACGGTATCTCAACAGCGCATTCAGCTTAAATGTCCTGTGTGCGAGATTATGGCCGAGCAAACCACTAGAGCACTTTTTGAGAACTAACATGCTGATGCATGATTTGATTGTGCACCGCCCGTGTACTTTGAGAGTACTAAGATGACAAACTTACTTAAATCTTTACCAGCACGCTGCTGGGTTATATCACTGGGGCTTTTTCTGGCGACTTTGGCTGCGGCTCATTTTTTTCCATCAGAAATATTAACGGCATCTGCCAAGTTCGCGGCTTTGCCATTTCTGTTCTGCACCATGTTTTTTTTCAGCTACCTGGGATTTAAAGCAACTGCTAGTCCTATCGGACTTATAACCATCACCACTATGCTTTTAGCAATCGCATATTGGCAAGCGAGTTGGACAATTGTTGGCTTGGGACTCTTTTTCTTAGCTATTTGCACTGGAATTAGATTCTTGATTAGCCAAGTTAAAGATTCGGGTAGAACTTTGAGCATTGAAGAAAAATGGTATTGGTATAAGCTCTATTCGTTTTTTGATGGCTTTTATCCAAGGTATCCCAAAAAGCCAAAAAAATAGCCAGCCAACCACAAGCTGGCTACCTTCTATTTTCAGTTCCTTCCTGATGCCTGGTTATAAGCCCTAATATCGATCAAGTTGTTCTGAGCATAATCTCCCGCAAGCGATGCATTTGAGATCACCGCTATCTGCTTATCCACAAATGCTTTATCTTCTTCGGACACACTGTCAGAAATGTAAGCGCCACTCTCATCCTTTTGACGATACTCATTTAGCATTTGCTCCCTTAGACCTAGCATTTCAGGCGACCAACTCGATGAGTCTTCAGAGTTGAATACGCGCCCCGCCAAACCTTCATTGAAAGCTTGAGCGAACACTTGACTTTGAATCGGGGTCAATCCCATTCTCTGCCCTTCGCTGTATGCTTCCTGTTTAAAATCATCGGCGTACTGTTCTAAAAACTCACCGTATCGATTGTTAACTGCCGCACCGAATGCCCCAGCCAACATGGCTTCAGACTTAGTGCCCCAGTTAACTTCGGAGGCATACTGCGAACTCGATCCACTGTATGCATCATTAAACGCCGTCAAAGGATTTTCCAAAGAGGTTCCGGCATCAACGGCTGCTTTTAACCCATCCCAGGTTGATTTGCTGGCCACCGTTGCATTGTGCAAGAAACCTCGTGAGCCAGGTTCTGCAAGGGCTTTCTCCTTGTAACTCTCATAGTCTTCGCCAAAATGATTCAAGGTATGTAGTGCTGCATCAGTATGCTTACCACTGAAATCACCAATAGCACTGGCGCTGTTGAAGAACATTTCAGCACCAGAGACTCCGCTATCATCAGCCATAATGCGAGATCGCCACTGAGAGCCAGCTTCACTGTTTAGTCCAGATTGATAGGTACTTGTGTCAGAAGCTACGGCCTGCTGGGCTTGTTGCTGATGCGCATTCAGCTGTCCATCTACACCAGAAAGATTGGTTTGGTAAGCGGATTGAGCCGAATTGAACTGCGTTTGAACTGTTGCAGCATCCCCATAGCCTCCCAGAACACCGGATTCAACTTGGCTTTGAGTGCCACCAAAAGTAGGTGCAGTTGATGACAAGCTTTCATTAGAGCGTGGCTGAATAGATCGTAAATCGGCTCCGGTAGCCATGGCCATAACAGTCATTGCTGCTTGATAGTCATTGTCTCGTTCAGCGGGCGTCGAGGAGTTGCTATAGGTTAAAGACTCCATAGCTGCGGCCACATACGCCTGATTATCATCAGGTAGCAAGCGCTGATACATTGGAAGGTTTTCACGTAATCGGTTACCTGCTTCAACATGCTGGTTCATATAGCGACCTAAATAATCCATGACTTCAGGATTATCCGCTGCTAATCGAGTTAACGTCGCACCATCCGTGTTCCTTTGTCCTGATAGACTGTAGCTGGCCTGATCAAGCTCACTAAAGCGGTTTGATGCCGTGATAACGTCTTGTGCTGAACTCTGAAGTGACTGATAGTCTTGATTAGACAACGACATCTCAACGCCAGAGCGTCTTGAATCTGAAAGGTCCTTAACCATCGCATCGCGAAACTCAGCACGTCGTGAATCACTTGATGCCAAGCTTTGCATCTCCCCAGTGAGCGTATTTGCGGTCGTAGATCGAGAACTGCCCTCTGATGACTCAACTTGGCCACTAAAGTTACCACCTAAATCCAAGCCTGCTCGTACCCTTGATAGTTTTGGTACACGAGATGAGTCTGGCTTATCGACTCCTGGCAAGTTGCCCTGTGGAGAATCATTGCCGCCAGTACCAAGAAGCCTTCCAAGAAAGCCCTTATCAGCAACTTCTTTCTCACCGGGATTAGTAATAGTTCCATCGCCACCGATCCTTAGGCCTCCCGATAGCACGCCCGATACCAAGCCACGTACAGCGTCTTTTTTATCGTCTCCGAAACCATACCGTGTTTGAAGGTCATCAGTGACCTGATTAACAACGGCGCTAGATGCGGAATTAGAAGAACCGATTTGACGTCCAACTGAAGATAGATTGTCGTAACTTAGCTTTTCACCAAAAGTTCGACTCATGGTATTGCCAACCTGACGGCTAAAGGCTTGAGTTGCCTGAGTCATGGATTCTTTTGCAGAGCCGACCATTGACCCCACTGCGTTTCCGACAGAGAAACTGCTTAGTAGGTTTGACGCGCCGGTCATAGCAGAACCCGTAAGGGCTGAATTTTGGAACATTGACTGTGATTGCATTACCGGGGCATTTTTCGCGACATCTGGACTAGCCAGCTTTTCATCAATGGCATCACCGTTTTGAAGACGCCCAGCCAAGTGGGTAGCGGTTATTGCTGAGCCATAAACGAGCATGAGCGAAATAGCCGGAACACTCGACGCCAACATGCCACCAGTAGCTATCCAGGTTTGCAGCACTGAATCCATCTGCATCATCCCAGCAAAAGATGGCACTTCTGTACCTGCAAAGGCATCAAGAGCCGACATTTTCCCTGCAACGGTTAAATGAATATACAGGTTAATGATGGCCATGACAGGCATCCAAAGTTGAATCCAAAGCAGGATTAACAAGTACTTCCCGGCCATTCGCATCCCGATTTGGCCAAGGGCTATCACAAAGGCCATCAATGGGGTGATGGCGTAAATGAAACCCTCAAAAAACGTCATCATCGGACGAACGATACTTTGGAACAAGGTCTGCTCCGCCGCCCATTGCGTATTGCGCTGCTCAATCGCTTGGTTAACCATAACGGCTGCGGTGAAAGCTTGATCATCCATATACTTGCCCGTCACGCTTTGCTCATAAATAGGCAAAAGCACTGACGCGCTCATGTACTCTTGGGTGTTAACCGAAGCCAAACCAAGATTATTCAGTGCATTTCGGATCACGTCATCAGTGTCCGTTGCTGACGAAGTCCCCAATGAGGCCGACAGAACCTGTTTAAGCCTTGGAATGAAGGTTGATTCTGTCATGAGTTTCAGTTGGCTGTAAGCGTCGGTGCAGTCCAGATCGCTACTGCTACCACTGAGCATGATTCGAGTGCCATAAATGCGCGAATCAAACCTAATCGCAGTCATCGGGTTAGGATCACTCAGCACCTGATCTAGATTCTTTTGGCCAATGTCGATACCAATCAAGGTGCACTCTTTGATGTAGTTAAACCACGATTGCTCGATGTCCGAACCGGCGACACGATTTGCATCACCCAAACCAGAGCGATCCATCACCTGTTTTCTCACTTTAATCAGTGACTGTAAACTGGATGCAAAGCCGTATTCCGTCATGGCGGGAGTTGAGAACGCCGTTTCAAACAATCGCGTGATTTGAAAGCCAACAGTCGAAATCGTACTACCTGCGGCAGCAACACCGATGGGCACATTATCAACCACTCGAACTTGTCCCGTGTACGCATCCTCAATGCTCACTCGGGTACTGGGTCCAAACATGGTTGCAAAGACTAGCCATGAGACTAAAACGTGTTGAAAGTTAATCCCACGACCGCCTTGCATTAAGGCCTGAACAGAGACCATCAATACCCCAATGAGCAAGCCAATGCGAACCATTGAAGTAAAGTCGCCTGTACCAGTTATCATCGCGACAGCGTTCAGGACCTGCTCTAAAAATGCCGAATCCCCGATGGAATAGATCTCCCACATGACCTATTCCCCCAGTGCCGTAGATTTAACGGTGTAATAACGCTGTTTGCGAATGGTCTGAATCACCTGGTTAAAATGTGCCAGCAACTCTTGCTCTGAGCCGTATCTTCGCTGCAACGCAGCGTACTCCTCATTGATTTGGCGACGTGCACGTTCAAGGTCTTCCGTTAATAACTTCGCATAGGCATGATCTTCCACACCGGAGGTACTTCTAGCTGCATTGAGCATGTCTTCAACCAATGCTCGGGCCATCTCAACAGCAATAAATGGCGCAGCTCTTGAAGCAAACGACCTAGCAGCCCCTTCATTTAATGCAGAAAGTGTTCGAATCATGCCGCCAATGCTTGCAGGAGCCGAGGTCATAAAAGCCTTTTCGGTGGTGCTAGCTGCCCCAGTATTTCGAGCAAACTTAAAAATAATGCCGTTACTAGAACCTGTACCAAGAAGTAAATTTTCGACCTGAGTTGATAACCCGGCTAGGGTCACGTTAGTGATTGTCGGATTTAGACAGCCGTCTTGTGTCACTGTGTCACATCGGTACATAGCGACGTTACCGCCATGAATTAGATGCTCAATAGTCACTTTATTGCCATTCAGTCTGGTCAGTTTTGGGGCTTTACCTTGACCATCAGCCGCATTAGCTAGATCACCAACGATGATCGAGCCCGTCACGGACATAACCGCTTCAAGAAAACGGTCATCCCCAGATGCAAACCAGCTTGATGCCGAGTGACGTTTCAGTGCTCGCCAAACCAAGTTGCCTTTAATCGTTTTGTTCACATCAGATGCCGCGACACTCGAAGCATTCTCATATGGGTTCTTACCATTGGACTCACTCCAACTGGTAAAAACGTCTCCAGCCCCTTTAAGTGAGCTCAACATACTGGCTTCTGTTTGCCCCTTTTTACCAAAAGCGGCCAGGGTATCGTTCACGACTCCCTGAGCCATTTGACAGGAATTGCCAAAATACTCGTTCAACTGCTGGATTTTCTTTTGCAGTGTCTCCATGTGCTGGGAGCATTTCTCACACATAGCACTGAGCGCCAATTGGAATGCGTACCCCTTGGCGTTTGCAGCAACAGAGCGAAGTAATTGAACAAACTGATCCGCGTTAACAAATGACAAACTTCCCGCGAACATATCAATGCCACCACAACCGGCTTGGAATGACGGAGGCACCATAGAGACGAGGTTCTCGTTCATGATTCTGTTACGGACAACAACGCTTCCACCAGATATAACGCCACGCCGCTGACTCTCGAATACACCTGGCGCAGTGGTGTTGGTCATTGAACCAAACAACTGGTTCATCTCCTGTTGCAAGCTTGCTTGGCTCATAGATGAAAAACCAATCGCACAGGCGATTAGCGATACTCGGATTACTTTTTTCATCGTTATAACCCTCCTTGTGCACGCAGATAGCGAACAAGGAACTCAGGGTCCTGTAATATCTTTTCGTTAAGCTCTTGGGCTGACATCGCGAGTGACACGCCGGGTTGAACAGGTCTGGTGGCATAGTAAGTTTGATCGTCAATCCAACCGGCTTGATGGGCTGCGAGAATAATTCGATTATTGAGCTCATCAAGGCTCATTGCACCCTGACCAATGGGAGTGATGACATTAGGTGGATCAACTAAGAACACGGCAGGGACAGTCGTAACGGACAATGATTGAGCTTGTCCTGAATCGACTTTGAAATTGGGAAACTCTCCACCCGGTAAAGGCAAGCCATCGACAGCAATAGCAAATACCTCGAAACCGTAGTTTAAAGCCATTGATTCGATGATAGGCGCTTGAGCGTGGCAATAAGGGCAATCCGAACGATAGAAGAAGAACAAGCCAGCCCGTTTTGCTACCTCACCTAAAGCAACATCCCGTTGAGCGCCAGCTTCTCGATCCATCCGATTGGCAGCATAGGTCGCCAAGGGTCTGCGACTGATTTCATCCAAAACTGGATCACCCATGACCACCTGCTGACTAACATCAGCAAACTGTGAGCCCTTATCCATCATGACGCGCTGGAGGTACAGATAGGCTCTGACGTTCTCATTCGTAGGCTCATCAATTGCCTTGTCCATGAACGACTGCATGTGCTCACGAAACCAGGCAGCACTGAAGGGCTTCAGCTCGCTCTGAATCGACTCTGCCGCACCAGATTCCGGCTTAATAAGCTCTTCAGCCTCCGCTGGCTCAGGAATGACCTGATACCAAAACCAGCCTTCCTGGCCACGCTGATAGAATTGCCCATCACTAGCATGGGCGGGCAAGATGAATAGAAAGAAAATAATGATTGGGATGGTCACCCATAGGATGAACCAAGGTAACAAAGGGGTTCTCATTGTCAGCTCCAGAAAATTTCACAGAGCTAACATGCTAAAGATCCCCGCCAGTGCCATTGGCCAGATAGATGAAGGAATTGTGTGTGTTTCTGACTATAGGGAACTGTCAACCCAACTCAGCTGACTTGTCACTATCTCGATAATGCCTATGATATAAAACTGATACCCAACTCAATAAACAATCTCGACTTCAAAAAAATGACATTTCGTTGAACAATGGCCTTTCTCCACAAAAAAACGTCACCGATTAAAAACCTTAGAATAAAGGGCATTAATAAAAATGCTGCACTGCTCTTTCATTTTCCTATTAAAATCAATATACGTATCTTCAGGGATTTTTAGAAAAAGCACATGGAACGGTATCTCTTGTCCTTGCTGGTGAATAATATCTGAAATCACACCCTGTGTTTTTTCAAGGTTAAGTGAAGCCCATCGTTCTTCTGATATAGGGTAAATAAATCCACATCCCTTGATTGCGGCAACATTTCCATACTGCCCTATGTAAGTATGTAGCTGAAAAAGATCTTCACGCTTCACCCCAAATTGTGAATCAAATGCTTTATACTTCACATCAAATACGAATAAACTCTCATCGATTTCTATAACAAGATCAGGTTCAAGTTTTCTCATATAACCACTGAGAGCACCAGATGCTATTTGCTGACGTTGCTCGAACTTACCTAGCAGGCGTAGCCCATCTCGCTTAATGAGCTTACGAATGAAATATTCAAACAACATCGAAATATCGAAAAAGAAAGCACTCGAATCCTGCTGCGAATCAAAATCAGAGCCCTTCCGGTCAATGACTTGCTTAGATAAGTCAATGAGCACGTTATAATCATTGTAGAAAGGGTTGGTGAAATGAGAAGTCCTCAAAATTTCTTGCTGTGACCTTTTAATCCCCTGATTGGCAGTCAGAAATGCACTATAGATATTTCGTGTTTGGTGACAAAATGAGTAATGTGCGACTGCTTCATAAGCTTTTATAAAAAGTGAAGTTGCAGGGCTGTCGTAGCTGTGCTCTCGGTACGAGCATAAATATTTTCCAGATGACTTATTCTGGAAATAATCTGTAGCATTTATAGTTCCCCTTACGCGGGAAATACGATCATTTCTTGTAATATAAGTCTTTGGCAAGCCCAGGCGGTATGCTCTCTTAAACTTAATGTTCCATAGATATGCTAAAAGCCACTCGTAACCGTCTGCGTGACTTTCTCCTCCAATGTTTTCTAATTCGAGAAATCCATCGGCATCTGCAATGATGTATTGAAGGAAAGCATCACCAAAACGTGAGCTGATCTTCAGAGAGTAATCTCCTCGCTTAACAAATCCGATTAGATTGCCCGTGTCGAGATTAAAATTTCTTGCATCCGTACCAGAGACACCGATGAAACCGCCATCTGTATTGTGTTCGTAATCTTCATCATTGAAGAGTATTAAAGCATCGGAAATATTATCATTCAGCGTTTTTTCGACATCACGAGATACCGAATTCAAAAAGTGCCAAATTGCAGACTCGTCGTTATGAGGATAGGTCCATTGTCCTTTTGATTTGGCACTAAGGGTTATCGACTTTCCTAAACGTCTATTTGTCAAAATGCCTTCGCTGACAAAATAGGACTGGTTATCGACCAGTGTGCCGTTCTTAATGATATCGAAAAGCCACACAGTTTAAACCCCAAATGCCTTTCCGAAGGAGCTAATCAGTTCAGTCTCCTTACCTGTTCCACGAAGATACTCCTGTAATAACGGACGAATACAATCATCCCATACACGCTCTCGTACCTCCGAAACTGTAAGGCTGGTTGCATACTTCAAGTCCATCAAATAGGCATGACCAATTTGGTAATCATTACCAAGCAAAGGTTCTTTAGCTATCAATTCATTCAAGCGTTCAAGGTTATCCACCAAGGGCAGCCAAGCTTTGCAAAATTGGTTCAAATGGTATTTCAATAGCGCCATATCAGGCACCACTTCTTCCCAACGGAATCTTCGACGCAAAGCGAAGTCAAAACTTTCGACACTTCTGTCTATCGTGTTCATCGTTCCAATAAGATAGATGTTTGTTGGGATGAAGAACAAATACCCTTGTGCGTCCTTAAGCATACCAGTATGTTCATTGTTCAGATTGGAATATTGGGTTTTAACGCAACCTCTAGTGCCTCGGTATTCCAGACAGTACATTAACTCACCAAAAACGCGAGACAACTCAGCTCGGTTTACCTCATCAATTATAAAGAAAAATGGTGGTACTGCTTCCGATACAAGCTTGGATATATCTGATATTTCGAAAATATCCTGCCAATGCTCGCCTGATAACTTTTCTCTAAACGGGAGAAGTTCCTTGATAGTAAGAGACTCCCACTTCTGAGTAAGTCCAAGCCCATACACATCGATTTCCCACTTACCAGCGCTTCGGCAAAACTCTTTAAAAACACCATTTTGCAACGTTAATTGAGAGTTCCCATCACTGTCCAAAACAGGACGTAGCCCTTCCATAAAGTCTTCATAACTGAAAGAAGGATGAAATTGAACCAACTCAATCTGACTTGCATGTGTGAGACGGCTGTAGGGAGCAAATTCCTCTTTCCAGATGTCAAACAAGAGCGAAGTTTGCAGGCGAGCTTGATAAGTTTTCCCTGTCCCCGGCGCACCGTATTTAACAATCTGCTTCTTTAAACTGAATGGGTTTGACAAATTCTCGTAAAGCACCCAAACAAACTGACTAAGATAAAACTCATCAGTTTTACCTTCCCGAAGCTCATTATCAAACTCGCTTTTGATGCTCTTTAATAGAAAAATGTTTTTAGCAAACCAACTTTGATTTTCTTCTGCTGGGTATGCTGGAATTATTCCTTCGCGTATAAGCCAACTAAAAACCTGATTAAATTTACCGGAATCAACCGTTGTGGAGACTTCGAGCGTACAAGCTGCTGCCACTCGATTAACGAGAACAGGGTTGTTGGATTTACCTTGGTTAGACCACGAATCAGAAAAAATCGTGAAGTTTTCACTGTTTGGAATCAATATAAATTTTTCTAATGCGGATATGAAATTCTTGTTTTTAATGAATGACTGGAAGTTGTCATTGCTCAACACTGACTGTCCGCGAGAAGCGATACCGTTGCTCTTCTCATAGAGTAACTGCTTCAGAAAGGCTTCATCATTTTGAGACAAGCCTTCTCCAGATGTGATTCGCTCACGGATTTGAGCGACCTGACTGTAAAAGTCACGATAGGCTTTGTGCCATCCATTGACTTCATGCTTCCTGTTCTCAATAAGATATTTATATAGGTTTTTCAGTCTACTTTTCATTTATTCCCTTGTTACTGGATTATCGGACACACATCTTGAATTCATTTTGCGCTTTTGTGAGAGACTCATTTAGCCTGTAAACAGTAACCAAAGTCTTCATCGCTCCTGACGGAACGACCACAAAATGCAAATCACTGTTACTGTGCCGCCAAATATCAGCTTTGTTACTATATTTTTGGTTCTTATGAAGAGCTACCTTTTCAGGCAAAATTGCTTTTGTCAATGATGAGCTAAATAACCTTGAAGTCAAAGCCTTCCAAGGATGCTTAGGTACGCCGTCTGAAAGCCGTTCCACAAATCGTTCTAGCGCGTGACGAGTCACCACGACAGGCCCAATATTCGGAACGTTGATGACCTCATCGATTTCTCTCACTGTAGCATTATCGACGCTGTATTCTTCGAAGGAATGTGAGAGCCAATCGTCCCGCTTCTCTACCGAGATCTGTGCTTCCTGGTATCGAGTGAGCAAAAACCTAGTCAGGCTGTAAAGTGAATGCTGAGTTGAGCGTTGTTTCTGTAACTTTTTGATAGCTCCTTTACTGACTCGGATTTGAAGCCCATTACCGCTTCGGTTACTCCCCATCACCTCTTTCACTGACAGTAGGTGATGAATAGCATAAAGCTCAGCTGCAATTGGCTTTTGCTGCTCAGGTAGCTTGTCGTATTGCTCACCTAAATCGACCTTTAGCTCACCACCTCTTCGAAGTCCGGTCTTCCAGTAAACCTTAAACTCACCATCAATCTGCTTTGTTAACAGGGTTAATACCATCATGTTTGTTTCTCCTATTGGTTATCTATTTTTCATTCTCCATGTTTTTTCAAATATGCAAGGCGCAAAAAAAGGGGCCGAAGCCCCTTGGATCAGATATGAACTTTAGGAAAGCCCATGGCACCGTAAACATTCAGCACATCATTCCAATCCCAACTTTTCACGCCGAGTGACGTTGGTATAGGAGGGATCAAGACTTGTGTCAGAATGCCTTTTTTCCAGGCTTTTTTCTTGAGTTCATTCGCTGCATTCAGGCCGGTCTCAGAGAGATCGTGATCTGCCCAGATGTACAGCATTTTCACATTACTTGGTGGTTCAAACCTAGCCAGTAGCGTTGCATTCACAACCGACCAACATGTTTGCCCCGTTGCTCTGGTAACCGCTAAAGCCGTTTCTATACCTTCAGAAACACCTAGTACTTCACCAGGCTCACCTATAGGAATGGCACCACCAGTGATTGTTCTGTCACTTGGTATCGGCATCATCTTTTTAGGCTTTTCAACCGGCGCTTTGAATCCATCTTCACTTAGGTAGATCCGATGAAACGTGGCCGAACGCCCTTGCTGAGTAACGATTTTACCTAGCAGCGCTGGGTAGCTATCGATAAACAGGCCATCTTCATCATGGTAAGGCAAGTTTGGATGAAACCTCAGCACCGAATCCCATTCAGGACTAAGCCGGGTAACAATGCCACGACGATGCATGTAGTTCCAAACTGGTTGCGCACGAGTATCTGCAAGAGAAAACGTTTCTCCCCAGGTTTGATTCAAGCGATGGATAATCGCTTTGTCCTCGTCCTGCTTTCTAGCCTTCCAATCAACTGCGTTACTCGGTATTGGCCGAATAGGGGCTTGTATTTGTCCGGGTTGAATACAAAGAACCTGGCCGATTGCTTCAATAGACTGAGCAAAGTTCCATCCATTAATCCAAGACAACAGTTCAAAACCATCATGAAAGATACCGCAGGTATTACAAACGCCACCACCGGTATATTCAGCATCTTTGAACAGCCTAAAGCCATCACGACCGCCATGAACAGGACAAGCCACATGACGGCCTTTTCGAGCAATAGCGGCATCAAGTTCTGGCACCAACGCCGCCAGTATTTGAAGCCATTGGCCATTAAGATATGGCCTCACTGTTTCAATCTGTAAAGGTAACGCCATATAACCTCCTTAAATAAAATGCCGACTCCTACCACAGGTGGCAAAAGTCAGCTTAGGTCCTGCATTAGCCGTTCGGTTAATACAGGAGCGTTAGTCAAGCTGGATACCATGTCGTCTTAATAGCCACATGATGGACTCACGAAGCACATCAGGATCGACAACCGCAGCCATCGCGCAAACACGAAAGCAAAATGGCGTTAATTCGTCATTTTGAATCCACGACAACACATCCTTGCGCAACCGAGTGCTGACACGACCGTCCAGCAACACACGGATCGCATCCAAAAGAATGCCTTCGCGTAACTGCCAGATTTCCGTGTCAGACCAAGTGACTGGGGCATCATCAAACTCAAATAGAAATTCGAGCTGTGATGACGTGTGTTGATGGGACTGCTTTTGTGATGAAGGAGAATGGGCAATGCGCCCATTCATTAAAGATAACCGCGTTCGGCAAGCGAAACGCAGCCCTCGGATGCGACCACGACATGGTCAAGCGTTCGAATATCAACAAGTGACAAGGCGTCACGGAGTCGATGAGTGATGCGTTTATCAGCTTCACTGGGTTCAGGATCACCCGATGGATGGTTATGAACCAGTATCACTGCTGCCGCATTAAGTTCTAGCGCTCGTTTTGTTACTTCCCTTGGATACACGCTCGCCGCATCTAAAGTGCCTTTGAATAGCTCTTCAAATCGAATAACGCGATGCTTTGTATCAAGAAACAGCACACCAAAGACTTCGTGCTCATACTCGTGCATCAGTGTTTGCAGGTATGAGAACGCCGACGATGGCTGTTCAATTTTGCGACCTTTACTCAATCGACCACGGGCAAGCTTGAGCGCCATATCTAAGATATCCGCTTCAGTCACTTGCTCAGGAACGATATAAGTACCGGCTTCTTCGCCAGCTAAGAACTTTCTGTTTTTCATAGGAGTCTCCCAAAAAAAGCGGAGACGAACCCATGCCCAGACGGGGACGGAATCGTCCCCGCAGGGTGGTAAAATTGATGTGGTTACTGAATTAACAGTTGTTGTGTTACTTCAAATAACTCACGCTTTAGATCTTTGACGTCGTTAATCACGATGCTTTGTGGAAAGAATCTCTCAACACTGCGTGTTTGAATCCCGATCCCCAGTAGCTCAAAGCCACTGCGTCTGCACCTGTCAACAATGTCATGCGTAGCAGCCCAATCATCTGGGTCACCATCCGTTAGCACTATCATTAGCTTTCGCTTCTGTTTTTGTGCTAACAAACTGTTTGCCGCAAACCACATCGCTTGTGCCATAGGCGTACAACCTCGTGGTTTTTGGTCAAAACAGGCGGCCCGATGTCGAACCGATTGCTTGGGCAATAACGCGATAGAAACTTCCTGATGAATACCAGGAAAATAACTGACCGCAGGTACAACACCCGGTATACCTTCCAATGCCATGGCCAAAGCCAAAGCGGCTTCATTGGCAACATAAAAGTACTTGCGATTACCTTCGCCAATGGGCTTACCCATTGAGCCCGATATATCGACAAGCAAGTGCACAGCAGCATTAGGCGCAATGCGCGGCTGCCTTTGAATAAACAATCTCGATTCACCTGCTTGTGAGGCAGCAAGACGATGGGTTGCAACTCGAAGACCGTGCCGTTTGGCATGATTCCGATTGTCCTGACTGGACTGAACCATTCCCCTAAGCCTGGCTCGAATTTGAGCGGACTCAGACGCCGATAAGGTCAAAATGGCCTCATCACCCAACATAGCCTGCTCTGCTTGGGGCAAACTGAGTGGAGTGACGCCCTGATGTCCTTCAGCTTGTTCCGACAACACTTCTGCCACTTGGGCAAAGGTATCGGGTTCAAACTGAGCGGCACTGGCCTCTAAGGCTTGTCGCAAATTGTCAGCTTGATCAGAGTTATCTGAATCCCCCGTTTCAGCAGCATCCCCCATTGCAGACGAGTCTGCTTCCGGGGTTTGACTGTCACTACTGTTATTGCTGTCATTACTCGCATCTTGTCCAATGTCATCACCGCCATCAGCATCAGACTCATCCTGTGGTGGACGAGATTCTTCTTCCAACATGGCAACGATGGCATCGACAAGTTTCAGCACTTCACCTGTAGATGCCAGGCTAGGCACTGCTGTCAGCATGGCGCTTAACCGGCTCATCGCTGCGGCAGGAAAGAGTTGTCTCACTCTTTCATCAACAGCTTGATACAAAGGCGTCAGCGCTTTCTGGCCCAGAAAATAGCATCTCAAGCGAAACAACAACCAGGCTTGCAAGTTAGATGCAGGCTCAGGCTGTTCAGGTACACACATTTGCTGTGTGTCCACCATGTATTCAATCACTTGCGAAATACTGCGCCGGGTTCCGGGGTAATCCTTTGCCAATTCGTTTTCAATGCGCACATCCTCAATAATATTGAGAAGTGCCTTACGGATCGGCTTAGACGACGCCTTCTTCACCATGTCAAAATTGGTATGCCGAATATGCGCCGCTTCATGAGCCAGATAACCCCAAGCTATCTGTTGATAGTGTGGGTCGTCTGGGTTTGCTGTTGGGATCACAATCCGCTCACCATCGGTAAACGCATCTTGTCCTTGAATAAGCACCTTCACACCAAACTTTTCGCCGTAAGCGGCGGCAACGATTGGCAGTGCGTTTTTTAATGGATGATTCATGGAAGTCTCCTAATCATTAGGGGGAATACTCCCTCAGCGGGAGCGTTTCCCCGCTGGGAATGTAAGTGTTTAAACCAGTGCTTTTAGCTTATCCAGGTCGTATTTTTGACCTAACCAAGCCACCAATTGAGCTGGATTCTCGTGCTGCTCAAATGACGTTTTAAGCTGATCTAAACTCATGATGTCATCCAATGTCAGACCGTACTGGTCTTGTAACTGAGTAGACACCTCGTGTTGATATTGCAGCCAGGCCCGCTCAAAAGCGGTTTGCTGCAATGCCATGTTTGGAACAAACACCATGGCCGTTACCCAAGCTCCTTGTGCGTCCGCATCTGCGATCAGCACAGGGTTCTTTGGGATCACGACACTATGTGTTGAGTACGACCGTTGTACTAACGTTCGACAACACGCCACTTCTGGTATCGATTCACTTTCAACCGCATCAGTCACACCACGAAAATGTGCTTCAAACTGCTTCAGTTGGCTGGGGTTATGGATGGTTGATTGCATAATTTCCTCTTACATAGTTCAGAGGACATGCGCCCTTTAGGGCGACATGCCCTCAAGGACGTTAAAAATAAAATGAGTTTGGTACAGTCGAACCAAGGTTTGGTCTGACGGTTGGTTGTGGTATTGCACATAAGTTATCTGGCTGAGCAGATACTGGCTGTGCGGGTTTAGGTTCAGGTTTGGGCATCAGTTGTCTGATATCCAATTGACCTTCACCGTGCATTCTCATCTTGTCTGGATCAGACAAAATTAAAATGGTCGCCATCAGTTCGTGATAGAGATTGTCTGTCACAGGGCCGGTCTTCGGCAGACGAACAAATAAATTGTCCATCGCTTCGACCATCGGCTGGACTCGATGATCCAGGAATGACAAACCATCCAACTTGTCTCTTAACCGCTTCAGAGGATTAAGGGCTCGCTGGCTGATTTGATTCTTACCTGCAACGGAACGCTCAAACAGTTCATTGGCATCACGAGCCACCTCCCTAAAGAGGGTGTGTCCCATGCCATTGACCTTGTCATCTAAGCCACCAGCTTGTTCAGCCGGTTGCATTCGATAGATGGCATAATCGAACTGAAGCCGTTGTTCCACATCTTCAATGGGTGACAGCGCACGCCGGATTGCATCTGCAAATTCCGGGTGTTTTGCAACCCAGTCAAACGTCACCTGATCATAGTTGTCCAAGAACAACTGCTTGCACTGCGCAAACTCCTGACCGATCCGGTCAAGCTCTGGAACAATCTGATCAATTCGGTCCTCAGGGACGGCATAGCCACCTAAAAACCGCACACCGACTTGCTCACACAAGCGCTGCGCTTCTTTCTTAAGCCTTTCAAAGTTCGCCAATGCCTCAGGGTCGCAAATTTTTTTACTCCCTAAGCTGGCAACATCCTTCGGTGGAAGTTGGCTGCCATTGGCTAGTCTGAAATCTTCAGGCCTTAGTTTTTTTCTACCGCTCCAGATGGAACAGTCGATGTGACAAATCAAAAGTTTGTCGAGGGTTTGAATACTCATAGTGCATCCTCATGCGAGATGGGGACGCACCACTCCCAACAGGAGCAATGGCCCCCGTTTGGGTGGTAGTAGTTGACGCGCTAATGGCAATACCACTATCAGAAATAGTAATTTTGCGAATCAGGCGACGATTGGTTGAGATCGATTTTCACAGGCATTAAGTCCAGTGCTTCAGCAATCGGGCGAACCCGCTCTAAATCACTACCTAATAGCCTCAATACATCTTTTTCCAACTTCAATTGGTCGGATACTTCTATCCCTTCAGGACTCGCTACTGTGAGCGAACACAGAGGTGGTAATTGACGCTTAAAGGCCAGTAACAGCAACAATGGCCATGGGCCATCATCCGTGTTAACAATGCCAGCGCCTTCACCTGACACCATGCTGATTTGATTGGTACTAGGTAATCTGCTTTTGCAAAACCCTAATGACCATTCTCCAATCCTGACCTGGTTATCATCAATAACAGCCAAGCCATAGGCTTCAAGCAGCTTTGCCATATCGAACAACGCTTTTTGCGCCAGCGAGATTTGGCCATTGACGTCCTTGCGAGTACGAAACTCCCAACTGACGTTATTGGCGCACGCGACGCTATCTAGCGCATTTGAGAGTTCAAATGGCCGCCCTTGATGATCAATGCCGACTTGTCCAACCAATCGATAACCCTTGTTGATTTTCTCATTGATTCGTCGGTCTGCTTCAGCGTTAGGATCAGTCGAATCAATCAATCGCTGCTGCGACAATTGACCAGCTTTTCCAAACCGAACTTCAATCTCCTGGGTGTCTGATCCAACGTAAATGGCCCATTCTTTGGCTGTCCCATCAGAATGACTGTAACGGTAAAGAGCAAAGCACTTTTCCATCATCAATCCTCCCAGTGGTCACCGAAAACATCAGCGGCAATACGGTGAATGGCTTCACGTTGCTCCAACTCAGCACGAGCCGTCAAAGACCGAACCAGTGCATACTCCACTGCGTTAGGAGCGCCTTTAAAAGCAAGTGTTAACTTTGCCCAGCGCACCAAAGTCCGAGTGGACATGGTGATACTAAGCTCTGCACCGCCATCCGTACCCCCAATAAAAAGACGACGGATGTCACCAGCCACTTTCACCATTTTTTGGCGAAAGACTTCTGGCAAGCCAGGCGCAACGTTCTCCAGAATGGCTTCCTCTACAGAAGGCTCTGCATAGGTCGCTTCGATGATTCTAAAGCGATCAAGAAAAGCCAAATTCTGTTGGAGCACACCTTGATACAAGCCCGTTTGGTCACCGCTGCCCGCACTGTTGCCGGTTGCGATAAAACGAAACTTGGTATGTGGCATGATGATCTCTCCGCCATTTTGTGCGATGACCAACGGGGCACCTTCCAAAATGTCATTGAGTCCAGCCAGTTCAGCAGGCTCAGCAAGATCCATTTCATTAATGATCAGCAAATGGCCATGCTTTACAGCCAGTGCTAACGGTCCATACACAAAGGTCATGTTGCCATTAACCAGCGTGTGGTGACCAATAAGATCGGACAACTCCAATCGACCATGTGCAGTAATTTGCTGAACAGGCCAATTCAATCGAGAAGCAACTTGGCAAATTAGCGAGGTCTTACCGCATCCCGTGGGGCCTGTAATATACAAACCGTCACCGTCGGGGTTAGACAAGAACGCCAATACGTCACGTAAGTCTTCTTTTCTAAAAACATACTCGTCCTTGCGAACGGGAATGTTTGGATGGGTAGTGTCGGCACCAAATCCTTCCAGAACGAAAGCATCAGGAGCCGGAACATTAAACGCTTGATTCACTTGAACCAAAAATGGGGATTGTTCAGTCATGGTAAACCTCATCTGTTTTGACGAGGCCCCATGCCCCAACAGGGACTGAAGTCCCCGTCGGGTGGAGTGTTGATTGTGGTATGGCTGTGTATGTAAGAGTTCAGCTCGCTCTATCATTCGTACCCAGCATTGGCTACGAGTGAAACTGCTTTCTGATGCACTCGATATAAGCGCATGAGAAAGGAGCCGAAATCGGCTCCAAGTGAACGTTAAAAGTAAAATGAGCTCGGCGAGTCACCTGGCAGAACCAAGTTTTCTTGCTCAAGACTGATTTTGATTGGTGTTTCAACGGGCTGCTCTGGCTTATTGGTGCTAATGCGCAACCGCTCTTGTGGCGCTTTTCGGTAAGCGGCTAAAACCTGTTCATCCAGCTCGCCTAATTTATCGGTGGCCAATTGCTTATAGTCCACCGTACCTGCCATCATGTAGCGGCTGAGTTTGACCCCAGCATAGTCGGCATGAGCGTAGTTACCCATCATAGCGACCAATTTCGACTGAGCTTCTCGCATTTCCTCTTTCAAAGATTTAATGTGATTTTCCAGTCGAACCACTTCGGCATGTGCTGAGCAATACTGCCGAGACAGCGATGTCCAGCGGTATTGGGCTTCACCCTTGGGAACAAAACAATCTTGCTCAGGGCATTTTGACGGTTCTTTTTTAGTTTGAACTAACTCCCAAAACTGAAGCGCTGTTTCTTGCAATTCAGTTAAGAACGCAGCGTCTCGTTGTATTTCAAACTCAATCAGTTGATCCTCAAAATAGAATACCAACCAACCACGCGTGCTATTGGCGACCAGTATTTGATGCTGTACTTGCACCCAATACAACTGGTACGCCTCGCTTTGTTCTCGGTGAGCTTGCACATCCTCAAAAACTGACTGGCAAGGACATTTCAGTTCAACGGGTTCGCCCGCATCGTTGATGCCATCAAAGCTGGCTCGAAAGATTGCGTTATGATCGGCTTCTGCACATAACGGCAGAAGAAAGTCATTATGCGCATTCTCAAATGCTCGCCTTGCTTGAGGCTCCAACCGAATACCGCGAAGCACATTAGGATTATTCGACAGGTCTTCCGGTAATACGAATCCGGTTTTTTCTGCCCATAATCGCCAAGGTGTTTTGTAGGGTGAACGCCCCATAATAATTGGGGCTTCAGATGCCGTAACCCCTGCAATGCGCCACTGGTGCCATGCAGGAGTACGCTGTGATAGGTCGATAACCTTCATATTGCCTCCTTTGAGGGGAGACTCCCCCGAAGGAGAGAACTCCCCTTCAGGGTTAAGTGGTTACTTTGCAGCTTGTGCTAACGCTGTTTGGTGCTGAACAACACTTGCTTGAACCGAATCAATTGCCGCTTTACCGGCTTGAATCGAACCTACGACAAGGGCAACAACCAATACCAAGCGAAAAAGTGAGGCTGATTTAGTCATGGAAGATCTCCAAAAAAAAAGACGAGACCTTCCCCCTGACGGGAGAATAATCCCGCCAGGGTTCGTAAAATGAATGCGTGGCGCTAAGAACCTAAAGGCTGTGTGAGCGCTTTGGCTGCTTGTTGCTGTGCATTAAATATTTCTTGTTTCGCAAACGTCAGTTCAACACCTTGAAAATGTTCATTGGCATATTCCAATGCACTATTCCAAGCGTTTGAAGCTTCCGCCCGCTCGATAAGCTTGTAAACAAGCCCTCGGGTTCGATCATCAACTTGCTCGGGTGGAATCAACGATGGCTCAACAACGTGTGTTGCTTGGCCTTCGATAATTCGCTCCGCTTCGTCTTGATCGAAAATTCCCACAAAGCCAAACGCAATGCGGGAACACTGGATCATGGATTTATGTCTTAGCATTCGCTTAGTGTGCGTCTGCCATGGACCATCTACACGGTAAGGGCCATTTTTGCCGTTACCCTCAAAAGGCGGTCGATAGACTTCATCCAGATACTCAGTGATTTTGACTGGGTGCGAACGGTCCCGCCGATAGATAATGCATTCCATCCATTCAGGGCATTCTTTCGCGCCATCCAGTGAGACTTTGGTTTCTGAAGTCTTGAACTCCATGCCATCAAACTGGTCGTGTTGATTGATGATGCGAGACCATCCATCGACACCTACCACTGGAATAATTCCAGCTTGTTTATCAGGGAACGCAAAAATCTCTTTGGTGAAAGGGTTCAAGCCGTACTGATCTGCAACCACCAAGAGCGCCATCATCTGCTCATTGGTCGGTGCACTACCGTCACGTTGCTTGAATGCTGTTGCTTTTAGGGTATCGAACAACTTGTTTGGATCGACACTAAAGCGCTCAGCAAAGCGTTGGATTAGCTTTGGTTTTTCCATTGTGGACTCCGACAATCAAAGTGGGAGTCTGACCCTGACGGGAAAGTACTCCCGGCTGGGTTAAAGCGTTTTCGCTCGGTTAAAAATCTGGTTCAGGATAAGTTTGTGCCCAATTAGTTTGGGAGCCTGCATCATCCGCCGATGATGGCTCAGATGCTCTGTTCACACTATCAAGAAGCAGAAACTCGTCCGCGTCCACTTCGGTCAATCGATGCTTAGTGCCATCTTTCTCCCATGATCGCGTGCGCTGAGGCCCTTGAACAAAAAGCTTCGCTCCTTTTTGGATTAAATCTTTTGCCCTTAGCCCTAACTTAAATCCACCACGATCTCGAAAAACGACCCGATGCCATTCCGTATGCTCTTTGAGCTCATTGGATTGCCGGTCGCGCCATTTCTCAGAAGTGGCCAGCGAAATGCTGGTCACCAAATCACCTGATGGATAGGCTCGCGTCTCTGGCTCAGAGCCAACGTAGCCTATGAGTGTTACTTGGTTTTTCATGATGTTCTCCTTGTCTTAGTTGAACTCTGTGCACACAGTCGCTTCTGCCCGGCTGGGCAAAGAAGACTGACGACGCAGATAGGTTGGTATTTCGAGTAAAGCCATGTCGTACGGATGTGGCTCTTTGTAAAACGCAGATGTCAAACGGGGCATACCAGGAGCTTTAGGCACTGCCATTGGACGACGTTTTAGTGTTGGTGTGAGCAATCGCTTAATTTGAATAAGTACAAATCGAAACGGACGCACGCTTTGACGAGCAAGCAATCGCAAAAGCGACCAGCTCAGTTTTGCAAGCAACATAATGCCTGCGATTTGGATAATAAATCCGAAGATATATTCCATTGGTGACTCCTTATGTTGGTTTTGAAGGAGTCACCCCCAACTGGGGAAAACTCCCCCAGTTGGGTGGTGAAAAGGCGAACCGTAAGGAACGCATGGTTGAGCATGTAAACATGCAGGCTATTTGTTTAAGGAGGCTAGCTACCTCTTAGTACCACTGAGAATACTCAGCGGCGGGCTTCCTTTGAGCTCATGCTCTCAGGCGCAGATATTACTGAAACAGATCAGCAATATTTGATAGTCAGTGTAACCGTCTTATCCAGACAGGATAGTTAGAAAGATGCTCAATTCTTCCACCTAGCTGAAAGGCCATTACCTCACAGAGGATTAGGCTAGGGACTGATTATTGTCATATCAGGAGCAAACTTATGGCCCAAGCAAAACCCAATTACTCAAAACCCATCTTTGAACAATCATTCACAATTAACAGCTTACAGGCACAACGTGTCGTTGACCGTGTTTTTAGACGGACGGTCAGTGCGCTTTACGGAATCGATGTCATCCTGCGCATCATTGGCGATGAGAACGAAATTGATGAAGTGGAACAGATCATTAGCCAGTTGATCGAGGATTGCGCTAAAGCGGTAGACAGCGAACAAGCTCGTTTGGACAAACTGATGGAGTCCAACGGCATCGATGAAGTACCTGACTACACCGACCCGATTACCTTCAACGCAAAAATAAGCTCGCCTCAGGTTGGCCAGTTTGTTGGCTTAGTGCGCAAACTCGATGCATTGATGATCTCAATGGACACCCTCTGGTTATCTAGCGTGCTTAGCAACAAGCAACGTGTTGATGGCAACTACGCATGGCAACAGCGCATCATCAAACTTGCTCGGCGCATTATTGATATCGAAATTCGTGCACGAAAATCAGCCCAAGCTAAGGGTAAAGAAGCAGAAGTTGAGCAAGCGGTGCCTTCAACCGATGACGATATCACTGAAGAGGAAACAGATACCCCCTCCAACTAGCCAGCTAGGCTCCCATCACACTGCCCCTCTTGAAGGGGCTCTTCATCTTGCTGTATTTTCTATCAAAATCATTAAAATGAATTTAACTGTCATTTTTGGCCAATTTACATGAATAGAACTAATTTTCTCGTTACCTTCTTAATAGCGTTGTTCGCTATCCCTGCATTTGCAGAACACCCAACATCGTTCAGCCAGGCAAAACGATTTGCCCGAGAAATTTACCAAGACAACCAGAGTACGTTTTACTGTGGATGTAGCTATAACAATGATGGTGCGATTGATGCTGCATCTTGCGGATATGAACCAAGGAAGCAACCGAAACGAGGAGAACGCTTAGAGTGGGAGCACGTTGTCTCAGCTTGGGAAATTGGCCATCAACGCCAATGCTGGCAAAATGGTGGTCGTCGGAACTGTGAAAAGAATGATGCTGAGTTTTCTAAAATGGTGTCGGATCTCCATAACCTTGTACCATCTGTAGGAGAACTCAATGGGGATAGATCAAATTTTCGATTTGGCATGATTCCGAATGAACCAAGATCCTATGGTCAATGTGATTTCGAAGTTGATTTCAAAGACCGTCGAGCAGAACCACCAGCTAACCGTCAGGGTGATATTGCTAGAATTTATTTCTACATGCGAGATCAATACGGCCTAAGACTCAGTAGGCAACAAACTCAGCTATTTGAAGCTTGGTCAAGAATGGACCCTGTTGACGAATGGGAAAAAGTGCGTGATTTTAAGATTAAAACTATTCAAGGTAACTCTAACTGCCATGTGTCAAATAGCTGTTAATTGAAACTAGCTGAGACAAACTTGTTGGACAAGGTTCTTTTAGCGAAAATCAGATTAACATTACTAAAATTAATCTGATAGTCGGCAACTGCCAAAGTGGACGTTCGGATCTGACTCGCTTTTGAACCATCATCAGCTTTGTCGAATTAAGTCGAATTTTCAATCAATCGTAATTCCCCCAAATTTCTCTCGTATAGCGTCGTTAATATCTATGCATTTAATAAATTGTCAGAAAGGAACCCTAAGTCACTTTGGAAAGTACCCGTTTATCGAAATTAGCGTAATAGCCTATTGATTCGCACACCACTAATAGTTCACGCCACTCATCGCTTTGGAACAAATGCGCCATAGAAAGTTAATCTTATTCGTATTGTTAAGCATCTATTTGGCGCTAATTTGGCTGGTAAATTAATCTCTGTTTTGCCATTCTTCAACGATTGGCTGCCAGTTTACTTCACGAGGCTCACCTGTGGAGTTAGACCATACGTCCCAAAAGTCAGGATCATCAGACTGAGGCCTTTGCTCTTCACTAAGTTCTTTCATTCGAACTAACACCGGTAGTTCTGAAGCCCATCCGAGTAAAATTGCATGTCGAGATGGTAGCGATGGTAGCTCTCTTAATAGTCCCCTCATGTTATCGGGAACAAGCCTATGAACTTGTTCTTGGTCTCTATCATTGCTAATTCTGTGCAGTAAAAAAGTATTACATTGAGAAAGAACAGTAGGAGATAACTCAGAAGGTCGTTGGGATGATACTACTAGTCCCAAACCAAATTTACGCCCTTCGCGAGCGATTTTTTCAAATACTTTGCAGCACACATCAGAAACTGATTGACTCTCACTTTCTTCTTTGTATCGTTTGATAAATGTATGAGCTTCCTCTGCAACCATTACTGTTGGTAATGGTTTTCCATTCATCTTCCGATATCGTTGAAGAGCTTCAAAAGTCACTCTAGAGATTACTGCTGTTACAAGATGGATAATTTCATTGGGAACTAGTGATAGGTCGATAACAGTGATAGCACCATGAGTATCCTTCCCAAGAAAAGTATCTAGCCAATCAGTTAAACTTATTGGTTCCTCAGAATCTTTAGTAACTGCACTAATTCGGGTGTCACCTAGCATTGTGCGAATTCGAGTCAAAAGAAATTCCATGAACTGCTCAGTTCCCGTTTCTTGTGCTAAAGCTTCGAGATAGGCGACGAAGTCATCACCTTCAAAGCGAATAGGCGTATCTTCACTTTTCGGGAGAAGTTCTTGTTCATCACCACCAAGTGCAACATGAGCTTCTTTTAACTCAGAAATCAACTTATCAGTATCACTGACTTCAGGCTTAGCAGGCCACTGTGCTCCTCTTCTGGAAGATAGGTAAGTATTTATCGTGCTTATTACACTATTGAAAGGTTGGTTGTGGATTTTTTCGTTTAATGTTATGAGGCTAGTTTCCCATGACGTTAAACTTTCAACTAAGCCTTTGGCATGACCACCATTCACATATATCTGCCCTTGACTTGCTAGTTGCCTTATTGAAACTAAAAGTATTCCGCAAAAATGTTTTGCTTGAATTGTCACATCATCTTCTGACAACACATCATTTCTCATCGCCCTCAAAGCTCGTCGTAGTAATGGGAGTTGAACTTTTGAACTTGCCTGAGTGAACGCCCCCCATTCTGAACTGTTCCATAGCCATGATGGTACTTTAAGTTCTAACTCACCATAATCAGAGTTAGCCTCTACGCGCAATAAATTCCCCTTATATTTTGACTTTGGACCAAATGCTCGGCTGTACTCCCCGTTAGGATCAAGTATTATAAATCGAGCGTTCGGAGTTTGGCCCTGTTGTAAAACTGCGTCCAGTGACCATTGAATTAGTCCCGCCACAGAGCAAGATTTACCACTACCTGTGTTGCCTAAAACAGCTATATGTCGCCCAAAAAGCTTATCGGGGTCGATTTTTATTTCTGCATTGTTAGCTAGAGGACTATCTCCTATTTTAACCCTTCTGTTTTCACCTGATTCGATTATTGAGTTTAATTGTTGGTCAGTAGGTAAAAGCACTGAATCACCAACTGAAGGAAATGCATCTGTTCCTCTGGTGAATTTGAAACCATCGTTTTTTCTATCGCTTCTCAATGTACCAACGGGGTTGATACTGAGCTTTTTTAGAGGAAAAGGTAAGTCTATCAAGCCAAAATCTTGCAAGCCTCTTCTTTTGGGGTATGGCGAGTGTTCTACTGCGATCCACTCAACTTGACCAACTAGAAATCCATCATCACTGTTTATAAGCACATAACTGTTGATTCGAGGAAAGTTGCGAGGTGAGCCTCCTTGAAGAGAGACTGAGTCTGGGGAATCAATTTCTAAGGAAACTCTAATTTCACTAGGCGATACAAAACCAACGGTTCCGATTCGTAACTGTTCCAGTCTTTCTATAGGCAAGTAACTCATGATGTTACCTCGGTGGTAGTTGCATTACCTGAGTGTTCTGACTGGATAAAGCCTCGCTGTTTTAGTAATTCGGCCATCTTTATTGATGCTTTATCTATGGCTGGTTTAGGTAGATAGTTATCAACCAAAGTTTTTAGATCCCCCAAATGGTCACCCATTAGTAAAGTGATTTGAGCTTTTCTTCCACTTTTACCAATGAAGTTCATAATTCTTTCTAGCGGATCTCCGAAAGCAATGATGACTAGATGGGTAGATGGAACGGTAAGCATATCTTCAATTACTCTGTTTATATGCTCATCACCAAAGCTATAGCCATACGTGACTAATGTACTGTTTGGACGGCTAGTCGCTGCTGCTAAGTCTCTAAATAACTCTACATAGGGGTACTCAGCGGTTTCTCTATCTTTGACTGAATTAGGGTAAATCATAAGTTGTTCATAACTATCGCTTTCGTGCCCCTCTGCTTCTAGAAACGGTTCAACAGAGCGAGCTCCAAAAGGTAGGCCAAAGCGCCTAATCGCACCATCTTGTTCGTGCCAATCTAGAGAACCGTGAAGTTTGGTAAAACGTGCCACTCCTTCCAAATATCTTGGTTCACCACGTATTCCCGGAGGGTTATAGTGATAATCAACTTCTAATCTTGAGGATCTAAAAACGGGAGCAATACTTCCAACAAAACGGTCTATGAGTCTTAAACCAGCAAGTTCAGCACCAACCTCGATAATTCGGTCATAGTTCGTTGTAAAAATATGCAATCTGTCGCGTGTAGCGGTTCTACTTGCAAAGCTCATTAAGAAACTCACAAGATAATTGAAAGTTTCCTCTTTTCGTTTTTTTTCAGCACTTTTAATTAAGTGTTCTCCTGTACTGACAGATTTTGAAAACTCACCTAGACATCGAGACAATTCCCCCTTAATTGCAGCTAAATCAGCTTTTAGGTCTCTATAGGCTGCATATGGAGCCGGGGGGTTTTCAGGTTGCGGGCTATCCAACACTGTTAAAATTTCAAGACCTTTGATAAGTTCATTAATAGCTCTAATTTGATCTTCTATATTTCCTTGTGCGCGACCAGCCGATTTGGCAGCTTTTGTAGCGAATTCATTTATTTCGCTTTGACAGACCGCTAGATCACTGATCCACCCCATTCCAACGGGTGGCACGCCTGTAGCCGACATTTGAATAGACGTACTTAAACCCGCACCGATCAATAGATTTAAATGTTCGGATTGAAAAAGTGCTGTTAACCAAGGCTCAATATTTTGGCGTAATTTCTCTATTGATATTTTAGAACCCTGTTCTCCCCATGAAGTATTCGTTGATAGGATAAAAGGATAAGAATCACTTTGCTCATTGGAGTTTGGTGTTAGCTCAATAATATCAGGAACACTGCCAACTTTAATTTGCTGAATAGTCATAAATACACTTCTCATATTTGTGTGAAAGATATAGCGTTGGGGACACAAACGTCTGCCATGAATATTTACAACTTAATCCGTTGGCATTGAATCATCCGTCACAACTATCTGAAATCCTTAGTACATCTTCAATCTCGACACCAAGGTGTTCAATCGTGCTTTCGAGCTTAGCATGACATTTTACAATACAGAACGTTTGCATACATATTTGAGGTATCCAAGCCCAAATATGTATGAATTAAAAATGAAGATATTGAGAAAAGTGGCTTAGCTGGGTTGGTCGATTTTGGTTGGCCACGTCAGTTCCTCGCTCATAGCTATCTGTCCGATGTCCAACTCTATTTATCGAAACTACTACAAACACATTTTTGCAAATTTGTCGCAGTTACATAAATGCATATTGATTATTTTTTCTGCTCCATTAGTCCTGCAAAACGGGGCTAACGGAGCAATTTATTCTAATTGTTCCCCGAGACTTCTTCCGTTGCCTCCTGGCGAAGTTTCTGGGCATCCATTCCGTTTAGCCGTTCAATGGCTCTATCTGCGGCACTCTGACGATTTCCATCAACGTTTAGCGTACTTCCTGAGCCTGTGAGTCGTTCCAGATCCAGTGACGGTACTTCGGGTAGGTTGCCTGTTATCGACAAGATACCTATCCATTCATCGAGATTGACTTGGCTCCAATCTACCTGGTTTAACTGACTCGCGGTCAAACCTTCACAGTTTGGTGACTTGGCACTGCCCCAACCAAGGCCCAATTGAGGGCGTACTTGTTCTTGAATGATCCGTGAAAGTGGCGAAGTAAAACAGCAATATGACTGCCGTTTTTCAACACAGGCACCTAAGAACTTAGACTTGCAGTAAGAGCCTACATAGTGGCAACTCTTCAATACCCGCTTGGCGTTCATTTCAAACTCGCTCTGCTCACATTTCCAGATAAGCTGAATGAGGATCATAGTGACTGAATAAATCATGTAGGCCGTCATAACCGTACTCAGAACCGCGCCCGCAGCGCCCCCCAGGGCAAAGTTACCACCCGAAACGACACCATCGGCTCCAACCGCACCACCAACGTTACTAAACAGTGCCGATTGCGCCCCCGAACCAAACGTAGAGCCTACCCACTCAGCCGTTTTGTTGGTCAACACCTGCATAAAGCCAGTCGCAGCTTGCTCCGCTCCCGCGCCAGCAGCCGTTGATGGCCCAGCCCCCATGAGAGAGTCCCATGCAGACACAAAAGGCTCTTTAACCGCACTCCAGGTACTGGTGATTGGTTCCCTGAGCGTATTCCACGAACCATAGATTGCCGAAGACGGATTCATGGCCATGACTGCCGTATCAAGCTTGTTGACCGCAACTATCATCGTGATGTAATCCGATAGCGACACGCCACTTGGCTTTTCACAGCAATCCACTATGCCGCCAACGGCTTTTTTGCACTGGCCAGCATTACCTTTAAAGACCGTACACTCGACGTTATCTTGGCCATCAGCTCCTGTGCATGACATATCATTGGTCATAAACTGCGCCGCATTAAGCATCGCAGCGGCCTCTGCAAAGTTAGCCTGCTTGATTGACTCTGGCTCTAAACAATCTGTGCCCATACAGCGAACTGGCCCCTCACAGTTGTATTGAGTTTCCATTCGAGCGTTTTGCACTTCAACGCTTTGTCCGCAGTCATACACCAAACTTTGGATATAACAGAAGCCTTCATGACCAGCCCCGCCCTCAGTACATTCGGTTCTGACGTACTGGCAGGCCGGATTTTGCTCTAGCGCGGCACACGTATTGGTGGTCGTGTTTTGTCCGTTATTGACGATGGTTTGTGTATTACCATTGGCATCTACCCAGCTATCTGAGCTGCCCATGTTGAACTCTGGGTGAGCAGTCGAGGCATTATAGGTCGCTTTTGCCCTCCAGCATGAGAGCCCCAGTCCATCAGAGCTGCCACGACTGGTTAAATGAGCAGGAGACGAAACAACAGCCGGATAAAGACTTCCAAGCTTCGCCAACTCGCTACTACCAACCGTTAACCCGTCGATTCGTTTTGTGCCCGTATCCAAACACTGCCACTGCACCGCAGTAAACTGATCCGTTTGCATCAAGCATTGGTCTATGCCCGGATCACTTGATTGATGAACAACGTCTTGCTCTAAGTACTTGCCGGAGAAGGTCAAGGAAGCACTCAGTTTCGCAGGAGCCAAACACTTCTGAACTTCTCGGCTGCAAGTGTCGAAATCGACTTTGTTCCAGCCGGAATCGCATCTGGAACGAGTGACCTCCTGGGGTTCATGCCACGAAATAATCGAACCATTGACGACTTTACACAATGAGCCAACCAAGGTTCCTTTTGGACAGGTCATTTCAGGGTATTTAATGGACGGTTTCGTCTCAGTCACCGTCTCCTTATTGCCCGTCAATGAGAGTGTCGTTTTCCAGCCATTTGCCTTGGATGGCGACTCGGTGATTTTTATCTCAGTATTTTGATTATCAAAAATCCTCAGCGTAGCGTTTCCAGTTTGCATAGTACTGCTGTGCTGTGGAACAAAACTGAGCGTTTCGGAGCTAAAGCAACCACGCTCAATGGACCAGCTTTGTTGATGGGTTTCAGCGGATACACGTCGCTCTAACTGACACTGAGTAAGCGTGCTGATCTTCTCGCACACCTGGTAATCGGGTACATGCTTGGTTTCAGTAAATGGCGTGATCGTCTGAGTAGGCTCACAGGCTTCAAAACTACTCGGCATAAGATTGGATACCACACACTTTGGATCGCTGGTTTGCAATCCACAGTCATAGGTATCGGTAAAACGAGTGCATTCACCTTTATCATTGGTCTCGGCACATTCTGACGACATGAATCCACAGGAAGGATTCGCTTCAAGCACTTGGCAGGCCTGATTTTCAATCCCTTTATAGCTTTCATCATCCACACTCACTTGCACACGACGACACAAAGGCGATATGCCAGCCACTGGGCTTGGGGCAAAATAGGACTCACAAACTGAAACACCATTGACCACCGTACATCCGTTGGTTGAAGAAGGCTGATCCGTGCATTGAATGCTGTAGTCTGAAAACTTCGTCGGGATATCCGCTGCTTGTTCGATACAGGATTGTGGCGACCAACTATCATTCATCACCACCTTGGTTGGATCAAAGCGCACCTTGATGCGTGCATACCCCTCACCACTACCCGTAACCGATACGCGAATTTTTACCGGCACTTCTAAACCGGGTTCTACCGCTTTTAGCCTGGCAGTGAGATCGGTATTTGGATTGCGCTCCCAACTGGTACTGAGCTCGCAGCGACCTGACGTTTCTGGTGGAAAGTTATTGTTCGGCCCAGACCAGACTTTCTGATCGCCAAGCCAAACTTGCATGTAGTCATCCCATTTAGCGTACTCAAGAACGGCTGAGGTAATCGCATCGGGGTTCACGACTTTGAGTGTGATGGCCTGTTCAAACACTTTACAACGGCCACTCCAGTAGTTGTCGCCAATTCGTCCAATCCAAACTTCAAGACACCCCTCACCACAAGAGCGAAGGTTCATCGGTCCAGAAACATGCTCAATAATGCCTGCCGTGTAATCGTGAGTAATAGTGCAGCTGTTAACCGCTGTATTGAGCCTGTCACATTGCTGGTAATTTGGGCTGCCTTCACCTTGAGACTCACAGCCGGGGAAGCTTTGGGTTAATAGATTGGGGTCAGTTTGAACCGCATCAGTTAATGCCCAAAGCGGATCATTGACCATATCTGGCCGAGACCTGTCTTTGATTTGCTGTAGCGAACGAAATGCTTCACCCGTAGCGCCACTTTCGGATGCCATGCTCTCTTGGCGCTGTGTCCCCAATTGATTCATGCTGGCATCAGAGCCATAAACGCCCGTTAAGACATCCAATGAGCCCTGATCCATACCAGGGAAAAGCTCTTGCAAGTTAATGGACTCATTACCACTGCCATTCGGCACCGACAATGTATTGCCATTGAGTGCGGGCATCGTCCAGTTTTGCAGCAATTGCTTACCTTCTTGTTGTCCGCTTAGGCCGGATTGGCGCTGCACATCAGCGGCCACACCATGTAAGGGCAGGCACGCCATAGTGATTGATAAAATACCCGCTAAAACTCGGGTAAAAAGTGTTGGTTTCATGGTTAACCTCCCGAGTTACAGCAGTCTTGCCAGCGCCACAAAATGTAGAGCGCATCTTCACCGGCACCGGGGATCGTTCGCCACTCTCCCCATTTCATGGTGCTTTCACCGATGACATGCGCACTTTCAGTTTCCGGTACTGGGAAGAACATACTCATCTTGTATTGGGATTTCGGCAGCATGGGTTCGATAACAGGTCGGCATAGCGCACTGTTCCCCATTGTTCGCCTAGCAAGACCACGCCTGTGTTGAGCCGCGATTGCACGCGCCGCTAAATGGCTGGTGTTTTCTGCTAATGAGCCAAAGGCTAAGGTGTGGCCAGATAACGGGTAGAGATGGCCCCAACTGCCAGCACACCAAAACAACTGGTCGATGGGTTTACCAAGCGTTGATGAAGCAGCGTCAGCGGTACAAGCAGATATAGCCAATGGATTGGCAACGGCAGCCGCTTCAGGCTGAGTAAAAAAGGCCAGTTCATCGTTCAGCCATGTTGGGTCCAATTCCGACAAATACATCAAGTCAAAGTCCATGTAACCATCGGCATTGCAATTGCCATCCATGAACAAATCGAGCATGACCAAAAGCGGAAAGGCGTAATAATGGTAATGGTAGAAAGCAAGATCACCGGTATCGTATTCACCTTCACCATGACCACCTTGCAATCGCCTATCACCTAACGGTAAACGAATCCCTCCCAGTGAAGGCGAACAACCTGGCGTTCTGACTAGTTCAATCAGACGCGCTGGCTCCCACATGCTGGTAACAATACCTGGCCTTGGCACACCTAAGTTGTCTTCACATAAGCAAAATGACTTGTTTGATGCGCCGCTTGGGACACTGCCAGAGCCAAGAGGAAGACCCGCAACTCGGATAGGAAAAATGCATGACCAGCAAACATCCGTCAGCAACTTGCCGGACAATAACCCCGCGTCTGGGCAGGTCAGTTCGGCTTTTGCAGGAATAGATGCGCCAAGGACAAACATTACAACGAGAGTCCGCAACAGACGATACGTATTATTGAGCTTTTTCATGAACAAGCTCCTTTGCTGGAATTTCTTCTATTTCAAACGCGAGTCCCTTTGCTTGAACAAACGATGGGGTGACTTGCAAATCAAAGCGCTGCTTTAGCGAGGCATTGAGAAGATAAACCGGACTGTCCAATGTCTTTTCGAGCGCATTGAGGCTATTCCAACCTTGAGCACGGTCGAGCTGCGTGGTGATAAGCGTAATGCGGCGCAGCGTCCTATCTTGGCCCTCAAGCCAATGCGCTACTGCGTCCACTTCTTCAGCGTTCGACGCATTAAACACCACGAGCTGCTGAGTAAATGGCAAGGCTTTTAGCGGGTTAATACGCGTTCCTGCTGGGATCAATGTTCGGCCATTGGCATCCAATAGTGGCCGCTTCATGACGATGGTTGGATCAACCATTCTTATCCGATACTGCGTGGCTTTGGGTAAGTCAGTGAAAGTTTGGCGAGACCAGAAACGCTCAATGGCTTTTTTCTTTAACGCGCCCAGGTCAAGCGACTGTAAACGCTGCATCGCCACTTGCATCAAATCCGGTTCTAAAATGGAATGAATCGGACCGCGTTGACCCAAAGATCCGGTATTGCCTGTTTCAATTTGACGTTGCAACCAGTCCTTGCTGTAAACCCCTAGTGCACTTGCAGTCACCTTGTCATCTTCTATGCGGAAAATGGCAGGCACGCTAGTCACCCGCCAGTGCACAAAGGCTTTCGGATCGATTCGAACCTGAGGAACAGGATCAAGTCCCGCCATCAGGGTATGCCAATCACGGATAGCCGCCCCCAAGGTCTTTCCTTCAGGAATTCCCCGAAACAACACAATAGCGCCGGTAGCACTGGCCTCTTTAAATAGCTGCATCAGTGAGGAATCCCCCAGTGAGGACGACGCAAATATCAACCATTCATCGTTGTGTTTGAGCGACTTAGGTTGTTCAATCGGTGAAAAAGGCTCGATAAATTCAGATGAACCATCCACAGCACTTTGTAAAATGCTGCGGCTCATTTCGACGATCTTTTTGTCCTCGTCAGACAACGGATAAGGCTCTTGTGCCCAGGACACTTGACTAAAAGCCAATGGCGCAACCAACAAAAATAAGAGGCATAGTCTTCTCATCTTCCACCTCCTACCAAAGCGGCCAAGCGCGACCAACAATCTGCTCGCGCTTAACGGCATTCCAATAGCGGGAGTCGAAACTCGTAGCAGCCTCGCCGGAAAACCAATATTCGTTTTCTTGCAGCGTCAATGAGCGGCTAAATTGTGATTCCGCCGCACCAAGACGCTGGGCTAATGCCATGCCGGTAGAAACTTCAGCACCGTTCACCAGCACATGCTCAGGCGTCACATTGACTTCATCCCCAGGCATCCCTGTTAGGCGTTTCAGCATCCGAGTACCGTCGTTATATAACGGAGCGAGTCCTTTTGAGTGGAAGGCATACAAACCATCCTTAACGGGCTCTTTATTCCATAGGTCAATCAGATACACCGTGGTATCAGGCAGGCAGCGCTCTTGCTGGGTATCAATACCTATTCGGTAGCGCATCATGGCGTAGGTGCCTACCAAGGCCATGATTAACGCAAGAACAGTCAACCGGATGAGGTATGGCCGCCAAGGCATTCTTTTACGGAGTATCTGCATGAGACACCTCCTTTGAGCCTACTGGCACAAATACGGAATCATCAGCACCCACCACCGCTTGGGCATCCAGCACGATAAAACCGGCTGCTTTTAATTTTTCAATTTGCTGATTGGTCTGAAGCAACCTGGATTCGATGTCTTGTTCGCTGGCATTGGGGCCCAGTGACAACACCGCCTCCCCAAAATCCACGACTGCAATGGGCGTACTTAACGCCAACTGGCTGTGGATGGGTTCGAGTGTTTTCATTAAAAGCCAGCTGGTCATTAAACCGCTGCCTGCAATAGACAAAGTAATAGAGGCCATAAATGGCCAAAGCGTGGACTTATTCATAGCCTCGCTCCTTCAACAACTGAGAGATGGCATCAGCAACAGAAAGGCCTTTGCGCGTTAACTGCTTAATCGCGTTTACATCTTCTGCACGGGACGAGTACAACAGCTTGTGAAACGGATCGACGATGAGGCGGCCAATCCCGGTGCCCATCTCGGTAATAAAGAAAATTTCGGAATAGACACCCGTGACGGTATGAACCGTTTTTAGGTATTCGTAGCCGCCTTCACCTAATGGCAAACGGCCTTCTTTTTTGAGCGCGTTGATGGTTTCGGCTTTTTGACCAAGCAGGTACATATTGGCCGAGTTTTCAGCGATGGCTTTACCTGTAGGGCTGTCATACAAATCGTTGACCGACTGCGTTACCGTTACAGCGCTGCCGCCATATTTTCGAAATCGACGGTAACCCGTCTCGATGAACTTACCGACATCACCTTGAGTCAGCAGATCCCAGGCTTCGTCAATGAACACAATCTTGCGACGATCCCGCTCACCTAAGTACATCTCTTGTTGGATTTGGTAGATAAGCTGAAGCAACACCACTTGTTGTAGATGCTTACGCCCCTTGAGCTCTTCTAACTCCAGAACGGTGAATCGGTTTTTGAAGCGAATATTGTTGTGGCCATTAAAGAAGCGGCCATATTCGCCCTGTGTCGTAAACGGATAGAGCTGCTCACCCACGTCTTGCACACGACGGTCTTCATGATTTTTTAAGGCCTCTGCCACATCATCAACCAACATGGCACGACCTTTTTTCTCCCACAGTTCACGGGTCTGACGCTTTAGGTTGGCCATCTGAAAATCGGTTAATGACTGCGTAGGTGCGGCCATTGCGGCCAATAACCCAACCAACACATCCGCTTCTTCGTCATAGTCCTCAACGATTTCAAACGGATTCAAGCAAATGCCACTGTCCCGCCCGAACTGTAAGAACTCACCGTCATAGACTTCACACAGCTTTTCATAAGAGCGGCCAACATCAATCACCCAGCATTGCCCGCCTTCTGATAGGTAGGAGGAGATGATTTCGTTCACCAGGAAAGACTTGCCCGATCCCGATTGCGCCGCGATGCAACAGTTGTAATTACTGCCCGAGTCATAAAGGGACACACTCATGATCTGGCCATTACGGGAAACAAAGTTAATCACTGGCGTGCCCGTGCCTTTCCAATCTGCAAACAAAGGCAACAGTGGGATCACATGTCGTGTCGCCATGGTCTTGAATCGAAACAAGTCGTTCATCGCCTGGCGGTCGGCACCAAATGGCAGGGCATTCAGAAAAATGGGCAAACAGAAGTACTTGTCTTCCATCAGCTCAAATCCGAGTTCTTTGAAATAAGTTCGAGCATTTGAAACAGAGCTGATGGACGCTTCTTCAGTTGGTGAAAACAGCGTTAAGGTCATGTTTGCCCGAATAGGACGATCACCTTCTTGCAAGGCTTCAAAAAGAACATCAAATCCCTTTTTCTTGGCTGCAAGCACCGGCACAAACTTGAGCATCGGGCCATAGGCCTGATTGACCGCCCATTGACGCTTCGTCTCTAGACGAGATCGCATCGCCTCGGCTGAAGGAAAGTGAATGGTGACATTCAGTAAAAAGCTGCCGCGTAAACCGCGACTACCCGTCATCATATCGCCCGCAAAACTTGCGGCATGACCAAACCAGATCCGCTCAGGCAGGCGCTTAAACGATAGGGTTTTGACTCGGTAATCGCCCAGCATCAGACCTTGGCTATCCACCTTGATAGCTCGGTCATAATCCAACACTTGCTCTCGAAGTGGTTTATCAGCCTCACTGCGGACTGGTGATGGATTACGCCAAGAAGCATCTTTTCCCCAGTTAAGCTGCGCACTTAATGCTGCGAGCCAATTTCGGTCAGTCATCTCATTAACTCGAAAACCAACTGTTGCCAGCGCCTGCGAGAAAGAAGCTCGAAGCGCGGATGCTCGACTTAATTCACGCTCAGTCGGTATAGGACTTTCCAAAGGCAATTTGCAGGTGACGATCAGTTGAAAGTTGCGTACCTGTGTCTGGGTCGATTCCTCTATTGGTCGAACCGTGCCCCCATCGAGGAAATCCGCACGTTTGCGTATCGACGCCCTGAGCAATGGGTCGGATTGACGATGCCTTAAGCCCATCATGCGCTGAAGGTCGGTTTGAATATCAGGCGAGGCGTACAGGCCAAATTGCAGCAAAGTGTCTTTTGGCCAGTCGTTGTTGAGAAGAACATTAACCCTGTCTGCAACAGACTCATCACCACCCGGCAATGGGTCACATAGAAAACCAAAGCCAACACTTTGGTCTTCCATGAAAAACAGTTGCTCATCGTCTGAATAGGCCAATACTGGCAATAGCTCTGAAGCGCGTTGCCCTGAATACAGAGAGGCTTTCATTAACGCCCCTCCAACCAAGCAGAAAGATCATAAGGACGGCCTCGGCTGATGCGACCATCATTGGCGACGATGAAAGGCACACCTTGAATGCCCAGGATTTGAGCCGTCACCAAGGTACGCTGCATTGGCTCTAAGTTGCAGGTATCATCCTGCTCTAAGTTACTAATTCGACCATTGAGCAATGCATCGGTGGCCGCTTTTTTGTCACGCGCACAGCCAAGCTGGCGAACCTGACGCTCTGAATCAGGACCAAGCACTGGCACAGGGAGTATTTGGAAGGTGTATTCTTTGGTTAGCGGTAAAGCTTGTTTCAAAAGCTCATGGCAGTGCGGGCATCGTGGATCAACAAAGACCACCACTTTCTTTTTGCCTTCGCCCAGCGTCAGTGGGTTCAAATCATCCATTTTTAAGCCAAGACGACTTAAGTCCAGCGTGTTTCCTGCTTCTCGAATTTCTTCAAGGCTAGTAAGCGGCTTTTTCGACCAGGCATCATAGAGCGTGCCATCAATGACGAACCGGCCACTGTCTGACATGAAAACAATACGGCCATTGCTTTCAACCGCTTTCATACCCGTGACCGGCAAAGAAACCATGCCGTCAATTTTGCCAACGGGCGACACTTCAGACACTGGTTCAGCTTGAACCAAAGGAGACAGCGCAAGCGCCAGAATAATTGGAGATAGTTTTCGCATGAGGAGTCCTCGTTAATGTAAATCGAGGCTCCAGTCTATGCAGTTGTCCTATGTGGACTCGGTTAGATAGATTGAAGAAATCGCAATCTAACTAGGGGGCTTATAGCTCGTTGAGGTTTGTTATAAACGAATTACTCGGCGTTTGCGTTAACAAGCCAATCATCAAGCACTTGCTTCAATTTATCTAATTGCTCTTGATGTTTTGCTTGATTCTTTGCCAATTTGTTAATGTTCTGCAACTTCCAACGAATCGCTGGCAAGTCTGCTGCATTAGGATAGTCAAACAATGCCCAGTCAGGTTGCCCTCTTTTGAATGACATAAGGAAAGCATGATCCCTTTCTGTGAAATGTTTTTGCAGTTCAATTAACATCATGGGCCTAACAGAGGCTAAGTCTTCGCATTCAACTTTTTCAAAAGTCATTCCGTCAAATTCTGCCTGAAATTTCTCATTCAGATGCTGCCAGTTTGGCGACATGACTTCATTAATAGGCTGAGGGTGACTTAATGTATAGGTTAAAAAACCCACCAAAATCTCTCTCGAAATCCCTTCACTGCCAAGTAACATACGCACATCAAATAAGTCGCGAGGATGTTGGCGATCCATTGCAGCACACAATTTTCCACCATACAGATCGGGAAGACTGACTACCTGAATCTCAGCATAACCAAACTCGTCTTCAACAGACTCTTGAACTGGCATTATTTCTGCACTATGCAATGTACCTCTGGCGACGGGCGACACTTCAATTTTGATCGTCGCAACCGGACTTGATACAACGATTCTCAGTTCATCAGCTTTATTATCCTGAAATGCCGCTCTGATATCTGGTTGAGTATTGATTCTGTCTGTAATGCGCTGCAATGCAGCCCTGACATTAATCAAAGCCTCATTTCTTGGTTCAAGTGGAAGATAAGCAAGATCAATATCTACAGATAACCGAGGAAAATCTCTCACAAATAAATTAATGGCGGTGCCACCTTTAAGTGCAAAAACCGTCTCTGTTGCTACCACAGGAAGCAGTCTTATGAGCAAGGAAACCTGTTTGTAATATGGGCTATCTTTATCCATTATGTTGTTCACCTTTTTTGACGCTTAATATCTCTGGCACTGTGATTTGATATCGCTCATCAAAACGTCCTTTTTCGACAACCTGCCGCTTTCCTGCACCCAATTTAATTCTTGTTTCATCTATGCGATTGACCCACTGGTGATCGTAGTATCGACCCAGAAATAGAAATATTCGGTTTGCCTGAACAGAGCTGCTTCGTTCAAGAATATCTTGTACTTTTCTAGGGCTAAGATTGACTAAACCCTGAAATAATTCTGCGACATGCTCAAATGAAATCAGCTTTCCAATCGCATCTACCACTTCATAGGCAGCAAGTTCTGCACAGCTGACAGTGAGTTCTTTCTCTTTAACCGTGATCCTTTTCAAATCCTTCTCGGGATTCACTTCAAGCTTATGGTTTCCACAGTAAAACCAATTCTGATAAGGGAATTCACGAAACCATTTCGGTAAGGACGACTTGTTTTTAACGCAAATCCAAACTTGCTCTTTGTTCAGCTGTAAATAGTGACTCAGTCCTTGGTGAGTTAAGCTGCTCAATCCAGCCAAATGAACTGAAACGCCCAATTGCACATCCAATGCTTGAATGGCATCAACCCAAGTTGGCTTTATATCGCCCTGCGCATTTGGACGATAGTACACACCAGAACTAAGCTTCTTCAGCCAACCGTTCTGCGCGTACTTTTGAGCCAACGAGTAGCTCACGCCGTTTTCAGTCAGCCATTGCTGAAGTACTAGCGCACCAGGAGAAGTATGAGCAATAAGCCAGTTTATTTTAGATGACATTTTAACACCCAAAGTATGAATATCACGAACAGTATAAACCATATAGTTTATTACGATAGGAATTTTAACACTTTAGGTATTAATATACCAAATAATGTAAACCAAGTTCGTTAATGTGGCGTCGCTGAAATGAAAAGGTCTACACAACATCACCAATAACCCGATGTTGTGTAGACCTAAGTTTGATTGCCTTAAGTGAACTGCCTAATATAGCTCACATTCAGGTGCCCAGTAAGACGGCGCTGATTGCTGGAACTGTTGTGCCAATGACTTCTTGAGTGCTGGCAACGACAGGTAAAGTTGCAGACATAACACTTTCAACGACGGTTGGTGTGTTGTAGAGACCCATACCGCCACCAATGCCCAAGGCAAAAGCCATCAAGCTTTGGCGAGCGATACCGCCCACAATACCCACCAGAACCATGGCTCCCGCTACGATCCGTCCCAAAGTACCTTGGGTCCAATCTTTTAGAGTATCCCACACATCAGTGAAAGCATCACCACCGGTGCCCGCAAATGAGGGCTCCGAAATCATTAACGCCATTAAACCAAGCGCACCAATGGTCATTAGGCGCTGAGTCTGAATGCTGCGAACTGCATTTGTCATTCGTTAGTTTCTCCGTAGATACTCAAGTTATCGCGCTTACCATCAGCTCCCGCTAAGGCAGAATCGCTTTGAGTCTGAAGTGGACGTAGCACTGGCGAAACCGTTCGAGGTGCTGACACCCCAATATCCCACCGGCGCGGTTCAATTTCGGTAAACACGTAGCTGGATAAATTCAGATCTCCACGGTCATCCTCCCAAGGCGCAATCCAAATTCGCATCACCCTTGAAGGAATGCGAATAGGTGCAGATTGCTGCGTCTCAGGTAATGCTGGATGGCTCAGCAGTCCTGTCTCTAAATCAGATTGTGAATACCCCGAGGGAGAACCAATTCGAGTCGCCACAGCATCAATCGTCTTGGGTGCAGCGCCATTACTGGTAAGCTCATAGACTTCACGAGCGGATAAACAGCGCACACCGTCAGGCATACCTGGGCAACCATATTCACTACTCCCAAGACCCAATGAACTACAGCCAGACAATAAGGTTGAGCCGACTGCCAATAAAAGTAATCCAGCTTTAGACCACTGTTTTGACTGGTGCTTTGGGTTGTTCTGCATTGATGTCGTCATGGTTAACTCTCCTCTGGATACACATCTTATTCTCTGAAACGGACTTCGATCGGTTAGCAACATGCAGGATTTTTTCATCTTCTTGCACCTACCCCTTGTGAAGTGGCCAATGACAACGAGGCCCCACGAGTGACTATGACTTCAATTTTCCTTGCAGCGTCTACCTCTATGACTGGGAACATATTTTCAGCCATGTCCAAATAGAACTTGGCCACTCGATCCAATGCTTTACCTGTGCCTTTAATCGCAGCGCCTTGTAATGCTTCTTGGCTCATGACTTGCTGGTACAGCTGAGTATCACCGGCATTACCCGTCTGAATCGTTGGTACAGGATTCACATCAAATGCGCCAGCCAAGCCCTGAAGGAATCCGGCCATCATCGATTTGGCCACCAGCTGGCCTTGTTTCGACACTAATCGGCCACGAATACCAGCTTTGCCGTCTTCACCCACGGCATAAGAATCCAGTCGCGTTTCAATGACGCCACCATCTTCTCTCACACATGAAATGGTCTCGCCTCGCAAATAAGCACGCTCAGAGCTCAAATCACCGTAACCTGCGGCGATCAAGAAACACTCTTTGATATCCGCTCTAAATCGGTTGGGTAAAATGGCTTCCTTTTGAATCCTCAGCAATGCAGGAAAAGGCTCGCGTCTTGCGGACTCGTGAGTAGGTGCATCCAAACCGGTGATCAAAGTACCTGAGATGATGCTGCCCGCCGGTAGATACAAAGGCGGCGCTTCTTGCACAGCAACCTCTGGTTCAGCAACCACTTCAGGCTCTATCATACGAATCGTGATTGGCGGCAATGGAACATCTCGTGCTCGTGTACCTTGGCCATTGGCTGGCTGCTGATAGAGCGGATCAGGCAGCGGCGCATTGGCAAAATAGTCGTCTGGGTTAGACGGCAGAGGCTTTTCGTCTTTGGGTAATTCCATGGCAGATAAAGGCACTTCAAAACGGCTATTTGTGCCTTCAACTGCTGCATCACCTCCTGCGCGAACATCATCAAGTTCCGCTCTAAGGCGGGCCAGCTCCGCATTGACCTCACTTGGTATAGAAGGCGAACCTGGGCTTAGCCGTCCTGAATCGACGTCACGACGCAAGCGCTCAACTTCACGACGTAACTGTTCATTGCGCTCACTGAGTAGTTTTACGTTCGCAGCCAAACTATCGACCCCAACATCACGAGTATTGGTATCCGTAAGAATGTGCCGGATCGTTTCCTGCCGGTTCCGACTGCTTGAGCCATCGTCAGGATTAGGTGAAAACACCATCACCATAAGGATCAGACCACCAGCAATACCAGCAACCGATAGACCCCGCTTCATGTTCGGGCTCATTTGTTCCCATTGTGCTTTCATCGTTACTTACCTCCCACAAAAAGCGAAGGTCGCTGACTTTCCACTGGTTCTTCACGATGATTGCGAACAACCACATACAACTCAGTCTTTTCACCCGGCAATAAGATATTGCGAGGCCAGTAAGCGCTTGCCACTATATCTGGTGCATGACAGGCTATTTCACTGGCTTCTATCGGCTCATCGGCAAAGCTTTCAACCAGTCCTACATAGACTGTGAAGTAATGTCCCGTCACAATTTGCCCCTGCTTAAAACCAAACTTTAAGCCCGGCTGAAAACATTTCGGGCTTGTGTCAGTTTGGCCAGCTAAACGGATGTCATAGCCTTGTGGTAACTCATTTAATGCAAGGCTTCTGAGTAAGTCACGTAAGCTATCGACGTATGGTTGAGCCGTTTCCCAAGTGGCGGCTTTTCGGTTCACGACGCCCTTAATAGGCCACTGCTGACCATCAATAGCTAAGGTGATTTCACGCGGTGGAATACGACGAGGTACTAAGGTGACTGATAATGCGGGCGCTTCCTGACCAGGCGGTGTGATGTAAAGTGAAACCGGTGATTCTTTGTCCGTGGCTACATATACAACATTCCCCTTGATTTGCGTCTGAGCATCACTGGTTGTTCTCACCTGAGGCGATTCAAACGGCGTCACAATTCGATTCAGATGACCAAGTGCTACAGGGATCAGTTCATTAACCCCCGGTGTCATCAGTAGCGTTGTTGGCGTATCCGCTGCAACCGAATTGCTTTGAACCGGTGGATTTGCAGTAGCAGACTGCTTCATCACACTGGCTGGCACAATCGGCAATTCCACGTCTGCATACGACGCTTGTGATAACAGAACGCCACTCAAGCTCATTGCGATTAAGCTTGGTGTCATCCATCGACTAATTTTGGTTCGCATCATTCACCCTCCGGTTTTGCTCTTGGGTCAACTTTTCACGAACTCGCTTCGTTCTAGCTTGCCCCTCATACGTATCCATCCAGCTAAGTTTTGGACGGTATTGCTCAATATCGATATCAAACTCATAGGTGCGAGTTTGGCGCTGCTCATCTCCAGATGGCCCAGAAACCAAGGAATAACCGGTCACAAAGACATGGCCGGTTTCATACTCATACTCCACTTGTCTGGGTTGGAATTTGAGCGTGACTCGGTCTTCGCGGATTTGCCTTGCCTGAATTTCCAGTGCATCGACCACTTGCTGGTACACCACTGGAGAAAGTAGCGGCTCAATGGCAACCCGGATGAAAGACACATTACCCGGCGTCACGTTGCCCATAAGCTCAGCCAGGTAAAGTCCCCAGGATTCAAGGTAAGGTTGAGTGGCTTGGTTTCGTGACACTTCAGCCGTTTCAGACAAGGTTGGTGGTTGAATAGCTACCACGGTATTGCGAGAAAATGCCGCTACCGCAAGCAGCAAATTAGATAGCACCAGCACTACAATCAGGAACCGTTGCCATCGGTTCTCTAATTGCGTGCCTTGCCATGATTTTAAAAACACGTCGAACTTCACGGCAGATAGCTCCTGATAAATGGGTTAGGGATCGTCTTGGCTTTGGTTGGCAACAGTCCAGCCCAGTAGATGGCGTGAAGAATAAAACCATCTGGGCGACCATCACGAAAACGCCGATAGAGCTTGGTTGTCACCAACCCCAATAGGCATAAAACCAAGGCATTACCGGTAAAAATGCCGATCACTAGCCCCAACAGAATGGGAGCCATCTCATCGGCACTCCAAAGCAGGAAGTGCGGCGGGTGATCGATATAGGATGGAATATTTACAGGTTCCATAGTCACTCCTCGTTGTTTGAATTGAGAAGTGAAGAATGCCTTGGGATTGGCAGGTTCAGTGGTCAGCTAGATGCCGAATTCTTGAAGGTTTTGAGGGTTCTACTCAGACAATACTAACAATTGATCTTTTTGATGCGGTTGATATGATGGGGATATTGGTCGTGTCGAGACCAGCTGCCCACTTTAGCAAACCCGGACGGGACGACATGCATATCAAATTTATTTTTTGCTTAGGTTTTTTCTGCGACCTCGGCAGTGGGCGCCGTATTCGCTAATAGGAGAAACTCAATGCAAATTACTAAAATCATTTCCTCTGCCACGGTTGAACGTTTAAAGCAAAAAGCACGAAAGCTTAAACGTGAAAAATCTATTCCACACACTCAAGCACTCGATGAAATTGCAGTAACTGCTGGTTTTAATCATTGGAATCAGGTTGTACAAGCTAATGACGTACTGAAACCATCAGAAGTGGCATTATCTTCTGGATGTGTCATGGCTTTTGATGTCAAAGATGGTATGGATGTCGATACCAGTGATGGGGTCTTAATTGAAGACCACTTCTTGGAGATGCTCACTGAAAAGCAGCTATTTGAAATTTATGCCAATTCCCCTGATGAGGACGACGAACAAAACAGACCGCTAAAAGAAACGATATCGGATTCAGAGCTTCATGAGTATTTTCGAGATTATTGCTCATTCATGTACTTCCGTCTTGCCGAGCCTCATGCAAACAAACCGTTAAAAGAAGTATTGGCTCTTATACGACAGTACTCTTTTTGGATGCCTCAATATATTTGGCTTCAAGGCCACCTTATTGATACTTACCATTTGCCTGCTGAAGACGAGAACGGCAATACCGTAGGCGTGAGATTTTAGCTCTACAAGATGAGGCCTGACAGGCCTCATATCTTCTTCTGCAAGTGGCTTAACGCCAACCCCGCCATCAATGCCAAACCGATGATCAGCGACGGTAACACCACCGGTGGAATAGCCAGCGGGGCGAACAATCCCATAAACAGCAAAATGACACCTGAGCCCAGGATAATCATGCTGTAGCGGTGAATGATTGGGCTCGAAAAATCAAAGGTTGTTTTCTTAATCTTCCAGGTCATCAAGCCGTCCCACAGCGCCGGTAACATGAGAATAAGCGCAAAGGGCAACCAGACCATCAGCAAAGCAAATCGAGTGAACACTTGGTACAGCACATCAAAAAATGCCTGAATACGGTCTTCTACCCAGACAAACCAAAAGCCTCCCATGTTCTCCATCCCTTTAGAACGAAGTCGCTGTTCTTCAGTGGGGATTAAAAAATCACGTACAGATTGCTCCATCTGCGTATCCACAATCCATGACTGATACCAGCGATGGCTAGTTTGACCAATCCAATAGCTTGTTTGAGTTCCCAATTGATTTTGGATCATCTGCTTCTCTTTACTAATGACCCGGCCAGTCCAATCACCGGGCACTAATACGCCAATGGCAATAATCTCTAGCATCAGTGCCAGACACAGTAGCCAAACCGACTTATGCTTGCTCATGCCAAACATCCTCTTCTACTCGCGCCAGCATGGCTGCAACGGTTGGCGTCATAATCCGGGCTTTAATCACTTGTTGAAGCCGCTTTGTCGTCGTATGGCCACTGACATAACGCACATCAATACGTCCTTCAGCCAAATACGCCATCCGATTTGGACGATTACGAATCCAGGTGTGGAAATACACACCATCCACGGCGGCCCACTCGAAATGGTCAGGATCACGCAGGCGAATCCCAGTTAAAGCACTGGCGGCAGTCCAGGTCAGTGCCTCAATGAAATGCCACAGTCGTACACTGTCATCATCACAACTGACTTCTTCATAACTGCCCAAGCCATTACACAGGCACAAATCAAAGATGGAGTGGCCATCTAACGTGAACGCATCCGTTAAATAGTCCGCCAAGCAATACACCGAGGCCAAAGCATGAGGCCAGTCGGTTTCAAGCAGTCTTAAGGCTTCCTTGAACTGGGGGTTATGTTGCTGCCACTGAGCGAGCATTTCTTTACTGGTAAGTGTTGTCATTTTCAGACAAACAGAATGATGCATAGAGACTCCTTATACTGCTTGTGTAGAGCTGGTTAAAATAGGAATGCGACCTTTGATCACGCGGCCACCTGAGAGCTTGGCGATGTACTCTAGGTTTGGGAGCTGGCCTAATAATTGCGGTGGAAACATATCGCCTTCTTCTTCCATCAAGCGTTCGCCATGATTGCCGGTAAACAACGCGGGGCTGTCCGAGTTGGACGACATACCTTGAGTTTGCATGATGTACTGCAACCGAGTCTTAGGCAGATTGTCAGTAATGTACTGCTGCGTTTCGGCGTCCATCACCCGAAGGGCTATCAAGTTGTTGATGTTACCTAACACCTGGCGAGCCTTAGCTTCACTGCCTGTACGAGCGGCAAAGTCAGCAAATGTCTGAGTAGCAATCACACAACGCATTTTTGCGCCACGGCCTTTGTTGAGCAGTTGAATGAAGGGATCGTTTACGACTTCAGCAGCCTCATCGATGAAGATATTTACGGGGCGATTTTCAACACCATAGTTATAGCGGTCACCGGCCACAGCAGTGAGATCCGATAAAAGCAACGAACCAATGGCGCTGCCAACCATGGCGTCGGTTAATGAATCCAAGCCGATATACGCCACTTGGGCATTGTTGATAATTCGACCAGAATCCGTAATTAACCGGCTGTCATCCACATCGTTTGCAATCGGTGATAACAGTGGGCCTAATTCACTTGAGGTGAGCATATTGAGCACCGGCATCAGTGAAGCCACCATCTTAGAATAGTGGGTTCTATCATGCTCAAACATGCTCAATAGCCCCTCTAAATCGGTATTGGCGGCAACGGGCTGAATGCGTTCGTAGTAGAAAAGCAGCATCGCCATGGCTTGTTTAGCCAAGGTATTGGCCTTTTCGGTAAAGCGCTTGATCTCCACACTAAAGTTCGGATACACCTGCTCCCCCCAAGCCGTAACGGCTTTTACTACCAAGCCTTCTGGGCCACCTTCCAAGAATCGTCTCAGTGTTTTCAGATCAGGACGCTGTGAAGTAAGCAACAAACCTTGCACGATGTTATTCAGTGCCATTTGGCCAAAAGCTTTAAATGGATCAGCACCGGTTTCAGATGGTATTAATGCCGCAATTCGGCTGGCGATTTCAGTACCCCGGTTAAAGTTCCTCAGGGGATTAAGCCGTACCGAATGCTCTGGAAACCCCGGATGAAAATACACAAAGCGCTCAGGACTACCGGCGGCAATACAGGCTCGCTGGGCATTATCCTTAAGTTCTTTGTCTCCCTTGGGGTCAATAATAATCACGGCTTCATTGCGCAAAATGGCCTGAGTGATCATCGCATCAAAGCATCGTGTTTTTCCCGCACCGGTGGTGCCGACAATTAAGGTGTGCCCCTCAGTGTGACCAACTGGCAGGTACACATCTTCTTCTTTGGGCTCGACACCATGAATCCAGGTCGACCCCATTTGCTTGCCGTGACCTTGGTTAAGCAAGGTTTGCTTATCCCGCTTTAGGATTTCATAAGCGCGTTGGGCATGACGTTGGTCCCACTCAAAGCCATAACCTAACCACAATTCATCAGGATGTTTTGCCATCACTTTTTGCAAATGCGACAGCTCCATAAAAGCCAAAGGTTTGCCTTTTAGCCCCTTCTGCAACTTATAAAGACGGTAAGCCTCAGGCAGGCGATACAACGCCATGCCCGAGGAAATCCCTGTCATCCACCAAAATGGCTCAGGTGGTAGCTCACTCAGCATTTCTGCGGCAATCGCCCCAGTGGCCCCAACCAGCCAACCTGCTGCTGCCATGGCTTCATAATTCGTGCGCCAAGGCATCTCGTATGCGTTTTCTTTCATTCATGCTCCGCAAAATAACCGTTTGCAATCCGATTAATTTCAAATGGATTAACGCTTAGCGTGAGCGGTAAACAGAACCGTTTCCCCCTCATCAAACTGGCATTGGTCACTGGCCGAGATCCCCCGAAGCAGCTGTCCGGCTGGAATACCATGCTCATTGGCGACTTGGCGTAAGGTTTGAATCGTGACGCGAATACCATCGGCACTATGATCCACGTCTGGGTAATCACCATCGGTCAGTAAGATGGGCAAATCTTTCACAAAATTAACCATCTGTTGCCGCTGCGCGTGTTTGGGGTCGGTACTTGAGTTCGCATTGGCCGCAATCGGCTTTTGCTTTCGCTCCGTTCTTGTGGCGGGTTCTTTTGCTTGGACATTGGTTGTCTCAGTTCGACTCGGTCGCGGTGAAGCCTCTTCGTTCTGAATTGCTGCCGCCGGTTCTGCGTCTTGTTTGGGAAGGTCAATCAGTGCAGTAAGCCCTTTAGAAATCGATATTTTCAGCAGCAACCCTTGCTCCTGAACGCCATCTTTCGTAGTAATAGTTCTGGCCTTACGTGTCGGGTTTGCGGGATCTAGTTCAAGCCAATCTAATCGACTGAGTTCAGCAAGCAGTTTTCGGGGAGCACACCAAGGTCTTACGGCATCGGGATAGCGGATCAGTATCTGTTCACCAACCACAACCAGCGCGCTACTGGCCTCTGGGAGCCATGCCAAAGATTCAGGCAGATTCAATGCTTCTGCATCGTGCTGGTTTACGTTATTTGAGATAGCGCCATCATATGAATTGTTAGGCTTTTCACATCCATCACCTGGAGCATTTTCAGTTGCCTGGGGGTTATTAACATCACTGGCAAGACGAAGTTCATCATCTTGTTCGGACGAGTTTGTCGATGGTGACTCATCCGATTTTCTATGTTCGATTGATGATGACGCTTCAGGCAAGTCTGAATGCTCACTGGAGCGACTCTGTGGCTCTGCTTGTGTTTGCCGTGTTGCTTCCCACTCAGATTTGCTAAACAGTCTCACACTACTTGGTACATTCGAGCTGAACAATAAATCGGCCTCAGATATATGCAGCATGGGTAACCAGATGGGCTTGTCGTCTTTGATCAGCACTTCAGGGGCAAGGCTTTCATATCGCTCATTCGAGGCGGATTTAGTGGCCAATCCTCGCTCAATAAGGATGTCCGCAAGGGTATCGGGATCTCTTGGAATGCCAGGTATCTTGTCTTTGGCCAACAGCTCAATGATGTCCTTAGCCGCGCTTTTCCAAACCAGGTAAAGATGGGTTGATTGATTCGATTTTCGTAACCAGACTCTGGCGTCTCGCTGATTGACCAGCCACTGGGAACTGGCAAGTAATCGCCTCATGGCATCAAGTAGATAGCGTTCGACTGGGACACCAAGGGCATTGTCGTCAACGGAAATTCGTTGAGCTTTCAGGTCTCGCTGGACACTGGTTTGGTCAGCTTCAATGACCAATTTAGACAGGACATGCTCGAGATCAGTATTGCCAATTGCCTCCAGCATGGCTTGCAAAATCTCAGGGCCCGGCTGGGTTAACCAGGCGAGCAACTCAGGTGTCATCACCCGGTTTAAAACCAGAATTGAAAATTGCTCGTGCCGCTTGCACCGTCCGTCGCGCCAACGAATGAAATAGCGTTCAATGCTGTTATTAGTGGTCCACTGGGATAAGGTTTCTAAAAAAGGGTTCCACTGATAGCGTCCATCTTCGTCTGTGATGGACAAATCTGAAACAGGCTTACCAATATCATGGAACAAACCGCCAAGAGCCGCCGCGACACGCCACCTTGGCTCTAGCTCTTTTTTCTCAACCGGTGTGCCACTGGCAACAAAGATGATCCCTTCAGCTGCTTGTGCCGCCCAGAAAGCAACTTCCAACGAATGACGTAATAAACCACCAGCACCACTGTGATGATGATGCTCAGATGCTGGCAGCAAGTGGACATAAGCAGCCAGATGATCAATACAGGGCTGAATTAACCTTTGAAAATCACGCTGGTTGAAGCCAAGTACCTGGCGCAGTTTGGCAATTAGCTCGTCTTGTGTGGACTGCAAATCCTCGGGTGACGCAGCAGGCAACCCCTTCAGAAATGGCGGATAGCGTGGAATGTCTGCATCCAGTTGAGATGACAGTTCTGGTAGTGCTTTGGTTTGAAAAAATAGGTTTTTGAACATAGTGAACCTCCGACACGATAGTGTGAAGGTTCAACTCTGAGCTTGATGGCTAGATAGATTGATAATTCATGTAGAAGAATAACATACGAGCTAATTTCACGGTTTCAAAAAGGTGCGGAACCTGATTCTTAGTGATTAATACCAAAATAGTGCTTTACACGAATCCATATTTCTCACGACGCTGATTGAATGCACTTTTCCCGCCCTCTAATATATCTGCGGCTAAAGCCTGAACATTGGGAACATCGATCGCACCTTGTTGTTCTGGAAGAATTAGCCCTTTATTATCTTCTACGCTCAAAACGCCAATCCATTCAGCATCACCGAAAACCGGAATATTGGCATTATGTGTTGCAAATAGAAACTGACGACTCAGTTTAGCCCTACGTAGTTCTGCGACTATCCTCTCAGCTATAAATGCGTTATCCAAATTATCTTCAGGTTGATCAAGGATTAATGGGTCTTGATTATCTAACAGCAATAAGTGCAAAACAGCAGTGCACTGCTGTCCCGTCGATAATTCATCAATTGACCTAAATACAGCTTCTCGTTCTCCATGAGTCACATTTAACTCAATCGCCATGGTATCCGGTAACTGCAATTCTTCCAGTTCCATTAGTTTTACTTCTGAAAGACGAATTAAAGCTGAAACAACAGTGCCTGATATGCCAAACTTTCGTCCTAGCTCCGACTCTCCTTGACGGATAGTCGAGGCTAAACTGCTTGGAGAGAAGTTACCTTCTAATACCCAGGCGAGACGTTTAGGCCCAACCCCCTCTAAATTGCACCCAGTCAGAAAATTCACAAGTTCTTGGCGGCCACCTTCTGGCTGTAGGGTGAGCCGTACCTTCTGCTCCAGTTTTCTTGTTAACCTTTTAACAGATTTAGTAATACTACTCGCACGCGCACTTGTATGTTGTTCTAACTCCAGAAGCAGCTTCTTTCGCGAGTTGTACAATTCGTCAATTTGTGTCTGGCGATCTTGCAAGGTGGTTTGTTTAGGGCGTATCTGCTCAATTTGTTTTAACAGAGTCTGATATTCAGCACCAATTTGTCGGCCAGTTTTACCCTGGCTTGCAGGTATATCCTTAAAAGCCAACTCAAGTTTTTGCTCTTCAAGTTGCTGCTTTTCTGATAAAGATTGCTTGACCGGTAACAATTGTTGATTTGCATTTAAAGTTAGCTGTTCTAACTGTATTAATGTCTGCTGAACGCCCGTTTTCAGGGCATTCAAAACTTCACGCTGCTGCTTCAAGAGCTCAGCATGAGGTAAGCCATCCAAATTGGTATCACTTAAATACAAAGTATCTGGCAAACTGTTTTTGAGCGCATCGATAGCCAGTTGGACGCTTGCAACATCCTCACCAATCTGATCATTCAACTGTTTTTCTTTTTCAAGTTTAGGAATAAGCTCCAGCTTTTCATCAATACCTAATGCTTGATACTGTTTTGCCTGATCCAATAACTTAGGTAAGCGCTCGATCTCTGCTTCAATGTCATCTTTCTGACCTAGGACTCGCTTGATGGATTCTCGATTATCTTTTAACTTTGCTAAAACGTCAGCGATATCTGCATCAAACTTCTCATGTTCGCCCTCAAGAAAACGTTCGATGAGCTGATTACGACTTTGTTCATCTCGTGTCATTTCATAGATTTCGTTTTGCCCGTAAAGCTCTATACCAGGCAAAATATCCGTTGGAAGATAGGGGGATATATTTCCATGGGAGTCAACCACTACCGGATCACTACCGTGTTTTCGGCTTACTTTGAATCTGCGACCGTGCATAACTGATGAACGCAACGTAATTTCAACTAAACCTCGTTCTTTCCCAAGGTTAGTATCAATGACACTTTTGTGCTGTTTGATTGCGTTAGGTGTTTTAGGTTCTAATCCGAAAGCATAGCGAATACATTCCAACAAGGTTGACTTACCAGTTCCACGACCACCAATCACAGCATTGAGATGGTCCGATAGTTCAATATCGACGCTATCCAGATAACCACCAACAAATCGAATACGCTCAATTGCCGAAGCATAGCTTTCTGGCTTATCTGAGTTCAAACGAACCCTCGAACCTGCATCTAAAAAGGCTTGCTTAAAGGAAGCAAAGCAAGGGTTGGTCATTTTAATCAAACAAGAAGCACCCGATGCTTTGATATCCTCTGGTTTTGCAACGTCTGAGGAGTTAATAGCAGCCATTTCGCGCTCGCGCTTATAGTTAGGATCTTTGTTGAGGAAGATCTTACGGTAGAAATCATTTTCTATTCCTTTAAGATCTTCAATCGACTTGTCGCCTGGTATCTGAGCTGCCATCAACCCTTCATGTTTCCATACATGGTTCATCTTTCGACTGAGCACACCATCATCATTTATGCAGTGTGCTGCAAAGATAAATCCACCTATCTCATTCACTTTATCAATCAGCTGAATTGCTGTGAGGTTGGTCGGCAATATACCATCCTCTGGATCAAGTAAATCTAGACGCCCCAAAATCCGTTCAAGTTCTTGCGAAGTTTTGTTTTCATCAAACAGACAAACAAAGTGAATTTTCTCACTTGACGCAATCTCAAAGCCGGGGAAAACAACAATCCCATTCTCAACAAAAAGATTGCGGATTTTATCAACACCATCTACTGAACCATGATCAGCTAATCCAATGACCTCTATGCCCGCTTCCAGTGATGCCGCAAGCAGATTTTGGTTATATTCATCTTCCGTGATGGTCTGCTGTTGCCCACGATATTTTATGTATCCTGCCGGATTTACCTGCAATGCACATTTAAAGAAACGAGCTTTGGTAAACATACCTGTAATTACTCCACAAAATGGCGCGTCAAACGACACCTAATCAATTAACCCCAAGCGCCTTAAACACGGCATCGACGGGATCTGCATAAAAGCTGATCTGGAATTTTGAAAACAACTCAGCAGGAACTGTTGGAATATCTGAGGCTGAGGCCATTGGGAGCAAAATACGCTTTGCACCACTGTCCATAGCTAACTGAAGACTGCCTGCAAGATCTTGAACAGGATTTATAACACCACCTAAAGTCATCTCACCCAAAACAACCATCTGCTCTTGAATCGGTCGGTTCATCAGAATTGAACAGAACGCAATCAATGCAACGAGCGATGACTTTGTACTTGGCCCCGTATTGTGGAGCTCAACAACATGAAGGTGATACTCATGATCAGAAAACTTCGCCGACGCACTGATTCTATTCAGGTTACCTTTGAAATAATCAAAGCCAACACGCACAGCTTCTTTCGCTGCGGTATTCGAACCAAGGCCAGACACTGAGTGTTTACCAGAACCAGCCATCATCTGGGTTTCATAGCGATATAACCCAAGCTGCCCAGTGCTTCCCTGAGTAACTAAGTGCACAACACCAGCGCGAGGTAAGCCTTCAGGAATTAGCTTGCTACCACCTTGTTCTGGTACATTGACGAAGAATTCTTCTAATGACTCATTATCGATGTAGCTAAAGTGCACATCAAAAAATTCCATTCCGCCAAGCTTTTTCAATTGCTCTTTGACTCTACGTCTAGTTTCCAGCGCATAGGTCAGGCAGGCTCTTACATCATCTTTTGTGTACTGTGCGTCGGGGTGTAGTAGCTTTAACAAGCCCGAAACCGTTCTGCGTACAGCAATGACATCACGCTGATTAAGGTTATTACCGAGTTTGAAGAACTTATCGATCGCATCCGCAAAACTTCTTTTGCGCATTTCACGCATGTATTCAGCAAGATAGTCTGTGATTAATCCGTAACTATTGGTGAAAAACTCAGGACGCATCTTCGGTATTTCCCATCCAGGAATATAGGAATGGAAACGGTCAAAAAAAGCAGTGTCAATCATGGCATCAGGAAAAGGTGCCAACAGATGACTGGTCTTCACCAGTGTCTCAACGCTTTGATTGATGTTACCGACGAATACCATGGAAGCCTTCGCTTCGATTGAATCACGGCCACGGGCAAAAGACCCTGACGCCATATAATCTTTCATTATTTGGACGCCGTCTTTGTCTTTAAAGTGAATACCCGCTACTTCATCAAAGGCGACAACATCCCACATTCCGACCAACCCAACTTGGCGCGAGCTCATGTTATAGAACAAGTTCGCCACCGTTGTTTGTCCACCCGAGATAAGCAATGAGTTTGGCGAGCACTCTTTGTAGACATGGCTTTTACCTGTCCCTCTTGGTCCGAGCTCACAAACGTTGTAGTTGTTTTCAACGAATGGGATCATGCGAGTAATAAGATGCCACTTCACCCGATGCTCTAAGTTGGTTGGCTCCATACCCACGGAACGAAGCAACACATCCATCCACTGATCGGTACTAAAATGTCTTCTGGTTGAAAACACCTCATCCATGTTCATGGACGGCATTTGTATCGGTTTTAAACTCATAATGGAGAAAGGTGATGTCTTCTGACCTTCCTCAAAGAAATACTGCACGGTAATAATGCACCAGATACCGCCAGTTAATAATTTTTCGTTGTCTTGTACAATTTTGGTCGGTACAAGGGCATCCTTGATCCCCAGGTTAGACAACGCAGCTTCATAGACGTCTTTTTTCTGATTAAGCTTAACGCTTACTTTGTCGATGATTTTAAACGTGCCGCGTTCACGGATAAGTGACTTCACTTTCTCCGCTTCATCAGGTCGGACATAGTTCTCAGCCAAGATTTTTTTCACATTCTCAAGGCCTTGCATTACAACTTCGTCGTCATCGGACGCACAATACATCCCTAGTAAATACTCCAGCACGTAAACAGGGACGTTAGCGCCTTCTTTCAATTGCTTTGTCAGATCTTTTCGAACGACACGGCCTTTAAAGTGCAGATTTAGCAACCCATCGAGATCTGAATTTTTCATGTCACGAATCTCCCTTTCAGACATGGAAATATCTGAGGGAATAACCTCACTAGGCGCTTCTGGTTCGACACCAGCCTCATCTACGTTCACTTGCATATTGGCAACATATATGTTCTGCGTAACATTTGCGGGAGTTTCATGCTCTGCACCAATCCACTCTTCGGATTGGCCTTGATGGTCAATCAAATCTTTGTCGTTGTTACCGTTCATATATATTTACCCTTAGAAAAAATCATCTTGGAATGCCAAATCAATGGTTACCGCGTATTGGCTATAACGCGTTCTCATTTCCGCATTCTCAAGAACTAACGTGTATTGAGCGTTCCTGTCGAACTGAGAGCCAATAAGCTTTAACCTAGCTTCGCGAGTACGCTCATCCATCACTTTACTCACGCTATCAAAGTTAATCGTTTCACGACTGGAGACTTCATTACCTTGTGCATCGACGATATAGACATCCAACAACCGTGCGACAAAACGCTCGCCTACAGGGTCTGTCTGAATAAATCTGACCTTGTCGATATTGTTTACTAATTTAATGGGCTGAGTGGCTGCTACAACACCTACCGGTTGTTTCTCATGTTTTGCTGCTTGTTCTTTTTGTAGCTCGCGCACATGCAGTACCGGTACACAGACTTCCTGTAGCATCGCTCCGCCGTGCACAAACTTGGCACCACCAACGAAGTGGAAGCGTTGAGCCGCTTTTGGAAGTAGGAACTCTGCCTGATATGAAGAGCCACTAGAGCCATGAGCCGTATCGTTTATTGAGCCTTTCCAACAGGCTTCATCTGAAGGCAAGTTATTACCAACGATATAACGTTTCTTGGCTTCTATCGCGCCAGCAGGTTTGGTTTTCAACGAGGTTTTGTCAGCCGCTGCAAGTGCTTTTTGTTGGAAGAGGAAGCCATGGTCAGCGGTGATCACAACTCGGCTGCCGTTTAGACGGTTGATGACCCGCCCAACGAGGTCTTTTAGCTCTTCAATGGCACTACGACAGGCTTCAAACGTTTTTTCTTCAGTTGCAGCCTTATCACCAATCGCATCAATGGTATCGTGATAGATATAAACGACTTCTACGTCTCGAACCTTGTCACGCCCCTCCTGGTTACTCCAGCTCATCAGTTCCTTAGAACTCACTGCCATACCACCTACCTTCTGTAGGATGGCGTTGCGGTTGTCTAAACCCTGTGAAGAAATACCATCCACATAAACAGCCGTGCCTTGCTCTGGCTGGTAACTGAGCGCCTTATGAGGCAATAATGCCGCCATCCCAAGTTGGGTATAACTCGGCAAAACGCCCAACTGCGTAGACACCTCAGCCTTAAATCGCTTCTCGTTGTTAATGATAGCGCCAAGCTCATTCGCAATTTCAAAACGCAGGGCATCAGAGATGATCACAAACACGCGTTTTGTCTGTTTCAGACTCAGTCGTGTGCGAACTTCTTTTTCATAGAAGTTATACTGGTGCGGTACGCCAGAAATCTGCCACTTTTCAAGTAATTTCTCATTGGCCAAGTGACGATCCCAGGCAAGGCCAAGCTCATATAAGTACCAGTTGGTATAAATGCTTTCGACTTCGTCGTCGAGCTGACGCAGTATGTCCGCACCTTTACTCAATACAGAGTGCACATGTTCATTGAACAAACGGTAAGCCTGGTCAAAGCGATAAATGTCTGTGGTATAGGCGTCGTACATTGCTTTCGCGTTATCAAAGTGGAACCCATCCACATAGCGATTTCGCAAGTGCATTAACTCTTCAGCGTTGCGGATAGCTTCATAAATTGCGAAATATTCTTTGCGTGATAATGTCCAATGGCTAGCAAGACGTCTTGATAAGACCGTATCAAACTGAACTCGGTCTAGCGCTTTACTGCTATCGAGCAAATCACGAACTAAACCACGGATTATGGCCTGCTCCACAGCTTCGAACGTTTCGCATTCGATAAGCTCAACCGGATGGTACTGGCCAGCACGAGCCGAAATTTCCAACTGTTGGCTTAGCACCTTAGAGATGCTTTCGTAGTAAGCGGCGAAAGAGCGGCTGTCGCGCCAGCTCACCATAAACGCCAAGGCTGTTGCCCGGCCTGAAGCGCTTTTTAGAACATTGTTAAGCAACCAATCGCGTTCAACACCTTCAATTTGGCTCCAGAATTCAGTACAGAATAATTTCAACACGAAGTCTGAGAAGGTTGGCTCTTCGACTGTATAACCAAAACCCTCACTCAGATAGGCCCAGAGTGAGGTCTCAAGATCAAACTTACTTAGCTGGCTCCATAAAGGTTGGCCAAGGCTTTCATCTTCGATATAAGCCGCATACTCGCGTAGTAACCCAAGCAGAATGTCCGACAAAGACGCAGAATCAGCTTTTACAACCACTGCCATCATCTTCCTGTCTAACGACAGTTCGTCTTCGTTCTCAGTCACCCACTTTTTTAAACCGGCTATGCGCTGTTTATTGGCAAAAAAACTCTGGCGCTTACGAATGTACGTGCGAAGCGCCATTTTCGGAATACCCAGCTCATTAAGCAACATTGAGCTGTGATCAGCAAAAAACTGCTCGCTATACAAACGCACGTCCAGCAACCAATCGCGGTCAGGCTCTGGCTCAGCGCTTGGAAAATAGATAAGGAATTTAGCTTCACGCTCATCCACTTCAATACGTTTTTTCACTGCCAATACGGACTCATTGCCCATATTGAGGATAGTCAAATCATTTGGCAGAACTCTGGCAGTTATATCTGCCGCTTTATCACCTGATTCTTTTGCAAGCGATAAAGAATTAGCTAAATGCTCAAGCTCTTCAGTAAAGCTTTGCTCTGGGTCGTACCAAAACACAATGCGGCTTTGTTCGAGCTTGGCAGCGACACCTTGTGCCAGTTCGCTAATCTGCATTAGTTAACCTCCGGGGCCGAACCGGTAATGGCCTTAACATCAGCCAACAGATCACCAAACTTGCCGTAATTCACTTTCACGCCATCATCCAGATCCAGTGAAATACGCATATCGGCGTAGTGTTTTAGCTTATCATCAAACTCTCGTAGTTCGACCTGTTTCTTGATTAAGGCATCCAACTCTTTCTTGAAGCGGTTCGCTTCACTGGTCGAGTCGGCCGTTTCAATCTGCTTCTCAAGCTGCTCTGCATACGCATCGTATTTGCCGAGTAACGGGGTAACATACTCGGTACGCATACGAGAAAGCGTGCCCTCGTTGTAACGATGCAAATACACCAAGCACTCAAAAGCCTTCTGTTTGCCTGAGCTAAACAGCCAATAAATAGGGCGCTTTTTGTAAGTCTTCAGGTGATCTTTATAGAACTGAGTCGATAAATAACGGCGAATCGTCTCCAGTGCTGATTCAGATTTTTTTGGTTTTATGGCGTTTAAGCACAGTGATTCAGCGACAAAATCGAGGTTTTCTTGTAAGTATTCCTCACCCCAAACAACTTGGACAAACTCACGGAAACGATTGGTTGCGTCGTCTTTGAACCATTCTTGGTCAGTTAACGGAATGATTCCATCTTCATCAGCTGGGAAGGTTTTATAAACTTCTTCTGCAACGAGTTTGTCGAATCCTTCGTTAGCAGAGTGAGCGTATATTAACCCTTCTCTGTCAAGAGAGTAGCGCCCCATCATATTGCCGATTGAGTACGAAACTAGCTCTGTCATGGTGCCCGAAACATGTTGCTTCATAATTTCTTCATTTACTTTTTTCGGGCCGTATACATAAGCAGGATTCCAAGTAAGAGTGACAGATTCAAGTGGAACATCTGGGCTGAGTTCACTCTCAAGGTTATAGATTTTAATGAGTGATGTATTTATACGTTCTTCGATAAGCCTTAAAGTTTGCGTTTTTTGTTCCCAGTAAGAAAATACCGCATCAACTGATTCTTCAACTTTCTTTGAGTTATTATCTATAGAAACAATTTTCAAATTACAGAATGCCCAAGAAACCTCATGAGAATCCCAATCTTCTTTACTTATTTTTACAGCCTCTTCTAAATCACAAGTGCTAATACCTTCCAGTTTTTCTTCATTCCAAGGTAATGCGGATATATTTTCGACTTGGAAGCTCATCGTTGGGTTAAGAACTGATAGCAAATAGGCTCCAACTTTTGAACAAAGTAATGCCACTAGCTTTTTAGGATTAACTCCATTTAGAGGGAACGCACCAGAGCCATGAACATCCCATAGAAAGCCATCTGGGTATAGTCTTGCAGCAGGAAATCCTGAATTTAAGTAGCTCCAAGAAGCGTACTCTCTAAAGTACAAGTGACTGTTAGTTCCACGATTTCTGGTAAATGATAGTCCTTCATCTCTCCAGTCAACAACAAGCTCATGATTTCCATACCACTTCCGTGCTTCGCCGCCTTTATTGTACGGAACCCAGCAATCAGTATTATTGGAAAAATAGCTAAACTTACTCTTTGATATCTCGACCCATGACCTGACAAACTGCTCATTGTTCCCAGTTATCATTCCTTGAATTAACTCATAGTTACAGCTTACCAATGTTCCCCAAGAGAAGCTTATTTTTGCATTATCTGACACCCAATAAGCAATCGGGCTTCCCGGAATCCTTTTAAAATCATCTTGTTTTGTAATTGAAAATTCAAAATCTCGACTTAATAATGCTTTTTGTTTTTCTTCCTCATTGCCTTCAATAAGCCTGTAAAAAGTAGGCTGGTATTTCTTAATGTGCTTATTTCGAATAATCCATGCGGTAGTTTGAACAACCTCACCACTGATTTGACCAAAAGCCCGAGCACCTAAATGCGCCATTGTAATAAATGTATGGTCTTCCAATAAATTGCTTCTTAGCTGCTCATAACTTGACAAAAACATCCATGACTGCATATTTATTTGAGCATTAAATCCATATTGAGAAAGCAATTTAAATGCTCGCTCCATAAAAATGGCAAACAAGTCTGATTTACTATTTGGGTATTGTTTCTTAGCAAACTCTTTCAAATCTGCATTCATTCCTTTTGCTCCCATATAGGGAGGATTAGCAATAACCGCATCGTAACGAATCGACAGTACCAATGACTGATGAACAAATTCTATCAATTGCTTCGCTGCTGGCTTTTGCATTGAGTCGCCTGACTCTTGAAGCTCTACAAGCGTGCTCAATAGCTCTTTTAGCTGCTCATACTCATCGCTTGGAACATCAATCAAAGAACCAAAGGTCTTGGCTTGAGTAAATCTTGCCAATGTTCGCGTCAACAGTTGGTAGCGGTTGTCTGCATTGAACGAGCTTAAATCTTGTTCTTCATCTGAGAACAAGCCTTGTGATGTGCCGTTTTGCCAACTTCCCGATAGGTTGAGTGCTTTCCATAAGGTCGGCAGATCAATATGGTTACTTTCCTGCAATGACAGTACATTGAGTCGCACATTACGGGTAAAAATACGCTTGTCGTCATCTCTCGCCATCATCATCAGCGCAAAGCCAGATAGCTGTGCTGCACGATCATCTATGTCTAGGCCGTAGAGGTTGTTCTCCAGGATCATCTTTGGAATATCACGTGAGCGGAAACCACGCTCTTCGTAGATGGCTTTTAGCACGTTATAGGCTTCAATCAATATGTGGCCCGAACCACAAGCGGGGTCAAGTACTTTGATGGTTTCAGGTTCAATAGTTTCTGGCGTAATAGCCTTTAGCTGTTGGTTAACTTCGTCAGATTGCTGCGCAGGCTCAATGTAGTATTCCATCTGGCTTTTAATGGCAGAGTCTGGGTAGGTTTGCAGCCATTGACGACCGACTGAGTTTTGTACCAGGTACTTTACAATCCAGTTAGGTGTAAATAGCTGAGTAGCGGCAGGGATGTCTTCACTTTTGACCACCTTACCCATTACCTGATCTTTCTTTTCAGAAATGTAGAATTGGTATAGCCAGCCAATCACTTCGACTTGTTGCCAGTCCTCTTCAGGGATGCCGTCTACCAATCCACGCAGAATGGAGTCGGTACGCATTAGGTTATCTGGTAGCAGAAGCTCTGTTTCATCATCCAATGCATCAAATAAGAAAGGCATCGCCTCATGAAGCTTATGGCACTGGCCCAACAGCAGTTCACGATACAGCTCTTCGTCTTTGTTGCCCGCAAGCTTGAGTTCGATAATGCGAGCTCTATCTAACCCGAGTTCATCCGCAGCATCTTGCGCATGGTCGATAATTTCAAAGCCTTTAGGGTTGTCTGGGTGCGACAAAACACGGAAACCGTGGCCTAGATAGTCATGGATTTCCATATAGCGAATAGCACACAGACGGTTGAACCAGGTATAAGCTACTTGTTCAATAAGTTGTGCATATCCAAGTTTCTGGCTTCTGGCCACTATGCGTTTTCTGGGCTCCGCCAGTTTACCGTCAAAACTGTTACCGGCGATTTGAAGCACAGAACCTTGTAGATTCGCTTCTGTAATTTGTAGCTCGCCCTTTTTATTCGCGGTGATACCAAAGGTATTTAATCGTTTCGCTACCGCATCCATAAATTCGCGGCGCGCTTTTGGTGCGTATTTTTTAATGTTGTTCGTATTCATATGATCTTGTGCCTCTTATTCTGTCTCTACGCTGCTTGCGGGTTGTAATGCGGTTCTTCTCGCTGGATGGCCGGTAACAGGTATTCCTGCTCAGCAACCTTGTCGAGTAATGATCTTATTGTTCCACCCGCTTGATACATAGCTATCCGTTGCCTCTTACTTAATTCTTACTCGGTCGCCAGCTTTGACCGCAGCAATCAGCTGCTCTCTTAAAGCGGCAAGATAGGCATCAACTTCGGCTTCACTTTCAATGAATCCGGTTGTTACTGACTTAGCCATGGCATCGGTTGAGTTAATCGTTACGGTACGTTTTGCAACCGGCTGTGGCTGCACTGGTTCAGAGGCTGGCTCAGGTGCTGGAGCTGCTTTACCGGCTTTCGCTGCTTCCTCTTCGCGTGTCTGCTGTTCGAGTTCACGACGTCTTCGCTCAGCTTCAGCTTTTTTGCGTTGATCTTCGATAAAGCCATTCAGCAACTCATAAGCTTCGTCCTCGTAACCTTCCGCTTCAGTTTGCTCACTGATAATTTGTGGTATTGAAGAGGTTGCTTCAATGCGCTGTCTGCACATTTGTAACGGGCGCAGTGCTTGGTTCTGTAATTCAGACGGTGCATGAGCTTCAGCTAGCGCTTCTTTTACACGTCCGATGCGCAGATCAACACGCTCTAAGGCATGAGTGCGTTTTTCTTCAACCAATGTTGAGTTAACTTTTGCCACCTGCTCGATAAGCGGATTAATGTGGCGCAGCTGCTCATACGGTGAGGGCATATTGTAAATGCGTTCTAATTCAGTGAGCGCTTTTAATGCTTCACTGTCTTTTTCTAACGCAGGTCTATTGGCCTTAAACTTCTCGTTCAATGCGCCAGCAAGGGCTTGCCAAGTTTGAAATTGGCTATTGTAGAAGTCATCAAGATCCTCAAAGTCCTCAGCAAACTCTTCAAGGGCATCAGCGTCTTCTAAGAATCGGGTGATAAGGGCGAAGCTTGAAGTTTGCTCAAGAATACCCGCGACCAATGCAAGACCCTCGTCAATTTGAGATTTACCTGGGAAATGGCCTGTCTGTGACTTGGTTCTGAATGATTTAAGCTTTTCATTCCAAGCCAGTAATTCATCGCGCACTAATTCGTAGAGCTCCTTTTCACCAGAGCCGGTAAAGGTTTTTGAAAAGATCTCTTTAACAAGACCAGCAGCCTTTTTGATTTGGCGCTCGTCATGTTGCCTGATTTTATGTACACGGATCTCACCGCGTTTACGCACGCTGGTAAACGGCTCGTAAGCTTTTTTCAACGCCAGATCTGTGCCTTGGGTACTAAAAGATAACTTTCCAGCCAAGCCCAGCCTTGCAGTGAGCAATAAGATTTCATTGGCTGGCCAGCCATACGGGCGCTTGCCGAAGTGGGCAACGATGTCACGTAAGTAAACAGGCTCATTACGCTCGACTTTTAGCGTTACGTACTGCTCAACCTCACGCGTAGCTTCTGGGTTACATTCATCCGCTTGAAGATCCAGTCCAATCTGAGCAATATCATCAGCAACAAGAACGGCCTGTAGCTCACGCAAAACTTCACCAGGCGTTGCCTTGAGCATGTTCAATTTAGCGAAGGTATTTTCGATAACGTATTTGTATGCTTCTTCGACGATGGCACTTGGCGTTGCTGATTTCTTCGGCAGTTTTGTGCCGATCGCGTAAACGTCAGCCTCGGCAAACAAAGCTTCAAAATCCGTTCTTAAGCGTTTTTCACGCTCCATATTTTCCATCTGCTTTTCGCGGAGAAGGTGTTCTTGCTCTGGTCGCTGTCCTGAATTTTGTTTTAAGAATCGGTCAGTTTTTATAAAGGTTGTCAGCTCATCCCAAAGACGCTTATGTTCGCCCAGCTTGACGAGCACGCACCCATCAGCCTCAAGCGTATGATTGAGGCACGCTTGATCGTGGGCGTAATTTTCAAAGTGCGAATCCAAAGGTGAAATGACTTTAATGACTAGGTCTTCCAGCGTGGTGCCATCTTTTGGATGACCATTGCAAAAACGGCTCACCGCAAAGTCTTGCTTATTAATCGGGTATCGATAGGTACGATTACCTTTCAAAATACCGTCAAATACGATGGCTGAAAGCTTGCTCGAGACCTCTGACATTTCAACGTCAGTGTGACGGATCTCGTTTTCGATCTCTTTTTCTTCGTTGGTCAGGAAGATAAACTCATCACCATTACGCGCAATCAGCAATTGGCGTTCAAGACGATTCAAGCTCTCTTCAATTTGTTTACGCAGCGCAATTTTATCGGCATCGATTCGATCAATTGACAGCGTCACAAGGTTGTCTAGTGTGCTTTTGACAACGTCCACATAACGGATCAAGAAAAGCGTTTTTAGGATCTTGCCATCGAATTCTGTTAAGGAATCCAACTCACAGGCTTGGTCAATCGTTCGCTTAACCGCTGGCTCCAAAAAGCTTTCAATCGGTGCATAGAAACTATAAAACGGGATTAACACATCAAGGCCAGAGTCCTTCATCTGTTTTGCAGCTGATTGGAAAGCATCAAGTAATGAACGCTCACCCATGGCTAAGTGCTTACCCGTCGCGCCTTTTGTTCGAATTGACTCAAACACTTTTTGAACCAGCGTGTAGTGGTAAGGCACAAACGGATAGTTGTCCACGAAAGACGGAGCGTCGGTGTAGCCCTTTAGAGACGCGGTTGTCGTTTTATCAAATGTCAGCTGGTTACGAAGAATGTCGCCCTTTTCAGCAAAGACATCGATGAGGTATGTACGAGCTTCTTCCGTTTTGGACAACAATCGCTTTTGAATAACTTCCGAGGTATTCGAGCTCGACAGCTGTAAGCGGGTACTAAAACGCCCTTGAATTTTAGAGAAGTCCTCGCCATCACTCTTATCCATACCACCAATGGCAGCATCAATGTCTGCCTGAGAGGTAACAACGACCCAAGCTCTGCCACCACAATATGTGCCAAGATCTTCAGTAATGGTCTGAAGCTTCAACATCATTTGTGTGTTCTTACCGATAAACTGACCGACTTCATCGACTAAGAAAAGAAGGTTACGATCCCCAGTGCGATCTAAGTATTCATTAACCCACTTACAGAAGTTTCGGATATCTAGCGGGAAATTGTTTTCAACCTGCTCAACCCACGCTTTGGCAGACTCTAATGATTGCTCACTGGCATGAGCGAGTGCTTCTGAAAGTTCGTCTCGATAGAAGTCATAGGCGTCACGCTCCTTTTCCCAAGTTGATTGAGTCAACTCAGCAAATTTGTCCTTGAAAGATGCGTATTGATTACGTTTATCAAGCTCGCGTTCTAAGTGCGCAATATGAGGAAAGTCAGCGCAGTATCCTACACGCTCATTAAAGACTTTGAGGAAAACCTTAAGAATGGCATTTTCTCGGTCGTCCGTATTGGCTCGCGAATCGATGTTAAAAAGAATAACATCAGTGTCTTTGGTAACCGCTTTTTGGATGTCCGCCAACAGCATGGCGTCGTTGATTTTGTCTTTGAAAAACTCAAACGCTTGTCGGCCTTGGCCATCTTTTTCAACAGATTTATTCTCAAGCAAATAAGATAAAATTTTCAGGAAGTGCGATTTACCCGAGCCAAAGAAGCCAGAAATCCACACACCAATTTTACCTGACATATCACCGTGGCTTTGCGTCACTGATGGGACGTAAGCCTCAAAAAATGCACGAAAGTGTCTATCTAACTCTCGGGTAACAACATACTCATCAAGCTCGACATACACACTGTCATTGTCTTTTTGTTCCGCTTTAACAACGCCATTAATGTCACGCGTCAACTTCTTGGAAAAAATCTGTTCAATTTTCATTCGGGAGGCTCCCTGCTCTTAAATTTTTTTACCGTCTTCAGGCACAAGTTTGAAGGCGCGATAGTAGTTTTTAGATTCGATCATGCCAAAAGGATGCAAATCCCTTCCGCTATATTCACCCGGATAGAAAAGCACTAATGGCGTGCTCCCCATCACGTCTTGCAGAGCACTAAGTAACTCATGTCCTCGGACAAGAGGCCACGCACTGCCTAAGCCTGACAGCAACACAAACTCAAGTTCTGATGGCTTATATTTGTCCGCGATATACCTTGCCACTTTCTCTTGGCTCAGAGGCCCGGCTAGTGTTTTTCGAAGACCATCAACACCGACTTGCAATTCACGCTGGCAAGCTCGGTCGAAAAGGCCTCGCTCCTCAAGCATATCTATCAAGACTTCAAAAATATTGAGATGGACAAAGCGGTAACCACGCTTGTTGAGTTTTTCGTCAACGTGCTTAAGGTGCTCTCGTACAAGCAGTTCATACTTGGCTGGATAGTCAAATACCCAAAATCCAATTTCATTGCCCAAGCCATCGTTTTTCAAAAACTTAGGGCTTTCAATTCGTTCCTGTATAAGATCAAGCCTGGTCTGGAGAGCCTTCATATTGTGCACTCCATGACCTCAATCAAATCTTCCCGGCCCAGACGAACTAACCAGTCTTTAACTTCTGGCATTAGGTAAACAGGTTGTATTTTCTTTGTCCTGCTATCACTCAGGTAGCCACTATCAACCAATGCCTTAATTGCGTTGTTACCCATTTTTTTGACAGTTGAGTCAGAAAAACCGCCAAGTTCGGCATATGCCCGCACTCTCGTGTCATAAAACTCAGACCATGCATCAGCGGTTAAAGCGGGTTTATAGGTGCGACGAGCCTCGGCTAAGGTATGTCGCATAAAATCAGCGACAACCGGAGAATGAATGAGTAATGACATCATCAGCATTTGGACATAGGCACGTTCACTCGCGGTTAAAAGATCAGTCATAAACTCATCACCCAGGCCTTCAATACGCCAACGGATTGTTCTGGCATAACGAATAGCCGTCTGACCGGATTTTTTCTGAAGAACATTTTGCTCAACGATCAGCGACTTCCACTCATCTTCTGGAAGTTTTTTCAGTAGCGATTCTGCGATTATTCTAGATTCAGTTATCAATAAACTGCTTCCGATAAGATCGCCTAAATATTCTTTTATATTCATAAATTCATCTCACGATTCGCTATATCCAGGAGCGAGTGCAGCATTGTCAACGCCGTATAGTGCTTCTGGATTTTTAAGTGCTAAATGGAACTCTCGCCCATTGCTCTTGCTATTCTTTGAACAATCGATATTCCATAAACGCAGTAAATATCCAGCGAACGCAGCTCTTATCTCTACACGCAACCTATTGTTTTCCATTGCGTAGTCTATCAATACAGCTTCTGGATGTGCTAGTTTTGGATGAGGTATCAGCTCTAGTTCAACGATTCGGTTCCATTGCTTATCCCACTGAAGAGTCTCAACTTCGTCGTTAACCTCATCTTCTAACAACTCAACTTCACTTATTCTGGTTAACACAAAATCCCTAAATTCTCTATGCTTTCTATCGAATGCTCGGACATGCCATCTCAAGCCATTGTCAATCAAGGTATGAGGAACTATTTGCCTGCTCCCATGACCACTCGACAATGAGGTGTACTCAATATTAATCACCGCGCGTTTATGTATGGCTTCACTAACCGCCGCTACCACTTCCAATTTCGGCTTATTGAGATGAAATGGTGCTTCACAAGCCATAGGTGGCCTAACCTTGCCAAGAAAGCCATCACCGAACCCTTGGCTTATCGTCGCAAGCGTTCGAACAATGTCATAATCAAACAACGGCTGGAATGTGCTCGTCTTCAAGTGCACTCTGCGCTTTTCGTCATACATAACGTTGTTAGGAGCCAACGCTTTGTACCGCGCAAAATCTTGTGTTGCCACAGACGGCGCTACGCTAAAGCGCTCGGTTAAATAACTCCGCCCAGCTTCACCTTTAAATAACAAAGTGAAATCAATATGAGCGAGTCGTTCTCTCTGTGCTTGGCTAAGCTCTTCAAGTCCAGTGTTGTCTTGCACTGTCAACCTCTCAATCCATTTGGGACAAGCCCTAATCATCTAAAACTAGGAAGCCATCGATTGAATGCCATCAAGCAACCTACTGTTTTTCATTAGGTTTCATAGTATCAACAAGTCGTCTTGTTGGCTATAAAAATTGGCTTGATATTGTTCGAATGTTTCTTTTCTGGCCTTGATAGAAGCTCACGCTGGAATGCCAACTGACGCAATTCATTCTCTCGAACACGCCTAGCAACTTCTGCCTGGGCTGGTAGCAATGGGAGCATCCCTTCAGCAATCGCGTCTGGGGCAGACTCTTGGCCACAGGACATCAAATGCTTCCATGGATCTTTAAGAAAGCGCTCGAACGTGATGCCAAATTCAATGATGCGGGCAGAGACGAAGATTTCGCCCCAGTATTCAATGTAGGTGTCTTGGTACATGGAAAGATTCCTCTTGTTGGTTAAACCATAAGTTCACTTTCCATTTTCCAGAGGTTTTCAAATATGCAAGGGGCTATGACAAAGCTTTAAATCGATTGCGGGCATCTTTGTAGTCATAGTGGGCATGTTCTGAGCCACGATGATACAAATCATCCAGGTAAGTTTGTTCCTGCGGCAACTCGTCTTCGCTGATTTCGCGCCACCAATGTTTGTTGGCACCTTTAACACCGTCATGCCAGCGGTAACCACGCTCTTTTAAATAGTCCTTTACGTCAAACGGCGCACCAAACGCACGAACTAACACAGTTCGCCTGTCTGCTTCAGACAACAAGTTTGCAACGGACTCGGGCAACAATTGAAACAACCAGGCCATCGCCAAACAATCGGTTGCAGCTCGGTGTCCTTCATAGAACCAACCTAAGCGAAGCAGCAGGTACTCAAGTTTCCGACTTTCAAAGCCCAGTGCTTTCCAATCTATGCCGCTAGCTGAACAGGCCCAAGATAGATGGCCTAATGCGGCAAACCGCTTTTCAAAGAAAGGACGATCAAACTGCGCATTGTGTGCAACCACCAGCGGATCATCGGATAACCAACTCGCTACCAGAGCATCATCAATGCGCTGGCCTTGCACCATCTCATCAGTGATACCGGTTAATTCGGTAATCAGCTCGGGGATTGGCTTGCCGGGATCTTCATACAGGCTGATCACATCAACAATCGACACAATCCGCTGAGCAGAGGGGCTGTAAAGCACCTTAACCATACCAAGCTCAATAATGGACTCGTCATCGGCAGACAGTCCGGTTGTCTCTGTATCGAGCAGCACCATCGGCTGTTCATCACCGACCATAGGAGAAAGTTCAAGTGGCCAGGACTGCGGCTCACGCGTTAAAGGAATGCGTTCCAGCAATCTAAAATCTTCTGGTCTTTCTGGGATATCCGCGAGGCGCTCTAGCGGAAATGGCGCAGGGGCTCTTGTCATTGATGGTTCCTCTTCAATTCTGTTGTTCGCTTTGGGTTATTTCACTGTGCCACAGGTTGTACAAAATGCACCTTGGATACCTCAGCGTTTTTTTAATCTTTCTACTGGGTGAACCCATGTATGAAGGCTTTGGCTAAGCCTTTCAGAAAGCCTTAGCCAAACCGTTTAGGTAACCCTTACCGATACCCTTTACGTATGGCTTAGCCAACCCCTTTTCAAACGGTTGAAAAAGGCTTGAACTGAGTTCGACTGAGCATTTTAAAGATGCTCCTGACTTCGCTTTAAGCCAGTAAATTCAATACGAAGCAGAATTTTACTAACTGTTTTTAAACCCTTTGCAAAGGGTTCAACAAGCCTTGTCTGACGGTTACTTGACCCATGCGTTAACCAGTAGCAGTAACAGGATCAGTAACAGAAACAAGAGCAGTAGGCAGAAGCAGTATTGTCCAAGCCTTGCAGGCTTTGACGAGGGCGAGCTATCCCCACATCTAGTTTTTCAACACAAAAAATAAATCACCGACAACACAGCGTCTTACTCGAACAACACCAGTTTTACCTACAATTTTACTTGTAGAAATCAGCATAGCATTAGATACTGTATAAACAAACAGTATTAATTCTATTTTTTCGAGGTTCGTCATGAGTGTCTCGCTGATAGGCCGTAGCGGCGTACTTGCCTTCATCAAAGCCAAGCGCCTTCGTATTCCATTGTTCATGGAACGTGTTTCTGCTGGTTTTCCCTCACCAGCGCAGGATTATGTTGAGCAAACGCTCGACCTCAACGAGCTGTGCATCAAGCGACCAGCTGCAACATTCTTTGTGCGTGTTGAAGGTGATTCAATGATTGATGCTGGGATTCACCCAGATGATATTTTGGTGGTTGATCGCTCTGTCCAAGCAGAACACGGTGACATTGTCATCGCGGGAATCCATGGTGAACTCACGGTAAAGGAACTTCAACTAAGGCCGTGCGTAAAGCTGATCCCAAGAAACCAGGCGTATGAGCCCATTCATATTCCTGAAGGGACAGAGTTAGAGATATTTGGTGTGGTCACCAATGTGGTGCGAAACATGCGCCGTAAGTCGTGACGATCCCATGCCTGTATTTGCCTTGGTGGACTGCAACAACTTTTACGCCAGTTGTGAGAAGCTGTTTCGTCCTGATTTAAAAGATACACCGGTTGTGGTGCTGTCCAATAACGACGGCTGCGTGGTTGCACGGTCACGTGAAGCTAAGTCACTCGGTATTAAAATGGGCGTACCCGTCTTTCAGATCAAAGCTGAAATGCAGCGCCATGGTATTTTGGCATTCTCGTCCAACTATGCGCTGTACGCAGATTTGAGCAGTCGAGTGATGCGCACTTTGGAAGAGATGGCACCACGAGTAGAGGTTTACTCGATTGACGAAGCGTTTTTGGACTTAACCGGTATTGAGTCTGCCATATCTCTTGTCGAGTTCGGACAACAAGTGCGAGAGCGCATAGGTCACTGGATTGGGATCAGCGTCTGTGTAGGCATTGCACCGACTAAAACACTCGCCAAGCTGGCTAACCATGCCGCTAAGAAATATCCCGCTACTCAAGGGGTTGTAGACCTGACCAATCCAGATCGGCAACGTCGATTGCTCGCATTAGTCCCGGTTGATGATGTTTGGGGCGTTGGTAGGCGGCTTTCTAAGCGATTAAATGCGTTGGGTATCACTACAGCCTTAGACCTAGCCAATGCCTCACCTAGAGCCATCAGAGACCAGTTTTCGGTGGTTTTAGAGAGAACCGTCAGAGAGCTCAATGGTGAGTCGTGCATTGAACTTGAAGAGATCCCGCCAACTAAGAAACAAATTGTCTGTAGCCGTTCATTTGGCGTAAAAGTGACGCACTTTGAATTCTTACGTGAAGCCATATGCGAATACGCAACCCGCGCCACGGAGAAGCTTCGCAAAGAACAGCAGCAAGCCAAAGTGATGACCGTGTTTATACGTACCAGCCCCTTTAAGGACAACGAGCCGCAGTACAGCAACTCTGCATCGGGTGAGTTGCTGATCCCCAGTTGCGATACGCGGGACTTTATCGAGCTGGCCAATCACTTACTCAAGCGGATTTGGAAGGATGGTTTTCGTTATGCCAAAGCGGGCGTCATGCTGTCTGACTTTTACGATCCTGGTATGTTTCAACCAGGACTATTCGATGACGTATCGACCCGCTCTAATAGCCAGCAGTTAATGTCTGTATTGGACACCATTAACCAAAGCGGTGCCGGAAAGGTTTTCTTTGCTGGACAAGGTACGAAGAAAGATTGGTCGATGAAGCGAGAGCATTTATCTCCCGCTTATACAACACGCTGGGACCAATTACCGCGAGTTAAGTAGCGCAGTTAACTCAGTAGGCATTCACTCTGCGACGCAGCATGTTGAGCTTATCAACCTGGCGTCGAATATCACTGAAAAATTCCTCTTTCTCCATAGCCAGCGCTAACTCCCATTCTTTGGCCAAACCTTGGCAGTCCAAAAATGAGTATCTCAGCTTCGTCTTTGAGATACGCAGTCCTTTACTAAAGACTACGCGCTTACCTCGTTGACCGTGAAAGCTGTTGATGTACCACTCTATGCCAAAGCCATACTTAAAGTCTCTGATACGGACACCAAGCAGCCCCCAGTCTTTAAAGGGCTCATTCTCACGAACCTTGTAATGGGTAACCCAAAAGTCATCAACTTCAGCTCTTGCCAGCGCTTTTAGCCTGTCCGTTTCTTGCTGCAATAAATTTGATACTTCTGATTTCCATTGTTCATTGACGATTTCTACCAAACCAATTTCCCCATCCAATTAACCCCAAAAGCCAAAACTACTATCCGTTTGGCTTTTGGATCGAAACGCCAAACGTAAAACTGCCGTAACAATCACTGTTTGGCGTCTCGATATAAATCAACTCGCGCAATCCCATACCTGACAAGGGATACAGCCCGATTTCACATATAAATGCCTGAAAAGACGTATCGCCATGAAGATACAAACCGTTTGGCGAGTTCAGGCCAGAATGCAAACGACGTTTGGCGTCTCGATTTTTTTGGCTCAGTCATCCACCGCCAAACAGAGCCTATTCTCATACTTTTGCGAAAATGCAATAGGCAGATAGATGAAAGGATTTGTCACCTTTCTGCCCACCGCCAGTGCACCGAATCCTGATAATGACATTTGAGTGAACCGCCAGAGCACTTGGAAATGCCCAAGCGTGAACAGCGCGGTTGATTGAAAACCGTTAGAGCACTTTGAGTGCACAGGAGATAAGTATGTTTGTACTAGGCGTAGATATCGGTTACTCAAACCTGAAGCTGGCAATTGGCCAATCAGGTAGTGAACCGAAAACCATTATTCTACCTGCGGGTGCCGGTCCAGCGGATCGTATGCCGGAGCGTATCGGTGGAGGCGATGATGAAACTTGTTTGTATGTCTCTGTCGATAATGAGCGTTGGGCCGCTGGTGTGCCTGCTGGACGCCTTCAAGGTTGGGAACGGGAACTTCACCCAGAATATCCCACCACAAAAACCTATAAGGCGCTTTTTCATGCCGCCTTGTTAATGGCTGAAACTGAGTCCATCGATTTGGTTGTCACTGGATTACCGGTTTCCCAGTTTCATGAACCACAACGTAAGTCTGACCTTGTACAGCGTTTAAAAGGTGTCCATCAAGTGACGCCAAAGCGCAGCATCACCGTTCATGACGTCAAAGTGCTGCCGCAGCCTGCCGGTGCCTATATGGATCTGGTTCAAACAGGTGGTGATTTGGGCTTGATTGAAGAAGGTCGCGTCGTCGTCATAGACCCCGGCTTCTTTTCTGTTGATTGGGTTGCTCTTGAGGCCGGAGAAATTCGCTACAGCTCTTCAGGAACCAGCCTTCAGGCAATGTCCGTGCTACTGGAAACCATTGATAAGCTGATTTCAGAAGATCACGGTGCCAAAGTAGGTATGGATCGACTTGAAAAAGCCATGAGAACAGGCGACTTGCAGGTCCTGCTATTTGGAGAAAAAGTCGATATTTCACCTTATCTGAATGCTGCCATGAAAAAGGTAGCGCCTGTTGCTCTTACAGCCATGCGCCAATCTATGCGCGACGAAAGCATCAATGCGGACTTGGTATTGATCGCCGGAGGTGGAGCCTTGGCTTATAAGGAAGCGGCCAAGGAGATTTTTTCACGAAGCAAAATCATCGTGCCGGAACAGTCTGTTTTGGCGAACGTCCGAGGCTTCTGGTTTTATGGGGCCTGATTATGAGAGTTGTCGTCAACATTCCCCCAGGGAGCCACCCTGAACTACTCAAAGAATTGGAAAAGACGCCGCCACGGGAACGCGCTGAGCGTCTGCGGATGCTGGCCACCTTTGGGTTAATTCACATGAGCCAACCCAATATATCAACGACATCTGCACCGGTGGATGGCCATGCACCAGATGGTGAAATTACTTCTGTCAGTACAGCGCCAGAACCCAAAGCAGAATCACGTAAACAATCATTAAAATCAAAACTAGGGCTGGGCTTATAACATGGCGTTATCAGTTAGCTGGCTCGATGCCAGGTTAAATAAAGAAGCAAAAGAAACCGTAGTAAAAGCCGACCGAGATGGGCTAAGTGCTCGGGTATCGCCCAAGGGCAAAATTGTTTTTCAGTTTCGTTATCGTTTCGATGGCAAGCAACAGCGGGTAGACATAGGTACTTACCCACTTATGAAGCTTGCTGAAGCTAGGAATGAGCTGGATAGGTTAAGGGCTGTACTTGATCAAGGCCGAAACCCTAAGCTCTACCTTCAGCAGGAACGGGCTAAGTATTCTGCCAACCAAAGCTTCGAATCGATTTTTCGAGACTGGATAGACTCTGCCGGTAAGCAAGGATTAAAGGAGAAAACGTGGCACTTCCAAAAACGTAGCAGTGAAATATATTTGCTGCCCAGACTTGGCAAGTACCCATTAACTGACATCAATGAATTGTCCTTAAGAAACTGTCTTCGTGAGGTTTCAGAGTCGTCTCCGTCAAACACAGAGCGCCTAGTGTCTGTACTGCATAAATTCTATGACTGGCTGATTGATGAACAAATCTTGGAAATTAACGCTGCTGCTGGGATCACAGCAAAGAAGGTTGGCGGTAAGAAAGGCAAACGAACTCGGGTGCTAAATGACAACGAGATCAGGATACTTTGGCGCTATTTGCATGAGTCAAAAATCACTGAGAAGAATCGCATCTACATAAAATTGCTTCTGTTATTGGGAGGCCGTAAGGGAGAACTCATTCAAGCTGAAAAGCATCACTTTGACTTGCAATCTGCAATGTGGACAGTGCCCATAGAGATCCGCAAACAAGGTGAGAAAATTGGAGCGCCGATCATGCGGCCATTGATTAAGCCAGCTATTGAGCTGATTGAACTGGCGATGCAGATGAGCAAATCAACCTACTTGTTTCCCGCGAACGGACAAGAAGAGCTTGCCACAAATGGCTTTGATACCACTATTCCTAATAATGTGAAAATCTGGGCTCGCAGATCGCTTGGTGTTGAGATGGAACATTGGTCTATGCATGATCTTCGCAGAACGATGCGAACGCGAATGTCAGCCATCACCACGCAAGAAGTTGCCGAGTTGATGATTGGCCACAGCAAAAAAGGGTTGGATGCTATCTACAACCAATATCAGTACCTGGATGAAATGCGTCATGCTTACGACGTTTGGTATCAACAGCTAGAAACCATCATCGAGCCGACAGGCTTTCCATTCAACTGGCGTTTCGGACAGTAAAATAAAAGAAAGAGGCTCAGTCCTCTTTCTTCTCATACTCCTCCAAGTCTTCAATGTGCCACAGCTTGTTTCGTGTATTTCGGTTGATGCGAGGTTGCGGCAAGCTGCCATCTTTTATTCTTCGCCAGAGAGTCGTATAGCTAATGTGGTAACGAGCCATAACTTCGTAAGACGTTAGAAAAGGGGTTACTTGGTGCGCTACTGCTGTCATCTGCATTCTCCTGAAAATCAATGTTAAGCTATCATCGCCTGATTCATCACTAGTTGATGGTCAGAAAGATGCATGATTTGTTCAGAAGATCAGCCTTATCATGACACCGGTATCATTGTGCAGTTTACCAAATTTCCAGTTTACGGCGAAAAGCGCCGTAAAATCGCATTAAGTTAAACCATCTTTATCGATATGCACGCTCTAGCTACTAGGTATTCAGCGTAGCGGTATGCTTCGTAAGTGCATTTCAATGGCTTCAATGACTGACTTAGTAAGGGGTAAATGCGCTTTTTCTTTCGCCCATACCTCATGGAAGCCTGCTACGGTTTGTTTGGCTGTATCTAACACCAATTTTTCTGGCAACATGGCTTTAGCCGCTAAGTGTGATATCTCATCCAGCGTGAAATCGCTGAATTTCTTGCTACGGCTCACCTTCAGCGATGCACTATCATCGGGGATATAAGGAATGGTTGAAACAAAGTCATAAGCAGGTGCAATAGACGCAGTGCGCTTATCTTTGTAAATCACAGACCAATTCTTCAAATGCATATCGGCATTGCCAATTAGCGTGTTGAACACCAATCGGCGAGTAAATTCTGCAATGTCTTCGTCTTTACCTTCAATGCCGATAACCTGAGCAATATTGCGCATACTGGCTTTTTTGTATTTATCTTGAGGATAGACGCCAAACACTTGCGCAAAATCCTCAATGTGTATCGCTTGGCCATCAACACGATCAAAGCGCTTGATCACAAACGCACTGTCACCATATTTGCCAATGCCTGCTGGAATATTAGCAATCTGGTTAATCGGGAGTAGCTGCGTTTCTGGCACATCCATCCCCAACATGCGAGCCAGTTCCATCATCGAATATTCATTTTCTGGCACAGCGTCAAATCGAGATGACGGCAACTTCACAATCCAAGAGCCACCTTTACCAGTTGCTGGAATGGTCAAGCCGCCGTTAGCCTGTTGCACGGCTGAAAACTTCAACTGCACACCCGCCAATGAGAAGCGCATCGGCGCTTCAATTTTCGTTTCATCGTCAATGCCTTGATGCACATTAGGTGGCAGCGCTTCACCATCCGCCGGTTCAACCGTGATCGCGCCAGCTAAATCCTGCCCTAGCACCCACAATAGAAAAAACTCCCGTGCTGGGTTCACACCAGCACGCTCAGCCAGGTAATTACGCATGGTTTCTTCTGGTAAAAGGTTGGAGAAAAACGGGGTTAACTTAGTTTGGGTAGGTTTGAAGCTAGTCAGCAGGCCACCGAGCGAATCTTTAAAGCCAAGCCCTAACACAGGCCGCGATTCGTCATTAATGTACGAATCCATAAAGGCAAAAAGTGTTCTGTCATTACCCACGTTGGTAATCGTTGCGATCGGTTCACCATAGAGCAACACGTTGAGCGTAGAGACATGGTTAGTCATCGTCGTCTTCCTCTAACTGATACGCGGGCGACATTGGCTCACCCTCATCGCTGATGCCGTTAATACCTTGGCCACTTCGAATGATCGACTTGATGGCAGGTACAGACTTTTTAGGTGCAACCAATAGCTCTAGGTCTAGTACACGGGCAAGTGCAATCAAACTGGATATTCTTAAATCAACACTGCCAGACTCGATTTTCGAAATATGGCTTTGAGGCACACCCGAACGAGCACTTAACTCTCTCTGGCTAAACCCCTTTCGTACCCGAGCTTCTCGAAGACTTTCTAGTATCTGCTCTGTTACATAGCTCATTTCGATACGCCTTAATGCATCACTTAAGAATAATTATATACAAAAACATATCACAGCAACTCAAATAACACAAATTTGATTAGCCATTACATATCAAAAGCCATGACCTGATACATAATTACATATAAGTAGAAGGAGATTTTTGTCATCGACAAAAGAGCGATACTCTCCCTGATAATCGCGAACTGACGCATCAAACTCCCTAAGTACTTTTGTCGCTCAGCCCTTATACAGCAAGGGCTACAGAAGAACTCGCGTCAAATCGCCAGAAGATAAGTGCAACAAAGAGGAAGTTTGTACACAGTTACAGGAAATTTTGTACACACAAGTCGAAAAACAAGTGCAAAATGATGGTGTACACAGCAACTAAATTTGAAGGTAAGTCTGATATCTCAATTAGAAATAACCGTATTGGTTCGCTTCAAGCATCTTCAAAAACAAACACTAAAGCAAAAATTACACCAACAATAAACTCCCTCATTAAATTTTGTAATTTGGTACAGAAGAAAACATTTACCAAAAAAGAGACTCTTTTTAACGGTAGTACTTTTTACGTCAAACCCAGTAACCACAAGGCCTACAGACAGGTTTGTGTCATGGAATTTTCGCCAAAGGCCTCTAAAACGGAATTTGTACTCAAGTTTGTACACACTTTCCGAGGTTACGTTTGAACATCATTGAAAAGCAAATAAACGAGAAAAAGACAAAAAGCCTTTAAATTCAGTACGTAGAGATGTGATTGTGGTGTGCAATGAAAGGTGATTTTAAGCGTTGAAAGGCTGGGCGGCATCAGGGTGGGAAATAATTGCAAATGTCCTGCGCGCGTTGACTTCATGTAGAAAATTCTGATCTGCCATTTAACCGTTCTTTTTTGTCTGAATACAGATTTGTACATGCATTAGGAGAGGCAATAGGTGGCTCTTAGCTCAGCAAATCCGTCTTGTTAATCGAAATTGGCGGCTATTTTCTCAGATCTTGGGGTTATAAACAATCAAAGCCTGACATCATCAACCTAGGTTGGCAAATCCCTAGGCTGACGTGAACAGGTGTAAACAAGATAGTGCGATAACGCTCAGCCACATTATAAGGATAAGGCTAATTCGCTAAAATCATTTCAGCGATGGCTTGCCCGAGTTGTTGCGTACTCGCGCTACCGCCCATATCTCGAGTTAAATGGCGACGCTCTTTTATCACTGTTTCCACTGCATGCATGATGGTATCGTGCATGTGTGGGCAGTCCAAATGTTGCATCATCATCGCCGCGGCCCAAATCGTCCCGATAGGATTAGCAATATTTTTACCCGCAATATCCGGCGCTGAGCCATGAACAGGTTCAAACATTGATGGGAACAGTTTTTCAGGGTTAATATTCGCCGAAGGTGCAATAGCAATTGTGCCAGTGCAAGCAGGTCCTAAGTCAGACAAAATATCCCCAAACAAGTTGGAACCAACCACCACATCGTAAAATTCAGGCATCCTCACCAAATTCGCGGCAAAAATATCAATATGAAACTGATCGACTTTAACGTCAGGATAGTGTTTTGACATCGCAGCGAAACGACTATCCCAATACGGCATGGAGTGAAACAAACCGTTTGACTTAGTCGCTGAGCTTAAATGCTTTTTCTCCCGTGATTGTGCCAGTTCAAAGGCATATTTTAATATCCGGTCAGTGCCTTTACGGGTAAAAATACTTTGCTGGGATACGACTTCATCTTCCGTGCCTTCATATTGAATTCCCCCAATAGCGGAGTATTCGCCTTCCACGTTTTCACGTACCACATAAAAATCGATATCACCCGGTTTTTTACCCGCTAAAGGCGACTGAATTCCTTCAAATAGGCGTACGGGGCGTAAATTAACGTACTGGTTAAATGCGCGGCGAATAGGCAATAACAATCCCCAAAGTGAAATATGGTCAGGCACCCCCGGAAAGCCTACAGCCCCTAGAAAAATAGCATCAAATTTTTTTAATTGCTCTAAACCATCTTCAGGCATCATACGCCCTGTGCGATGATAGGTTTCACAAGACCAGTCGAAATGGGTAAAGTTAAATGAGATTTGATGCTTACTGGCAGCCGCTTCTAATACTTTTAATCCTTCAGGAATAACTTCAGTTCCAATTCCATCCCCAGGAATGACCGCAATATTAAATTGTGACATGGCACGAATCTCCCACAACAGTGATTTTATCAGCGAGTAAGATCACCAGTTTATGAGTTGCTGTGATAAAGTATAGCGTCGAAGTGTAATCTTTGGGTTTACAAACTATGAACAAGCTACCTGCATTGGAAGACATTAAAGTTTTTGTGACCGTCGCTCGGTTGATGAGTTTTTCACGGGCCGCAGAACAACTGCTTGTTTCACCCGCTTATGTCTCTAAACGCATCAAATTACTCGAAGAAAATCTAGGGCACCCTTTATTTCTCCGTGCGGCTCGCTCAATCAATTTAACCCATGAAGGACGCATTGTCCTGAAAAGTGGAGAAATACTCCTACAAGAACTCAATGACATGCACAATGAACTAAAAGCTTGTCGAGAAGAGATCCGCGGTGAATTAAGAGTAAGTTGTAGCACTGGATTTGGTAGCGCCTACCTAAACCCGTTTATTTTGTCATTACGCGCTCACTATCCCTTATTGGGTATCGATCTGACATTAACTGATCGTTCTATTGATATAATTAGTGAAAACATTGACTTGGATATCTGTATTGGCGGCATCATTCCTGAACATTTCATCGCGAAACGTATTGCGAAAAACACACGTATTCTTTGTGCTGCCCCCTCTTATTTAAAAAAATATCGTTGCCCAAATCACCCTCAAGAATTAGAAAAACAACATTTTTGTATTACGATTAAAGAACGCAATCAGGCACCTTCTCAGTGGAAACTACAACATCAAACAGAAAGTATGACAGTAACGCCGAATAGTAAGCTGATGGTGAATAATGGTGACGTTGCAAAACAGTGGTGTATTGGTGGTGAAGGCATCTTATTACGCTCTCTATGGAGTGTCTTACCAGAGCTCCAAAATGAACAATTAATCCGTGTACTGCCTCAATGGAGTCAGCCTGCCGACGTGTACGCGGTTTATTCACGAACAGTGCGAAATAACGCCAATTTACGGGTTTTTATTGAAAATTTAGAACAATATTTATCAAAGCATTTACCGAGTCAATTTCAGGATGAATGAATCAATAAAAGGTGGACATGAGCCGATGACAGACACGCAAACATTTGGACAACGTTTGCTGGCCTTATTGAAACAACAAAAAATGAGCCAGTTAAAAGCCGCTGAAACACTAGGTGTTTCTCGGACAGCCGTCAATAAATGGACAAAAGGCGGTATGATTGATGAGAACAACCTTGAAAAATTAGCTCAGTTGCTGAATGTCGATAAAATATGGCTCAAGTATGGTTATGTCAACCACGCACCGGCAGCAAGCCATCCTACAATTGCACGTAATATCAATGAAGTACATCTTCAAGAATCCACCGAAATTGTCACTTGGGAGTGGGACTTACTGACGGGCGAACTCAATTATTCTGATAATGTTGAAGATGTTTATGGCATCAAAATCACCACCAATGATGACTTTTGGGCACTAATGAACCAAGAATCAAAAGATAAACTCGTGAGTGGTTACTCAAAAATTATTCGCGAGGGCGGTGCTCATGAGATGGATTTTAAAATTGCATGGGATGATCAATATCGCTGGATCACATCGCGCGCAACGGGTGTGAAAGGCCCCAATGGTAAAGTCACTAAATTAGTTGGTATTAGTCTTGATAATACCGAACGTAAAAATACTGAACTCAGATTACGTAAAATCAAATGCTATTTTGATGTGCTATTGGCCCACTTTGACCATCTGGTCGTCTTTACGGATAAAGCAGGTGAAATATTAGCCAGTAATCTTGAAAGTCAGAATACGGATATCGATTATTTAGAGCTACAACGCTTACTCTATCAATTAGCCATCAATCACAAATCATGGCTAGAAGGCATCTATCATAAAGGCAGTGATCATATTCATTTTCAAGGAAAATATATCAGCGCCGCTTATCATCTGGATAATGAACAACAACCTTTTCTGATGTTCCAGCTCAAATAATAGAAAACAGCCCCATGTTGGGGCTGCCTAGTCGATAAAAAGCTTATAAATCTAACACTAGCCGTTTAGTTTTAGCGCGAGAAACGCATAACATCATGGTCTTTTGCTGTGCGCGTTCATCATCGTCAAGATAATGGTCCCGATGATCCGCTTCCCCTTCTAAAATAGCCGTTTCGCAAGTCCCACATACACCATTACGGCACATACACTCTACCTGAATGCGTTTATCTGCCTCGATTGCCTGTAAGATTGACGTCCCTTCGTTAATCATCAAGCTAAAACCAGAACGTTGAAAATAAACTTCAAATGCATCACCTTCACTAGCGACTTCACCAAAGTTTTCGAAATGTACTTTAGATTCACCTAAATGCGCATAACCGTGTTCAATGACCGCATTAATCAAGGTTTCAGGCCCACAAACATAAATATGGCTATTCTCAGGCTGTGCTTGTACCAACTGTTCTACTGATAAACGCTTGCCCTGACTGTTATCATAAAGATAAAGACGTTCTCCAATGCGTTGTTGAAGCAGTTCCACAAACGCCGCCGTCTTTTGATCGCGAAAACAGTAATGCAATTCAAAATCCAGTCCCATTTTTTCTAATTCATATAAATAGGATAAAAATGGGGTAATACCAATTCCACCAGCAATTAAGATATGTTTACAGGAACTGTCACCGACCAGTGAGAAATAATTTTCAGCGGGCGATAAATATAGTGAATCCCCCTCAAACAGTTGCTCGTGCATATACGCCGAGCCCCCTTTCGAGTTCTCATCACGCAATACTGAGATACAGTAGTGATGCGGGTTATTAGGATCACTGATTAATGAATAAGCACGCTTTAGCCCCTTTTCTTCATTCATATGTACTGTGATATGGCTTCCCGCACTAAAAGGTTCGAACACGCTATCTTTTGCCGCAAATTCGAACAGCTTAATGGTTGGGGTGAGCTGCTCTATGCGGCTAACCGTCACGGCAATTTTTTGCTGGCTCATCACAATTCCCTCTTTCACTTAATTACTGGCTAAGCAATATCAATACACAAATATTTCACGGTGAGATAATCCTCAATACCATAGCGAGAACCCTCCTTGCCTAAACCTGACTGCTTAACACCACCAAACGGTGCAACCTCATTCGAGATCATGCCAGTGTTAATCCCAACCATGCCACTTTGTAGCTTTTCAGCGACACGATAGACACGACCAATATCTTTTGAAAAGAAATAAGCAGCCAAGCCATAGATCGTCGCATTCGCTCGACGAATAACTTCATCTTCATCATGAAAACGGATCATGGCAGCAATAGGACCAAAGATTTCCTCATGCACAATATCCATAGAATCATCAACATCCACCAATACTTTCGGGTTAATAAAATGACCTTGTTCGGCAATTTCATTACCTAATGTCAGTTTCCGTGCGCCTTTTGCGATAGCGTCGTCGACTAATGCATGCATGCCTTCAATAGCACGAGATGTAATCATAGGCCCGATATCAGTGCCTTCATCTAGGCCATTACCAACACGTAACTGGCTCACTTTAGCGACAAACTTTGTGAGAAACTGTTCGTAAATCGCATCATGGATATAGAAACGATTCACACAAACACATGTTTGCCCACCATTACGGAACTTAGCCTGTATTGCGCTACTGACAGCTTTATCGATATCAGCATCATCAAACACAATAAACGGCGCATTCCCACCCAATTCTAAGGACGTCTTTTTAATGGTTGATGCACACTGCTCATACAGCTGGCGCCCAACCTGTGTTGAACCGGTAAAAGAGAATTTACTGATTAACGGGTGCCGTGTGAGTAATTCGCCTAAAACACGAGACTCCCCTGTAACAACATTAAAAACACCAGCAGGGATCCCCGCTTGTGCTGCTAATTCAGCGAGGGCTAATGCCGTAAACGGCGTTTCGCTAGCAGGCTTGATAAGCATGCTACACCCCGCAGCCAGTGCAGGCGCAGCTTTACGCGTGATCATCGCCGCAGGAAAGTTCCACGGAGTGATAGCACTACACACACCAATAGGCTGCTTGATAGTTAAAATTCGATTGCTCGTGACCGTTTGTGGGATCGTCTCGCCATAAACTCGTTTCCCCTCCTCGGCAAACCATTCTATAAATGAAGCCGCATAGCGAATTTCACCTTTCGCCTCATTGAAAGGTTTACCCTGCTCTAAAGTCATCAGCAAACCTAAATCATCAACGTTAGCTTCTATTAAAGTAAACCAACGATGTAGAATAATAGAACGCTGTTTTGCTGTCAGTTTACTCCAACTGAGCATCCCTTCATGGGCTTGAATGATCGCATCATTGACCTGTTCAACCGAAAGGCTGGGAATAGTTCCCAGCACAGACTGATCTACAGGGTTTGTGACCGTTAGCGTTTTAGCGCTATCTACCCACTGACCATTGATATAGCAGGACTGACGGAACAAAGCGGGATTACTTAACCTATTCATGTATTATTCCCCTGATCGGCCTGCTTTACTCAGTATGCGCAGTCGCAATTAACTTATGGAAGTGCGCGACGCCGTGTTCACTGATGCCACTACGCTGCCTATCTGCCATGATCCGGCCTTGTCCGCGATAACCACGAGAACGTAATCCTTTTTGTACGCTTTCAACTAAACGCAAATCTTCCGGACGGAAAACGGTGCGATACCATTCAATTAAATTTTTCTGATATTCCGTCAGCTCTTCATTTAAGAAATAAATATCATAATGTTGTAAGGTTTCACCCGCATTGGCTGGGAATTCATAAATAACGGTCATGAAATCGCCACCTGGAGGCATATTGAACATGGTGCTTGGCCAAATCCAAAACCCGAAGAAACGCGGATTAACGACCGATTCATCGAACTGATAAGAAGACTCAGAAGGCTTAGCTTTACCAATTTGTACAGTCCAGTTCTCATTCAATTGGTGTTCGTACACATTGACGTCAACAGAACTGGCGAAACTCACATGGTTCGTAGGGCAGTGATAACACTCAATATAGTTATCAACAATCGTTTTCCAGTTAGCAGGTGTATGACTGACAAAACGAGCAGCTAACTTGAGATCACGGATCACTGAACAGGCTTCTTCCATTTTCTCCGCTAACCCAGGTAATTGCTCCTCGATGGGTTGAGGTTCACCTTCAGTCAAGTTGATATAAATAAAACCTGCATGCTCAACAACATGGAAGCTACTTAATGTCATTGCATCTGCATCAAAATTATTAACATTCTCGCAGTTTGTTGCATGAGCCAACTGGCCATCTAATTTGAATGCCCAAGCGTGATAAGGGCAAGTGATCACATTCTTCATTTTACCGCTTTCACCACTGATCAATTGGTGACCGCGGTGTGGGCATACATTATAGAAGCCACGCAAAACATCATCACGCCCACGAACAATAACAAGACTTTCGCCAATCAACTGACGAGTGATGTAGGCATTTTTCTCTTTGACTTCACTACAATGAGCGACACACACCCAAGAGTTAGCAAAGATATTTTCTTTTTCGAATTCAAATACGTCATCGGAAGTGTAATAACGTGCAGGGATAGTCCATGCATTATCAATATCAAGGTGATCATTAATCGAAATGACTTTTTTTGCATTGCTCATAACTACCTCACTTATGTAAACTTATAGTTAACATTATTTTTTGAGGATGTTAATCCAGATCTCAATAATGATCAAACAAAATATTACACCTCTCCTCGAATAATTTTATTAACCATTTAAAATCAACAAGATAATAAAATCACTCTCAAATATATTGTTAACGTTAGGTTAATTAATTGTTGACCTCACAATGTTTTCATGGATATTCTCTGTAAACCGACAGTAGCATTCCCTGCAACCAACTCTCATTAAAAGACATAAAAAGAAGTGAGCAACTGGAGAAAAGGTATGATGAATAATAAGAAATCTGTATTTTACGTATCGCTCGCCTTTAGCCTGCTATTAATCAGCATAGGCGCGTTTATACCTGACAAACTCGAAGCATTTTCAAATTCCTCTCTGGGTTTTATCTATAACAACTTAGGTTGGTTTATACTCGGAGCCGTCTTTATCTTTTTTAGCTTTTGTATGTACCTTGGTTTTTCAAAGTTTGGTCATATTCGTCTCGGTGATGATAATGACCGCCCTGAATACCGTACGGCAACATGGATAGGCATGCTATTCAGTGCTTCAATAGGTATCAGTCTCGTATTTTGGGGAGTGGCAGAACCCGTTTCCTACTATATAAATCCACCTATTGGAACAGGCTATACTGAACAAGCGGCGAAAACCGCCATGCAATATGTCTATCTACACTGGGGAGTTTCTGCTTGGGCGTGCTATGCATTAGTCGGTGTGTCATTAGCTTTTTTTCAATTTAGGAAAAAACTACCTTCATCTCTTAGCTCTGTTTTCTATCCGCTTATCGGCGACAAAGTCAAAGGGTCTATCGGTAAATGGGTCGATGTCATTGTTGTGTTGTCGATCGTGATTGGGATTGCAACCTCACTAGGCTTTGGCACACTGCAAGTTAACAGCGGAATGAATTACTTGTGGGGAATGCCTGTCAGTATCTGGATACAGATCGCGATCATTGCAGTGGTCACCGTTATTTATATCACGTCAACAATTTCAGGTTTACAAGGTGCCATCAAACACCTATCGAACCTGAATATGTTGTTAGCTTTCGCATTGATGGGATTTATTTTATTTGCCGGCCCAACACAAACCATCTTAAAAGTACTGTTCCAAGGTATTGGTGACTACGCACAAAATTTCGTCAGTATGTCATTTCGCACAGAACCTTATAATGATGGTACGTGGATCGCTAACTGGACTCTGTTTTACTTTGGTTGGTGGATTGCATGGGCACCATTAGTGGGTAGCTTCGTTGCGCGTATTTCTAAAGGCCGCACAATTAAAGAATTTATGATTGGTGCGGTATTCATTCCGGTCCTTGGCTCATTTGCTTGGTTTGCCGTTATGGGAGGATCAGCAATCCATTTGATCCAAAATATGGGGCAAAAAGCGTTAGCAGAGGCAGTAAAAACGGATGTGACTTCGGCCTTCTTCAAGTTTTTAGATTACTTTCCTGCGAGTACTTTCCTGTGCATACTGGCAATGGTTTTAGTCATGGTGTTTTTTATTACTTCAGCAAACTCAGCGGTTTTTGTTCTGGGTATGGTGAGTGAAAATGGAAACCCAAACCCAACTCATATCACCAAAACAATTTGGGGAGTGATTATTGCAGCTATCGCGATTGTGCTGATCATTACAGGTGGTCTATCCGGCTTACAATCGGCATTAGTGGCTACAGCCATTCCACTTTCAATATTAATGCTCATCATGTGCTATTCAACTTACAAAGGGCTTAATGAGGAAATCAAAATAGCAAAAGCAGAAAAAAAATACCGTAAAAAGAATAAAATCATACTCAATCAACCTATTTTACCGCCCCCTGAAAAGTTATCAGAATAATATTTCTCATCAGAGAACAAAAAACCACAATGTTAATGTTGTGGTTTTTTTTTATTATTAATCACTAATACATTAAGCGCTCGCAAAAAATCATTATTTTTTTATTATTTCCTAATTAATGATTTGGATAGTCTTCGTTATCAATAAGATCTCTATTGACTTATTAAAATTAATTATAGGAATAATAAGATCATGCCAGAAAACAATCGCCTTAATCGCATCGTTCTCAAAACAGAAATAGCCAATTTCTTACATGATAAATCCTGCCAACTCGCGCTAAATGGCGGTCCCCAAGCAAAAGGCAGCCAAGGCGCAGCGGAAGAAGTTGCGGTTCAATTATTACCATTATTCAGTGGGCAAGATAAAAAATTAATTAATGATTATATTGATGAAAAAATTCCTTACTTAGTTTTCGAGGGATTAATTCATACTAACATGGATGGAAGCCCAATAACTATTCCAGATAAATTGGCATTTCCAACGCTTCAAGAATTAGAAACCGATATCGAAATTTTAAAATTAGCCTCACAACAACAGATTATTTTAGCGCTCCTTAATGAAACAACCTTTGCGTATGACAAAGAGAACGTCGGAAATATTATTAGAATCGTCGCTAATTTTTATGGTGGCGGTACCGAAAAATTACAGAATGAAGATCCTGATACCAGTTCACATTCTGGTAAGGCGATTGTACCTCATACAGAAGACCCTTATTATTCTGCAATCAAAGTTGTTGATGGGCACTCTCCATCCCCATCGACTCTTGTACTCACCGCTCGATGGAATCCTTTATATGAAACGACAAAAGTGATCTCTATTGAGCGCGCTCTCACCCTGCTGTCATTAGAAGAAATTATTGCATTAACGACTAATAGCTTTGATTTCCGTCCAGCAAAAACAGCCGGTGAAGGCAAGAGCTTAGGTGGTAAACAGGTTCCCATACTCGAACTCAACAAGGATGGAAAATTGAATATGAACTTTAATCCGGAGCGTTTTTCCGTTAACCCAACCGCCTCAGCATTTATTAAAGATACCTACATTAAATTTAATCATATTACCGAAAAGCTCGCGTTTGATGCTGTCGATCTACAGCCATCCAGAATGATTGTTATCAATAATAAAATAAGCCTACACTCTAGAGATATCGTTAAAGATAACCGCAGGACATTAGTAAGAATTTTTGGCTACAGAAAAGGAACTGAATACAATATGGTGAGCCAAGACCCACTGATTGTGAAAAGCTAATATTAGTGATTGTTTACCACGACCTCCATTAGGCCGTGGTTTTATTGAATAAGTCAGCTTTCTTCTAAATTATTCGTCATTAAACAGAGTTAAAGCCAAAATTAATGCGTCTTCGCGTCCTTGTTTTGCAGGATAATAATCTTTACGCACCGTAACTTGATGAAAGCCTAATTTATCATATAGGCGCAATGCAGCTGCATTGGACTCTCGAACTTCAAGCCATAATGTCAAAATACCTTTATCAACTAAATCGGTGATCAGTTGTTCCATCAAAAGACGTCCATAACCTTTCCCTTGATAATCAGGATGAATAGCAATATTAAACAGTGTTGCCTCATCTAGGATACACTGTGTTATTGCAAAACCAACAACCTGATTATTAACGGAAATTTTTATGTTATGATATTTTTCACCTTGGTTGCCATAAAAAACACGTTCAGTCCAAGGAAAATCATGACTTAACTTCTCAATTAAGAACGCAGTAGCAAGATCAGACTGCTTTAGTGCTGAAATTTTCGTCATACTGGTAAATCTGCTCCCATAGTGCCCGTTTAGCGCTATTGCTGGTTGCCAGCTCATCTAATACAGGAGAAATAAAGGTTGTTTTTAACCCTTCTGGATGAGATTGGCTGCCTAATACCCAACAATTTATTGTTATTGGTGTTGGAAGCATCGCCAATTGCTCCGAATTAATACAAACCACATCTGTTGGATACACTTTCATCGCTAAAAAAATATCTTTTAACAGTAGGCTGTTTAAATCGAGGTTCTCATCAGTAATAATAATAAGCTTAGTCGAATCTGGAATTCTTACACCACGTTCACCGCGTAATACAGCAGGGTTTCTCACTACCCATTGAGTGATACCCATTTGATTTAAAAGCTTGTCACGTCGTGCCATTAATTTTATTCCAGTCGCTATATTAACAATCACATCTTATCAAAGCGGATTAATAGCGCCAACATAGCAATGCTATTTCCCCATTTTCTGATAAAGTGTGCGCAAAATAATTCAGTTTATATACCATTTGCATTGCAGCTAGGCGTCAACAACGCGACGGCTCGACGTATGAAGAGTATTTAGGAGATAAAAAGTATGTCACTACTGACACCGGCTAGCGAAGTTATCCAACGCCACCTTGAACATTTTACTGATCGACACGTGATTTTAGCCGGTGATATTCAAGATGAATTTGCTGCAACCTTAGAAGCCGCGAGTGTACGAGTTCTCACTAACCAATATCATCACTGGCAAAACCTAAGTCGCTTAATGGGTGAAAATGCACAATTTTCTGCTATTGCCGATGCGGATTTTATCCAACCTTGTAATACCTTAATTTACTTTTGGCCTAAAAACAAACAAGAAGCCTGTTTTCAACTCGATGATTTATGTACTCACCTCGCAGTGGGCAGTCAGATTTTTATCGTCGGGGAAAATCGTAGTGGCGTAAAAAGTGCCGAATCTATTATGGAAGGTATTGCAACATTACAAAAAATTGACTCGGCAAGACGCTGTGGACTTTATTATGGTGAATTAGAGCACCCAACACACTTTGACATTGCACGTTGGTGGCGTCGCTATGAAGTCGAAGAAGTACAAATTCACGCTTTACCTGGTGTATTCAGCCATAATGAATTAGATATTGGTAGTGACTTACTCCTTTCGACACTTAATGAACCGATTACCGGTAACCTTCTCGATCTCGCTTGTGGTAATGGCGTATTAGCTGCTGTAGTGGGTACTCACAACCCAGATGTTACACTGACCCTAAGTGATGTTAGCGCCGCGGCTATTCGTTCTTCTATTGCAACACTGCAAGCGAATCAACTGAAGGGGAAAGTGATTGCAAGTGACGCTTACTCTGATATTCATGATAAATTTGATTGGATAATCTCCAATCCACCATTCCATGATGGCTTAAATACCAACTATAGCGCGGCTGAAAATATCATTTACCAAGCGCCAAAATACCTAAAGAAAGGGGGGCGTTTCCGTATTGTTGCTAATGCCTTTTTACCTTATCCAGATATGTTAGATAAGGCTTTTGGTAGCCATGAGGTTTTGGCAAAAACAGGAAAATTTAAAGTTTACCAAGCGATTAAACGTTAATTACATTAAGCTTTTTTTACATTACGGCCAATCAATAATTGTTGGCCGTTTTTACATCAAAAAAATAAAAGTGCAATAAAAAATTATTGACGAATGGCAAAATTAGCCTAAAATCCGCTGCGTGCTATTGCGACAAGATAGTGTCTGATATTGCGAGGGTGGCGGAATTGGTAGACGCGCTAGCTTCAGGTGTTAGTGTCCTTCGGACGTGGGGGTTCAAGTCCCCCCTTTCGCACCAGATAGACTCTCTGTTTTAAGGTCCACATTAGACTTAACAACAATAGCTGAGAATTGACAGTACCTGCGAGGGTGGCGGAATTGGTAGACGCGCTAGCTTCAGGTGTTAGTGCCCTTCGGGCGTGGGGGTTCAAGTCCCCCCTTTCGCACCACTGTTAATATCGTTCACCAAGACTCAAAATTGCCCATCTAACTCATCTGCGTGCAATAACAAACGCTTTTGTCATCACCTCTTTTATCCGCCATCACTAAGTATTATGTTGTAATACCAAAGCAATCAAACTACATAACAGTGCAATAACAGCAGGAACAATTAATAAGTGCCGCGAGCCTCGATTAAACAACATTGCCGCGGTCGCCAGCATGGTGACGATAGTGATAATTTTCAGGCTATTTAGCCCCATATTGCTGAGTAGATAAATCACGCTCAACAAAATAACCGCAAAAACACCCCATAACCCTGCGGCAGAGCGGCGTAAATAAGCGCTTTTTGTTACATTTATTGGCATAGCTACCTCAACAATACAAATGATAATGATTATCAATCATATCTTGTTTTTAACAAAAAACAACCGTTTTGTTGAGGAAGTGATACACGTTTAATCGAAACTTAAAATAACTTATTCATCAAATAGATACACAAAATGTATATCTTCAGGTTCTAACGCAAATAATTCAGGATCAGGCCGTTCAAGTAGCTTACATCCCATATATTGGTAAAAATGCACTGTATTTTCAGAAGGTGTTGCTGATACATACAACCCAGCGGCTCCCTTCTCTTTCGCTAGCTCACAACATTGATTAAATAACATTCCACCTAAGCCTTCACCTCGATAGCGATGGCTAACGTGCAAAAATGATAACTGAAGTAAATTATGTTCTTCGCCACGCCAGACGTTATCTAGGCTTGCCGCTGCGATTAGCTCATCTTGGTCATATACACCAATAAACACTGCGCCAATATCATAACTTTCGAGTAAATGTGGCGTATAAGCTTCAGGCTCACCTTCAGGCCAACCTTTCATATCAAAACGTTGTGCCGATAGCACCAACTTTCCATCTTGATGAAGATAGAGATTTTCGATTAATTCTGTTCTATCAATTGACCAAACGGATGGAATTTCATCACGTTGTAACTCACGTATTTTTCTCATTTTCTAAACTCAATTGTTCTTTACGACTCTCTGCTACACCTTCTAAAGCATGGTAGGCGACAGCACAAAATAATGAATTCAACCGTTTCATATCTCCAAGTAGGCTCACATGTAAGTTGCTAGTATCTAAGCTTTGCATATTTTGTTCATGCAACCTTTCCACATGTGCGTAAGCAAAACGCTGGTTAATAAGACGGAAACGATGTTTTGCCCGTCGTAAACGTTTTGCATTATCAATATCGGCTGAAACAAAAACAGACATCCCTAAATTTAAGTTAGCTTGCAATCGCTCAAGTAATGAATTCAATTCTTTATAGCCTTCATGAGAAAATGAGCGACGATTATCAATGGACTTTTTGACTAGCTCCGATGTCATGCGATGGATGATAGTCGAAGATTGCTGTAAATTGAAAGCGGTATCAATAATTTCAGCCCAACGCCTTGAATCTTCTTCACTCAATTCACTTTGTTGTAATTGTGCGAGATACAGTTTAATGCTGCTATGTAGCATATCCACTTCTTCTTCCAAGCGGCTGATTTCCCTTTTTTGCTCCTTATTGCCATTCAAGACATCGGTAAAGCGCTGTAACATCACACCCAGCACATCTCCCATACGCAATGTTTCTCGTACAGCATTGGCGATAGCAAGTGAGGGGGTTTCTAATGCGCTTTTATCTAAATAACGAGGCGCTATTTCTTGCGCCATTGACGGAACAATAGGGATTAATTTATTACATAGCCTCGCCATTGGACCCACAAAGGGTAGCATGACTAAACAGCGAGCTAAGTTATAAAAGACGTGAAAATAGATCACGATTTCGGCTTCATTAAAGCCGTAGTGGCTAATCCATTGTGCAATGGGTTTAACCCAAGGTAGCACGACGGCACAACCAATTAATTTGAATAGTAAGCTCCCAAGGACAACTTGCCGCGAGATCTCATTTTGTCCGCGGCTACTCATCATCGCGAGTAAACCACTACCTATATTGGAGCCAATGACAATACTTAAACTAATGTAGAGTGGTACTAAGCCTGTCGCACTCAACGTGGCTGTTAATAGTACAGCCGCTAAACTGGAGTAGCTCACCATAGCAAATAGCGCGCCCACCAGCAGCGCTAAAACCACATCGCCACTCAACGAGGTAAAGATAGCTTTCACTGCGTCAGCATGAGTAATCGGCTCTGCCGATGCCACAATTAACTGTAGTGCAAGTAAAATTAAGCCTAACCCAATACCAACGCGCCCAATTTGACCCGCCCTATTTTTCTTCTGGCTCAAAAAGGTTGATACCCCGACCAGAATTAACAGAGGCGATAACCAAGAGAGATCAAAAGTTAACACCCTCGCCATTAACGCCGTCCCGACATCGGCACCAAGCATAATAACCATTGCAGGCGTTAATGAAATTAGCCCCTGAGAAACAAAAGAGATCACAAGTAATGCTGTTGCATTACTGCTTTGAACTAATGCGGTGACCCCTACACCAGAAAGAAAGGCGCTTGTTCTTCGATTGACGCTTTTCCCTAAAATTCGGCGTAGATCAGCACCAAAAACCCGCATAATACCGGTACGGACAATATGAGTCCCCCAAACCAGCAATGCGACAGATGATAAAAGATGTAAAAGTGCCAGCATTGAAACCCTATGACGTGATATTTGTTATAGTTAAGACAATGGTGATAAAAACTATATGAGTGTTTTTTAGCGGAAGAAAATAGCCTTCCTCACTCTTGATGGATGAGCTAATTAGATAACTAAAAACATTATCTTATTAAATGAAATCGTACAATCATACCTTGTTTTTATTGTTTTTCAAAAAGTTAACAACAAATTACTCAGTCGTTGTATTGGTGATAGAGCCGTTTAATCTCTCATAATCAGCTCAAACGAACTCAAACACCTAATAATTTTTTATACCTGAATCGATGAATTAACGCAAAACAGTTAATGTAAGAGAGCGTAAATCGAGGGAAAGAAGATAAGACAATAAATAAAAAACCCTCTACAACTTCCTATCATAGAGGGTTTAGCTTACAGGGTTGGTTTATTGTTTCAATCCCATGGCATCACGCATGGTAAAGAACAAATCGGTTTGGTCAGTCAATCCCATGACGTTAGCAGCATGTGGGCCATATGCTGCAACGCGTAATTGAGTGCCAGTATGCTCCTGCGACTCCGTTTCAGAGTTACCGTAGTTAACGACCATGACGGAACCATCTTTTGTAATCAGAGCTTGAGTCAAGCCAGGTGCTTTAACGCCTTGAGGAACAATTTGGCTAGAGTGAGCATGGTCAGCTGTCACAATAATTAGTGTGTCCCCATGTTTTTTCGCAAACTCTAAACCAACCTGTACGGCCTCATCCAACGCCACTGTTTCACCAATTTGACCACATGGATTCGCGCTATGATTCTTTTTATCGATGGAAGCACTCTCAACCTGTAAGAAGAAACCATTAGGGTTAACTTCTAATAACTCGATCGCTTTTTTAGTCATTTGAGCCAACGTTGGCGCATTTGGATCTAACTTAGAATTCGGTTTACACTCAAGCGGCGGGTTATCAATATTGCCATGATATGTCGCTTTAGGGCCTTCCCAAGCAACAGCCATATTACCGTCATGGAATAGGCCTAAAACAGGTTTGTCTTGGTTAGCAACAGTGACTGCATCTAAGGATTTCGCATCACGAACAATATTAAAGCCACGTTCCTTTGCTTGCTCTTCTAAGGTTTTACCTTGGTAATCACCCGCTTTTGCAACTTGTTTAAAGCTCTTCGCACCACCCCCTAACGTGACATCCGCGCGGGTAACCAGTAGTTGCTCAGTGATTGAACCACGACCACCATTCTCTAAGGCATTGGTTGCACATTTTTCAGACGTTTCTTCAGGTCCATAACATTTACGACCTGTCACATGAGAAAATTGTGCAGCAGGTGTCGCGTCTTGCAACTCAGAAGTCGTAACATTACCAGTCGCTTTACCATTACGTTTAGCAATCTCAAGTAAGGTTTCATGGTCTTTACCGAATACATCGACACCTAAGGCGCCATTATAGGTTTTTACACCAGTAGACCATGCCGTTGCAGAAGCAGATGAGTCGGTAACATAGTCAGGTTTTTGTGTTTTTTTACTTAATGCATAGTGAGTATATTGACCCGTGATAGGCAATGCATCAATGCCTTTAAAGAAACCACCTGCGCCTTCTGCATAGTTACGTGCGACGGTAATTTCAGAGTCTCCCATACCATCACCAATAAACAGAATCACGTTTTTCGCTTGCTCGTTATGAAGCGCAGATTTCATAATATCTGTTTGTTCTTGGGTTAAACGACGAGCACCACCAAATTGGGTAACATCACCTTGTGCAGCTCGGTGTTGTAAAGCAGCATCATCTTTAGACGTGGATGCGGAGGCGGGAATAATACTACCAAAAACTATTGAACTTACTGCTACAGCTAGAATCGATTTCATGCAATGATTCATCATAATCATTTCCTTGCCAATAAAAGAAGTTAAATATGTAATTGCTTCAAATAATGACTGGCATGCTAATCCTGCTAGATGACAGTTGAATGACGCTTTTGTGTCGAAAAGAAGACGATTGCCATAATATGCAAAAAAAGCAGTCCAATAAAGACTGCTTTTTGCATTTTCTATCACTAATAGATGACATTATTATTTCGGTGGTTCAGCCATCAAATAACGAGTCCCTTGATATAAGGTTTCACACCAAGAAACATAATCATGGCCACTCGGAAGCTCTTCGGCCTCCACTTGATACCCTTTATGCTTTAACACATCCAATAATCGATAATGATTTTGGATTATCCCACCCCAACTACCACGCTGTTCGAATAACCCTGCCTCAAGATAAAAACGTAACGGTTTTTTCGACATTTGTTCGATTTCGCGGATTAGCCATTCAGGATCTTTGCCTTTAGGTGCCCACCAATAAGAACCGGACATACTGAGGACATTCCCGAATAATTCAGGATGTGACAGGGCATTCCAAGTCGCCCCCAAACCACCATAACTCGACCCCGCAATAATGGTGGATTTTGCAGGCGCTTGAATACCTTTGGTTGCTAAAACAGGCATAAGCTCTTTAGCAAGCATAGCAGGGAACTCAGCGTTTGGTGGTAGCTCCACATTTCTGCGCTCAGAGCTAATGCTATCGACAAATACCACATACATCGGTGGTATGGCTCCTTCTGACATCCACTTATCAAAAAATTCAGCCATTTTGTATGTTTGTAGATAGATTTGCCCATCTAACAAAACGAATACGGCAGGTTGCTTCATGGCCGCCTTAGGGCGATACACATAAATTTGTCGATCATTATTCAGCACATTGCTGTGGAAGCTAAATGATGTCAATTGACCATTAAGTTGATGACCTTCTATCTGAGCAAAGTGACATTGACGTTTTTCGGGTGATAGTGACAATAATGAGAAACGATTATAGCGATCATTTAGCAGTGATGGGATCGCCTGTGCGTTGAAAGGATCCGCTTGTGCTGTTGCTAGAATTGCCTTGCGCTGCGCAAACCCACCTTCTGTCACTTTTGGCACATCTGGCGCAATTTTATATTGCGATAACGTATCATTCGGCACGATAAAAGTGCGGTACCAAATATCCGTATTCGGTATATGAGCCATGGTCTCATGGTTACCTGAAGGGGCACCTAAAATATAAGCATTCGCTTTTGCTCCACGCCATAAAAAAGTGACTTTCTGCTGCCCTTTCTTATACTCCTCAACGAGCGGGGTTCCCTGTTCTTTCACCTCTCGCCAAAAAGCATCTGTCGTTTTCTCCTTCAGGTGTTTATCAATCAATGCCTGTAACTTAGGGCTATCAATTTTATTTTCTGCCTCAATCGCCAAAGGCTGGTAATTCGATAAGTTGAATTTAAGATTCCATGGCTGAGCAGGGGCGCCCTGTAAATTGAGATAATATTGCCCCTGAGCAGGGACAATATAAGAGACGGAGTGAGGCTCTGCGTGTGGCATTTTTTGCAGCAGTACACGGATTGGTGTTTTAGTACTGTCAGTAAGTACGATATCTGAGATCCCATCCCCCTCTTGGCGGATATACTGTTTATCAGAAATTTCAACGAATAAACAGCTATGACCTTCACTATCATGAATACCCTGAATAGAAGAAGATAATTCATCTAAACGAATACACTCCGATACCGCCGCCATCGCAGATGACGAAAATAAAATACAACCAATTAAAGGTAACGATTTCACATCAACTTCCATTGAGAGCTAATTTAATAGCGAACATTACTATCAAATTAATATTTCAAACTCAATGATTGAGATAATGTTTTTCCATAAATTGGTGGAACAATTGCAACACACTCAATAAACGATGCCTTTGTTCCGGCGTTAAACGTAAATAGCGGCGTGTTGCAGGAATTCGGCACACCAGCTCTGAAGCGGTAAAAGGTTCTATCTCACAAGACCAAACACCATTACGAATATGCAAATGACAATCATTAAAATCGAGCTCGGCTAACGTTTGCGAAATGATCGGATACTGTTGCAATAAACTAATGAGTTTTTGTCCTTCTTCATCTTTAGAGACAAAGTGAATATGTTTACGGCGTAAACTCCCCGTGGTTTTCACCGAAATCTGTGCATTGATAGCCTCACCACAATGCCCAGTCACAGAAAAGCGGCTAAATACAATAAAAGCCATAAATAACGTTTTAACGCGTTCTGTCACTTGAACAGTCAGTTCACCGTGTGGATGTATCAGGAGCTCCCCCGGAGCTCCCCATTCACATTGATACGGTAAAATATCACGCTCTAGTCTATTCAGTGTTAAGCCTTGTTGATAGCCAGCGGGTAGACGTTTTTTACTTAAACGTTGCCAAATAGAGCATTTAGGCGAGGTTGCGTAATGGTTCAACTTTCACCCCCTTCAACTCTTCTTCGGTAAATGTACTGGATAACACCTGCTCAACTGAAACCGGTTTAAACGGATTCACTTTTTGCACAAACACGGTCCAAATTAAAGCATAGCTTGCGGTTAGCCCTAACATAATAATAAAGGGAATATACACATCTGACTTGTTCATACCTGGTGGCGTAATATAGACGATCGCTAAAATAATCCCGACACTAGAAATAATTTGTGGAATTGGGAAAAACGGCGAACGATAAGCACGGTGCAAATCAGGGCGACGAATGCGCAGTGAAATAACCGAAATCGTAACTAATAAATAGGCGGTTCCCCATGAACAGACGGCTGCTAGCACGAGCGGAATGATCCTATCTAAATCACCTTGAATTGCGAATGTATGTAAACAAGGGATCATTACCGCAACCAAAATCCCAAAAACCGGTGTCTTAAAACGAGGGTGCAGATAAGCAAAAATACGCGGTAATGCACCATCAAGAGCCATACCATAAAGAATACGAGGCACTGCCGCCATCAGGGTATTAATCGTTGCTCCACCCGCTAACAATAACGCAATACCAATCCAATATTTACCAATATCACCAAAGACTTGACCAGCAAAGGCAGGGATCGCCATTGGGGTTTCTAACAAACTAATATTATTCGCAGGGTCCACAATAACGTTTTCAACTTGATTAGTCATGGCCGCACCAAATAAGAACATACAGAAAGCGACACCACATAATCCAGTTGCCATAGCACGAGGGATCACTTTGGCTGAATTCTTAATTTCAGGTGCCATTGGTGTCACCAACTCACAACCCACAAACATGAACATTGCCATACCAACAAAGCTCAATACTAATGTCGGGTCCGCAACATTTAAACCGAGTCCAAACCACCCTTCAACAGAAGCATGGAAAGGCATCATTAATCCGCTGATACTAAAGATGACCAACGTACTCCACATCGCAAAAGTCAGAACAACTTCTACTTTACTAAAGGCTTCAATGCCAAATGCATTCAACAAACCAAAAGTAATCACTAAACCGACACCAACCATCCAAGATGTATTACTACTTTCCATCACGGTATTGAGACTCTCAAAATTCACCAATGCCATGATCCCTGACAAGATTGTTTCAGCCGTTCCTGCAAAGACATGCACAATCAAGTAGGCCGATAACGCCCCCGTGATTGCCCAGAAACGCCCCATACCACATGAAATATAATCGTAAACAGAACCTGATGTTGGCAAAATAGCCGCGGCTTCAGAAAATGTCGTCAACTGGGCTTGCATCATGATAAAACTCAGCAACACGGCTAGCGCAAAAGTATCACCACCAATTCCGAAACCGCTTGTCACCGTTAAGATGACAGGGCTTGCCATAATCACGCCCACAGAGCTAGCGAGAGTGGTTGGAAATCCCACCTTCCCCTTTTCAATGTGTGACGTTAATTTTGAGGACATATTCATTTTGCTTCCCTCTCTTTCTCAGTACGCAGTCAAGATTGTGAATTTTTTGTAAAAATAGAGTGACTGTATTGCAACTATAGAAATAAGCATAAACATGCCGCTATCGTCCTAAAGGACGATACCCATAGGGAGGGATAATTTCGAGGAGACATACGAAAAGTACCGAGTAAATGACATCAAAAATGAATAAACCAATAAATATCAATAAATAGCAACCTGAGTGTTCATTAATATATTAATAAACAATCAACGAAATATACTGATTGGCGAATTGGTTGAACTGGCTTATGACCGATGAAGTTCAAATATTGTAATCAAGCTCACGTTATTAACATGTTTATTTTATGTTAACGAAAATTAATTGCATGATAATAATTGGACCAACTATGGAAGGGAATATGATGAAGACACCCTCTTTGTGCTACCACCAGCGAACATTGATTAACTGTTGCTTGAACACAATTGCTCATATTATTCCTGTTTCAGCATCCGTTTATTATTTGGTGGACGATCTTTGGCAACCTGATAACCATGTGCTCTATGGGATCAGCTCTCGTATGCATCAAGATTATTTGAAACATTTTTATCAATTAGATCCGTTACACCCTGATAAATTCCGTGGTGATGATCTGCGTTTAGTTAGAATGGCGCCGGACATGAAACAACAAAGCCAAGAATTCTATAATGATTTCATGAAGCCCAACAACATCACTGACATGGCAGAAATATTTATTCGCCGTAAAAACAAAATTATTGCAGGCATTTCTGTCTTACGCGATACGCCATTTCAACAACAAGAAGTGATGCGACTCAACGCCATCCTACCTGTCGCTGAATTAATGACATTTGATATTTTACCTGACTCGCTAGTTTCTTATACGCCGAAAGAACAAGAAATCATTCACTTAGTACGAGAAGGAGCAAGTAACAAGCGCATTGCCATACAACTTGGCGTATCGCTATCTACTGTCAAAACGCATTTACGCAATATTTTCACTAAAGCCAATGTTAGTAACCGTACAGAACTCGTTTCATCCGGTTTTATTATTCGCCAAGAAAAGATGCTGTAAGTGCTTAGACACAGCCCTTAATGAATTCATGGAAAAATCAATATATTTGATTCATTGACCATCACAATTATTTGTTTATTTAATAATACAACATGGGAGTAAATGCATTGGCAACGCCCCAATTACGTTACTCTGCAAATAGGCTTGAACACCAATGCATTTCATTCTTAAATAAATACGTTCACAATCATACTCAATGAAGTATTAGGCAAAGTCCTGTTATTCAACTAACGCCATGACATTAAGGGAAGTACTTTTCAACTAGCGCATAAAGGATCGCAACCGTCTCAACATCAGCAATACCATCATAGTTTTCTGGTCTAAAGTGAAGCTGAAAAGCGCGAATTAGCATTTTATAGCCATTATCTGTATTCGCTTTTGAAACGTCATACCCATAGCGTTTTAGCTTCTCTAAAATTTCTGCTTTTGCTGGTAATCCCCCGTTATATTTCTGCATATAACAAGATTTAGTTGCCTCATCATACCAAGCCCCAATTCCAGCATTATAAAGTTGTTTCCAAGGAAACGCTGCACCGGGATCACTTTTACGCCCATCAGGTGCAATATCCGCATGTCCGACAATATTGGTAGGAGTAATATCAGGGTAACGTTCGATAATATTGCATGCTAATTGTTTGATTGCTTCAATCTGCACTTCATTATAAGGCGGAAAAAGGAAATTCCCGTTGTTATCTTGAGCTTCATTGACAATTTCAATACCTATCGAAGTATCGTTCAAGTTAGTTCTACCGGCCCATGTACTCACGCCTGCGTGCCAAGCTCTTTCATTTTCATCAACTAAATTAAAGACCCTCATCTCCTTAAATCCAGCATTTGTATACATTTTATCTGTTGGGTCGGGAACTAAATAATGAGCACTTACAGCGGCATTTCCTGATAATGCATTAACTGAACCTTGAAAATTCAAAGCAGTATAATGCATGACTAAAAACCTTACTCTACGATTAAAACCTTTTATTGAACGGTACGCATTGTAATCGACTTTTAACATTATCATGCCCTCATTGATACTGAATTAGCCTAACAAGGATAAAATTAAAACTGATTATCATCCCCTATGGTTGTCGGGATAAAACCAATATTAATTTCGCTGGAAAAAGTAGTTCACTCTGTCAGTGATATTCAGATAACTCATCTCAATTTATCAAATAGCTTTTTGACTATCTCTGCATTATTTAATGTAAAAAAATGCAATCGCTTGTTCTCTTTTATATACTCTTCGATTAGAAATTGAGTAAGCTGAATACCAAATTCCCTATGGTTATTAATATTACTCGGTCTTATGTGTTTCTTTATCCATAATGGATAATCGATCGCATTATTTTTCAAAAACGACTCGATAAAACTAAAGTTAAGTATAGGCATCATTGATATCGTAATAGGGCTATCATTCCCCAATTGCATTTTCATATAAGAAAATGCATTTTTATTCAAACATAATTGACTAATAAGCTCTGTAACGCCTAATTGCAATTTTTTTCTTAGCCAATCAATCTCCCTTTCAGGCGTGATACTTTCTTTGTGATAATCAGGATAAACACTGGATTTTATCATTACTTCAGGGTATCGCCCCCGAATAAAATCAATAAGCTCTATGCCATAATTAAATGGGAGTTTCTCATCAAAACGGTGTCTATCACCCCGAATGACAAACAATTCTGTTATATCATTCTTTAAATACTCTTCAATAATAAAACATAACTCACATTCATCTTTATTATTAATCGCAACATGAGGAACAACATTTACATGAGTAAGGTTCTTTAATTGACAACACGTGTTATAGGTATCTCGCCATTCAGTTTTACCTATCTCAGTATTCACTGTATAGAATAGGGGCGTTAACGCTTCAGTATTTTTTAGCAAACGTTCTAATGTATTATCTATTTTAGGCATAGCACTGATTTCAAAGCTCAAGGCTGTTTCCATATACCCTCGCTCTCTAACATTTCGCCAATAAGGCTTCACTCATTCATTAATCATAAGTAACGACATCCCCAAAAATAAAACAATCGAATATTTAAAACAGAGGTCATCTTATACCTTTAATCATTTTATTAAACGTTTATAGATGACGTGAAACACGGTTTCTCAACTCACTATTCAAGTGAGAAAATACGGATTTATTTTATTTTCACATTCAATAACTTTATCCTTTTATTTAAATTATAGTTCATCATAAGAGGACAACTAAAATATTTCAACAAACAAAATACGTATAAAATAAGTTGTGTTTTTCTATCAACTCAGTCATGGCGCATACTCACGAACTCATCGAACAGACAGAATCAATCAATATTTAATTAATTACGAGGCTGATATAGGAAATCAAACGATTAATTTCATTATTATTAGCGTTTATGATTTTGAGAATTAAAAATGGTGAGAGTGAACTCAAAAGATGAAGAGAATCATAAAAAAAGCATATATTAAATATCGTTTATACTGACTCGTTATACATGTTAATATCAATAAAAAATGGTGAGAATCAATCCTTTGATTTTCACCATCGTCAAACACAATTCAAATTAAATATACTCAAAGATTAATACACCACCACCACTCATATTACCTACCGATGCATTAGCCCTATTTTTTCCTAATGTCATACCAATATCTAATGTTTTATTTGTAATGCCTTGTAGAGTGGTAATCAACTGTTTTTTATTATCCACGGATAACTCACCATACCAACCCGATGACGTATTACCTAAATCTAAACTAGTACGAGTTGGATTAGCACTATCAATGGGTTTTGATGGTCGGTAAGTCACTTTAATATTACCGGGATGAGTACAACTCACCGTTATTGCTTTAGTCAGATTTTTACCTTCTGCTAATGACTGAGGTAATGTACCAAAATTAAAATCTAATTGCGTTTTATCAACTCGACAAGTATTCACCACTGTGACATAAAAGTTTAACCTTGCTGAGTTTTTAGGCTGGATTAGTGCAACGGAACTTAACCATTTACTAGGTACCTCCGGATTCCTTACCCCAAACAAAGTTGTATCCACTTGAATAATATGCGGTGTATTTCTAATCGGTAAATTTGTATTACTAATTAACGTTACTGCCGTTTGCCCACTAAAAGCCATCGGCGTATAAGGTACTGAATTGCACACTGCACGCCCGACATTACCTGCACTTTGACCTATTTTGGCGTATTGAGTATTAGGATATCCCGAAATTGATCCCAACGATTGAGGTAAAACAATTCTAAAATCAAATGCCTCCCGCGTTACAGGATCCACATACCTGACGGTATTGGGTACGATAACATACTGCACGTTAATTGAATTAGGAGAACCACCATAAGGAGCACAGGCACGAGTCCCCCAAGCATATTCTGTCATTCTTCCGCCAGAGCTACTTAAAATGGCATTCAACGTTAAGTTTACACCATTAAAATTAGCCCCCGTCCAAGTTGTATTTGCGGTAAACTGAGTGCCGTTATATCCCATGACAGTCCAATCATCAGGGTCTCCAGCGGAGCTAATATTTGAAAAAGCAAATAATACGACCGGTAGTAAAGAAAAAATTTTTTTCATCATAAGACCTAATTCAGATTTATAAATAACTCATCAAAATAGCCACCGTACTGTCAAAGCTACCTTCAGTTAATAGTGATTTATCAGGTGTAATTAACGATGCACGAAGAATAAATGAGCCTTCTAGCTCATGACTTCCAAAAGGGATCCATTTATTTAAATCAAGATTAGTATTTTCTTTTGTCAACGAAATACCTAATCCCTCCTTTGATGTGCGTAAGACATTATTACCTACCTGTGTATAAGTGCCATATTTTGTCGGATATAAATATATGTTCATCACTTTATTAGCGGGTACTGAACTACCCGCGCAGCTATATTTAAGTTGAATATCTTGATAAGCAGTTCCACTCTCTACGTCAGAAAAATCAACGTTATCAAAGTTCACAAACAAGGGTGATTGATTATTATTGCCTAAAACGGTACAGACCGGAGCAACAATCGTGGCACTAATATTTATTCTGACATCGGCACGACCGCTATTAAAATCAGCGGCAAGACTCCAATTGGATAGAAACAATAATAATAAGAGTAACCGTCTTGTCTTTATCATATTATTTCCTCTTATTAATTATAATTAACCATAACACTTGCTGTGCCATGAATAGTGCCAGGTTTAGCGAAATCACCTTTAGTTAAAAAAGCATTTAAAACTAATTCTGCTTTACTATCATTAGTCACCTGTACTTCTAAAGGTTGATTAAATGATATAGGCTCTCCACTCATGCTTTCTAGACCGACAATGAGACCAGTTCCACCTTGCGTTTTCAAATAATCAACACCATTTCGCCTATAGACATTAGTAGAATCTAATGAAATTTTTATAATCTTATTCATCAGTGTCGGTGTACAATTTTGAAATTCAATTGAAAATGATTTTTTATCCGAGATATTGCCACCGACTTCAATATAGCCTAATGAATAAGGTATAAATTGAACTATTATCTCTGATTGTTTAATTTCACATTTCTTATCAACTAAATTACCATTAAAATTAATAACCAATTCACTGGCAAAAGTGGGAGATACCATCAAGCTAAGTAATATGACCAGTATTTTTTTAATCATAGTCTAGCTCCATAATCACTGCTCTACCCTTAATGTTTTTAGTCTGTAGATAAACATTATTTTTCCCCGAGAATAGCGTCTGAGGTGCCATCACTTGCTGATTACCTTCAAGCACTTTCGCTTTTGCCTGTAATGGAATTTTTATATTATTATCATTAAACAAACATTTATCTAACTCAATAAAAAAGAAACTTCCAACATATTCATTAGCTAAAATGACACACGGAGAGTACATTAAACTTATTTTAAAATTCAGTTTTCCACTTAATTCATTCATCTTCATTGCAGATGTCACATCATTCGAAGGAAAATAATTATTTTCCTCATACTGAGTGGCCATGCTACTAAATGAAATAAATAAAGTGTAAAACACTAAATAAAAATACTTCATTGCACTCTCACTTTGTTAGCTCTGAAATTTATTGTTTATCAGCTTTACAGACAGATGCATTACAGTTAAATGAAACTGTTGGTCTTCCGCCATAGTCGTTAATATAAGTAAGATAAGGCTTTTGAAAATGAGCAGTCTTGACTTGATAAGAACCAAAAGGTTCGATCATAAACGAATCAAAGGCGCCATTTTCTGACTTATTTTTATCACCGGCTAAGCCTATCACGGTCAAATAAAAAGGTGATGTATTTTTAACCACATAACCATTACTGACAGATTGTAACTCTAAATCTAAAGCCCAATTGGTTTTTGCCTTATCTAAAATTGCCTCTGGGCGATAGAATAATTTAATTCTTGACTGTAATGCGACCTGCATCACATTCGGTTTATCACTTTTAGGAGGGATCTCTCTTAAATTAAAGTAATAAACAGACTCTCTATCTTTCGGTAACTTAGATACATCCGTCGTCGAGATTCGAATCATACTTTTGACGTTTGGTTCCAAACGTTGAACCAATGGTGTTGCAATTAACGGCCCTGTTGTTAATTTATTACCATTTTTATCATCAATCCAAGCCTGAGCTAAATAGGGTAGAGTATCACTTTGATTCTCAATATTAATAACAACTGGATTAGAACTCCCTTCTACAATCGCTCTTGTTCTATCAAGAGAAACCGCGGCCATGCTGTTATGTGCTATAAATAATAGTGGAATTAACAATAATTTATATTTCATAAAAATTCTCTATTTCTCACAAATTAAAATAATTTGATTTACATTATCTAAGGTTGGTAAGGTCGTACTACATTGTGTTTGATTAGACCAGTTGATATTTAACTTTTCTTCTGATTGAACAGCTGTTAACCAAACTAATCCATTATCACTTACAATTCCGACCTCTCGCCCTTTTTCATTTAATACCTGAGAACCAAATGGTGGTGACCCTGAGTTATCAGACATTTTAATCGTTGCAAATAATTTAAACCCTTTATCTGCACTTATTTTTCTATATCCAATAGCGCCTTCCGTTAATGCAATATCATAAATTGTATTTGATGATTCAATATTATCGGGTAATTTACTCATATCCACATTGTAACTATTTTTATAATAGTTAGTCATGTTAGGAATAACGCCAATACCTAATCCATTCGTCACGGTTGTACCATTATTTAAAGGAACATCCGCAATATTATTTGTGTCTATCATTAGCCTTGAGGCAGAAGAATATGATGAACTGTGTAAAGCTACACCATGTTGCGTCAATGTCACCCCACCATTGAGCCCTAATCCTAAACTACTATCCCCTTTATCCGAGATAGACATATTACTATTGATAGATCCATAGCGTGTCGGTAAATCATACATTCCAGCAAGTGTACTTTGTTTTTTGGCATCTTTACCGTAGCTTGTCGATGCACTTATATTATAGTAGTCATTATCATCTGTTAAATTAGACACTGAAACACGCGAATTATAAGTATCGTTATATTTCATTGTATCAAAAGTATAAAACTGCTTACCAAATGGTACAGAAAGCATTAAGCTAATTTGGTCATCATATTTATTTTGATAATAGCTTCTATTTGCTGACAATGTAATACTTCCTCCCTGTAGTTTTAAGTAAGGAAGATTGATACTTTTACCTATATTAAGACCATATTGATGAGTTTGACCTCTATCCCAATATTGTTGCAATTGATAATTTAAATTTATATTAAACTCACCTAAGCGCTTAGACAGCGTTATTTGATAACGTTCTTTTTCGCTATCAACAACCCTATCATCTCTTAAGTCTAAATATTGGGATAATGTATAGTATTTTCTATCCGTAAATCGATACCCTGCAAAAGTTAAGTCCATATCGTAGTCATCGAATGTTTTCGAGTAATTAACACTGTATGAATTACCTGAAGGACTATCATGGTCTAATTGTGCGAACGAACGCGTAATGTTCACCGAAAGTGCACCAAACCGATTCATAAAGCGACCAACCCCTAATGAAACCTGTTGATAGCCTTGGCTAATATCTGTTGCACCGTTTAACGACCAATTATTATTTAAACCGTGAGAAGCCTCTGCTCTAAAAAAGAACACACCACGATATACCGAATGATCCACTTTTGTCGGTTGCCCCGCAGATACGTTATATCGCGTGGTGCCCGGACGCGTTAAATACGGTACATTCGAACTACTTACTGTAAATTGTTGCTCAGTACCATCCTGCTCAATAATTTTTACGTTAAGCTCACCACGCGTTCCACTGTTTAATGATTGAATCTTAAATGGTCCAGCGGGTACATTTCCATCGTACAAGACACGTCCGAGTTGTGTAATGACCACTCGCGCATTCGTTTTAGCTATACCTGTTATCTCTGGTGCATATCCACGTAACCTTGGTGGTAACATAGAATCATTAGTGAATAAGGATAATCCTGTAAATTTAATTGGCTCTAGAATTTGTGAGGGGGTTGTACTCTCACCAATCACTAATTTTGAATCTAGGGCTTTTATGTTTCTATATAAATAAATGGCATTAAATAAAAAATTACGTATTGTCGATGTTTTACCATTGGAATTTTGTTTTTGATAATTACCATAGTATTCACTACGTAGGCGCCATGCACCCATATTGGCGCCAAGATATCCACTAATGGAAGCAATCTGATTCTTTAAGCTATCCCGATCACTATATTGATAGTTTGCATTATAATCTAATAACAACCCGCTGATACCCTCATCCCACAATGATTTGGGTAACCAGTTATTATCCATATATTCGAGATATAATTGTGGGATATTCAGCGTCACAGTGCCTTCGGATAAATTAGGGACGACACTGACCCCTTTTAATGCCGAAAAATCAATGCACGCCCCATCATTCCAATAGGTTAATTGGTCAATATACTTTTCTTTAATACCTAAGCTATTAATGTATGACTTATCAATGCACACATCACTGACCGAGGCATCTGTACTATCACCAATAATTTGAATAGGAACTGTAGACTGCGTCAATTGAGTACTATTTATAATGATGTTAAAGAAATAAGTTCCCGGTAGAATAAAATTAGGATTTTTAAATCTTGAGACGTCAATGTTCGCTTTATCTTCGCTATCAAGTATATCGGTATTAAATTCTACAGAGTAAGACACTTTAGTCAAACAAAGCATCGATACCATGAATATCGTTATTTTTTCTTTTGTTGATAACATCATAAATACTCATTAGATTAATAGTAATCGATATCAAATGTAATGATACTTGAGAATTCTCCTAATTGAGGCTTTAGCTTATCAACAACAATAACCTCAGATAAAAAGTCTAGTTGCTGTTCATTAATCGATTTTGTTTTCCCGGATATTCTTTTTAAGTTATAAATTGGGTAGTATTGATTAGGTTTAACAACATCGCTTCCACTTAATATATAAATAGCTAAACCATCGGCATCATTAAATTTAAAGCCATTAAAATTATTTGTTGCTGGACCCGTAAACTTTATTCGTACAGGTGATTTTTCATCATTAAAGTAAGAGTTTGATAATTGGCAATTCTTTAAAATTATTTTAAATGGTTTCTTTATCTTATTTTCTTCTAACTTGCTTAAGGCATAGGCACCAAAATCAATAATTTGGTCTTTACTCGTCAATTGAATTGAGCAACCAGAAGCGAGTATCTCTCCTTTTACTGTTGCCTGTCCCCAATTCATTGCAGCTAAGACTGGCATACTGAAAATAGGTGAGAATAACAGGGTAATAATCAGCAAGCTTTTCATAGTATTAATTTTTCAAATTATAGGCTCCTTCGCCTAATAGTGAAGGAGCCTGTATAACTTACTGGTATGCGATTTCGAAAGTAGAGATCGTTGAGAAATCACCTGCTGTTACAGCATTAGCACCCGCCTTCTTAACGAAAGCAGAATAAGTCAATGTATTATCACCATCACGTAGGTTCAGTGCCGCAGGAGTTCCAAAAGTAATATCTTTGATACCAACTGCAACGTTTGCTGCGCTACCTGATGTTGCTAAAAGATTTTGACCTGCAATTTTGCTAACACCATCAAAAGTGATAGTTGCAGTCTTAGTAACTGTGATTGGGTTTTGTGGATCTGTATCGTCAATAGAAGTCAAAGAACAATTTTTCAGGTTCAATTCAAAATTTTTGTATTTTGAATCGCCCGCATTTAATTGGCTTAGAGATAGTTGGCCAAAATCAACAACCGTTGCTGTACCGCCTTGGCCCGCATCTAGGTTACAAGGAGTATCACGAACTTCACCTTTAAAAGTCACGGTTCCTGAGTTAACATCTGCAAGTGAAGCGAAAGATGTGGTTAACATAGCCGCTGCTAATACAGCCATAGCTTTATTTAATTTCATACTATTTCCTATCAATGTTTTAAGTTTAATTATAAATTGAATAATAAAATTAAGACTATTTAATTACTCAACACAGATAAACATATCTGTATTAGAAAGCGTTTTAAATAAAACACTTTCTAATACATAAAAATTAGCGAAGTCCATCCCCATTAGCTATAAAGCTAAAAGGTTAATTTGGTATATTAGAAAGACAATACAGCTAAATTTAATTTAACTTTCACCTATGCTATAAAGATTCTTTAAACAGAAATAGGCTATGACTTCATAGCATATAATCTTTTGGCGTTATATGACAATCATCAGACTTAAAGAATGACGAATATGAAATAAAGTCTAACAATGACACATTCATCACTGATAGTATAAATGTAAAATCTGATAATGAGAGTGTATTATAACCTCTTTCATACCGTGATATTTGCTGTTGACTTACACCTATTAATTTACCAAGCTCTGCACCTGTTAACCCTTTTTTTATTCTAATCATTCTTATAAACTCACCAATTTCAGAGTTAATCACACCAAAATGTTCTTTTTCTTGTGAAACCATAAAACAATCTCTCTAGTGAAAGTATTTATCAAAATAAAAAAATGAAAACTTAAATAGAAATAAATCATTAGATAATTAAATACTCTTTATTTGCATGTAATCTAACTCTTATCTATATTCGATTAAAGAAGTTTATTTCGATCGAATAAACCACTTACGATAGGCAAAATCTATCAAGTGACGTCATTTGATCGGTGAATTAAATAATAATATAAATACAACTACTGGATTTTTACAACTAAGCAAATGATTAAAAAGACTTTTCGGATAATACACTTTAAATGATTACTTTATGTTTTAATAATCCCATTAAATTAATATCCGTATATTTACCTGCCATTATTAAAATAAATTGTTACATATGAAAACATTAAAAAATACGCATACTCCTTTTCCATGTTTTTAGCCAAAATAATTTTTTAGATAAAAACAAATTTAATAACATTATCGTAAATAAAATAATTAAAAGCAAAAACAACGAAAATGAGTTCCATTGTTTTTTATAATATTTAAAATTAAAAAATAAACATTTTAATTGTCTTTATGATTATTTACCCCTACCACCAAAGCATTATCTACTAAAACATCTTGTATCTCACATATTGGCTTTTTGTAAATAAAGGTAAACTCCCTTTTCGTGTTAATTTTAAAATGTTCCCTAAAAACCAACGCAAAATCATATCGAGAGTTGGTCATTTGAGAGTGAATAGTGAATTCCGTTACAAATAACCTTCAAATCGGTTACCTGCACACGGATAACACACTCTTGCTAGGTGGCTTTTTTACGTGGCACTTAAACTGAAATGAGTTTACGGTGATTTGATATCTATCTTTAGACTAAAAATAATGAATGGATAAACGGTATCTTGCATCGGCCCACAATCAATATCAGAAAACGTTCTAACCTATCTAAAGGGCATTCTGTACCCTACCTAACACTGGGTTATGTACGTTGTTCAGGCGCTCTTGGCGAGATTGTGATACCGACGTTACCAAGAGGAAAAGATAACAAAAGCTAAGGGAGCACTGGTTTTCATGAGCGACCTCCACTGATAGTTTTCTCCAGCCGAGTCTCAACTTCCCTTTAAGGCTAATGTTAGAAAATCTACGCCTGACTTTTGGGAGATAAAAAAAACCCAGCCTAAGCTGGGTTAACCACTCTAAAATCGACATAAAAATACTCTAAATCACGATTCTAATCGCTACTTATGACCCCAATGTAGCCTTTGCCCCTACCTAATTAGAAACGTGTTGAGTATAAAAGCATTAACAATCAATAACGTACCATAACTGACTTCAATTCAGTGTAGTATTCAATGAATGCACTACCAAACTCGCGACCAATGCCGGATGATTTGACTCCGCCAAAGGGCACTGCGGGATCAAGGAACGTATGCATATTGACCCAAACAGTCCCGGCTTCGATACGAGAAATCATTCGCATGGCCTTACTGAGATCATTGGTCCACAGACTTGCCGCTAAACCAAATGGTGTACTATTCATTTGTTCAATTAGCTCTTCTTCATCGTCATAGCTTAAGAAAGTGCCAATTGGACCAAATGTTTCCTCTTTCATTAATGCATCATTAGGGCTATTTGCACGAATAATCGTTGGTGGTACAAAGTAACCAGTACCAGCAATAGGCTGACCACCATAAATAATTTCATTACCTTCTTGGCGAGCTTTTTCAAATAGGCCTAAAATCTTTTCATAATGCGCTTTATTAGCTAGAGGCCCCATTTCCGTTGTTTCATCTAAAGGAGAGCCAATTTTGAATGTTGATAAACGCTGTTTTAACTCAGCAAGCACTTCTTCTATCAGTGATGATGGAATATAAAAACGTTCAGCTGCCGCGCAAATTTGTCCTTGGTTTAAATATCCCGCTTCAATAATCCCATCAACAATTTTGTTAACTGGCAAATCCGCGAGGAATGCTGCACCATTTTTTCCACCCAATTCTAAGGTAACACGAGTGAGCTTCCCTTCCATTGCAGCTCGACCAACAGCGAGGCCTGTTGGTACAGAGCCAGTAAAGGTCACTTTTGAACATAAATGATGGCTAATCAACGCTGGGCCAACTTCACGTCCCCCACCGTTAATAATATTAATCACACCGTCAGGAATGCCTGCTTCTTTGGCTAATTCAGCCACTCTCAGCATCGTTAATGGCGTAAATTCACTTGGCTTTAACACAATAGTACAGCCACAAGTCAGCGCCGCCGCCAGCTTCCAAATGGAAATCATAATAGAGAAGTTCCATGGAATAATCCCTGCAACCACACCAACAGGCTCACGTTGCGTGAAAGCTCGGTATTGTTCACCTTTAAATGACGGCAAAGAAACATTCAGTGTTTCACCGCTGATTTTGGTTGCCCAACCCGCGAAATAGCGTAAAAACTGTGCAGAAGAGCCAATTTCAAGGAAACGAGATAGTTGAATGGTTTTTCCTGAACATAAACTTTCAAGCTGAGCCAGCTCTTCAAGATTTTTTTCGAGCAAGTCAGCTAAGCGATTTAGGCAATTACCTCTTTCCATTGGTGTGGTTTGCGCCCAAGCACCGCGGAAAGCAGCATAAGCGGCTTCCATTGCACTATCAACTTCAGCCTTAGTGCCTTCTTTCACTTTAGCGATAACTTGCTCTGTGGCGGGGTTAACGACGTCAAAGAAGGCATCCTCCTCACCGGAAACTGGCTGGCCGTTAATAAAATGTCCATGTTGGCGTTGTAAAAACGCACTTACTTCCGGTAATAGGGCTAAATTATTCATCGTTATCACTCCACTTTAAAAGTTAATTATGCATTTACACAAGCAAGGTAATGCTTAACAAAACGTTCAGCGGTGATCTCCCACAGGACTTCAGTGCCTTTAGCAGCAAACCAAGAGTCACCTTTATGGTATTCAACAGTTGTTCCGGTTTTTACATCGGTCAGTTTAACCGAACCTTCGTATACGGTAGCCATTTCATCAAATGGGTAAACCATTTTAAATTTACCTTTGGTACAGGCGAAAATACCGCAAGTTAAATTATCTGTTGGTTCACCATGAATCATCGCAACGCTTGCTTGCGGGTCACCTTCAACAACGACAGAGCCTAAGTTCGTAACACTGCCAATATTGAGTAATTCTGGTAGTGGCTTATTTAGTAATAATGGACTAATCATGACGTTACCTTTTTATAAATTAACAAGATGATACAGAAATACTTAGATTAGCGGCGCCCTTGCCAGTAACCCGAAGTTTGGTGAGCAATTTTCGCCAATGACACAATGACATTACGAAGTTTATCTTTACCAATAATATTGGCATGAGGAATGGAACTCATTAAGTCATAACGACTTGACCCTTCAACCATGCCTTCAGCAAGCACTTTACAAACGATCTGGCTCGGTGTTACACCAAAACCTGAGTAACCTTGCGCATAAAACACGTTTTTATGCTGTGGCAATGAGCCTATTTGTGGAAATAGGTTAGCACTACATGCCATCGGTCCACCCCATGCCAATTCGATTTTGACATCTTTCAAGTATGGAAAAATTTTCAGCATCAAATTGCGATTCCAAGCTTTTAAATCAGAAGGAATGTACTCAAGGAAATGGGTTGAACTGCCAAACAATAATCTGTTTTCTTTGGTCACACGATAGTAATCAATGACAGGACGAATATCGCTATAAGCACCACGAATAGGACTTATTCGTTCAATTAACTCTTCAGGTAGTTCTTCTGTCATTAATTGATAAGCATAGGTATTAATGGTTTTTGGATAAATCGTAGGTTCAAGGCCGTTAAGGAATGAGTCACAAGCCCACAACATTTTTTGAGCTCGCACCGTCCCCATTGCCGTACGCACAGTCACGGTGTTCCCATATTCGACATTAAGAACTTGGCTGTTTTCGAAAATTTTTGCACCGTAGACTTCACTAACCGCCTTCGCTTCACCTAACAGCAGATTCAACGAGTGAACATGACCACCGCCCATGTGCTTTATACCGCAAGTGTAGGCATCGGAACCGATGATCTGTTTCAGATCTGATCCTGCATAAAATTCAATTTCTTCCTCTGGATCAACGGCTTTAAAATCTTTTAACCAGCTACGTAGGGTTTTTTCTTGGCGTTTGTTACTACCTAAATAGGCATAACCACTGCAAAAATCGGCATCAATATTATATTTAGCGATACGGTCGCGCATGATCCCTGCACCCATATTGCTCAATTTAAAAATGGTCTCTAAGCCTTCTTTCCCTACATATTTTTTGATCGCATCAATATCATGGCCAATACCTGCCATCACTTGACCGCCGTTGCGCCCAGTTCCGCCATACCCCAAATAGCGCCCTTCTAAAATGGCAATATTAGTAATGCCCTTTTCACATAACTCAAGCGCTGTATGGATACCGGAAAACCCACCACCAATGATCACGACATCCACATCAAGATCTTCTTTTAATGTTGGAAAACGGAGATCATACTTTTTGGTAGCAGCATAATAAGTCAATGATTCTACTTGGTTATTCATAATGGATACCCTGTTTAGTATCTTTCGATAACCTTGATTATCTTAACCTTGAATTAACATTTACATAGCCCTTTAGGGACATTTGAAACATCAATTTAACATTTGTGACACAGGTAGAATATTTAGATATAAACAACAAAATAAAAATTCAATATTTATATTTTTAAATCAATTGATTAAGTTTAGTTTTGATATTAATAATTTAAATTATCTAGTGCTATTTAGAGCCTAGTTTTTAACATAAACGATGACGATAAGAGGAATAATGATGATGGCTCATTAACAAGTTAAATAATTCAGCCTGTGAACGAATGTCTAACTTTTGATAAATGTTTTTGCGATGGTTTTTTACCGTACCTAAGCTAATAAATAGCGATTCAGCAATTTGCGGGGAGCCTTTACCTTCAAGGATCAACTCAACGACTTCACACTCTCTTGGCGTTAAACCAAAATGAGTCTGCATATCCGCTAAACGATAATGATGAGAAACATCATTCGGTGAAACTTCTTTATGCAGTTTCGCCATACTACGAATGATTTCAAAAGCTTCTTTTAGGGGGGCTTGGGTCGATTTTTCAGATAAAAACGGTTCATCTTCATTGCCAAAAAAGATACCTAGCTGCCTATCTGGGGTAATTTCTAGCAATAACCCAGCTTCATCACACCAGCCCGTTTTGCGGTAAAAATTGAGATAATAATCTGTATGATAGAAACCTTTCGGAGCCAATTCCCGTAATGTTAAAACTTGTGAACCGCCCCCTTTCTGTAACTCCTGATAGAAGGGATCCATAAGATAAGCGCCGCGCTGGTAGATACGGTTTACGCTATCACTATTACGTTTTTCCACTTTTGAAAGGAAACGCGGTGGGGCATTTTTTTCAAAGGAATAAACAATCGCATTATCAAAGGCGATAAATGATGATAGCCAAGATAATAAATTGGGATAAAACTGGTTGGTTGCAACAGAATCAATCACATCAGGTAGTTTATCCAGATAGTTTTCCATTCTGCCTCCAAAGTTATTAACTTATTAATAAGCTATTAGCTCTAAGCGATAAAATCATAACTCAAAGCCTATAAAAACCATATTATCCCTAGCAACTCAATTCTATTGTTATTAATATGTTAATTAAATCACACTATCGTCCAAAAGTATTAATAATTTGTTACCAACTATTTATCTCTATCCCTATAATTTCTAGGTGTATCAACAAAATTTCCCGCCTAAATTTTTTATGTTAATCATTTAATTAAAACGACTAACCTATTGAATTACTGCTATTGAGACTATGATTTATTATTTTATCCGCCATTCACTGTAGACTTACCGACTTTAGGAGAGAAAATGACACAAAAGAAAATCATTTTAGATTGTGATCCTGGCCATGATGATGCAATGGCAATCCTATTGGCCCTAGGACACCCTGATATCGATATACTGGCTATCACTACTGTCGTGGGTAATCAAACGTTAGAAAAAGTCACTCGTAACGCCTTAGCAATAACAGAATTCGCGGGGGCTAAACACATTCCTATTGCTGCCGGCTGCCATCGCCCATTAGTACGCAAGATCCAAAATGCTCCCGAAGTTCACGGCACAAGTGGATTGGATGGCACGCATCTTCCTGAATCGACGCTTCCTCTTGATCAACGTCATGCCGTGGATCTGATCATTGAAACATTAAAAGCTCATCCACCGAAAACGATCACTCTAGTGCCTATTGGTGGCCTAACGAACATTGCACTTGCTGTGAGAAAGGCGCCTGAAATCGTTGAACTCGTCAAAGAAGTTGTTTTGATGGGAGGTGGGTATCATACGGGTAACCGTTCTGCGGTTGCTGAATTTAATATCGCTATCGATCCTGAGGCTGCTCACATTGTGTTTAATGAGCACTGGCCCCTCACTATGGTTGGTTTGGATTTAACACATCAAGCAAGACCAACGGATAAAACCATGGCTGATATTGCCGCACTCAATACGCCAATCAGCCAGTTTGTCGTGGACTCGCTGAACTTCTACACTGCCGGATATCGTCAACGCAGTGGTACCAATCAGCACGCGCCAGTACATGATCTCTGCGCTGTTGCATATGTTATTGATCCCACATTAATTAAAACGCAAAAAGCCCCTGTGAATATTGAACTACAAGGCACATTAACCACCGGCATGACAGTCACTGATTTTCGACACCCACTGCCCAGTGATTGCCATACACAAGTCGCGACACAATTAGATAATGATGGCTTATGGAAATTATTCTTTGAATCCCTAAAACGTTTGTCTCATCAGTAAGTTAGTGCATCGACAAGGGGGAGTTTATATCGCTATCCCCCTTTAAATAATTATTTAGCGATGGCTTTTAGTTTGCTGTAGCGACGAATCAACCGCCATTTTAATTTTACCGTCGTTGCATGAGACCAAATCACGTTCCAATAACCTTTTTCAAAGAACATCCGTGTCATATCACGTTGGATTTCAGGTGACTGAATGGAAAGTAATGCTTGAGTGATGCCGAGGCCTTCTTTACCGACTTGCCACAAGCAGGAAGGGGCTTGTTTGACTTGTTCTGGGTAGCGCTTGTATATGTCGAGTAACATATCAATGATTTTCAAGTAAGTATTAATTTTGCGAACAGAGCGTTCATCCCCTGTCAGGGAATGGGAAACTGATTGGTTATGAATTAAATACTCATAATACTGTTCGTTGATAAATTGAACGCGCTTCGCCACCAGCAAGAGTTCCGTCGTCCAAGGAATATCCTGATGATGTAGCTTAGGTTCAAACGTGAAATTGTGTTGACGGATTAAATCTAAACGATAGAGATTTAACCATGTAACATGCAAAAACTTGCGTGAACTTAGGCCTATTTCTAGCCATTCTGGGCCACTAATTATGCCAGTAGAAGGAACCTTATTAGGCGGGAAAATGGCCTTTGGTGCGTCTCCATTGGTATAAATATAAGTGCCATTACAGGTGGCTACATCCAAATCGCCGGCGAGCGCGATTTCCAACAGGCGACCGTACATATTCGGGCTAATTTCATCATCAATGTCAGGAAAAGTGATGTATTGCCCTACAGCTTGAGCCATCCCTGTATTACGAGCCACCGAAACGCCTTGGTTCTCTTGTGTGAGTAATTTAAAGCAGGCGAATTTAGCTTGATACTGGCGTATCACCTCTTCACTGTTATCTGTGGAGCCATCATTAACAACGATCAGCTCCCAATGACTTAAGTTTTGCGCGAGCAAGCTATCAAAAAAATGAGGAAGAAATTTTTCACCATTATAAACGGCAACAACAATACTCAAAACCGGCTGAGAAGACATGTAATAACCTTATTAAACCATTCCATTCGAAAGTGCCTCTATGGGTCACTTTCCGTCATTATTTGACTAAAAGTACAATATCCGACATCAATCTAAACCAGATAAGTTAGATGATTAGAGAGAAAATTGATCAGTAGGTTCCATTGTCATAAAAAATTCATAATTAAAAAGACACGACATTCCGTTTGACCATTTTCATGAATTTTCTCCAAATCAGATTTATTTACCTATCCAAAGATGAACTAATTATCGCAATATCAGCCTAATTAACATTAAATGCATCTTAAATTGGATAATTAAGGATCACTCTGTGGCAGGAAGTAGCTTACTTGCTTTACTCGATGACATTGCAGCTGTATTAGATGATGTCTCCGTCATGACAAAAATGGCCGCGAAAAAAACCTCTGGCGTGTTAGGTGACGATCTCGCGTTAAATGCCCAACAAGTGACGGGGGTACGAGCCGAACGAGAAATCCCTGTTGTATGGGCCGTGGCTAAAGGTTCATTTATCAATAAATTGATATTAGTTCCGCTTGCCTTACTGATTAGTGCATTTATTCCTTGGGCAGTCACACCACTCCTTATGATAGGTGGGGCTTATCTGTGCTTTGAAGGCGCAGAGAAACTGATGCATAAGTATCTGCATTCAAACCAAGACAGAAGCGAAAAAAGAGAACAACAAGCCACAATGTCACCCGAAGAGCTTGCCGCATTTGAAAAGAGTAAAATCAAAGGTGCGGTACGCACTGACTTCGTACTGTCTGCTGAGATTATAGCCATCACACTGGGTATTGTTTCCGCCACAACATTTATGAATCAAGTTATTGTTCTATCCATCATTGCGATTGTTATGACGGTAGGCGTGTATGGGCTAGTTGCGGGTATCGTAAAACTTGATGACCTCGGATTCTACTTGCAGAAAAAAAGAGCAAAATTATTAAGTCAGCTAGGTAAAGGCTTGATTTATGCGACGCCTTATTTGATGAAGACCTTATCCATTGTAGGTACCGCAGCGATGTTTATGGTTGGCGGTGGAATTCTGACTCATGGTATTAGCATTATCTATAATTGGATTGAAGAGTTAGCCTTAGCAGCCTCACTCACTCCAACCATAGGTTCAATCATGCAGTTCATCACGCCGCCTGTTGCAAACCTTATTTTCGGCTTGCTCGTGGGTATTGTCCTCGTCTTACTCATCACGTTAATTAAACAAGCTAAAAATCGTTTAACCGCTTAAAAGTAAAAAAAACCCTATATCTTTGATATAGGGTCGCTATATTAGCAATATTTGTTGCCTACACAAGAACATGAAAGGGGGCTTTCAGTTATCTATCTGCCTATTTTTAATGGCGATTTCTTACTATTTGGTAACGACGCGAAATATATTCTATCGGCGCGCTCCAAATATGAACCAATCGGCAGAATGGGAACAATAAGAACAGTGTCATCCCTAAAACAAGGTGTAATTTAAAGACAATTCCAACACCGTCAAGGTATTGTGAAGCGCCCCAATGGAAAGTCACCACGGATTGTGCCCAGCCAACTAGCTTCAACATTTCACTCCCGTCCATATGTTGAGCAGAGAATGGAATGGTTAACAGACCCAAACAAACTTGTACAACCAATAAAGTTAAGATCATAATGTCGCCAAAAGACGATGTCGCTCTGACACGAGGGTTAGTTAAGCGACGCTTCAAGAGCATCGCTCCGCCCACGAGTACCATGACGCCACATATCCCACCACCCACCATTGCCATTAACTGTTTAATATGCATTGGTAAGAAGGATTCATACATCCAATGGGGCGTTAACATACCGAAAAAGTGCCCCACAAACACACCAATAATCCCTATATGAAACAGATTCGATGCTAAACGCATATTCTTCTTGTCGAGCATCTGGCTAGAACCCGCTCGCCAACTATATTGTCCATAGTCATAACGTAACCAACTACCAACAATAAACACAGTACCGGCGATATAGGGATAAATATCGAAGAAGAATTGATTGATAAAATTCATTTTTGAACTCCCGCATTATGGCCTGCATCAAGATTCAAATATTGAGGAACCACTGCATTCGCAAAACGTTGCTGATGAGCCGTCACTTCACTATTACAGCTTTTTTCATTAGCAAAGAATGTCACTTGCTCCTCTTCCCAAACAGCATCGAGTGCCTCAGGTGTATCATCACGTGCTTCCGCTGCTACTTGACCATGTAATTGACTCGTCTCTATCGTGCTATCCGAAAGGGAGAGCAATAAGTCAAACAACAGACCAAATCGGCTTTGTCGCTGTTTCAATCTTTCCCCTAATAACGCCAGAATCGGGGCTATATCTTGCAAACCTTCACGTGTTTGCTCTGGTACTAAGATCGTCAGGTATTCTAAATAAATGGGTAAGTAGTCAGGCAACTCACGACTATTTAGCGCTAGACCTTGTTGCTGATACTGCGCCATCAAGTCAACCATGGCTTGGCCTCTATCACGTGACTCGCCATGCACATGTTCAAACAACAGTAAGGATGTGGCTCGCCCCCTATCAAACAATTCACAGTACTGTGCTTGCATATCTAAAAGATCTTCATTGAGATATTCACGAACAAACATCATCAATTGTATAGCCTGCGTAAACGGTAATTCATTTGCCTGTTCTAACGCTTCAATCAGTTCGTCACGATGTTGCCATAACACCTCAGTTGGATAATCAAGTAATCGAGAAATCACTTTTAATGAGATCATAGTGTCTTCTCCTGCGGTGTTTTTGGTGTCACATCTATCGCATCAATTCGGCGGCTGTTGAACAAATTCACTTTATTATCACTACCATGACAACCGTCACCGAAGCTAAAGCCGCATGCTTTTGCTTCAGGGAACGCTTCACGTGCTAACTCACGGTGACTCGATGGGATCACAAAGCGATCTTCATAGTTCGCTATCGCCAAATAACGATACATTTCTTGTGCCTGTGCTTCCGTTAATCCAACTTGTTCTAACGCACTGGTATCACACTGATTTTCGACCGTTTCGGCTCGTTTGTAATGTCGCATCGCCAACATACGTTTAAGCGCCAATAAAACAGGCTCAACATCCCCCGCCGTTAACAAATTGGCAAGGTACTGAACTGGGATACGTAAGCTTTCAACATCTGGCAATACGCCATTGCTCGCTAACATACCGGCATCTGCAACGGATTGAATGGGTGATAAAGGCGGCACATACCATACCATTGGTAAAGTTCGGTACTCAGGATGTAATGGCAAAGCAAGTTTCCATTCCATAGCCATTTTATACACGGGAGATTTCTGAGCGGCATCGATCACACTCAAAGGGATCCCTTGCTTTTGCGCTTCTTCAATCACCATCGGATCATGTGGATTAAGGAAAATATCCCGTTGACTTTGATACAAATCCGTTTCTTTTTCTGTACTTGCCGCAGCTTCAATTTTATCCGCATCATAAAGCAGCACGCCTAAATAGCGGATACGTCCAACGCAAGTTTCAGAACACACTGTTGGCATACCTGATTCGATACGTGGATAACAGAAAATACATTTTTCTGACTTACCACTCTTCCAGTTGAAATAGATTTTCTTATATGGACAGCCCGTTAAACACATCCGCCAGCCACGACATTTGTCTTGGTCGATCAAAACAATGCCGTCTTCTGAGCGTTTATAAATAGCCCCACTCGGGCAGGTTGCAACACAGGCTGGATTCAAACAGTGTTCACATAAACGAGGCAAATACATCATGAAGGTATTTTCAAATTGCCCGTACATCTCTTTTTGTATATTGTCGAAGTTCTTGTCATGCGCACGTTGACTAAACTCACCACCAAGATCATCTTCCCAGTTTGGCCCCATATTCACATTGCTCATACGCTGCCCAGTAATTAATGAGCGCGGACGAGCCGTGGGGATATGTTGACCCTCTTTGGCATTTTTTAGATGGCTATAGTCATAATCGAACGGCTCATAATAATCATCAAGAGCAGGTACATCTGGGTTTGCAAAAATCTTAGAGAGCACCCCGACTCGATTCCCCATTCGAGGAATTAATTTGCCTTTGATATTACGGATCCAGCCCCCTTTCCATTTATCCTGATCTTCCCAATTATGGGGGTAACCGATACCTGGCTTAGTTTCAACGTTATTAAACCAAGCATATTCAACACCTTCACGGCTAGTCCACACATTTTTACAGGTCACTGAACAAGTATGGCAGCCAATACATTTGTCGAGATTCAATACCATGCCGACTTGAGAACGAATTTTCATTATGCTTTCTCCTTTCCGCTCAGTGTCTGCTGATAGCCATCTTGCTCACCATCAAGCCAGTCAACCTGCTTCATTTTGCGCACTACCACGAACTCATCACGGTTAGAACCCACAGTACCGTAATAATTAAAGCTATAGGCCAGATGCCCATACCCACCAATCATATGAGTCGGTTTAGGGCAGACACGGGTTACAGAATTATGGATCCCCCCGCGTTGCGCAGTGATTTCTGATCCAGGTAGATTGATCAGTCTCTCTTGAGCGTGGTACATCATGATCATGCCATCAGGAATACGCTGACTGACAACAGCTTTAGCGGTTAACGCACCATTACTGTTGAAAGCTTCAACCCAATCATTGTCTTTAATCCCTAATTGACGAGCATCTTCCTCACTTAGCCACACAATAGGTCCACCTCGACCCAGCGTTAACATCAACAAATTATCGCTATAAGTTGAATGGATCCCCCATTTTTGGTGCGGTGTTAAAAAGTTCAGCGCTTTTTCTGGGAAACCATTCGGTTTTTTTCCCATTAGAGGTTGAGCTGCTCGCGTATCAATCGGTGGACGATAGACCACAAGACTTTCACCAAAGGCTCTCATCCATTCATGGTCTTGATACAATTGCTGACGGCCACTTAAAGTACGCCAAGGGATCATTTCGTGAACGTTGGTATAACACGCATTGTAAGACACATGCTCATCTTCCAAACCAGACCATGTTGGACTAGAAATGATCTTACGTGGCTGTGCGACAATATCGCGGAAACGGATTTTTTCATCTTCTTTATAGCGGGCTAAGTGAGTATGGTCACGTCCAGTCACTTTTCCTAACGCATCCCATGCTTTAACGGCAACCTGACCATTCGTTTCTGGTGCTAAAGTTAGGATCACTTCAGCGGCATCAATTGCCGTGTCGATCTTCGGCCGCCCTTGATTAGCCCCGCTTGGTTGAGTTTTATTCAGTTTTTTCAGGAAATCGACTTCATCTTGTGTATTCCAATTGATCCCTTTACCACCATTACCCAGTTTATCCATTAGGGGGCCTAATGATGTGTAACGTGCATAAATAGATGGATAATCACGTTCGACCATCATAAGATGCGGCGCGGTTTTTCCTGGGATCAACTCACATTGACCTTTTTTCCAGTCACGCACATCAAAAGGTTGTCCCATTTCAGCGGCGCTATCGTGTTGAATAGGCAATGTCACAATATCGGTTTCTTTGCCTAAATGACCAACACACACCTCAGAGAATGCTTTAGCAATCCCTTTATAGATCTCCCAGTCACTCTTAGATTCCCAAGCGGGATCAACTGCTGCGGATAATGGATGAATAAAAGGATGCATATCCGAGGTATTCATATCATCTTTTTCATACCACGTAGCTGTTGGTAACACGACATCCGAGAATAAACAGGTACTAGACATTCTAAAATCTAGCGTGACCACTAAGTCGACTTTCCCTTCCGCTGCTTGATCAACCCATTCAACTTCTTCTGGCTTCACGCCACCTTGCTGCCCTAAATCAAGCCCTTGAATACCATTTTCAGTACCTAATAAATATTTCAATAAATATTCATGCCCTTTACCGGCAGAGCCTAAAAGATTAGAGCGCCAAATAAATAAGTTACGCGGGAAGTTTTGTGGATTATCAGGCTGCTCGGCAGCAAAACGAATGTTCCCTGCTTTAAGCTGCTTCACGGTATAATCCACCGCCGACAATCCCTCTTGTTCAGCTTTTTTCGCGATAGTGATCGGGTTAATACCTAATTGTGGGGCAGAGGGTAACCATCCCATACGCTCCGCACGCACATTCAAATCAATCAGGCTGCCACTAAACGCTTTTTTATCCGCGAGTGGTGATAATAGCTCTTCGGTACTAACCGTTTCATAACGCCATTGGCTAGAGTGATTGTAGAAAAATGAGGTACTATTCATATGGCGAGGTGGGCGCTGCCAATCTAAACCAAAGGCAAGAGGTAACCAACCTGTTTGTGGGCGTAATTTTTCTTGGCCGACATAATGAGACCAACCACCGCCGCTTTGCCCAATACAACCACAAAATACCAACATGTTGATAATCGCTCGATAGGTCATATCCATGTGATACCAGTGATTGATACCCGCTCCAACAATCACCATTGAACGGCCATGGGTTTTTTCGGCTGTTTCTGCAAATTCACGCGCTATACGGATGATATTTTGGCGACTCACGCCTGTCACCTTCTCCGCCCAAGCAGGTGAATATGCTTTCATATCATCGTAATCGACTGCACAATTTTCATCACCAAAGCCACGGTCAATACCATAGTTAGCAAGCAGTAAATCATAAACGCTGGTGACCAATACTTCTTTACCATCCGCAAGTTGAATACGTTTGGCAGGCAATTTATGCAGCAGGATGTCTTTCAGTTCAACATGTTGAAAATATTCGCTTTCTAAGCCACCAAAGTACGGAAAACCAACCTCAACTATCTCGTCATAGGTCTCAGAAAGGCTCAGTTGCATTTTAAACTCAGCCCCATCCTTCGCATTACGAGGTTCAAGATTCCATTTGCGACTTTCATCCCAACGAAAGCCCATCGAACCTTGTGGTACGCACAGTTTTCCTGTTGCTTCATCAATCGCGATCGTTTTCCACTCAGCGTTTTTTTCTTCGCCTAAAGACCCCACTAAATCCGCTGCACGCAACATTCTACCACCAGCATAGCTCCCATCTTCACGCTCATCCAACATCACTAACATTGGCATATCGGTGTAAGTTCGGACATATTCACGGAAGTATTCAGCTTGACGGTCCACATGGAATTCTTTCAGGATGACATGGCCCATCGCCATCGCCATTGCACTGTCAGTACCCTGTTTAGGGTTCAACCAGTGGTCACATAATTTAGCGATCTCAGCATAGTCTGGGGTAACGGCGACAGTTTTTGTGCCCTTATAGCGCACTTCAGCAAAGAAATGGGCGTCTGGTGTCCGTGTTTGAGGTACGTTAGAACCCCATGCAATGATGTAAGAGGAGTTATACCAATCTGCTGACTCTGGAACATCGGTCTGTTCACCCCAAGTCATCGGAGACGCTGGAGGTAAATCACAATACCAGTCATAAAAACTCAGGCAAGCACCACCAATTAACGATAAATACCTCGCCCCTGATGCATAAGAAACCATCGACATCGCTGGTATAGGTGAAAAACCAATAATACGGTCGGGGCCAAACTCCTTAATCGTGGTTACATTAGCGGCGGCAATCAGTTCATTCACCTCTTGCCAGCTTGAACGAACAAAACCACCACGTCCGCGCGCTTGCTTATAGCTTTTAGCTTTTTGCGGATCATTAATAATAGAAGACCAAGCCGCGACTGGATCCTGATGTTCCGCTTTCGCTTCACGCCATAACTTTAATAGACGTTTGCGCACCATCGGGTATTTCACACGATTAGCACTATACAGATACCATGAGTAACTTGCCCCACGAGGGCACCCTCTTGGCTCATGATCAGGCAAATCAGGTCGTGTACGCGGGTAATCTGTCTGTTGAGTTTCCCATGTTACCAAGCCATTTTTAACATATATCTTCCAACTGCATGACCCTGTACAGTTAACACCATGCGTGGAACGCACGACTTTATCGTGCTGCCAACGGCTACGGTAACCATTTTCCCAATCGCGGTTAACATTCAGCTCTTGTCCATGATCACCTGAAAATGTTTCGCCAAGTTGCTTAAAATAACGAAATCGGTCTAAAAATTTGCTCATTCGGATTGCCTCCAAAGAGACGCCGGCAGGCGCCGTACATTGCTAAAATCGTCTTTATTGATTGTTATTATTTGTGTTTACGTCCATAAACTAACCATGTGATGAACACACAGGAGACATAAAACACGAAGAAAACTTTCATCGCACCGGCAGGTGAACCCGTCAGTGTTAAAGAAGTCCCAAAAGCCTTAGGAATAAAAAAGCCACCAATCGCGCCAATGGCTGAAATGAAACCTAATGCAGCAGCACTTTCTGTCACGGCTTGTTTTTGAGCCTCTTCTTCTGTTGCTCCTAGCGCGTATGCGCGGTCAATGGTTAATTTACGAAACACAACCGCGATCATTTGAAAAGTCGAACCGCTACCCAACCCTGCCGTCAAAAACAGCACCATAAACACAGCATAAAATGCGATAAACGACCCACCTTGGCCTTGTTCAGGCAAGGTGAAAAACAGCAATCCCGAAAAAATCGCCATTATAATAAAGTTGATAATAGTGACTTTTACGCCACCGAAACGATCGGACAACATGCCCCCCGCTGGACGAGCAAGCGCACCAAGTAAAGGGCCAAAGAAAGCAAATTGTAAGATGACGACATCAGGGAATTGCGTCTTAGAAAGCATCGCAAAACCGGCTGAAAAACCGATAAAAGAACCAAAGGTTGCGAGATAGAGAAAACTGAGTATCCAGAGATGGCAACGTTTTAATACAGGAAGCTGAGCCTTTAACGATGCGCGGTTCGCGGCTAAGTCGTTCATGCCAAACCAAGCCATGACGGTGAAAAACAGCAGAAAAGGCACCCAGATCCATGCTGCATTTTCTAACCATAATACCGAGCCATCTGCCTGTGGTGTACCTGTTCCCCCCATAAAGGAGAACACGCCGATCCCAACAATAAAAGGAGCCACTAGCTGCATGACACTAACCCCTAAATTACCGAGGCCACCATTAAGTCCAAGAGCGCCACCTTGGCGGGCTTTAGGAAAGAAAAAGCTAATATTTGCCATGCTAGAAGCAAAATTTGCCCCAGCAAAACCACATAGCAGTGAAATAATGACGAAAACGCTATAAGGTGTAGCCGGATTTTGAACCGCAAATCCTAACCAAATACAAGGAATAACAAGAAAAATAGTACTGATTGCAGTCCAACGACGACCACCAAAAATAGGTATTACAAATGAATAAGGCACACGTAAAAGAGCACCGGAAACGGAAGGAAGCGCTGTTAATAAAAATAATTGGTCTGTAGTGAAATTAAAACCGACTTTATTTAGATTAACGGCAACTGCACTAAATAACATCCATACGCAAAAAGCGAGTAATAAACAAGGAATCGAAATCCATAAATTTCGATTGGCAATTCGCTGTCCTGTTTTCTGCCAAAACTGAGTATCTTCAGGATGCCAATCCTGAATAATTGCACCTGACTGTTTTGTCTGTGTATTAACATTTTCTTGTTGAGACATAACTCACCCCAATAAATCGCATTTCTGAGGTCAGTTTGTGTCCATTTAGCATCCATCAGACTGATCTAAATCAAGAGACACTCAAGTTAAATTTTGCACACTATATAAACACCCCCCTAGAGAGGTATTAGAGGTATATTTAGTTAACTCTATCAATATTAAAGATAAAAATAGATTTATATAAATTACTTTTATCCAGATATTTGCGTTATTCTATAGAAAGGAAATTTAGAGTTAACCCTGAAGTGGTATATGTAAATTGACGCAATCTCTGAACAATATAATCATTATGAAAAGTAGATTGCGAGGTTATTTTGAAGGAAGTGAATATGCCGGCATTTCATCGTCGATTTTCGATCATCAACCAAGTTATTGGGCTGATGCTACTTATTGCCGTGCTGGGTATTATTGGCATGACGATTTCAAATCGTATGATTATTAGTGTACAAGGCAATGCGCATGCGATTAATAAATCAGGTTCGCTTCGCATGCAAAGTTACCGCTTACTCTCTTTAATTCCCTTAAATAATCACTCTGAAGAATACCTTAACGCTCTAGAAAATGATTTATCTAGCCCAGAATTAACACAAGTCATCAAATCTGAAGATTTAACCACTCAGTTTTCAGAATTATATGACTTTTGGCTACACACTTTGCGTCCCGCCCTAAATAAAGCGCTCACTCCCAATGATGCTCGATATGAGGTCATTGCCTTTGTTAATATGCTTGATGAGCTTGTTCATAATATCGATGAAAAAACAGAAAGAAAAATCGCTTATGTGGCGATGACACAAATGATCTTTATTGGCTTAGTCTTTTTATTATTAATGGCCACTATTTGGCACTTGAGACGCAAAATTTATTATCCATGGATGAAGCTACTCACAATGGCGAATGCGATTGGACAAAAAGATTTTAGCCAACGCTATCCAAATAACAATAAACAAGATGAATTGAATGCATTAGGGCTGACATTAAACCAAATGTCAGATGAATTAGCACAAAGCTATCATCAACTTGAACAGAGAGTTACCGAAAAAACAGCAGACTTACGTAATAAAAACCAAGTACTGTCTTACCTTTACCAATCAAACCAAATACTTCATTCCGCAGAACCTCTCGACATTCGACTAGGCAGAGTACTCAGTGAACTTAAAGATATCACAATATTAAAAAATTTGAGTTTAAGGCTCTATGAAGATAGCAATGAAACCTATTTTCATGAAATTTGCAGCTCATCAAACAGCGCTCACTCTGAAGATACATTGTCTAATCCAAAAGATAACCTCTATCATCCTAAGACGTTATCATGGGAGCTCTCTGATAATATTCACCGCTATGGTGTCATCGTGGCCGAAATTGAAGCAAATGAGGCGCTTTCTGACGAACAGAATAATTTAGTTCTCATGCTCGTAAAACAAATATCAGGCATGCTAGCGATGGAACATCAAATTGAACAACAGCAGCAGCTATTAATAATGGATGAACGCTCTGCTATTGCAAGAGAACTACATGATTCGATAGCGCAATCACTTTCTTGTCTAAAAATGCAAATTAGCTATCTACAAATGCAGCCAGAGTCGCTACCTGAAAAACATCAACAATTGCTGAGTGAAATGCGAAATGAAATTAATACCGCATACAGCCAGCTTAGAGAATTATTAACGACATTCCGATTAAAGCTCACTGAACCTGGGCTACTCCCATCATTAGAAAATACCATCAATGAATTTAGCCAAAAAATGGGCTTCCCTGTTTTATTAAATTACCACCTGCCAGCGAAGAGTATTTCACCACACCAATCTATTCATATTATACAGATAATCCGAGAAGCACTGAGTAATATTCTTAAGCACGCTCATGCAAACTGGGCACAAGTCACCCTTCAACAAGATTCGGGAATTGTCACGATTTCAATCGAAGATAATGGTGAAGGAATAGGCCCTACACCCGATAAACAAAACCATTACGGTTTAATTATTATGAGAGAGAGGGCACTTAGCCTTAATGGTAAATGTGACATAATTCCGAGAGCACAAGGTGGAACAATCGTTAAAGTCACATTCTCTTTACCTGTAGCTTAATTATTTTGGAGTAACGCAATTCATGGAAAATACAAACACAACAAGCGAAAAATCAACGATTTTACTCATTGATGACCACCCGATGTTAAGAAATGGCGTCAAACAATTAATTAGCCTAGAACCCTCATTATGTGTAGTTGGTGAGGCAGGTGATGGAGCCACAGGAATAAAAATCGCTGAAGAACAAGATCCAGACCTTATTCTTCTCGACTTAAATATGCCAGGCATGAATGGATTTGAAACCCTTGATGAGCTGAGAAAACGCGAATTATCAGGTAGAATTATTCTTTTTACTGTATCTAATTATGGTGAAGACCTCGTAAGTGCCTTAAAACACGGTGCAGATGGCTACCTGCTAAAAGATATGGAACCCGAAGAGTTAATCGTGGCGCTTAAAGAAGCCGCGAGTGGTAAAATGGTAGTGAGCCCTGCATTAACATCTGTATTAGCAGAATCCCTCAGAGATAATCGTCCACAAACTGAAAATAATCTACTGTCGTTAACCCCCCGAGAAACGAATATACTAGACCTTATTTCACAAGGCCTCTCAAACAAAATGATCGCACGTAAACTCGATATTGCTGAAAGTACTGTCAAAGTTCACGTAAAACATTTACTCAAAAAATTAAATCTCAAATCACGTGTTGAGGCTGCGGTATGGGTACTTCAGCAAAAATAGTGAGTATCAACACACAACAACCAAACACTGCATATTTAATTTCACAGGAATTCCTAGACGCATATAACAACTATGCGACTAGGATTCTATCAATCAATTAAAAGGCTCAAATCTACAAGCCATACGCATTAAACTATAATATGATCATCAGTCCCACAATTTACTCAATATCTAAGACTAACTAATGGAAGAAAATATCATTCTTGTTGATGAGCAAGATACCCCTATAGGCAGTATGCCGAAGTTATTAGCGCATCAACTGGGTAAATTACACCGCGCATTTTCAGTTTTTATTTTCAATGCTAAAGGTGAACTACTCATTCAGCAACGTGCCGCTCATAAATACCATTCAGCAGGACAGTGGGCAAATAGTTGTTGTAGTCACCCTCATCCAAAAGAAGAAACACTGGCAGCAGCGAAACGTCGATTAATGGAAGAACTTGGATTTACCACAGATATTTCTCCGGTTGGACATTTTATTTACCATGCCCAAGTCACTGGCGATTTAATTGAACATGAGTATGACCACCTATTCGTTGGTCAATATGACGGCATTGTTAAACCTAACCCAAATGAAGTTTCTGCGATCCGCTGGATCTTACCTTCTGACTTACAACAAGAGATAAAAACTAACCCAGAGCATTTCACTCCATGGTTTAAATTGATTATCAATCAATATCCATTGCTTAAATTTAGTTAATCCATCGCTAGCGTCAGATATACCATTTCAATCAATAATAACTGACAAGTCATCAATTCATAATGAGTCATTCTGTTTTCTCATGAAATTAACATCTCATTCTAGGATGAGTAAGCTGTGGTTTACGCCTTTTCACTACGGCTCATTCATAATATCAGTATTACCGTTAGCCCTTACCAACTCACTTGTACAACCCACCGAATCACAATACCAAGTCGTTCTACGCCATTGTTGACCCGTTCCATTTTTGCCATAGCTTAGCCAATATTCATTACGCCTCAAATACAGAATGTTTTACATTATTAGTGAGCAGTTGTGTTGAATAGCCTCTACTTCTCCCCTGACAATCTCGTAAGCTAATGCCTATAAACGACGAAGGAATATTTAGCATGAGCGAATGACTGGATAGAAAGATGGCAGGAAGGAGTGAGACTCGATGCTGTAGCGAATGATAAATAGCAATTCAATAGCAGTAAAATGTAAGCGGCCAATCATCACTCATGCAACTCTACACCTATATCTCGTATGCGAACTAGCCCTCATAAAGGATGCGTGACTCGTTTATCGCTAACCGATATAGCAAGCAGGAATGGCATAAGATCAATAAACTGAATGACTTTTACTTTATGAGTTGATTTTATTGATATTATTAGTTGTCGTATTTTAATAAAAGATGCAGAAAAAAACAGTTTAAACGACTGATTCATGCTTTACTCAATAAATATTCGTCTCCTTCTATTATGGTCAGAATAATAAAAAACCATCCTTAACAAGAATGAGCTAAAGATCGTCAATGACCTCTACCGCTATTTGACTCTCCCCTAACAGCCTCTGAGGCCAGAGCTTATAAGCTAGCGAGTTATTTACCTATAAGTTGATGAGATGGATATCGAGTACTCAGTATGATAAAGCAATCTAAACCATGATGTTATTTCGATACCGATTGCGATTCATAAAAATAAACACCAGTCATCCTATAAAATGGTCTCAACCATGAAAATAAGTCGAATAGTGAGCCATCCCTTTATCTCTACTTAATGTATTGGCTATCAATATGCGGTTCGCTAGTGCAGGATTGGCAAGGAAGCGCCGTGGATGGGGTTGATGTTTGGTGGTGACAGTAAGGCAGAAGGATGATAAAACGGTATCACATCCCCAAACGCAAAAAAGCCACCCATCGGGTGGCTTTCTCACTAATTTAATGTCTGGCAGTTCCCTACTCTCACATGGGGAGACCCCACACTACCATCGGCGCTACGGCGTTTCACTGCTGAGTTCGGCATGGGGTCAGGTGGGACCACCGCGCTATTACCGCCAGACAAATTCGGTTTTTGTTCCCGTTGGCTTCCACCAACCAGAACAGCAATCTTGAACAAGCTAATTTCTCACACTCTGCGTGCGCTTCACAACGTTCTCTCTAAAACACCTTCGGTGTTGTCAGGTTAAGCCTCACGGTTCATTAGTACTGGTTAGCTCAACGTATCGCTACGCTTACACACCCAGCCTATCAACGTCTTAGTCTTAAACGTTCCTTTAGGACCCTTAAAGAGTCAGGGAAGACTCATCTCAAGGCAAGTTTCCCGCTTAGATGCTTTCAGCGGTTATCTCTTCCGCACTTAGCTACCGGGCAGTGCCATTGGCATGACAACCCGAACACCAGTGGTGCGTCCACTCCGGTCCTCTCGTACTAGGAGCAGCCCCTTTCAATCTTCCAACGCCCACGGCAGATAGGGACCGAACTGTCTCACGACGTTCTAAACCCAGCTCGCGTACCACTTTAAATGGCGAACAGCCATACCCTTGGGACCTACTTCAGCCCCAGGATGTGATGAGCCGACATCGAGGTGCCAAACACCGCCGTCGATATGAACTCTTGGGCGGTATCAGCCTGTTATCCCCGGAGTACCTTTTATCCGTTGAGCGATGGCCCTTCCATTCAGAACCACCGGATCACTAAGACCTACTTTCGTACCTGCTCGAGCCGTCACTCTCGCAGTCAAGCTGGCTTATGCCTTTGCACTAACCGCATGATGTCCGACCATGCTTAGCCAACCTTCGTGCTCCTCCGTTACTCTTTGGGAGGAGACCGCCCCAGTCAAACTACCCACCAGACACTGTCCGCACCCCAGATTATGGGGCCACGTTAGAACATCAAACATTAAAGGGTGGTATTTCAAGGTTGGCTCCATGCAGACTGGCGTCCACACTTCAAAGCCTCCCACCTATCCTACACATCAAGGCTCAATGTTCAGTGTCAAGCTATAGTAAAGGTTCACGGGGTCTTTCCGTCTTGCCGCGGGTACACTGCATCTTCACAGCGAGTTCAATTTCACTGAGTCTCGGGTGGAGACAGCCTGGCCATCATTACGCCATTCGTGCAGGTCGGAACTTACCCGACAAGGAATTTCGCTACCTTAGGACCGTTATAGTTACGGCCGCCGTTTACTGGGGCTTCGATCAAGAGCTTCTCCTTACGGATAACCCCATCAATTAACCTTCCAGCACCGGGCAGGCGTCACACCGTATACGTCCACTTTCGTGTTTGCACAGTGCTGTGTTTTTAATAAACAGTTGCAGCCAGCTGGTATCTGCGACTGGCTTCAGCTCCATCCGCGAGGGACTTCACCTAGCGCCAGCGTGCCTTCTCCCGAAGTTACGGCACCATTTTGCCTAGTTCCTTCACCCGAGTTCTCTCAAGCGCCTGAGTATTCTCTACCTGACCACCTGTGTCGGTTTGGGGTACGATTAATGATAATCTAGAGCTTAGAGGCTTTTCCTGGAAGCGGGGCATGAGCTACTTCGCCACCGTAGTGACTCGTCATCAGACCTCAGCATGTAGTGAACCGGATTTGCCTAATTCACCTGCCTACATCCTTAAACCGGGACAACCGTCGCCCGGCCAGCCTAGCCTTCTCCGTCCCCCCATCGCAATTATCACCAGTACAGGAATATTAACCTGTTTCCCATCGACTACGCATTTCTGCCTCGCCTTAGGGGTCGACTCACCCTGCCCCGATTAACGTTGGACAGGAACCCTTGGTCTTCCGGCGTGCGGGTTTTTCACCCGCATTATCGTTACTTATGTCAGCATTCGCACTTCTGATACCTCCAGCATGCCTCACAGCACACCTTCACAGGCTTACAGAACGCTCCCCTACCCAACAACATTTACATGTCGCTGCCGCAGCTTCGGTGCATGGTTTAGCCCCGTTACATCTTCCGCGCAGGCCGACTCGACCAGTGAGCTATTACGCTTTCTTTAAATGATGGCTGCTTCTAAGCCAACATCCTGGCTGTCTGAGCCTTCCCACTTCGTTTCCCACTTAACCATGACTTTGGGACCTTAGCTGGCGGTCTGGGTTGTTTCCCTCTTCACGACGAACGTTAGCACCCGCCGTGTGTCTCCCGTGATAACATTCTTCGGTATTCGTAGTTTGCATCGGGTTGGTAAGTCGGGATGACCCCCTAGCCGAAACAGTGCTCTACCCCCGAAGATGAGTTCACGAGGCGCTACCTAAATAGCTTTCGGGGAGAACCAGCTATCTCCCGGTTTGATTGGCCTTTCACCCCCAGCCACAAGTCATCCGCTAATTTTTCAACATTAGTCGGTTCGGTCCTCCAGTTAGTGTTACCCAACCTTCAACCTGCCCATGGCTAGATCACCGGGTTTCGGGTCTATACCCTGCAACTTATTCGCCCAGTTAAGACTCGGTTTCCCTACGGCTCCCCTATACGGTTAACCTTGCTACAGAATATAAGTCGCTGACCCATTATACAAAAGGTACGCAGTCACCCCATCCTCAAATGTCCCGCTTGTCTTTGCGGCCAATCTTGCCCGATTTTTTAACTTCCGCTGCTCGTGTACTTCTATGTACACTGCGCTGCGGCTTGAAAAAATCAGCCAATCTTGTTTGCAAATCCTGCGCTGTTCTTGTGGTGGTTGTTTAAACCCTCACTCAATTGCCGAGGCACTTGAGTGATGGGGCTCCCACTGCTTGTACGTACACGGTTTCAGGTTCTATTTCACTCCCCTCGCCGGGGTTCTTTTCGCCTTTCCCTCACGGTACTGGTTCACTATCGGTCAATCAGGAGTATTTAGCCTTGGAGGATGGTCCCCCCATATTCAGACAGGATAACACGTGTCCCGCCCTACTCGTCGAGTTCACAACACCAACACCTTCGGATACGGGGCTATCACCCTTTACTGCCGGACTTTCCAGACCGTTCTCCTGATGCTGATGCTGATTAAGACTCTGGGCTGCTCCCCGTTCGCTCGCCGCTACTAGGGGAATCTCGGTTGATTTCTTTTCCTCGAGGTACTGAGATGTTTCAGTTCCCTCGGTTCGCCTCGTTTGACTATGGATTCATCAAACGATAGTGCAACGAATTGCACTGGGTTTCCCCATTCGGACATCGTCGGCTATAGCGGTTCATATCACCTTACCGACGCTTTTCGCAGATTAGCACGTCCTTCATCGCCTCTGATTGCCTAGGCATCCACCGTGTACGCTTAGTCGCTTAACCTCACAACCCGAAGGTGTCTTTTCGTGTCGTTCTGACCGGTAATGGCTGCGCGTGGTGAACTTCTGCGTTGGGCAGTGCTCGCAATGCTCACGTACCAATGTACGCTGCGCTTGCTGTGCGCTGTCCGCCTTGAATTTCACACTGCTCGCTCATTACAGTTGCCATCATGACAAAACAGCATTCGCGTTGAGATTTTTGAGAGACTCTCACATTGTTTAAGCGATAAACAATGTGCGTTGTTTCAATTTTCAGCTTGTTCCAGATTGTTAAAGAGCATAATTATTCGCAATAGACTATAACTAATCTATTCTGAATAATTCAAAAGTATTATGGTGGAGCTAAGCGGGATCGAACCGCTGACCTCCTGCGTGCAAGGCAGGCGCTCTCCCAGCTGAGCTATAGCCCCATAACAGGTTTGACAGTACCAATTATCTTCTTCTTTACGCGGTTCGCGTCTTCGGAAGGTCTTTTTTCTTAGGCAAGGCGTAGTCTTGGCGACGTTTACGCAGGTAAACGAGCTAAGCTACAACGCAGCATAAGCAAAAAGTGGTAGGCCTGAGTGGACTTGAACCACCGACCTCACCCTTATCAGGGGTGCGCTCTAACCACCTGAGCTACAAGCCTATTGATACCGTTGACTCTATTTCATCAGACAATCTGTGTGAACACTTCACAAGAACACTTCAATGGTAAGGAGGTGATCCAACCGCAGGTTCCCCTACGGTTACCTTGTTACGACTTCACCCCAGTCATGGATCACAAAGTGGTAAGCGCCCTCCCGAAGGTTAAGCTACCTACTTCTTTTGCAACCCACTCCCATGGTGTGACGGGCGGTGTGTACAAGGCCCGGGAACGTATTCACCGTAGCATTCTGATCTACGATTACTAGCGATTCCGACTTCATGGAGTCGAGTTGCAGACTCCAATCCGGACTACGACGTACTTTATGAGTTCCGCTTGCTCTCGCGAGGTCGCTTCTCTTTGTATACGCCATTGTAGCACGTGTGTAGCCCTACTCGTAAGGGCCATGATGACTTGACGTCATCCCCACCTTCCTCCGGTTTATCACCGGCAGTCTCCTTTGAGTTCCCGACCGAATCGCTGGCAACAAAGGATAAGGGTTGCGCTCGTTGCGGGACTTAACCCAACATTTCACAACACGAGCTGACGACAGCCATGCAGCACCTGTCTCAGAGTTCCCGAAGGCACCAAAGCATCTCTGCTAAGTTCTCTGGATGTCAAGAGTAGGTAAGGTTCTTCGCGTTGCATCGAATTAAACCACATGCTCCACCGCTTGTGCGGGCCCCCGTCAATTCATTTGAGTTTTAACCTTGCGGCCGTACTCCCCAGGCGGTCGATTTAACGCGTTAGCTCCGGAAGCCACACCTCAAGGGCACAACCTCCAAATCGACATCGTTTACAGCGTGGACTACCAGGGTATCTAATCCTGTTTGCTCCCCACGCTTTCGCACCTGAGCGTCAGTCTTTGTCCAGGGGGCCGCCTTCGCCACCGGTATTCCTCCACATCTCTACGCATTTCACCGCTACACATGGAATTCTACCCCCCTCTACAAGACTCTAGCTGACCAGTCTTAGATGCCATTCCCAGGTTAAGCCCGGGGATTTCACATCTAACTTAATCAACCGCCTGCGTGCGCTTTACGCCCAGTAATTCCGATTAACGCTTGCACCCTCCGTATTACCGCGGCTGCTGGCACGGAGTTAGCCGGTGCTTCTTCTGTCGGTAACGTCAATCGTTGATGATATTAGCATCAACGCCTTCCTCCCGACTGAAAGTACTTTACAACCCTAGGGCCTTCTTCATACACGCGGCATGGCTGCATCAGGCTTGCGCCCATTGTGCAATATTCCCCACTGCTGCCTCCCGTAGGAGTCTGGGCCGTGTCTCAGTCCCAGTGTGGCTGATCATCCTCTCAGACCAGCTAGGGATCGTCGCCTAGGTGAGCCATTACCCCACCTACTAGCTAATCCCATATGGGTTCATCCGATAGCGCAAGGCCCGAAGGTCCCCTGCTTTGCTCCTTAGAGATTATGCGGTATTAGCCACCGTTTCCAGTAGTTATCCCCCTCTATCGGGCAGATCCCCATACATTACTCACCCGTCCGCCGCTCGTCAGCGGGAAGCAAGCTTCCCCTGTTACCGCTCGACTTGCATGTGTTAGGCCTGCCGCCAGCGTTCAATCTGAGCCATGATCAAACTCTTCAATTAAAAGTAGTCTGATGCTCAAAGAATTAAACTGTTTATCAATTCGCTTCTGTTCGGCTAACATTGTCGGCTTCGCTCCGCTTTCCTCGCCGTACCTCAGTACTGTCTCGGAAATGCTCACTCGCCTTCGTGTTATCCTTCCACAATCGAATTGCACATTGTTAGTTCATATATGAATTAACGTGTTAGTCACTCTTCAAGACTTAAAATCAAATATTTTTTTGATAGTGTCCTGTGAGCGCCCACACAGATTGTCTGATAAATTGTTAAAGAGCGTTGCGACTTTATCTTTCGATATTAACCGTTTAGGTTGTTGTCGCGAGGTGTCGTATACTACGTTTTTCTGTCAAAAAGTCAAGTGATTATTTTCAACTTTTTCTCTCTTTTTCACCTCAGTCATCACGAGGGTTTCTTTTTCAACCTGACCACCGAAGCGGTTTTTCGTGACAACGGATGCGCATTATAGGGAGTCAGAAAATTCTAGCAAGTGTTTTTTAAACTTTTTATTTCAACCGATGAAACATTAGACAAATCGCTTAAAATCATCACTTATTGCTAAAAATATGTACTACAAGCGTTCAAATTCTTGAGTAAATTGACTGACCTTTTCCCAATCTGTGTATTCGATCTCTGTATTGGGGTCAGTAGGGCCATCGGTCATCTTCATAATAAAGCGAATCATTGTCTTATCAAACCAGCCATACTTGGGATACATCAAAGCGCCAGCAAATACAGATTTTAATGTCGGCTTCCAAAGACTTTTCTCTAAAAACTTACGCGTATAGGCATTTGTCTCTGGGGTATCTTTTCCTTCTTTTCTTGCGGTGAGGTTTACACCAAAGAAAGCCGTTTTCATCACATTCAATTGCTGTTGATGCATATTAACAAACCGTACAAGTGATTTGTTAAAATGGCCATAGCGAATAGATGCCCCAACCAACACCTTCTCATAGGACGCTATATTGATATTCTTTTCAGTATTTAAATCACGAATATCACATTGATGCCCTAAGCTTCTTAATTGTTCAGCTATTTTTAAAACAATTTTTTTCGTTTGCCCATCAGTACTTGAATGCAAAAGTAAATAACTCATTCTTAATCCTAATATGGCTAATCACGCCAAAATGTTGGTGTGAATAACACTAATAATGTAAAGACTTCAAGACGACCAAATAACATGGTCACAACTAGTATCCACTTCCCAGTGGGGTTCATTGAGGTAAAGTTATCTGCAACGGTTCCAAGTCCGGGCCCTAAGTTATTTAACGTTGTTGCTATAGCAGAAAAAGCAGAAAACTCATCAACACCCGTCGCGATTAACAGAAGTAGACTCACTACAAATACCAATGCATAAGCAGAAAAGAATCCCCAAACAGCTTCAATGATCCTCTCAGGTAATGCTCTTTGGCCTAATTTTATGGTATAAACCGCATTAGGATGGACCAACCTTTTTAACTCTCGGGAACCTTGCAAAAACAGTAATAAAATACGGATAACTTTTAACCCACCCCCCGTCGATCCAGCACAGCCACCCACAAATGCCGCACATAATAGAAGCATGGGTAAAAATAAAGGCCATCCTGCAAAGCTATCAGTTGTAAAGCCTGCCGTTGTAGCCATTGAGACGACTTGGAAAAAAGCTTGATCAAGTGTCTGTCCGAAAGAACCATAGACTGAATGATAGAGTAAAACCAATGTACAAATAATAACGAGCACTAACTGAAAGCTAATAAATGTTTTAAATTCAGGATCACGCCAATAGATCCCTAAGCTACGTCCAGTTAATACCGCAAAATGTAAACCGAAATTACAACCCGATATCAGCAAGAAAATTGCAATAATGGTATTGATAGCAGGACTATTAAAATAGCCGACACTTGCATCATGAGTTGAGAAGCCGCCAATCGCTATTGTTGAAAAACTATGGGAAATCGCATCAAAAACATCCATTCCAGCGATCCACAGTGCGATAGCACAAATAATGGTCAGTAAGACATAAATCAGCCAAAGTGTTTTCGCGGTTTCCGCAATACGAGGACGCATCTTATTATCTTTCAGTGGCCCCGGCATTTCAGCTCGATAAAGCTGCATTCCCCCAACCCCCAATAATGGGAGAATAGCCACAGCGAGTACAATGATCCCCATGCCGCCAAGCCATTGTAACATTTGTCGATAAAATAAAATCGCTTTAGGCAGCGTATCTAAGCCTGTTAACGTTGTTGCACCCGTTGTCGTTAATCCAGAAAAAGACTCAAAGAAAGCATCCGTTATTGAGAGATTTGGCTTCTCAGAGAAAATAAAGGGTAATGCCCCTACGCTACCAAGAACTGTCCAAAATAATACTACGATTAAGAAACCTTCTTTTGCTTTAAGTTCATGTTTGCTATTACGGGTAGGGATCCACAAAAGCAGACCGATCACTAAAGCCGCAACAAAAGTTTGACTAAATGCTCGTCCAGCGCCATCACGATAAATTAACGCAACAATACCAGGAACAGCCATGGTAAAAGAGAAAATAATGACGAGTAGCCCGACAATACGGGTTATTGCACGAAAATGCATTCGGCAGGTTCCTTGCTAACCAATTAACGATTCAGATTCCGGTATAAGCTCTAAAGCTCCGCGACTCATATCGCGTAATTTATCATTGACTTCGTGTTCTAAGGTAGCAGGAATTGCAATTCGCAAGAAAACTGTTTCATTGTATTCGCTATGCACAATCATACCATTCACTTGCGCAACCAACTGCTCGACCGTATTAATAAATGAATAATCACAAACGAGATGAAAAAATTTTTGGGGTACTTTCGTCTGTGTTGGTAATAACTTAAGTGCCTGTTGAGCTCCGTTACCGTAAGCTTTAACTAACCCCCCTGTGCCTAACTTAATCCCACCAAAATAACGCACAACGACGCAAGTAACCTCACCTAAATGACTTCCAAGTAATTGTGCCATTATTGGCTTTCCTGCCGTACCAGTCGGCTCGCCATCGTCAGAAAAACCAAGCTGCTGGGAGTCATCGGGACGCCCAGCAACAAATGCCCAGCAATGGTGCCGAGCATCTGGGTATTGTGCTTTAATCGATTGAATATAATCTTTTGCAGCATCAATACCATCGGTATGTGCAAGATAGGTAATAAAACGGCTTTTCTTAATTTCTTCTGTATAAGAAATAGATTCAGCCGGTATTAAATAAGCTTTCATTACGGTAATTGCAAATCTCGCGTCATATTTTCAACTCGATTATGGTGAATGATAATGTTGTCTTCAATACGAATACCACCATATGGCTTGAATTGTTCAATCTTTTCCCAATTAAAATATTGATTAAACTCGCTAGAACGCCAAGATGATAACAAGGATTCAATAAAATATAAGCCTGGCTCAATGGTTACGACCATTCTCGGTTCAAGTACACGAGTGCAACGCAAGAATGGGTACATTTTCGGTGCGGCAAGTAATGTTCCCTCTTCATCTTGCATAAAGCCAGCAGCATCATGGACTTGTAGCCCTAAAGGATGACCTAAGCCATGAGGTAAAAATGGCGTAGTGAGCCCTTTTTCCACCATAACTTCTTCACTTACCCCTTTAATTATTGAGTGTTTTTTCAATAACTTGGCAATTCTATGATGCATATCGACATGATAATCCGTATAACGAACACCCGCTTTAATCGTGTCGATGAGTGATAACTGCTCTTTATTTAAATCAGCAACGAGTGCAGCGAAGTCACTTTTGCCTTTTGCTGCATAAGTGCGTGTGATATCTGCGGCATAGCCATTATATTCTGCACCCGCGTCGATCAAAAAGCTTCTAATCTCACTCGGCGCTTGTTGCTGTAATTTGGTGTAATGCAATACAGCCGCATTTTCATTCAGCGCAACAATATTACCGTAAGGAACATCGGTATCACGATGGCCTGTCGCCTGTAAGTAGCTAATATTGATATCAAACTCACTCATACCCGCTTGAAAAGCTTCAAATGCCGATAAATGGCCGTTTACCGCCATTTTCTGAGCTTCACGCATGCAGTACATCTCATAATCCGTTTTATATGAGCGGTGAAAATGGTAAAAATCAATAACAGGTTTTGGGTTAATGTTTTGTAAGCGAATACCTAATGATTCTGCTCTTTCTTTAGCAGAACCAATATATGCCATATTATCCTTAGAAAGATTCGCTAAAAATTGGCTAATATCGTCAGCATTTTTTAAATGAATAAGTTCAACTTCTTTTGTCCAGAAACTATTCGGTAGCGGTTCAACACTGTGCCAATAATCAACAGGTGAATAAAACCATAATTTAGGTTTATTTACGCCATCAACTAATAACCACGAATGTGGGACATCCGTTACAGGTACCCATGCTTTAAAGTGAGGATTGACTTTAAAGGGGTAATCACTGTCATCAAGGAAGATACGTAGAGGTTCACCAGAATGAATCAGTATGGCGTCTAGCTTGCTGCGCTGTAAGACTTGCTGAGTTGTTGTTTGCAAAGTTTTAATATGTTCAGCGTAGAGTGCAGTCAGTTTTTCCATTTCATTCAACCTTTCAGCTTTATTTAGAAAATGAAAGCTTAGCACGTTCTTTAATTTACTGGTATGCAGTCTAAACAGAAAACCCTTTAATTAATTGATTGGTAAATAAAATACTATTTTCATCAACCTGTATTCCTACTGTTTGCTGTGATCAACATTCCACTTTTGTTATTGATTATTTGCATTTTATTAACATTCTAGTCACACTCAATTCTATCTGGTCGTACCAGATGATAAAATCATCATAAGGAGAGCGGCATGCTTTATCAAAGTGAAACAATCTATGTTCAATGGTTGAAAACAGGTATTGCAGAACTCGTTTTTAACTCAGCCGAGCCAATAAATAAGTTAGATACTCATACCGTTGCTTCACTTGATGAAGCAGTTGCTACTCTTGAACAGCAAACAGAACTCTTGGGTGTTATTTTAAGATCTGACAAACCGGCTTTTATCGTTGGTGCTGATATCAAAGAATTTCTTTCTCTTTTTGAAGCACCAGCAGAAATGTTAAGTGAATGGCTAAGCTACGCAAATCGCATTTTTAATCGTATAGAAGATTTGCCTGTTCCTACTGTGAGTGCCATTAATGGCTACGCGTTAGGTGGCGGCTGTGAATGTATTCTTTCCACCGACTTACGAATTGCCTCTCCAGATGCTCGCGTAGGTTTACCTGAAACTAAGTTAGGTATTATGCCTGGCTTTGGTGGGTCAGTCCGTTTGCCTAGACTCATTGGCTTAGATAGCGCTCTCGAAATTATTACCGCAGGTAAAGATGTCAGTGCAGCCGAAGCGTTAAAAATGGGATTAGTGGATGCGGTTGTTGAAACAGAAAAACTCCCTCAAGCTGCATTAGAATTGATTGAGTCAGCTATTTCTGGGGCGATTAATTGGCAGCAACGACGTCAACCGAAATTACAACCATTGCAACTTAGTCCTATTGAGCAAACAATGAGCTTTAATGTTGCGAAAGGAATGGTTTATAAAGTTGCGGGAAAACATTACCCAGCCCCAATGGCAGCAGTCAATACTATTGAAAAAGCCGCTAATTGTTCTCGTGATGAAGCGCTAAAACATGAAATGGCCGCTTTTGTTCCCCTTGCACACAGTGACGTCGCTCGTTCATTAGTCAGTATTTTCTTAAATGACCAACAAGTTAAGTCTACTAGCAAACGACTTTCTCGCCATGTAGAAGCCCCTAAACATGCAGCCGTACTCGGCGCGGGTATTATGGGTGGCGGGATCGCCTACCAATCAGCCAGCAAAGGTGTATCTGTGCTGATGAAAGATATTAATGAAAAATCGTTAGATTTAGGCATTGAAGAAGCCCATAAATTATTAAATGCTCAGTTTGAAAGAGGCAAAATCAACGCTTCAAAAATGGCGAAAACTCTCGCATCCATTCACCCTTCTCTCTCCTACTCGGGCATTGAAAATGCACAAGTGGTCGTCGAAGCGGTTATTGAGAATCCTAAAATTAAAGCGGCTGTTCTCTCTGAAGTTGAGGCATTAGTTAGCCCTGAAACAATCTTAGCATCCAATACCTCTACTATTCCGATTACTGAACTAGCCAAATCACTGAAGAAACCTGAAAATTTCTGTGGAATGCACTTCTTTAACCCTGTGCACCGCATGCCATTGGTTGAAATTATTCGCGGTGAAAAAACGACCGATGAGACCATCGCTAAAGTTGTTGCCTACGCAAATAAAATGGGTAAAACCCCCATCGTCGTTAATGATTGCCCAGGGTTCTTTGTCAATAGGGTTCTTTTTCCTTATTTTGCAGGTTTTAACTTGCTATTACAGGATGGTGCCGACTTCAGAGAAATCGATAAAGTCATGGAAAAAGAATTTGGCTGGCCTATGGGCCCCGCTTATCTACTTGATGTTGTTGGGATCGATACCGCTTTTCACGCAGAACAGGTAATGGCTTTAGGTTTCCCTGAGCGTATGAGCAAGACCAATAAGAATGCCATCGATGTGATGTTTGAAGCACAACGCTTTGGGCAAAAAAATGGCAAAGGTTTTTATCAATACGAAAAAGATAAAAAAGGAAAACCGAAAAAGGTCGATGACCCAGCGACTGATGCGTTATTAGCGTCAATTAGTAAAGGAAAACGTTCATTTACTAAAGAAGAGATCATCGCACGTATGATGATCCCAATGATCAATGAAGTCGTTCGTTGCCTAGAAGAAGGTATTATTCAAAGCCCAGCGGATGCTGACATTGCACTCGTTTATGGTCTTGGTTTCCCTCCTTTCCGTGGAGGCGCATTCCGCTATTTAGATACAGTGGGTACACAATCCTATGCTAAAACAGCTGAAACATATGCTCAATTAAGCCCACTGTATCAAATTCCTGAGGGTCTCAAAGAAAAATCACAGACCAATTCCAGTTATTATGCGCTGCCACCTGTAGTGGCAATTGATGTTAAAAAAGTTGCGAGAGGCTAATAGTATGGAAAATGTCGTTATTATCGATGGAATACGTACACCTATGGGGCGTTCAAAAGGCGGTGTATTTCGCCATGTCCGAGCGGAAGACCTCTCAGCACATTTAATGAATGTAATTTTTGAACGCAATCCTAACGCAAGCAAGAAAGACCTCGATGACATTATTTGGGGATGCGTACAGCAAACCCTTGAACAAGGTTTTAATATTGCGAAAAATGCTGCGTTACTGACTGATATTCCACACACCGTTCCAGCGGTCACTGTCAACCGTTTATGTGGTTCATCCATGCAAGCTTTGCATGATGCAAGCCGATTGATAATGACGGGTGATGCGCACTCGGTATTAATCGGCGGTGTTGAACATATGGGCCATGTTCCAATGACACATGGTATTGATTTCAACCCTAAATTAACACTACGAGTCGCAAAAGCAGCAGGCGCTATGGGTTTAACCGCAGAAATGCTGGCAAAAATGTATAAAATTAGTCGCGAAGAACAAGATGCATTTGCGCTCAGGTCACATCAACGGGCAACAGAAGCAACGAGAAACGGGCAGTTTAAGCAAGAAATAGCCCCTATTGCTGGGCATGATAGCAATGGCAATCTCTTTGCCGTGAATTACGACGAGGTCATTCGTTTTGATGCCAATCTTGAAAGCTTAGCGTCATTACGTCCCGTCTTTGATCCTGTCAGCGGTACTGTAACTGCGGGTAACTCGTCGGCACTTTCGGATGGTGCATCAGCGATGTTAATCACTAGCGAAAGTTACGCGCATAAACAAGGGCTGAAGCCGAGAGCTAGAGTTCGCGCCATGGCTGTAGTCGGCTGTGATCCATCTATCATGGGCTTTGGGCCTGTTCCTGCAACAGAATTAGCGCTTAAGCGGGCTGGATTATCACTAGCCGATATGGATGTGATTGAGTTAAATGAAGCGTTTGCAGCTCAATCAATTGCCTGCCTAAAAGGGCTGAAACTACCTGAAAATCAAATTGATGAAAAAGTTAACCTTAATGGAGGTGCTATTGCACTAGGCCATCCTTTAGGATGCTCAGGAGCAAGGATAACAACCGCATTACTCAATCAATTAGAGCAAAAAGACAAACAATTTGGTCTAGCAACAATGTGTATAGGCTTTGGTCAGGGAATCGCAACCATCATAGAGCGTATATAACGTTTATACCCAAAATAGTTTGAATGGTAGTTTGCCAATAATAAAAGTGCGCTCAGAAAATTTATTTTATTACGTATTCTGAGCCACATTGCCAAGGCATATACCAATTGAAGTATCAAGGGTATACCGCTAGTTGCCGCCGTGTTGTTGTATGTTGTCAACATTCCCGCCTAGTCAGGGGCGGGCTTTTTATTTTGTGAAGCAATACGCTAAAGATAATTAGCCAATCAATGATATTGTTCCGCTGTCACTACAACCATTGCGAAAAGAGCATCGTAGAATAAAAATCATTAATAAACACAATGAAAAAGCCTCAGTGGCATAATAAATTTCAATAGACGCCACATTCAGTCTCAATATATTCGAAACGAAGCCATTGCGTGTTTTAAATAAACTCGTAAGCATCACCGAACAGTTGCTCAGGTTTTGCATTACGCTCGGCACAAAAGCGTTCTCTAGCGATTTTTGCCATTTCAAAACGCCCTGCGATATAGATGTCATAAGAAGACAAATCGCCAAAGTCTTCTAAGACCGCGCTTAATACCGTTCCTGATCGTCCTCGCCATAACTCATCAGGCTGTTCTACGATGGGCACAATTTTTAAATTCGAGTAACGTTCACTCAGCGCCTGAAGCTCACCTAAATCATAAAGATGTTCTAATTGGCGCCCTCCCCAATAGAAAGTAATGTCTCGAGAAGGGTTCTCCATCAACGCAGCCAGTAATATTGAATGCGTGTATGAGAAACCGGTTCCCCCCGCGACTAAAATCATGGGGTTTTGGCTATTTTCTCTAAACCAAGCTTTACCGTGTGGGATATCAATATCAATGCGGCGTTGGTCTAAAATTCTATCCATCACCGCCATGGCATAAAGATTAATCTCCGAAGCCCCAATATGAAGTTCAATTGTTTCGTTATTCGCGGGTGTAGAAGCCATGGAAAATGGGCGCTTATCACGTTCGTCCATTACCACCATAAGATACTGGCCCGCTTTAAAATGAAAAGGACCATCCGGCAACAAAATAACCCGATATACAGTATCAGTTATGGACTCAACAGATGTGACTTTGCAGCTCAAAGTTGCCATGGATCCCCTCTTATTTTTCAAAAATATTCAATTGTTCCCAAATATCATCTATACGCGACTTCACTTTTTCATCCATTACTATTGGTCTGCCCCACTCCCTGTTTGTTTCCCCAGGCCATTTATTGGTGGCATCTAGCCCCATTTTCGAGCCTAAACCTGACACTGGTGAAGCAAAATCAAGATAGTCAATCGGTGTATTTTCCATCATAACAGTATCACGGGCAGGATCCATACGCGTGGTTATCGCCCAGATCACATCTTTCCAGTCACGCGCATTGATATCATCATCACAAACAATGACAAATTTTGTGTACATAAATTGGCGAAGATAAGACCAAACCCCCATCATGACGCGTTTTGCATGACCTGCGTATTGTTTCTTCATGGTGACAACCGCGAGGCGATACGAGCAACCTTCAGGAGGCAAATAAAAATCAACAATTTCTGGGAATTGCTTTTGCAAAATAGGCACTAAAACTTCATTTAGTGCTTCACCAAGTACGGCTGGCTCATCAGGTGGTCTGCCTGTATAGGTGGAATGATAAATGGCATTGTGACGCTGTGTAATATGAGTCACTGTAAATACAGGGAAACTATCGATTTCATTATAATAACCGGTGTGATCCCCATAAGGTCCTTCGGGGGCAAGCTCTCCCGGCTCAATATACCCTTCTAAGATAATCTCAGCCCCAGCGGGCACCTCAAGATCATTAGAAATACATTTAACAACCTCTGTTTTATTACCGCGCAATAATCCTGCAAAGGCATATTCAGATAATGTATCCGGAACGGGTGTCACTGCCCCCAAAATAGTTGCAGGATCTGCTCCTAGTGCAACCGCCACGGGGAACTTTTCCCCCGGATGCTGTTGGCACCACTCTTGGTAATCAAGAGCGCCACCACGATGTGAAAGCCAGCGCATAATGACTTTATTTTTACCTAACACTTGCTGGCGATAGATACCTAAGTTTTGGCGTTCTTTATTCGGACCTCTCGTGACGGTTAATCCCCACGTAATGAGTGGCGCGGCATCCTCAGGCCAACAATGCATCACAGGAATTTTAGTCAGATCGACATCATCACCAGTCCAAATTTGCTCTTGGCAAGGTGCTGAGCTTAGCCGTTTCGCCGGCATATTCAATACTTGTTTAAATTTAGGTAATTTATCGAATAAATCACGGAATCCCTTCGGGGGATCTGGCTCTTTCAGGAAAGCAAGCAACTTACCCACATCATGTAAGGCTTTGATATCTTCTTGCCCCATCCCCATGGCAACGCGTTTAGTCGTACCAAACAGATTGCATAAGACAGGCATATTATACCCTTTGGGGTTTTCAAATAATAATGCCGGGCCCCCTGCTCTAAGCGTGCGATCGGCTATTTCCGTCATTTCGAGGTAAGGATCGACTTCCATCGTAATACGTTTTAATTCGCCTTGCTTTTCAAGCTGGGCAATGAAGTCTCTTAGGTCACGGTATTTCATTGTCATCTTTTACTATTACAGAGGGAGTCTCATTATAAGACGTCCGGCAAAGGTTACAAGTTACCCATAAAAACTATTTGTAATCAATATGTTTATCTCTAAAAACTGATTACTTTACTGACAAACAAATGGAACCAGTGATTTTAATGATAAAGTATCAAACTGTTCAGGAAATACCTGATTGTGCTTAAATAATTTAAAACCATCACCTTTTCCACTGAAATACTCCAGTGTATTCCCCTTAATTTGTAACCCACTGCCTTCCCTTAGCGCAACAACGACTTCATGTGGGTTGATCACACAAAATTCTTGCAATCTTTCATCGCGAGTTTCCCCCATATGACCAGAGATATGCGCATCAATATAATGAGGATTTATTTGCAATGGAAAGAGCCCCAAAGATGGCATAATTGCCGCATTACTCACTGGCATATCATTGGTTGTACGAATACTGGGTGTCGCGACATTACAACCTGCACTCCAACCAATATATGGCACATCACGTTCTCTCACCGCACGCTGAATAGCCACAATAAGCCCATTTTCATGCAGACATTTATTTAACCACCAAGTATTACCCCCGCTAACAAGAATACATTCCGCTTGTTCAATTGCTTCTACAGGACTAGAGAAATGCTCTATCGAGGTGACTTTGATCCCTAAAGATTCACTTAGCTGTTCCGCACGTTCATCATGCGAACCGCGTAATATTGCATAAGGCACTAATACTGCTGACTTAATATTTTTACGGGCAATCATTTCGTGAATACGAGGTAATGCGTAGCTTAGCCATACTGGATTATTAGGAAGCTTACCATTACTTAATAAAAATATTTCCATGCTGTCTCCTAGATAACGAGTTGTTATACTATGGTTAACTCTCTTGAGTAAGTTTAAGTTAATATATGTTTCTGATTCTGAATGATATTCTTACTTAATGGATTAGTCACATTTTTATGTGTTAATTTGTTATGATGAGCATAATTTTGTCGCGTGGGTTAGAGAAATGGAAAAGTGGTATTTGCTATATTGTAAACGAGGGCAAATTGATAGGGCCATAGAGCACTTGAATAGGCAAAGTGTCATTTGCATGACCCCGATGACAGAGATAGAAAAAGTGGTTAGAGGAAAACGGGTGACAGTACAAGAAGCTCTATTCCCTAACTACCTATTTGTGAAATTTGATCATAATGACATCCATACGACAACAATCCAATCAACACGAGGTGTAAGTCATTTTGTGCGTTTTGGGCAACTACCTGCCGTTGTACCCGATGAAATTATAGAGCTCTTGCAACAGGCTCCACTGTCTCATCTTGTCGCCCCTGAAACACCAGTGCATGGTGATAATGTTTTAATTACAGAAGGTATTTTTTCCGGTATACAAGCTATCTATGATGAGCCAAATGGTGAGTCGCGATCCATCTTATTGCTGAATATTTTAAATAAAAATGTATCTAAAGTGCTTGATAACTCTCAATTTAAAAAATTACCTCAATAGAAATAAAAAGGCCCACATCGAGTGGGCTTTTTTGTTAATTCAATAGTCATGAACTAAGAATCTTCTTTCTCTTCGTTTTCTTCGTTTTCTTCTTCATCCGCCTTCCGTCGACCTTTACCTACATAAAAGTTAGATAAAAGTACCCCCAACTCAAAGAGTAAGTACATCGGAACGGCAAGTAAAGTCTGAGAGAGAACGTCTGGTGGCGTTAGGAACATCCCAACAATAAATGCACCAACTAAAATATATGGGCGTTTACGTTTTAATGATTCCGGTGTTGTCACTCCCGTCCAGCATAAGAGAATAATGGCTATAGGTACCTCAAATGCGGCACCAAATGCCATAAATAGCGTCATAACAAAACTGAGATATTTGCTAATATCCGGAATAAAATTAACGCTATCGGGTGTCGTTTTCACAAAAAAGCCGAATGCTAATGGGAAAACCACAAAATAAGCAAATGCCATTCCTAAATAGAAAAGGAAGCTGCTCGAAACCAACAAAGGCAGCATTAATCTACGTTCGTGCTTATATAACGCAGGTGCTATAAACGCCCAAATTTGATACAAAATGACCGGTATTGATACAAATATCGATACCATCATTGTCAGTTTAATTGGGGTAAAGAATGTAGATGCCACATCTGTCGCACTCATTTGAGAACCAACAGGGAGCTTATCAATCAAAGGGGCGGCAACTAACCGATAAATGTCATTTGAGAAGTAAGCCAAAGCAGCGAAAACAATCAAAACCGTAATCAAACAGTTTAGCAGCCGCTTCCTGAGTTCAATGAGGTGGCTAATAAGTGGTTGTGTATCATTTACAGCCATGTTCTATTTTTCGCTTTCAGTCTGATTAGGATTTTTTTTCGTTGTCGATGCAGTTTGTTGAGCGTCGTCGCTTTGCGCTGATAACGTTACTGGCTCTTCAACCACTTCTGCCATTTTTGCTGCATGTTCAGGATCAGGGTCTGACTCTTGAGTTTTTGAAGCATTGTTTTGAGCATCTTTAACTGCACTATCATAGTTGTCAGTTAATTCTTTCGCTTTTTGCAATTCGCTTTCAACACCCTCTGTCGTCGCTTGATAACCTGATTTTAATGATTGTGCTGCTTGGCGAAGCTCATCCATAGATTGTTTTAGCTCAGGAGAAAGCGTTTCCATACCAGCTTTCTCCTCAACTTTTTTCAAGGTCTCTTGCAATTCTTGCAATTTGAGTTCTTGTGACAATTCATTTTGCACATTAGCGGCTAAAGAGCGCATAGCACGGATCCAACCAGCAACAGTTCTCACTGCCACTGGTAGACGCTCAGGGCCTAATACGACAAGACCAATAACTGCAACAAGCAGCAGTTCACTGAAACCTATGTCAAACACGGTTTAACCCTGCTCTTTATTTTTGCTCTCAACTGGGCTGTCTTTCTTCTCAGCAGCCTGTTGCTCTGTAATATTTTTAGGTGCAAAATCAGCATCTTGTTTTTCTTGCTCTTCTTTTGCAGCCTTTGCAGCTTCATCATCGTTCATTGCTTTTTTAAAGCCTTTCAATGATTCACCTAAGTCAGATCCCAGAGAGCGCAGCTTTTTGGTTCCGAAAATTAAAATAATAAGTAGAGCAATAATAATAAGTTGCCAAGGGCTACCAAAAGCGGCCATTGAAATAGTTGATTCCATTGTTTATACCTCTGTAAAAGTGGGATCAATAGTTATTTATCCCATTATATACAACCTGCTCTCAATACGGAAATATTCACAGGCTTATAAACTTGTCGCAAAACAAGGTTTACTTAATTTTTTCCTGATTTATACCAACCTATAACCCATGACAACGCACCAATAGTCATAAATGCTGTCGCCATTGAGGTTGACTCAAAAATAAAGAATAAACTACCGCAAAGAATCAGTGTTGCCCCCATTCCTAATAGGTACTGAGACTTACGCTGTTTGCTACGTTGTTCCTTTAATTGATCAGTAAGTTGTTCAATATTCGATTGTAGGAATTTATGTTGACGTAAAGCGCCATAAATTAAATCAGGAATTTCAGGCATTTTTTCTGCCCAATAAGGTGCCTTTTCTTTTAAAGCTTGAGTAATAGCTGGAATACCAACTTGGCTATGTATCCAATCTTCTAAAAATGGCTTCGCCGTCTTCCACAAATCAAGTTGGGGATAAAGCTGACGACCTAAACCTTCAACATAAAGTAAGGTTTTTTGTAGCAATACTAGCTGTGGTTGCACTTCCATATTGAAGCGACGAGCAGTATTAAATAGATTCAGCAGGACATGCCCAAACGAAATTTCAGCCAGTGGCTTTTCAAAGATTGGTTCGCACACCGTTCTGATAGCAAACTCAAAATCCTCAACGTTGGTATCAGCAGGTACCCAACCTGAATCGACATGTAACTCCGCCACCTTACGATAGTCGCGGTTAAAGAACGCAATAAAGTTTTCCGCTAAATAACGCTTATCTTCTTTATTTAATGACCCTACAATACCACAATCAATGCCAATATAAAGTGGATCTTCAGGGTGTTCATAACTCACAAAAATATTGCCTGGATGCATATCCGCATGGAAGAAACTGTCACGAAAAACTTGGGTAAAGAAGACTTTGACGCCTCTTTCAGCCAAGATTTTCATATTCGTTCCCTGAGCTTTTAAAGCCGAGATATCCGACACTGGGATTCCGTAGATGCGCTCCATGACCATCACATTTTCACGGCAATAATCCGCATAAACTTCAGGCACATACAACATAGAGCTATTTTCAAAGTTACGACGCAGCTGGATAGCATTGGCTGATTCACGTAAAAGGTTCAGCTCATCGATTAACGTTTTTTCGTATTCACGCACGACTTCTTTAGGGCGTAAACGACGGCCGTCTGGTAACAAAGGCACCCAATTAGCGATGCGGTACATGAGTTTCACATCAGCTTTAATCACTGGCAAGATATCAGGACGAATGACTTTTAAAACAACCTCTTTGCCATTTTCTTTCAGCTTGGCAGTATGGACTTGAGCGATTGACGCTGAGGCGAGGGCTTTTTCATCAAAATCATCAAACCATTGTTCTAATGGCCCACCTAATGATTCTTCAATGTAGCGACGCGCCAATTTACCGTCAAAACTAGCGACTTTATCTTGTAGTAAAGAGAGTTGATCAGCAATTGTTGGAGGGAAAAGGTCTCGGCGAGTCGATAACATCTGACCAAATTTAATCCATACCGGCCCCAACTCTTGTAACGCTAAACGTAATCGCTCACCCACTTCTTTTTCTGGATGTTGATTCTTGATCCAAAAGAAACCAAAGCGACCAATCCGAAGGGGTAACGTGAGTTTAACTTTTGGGATTAATTCATCTAAACCATATGAGAGGAATACCCGAATAATAAAGTAAAGGCGTTTTATTTCACCGGGCGTCATTATGCTCCTCCAGCTGGCGTAACCGCATTTCTAGCTGATTTAAGGACTCAGCAACCTGCTCAACTTCATCACTAAAATAAGCCAGTTCTAGCGGATTTGGCGCCATTTTCCATTCTTCAAGCAATGTATCTTTTAGGTACGTTTTTTGTCGACATGCTAGATGTGAAACAAGTTTACTTCCCTTTTGAACGATTTGGCTAATCCCTTGCGCGGCAACATCGCCGAGATAAGGTGACAGATAATGGGCGGGGTCCCAAATGGCCATATCTAACAGCGACGACCAATGCTGAACAACCTGCATATCACCTTCAATAACAATTTCACCACTATTAATTAGCTGTGATAATTGCTGTTTATCCTTTAGTTTAATCAACGTAAACAGGGATGTTTTGATTGTACAATCAGCAGGTTCACACCATTGGCTTAACACATCAACATGGTTATCAGTAAAAATCAGCGTCAACGTTTGATTGAGCTCTTTTAAGTCGACCGACATGACTTTACCCGCTAAGCGTGCTCTAGCGGGTTTTAAGACCGATTCTTTAAATAACATATGATTCATACATGTTTCCATGAATGCCGTCATTAAAGAATATAATACGGTATTTTGGCTTTCTGACTGTGCTGACGTGGCTTCCATCTTAGAATTTAAACCCTTTATGCAATGCGACGATACCACCTGTCATATTGGTATAAGTAACCTGTTCAAAACCTGCATTTTCCATCATGGATTTCAGTGTTTCTTGGTCAGGATGCATACGAATAGATTCAGCGAGATAACGGTAGCTCTCAGGATCACCAACGACTGCTTGCCCAATACGTGGCAAAACATGGAATGAATACGCATCATAAGCTTTATTCAGTGGCTCAATAACAGGTTTAGAGAATTCAAGAACAAGCAAACGTCCACCTGGCTTTAACACTCGAAACATTGAGCGCAACGCTTTATCTTTGTCTGTAACATTACGCAGACCAAAAGAGATAGTGATACAATCAAAATAATTATCTGGGAACGGCAACTCCTCAGCATTAGCTTGAACATAGCTAACATTACCAACGATACCAAGGTCACGTAACTTTTCACGCCCCATTTTTAACATGGAATCATTGATATCAGCGAGAATCACTTCGCCTTTTTCACCGACAAGGCGAGAAAATTTAGCGGTTAAATCGCCGGTTCCACCCGCCAGATCTAGAACGCGTTGATTACGACGCACACCACTGGCTTCTATCGTAAAACGTTTCCAGACACGATGAATGCCAAACGACATTAAATCATTCATCAAATCATATTTTGATGCTACAGAATGAAAAACATTTGCTACTAGGCCAACTTTATCTTCTTTGCCTACTGTACGGAAACCAAAATCAATAGTTTCTTTTGTTGGTTCTGTCATTTCTATTATGCCTGTTTATAATTCAAACTTTTGTAGGAAGTGTAACAGCCTTTGAGGTAAAACCCTATCAAGAAGTCTAAGATTCCGCACAATATGGCTTATCTGACTTTTCAACTAATTGAGCGGAGATTGGCTGCTTTACCTCTACTCCCATTTCTTTAAAGCTTTCTGCTTGGCTAATCAAATTTCCTCGGCCTTCTGCTAGCCTTTTCATTGCTGATTGGTAAGCCTGATCTGCTTTATCTAAGCTGGCGCCTAAAAGCTGCATATCCTCGACAAAAAGGCGCAACTTATCATACATTTTCGCTGCTTTTGTCGCAATTTCTTGCGCATTTTGTCCTTGTCGTTCGTACCGCCATAAGTTATTGATTGTTCTCACTGCAACCAATAAGGTAGAAGGACACACTAACATGATATTCTGTTTTATCCCTTCATCAAGTAACTCAGGCGATTCTTTTAAAGCTAACAAATACGCAGGTTCAATCGGAATGAACATCAAGACATAATCAAGGGAGCGTATTCCTGGTAATTGGTGATAATCTTTACGGCTTAAACCACGCATATGATTACGAATTGAAGCGACATGATTTTTGAGTGCATAGGCTTGTTCTTCAGGATCTTCACTATTGAAATAGTTTTCATAGGCGACTAATGACATTTTAGCATCAACAATGACGTCCTTGCCTTCAGGTAGGCGAATAATCACATCGGGTTGATAACGGCTATTGTAGCTTGTGTTTATACTCACCTGTGTCTCAAACTCACTACCTTGACGTAAGCCAGAAGCTTCAAGGATACGAGTCAAAATCGTTTCTCCCCAATTCCCTTGAATTTTATTATCACCTTTGAGAGCACGCGTTAAATTAACGGCTTCTTTCGTCATTTGATTGTTTAACTGTTGTAATTGACGAATTTCATAAGCCAAGGTGTGCCGTTCTTTAGCCTCTTCCCCAAAACTTTGTTGAACTTGCTGGCGGAAACCTTCAAGTTGCTCACGAAATGGTGACAGCATGGCGATTAAGCTTTTCTGTTGCTGCTCTGACACTCGTCGTTCACTTTGTTCGAAAATACGGTTTGCCAAATTTTCAAATTGTGTAGTCAGCCGCTGCTCACTATTTTGCAATAGCCTTTGTTTTTCTTCGTTAGCTAATTGATTTTGTTCAAAACGTGTGGTGATTTCCCGTAGTTCAGCTTCCTGCTCACGGTTAATGTCTCGCAATGTACGCAGCTCTTGATCAAGACGCTCATACTCCATTTTCCATTCAGAAAGATGGATGTTTTTTTCATCGCTTGCCGCAAGCTGACGGTTAACTTGTTGGAGTTCTTGTTCTTTTTGGCTCAATTTTTGTGCAATAGAAAACCAGACAGCCAAACCGCCAATTAAAATACCACCGAGGGCACCAATAACCCCATATAGTAGAGAGGTATCCACTGTTAAATCCTTACATTACGTGATCCAATGTAAAGTAATCGGATACTGTATATCTGTCCAGAAGTAATTTGAAGTAAGCCATAAATTGCGAACAGCTTCGCAGCTTATCCCATCCAATGAGCCAACCAACGTAGGCCAAAAGCGCCTGGCGCTAATATACCGAATGCCCATATCATCGCAGAAACAATATTCGCGATCTGAAAGTAACGTTTCGGCATTTTACAAATGCCTGCAACTAAAGGCACTACGGCTCTAAATGGTCCAAAGAAACGTCCTAAAAATACGCTCCAGATCCCCCAACGATTAAAGAAGTGCTGCCCGCGATCTATCATCTGTGGTTTACGAGAAATAGGCCACATTTTACGAACATTGTCTTTGTAGTGAAAACCAAACCAGTAAGAAAGCCAATCACCAAAAAACGCGCCTAATGTCGCGGCAAGCCATACAGGCCAAAATGTGATACCGCTTTCTCCGATTAAAGCCCCTAAGCCAAGTAAAATGACGGTCGCAGGTAACAGTAAGGATAAAAATGCTAAAGATTCACCAAAAGCGAGAAAGAAAATGATTGGTAGTGCCCATATTTCATGTTCACGGGTAAACTCAGTCACCGCATGGACTATTTCATTTAGTGTCACCGTCATTTCTCCCTTAATGATAACTTGGTGAGTACATTAACGAATATGTAATAAACCAATATTAAACTAACTATTCGATAAAATAGCTTTGCAGCACGCTGCGACCAGACTTATCCAAACCAAAATCCGTCTCTAACCACTTATCAATGCTGCCATAATGATTATTTATACTATTTATCGCTGTCAGTAAAAACTCTTCGCGTACTGAATAGACATATTCAAACTTCTTCACTGCGCTTTCGCTCATTCTCTGGGCGTGTTCTTCCAGTAAATGCTTGCGATATGGGGCCAACGTTTCGTTTGTTAGCAAGTAATCTTCCATGACGGTGTCTAAATCAGCGCCAAGTGCAAATAGTACTAAAGCTGAACCAACGCCGGTACGATCTTTACCAACGGCACAGTGCTGAACGATACCGCCTTTTTCTGGCTGCTTTAGCATATTCACCAGTTGATGATAAGCTGGATTATTTAGCGGCAGCAGTTCGTAAAGACGGTTCATGAAAATTTTAGGATCAAATTTTTCAAGGAGTTCAGGGGTTAATTTATCAAGATCAGCACTCACCTCTTTAGCCATAGGGTTTGCGGGTGCATTAACATAATGAGCGCCATCCCAAACAATATCTGGTTTTGATTTAATTTCAGCAACATCGCGATAATCTAATATCTGATAGAGATTTTGATCTTGTAAAATGATCAAATCCTCTTCAGTTAAATGGTTGAGAGCCCCTGAGCGAAACAATAAACCTGACTTAATTTTATTACCATTCGCTAATTTTTTCCCACCAAGGTCACGGAAATTAACGCCGCCTTTAAGAGGCAATACTGAAGGGTGCAAATAAGGTGTTTTGGTCATCATCTTCTTACCTATAATGTTGATTGTTCTCAAAACCATAACAGATTATGCCTCGAAAAAAATCAGAAAAAATACCTGCAATTAAGCAGGCATTAATAAAATGAGCGATAAAGATGAAAATAAACCAAGAGAGAAAGTGAACTGGGCTCGTCTACTGTTTATTCACAACCGAGTGAAAGCGTAAGTAAACGAGCCAGTAATGACGTAATTAAAGTAGGCGACGAGCAGCCTCAACCACAATACTCAACACATTACCTTCTGTTTTCTTCAGCAAGGCTTCATTAGGGATTTCTTGTTGGGTACGGTTAACAATCACACCAGCGACCATACCAGCCCGTAAACCTTGGCTTGAACACATAGTCAATAATGTTGCAGATTCCATTTCATAATTCATGACACCCATATCTTGCCATTCTTTCATTGAACCTCTGAAATGGCGCATCACACGGCCTGTATAGGTATCGTAGCGTTCTTGTCCTGGATAGAAGGTATCAGAGGAAGCCGTCACCCCCACATGGACGGTCGCCCCCGCTTCTTTTGCTGCATCATAGAGAGCATTTGTACATGTAAAGTCAGCAACCGCAGGGTATTCAAGAGGTGCAAAGTGCTGGCTCGCGCCATCCAGTCTTACCGCGCCTGTCGTCACCAAAACATCACCTACATTGATGTTTTCTTGGATAGCACCTGTTGTACCAATACGTAAGAAAGTACGGATCCCTAACTGTGCTAATTCTTCTACAGCAATCGAGGTAGAAGGACCACCGATACCTGTAGAACACACAATCACGGCTTTACCATCAAGCTCACCACGCCAAGAGGTGAACTCACGCAGAGAAGCGAGATGTACTGGGTTATCCATCAAACGTGCGATTTTCTCAACGCGATTCGGGTCACCGGGAACAATAGCAACAGTAGCACCCTGCAAGTCACTCTTTTTTAAGCCTAAGTGGAATACGTCAGACATATCAAACTCCTTTACACAATGGCATCATTGAATTTATACGTTAAGAGTAATATAGCGGTAAACCCCAAACAGTTTAGTGACATTAATCACCTTTAATGAAAATCGATATGTTTATGTTGCAAAATAAAGTGATTCAAGTCACACAAAACAAGCGGGTAGACCTAAGTATCCGATCAGTATAGACGATACCGAGAGGAGCACTGAAACAACACTTATAAAATTTGATTAGCTATGATGAGAAGTATTGATTGTTGTTAATGATATACAGCAAAGCCCCTATTTATACCTATAAATGCTAATCCAAGGCTGATTCATCGCATATTTTGCGTGACGCCTTGGTTGATATTGAAGGTGGACATGCCTTAGCACAAGATATCTTCATTGCCCCCGCTCGAGAATAAAAAAGCGCCATTCATGATTTGAATGGCGCTTTGAATTATTGGCAGAATAAAAGAGCGTTGGCTATCAGAGAACTACATCAAGGATTAGAACGCCCACCAGACCGATTGCCCAAGCTATCGTTGTTGGGATAGACCAGACCATCATCTGCTGTTTAACGTCCTTAATACCCATCATTCTATTCACAACCCAGTAAAGGCTGTCGTTAAAATATCCGAAGAATAATGACCCCATAGTTGCTGCTTGAGCAGCGACAAGTAGATTAATATCCGGAATTTGGCTAATGATTGGCGCAGATATTGAAGCTGCCGTGATCATCGCGACGGTGCCTGAGCCCTGAATTAAACGTACTAAGGTTGCGATAATAAATGGGATGAGCACAGGCGTGATCGGTAAGCTCGCCACATGCTCGGCTAAAATATTCCCCGTCCCACTATCACGTAGCACTGCGCCTAATGCACCGCCAGCACCTGTTACCAATAAAATGATACCCGCTGACTGTAAGCCTTCTTCCATACGGTCGATGACTTCTTCCTTTGTCGCTTTTGGCATCAATGTATAAACCGAGATTAACACACTGATCGATAAAGCGATTATAGGTGCCCCAAGGAATTGGAAGGTTTGGAAGTACCAATTATCATCCATACCTTGGAAAGTGTCAGTTTTCAGCAATAACCCATTAACTGCGTTAATAAAAATCAGCAAGATCGGCGTGACGATAGGCAATACAGATAAGAACAGGCTTGGTAACGGTTTATTTGCCTTTTCTTCCATATAACGATCGTGGATTTCTTTTAAATCGGCATTGTTGCTGTCATCAGGCATGAACTCAGGGTATTTAACCGCTAGCCATTTTGCGTAAAAAACAATACCAATCACGCAAGGCACCGCAAGGGTCATCCCCGTTAATATCATGGCACCAATATCAACACCAAAAATGCCTGCAACCCCCAAAGGACCTGGCGTTGGCGGTACAGTATGGTGTGTGACCACCAGACCACCCGCTAATGTAACACCTAGGGTTAACAAACTGCGCTTACCGTTCTTTGCTAACGCTTTCGCCAACGGATAAAGAATAACGAATGCCGAATCAACAAAAATAGGGATACTGACGATATAACCTGTAATAGCCAGCGCCCATTCTTCACGCTTTTTTCCTAACCAACGAATAAAACTATAAGCTATCTGTTCAGCAGCACCAGAAACTTCTAGCACCCTTCCCATCATTACCCCGAGACCGATAACAATACCGATGCCACCGAGTGTACTACCAAAACCTTTTGTAATGACAGTCACTGTTTCGGCCGCTGTTAATCCACCAGAAATACCGGCGATTGCAGCCGCAATCAACATGGCAAGTAACGCATGAATACGCGTTCGTAATACCAAGAAGATCAGGACAAATATGGCCACTGCGAGGCCAATAATAGGAATATAGGACATCGCTTATCCCCTATTGCTGTGAGCCGTGGTGAATGATGAACGAACGGATCGCATCAGCAAATGAACCATCTGCACGGAAGCCAAGGCCTAACGCACGGCTAATATCAAATTTGCCCGGCCAACTCGCGACGATACGGTTAATGGCTTCATCAGGTTCGAAACGAATAAGGTCAACAGCGTCTTGACCAGCGACATCGCGTAGCGCATCAATCATTCCTTGAACCGTTACGGTAATTCCCGGTAAGTTAACGGTACGAGAAAGGCCAAATTTCTCTGCTGAAATAGTTGCAGCATGGATGAAATTGCTCACCACGGTTTCTGGGCTAGACAGCCACAAAGCAAGTTCAGGTGAAACTGGGCAAACACTTTCAATACCATTTAATGGCTCACGAATGATCCCACTGGCAAATGATGAAGCAGCCTTGTTAGGCACTCCTGGGCGAACACTGATGGTCGGTAGACGTAACACACGTCCGTCAACATAACCTTTACGTGAGTAGTCGTTAACCATCAACTCACACATGGCTTTTTGAGCGCCATATGAAGATTGCGGATTCACAACACATAGGTCGGTGATCACATCTGGCAGCTCACCACCAAATACGGCTAAAGAACTGGTAAAGATAAACTTCATGGCCGGATTTTTAGCACGAGCCACTTCTAACAACTGACGTGTTGCTTCGAAATTCACTTTCATGCCTAAATCGAAATCACTTTCAGCATGGCTACTCACAATTGCAGCGAGGTGGTAAACCACATCGGTTTGTGCATCAATCAGTTGATCAGCAGCACCTGCTTGAGTTAAATCCGTTGCCACACAGCTCACTCTAGCATCTTCAATTGGGGATGTAGGGCACTGAATGTCCGCTAGAACGAGTTGGTCAAATTGAAAACCCTGGCTATTTTTAAGTAAAGCAGCGGCTAGCTGCTGACCTAAAAAGCCAGCGCCGCCAGTGATGATAACTTTCATTGTTATTCTCCTTGAAATAGCCTATTTCTGGCTATTTATCATTAGGTAAGATTTATTTATGTCTTTATTAAATGAAGTTTTATATTTTGTTCTGTTATCCGCTGCACAGCATCGTTTGGTAGTTGATCGTCGCAAATGATGTCATGCAATTGATTGAGTGGACAAACACGAAACATACCGTATTTGCCAAATTTACTACTGTCAGAAACCAGCACACAGCGCCGAGCAACATCTAGTAGTGTTTGTTTTATCTGCACTTTTTCTTCATGGGGCGTAGAGACACCATGTAGTAAATCCCAAGAGCTTGTACTAATAAATGCCACATCAACATTTAACGTTTTCAGCATCATCGCTGCGGTATTACCAACACACGAATGATTGCGTTTATCGACTTGCCCTCCCGTGTGATAGAGATTGAGTTGCGATTTATTCATCAAATACTGCATGATCGAAAAATCGTTAGTCACAATTGTTAAATTAAACCGTTCACCTAACACACGAGCGATTTCAAATGTGGTCGTTCCCGCATCGAGATACACCACTTGCCCGTCTTCAACGAGCGATGAGGCAAATTTACCTATCTCACGTTTACTGCGATGGTGTAGACGCGCTTTTTCACTCCAAGGTAACTCTTGGCGTAACGCATCGTTTAAACGAACACCACCGCTGATTGCGACCACCTTCCCTTCTTCTTCGAGCATGCGAATATCACGTCTTACCGTCATATGTGACACATTCATCAGTTCAACCAAATCGTTGATCGAAACGGTTTGGTATTCATGAACGTAACGGTAAATAAAATCACGACGCTCTGAAGGGATCATAGGTTCTCCTGTTTATGACTGTGCTTGTTTCAGCCACCCTAAACCGTCTTCTGTGCGGCCCGCAGGATGATATTCACATCCCAGCCAACCTTGATAACCCATTTTGTCGAGTTGCTCGAAAATCCATGGGTAGTTGACTTCACCGCTATCAGGTTCGTGACGATAAGGCACTGAAGCTATCTGAATATGACTAAATTTACCCCATAAACGCTCAATTGTTTTCAATAAATCACCTTCCATGATTTGGCAGTGATAAAGATCCAACTGAATAAAGACGTTTTCACGAGCAATTTCAGGGAGTAAGGCTTCAGCTTGCTTCTGTGTCGTTAAGAAGTAGCCAGGCATATCACGCGTATTAATCGGTTCAATTAAGACGCGAATACCATGTTCTGCCATCACATCCGCTGCATATTGGATATTCTTGATAAAGCAGGCTCGCTGTTGCTCAGGCGTAAAGCGGGCATCGACTTTGCCGGCCATCGCATGCACTTGTTGACATCCTAATGCCTTAGCATAGTGCAATGCCGTATGAACGCCTTTTGCAAATTCATCTTCACGACCTGGTATCGATGCCATTCCGCGCTCACCAGCAGCCCAATCCCCCGCAGGCATATTGAACAGTGCTTGTGTTAATCCATGTTTCTTCAGCTCTTCCGCGATAGCTTCTGGCTGCTCTTCGTAAGGAAACAGATATTCAACGCCAGTAAAACCTGCCTGTGCGGCACGCTCAAAACGTTGGATAAAAGGAACCTCGTTAAACATCATACTGAGATTTGCTGCAAATTTAGCCATGTCTAGTGCCTCATTTCTTTGGATAACGGCTTTCTAGCTCGTTAACCTGCTCTTCAGTGAGTGTTGTAAAGCCTTGCTGACGTAGCGTGATATACAAACGAGCCGTATCTTCCAGTTCTTCCGCATTGAAGAAGGCTTGTCTTAATGTTTTACCGCCAACAACAGGCCCATGATTCGATAGCAATACCGCATTGTGGTTTGGTGCTAACTTTTCAATCTCTTCACCAATACGGTCATCCCCCGGTGGTAAATATTGAATCAAGGGTAGTTTGCCAACTCGCATCACATAATAAGGCGTGATCGGGGGTAAGCAGTTGCTGCTATCAAGTCCCGCTAAACACGATAACGCTGTTAGCCAAGGCGAATGTAAGTGCACCACGGCTTGGCAGTCTGGACGCTGTCGATACATCGCCATGTGCATAGAAACTTCTTTCGTTGGCTTATCTCCATCGATCCAGTTACCTTCTGCATCCAACTTACTCAATCTTTCTGGATCTAAATCACCAAAGCTTGAATTGGTTGGGGTAACAATAATGTTCCCATCGGGAAGTTTGGCACTGATGTTTCCGGCTCCACCACTGCTATAGCCGCGGTTAAACATCGATTTAGCCCAATCAGCCAGTTCTTGGCGTAGTGCCTGTTCTTCACTCATTAAACATCTCCTGTGCGTACTGGAAGAAATTCTCTTGGCCGAAATTACCCGATTTGAGTGCCAACCAGTGTCCGCTTGTTAAATCCTGAACCCATGGAACCCCAGGTGCGATTGGCGCACCAATGCTAAGCTGCTCTGTTCCTAGGCTTTGAACGACCTTGCCGGATGTTTCGCCACCCGCAATAATAAAAGTGTTATAACCTTGCGCTTGAAGAAGTTTTACCACTTCACCAAACACGTTTTCGACTGCACTACTCGCCACTTCTGCCCCATAATTTTCCTGAATTTTTTTCAGAATTTCAGGTGGTTGAGTCGCATAGAGTAAAGGGGCTAAACCAGTGATTTTTTGTTCTTGAACCCAATTCGCTAATTGCTGTGCATATTCTGGGTTAGCAATACACTCGCCCACATCAACAACTTTTGCAGGCGCGATTTGCTGGTAGCTTTGAACTTGTTTATTCGTCATCACTGAGCAGCTACCGGATAAAATAATGGTTTTACGGCCTTGGCTTGCAGGTATTTCACCACGGCTGCCACCCGCGCCCCATTCACAACCCGTATCCACATTTGCTAACGCAGCGCCAAGACCTGAGCCACCCGTTAGCAAAGGCATCTCTTTCACGGCTTTTGCGATAGGCAATAAATCATTCATTGTTAATGAATCAACAACGATATAGCTTGCCCCTTGCTCTGCTAAAGTCGCTAGGCGTTGCTTGATCAGCGCGTCACCTTGCTGAATATCAGGCAATGGAATTAACCCGGCTTTACCTTCAGACTGTTTTTCCATGACTCTGAGCAAGTTAGCATCTGTCATTGGTGTCACTGGGTGATGCTGCATGCCACTTTCATTGAGTAATTGGCCATTTACAAATAAATGACCATGAACAACGGTTCTGCCGTTTATTGGCAAGGCAGGACAAATCAATGCGACTTGCGTATCAAGCTGTTGCATCAATGCGTCAGTAACCGGTCCAATATTGCCTTTTTCTGTAGAATCAAAAGTGGAGCAATATTTAAAGAAAATCTGTTGGCAGTGAGCTTGCTGCTTTAACCAACGGCAGGCATTTAAGGATGCATTGATTGCGGTGTCGACAGGACAAGAACGGCTTTTTAGGCTGATAACAATCGCATCAACATCTTGTGGCACAGCCGTATTTTCATCCGGTTCATTCAATAGTTGAACGACACGCCAGCCGTTCTGTACCATAAATCCTGCAATGTCGGTTGCACCGGTAAAATCATCGGCGATCACACCTAATTTCACTGTCATACTTTTTTCTCCGGTAAAGCAATTCCTTTGAAAGTTTTGATCACCGCACTGTCATCTTGATGGCCAAAGCCTTCATGACTTGCAGAAATAAACATCTGATGAGCAGTTGCGGCAATAGGCAATGGGAAATTAAGTGCTTTTCCCGTTTCCATGACTAAACCTAAGTCTTTAACAAAAATATCCACAGACGATTTTGGCGTATAATCACCATCAAGAACATGCTGCATACGGTTTTCAAACATCCAAGAATTACCCGCAGCATGGGTGACGATGTCGTACATCATATTCAAATCGATACCTGCTTTAGCGGCTAACGCCATACTTTCCGCAGCAACAGCAATGTGTACGCCAGCCAGCAGTTGGTGGATTGTTTTCACCGTTGACCCTAGACCGACTTCATCACCAACGCGGTATAAGCGCTCAGATATCGCCGCAAAAATAGCGTTAAGTTGCTCAAATAATGCTGGTGCGCCTGACGCCATCACCGTTAACTTACCTTCCGCCGCTTTCAGCGCCCCCCCAGAAATAGGGGCATCCATTAGTGGTAATTGATATTGTTCTAAACGCTTAGCGATGCGCTTGGTTTGCTCAGCCGCTAACGTACTATGCAACACAATAATTGTGCCTGGATGTAACTGTTCTACGAGAGGTTTATCCCCTTCAAATAGAATAGCTTCAACTTGGCGACCATTAACGACCACTAAAAGTAAAGCCTGTAAGTCTTGAGCATATTCAGCAGCGTTTTGCCCCACCGCAACAGCGCCAGCCTGTTTTAAGGTTTGGCATGCATTTGGGCTAAGGTCAAAGCCATAGGTAGGAATATTATTTTTTATAAGGGATTGTGCGATCCCCATACCCATAGAACCGAGACCAATAACACCGACATTCTTAACGATATTTCCCATAACAACCCCTGATGTTGTTAATCTTTGTTATTGATGTGAATTCTCACATAACAAAATTCACAAACACATGATGAACATCACATTACGAACAAGATAAAAAACCAACAAATAAATTTTATGCAATTGATTTTTAATGTTTTATATTTTTTGGTAATTCACAAAACCATTCACAGCATAATGTGATAAAAAATGTGATATGAGTATGTTTTACACAGTTCAAGAATAAAAAAAGAAAATTTGTCATCTTTTCCATTCAGTTAAGTAGATATCGCATCATTTTTGATTGACGCTTTGCTGAAATTGACCAAAATAGCCGACGACTTAATTTTTTAGTGGTATTCCAAAGCTAACCATAGGCAGTTGGAGTCTACAACTTGATAAACGATGAGGAGCATTAGATGGGTTTGTTCGATCAACTGATCACCATGGTTGCCGGTGATAAAATGAGCCAGTTTCAATCTGTTATTGAATGGATTGATAAACAAGGTGGGTTAGCGGGTGTTGCCGATAAATTTAACCAACAAGGCTTAGGTGAGATTGTCCAATCATGGATCGGTAATGGTGAGAACCTACCTGTTAGTGTCAACCAATTAATCCAAGTATTCGGTAATTTAGATATCCAGCAGCTCGCTCAACAAGTAGGCTTCGACTCACAAGAAACAACCGAGTTAATCGCAAAATACCTCCCCAAACTCGTCAATCAAGCGACTCCTGAAGGCGTTTTACCAGAACATATTGATTTATCAGCAATCGGCATGAATATGCTAAAAGAAAAGCTGTTTGGTTAATACTGTCAAAAAATAGAAAAACGGTAGGGAATACGCTGTCTCACCTACCGTTTGTCATTGTTAAAGCCTTAGCTTTGGTATTCATTCCTCAGTTTTTTCGCCGCTTCAACCATGTTAGCTAATGATTGACGGGTCTCTGGCCAGCCTCTTGTTTTCAAGCCACAGTCAGGGTTAACCCACAGACGTTCAACCGGAACACGTTTTGCTGCTTTTCTCAGCAGAGCCACAATCCAATCGACATTTGGTACGTTGGGTGAGTGAATATCATAGACACCCGGTCCAATTTCATTGGGGTAGTCAAAGTCTTCAAAGGCGTCTAACAACTCCATATCAGAACGTGAAGTCTCTATCGTAATAACGTCGGCATCCAGTGCAGCTATCGACTCCATGATGTCATTGAACTCGCAATAACACATATGAGTGTGGATCTGTGTCTCATCATCGGCTATTGCAGCACTCAGTTTGAAAGCATCAACAGCCCAATTTAAGTACTCTGCCCACTCATCCTTACGCAGTGGTAATCCTTCACGCAGTGCAGGTTCATCAATTTGAATAATGCCAATACCTGCTTTTTGTAAATCATCCACTTCATCCCGTAACGCTAACGCAATCTGTTTCGCGATCGTTTCACGGCTCACATCTTCACGTGGGAATGACCAGCACAGTATCGTGACAGGCCCTGTTAACATCCCTTTGACCGGTTTTTCAGTCAAGGATTGCGCATATTTCGCCCATTCAACTGTAATGGCTTCAGGACGACTAATATCACCAATGATCACTGGTGGTTTGACGCAACGTGAACCATAGCTTTGCACCCAGCCATTTTGAGTAAATACATAACCATCAAAATGCTCACCGAAATATTCCACCATGTCATTACGTTCTGCTTCACCGTGCACCAGCACATCGATATCTAACAGCTCTTGCTCTTTAATCGCTTGCTTAATGTGCTCGCTGATATTGGTACGGTAGTGCGTTTTGTCAACATTCCCTTTCTTGAAATCAAGGCGTAGCGTTCTAATTTCACTGGTTTGTGGGAACGAACCAATCGTTGTTGTTGGCCACAATGGTAGATTAAAACGCGTGCGCTGACGCTGTGCCCGTATTGGATATGCGCTATTACGCTCAACATCCCCTTCCCTAACCGCTTTCAAACGCTGTGCAACCGTTGCATTATTCACGCGTGTTGAGGTTTTACGCGCACGAATGGGGGCGCTGTATTGCTCCAACTCAGCAATATTGGCCTCTGTTGGCTCATTTAACGCTTTACTTAATAAAGCTAATTCACCGCATTTTTGTAAGGCAAATGCAAACCAGCTTTTCACCTCATCGTCCAAACGAGTCTCGTCGTTAAGATCGATTGGGCTATGTAACAATGAACAGGATGTACCAATCCATATTGGTCGTTGACCTAATAACGGTTTCACCCGTGCAAATTTTTCACCTAAATCAGCCTTCCATACGTTGCGCCCATTGATAATCCCAAGAGATAGCAGCCAATTTCGTGGTAATTGTTGATGCAGTTTTTCAATATCATCACGTCCAGCCACCACATCAACATGCAAACCTTGAATCGGCAGTTGTTTAATCAGGTCTAAATGATGACTAATGCCATCAAAATAAGTGGTTAGCAGTAAATTAGTTTTACCTGTAAGGGCTTGATAGGCGGTTTGATACGCGTGCTGCCACTCTATCGGTAAATCTAAAACCAAGGCCGGCTCATCGATTTGAACCCACTCGATCCCTTTTTGCGCCAGACGAGTCAGAATTTCTTCATAGACAGGCAATAAATCATTCAGCAAAGATAAACGATCGAATGATTCACCCTTCACTTTACCTAACCATAGATAGGTAATTGGGCCAATAACAACCGGTTTAATGTTATGACCTAATGCCAATGCTTCATCAACTTCATCAAATAGCTGCGTCCATGAAAGGCTAAATTTTTGCCCTTTTTGGAACTCGGGAACAATGTAGTGATAGTTGGTATTAAACCACTTAGTCATCTCTCCCGCTGCGGCTGGTTTTCCTGTTGGAGCACGGCCTCGTGCGACTCTAAACAGGGTATCTAAATCAATTGAGCCATCTTCATTTTGATGACGTGGTGGCACGTTGCCCAACAATAGGCTGGTTGTCAGCACTTGGTCATACCAAGCAAAATCACCAACAGGTAATAAATTCACTCCTGCCTCTTTTTGTTGTTGCCAGTGACGAGCCCGTAACTCACGTCCTGTCTCTAAAAGTGCGGCTTGATCAATCTTGCCTGCCCAATAATCTTCTTGTGCACGTTTTAGTTCTCTTTTCAGACCGACACGAGGAAATCCAAGTGTATGATTTATAACAGACATATTGACCCCTTAAAATTTTTAGCCGTCTAGATGTTTACACATCTATAATCAACAGGTACTGTATAAAGCACAAGCGCAAATTATTCATTGTCATCTTGAAGGTTTCTCATGATTGAACTAAAACATCTAAAAACATTGCATGCGCTCAGCCAGCACGGTTCATTGGCGGCAGCTGCAACCTATTTGCATCAGACTCAGTCTGCTTTGTCACATCAGTTTAGTGACTTAGAGCACCGTTTGGGCTTTAAGCTATTTGTTCGTAAAAGCCAACCATTACGTTTTACTCCACAAGGGGAAGTCCTATTACAGTTAGCCCAGCAAATATTGCCTATGGTGAAGGATGCGATTCGTGTCTGTAATGAGCCAGGTGTCTCAACACTACGTATCGCCATTGAATGCCATAGTTGTATTCAGTGGCTCACTCCTGCATTACAACAATTTAGGCAAACATGGCCACAAGTTTCCGTCGATTTTAAATCAGGTGTGACTTTCGACCCGCAACCTGAATTACTGTCACGGGAACTGGATATCGTCTTAACGTCTGATATCTTGGCGGATAAAGAAATTCACTACACGCCACTATTTGATTATGAAGTGAAATTGATTGTGGCTAATGATCATCCTCTGGCAAGAAAGCCAATAATTGCTCCGCATGATCTGGCCGATGAGACTTTATTAATTTACCCCGTACAACGTCACCGTTTTGACGTATGGCGTCATTTCTTGCAACCAGCGGGCGTTTCACCAAGTGTTAAAACTGTCGATAACACACTGATATTGATTCAAATGGTTGCGGCAAAAATGGGAATAGCAGCATTGCCACATTGGGCTGTCGATTCCTTTGAAAAACAAGGTTTGATTAGCATTAAAACGCTAGGGAATGGATTATGGAGCAGGCTGTACGCTGCATGCCGTGAAGGAGAGCAACGCCAACCTGCTATTGAAGCTTTTACCAAAACCGCGACTAGTCACGCTGTTGATAATTTGTCTTATGTTAAGCCGGTGAAAGTATCCAGCGCCTATGTACCCACAGAGAAGCAACAATTAGGCTCGCTCCAATGGTAAAACTCAGCCAATCCGGATGTTGTTGCCAGATAGCAAAATTCACTAATAGCCCCGCTGGAACCATCATGTTATTCATGATAGCAAGGGTTCCAGCGTCTACCTTGGTCGCGCCATAGTTCCACATAAAATAGCCAATACCAGAAGCTGCTACACCTAACCACAGCAGAACGCCCCATTGCACATGGGTTGTTGGAACCATGGATTTATTACCGAATAAGAGCCAACCAACTAGCGCCACCAACGTTGCACCGAGATAGAACCAAGAAAAAGCCTGATGCTGAGGAATGGGATAGACCTCCATCAAGCGTTTATAACCTACCTGACCTATCGCGAAGAAAATATTGGCAAGTTGAACATAGATCAAGCCAACCCAAAATGACTCACTCAGGTGATCATAACGAATGATTGCAGCTCCGATCACGGCCAGCAATGAACTGAAGAGATAGCCTATGCGTAACTTTTGACGTTCCAATAGGTCATAAACTAGCGTCACATACAGTGGCGTCATGACCGTAAATAGCAAAAATTCAGCGACGGTAAGGTGCCGATATGCTTGGAAAACAAAAAAGTACATGATCCCCAGCTGACATGCGCCAACCGTCATATAGAGGGCAATCACTTTTTTTCCTAAGCCACGCCAACGTAAAAAAGGCAAAAAAACCAACGCCGCTAAAGATACGCGAATTAAAACAGATAACCAGCTATCGACTTGACCAGCAAGATATTCACCGATAAGACTAAAAGACGCTGCCCAAAGCAGCGTCGTTATAACAAGTAACCACATTATTGTATTGTTCTCAATTAATGCTCTTTTTCAATGAGTACGGCTTCTAATAAATCGAGGTCAGTCAGTAAAGATTGCAACGTTTCATTACTGATTTTACGTGTTGCACGTAAGTGATATAACTCACCTCGTTCGGCACGTAGTGCTGTTAATCTAAACCTGCGTTCCAGATCCTCAATTTGTAGATTATGCTCAATTTCATCCTGACCCGCGGTTCGGCGACGTAAATGCCCCGTTACCCTTGATGCGACCTCACTAATATCTTCCGGATCTAATTTTTCATCGACATCCGCGGATAAACGCTCTTCCATTTTGTTCAAACTGACAATAGCCACTTCAGCCATTGCCGCTTTTGCCATGCGTATTTCGTTGATATCCGCTTCCTTGTCACTCACCTTAAAATTACGCAATAACAGTGGTAACGCGATCACACCAGCAAAAATCGAGAATAAAATAACCCCAGCAGCAATAAATACCAGCTGATAACGAGCAGGGAATGGTGAGCCATCACTTAAAAATAACGGCACTGACAACACACCCGCCAAGGTAATTGCCCCACGAACGCCCGCAAATGAAGCTAACCATAATTCACGCACTGTATAGTTGGCGAACTGTAATGGCCTTTTCTTCAAAAACAGTCGGCTAAATCTTTTCATTAGCCATAGCCAACAAAAACGTAATATCAACAAAGCAAAATAGATAACCGCAACAGCCGCGAATAACATCCAAGTTTCTACACTCGGGTCTAATTCAGCTTGCAGTACAGAGGTTTCCCATATTCCCGGCAATTGCAATCCGAGCATGATAAACACCAGTCCGTTAAATACAAACTCAAGCATCGACCATACGCTGTCAGCACGTAGTCGCATTGCCAGAGGAGCATTACGGATCACACCAGATTTAGTGATCGTCATACCCGCAGCAACCGCTGCCAAAATGCCCGAAAAGCCAATATGCTCAGCAATCATGTAGGAGGCAAAAGGCAGCAAGAGCATAAACACGATTTGCGTTGCAGGATCATCCCCACTCCAGCGGCTCATCAGTCTAAGCGATTTACTGTAAACCCAAGTCACGACGATACCGGACAATAATCCACCTATCGCAACTTTAAAGAACTCAATGGTCACACCGGAAACAGAGAATGCCATCGTTCCCATGGCAATCGCCACAGCAAACTTTAAAGCAACAAGGCCAGAAGCATCATTCATGAGAGCTTCACCTTCCAACACACTCATCATGCGTTTTGGAATTCGGCCTTTACCCACAATGGAAGAGAGGGCGACGGCATCCGTTGGTGAAAGAACAGCGGCAAGTGCAAATGCAGCAATTAATGGAATACCAGGCATCAGCCAGTAAATAAGATAACCAATCCCAACAACGGTCACCAATACCAGCACTAATACCAAAATGAAGATTTCGCGTCCATTTTGGAAAAATTCACGGGTTGGTGTTTTCCAGCCATCAACGAATAACAATGGTGGAATCAATAACACCATAAATAATTCAGGATCAAACGTGACATGCAAGCCAAACTGAGGCCAAGCCAATAACGCACCAATCGCAATTTGAATCAAGGGTAATGGAACACGAACAGGAATGACTTTTGTCACCACGCCTGAAACAGACACAGCCAAAATTAAGATGAGGATAGTAAAGAAAATTTCCATGTTGCCCTTACTGATTAACTAAACGAACCAAGACCCAAATATGACCCGTCGTAGCAGAATATTAGGTAGCTCGTCAGGCCATAAAATTTTTCAGTAAAGCCAGCAACTCGTGAAAACCTGCGGGTTTCACATGATTTACCGCCTTTTATCTATTCTATCCTTAACTCACTACTCGGCGGGAAAATAATTCAAACTTTAAGATTAATCGCGATAATACATTAGGGGGCGGCTAACGAGCCCTCCCCCACAGAATAACAAATCTTAAATAGCTAGATCAGCAGCATAAAAAGCTACCAAAAGAACGGCAATCACGACGGTACCGATATTTAGCTTACGCCATTCGCCAGCAAAAATACGGCCGATCACCAGCGCTGCAAAGCCCAACATAATACCGGTGACAATATTACATGTCAGAACAATAAATACCGCACACAATAGGCCTGACATCGAATCGACAAAGTCATCAAAGTCGAGTTTAGACACATTACTGAGCATCAGTAAGCCAACGTACATTAAAGCGGGAGCCGTCGCATAAGCGGGAACTAAATAAGACAGTGGCGATAAAAACAAAATGAACAGGAATAACACACCAACGACAACAGCGGTCAAACCTGTGCGTCCACCAGCTGCCGTTCCTGCCGCTGACTCAATATAAACGGCAGCAGGAGAAGCACCAATTGCACCAGCAAAGATACTGCTCACCGAATCGGCTGTTAATGCCTTACCACCATTAATAATTTGCCCCTCTTTATCAAGCAAATTCGCTTGACCTGCAACAGCGCGAATTGTTCCCGTTGCATCAAAGACGGCAGTCATCACTAAAGCTAATAAACTCGGTAACACAATTGGCTGTAATGCGCCCATAATATCCATATTAAATATCAGTGATAAACCATCCTCCCCGAAAGAAGGCAGTTTAAAGAAACCTTGATATTTAACGGCGGGATCAAAGATCAACCCAATAATAGAGATAGCGATAATGACCAGTAAAACACCACCGGGTACACGACGCTTTTCCAGACCAAAGATAACGGCTAAGCCCGCTAATGAGATTAAAACAGGAAAAGAGGTGAAATCCCCCAGTGCTACAGGTAGGCCTGCATTTGGATTTTTAATCACCAGCCCTACCCCATTGGCAGCAATCAGCAGTAAAAATAGCCCGATACCGATCCCTGTCCCATGCGCAATGCCCATTGGCATATTACGAAGGATCCAACTGCGAATACCTGTCACTGAAATAATGGTGAATAAACACCCCATTAAGAATACGGCACCAAGCGCAACAGGGATGCTAATATTTTGCCCCAACACCAAACTAAATGCCGTAAATGCGGTTAGTGAAATAGCACACCCGATTGCCATTGGGAGATTAGCCCATAGCCCCATTAATAATGAGCCAAAACCAGCAACTAAACAGGTCGCAATAAACACTGCGGTAGGAGGGAAACCTGCCTGCCCTAACATGCCAGGCACAACAATAACGGAGTAAACCATTGCTAAAAACGTCGTTAACCCAGCAATGATTTCACGGCGAACCGAAGAGCCACGCGCGGAAATTTTAAAAAATTTATCCAATTTGCAATTGGTTGAAGCCTGTTGGCCAGACATGGAGATACTCCTGCTAAACATAACTAAAAGCGCCAAATTCCGCTCACGAAAACGATTACTTTTTTAAAAAAACTCATAAGCCAAGTCATTCACTTAATGAAGAGTGATTTTACGCAATCGTTTGGCTTTATGGTCGAAATGGCAGATTCTGAAGCGGGCAATTATCAATCTAAACAGGTGTACTGATCAAGTGTTTTCGAATTTAAGCAGCAGATAGCGTGCAGCAAAGCAAACTTAACGTAAATTTTTAGTCTTTCTTTCTTCCTCGATATTATTGATAGCTAAATTCAATGGCTACGTGACCTCTTCCGACTTTAATAACGTTAAGAAATAGACCCCATTCAATAAACTACTAATAGATTTTACTCTCGTTTAGCTGTAGTTAATAAATGCTTTGTTAGAGTTAAATTCTATTTTGTTAATAATAACAAGATAAATTAATTTCAATTAATGAGGTTTTAATTTTCATTAACCGCATTTATTACCAAAAATGTAACGCTGCAAAAAATATAATCACACCTTCAAAAAGTAAATAAAAATTAACTTTTATTTCATAATGTTAACAAGATTCATTTATAACAGTTTATTTTTATTTATTAGGTTAAAATTAAACATTACGCCGAGCTATTAATTATTGGAATATATTTACTGTAAACAATGTATAAAAAATTATCCCCTAAACAATTATCACTAACTTTATTTATTGGCTTCCTGGTTATTTATCTTTTGCCCGGTATTTATGGGCATACGCCATGGAAGCAAGATGAGAACTATAGCTTTGGTATCATCCAAACCATGTTCGAAACCAATAACTGGTTAGTGCCTACCAATGCGGGCGAACCTTTTATGGAAAAGCCCCCTCTGTACTACTGGGTCGCGACGCTCACTTCACATTTGCTGTCTGGCTTAATGCCGCTTCACGATGCTGCCCGTAGTGCTACTCTATTGTTTTCAGTGGTTAATTTTTCATTTTTTATTTTGCTAGCACGTCGCGCTTTCCATGCAGCAGACATTGGGGATAAACGTATTTGGGTGGCTTTCGCACTCTATGTTTGTGCTCCCGGTATTTTAAGACATAGCCATGACATGTTCACGGATATTGCATTGGTGACAGGAGCAACCATTGGTTTATATGGCATTTTAGGGCTAATACGCCAAGAAAAAGTTGTCGCATCCGCATGTTGGCTTATGGCTGGTACGGCTATTACCCTGTTATCAAAAGGCGTATTTGTACCTGGTGTCTTATGGATCAGCTTACTACTTACGCCTATTTTCCTACCGCATTGCCGGCAAAAAACATTCTGGCTACCCGCCATCATCGCGGGCCTTTGCTCACTGATCTTTATTTTACCTTGGCCTATCTTATTATATTTGCAACACCCAGATCTTTTTATCACTTGGTTTTGGGAAAATAACATTGGACGATTTTTAGGTTTTTCCGTTGAAAAATTAGGCGCTAAGGCTAACTTAACACGCGTGCCAGCATCTGTCCTTTTATTTGCCTTTCCTTCTGGAATACTGGCAACCCTTTATTTTTTAAGGAACCCTTTAAAACGATTACGCAATCACAATGAGTATTTAGTTACAATATTCCCATTACTGGGAATTGTATTTTTACAGATGTCAGCAACAGGTAGAGCACTTTATTTATTACCTTTTATCGCTCCATTGGCTATTTTAGGTACAAATACACTGTTTTCTATTCCAGAGAGAGCATTACGCTATTTTTCATATTTTGCGGCAACATTCTGGTCTGCACTGATTATTTTTCTTTGGGTTTGCTACGTTATCGCGCTTTCTGGCCATGCTGAAACTTGGCTTCAGTTTTTTAGTCAATGGCTTCCCATGAGCTACCACCTGCCATTTTCAGCGTTGACTTTGGTGGCTGCAACGCTTCTCACTGCTATTTGGTTTTTACGTAGTACCTTCCTCAGCCAACAAATAACATTGCGAGCCATACAGAACTGGGCATTAGGCATGTGTATTGTTTGGGGGGTCACGTTCACCTTATTTGTAGGTTGGATTGACTATGCCAAAGGATTTGAAAAAGTATTTGTCGATTTAGCGCAACAGCTAGATGATCATTATCATGATAATGACTGTATGGCCTCGGATAATATAGGCGAATCTGAAGCCCCTATGCTGTACTACTACACCAACATTCTGCATCAGCGACAAGATCGCTTTGAAAAACCAGCGCATTGCCGCTGGCTGATTGTATTATCAAAACAGGTTAAACCAGCACCATCTGGTATGACATTATTTTGGACAGATCATCGCCCCGATGAATTTACCGAAAATTTAGTCGTTTATAAGAGTGTTGAATAGATAAGACACATTTCTGTGCCAGTTCAGACAACTGGCACAGAAAGCCAGTTTAGACTCGCTGAGTCGCCTGTGCGCTATATTTCTCACGGGTAAACCAGAGGAATGCCGCTGCAATAAGAATTAGGAGAACGGGCAGCCCTGATGGTGAAATCGATGTTGCTACGCCAGCTAATAATGGTCCAGAAAGGTTACCAATTCCCCATAGCATTGCTGCTGCCGCATTGGCGATAATGAGGTCATTGCCACGAAAATATTGTCCAATTTGCACAAGAGCAATTGTGTAAATCGCCCCTGCCGTTGCGCCTAAGACAAACAACAGTAACCAAATTAAGACGTTATGAGTAATCAGTAATGGCAATAAGCAACTTGCACCAAACGTGACAATGCCGCAAATTCGGTATAATTTTTCACGATTCATATGATCAGCGAGCCAACCAAACGGCATTTGCATAATCGCATCCCCCGCCAATATTGCACTAATCATCATTGCTGCAATCGCTTCGGTATGCCCCATCCCCATCCCATAGATAGGAAATATTGACAAAATGGTACCATCAAAAAAGGCAAAAAACAGGATGCCCGCACAAATACCGGGGGCAAATTTCACAAATTGAATAATAGAAAAACGAGACTCACTTGCCGTGGCTGAAATATGGTCTCCCACCTTTTGTTCCATCGCTAAAAATAGTGCGATGGATATAAGATGGAGCAAAGTACAAATGAGTAAAGGTGACTTATCTTCAACCCCATAATAAGCAATAAAAGAAGGGCCAAGTAGCTGGCTTACAGTAAATACCGTTGTATAAATAGCCAATATTCGACCCCGCTTATTTTCAGGAGAAAGCTCATTAATCCACGTTTCTCCTAAACAGATAAGTACACCACTCGCAAGTCCTGTAATCAGGCGTAATGGGAAAAGTAACCACAATGGCAACGTGCTGAGCAACGGCAATAAACTCATAGCCGAAACAACCGTGGCAAATAACATCGCCTGCCGCTTTCCACACCAGTGCACAATACGCTGAACAACCGGTGCGATTAAAAACATACCTAAGGCAGGTGCAGCAGAAATAATACCGATATATAACTCACCAACACCATAGCTATTTAATCGCAGTGCGACCATTGGAATACTGAGTCCAATGACAATACCAATCACTGCGATACTGGTCGTGATCGTAAAAATAGCAAATGAAGGGGTACGACGAAGATATTGAAAACGCTGATGATCAGAGCTCATTTTGATATTCATTGCTTCCGTTATGAAGCATCCATTTTAAACACTATTAGTTAGGGTTAGTTTTGACATAAAAACCCATCATCATCATAACTAACAAAAGATGACAAAAGGCGCTCGTATCATAAACTATATTTTGTACTGATAGTTTTTTATTTTTGGGCACCGATTATAAAATGAAAAAATAACGATATAACAAAGCAACACCTGAAATTAAAATAATAACATTAATAATTTTAAGGAACGTATCACGGGATATTTTCAGTGTAATATGGCGCCCAACCCAGATTCCTATTAGCATAGCGGGAGAAAAAGCTAGCGCCATCAAAATAATATCCATATTGACATAAACACCCATCACTAAAAATATAATAACACGTGTCAATGTACTAAAACCGATTAAGGTCATCTGGGTGATGCGAAATCGCTGTTTATCTGTGATGCGGCTTGATAAATACATAGCATAAATAAAACCACCACTACCAAATAAGGCACTAAAAACCCCACCGATTAAGCTGAAAGGCACAACAAATGCTTTTGACAAATGTGGCTGGGCTTTCTTTGAAAAGAACGTATTCAGTACATAAAAAATAACAAATATACCCAACAGTAAAATCAGGATATCAGGACGCGTTTTCAATAGAATGGCAGCCCCAATTAAACTCCCCACGATCATCAATGGAATAATCCATTTAATTTCATGATAGTCCGCGTTTTTACCATCTTTAACAAGGTTGATTAATGCCGCGGTTAAGTCAATAAGGGCAAGAGTCGGCACAATCATATTTAAAGGAAGATACATCGCTAATACTGGAGTGGCGACTAACGCAGAACCAAAACCAGCCATCCCAAAGACCAAATAAGCGCACAGTAAAGTAAAAAAGCAGATTGCCATCTCTGGAGATAAAATATCAAACGGCATAGTGAATCTCTACAAGGGTATTTTGTTCACTATAATTTCTTCTGAAAAAATAAAAAAGTCCTGTTTGATAGAATGTGCAACCTTATTTATTTATCAAACACGTTAATTTTCACACTTCGAGATTATTGCCAAAATATTATGCCTTCGTCAGTACATTTCTGACATAATGTTGCTATGATGCTAGAATTAATAGCATAAATTAATTTTCAGGGAAGACAGCATATGGATAAAAAAATCAATATTAAAATTGGTCAAAAAGTACGCCATCTGAGGCAAGCACGAAATTTATCCCTGAATGAACTTGCGCGCCTATCAGGCATTTCAAAAGCCGCGCTCTCTAAATTAGAATCGGGTGATTCCAACCCTCGCGTTGATACGCTAGAAGCTATTGCCATTGCATTACGTTTCCCTCTGAGCGACTTATTTGCATTACAGCATGAAACTTACCCCTATTTCGTCAAATCCTCCACCCTACAAGGCGATTATTCACAGCTCTTTAAATTTCGGATCAATATGGGCAATATTTCTGAGATATGGCAGCTAAAAATGAAACGTGGCGCCATCATTAATAGTCCAGCTCACATGAGTGGAACCCATGAACACATCATGATGCATACAGGGTCATTGATGCTACGTTTAAAAAACGACCAGACAGTACTACTAGAAGAAGGCGATTTTTATGCTTTTAGCTGTGACTTTCCCCATTCCTACCTCTGCATGGAAGGGGAATTAAATGCAACCGTCGTCATGACCTACTCTCACCTCAGTGACAGTATTTAATGCTCGATATGCTTCGCGTCGTAACTGATCCGCAGTATGCCTTTTTTATACTTCATTGATTTAATTGAAAACTGTTCAATTTTACCAAGTGATGCGACATGCGTACCACCGCATGGCACTTCATCACCTTCAGAAACACCACAAAGCCGTAACGTATCGCGTTGCCCGATTAATACAGGTGAATCATCACTGATAGATTGATTCACTAGCATTTCTATTTGCTTATCATCAAGTTGCTCGATAGGTGTGGCGTTATCTCCGATGGCGCTGAATTCAACCCGTGACTCATTAGGAAAGTGATGCCCTTTTTGTCCCTGCCAACCAAAACGTGACATAACCCAACTCAGCAAGTGTCCTGTAGTATGTAAAGCGGCATGGTGTTGACGCTGCGCCTTATCAACACGGGCAATAACGGTATCACCACTCTGCAAATCTTGGTTTGAGTTTAAATAAGCAATAATTAATCCATTCGAGTGTTTCTTAATACGAACAGGCTCATCATTCATCCAACCAATATCTGCTGGCTGCCCTCCTCCTTGAGGATGAAAGATATTCTCCGTCAATGCCGCCCATTGCCCGTCGTCATCATGACCCGACTCGAGAATAGTGGTTTTAATTTCATAGAGATAAGTATCAGTAAGATAAATATTGTTTTGCATAAAAATAATCCACTTATAGATAACAGCTTTATGATGTGATGTTGAAATTGTTATATCATCATTGTTCACTTTAAGAAACACCTGGCAACTAAAACAAACAAATGTACTTAAATTGTATCCATAAGCCAGATAAAAAATTCAACCTACACCGTGATGTAGGTTGAATAGACATGCCGTTGTTATTAAGCGTTATTGCAGATAATTTTGCATGGTCTCAAATAACCTTAAATCGTCGCTAAAACGAACTTCACGAACGTCTTCTAATTTTTCAACTTGATTGACCATTTGAGATAAGCGTTCGTCTTTTTGGACTAACAGCCAAATACGGCTTTCATCTTTATCTTTTATTGGCATACATAGGATGCCATCCACATTAAATGCTCGGCGCGCAAACAAACCACAAATATGTGACATGACGCCAGGGTGGTTACGGACAATAAGTTCTAACGCGATAGGATGATGTTCAAAAACCATAATTACGCTCCGATCATATCAATATTTGCAGCACCCGGTGGAACCATTGGATAAACCTTTTGGTTCACATCGATCAAGGCATGAATTAAGCAAGGACCCTTTGTATTCATAATCGTTTCTAATGCCATCTCAGGATCTGCTTCTGTATTTAAATCACAGGTCTGCAAGCCGAATCCTGCCGCAATTTTTATAAAATCGGTTTGGTATGGATAAGCGGCTGCATAAATACGATTATCAAAAAACAGCTCTTGTTGCTGATAAACCATCCCTAATGCCTGGTTGTTCATCAAAACAATTTTGATATTAAGTTGATGTTCAACTGCGGTAGCCAACTCTTGAATATTCATCATCAAGCTGCCATCCCCCGAAAAACAAACGATCGTTTTCTCAGGATTCGCTAAAGCTGCACCAATCGCGGCCGGCAAACCAAATCCCATGGTTCCCAAGCCGCCAGATGTTAACCACTGGCGAGGACGTGATAACGGATAAACTTGTGCCGCCCACATTTGATGCTGTCCCACATCCGTAGTCACGATCGCGTCTTCTCCTGCTGCTCTTGCTGCCGCCAACACTAACCCGTAATGTGTTAAAGGATTATCAGCCTCACTTAAATTCAGCGGAAAGTTCTGTTTTAACTCATTAACTCTTGTCATCCATTCTTCACGCTGATTTCGCTCAACTAATGGCAGCAATAATTCTAGGATTTGCCCTGCATCAGCATTGATAGCAATATCAGGGCGTTTAATTTTGCTGATCTCTGCTTTATCGATATCCACATGAATAATTTTGGCATTCGGGCAAAATTTTTCTGCGCGACCTATTGCACGGTCATCAAAGCGTGCTCCAATAACAATTAACAGGTCCGCTTCTTCCATAACCATATTAGTGCTACGCGCTGCATGCATGCCCAACATGCCTAAATACAGTGGATGACGCATTGGAATAGTGCCTAACGCCATCAATGTCATTGTTGTTGGCAGTGTTGCTTTCTCTGCAAAAGCAATCGCCGTTTCCGTCGATTCAGAACTAATAACCCCGCCACCAAAATAAAGAACTGGGCGCTTAGCCTGATTAATCATCTCAGCTGCCTGAATGACCTTTTCCATATCAAAATTTGGGGCTTTATCTTTTGGCTGAATCTCAGGTAATGAATCTAATTCGATAGTCGCGGTTTGTACATCCTTCGGGATATCAATCCACACAGGTCCCGGACGTCCTGATTCTGCAATCCGAAAAGCATCACAAATAACTTGAGGTAATTCATTGATATTACGAACCAAGTAATTGTGTTTGGTGACCGGAATAGAAATTCCATAAGTATCAACTTCTTGGAATGCATCTGTACCAATCATTGATGAAGGAACTTGCCCTGTAATACAAACTAGTGGAATAGAATCGAGCTTAGCATCGGCAATTGCCGTCACTAAATTCGTTGCCCCTGGGCCACTTGATGAAATACACACTGCCGCTTTACCAGTGGTACGTGCTATGCCTTGTGCAATAAAGCCAGCGCCTTGCTCATGGCGCGCCAAAATATGGCGAATCTGCTTACTTTTGCCTAAAGCATCATAAAAAGGGAGTGCCGCGCCACCTGGGATCCCTGAAACAATGGTAATCCCATGTTTTTCTAACAGGTGGACGATTAATTCTGCACCTGTAAAACAGGTTTTATCTGGTGATGTTGTGCCCAACTCGCTCATAATTTTATCCTTCACACTAGCCGGCGGATTCGGGCGGAGCGTCATAAAAAAACCCCGTCCGGTTTGCGCCGGCGGGGTTCTAAATCTGCGTTGATTTGTACCCGTTACGGCGCTAAGCCCACGACCACCACCACACGCACGACCACCGCGGCTGATGGCGCGGTAAGTAGTAGGTTTGAATGATGAAGAGTCATGTTCACGGGTTAATCCTGTCTGTCGATTTTAATTGGTTAGATTATTAATCATTATTTTGTGTAAGTGCATTTAAGAAAACACATATTGTTCATAATAACAATCATTTTTTCGATTTTTATTCACAGCAAACTTAAAATGAGATCAATATCACAACACACAGCAACAGGATAATTATCTAGTAAAATAGGATAATAAAGTCATTATCACTAGCTAGACAGATTGAAAAAAAGTCTCATTTTCTTATCAATTTTCTCTTGACTTAAAGTTGACTTTAAGTCGTAAAATCCCCTCCTTACAAGATAGCAATAACCATAAAAATTAAATATATCTCTTTATTTTTATTGAGGTTTATAACTTTCGGCATCGAGGGGGAATTATGCCAAAAAATGTCTGGTGGCTAACTATTGCGTTAGCATTGTTTACGACAGGTAATGCTATTGTTCTGTCGGTCGCGGTAGTGATTGGTGAAAGTCTTTCCCAAGATCCCACCTATTCCACATTGCCATTACTCAGTCAATATATTGGTCTGATTATCGCAACCATTCCCATTGCATATTTAATGCAGAAACACTCCAGAAAATTAGGTTTTATCTTGGGCAATATCGCGGGCATCATCGGCGCAACCTTGTCTATTATTGGCATTATTTATCATCACTTAGCCTACTTTTCGCTTGGCTTATTTTTTACAGGCATTGCAATTGGTACGGCTCAACAATTTCGTTTCGCTGCATTAGAAGAGGCACCTAAGTTCTTGCATGCTAAAGCGATTGGATTAGTCATGAGTGGAGGAATCGCTGCCGCCTTAATCGGCCCTACACTCGCGGTAGTCACACAACGATTTTTTACTGAATACCCATTTGCAGGCCCTTTTAGTACCTTAGTGGGCATTTATGTGCTCGCCTTTATCTTACTATTAAACATCCCATTAAAGAAAATTCCCCCAGAAAAACAAAATCATATGGAGGTGAAGCGTAGTTACAAGCAGTTATATTCACAACCCATATTAAAATTAATTGCGATAGTGAGCGCCGTTGGCTATGCATTGGTTGTTTTTACTTTTGCGTCTATTCCACTCTCTATGAAACAAAATCATTTCCCGTTTCCTTTGATCGCTATCGTCTTTCAATGTCATGTACTTGGCATGTTTGCCCCTTCATTTTTCACTGGGCATTTGATTCAGCGCTTAGGAGCTAAAAAAATTATTTTTGTCGGTATTCTATTACTCATACTCTCTCCAACTATTAACCTTTTAGGTACTGAGTTTTACCACTACTTATTATCTGGGATTTCCGTTGGAGTGGCATGGAATTTACTTTTAATCAGTACAACCCAATTATTACCGTACGGTTATCAATCTCATGAGAGAGCGAAAGTACAAGGTATGACTGATTTCCTGATTTATTCCTTTGGTGCATTAGGTAGCCTTGGCGCAGGGGTGCTGTTCTTTTCATTAGGCTGGCAGTTAATGAATACAGTCTCAATAATTTTTGCACTTTTCATTTTGAGCAGCTATGTCGTATTAAAAAAACATATTCCACAATGAACTAAACCATAACAACAGTATTTAATTTTACCTTTAGTAACCCAATGACTATTAATCATTATGAAACTCTCTGTCTTATTAGTTTGTTTAGGCTTTATTTATTTTAAATTCATAAGATGAATACTATGCTTAATACCTAATAACTAGGAAGTGTATTATGTACAATAAATTAACTATTTCATACAGTAAAAAATATACTGAATTCCAATCTGCTGTCGTCAATGAAATTCTTGTTTGGATAGAAGAAAACCTAACCAGAAGATTATTACTCGATGATATTGCTCAACGTTCTGGATATACCAAATGGCACTTACAGCGAGTATTTCGTAAAATAGTCGGTATGCCTCTTGGTGAATATATCCGCCGCAGAAGGATCAGTGAAGCAGCAAAAGACTTACAAACAACAAAACTTCAAGTTATTGATATTGCGCTTAAATATCAATTTGACTCGCAACAATCATTCGCAAAAAGATTTAAAGCGTATTTAGGTACATCACCTTCTTTATATCGACTTGCAAATAATTATGATAATGATCCGCTACTACTGGAACCAAAGGTAGCTTAATTATTTCATATGAAAAAACATCAATATTTAAAACTTTCTGATATCACTATCTAAAAAGCCCCTTGTAATCACTCTCAGGGGCTTTTTTATCAATGAAGTCATTAATAATTCATTAAAACAATACTTAAAGAAACCTTAATAAAATTTTAATAAACCCTTAAGGTTTAACTTTATAAAAAAACTATAATTGAATGATAATAAGGTTATTGCATCCCCAAAACACACATCAATAATAAACAAAAGCCGCCTTCGTGGAATATCTATCGATACCTTTCTGTTATGTTTAAAAATGATGCTCAATCAAACTCACCATTTCATTCACATCATTAAAATCAATGTTCAATAACTCAATTTAAATAATAAAATAAGTAACAGGGGGTGATTCACTTCTTTTCTATCATCGTTTTTCTTTTTAAAGAACGATTTGATATTAATTTTTATACTCATAACGATAAAACAATAGGCTTATCAAGCGAACAGAAAGTTAGCCATCCTAGTTAACTATATGAATAATAAGTATTGTATCAAAGACTCTCCTGAACAAATAAAAATACCCTTAAAATAAGGGTATTTTATCATTCTTCAACATTCTATTTTTAGGCGAGCCTTAGAACGGAATATCGTCATCAAAATCAATTGGTGGCTCACTGCTTTGTGGAGCTGGCGATGACGGTGCACGCGCTGGTGCGCCACCACCACTAAATTGTTGCGCTGCTGGTTGCTGTGGTTGCCCCCAACCACCTTGGCCACCTTGGCTTTGGCCTGAAGATTCACCGCCGCGTCCGCCTAGCATTTGCATTGACCCGCCAATGTTAACCACGACTTCTGTGGTATAACGATCTTGACCACTTTGGTCTTGCCATTTACGCGTTTGCAAAGAACCTTCGATGTATACCTGAGAACCTTTTTTCAGATATTCACCCGCAACTTCAGCTAATTTGCCGAAAATAACCACGCGGTGCCATTCTGTTTTCTCACGCATTTCGCCGGTTTGCTTATCACGCCAGCTTTCAGAAGTTGCCAGAGTCAGGTTTGCCACGGCACCGCCATTAGGCATGTAACGGATTTCAGGATCTTGCCCTAAGTTACCGATAAGAATTACTTTATTTACGCCTCTGCTGGCCATTTAAACACTCCTGATGCATTAGATTTAATCTCTGTATTGGTCATGAAGTTTAACACGACCAATCAAGTATTGCATACGCATTCCCGATGAAAATCCCCGCTGTTCAATCAAAATGCGAACCGCTTTGAAAATTTAAGCCCTATCATTATTATCAGTGTTGATAGACAAAAAATATAGGCTTCAATGAATTCAACTGATAAACAAACAGACGACCAGTCAGCCGCATCATTATCGATATAATGATGTGTTCGAATCAGTATCGTCAGCAATGCGAGAGCTTGAAGTATAACATGTATAATCTTTTTTTTAATAGAATACTGTATATTCATTCAGTCTAAATTGTGCGATAATGATCCACTTATGATTGTTCACTATCAAATCATCCGGGAAGTGGTAAATGGATAATATCGAAGTACGCGGTGCCCGCACTCATAATCTTAAGAACATCAATCTCATCATCCCCCGAGACAAACTGATAGTTATTACAGGATTGTCCGGTTCAGGGAAATCATCATTAGCCTTTGATACGCTCTATGCGGAAGGTCAAAGACGCTATGTTGAATCATTATCAGCTTATGCAAGGCAATTTCTCTCGCTGATGGAAAAACCTGATGTTGACCACATCGAAGGGCTATCACCCGCTATTTCGATTGAACAGAAATCCACCTCTCATAACCCGAGGTCTACAGTCGGTACCATCACTGAGATCCATGATTACTTGCGTTTGCTGTTTGCTCGTGTTGGGGAACCTCGTTGCCCTGACCATAACATTCCACTCGCAGCGCAAACAGTAAGCCAAATGGTTGATAATGTTTTGGCTCAGCCCTCTGAACGCCGCATGATGTTGTTAGCCCCCGTCGTGAAAGATCGTAAAGGTGAGCATGTCAAATTATTAGATAATTTAGCCTCTCAAGGTTACATCCGCGCGCGTATTGATGGTGAGGTTTGTGATCTCTCCGATCCACCGCCCCTTGAATTACAAAAGAAACACACCATCGAGGTGGTCGTTGATCGTTTTAAGATCCGTGATGATATTGCACAACGTTTAGCTGAATCATTTGAAACTGCACTGGAATTGTCGGGTGGCACAGCCATTGTGGCCGACATGGATGACCCGCAAGCTGAAGAGCTCGTTTTCTCCGCTAATTTTGCCTGCTCGGTATGCGGTTACAGCATGATGGAATTAGAGCCACGTCTCTTTTCCTTTAACAATCCGGCTGGTGCTTGCCCAAGTTGTGATGGCCTTGGCGTTCAACAATTCTTTGATCCGGAAAGAGTCATTCAAAGTACGGAGATTTCCTTAGCCGGAGGAGCTATCCGCGGTTGGGATCGCCGTAACTTCTACTATTTTCAAATGCTACAATCCCTAGCGGAACATTATAAATTTGATGTTGAAGCTCCTTATGAATCCCTAAGCCCATCGATTCAAAAAATTATTTTATATGGCTCAGGGAAAGAGACCATTGAGTTCAAATACCGTAATGATCGAGGTGATATCACTGTTCGCCGCCATCCATTCGAAGGGGTGCTCAATAATATGGAGCGCCGCTATAAAGAAACGGAATCTACTGCGGTACGTGAAGAACTGGCGAAATATATCAGCAACCGGCCTTGTGTGACATGTCACGGAACTCGCTTGCGTAAAGAAGCACGCTTTGTTTTCGTCGAAAACACCACGTTACCTGAAATTGCCGATTACAGCATTGGCCATGCTATGGCATTTTTCCAAAATCTAAAACTCAGCGGACAAAGGGCGAAAATTGCCGAAAAAGTCCTAAAAGAAATCAGTGATCGATTAAAATTCTTAGTTAACGTAGGCCTTAATTACCTAACCCTTTCTCGCTCCGCGGATACCTTATCCGGCGGTGAGGCACAGCGTATTCGTCTTGCCAGCCAAATCGGTGCAGGGCTTGTTGGAGTTATGTATGTCCTTGATGAGCCTTCAATCGGACTCCATCAACGCGATAATGACCGCCTGTTAGAAACGCTAATCCATCTACGTAACTTAGGTAACACCGTGATTGTGGTTGAGCACGATGAAGATGCAATCCGTGCGGCAGACCACGTTATTGATATTGGCCCTGGAGCCGGTGTGCACGGCGGCCAAATTGTTGCCCAAGGCACATTAGAAGATATCATTGCCAACCCAGAGTCATTAACGGGTAAGTTCTTAAGCGGTGAACGACGAATCGAAATTCCCGAGAAACGAGTTCCCGTGAATAAAGACAAGATGCTCCAATTACATGGTGCTAAAGGGAACAACCTAAAAAATGTCACCCTTAAACTCCCTGTTGGCTTATTTACTTGTATTACAGGCGTTTCTGGTTCAGGGAAGTCCACGCTGATCAACGATACTTTATTCCCTATCGCACAGCGCCAATTAAATGGTGCAACGACCATCACACCTGCCCCTTATTTAGATGTTGAGGGTCTTGAGCATTTCGATAAAGTCATTGATATCGACCAGAGCCCTATCGGCCGTACACCTCGTTCAAACCCAGCCACCTATACGGGGGTCTTTACACCTATTCGTGAACTATTTGCAGGTGTACCTGAATCACGAACTCGTGGCTATAATCCAGGTCGCTTTAGTTTCAACGTCAAAGGTGGTCGCTGCGAGGCCTGCCAAGGCGACGGTGTGATCAAGGTTGAAATGCACTTCTTACCTGATGTTTATGTACCCTGTGACCAGTGTAAAGGTAAGCGTTATAACCGTGAGACATTAGAGATTAAATACAAAGGAAAAAGCATTCACGAAGTACTTGATATGACTATCGAGGAGGCTCGTGATTTCTTTGATGCCGTCCCTGCACTTGCGCGTAAACTGCAAACATTGATGGATGTTGGTCTTTCCTACATTCGTTTAGGCCAGTCAGCCACCACTTTGTCTGGTGGTGAAGCGCAACGCGTGAAGCTTGCACGTGAATTATCGAAACGTGGTACTGGGCAAACCATTTATATCCTTGATGAACCAACGACTGGCTTACATTTTGCAGATATCCAACAGCTGCTGACGGTATTGCATCAATTACGCGATCAAGGTAACACCATTGTGGTCATTGAGCATAACTTAGATGTTATCAAAACGGCTGACTGGATTGTCGATTTAGGCCCTGAAGGGGGCAGCGGTGGTGGTGAAATATTAATTTCAGGTACCCCAGAAGAGGTGGCGGAATGTGAAAAATCGCATACTGCTCGTTTCTTAAAACCAATCTTGGCACGTGGCTACTAAATATCACGGTGACCCAAACAATGGCGGTTTTTGATCGCCGCGTTGTGTCACTGCCTCTGTAATAAAAAACGCAGGATTTACCTGCGTTTTTTTACGATATCACTCGACGGTTACTGACTAACCGCAGCAAAAGCTTCAACGATACGATGCACGTTATGGCGGTTAACTCCAGCCATACAAACTCGCCCAGTTCCGACTAAATAGACCGCAAACTCATCTTTCAAACGAGCAACCTGTTCTTTTGTAAATCCTGTATAGCTGAACATACCGCGTTGTTTTAACAGATGGTCAAAGTTCTTTTCAGGTAAAGCTTTTTTCAGTTCGTCCACGAGGACTGTACGCATTTCGACAATACGCACTCGCATCTCTTCAACTTCTTTCAACCATTGTGCTTTTTGTTCGCTATCAGTCAGCACTTGCGCCACAATCTTAGCTCCGTTTGATGGAGGGCTAGAATAAAGGCGACGAACCCCTGCTTTTAGCTGACCAAGAACACGGTCGCGTTCTTCTTGGTTTTCACAAATAACAGATAGGCCACCAGCACGTTCACCATAGATACCAAAGATTTTGGAGAATGAATTACTGACGAATACCGGTAAACCTGCTTTGACCATCGCTCTGATAGCATAAGCATCTTCATCAATACCTTCAGCGAAACCTTGGTAAGCAATATCTAAGAATGGGATCAGTTTTTGTGCTTTTGCGACTTTAGTCACTTCATCCCACTGCTCAGGTGTCAAATCAGACCCCGTTGGGTTATGGCAACACGGATGCATTAAAATGATGCTATTTGCTGGCAACGTCTTAAATGTTGCGAGCATTTCAGCAAATTTAACCCCTTTAGTTTTTTCATCAAAATAAGGGTAGTAGTGAACTTTGGTACCGGCACCAGAAAAAATAGAGGCATGGTTTTCCCATGTTGGATCACTACACCAAACCTCAGATTGAGGGAAATAATGGTGAAGGAAATCAGCCCCCAGTTTTAGCGCACCAGACCCCCCTATCGTTTGTACTGTTGCAATACGCTCTTGAGCGATCAGTGGGCAATCAGCACCAAATAGCAGGTGTTGGATCTCCAATCGATAATCTTTTAAACCTTCCATCGGCAAATACAGTGATGCACTTGGTGGCAGCTTATTTAAAGCCGCTTTTGCATGGCCCACTGTTTTTAGCTCTGGTGTTTTGCCTTCGCCATCATAATACAGGCCAATACTCAAATTGATTTTGTTTTCACGAGTATCTTTATTAAATTCATCCATTAACGAAAGGATGGGATCGCCAGGATAGGAATCAACGTGTTGGTACACAGGACATCTCCATAATCAGATAATATTCTATTTTTCGTCTCGTCTTTTGAAAATAACCCTTTGTCAGTTATTCGTCTACATATTCCATGACAACTCTTGAGGTTAATTTTGTCAGTAGTTCATAGTTGATAATTCCTGTTTGTTTGGCAATTTCCTCAACAGGCAGAGCTTTTCCCCATAAAACCACCTCATCACCTACTTTATCATTGGCATTTGGGCCTAAATCGACGGTGATCATATCCATAGAAACGCGCCCTACAATTGGCACTTTTCGCCCATTAACCAAAACGGGTGTGCCCGATGGCGCACTTCGAGGATAGCCGTCACCATAACCAATTGCCACGACGCCAAGTCGAGTATCACGGTCACTACACCATGTTGCACCATATCCGACACATTGCCCAGCAGCATGCTCTCTGACGGCAATTAATGTTGATTTAAGTGTCATCACACTTTCTAAACCAAAGGATTTAGCGGGGACTCCTTCTTGCGGAGACGCGCCATACATTATAATGCCCGGTCTTACCCAATCATAGTGAGCTTCTGGCCATAATAGAATGCCTGCCGATGCCGCAATCGATTTTTCCCCGACCTTATTCTCAATAAATTGTTTGAAGCAATGGATTTGTTTAGCGGTTGTAGGTAATTCAGGTTCATCAGCCTGACAAAAATGGCTAACAATATTGATAGGCAATTCGACATTTTTACAAGCTTGTAAACGCTGATAAAACGCCTCCGCATCTTGAGGAAGTACACCTAAGCGATGCATACCCGTATCAAGTTTCATCCAAACTTTGATAGGCATCGCTAACTGAACGTTTTCCAACATTTCAAGTTGTTCAATACAATGGATAACCGTATCGATACGGTGTGTGACTAACAATGGCAGATCAGAATGTTCAAAGAAACCTTCAAGTAACACGATGGGAGCTGTTATTCCCTTTTCTCTTAATGCCAGAGCTTCCTTAAGACGGGCAACCCCAAACCCATCAACGAGATCTTCAATACCGGTACTGACTTCAGTTAATCCATGGCCATAAGCGTTTGCTTTAACAATTGCAATGAGACGACTGTGTGGTGCTAATTCTCTGACGCGTTGCAGATTGTGTCGCAGAGCGCGGCGGTTAATTAATGCGGTTGCCGCTTTCATTATTTCCTCTTTTATTTTTATGCTCTCATCACTAAAACTATCGTTAGTGAATACACGAAATCATTCCAGTTGTCATAACACGACACAAAAAAACGCCTTAGGGGCATACCAAAGTATGCGGCTAAGACGAGTGAACTGAGTCAACGCAATGACATCTCGAAATCGGGTGAGTGTTTATTCATCATCGTAAGCCGGTCCCGCATAGTTATCGAAGCGAGACCATTGGCCATTGAACGTCAATCTAACCGTACCAATTGGCCCATTACGCTGTTTACCTATAATAATTTCCGCAACACCTTTCAAGTCGCTGTTGTCGTGATAAACTTCATCACGATAAATAAACATGATCAAGTCAGCATCCTGCTCGATAGAGCCTGATTCACGTAAGTCGGAGTTGACTGGGCGTTTATCTGCACGTTGCTCAAGGCTTCGGTTTAGCTGTGAAAGCGCCACAACGGGTACATTAAGCTCTTTCGCTAACGCTTTAAGTGAGCGAGAGATCTCCGCGATCTCTAACGTTCGGTTGTCTGATAACGCAGGAACTCGCATCAACTGTAGGTAGTCGATCATGATTAGGCTCAAGCCGCCATGTTCACGATAAATACGGCGAGCGCGTGAGCGAACCTCTGTCGGCGTTAACCCCGAGGAGTCATCGATATACATATTACGCTTTTCAGACAAGATCCCCATCGTGCTCGAAATTCGTGCCCAATCCTCATCATCAAGCTGCCCAGTACGAATACGCGTTTGGTCAACACGGGATAATGAGGCCAACATACGCATCATGATCTGGTTGCCGGGCATCTCCAAGCTGAAAATCAAAACCGGTTTTTCTTCCGTCATTGCCGCATTTTCACACAAGTTCATCGCAAAGGTCGTTTTCCCCATTGATGGACGGGCAGCGACGATAATTAAATCGGAGCCCTGTAGGCCGGCTGTCTTTTTATCGAGATCTTGGTAGCCTGTTGACACCCCAGTCACACCGTCATGCGGCTGCTGGTATAGTTTTTCAATTTTTTCGATGGTTTCCGCTAAAATCGCTTCAATATCCTTTGGGCCTTCATCTTTATTGGCCCGCGATTCAGCAATTTGGAAGACTTTCGTTTCTGCAAAGTCCAATAAATCTTCACTACTACGCCCTTGTGGGTCATAACCTGCATCGGCGATTTCATTCGCTACCGAGATCATATCTCGCACAACAGCACGTTCACGAACAATGTCCGCATAAGCATTAATGTTCGCCGCACTTGGTGTGTTTTTTGACAATTCGGCAAGGTAAGCAAATCCCCCAACAACATCCAGCTCACCTTGTTGCTCTAGGGACTCTGATAGCGTGATCAGATCAATCGGTTTGCCTTGTTCTAGCAAGGTTTGCATTTGAGCAAAAATAGTACGGTGTGGACGACTATAAAAGTCTGCATGGGTAACGCGCTCAGAAACAGTATCCCAACGTTCGTTATCTAGCATTAACCCTCCCAATACAGATTGCTCCGCTTCGATAGAATGCGGTGGAAGTTTTAAGCCTTCCATCTGCTGGTCGCGCGGCGCACTGTTTTTGTTTTCTGAAGGGTATTTCTTAGCCATACTTTCTTATCCACATCCATTATTTACTAACATATTAGTATACGCCAAACTTGTTATTGAAGGGCGCTTTCTTTACTTCCTGAACAGAATTTTTATCGTTGTCCGATGAGTGATAAACCTATAATTCATACCACGAAACCATAGCGTTATTATTGAGTGATTGATATGGTAGACAAATCAGCTTCTAAATAATTCGAATATTTGTAGCCAACAAATCCAATGATTCCCGTGAAACTAGCTCACGATGGGATTAAGGAACAAAATTTGTCCGCTACACACCTCAACCAACAGATAACTTGCAAGACGACGAGTCCAATACTGTTACTATCGGAGATGATCATGGTAAAACGCATTGAATTTGTACAAAATGGTGGCCCCGAAGTTCTGAATTATACCGATTTTGAGCTAAAAGACCCTGCCGATAACGAAATTCAGATAGAAAACCATGCCATAGGTATCAACTATATTGATACCTATGTACGTAGCGGTTTATACCCTGTCGCCAATTTACCCTCAGGCCTGGGTACAGAAGCTGCGGGTATTGTGGTGAAAACCGGTTCCCAAGTAACAGGTTTTCGCCCTGGTGACCGAGTCATGTATGCTCAAGGCCCTCTCGGCGCATACAGTGAAGTTCACAATGTACCAGAACAGGCTGTTGCCCATCTACCCGATGATATTTCCTTTAATCAAGCCGCGGCATGTGGCCTAAAAGGTATGACAGTCTATTACCTACTGAACCAAACTTATCAAATCAAACGCGACGAAATCTTTTTATTCCATGCAGCAGCAGGCGGCGTTGGACTCATTGCTTGCCAATGGGCAAAAGCGCTGGGTGCCAAAATGATTGGTACGGTTGGTAGTGCGGAAAAAGCAGAACGCGCCAAAGCAGCTGGTGCGTGGGAAGTGATTAATTACCAAACTGAAGATATTGCTGCACGCGTTAAAGAAATCACCAACGGTGAAAAAGTGAATGTCGTTTATGACTCTGTCGGCCAGTCAACTTGGATTGCCTCACTCGATTCACTGAAACGCCGTGGTTTAATGGTGAGTTTTGGTAATGCATCTGGTCCAGTGACAGGTGTCAACCTAGGAATATTAAATCAAAAAGGCGGTTTGTATGTCACTCGCCCATCATTAGGGGTCTACGTCACTAATAGAGCCGAGCTAGATCAAGCCAGCCGTGCGCTGTTTGATATGATATTGAGTGGCAAACTGAACGTGGATGTACCAGAGCAACAGATTTTTGCCTTAAAAGATGTGCAAACGGCACACCGCACATTAGAGTCGAGAAAAACGCAAGGTTCTAGCCTATTGATCCCTTAATTCGCTTGATTGGGATGCCAACTGCGGTTGCCATCCCAACGCTAATTATTGATCTCGAGTAACTAATGCCAAGGCTTGTTCGACGACAGCAAGATCTGCACCTTTCTTATGTGCATTCTCACTCAAATAACGTCGCCATTGGCGAGCGCCTGGAATACCTTGGAATATCCCTAGCATATGGCGGGTAATATGTCCCAAGTAAGTGCCTCGCGATAACTCTTTTTCGATATAAGGAAACATTTGCTGAACAGCATCCACAGCATTCACCACCGGCAATTGACTATCGAATAATTGGTTATCTACCGCAGTCAAAATAGCGGGATTTTGATAGGCTTCACGTCCTACCATCACACCATCAAGGTGGCGTAAATGCTCTTTCGCTTCTTCTAGGGTTTTTATTCCACCATTAATTGCTATCGTTAACTGAGGAAAATCACGTTTTAGCTGATAAACACGCGGGTAATCCAAGGGGGGGATTTCACGATTTTCTTTTGGACTAAGGCCAGATAACCATGCTTTACGAGCGTGGATGATAAACATTTCACAGCCGCCTTTGGCTGAAACGGTCTCAATAAAGTCACACAAAAATTGGTAACTGTCCTGCTCATCGATACCAATTCGCGTTTTCACCGTCACTGGGATCGACACCACGTCCTGCATCGCTTTGACACAATCAGCCACAAGCTGAGCATCTGCCATTAAACAAGCGCCAAAACGGCCATTCTGTACACGATCAGATGGACAACCGACATTAAGATTAATTTCATCGTAACCACGCGCTTGTGCTAACTTTGCACATTGTGCTAATGCCGCTGGGTCACTGCCGCCGAGCTGTAGTGCTACAGGTTGCTCTTCTTCACTAAATGCTAAATAATCACCTTTACCGTGAATAATAGCGCCTGTGGTGACCATTTCAGTATAGAGCAACGTATTTTTGCTCAACAAACGGTGGAAGTATCGGCAATGGCGGTCAGTCCAATCCAACATCGGCGCAACGGAAAATCTATTTATGTTCTTGTAACCTGTCATACCTTGAAAAACCTTATTTTCGGTCATTGTTGTATCTGTCTTGTATCCATGTCTTTTGTGACCTATTTAATGTGTTTTTGCTTTACCAGAACACCCGTTGAAGCCCCCTGTTTGGGAAACTCCACACCTAAATCTGCCATGGAAAATACTATAAGATAGACGATTATAACATAGACCTCAGAATGAGAGCAGATGGTACTGTGCGATATCGCTGTTCGGTTGCTATCAAGAAGACGGCAAAAGTATTTAAACACAAGGTAGCCCTGCTACATGCATCGATACTCAATATGCCATGAGGTATAAACACACTATTTGCTATTAAAAATCTGTGCGCATATTAAATTCAACCGGTTTAATACTCTTCTATCGATGGCAGCCATAGGCCCGATAAAACATATTTTTAATATTCTAATTCATCAATAGGCCATAGACAGAGTGAAATAAATTATCACAATGCAATATAAAAAATCCCACCAATAAAAACCCAGTGAGATTTTAGATTCACACACCCTTTTTATATTAGTCGATTATTTTTTCATTTAGACTTTATTAACCTCCATAACATGTGGTATCGAATAATGCAGTTCGCTGTTGTTATTCGCAACATAAAACTCAACATACATGATATACTCTAACTTAATCGTATTTCTAGGTAAGAGATTATATCGAGTGATCATCCCAGCATAGTTAATGAAAAATGACTTCATATTTTCAGAGTATAATACGATTTTATAGTTTCCTCGTTCTACTCTTGTAATCACTTCATAGTACACGGAATCTAATTCTTTACTAATTTCGTTTACTCCATATATCTCGCCTTTCATAATGTTATCGTCTTCTGAGTCCTGATTATTATTTAAAACAGACTCACTGTCTGACAACGCCATGTGTTCTAGGAAGGCTGGCAGCTCTAGTTTAAACCCCTTAACAAGATGGTTTTGTTCTATCCGATTTGGGGAACTAAAAAACTCAACATATAGGCTAAAGAAACTATCTGGCGAAACATATTCTAATAATGACACATACAATTCGGCTATATATTTATCATCATTACTAAAAACAAGGTCAATAATTTCATCACTCTCTTCCAAAGTACATTTAACAATCACGCTTGAGTTATCTGAATTTGAATTAGTGGATTCAGTAACTTTTAAAACTTCATCAATATACCCAGACTTAATCATAATAGCCTCATTTATTTATATAACACCGATGAAAAAACACAAATTAATTATAGTAGTAATTTATTTGTCGGATAGATTATAAAATAAAAAAGATAAAAACCTGTTATTATTAAAACCTAAGCATATAAAAGCAAAAAAGAGACGATTATGATGTATGATTTTTAAAATAAACTTCCTTTATCATTGATTTTCAGCCAATTAAAACTGAAGATTACATTTAGATTAAACTCATTATAATGAATTTTCGATTATTTAGTGTAGAAGAGAATAGAGTAGACGTTCATATTACAACATGTCACTTTATTAGTGACATGTTGTAAACTCATATAAATAAATTTTTATCTCTCTTATTAATTGCCAAATACGCGAATACGAGGGAATTGTTCAATATGATATTCCGCAATATAGGCTATAAACATTTATCACCATCTGCATTCACTTAAGAAACCGGTGTATTCATCAAATTCACAATGTGCTCCGCAAGCTCCGGCGTTGAAGCACTGAGTAAGCTGCCGCCAAACAACACTTTTTCACGTTCACCACTTAAGGTACAGACTTCTCCGCCAGCTTCGCGAATACAGGGGATCAGCGCCGCACTATCCCAAGGCTTCATGATCGAATCAATAGCGGCATGTATACGGCCTGATGCAACCATTGCATGTTGATAAGCATCATTAGCAAAAATAAAATCACGCGCCGCTCCGACAACACGATCGAGATGATAAAGCGTTGTTCCATCTCGTGGATCGTAAGTGCTACTATGAATACCTGATGCTGAAACCACCGCATTCGCCAGCTCTTTTGGTGCGTCTTTTGCTAAGACTAGCCGTCTAGAGCTGTTACCTGTGTCTAAATAGCAGCCATCCCCTTTTGCAGCGTACATAATTGTAGAAATAGCGGGAAAGCTAATGACACCGACAATAGGCTCACCATGCTCAACATAAGCAATCAAGGTGCTAAATAACGGAACACCATAAATAAAAGCACGAGTACCATCGATAGGGTCAATAACCCAGCCCGAATCGAATGATTTACTGCCTTCAAGGCCAAATTCTTCGCCAAGAATGGGGATATTAGGGGTGCGTCGAGCGAATAATTCACGCAATTTAGATTCAACTCGCAAATCCGTTTGGGTGACAACTGAACGATCCGGCTTGTAATCAAATCGTCCAGCGCCTTGAAATGCTTCCACAGTCATCGCTGTGACCGATTTCGCCGCTTCAAGTGCTATTGCTAACATCGTGTTTATCCTCCCAAAGCATAAGACAGATCGTCATTATAACTTCTAAGAATAATTAGGGAGAGATAATCATGCTTTTTGTTACTCAATGATTATGCATTATTTTTATGGAGCTTAACTTCACCAAACGACATAAAAATTAACGTATTCCCTGCGGCACCGCGGTATACTCCTTGGCGTTCATTTAACTCACAAGCTAGTGCGGCAAATTCCCAAGCTTCGCTTTCATCGATCTGACACATGGCTTCGGTTAATTGATCATAGCCTTTGCGTTCAGCAAATTCTTGTACGGCTAAAGCATCTTGTAATAATGGTTCTTCGATCGAGCTATTCGCCCATCCCCACAGCCAATTTCCTTGGTTTTGATCATAAGTGCCGATAATTTGCACGGGGGCAACTGCCACAATATCGTCTGGCGCCTGAAAAACGATAGTGCCTTCTTCTTGATCAACAGACCAACTCGCTTGATCAAGTTTCCAAGTATCACAATGAAATTGACTCTTATGTTGCAAGGCGTTCATGCTACGGGCTAGCAATATGTCATAAGGTAAGTTTTCAGCATCTTGATTCATATAAGCATTCCTAAATTACAACTTAATAACAGAAAGAAAATCATTACATAGTGATAGATTAGGCCAGCTAAACTATGGGGATTCAACATGACCTAATAGCTATTTATCACCCAATATGTTTTAAGGCATCCACCACCAGTTGCCAGAATTTAGCATGATCTAATTTTACCGCGACTTGAGTATGACAATCAGCAGGGGCAGGATGGCGGAAATCAGCAACGGTCATCCCTAAAGTTAACGTTCCTGTTAGCTCAATATCCACGGGAACACGTTGTGTCGTCATTACGGAAGGGTCGATAACATAGGCAACAGCACAAGGGTCATGCACTGGTGGGGCATCAAAACCTTGCGCCTGTTTATACATTTTGCCAAAGAAATCGAGTAATTCGACAACAAATTGCGAACAAGGTGTGCCAACTTTAGCGATGTTTTCGATAACATCCGGCGTTGCAAGTGCTTGGTGAGTGAGGTCTAAGCCAACCATGGTGAGTGGCCATTTTTCATTAAAAACAATATGTGCGGCTTCCGGATCAATTTTAATATTAAATTCAGCCACAGGGCTCCAGTTTCCAACATGGTAACCGCCGCCCATTAAGACAACTTCCTTTACCCGCTCCACAATACGCGGCTCAAGCCTTGCTGCTAATGCAATATTGGTCAGTGCCCCTGTAGGCACTAAAGTGATGGTTTTAGGAGGATGCGACATGATCAATTTTATGATCAATTCTACTGCATGACTATTTTCTAATGTTAGCGATGGTTCTGGTAATTGAGGACCATCAAGCCCTGAATCTCCATGAATATCAGGAGCAATTTCCACTTCACGTACTAATGGCCGAGGTGAACCTGCCGCAAACGGAATTCCCCGAATTTTTGCCATTTCCGCAACAGCAAGCGCATTATGAGTGACTTTTTCAAGAGTTTGATTACCCGCGACAGTAGTGACAGCCAATAAATCTATTTCAGGATTACCATAAGCCAATAACAACGCAATCGCATCGTCATGTCCCGGATCGCAATCTAGGATAATTTTCTTTGCCATACACCTTACCTTATTGAATGAAAAAGGAGCTGTTTGCTAAACAGCTCCCAATCTAACCAGCTCATCAAGTAAAATCTATGAGCCGCTACAAAATAAAGGTCATTTTATTTTAAAACATGCGCATAGACACGTTTCTGTCCATCTTCCGTTTTCGGAATATAGACACCTTGTAGCTCGGGCGCAAACCCCGGCAGTAAGTTAATTCCAGCTTCGAGCGCTTGAAAATAACGTAATACAGGTCCTTCCCAAACCTCACCCGGCACCACACACAGCACTCCCGGTGGGTAAGGTAGTGCGCCTTCAACGGCAATTCGGCCTTCCAATTCACTAAGTGGAAGTAATTCCACATTGCCTCGAATAAATTCAAGGTGAGCCTGTTGTGGGTTCATTTTGACCGTAGGAAAATGTTGTCTACGGAACATCTCTTTCTGTAACTGCTTAATATTGTACTGCACACTTAATTGATGCATCTCTTGGCATAAACGGCGCAAAGTATAGCCTTGGTAATGCTCTTGATAACGCTGATAGACGGATGGCAGCACATCTTCTAATAATGCATCTTCTTCCAGTAACTGCTCAAAACGCACCAAATGCATGACTAACAAATCCAGCTTCTCTTTACTCTCTGCTGGCGTAAGCAAAAAGAGAATCGAATTCAGATCACATTTTTCAGGGATCACACCATGTTCGCGCAAAAAATGAGCCAAAATCGTCGCTGGAACCCCAAAGGATTCATAGTCGCCACTTTGAGCATCAATCCCCGGCGTCGTTAACATTAACTTGCAAGGATCAACAAAATATTGGTTTTTTGCATAACCCTCAAAGGCATGCCAACGTTCATTTGGAATAAAATTAAAGAAACGCTGCTCGGAAGCTATTTGCTCTGTTGGATAATCCTGCCATGGTTTACCATCGACCCATTCAGGCACAAACGGCCTGAAATATTGGCAATGTTTGATGATGGATTTTCTAATTTCAATACCGAGCTTAACGCACTCCATCCACATCATTTCGCCCGCATCGCCTTGATGCATACGCGCATTCACATCTAAGGAAGCAAATAACGGGTAGAACGGGCTGGTCGATGCATGCATCATAAAAGCATTATTGAGCTTTTTATGAGAAACAAAACGGTTTTGCCCTTTAATATGATTATCTTTTTTATGAATCTGCGACGCTTGTGAGAAGCCTGCTAATTGTTTATGCACGGATTGTGTCACCATAATACCTGGGTCATTTTCATTTAATTCCAGTAATAATGGCGAACATTGACGCATCATTGGAATGAATTGTTCATAACCCACCCATGCAGAGTCAAACAGAATATACTCACATAAATGGCCAATCTTATCGACAACCTGCCTTGCGTTATATACCGTGCCGTCATAGGTGCCTAACTGAATAACCGCCAAACGAAATGGTCGTTCTGCCGTGCGTTTCTCGGGCATCACTTCAGTAATCAATTCACGCAAATAATCTTCTTCAAAGCAATGTGCATCAATCCCACCAATAAACCCAAACGGATTACGTGCAGTTTCAAGGTAAATTGGCGTTGCTCCTGCCTGAATTAACGCACCATGATGGTTAGATTTATGGTTATTGCGATCAAATAACACGAGGTCTCCTGGTGTTAATAACGCGTTCAATACCACTTTATTTGATGATGATGTGCCATTGAGTACAAAATACGTTTTATCGGCATTAAAAACCGTGGCCGCAAATTTTTGCGCTTCCTTTGCGGCCCCTTCATGGATCAGCAGATCCCCCATCGCTACATCAGCATTGCACAAGTCGGTACGAAAAAGATTTTCACCGTAGAACTGATAAAATTGTTCCCCTGTCGGATGGCGACGGAAAAATTGCCCGCCTTGATGTCCAGGGCAAGCGAAGGTGACATTATGACCCGCAGCATAATCCATCATTCGAGCAAAAAATGGCGGTAATAACTGCTCAAGATAGCGATTCGCAGCATCGAGTAATTGACGGCTATTTTCGTTACGCTCAGCAGGTGCAGGAGGCAGTATTGCCGTTATATATGACGGCATCTCGATATTATCAGGAAGCTGTTTATCACTAATGATAAACAGCGGAATACTTAACTTACTGTCAATAACTCTTTTCCATAGCCCTTGATTGGCATCCTGTTCAGATAGCACAACAGCAGCGATATTGTTTAACTGTGCATCGCGAATATCTACCCATTGGAATTCTCCAGTAAAATAGATAGCGACCCCCTGGCTACATGCCACATTGATTTTGTTCATAACAGTCTGGCCCTTAGTTAGCTGAGGAAAAGAGGCCGACAATATACTTGATAGAAAATCAGATTGGAATTGTCAGAACGTGCGGGAAGAATCATAAATATTATGGAGTAGATAAATTTTGATAAGCTACTGGTTAATAGCATAAAATTATTCAGGGTTATTTTTGCGCCACTGGCATTAAACGCTATAGAAAAACCACAATATCAACTAACCGACTAATATTTTTAATTTTAACCACATATTAGTCGGCCGATTTATCCAAGTTGGGAGGTTAGTTGTTTTTTTCCATATACAATGTCTGTGTAGGATAGGCAAAGTCTGCATCGTGACGTTTAACGATCTCAATGATCTTTAAATACACATCTTGCTGAGCAGCTAACCATTCCGCCCACACCGTCGTTTTCGTGAAGCAATACACCATAATGTTGAGCGATGAATCCGCGAATTCATCAAAATAAACCAATAACGTTTGCCCCGTATCAATATTGGGATCTTGCTGCAACATACTACGAATATCACTGACAATAACGCTCACTTTATCTGCATCCTCATAACGTAAACCTAATGAGGTTTTGATGCGTCGGTTAGTCATACGCCCTGGATTCTCAACACTGATTGATGAGAATAATGAGTTAGGGATATAGAGTGGTCTATGATCGAAAGTAACAATTTTTGTGATACGCCAACCAATCTCCACAACCGTACCTTCAATATTTCGGTCTGGCGAGCTGACCCAATCACCAATATTAAAAGGCCGATCAAAGTAAAGCATAATCCCAGAGAAAAAGTTACTTAGAATATCCTTACCCGCCATACCAATGGCAATGCCACCAATACCACCAAAAGCCATCAACCCCGACAAACTCATCCCAAAATGTTCGCCAAATAACAAAATCATCACGACAAAAATGGTGGTTTTAAATACTCGGGCAATAATACGTGCTGAGGTTGGGTCGCTCCCTTTTTTAATTTGCGTCTTTTCTAGCCTATTGACCAATTGAAACAGCTTGCGCACTAAAATAATGGCAATAATCGCAATAGTAATGAAATTAATCAGAGGGGTTGAAATAAAGCTTAAATGAAAATCTGTAGCCGCCATATCAACATATTGGGCAGCGACAATGACCATACTGCATAGCACTGCTGTCTGGATGACATGAATAAAAATACTTTTATTTTTATGCTTATGCTTACGTTTTTTGCTTATTATCTCGAAAACAACCGTGACGGCTAAACATACCGCAATGATGGTAATGCCAATGGCATACTTTTCGAGTAATGTATCAATCATATTTCACCGCTCCGCATCGCTTTATATTCTTTTTTAATGATACCTTGTTTGTCTACTACGCTATTTTAGATAAACTCTGAGTGGATAAAACGCAGCAATAAAACCTCACTAAGATAACAATTTTGAACGTTATTTTCCTATTAATTATCAAGTTACTTTTTTAGAGCTTCCAATTCTAATATAGAGATATCTTATGTTTAGCCCAAACTCAAAAGAGATCGATAACGTCCTTGCATTGAATTTACAACAAAAGTATCGCTACTTTGTGGGAAAAATTGCCGATTGGGAGGCCGTGTGGGTACTTTTCGCGCATGATCAGATTACGACAATACACGATAACAATGGACGGTTATTACTCCCTGTTTGGCCAGCTAAAGCTTATGCACAGCGTCATCTTGATGGCAAAAAGACAAATTGCATCCCGACGCGGCTATCACTAGAACATTTTATGACAGAGATATTACCGGATATGGATGGCGCGAATATGACAGTCGCGATCATGATGGATCCGCAATGTAAAACATATGTCATCGCTGAACCCAAAACACTGCTACAAGATCTGATCGAAGAGTGTGAGCAATATGAATGATAACGATCATGCCACTTTTATTGCCACTATCGATCTGACTTTTATTGATTGATTATCAGTGGCCTTATCAAAGCTCACCCACTTTAATCTTCAATAACAGGCAGTTTTTAAGCTGCCTGCCATGTAATGAAGATTATTGCTCAACACCGGTGGTTACCGTAAATTGTCGTTTTTCACCAGCACCTAACCAAATCAACGTGTGATTATTCTTTGCCGCTAAAAAGCCTTCAGGCCGGCAAGTCGCGGGTAACACAAAGGCACCAACTTTCTGATCGCCATTGTAAAGGATCCAGCGAGTGGCAAAATTAAGCTCAGAAGAATGAAAGCGGGTCACAAAACTCACCCCCTCTTTCGAGGTCATACGGAACTCTGGTTGTGAGGTGTACTGCGCTAAGTTATCCATAAAAAAGACTATTTCAGGATCACACATATTCGGTTGATCAAGCTGATTGAGTGTGACCGCGCCCGATTTTAAAGCTTGATTAAATTCCAGCCACTGCGGTGTTGGATTCACATGCCCAGGAATTGATTCTCGTAACGTCATCGCACTTTCCGGAATATTTTGACTCAGTTGGGCGTTATCCACATAGGCATAGTTCATATGACACATATATTGTAGAGGCATCGCTACTGAAGCCAAATTAGTCACCGACATGTTAATCTCAAATAACGCACTGTTACGTTTAAAGTCACAGAAGGCTCAGCAAGATAATGATGACCAAATCCCATAACATATTCATAGTCACCACACACCCGCACACTATCATGCGATAACGATAACCAAGCGCGATCCATTGCGGCACAAGGCATTTCGCCATGTAATGGATGATTATCTTCTGGAGATGGGCAGCCATTGCTAATTAAACCTGAATGAAAAGCAAAGCAACCATATGTTTCTACTACGGTTTTAACTGGTTTTGGCTCTGAAAACATATTATCCATTTTCAGATTATGTCCACAAAATTCGGCATCCCAGATCATCTGACCTAGGAAAGGTAAAATTGTTAGATATCCTTGTGAATTCTCGACTCGAAGCCCTTCAACACCCGATGCATAACGAAATGCACTGACCGTAAATTGATTATTTTTTATGATAAGACTTGCTCTATCCGTAAATAAGCTTTTGTGAAGCGGAATAATTGTGTTCATTTTCATACTCACGGTTAAATTAAAGGAATGAGGCAGGCTTAACCTGCCTCAAAATAACTTATTCAGCTTGTTTTGCTTTAAAGCGGCGTTCACCCACAAAATAGATACCGACATAGATAAAGCACAACATAGAAACTAAGAAGGAGAGTTGTAATGAGTGCAATACATCCGCCACATAGCCTTGAACCGCAGGTACAAATGCAGCACCGACTATTGCCATAACAATGACAGCACCCGCCATTTCAGTATGCTCGTTATCAACGGTATCTAACGTTCCCGCATAAATGGTTGCCCAACAAGGTCCAAAGAGAATACTCACCAATACCGCTGCGTACACGGCGGTGAAACTTGGGACAAAGGCCACATACGCTAGGAATAGAGCCCCAATGACTGAATAAATAATCAACACTTTTTCAGCGTTAAACCGAGTCATTAAGATATTTGCTACAAATTTACCGATAAAGAAGCAGGCAAAACTGTAAACCATGAAGTTAGACGCATCACGTTCATTAATATCGCCCATTTCCAGCGCAAGACGAATGGTGAATGACCAGACAGCGACTTGCATACCAACATATAAAAACTGTGCGATAATCCCTTTTCTGAAACGGCTATTTTTAGCGAGATATTTCAACGTCTCTAATGCGGAAGGTCGTTTGTGATCTTTAGTCTCAGCCACTTTACATTTTGGGAATTTCGTTAGCAGGAATAAAATCATCACAATCACTAGCACCATAATCATATAACGATAAGGTTCTAGTGTATTTTCTAGCATTTCCAAACGGAATTGATGTACTTGTTCAGGATTCATATTGGCCATTTGGCTTTGTAGGCTTTCCCCTTCAGAGAACACCAAATACTTACCTAATAAAATACCGCCAGCAGCCCCAATCGGATAGAAAGTTTGGCTGATATTTAAACGTAATGTTGCATACTGTTTTGGACCAATCATTGAACTATAAGTATTCGCTGCGGTTTCTAAGAAACTCAAACCAATTGCTATTGCAAAGATTGCAGCTAAAAACATGGTATAAGTTGCCATATGTGAAGCAGGAAAGAACATCGAGCAACCAGCGATATATAAGATCAAACCAACCATAATGGCATATTTATAACTGGTTTTTTTAATTACTAATGAAGCAGGAATGGCAATTAAAAAATAACCACCATAGAAAGCACTTTGTACCAAGGCAGAGGCAAAGTTACTTAATTCAAAAACGCTTTTAAACTGTGTAATCAGAATATCATTAAGTGCCGCTGCACACCCCCATAACGGGAAAAGGCAGGACAGTAGGATAAATTGGAATATAGGAGTCCGACTCAGGTAGCCATCAGGCAACTGAGTGATATTTTTGATGTTCATAGTAACCCTTATTTTTATTATTAATATCCGCTGAATTGCGGCTCTACGGCCGCATTTAACATCGAGGGATATTGTTTTCTATTAACTATTAAGTTGAACAAACTCTGTAAATTGCTCAATGCTAGGGTAAGAAGATTGGGTACCTTTACCTGTTACACTAAATGCAGAAAACATCACCGCTTTTTTTAATGCTTCGGCGACATTACCTGTGTGCACATAGTAGTGAGAGAAACAACCAATAAAGGCATCACCGGCTCCGCTGGTATCCACCGCATTGACTTTAATCGCGGGGATCAATAACTCATTGTCACGCGTCATCCATAGCGCCCCTTTATCGCCCAATGTGACAATCAGATTTTTTAATCCTTTATCTAATAAAGACTGCGCTGCACGACGAATATTTTCCATCGTATCAACAGGCATATTTGTCAAAATTTCCAGTTCAGTTTCATTAGGTACAAAGAAGTCACAACGACAAGCAAAATCAAGATCTAACGTGCGTTGTGCTGGTGCAGGATTTAGCAATACCGGTATATTATGTTTATTACCAAATGCGATCGCGTGATAAACCGTTTCTAATTGCACTTCAAGCTGCAATACGATTAACTTACATTTTTTCAGATCTTCTGCGGCGCGCTCAATATCCTCTGGAGATAAAAACTTATTTGCTCCTTTTACAATAAGAATGCTATTCGCAGAATTTGGATTCACGAAAATAGGTGCCACACCACTCGAAGTGCAAGGCACTTTTTCAACATAGCGTGTATTTATGCCATAAGACTCAAGATTGCGAATGGTATTATCTGCAAAAATATCATCGCCTACTTTTGTTAACATTATGACTTTTGAATTAAGTTTCGCAGCAGCAACCGCCTGATTGGCACCTTTACCACCACAGCCAATTTTAAATGCAGGCGCTTCCAAGGTTTCGCCCTCTTTTGGCATCTGATCAGTGTAAGTGATCAGATCGACCATATTTGAACCTATAACTGCTATATCCATAATGTCCCTCGTGTTAAATAAATCACATAATGATATGATAATAACATTATCATGTTGCATAAATATCATTTGTGATTAAGATCTCGAATAACGAATGACCAAGTGTTATATCCGCCACATTTTTTCATTCATTGTTATTGACTCCATATTTATTCTTAATAGGAAACATTTAAATGAAAAACTTAGCACAATATATCGATCATACACTGTTAGCGGCTAACGCTACTGTTAGTGATATCAAACAGCTCTGTGCTGAAGCTGCTGAACATCACTTTGCTTCTGTTTGTGTGAATACAGGCTATGTGCCTTTAGCCAGCGAATGCCTAAAAAATAGCGATGTTATGGTTTGTTGTGTGGTAGGCTTTCCGCTGGGTGCATGCTTAACCGAAGCGAAAGCCTTCGAAGCGGCTGAAGCCGTTCGTCGTGGAGCAAATGAAGTTGATATGGTGATCAACGTTGGTATGCTAAAGAGTGGTGATCTTGAGTTCGTTCGTCAAGATATTGCTGCTGTGTTAGCCGCTTGTGGTGATGCGACATTGAAAGTCATTTTAGAGACTTGCTTGTTAACCGATGAAGAAATTATCCAAGTTTGTGAAATTTGCCGCACATTGAAAGTTGGTTTTGTGAAAACCTCAACAGGTTTCAGTACAATGGGAGCCACAGAACACCATGTCGCATTAATGCGTAAAGTCGTTGGTGATGAAATTGGTGTAAAAGCATCTGGCGGTGTACGTGATCGAGAAACCGCAGAAAAAATGATCAAAGCCGGAGCCAATCGTGTTGGCGCAAGTGCCAGTGTCGCGATTGTTTCGGGAGATAATGTAACCTCAAGTGGGTACTAAACGATGGGGCGCGGCAAGCCCGCGCCGATTAAAAAAGGATTGCTCGGTGATAGAAACAAAACAAAAAGAACGCCTCCGCCGTTTGAGTGAATGCATCAAACGCTCAGGTAGAATTCACCTTAAAGAAGCGGCCAGAATACTTGAAGTCTCTGAAATGACGATTCGCCGTGACCTTAATGCCGATACCGAAGGCCCTATCCCGATGTCGTTACTTGGCGGCTATATCGTTTCTGTTACTCAGCCATCCTCACTGACCTCAAAAGATCCACAAGCCGATATCTTTACCCCCGACCAAACTGAAGAGCTGTATATTCCTAACTTAGCGGCTAGCATGGTGTCAGAAGACGATGTGATCTTTTTCGATAATGGTATCGAAATGGCGACACTAATCTCCTTAATTCCTGAAGATATCAGCTTTACAGGCATTTGTTATTCTCATAACGTTTTTCTGGCATTAAGTCAGAAAAAAAATGCGACTGCTCTGCTATGTGGCGGAGAATATCGTCCAAAAAGTGATTCCTTTTATAATCCTACTCAGCCATCCATCCTTGATTCCATAAACCCCAAAAAAGCGTTTATCTCAGCGGCGGGTATACACAGTACCTATGGTGTCACGTGCTATAACTTAGATGATTTGCCCATGAAGAAAAAAGCGATGGAAAAATCGATCCGTAAAATCTTACTAGCAACATACAACTTGTTTGATGAGGTAGCGACGGCGAATATGGGCGATCTCTCGCAATTTGATGTGATTATCACGAATCGCCCACTCTCTGACGAGTATGAAACCTATTGCCGCAATGGATTTGTGAAGGTTATTTACTAACTTTGCGACTCTCTATTGCTTATGTCGCTTTTAGCGACTGTCGTCGACCCGCCATTTTCGCGAGTCGACATCATCGATATTTTGTAGATGACTTACTCATTAAATTTTAATCGTTAAATAATCCGATGCCATCTCTGTATTAGGGAAAATAGCCTGACATTCTGCCAACAACATCGGCACATCTTCAGCGCTATAACGTCCACTAATGTGAGTTGCAATAAAACGTTTTACGTTGGCCGCTTGCGCAACCAATGCCGCTTGCCCTGTCGTACAATGGCCGCGCTCATTGGCTTTTTCTTGGTACGCATTTTCTAACGTCGTTTCATGCACCATCACATCGGCATCTTTTGCAAGTAATACCGCCTGCTCTGTTGGCGCCGTATCACCAAAAAGCGCTATCACCTTACCGGGTTTAGGTTCCCCCAAATAGTCAGCCCCCTTTATTGTACGCCCATCTTCTAATTGGACCGTTTCACCAGCTTTCAAAGCTTGCATCCATGGTCCGCGGGGAATGTTATCTTGAGCGAGTTTTTCTGTATTCAATGCGCCTTTTTTCGCATGTTCTTCAATACGATAGCCATAACATTCAACACGATGATTTAACGCGTATGCAGTCACAATCAACTCGCCATCATCAAACAGTTGTCCAGCCTCTATCTCAACAATGTCTAACGGATAAGTTAAATACGAGCCACTTATGGTGAGCGCCGTTTCAACATACTGTTTTAACCCTTTCGGACCGTATAAGGTTAACAAGTCTGTCGATCCTCCCATTGAACGGCTGCATAACAACCCTGGCAAACCGAAAATATGATCCCCATGCAGATGAGTAATAAAAATTTTCTCAATTCTTGGCGCCTTAAATACGCTATTAAGAATACGGTGTTGGGTACCCTCACCACAATCAAACAGCCAATATGTCTTACGAATACCCGTTAAATTTAATAGCATACTGGTGACATTGCGCTCTTTTGTCGGCACTCCAGCACTGGTGCCAAGAAAAGTTAACTCCATAATTTAATTCCTTATACTTAATGACTTTATTATTTTTATAAAAATGATATCTAAACATATCGCTAACGATTTCATTAAGTTAACAGATTCTCTTAATGATTTTTCACTTTATCCCAATCCAATCCGAAGCGAGCCAAATATTTACGCAGCCTATCTGCATCATTTGGTTGCTTTTTCTGTAGTCTCGAGACAGAAAACAACATTCGGCCAGCCTCCGATAAACTCGATGAGCGATAGCATACCTCCAACACGGTAGCTAACTGCGGCTGCTCGAACAGATCGATTTCACCTATTTCCGGCGGGAGAGCATGCGTTGTTTTCGTTCCCCATAGCGATTTCAAGCGTATAATTTCTTCATCGACAACCTCTTTTGTGATACGCCCACGCTCTGCGAAAGTCGCCATACGGTTAATGGAGGCGCCCAATTCTCGGAAATTCCCTCGCCATAATGCCGAGGGGGAATTGGCAAATTTCAAATACAACTGTCGAGCTTCACGATCAAAACGAATTTGGCTTTGTGCTTCCCGACTGAATTTTATCAATTCATAATCTATGTTTGGTTCAATATCTTCACGACGATCCGCTAAACCTGGTAACGTGAAAGTCCACATATTAATACGCGCAAATAAATCTTCGCGAAACTTCCCCTCTTCCACCCATTGTGCAAGGTTGCGGTGGGTTCCCGCAATAAGCTGAAAATCACTCTCAACTTCCTCATCAGAACCGTACGGAAAAAAACTTTTCTCTTCGATCGCTTTCAATAACATCGCTTGTTCATCAAGCCCTAATTCGGCGATTTCATCTAAAAACAAAATACCGCCATCCGCTTCCTTGAGTAAGCCGCGACGGGGATTGATAGCACCGGTAAATGCGCCTTTGATATGTCCAAATAACGTTGACATCGCATTATCACCACGCAAAGTCGCACAGTTGACCTCAACGAAACGCCCTTTTACGTGATGACGACTTTCACGTAATTGGTAAATACGCCGAGCCAAAAAAGACTTTCCTGCTCCCGTTGGACCATTCAATAAGATGGGGGCTTTAGAGCGTAATGCCACCCGTTCGATTTGTGCAATCATGGCATTAAATTTTGCATTACGCGTCGCGATACCCGATTTCAAAAAAGAAACCTGAGCTTGCTGTTCTTTCTGAAATCGATTAGTGATATCCGTATAGCGGCTTAGGTCAAGGTCAATAATCGTATAAATACCCGCTGGATTTTTCTCTCCTCCCGCCTGTGATGGTGAGGTTTGTAATAATTTAGCGGGTAGGTAATGAGCTTCTGTTAGCAGAAACCAACAAATCTGTACCACGTGAGTACCTGTCGTGATATGAACCAAATACTCTTCTTTCTCTGTGTTAAAATGGTAGTTTGCAGAAAAATCTAAGAGTGAGGTATACACTTCTTCGAAATCCCACGGATCCGCAATATCAATTTCGCGCAAAATCACTTCAGTCTGTGGCGATGCTTGCTCAATATCCTCTTTAACACGATGTGCCATCGTATAGTCATTCACCTGATGAATTAACTCAAAACGATGAATATTCAAATCCGCTTGCTGACATAACCCAACTGTTGGTCGCCACTTCGTCCAGCGATTCGCTCTTTTGCCTCGTCGGTCAAGAACGGTACCCAACACGCCAATAACTACTTTACGTTTTCCACTCATATAATTTATATAATTTTATAAAAGACGATAAAAAAAGATAATAAATAGCATAGGTCATTTTGTGTTAAAAAAATATCCAAACCTCACACTTAATATAAAAACATTTATATATCATGATGATATAAATATTTTTCAATCAAAATAAAAAGTTGGCACGCTTATCGCAATATTAACCCTATCCGCTGCCGGAAATTGTCAGAACTACGGTTCTACCCGTGCAGACATGGTGACTCAATGATGTCACTACATGGTCTGTATGCTGCCGCCAGTAAGATAATAACTTCATGATAGTTAAACCTGTTCCTTCCAAGAACACATACTGACATACGTTATCTTTGTAATTAAGCAAGCACCAGCATCCGAGCGTTTTATCGGGTAACGGGCAGAAATTTAGACAACCCTTTGGTGGTGCTCTACCTTTCCCCCCGTGACTTCATCTCTCTCTCCGATGATGGTTAATTTGAATCATAAAAGGACACATAATGAAAAAAATAACAGTGGCACAAGGACAAATCGCATTAACCGAAAAAAACGGTAATTTTCAGCATATTTTGATGGCAGGTGAACATAAAATTCATGACTGGTTTAATAAAGTGGCAGTCACCTTATACACACTCAATCATGAGCCTATTGATGAAAAATTAGCGGAGCATTTACGCCAGTATCACCCTGAATGGGTTGCCGAATATTGCATAGATATTAATTTATTAGACAACGAAATCGCTTTTTTATATCTGCATAATAATCTGAGCGAAATTTTAGCGCCAGCAACACGCCGTTTATATTGGAAAGTCTCGGACACCTTGCGTGTCGAGACTCAACAAACGGGAGAAATTGTCATCCCACAAATGCTAATGAACCGTTTAAATACCAAAAAACGTATTCAAGGCAGAGAGCTTACTTTACTTGTGCAGATTCCTGCATGGCATGTAGGCGTATTAAAAATTGATGGTGTCGTGGAGACACTTTTACCGCCTGGCAAATATGGCTATTGGTGTATTGAACACACGCCAGAAGTGGAAGTGATTGATACGCGTTTACTTGCACTGGATGTTAGCGGACAAGAAATTCTGACCAAAGATAAGGTCACGTTGCGTATCAATTTGTCTGCCAACTGGCGCTATAGCGATATTTTACTCGCATACGCAAAATTAAGTCAGCCTGTTGATTATTTATATCGTGAACTGCAATTTGCACTACGAGAAATCGTTGGTACACGTTCATTAGATGAGTTACTGGAAAACAAACAACTCATCGATGAATTGATGCTACAGCAGATCACACACTGTGTGACGGAATTCGGCTTAACCGTCGAGAGTATCGGGGTAAAAGACATCATTTTACCGGGCGATATGCGAACAATTTTATCGCAAGTCGTCGAAGCAGAAAAAGCGGCTCAAGCGAACGTGATCCGCCGCCGCGAAGAAACGGCCGCAACACGTTCACTACTTAATACGGCAAAAGTGATGGAAAATAATCCTATCGCATTGCGTTTAAAAGAACTCGAAACATTAGAAAGCATCGCGCACCGTATCGACCAGATTTCCGTTTATGGTGGATTAGATCAGGTATTAAACGGACTGGTAAAAATTAAGGAATAAATAATGGTTAGTAATCATGTAAACAACATCATTTTGGAAAACAGTGCCCCTGTCAAAATGTGGACTCACGGAGTCCCCGTTGACCCAAAAGCAATCACACAATTACAAAACACGGCGAAAATGCCATTTATCTTTAAACATTTAGCTGTAATGCCGGATGTACATGTTGGAAAAGGTTCAACTATCGGTAGTGTTATCCCAACGAAAGGGGCCATTATCCCTGCTGCCGTGGGTGTCGATATTGGCTGCGGAATGATAGCGGTACGTACATCACTAACGGCTGCTGACCTTCCCGATAACTTACAGAATATTCGTTTTGCCATTGAAGCTGCGGTACCACATGGGCGAACCACCCAGCGGCACGGTCGTGATAAAGGTGCATGGCATCAAGTTCCTCAGATTGTTGATCAACATTGGGCGCATCTGGATGAAGAATTTAAACATTTATGTGATAAGTACCCCAAACTACGTGCGACTAACCATTACAAGCATTTAGGAACATTGGGAACGGGTAATCACTTTATTGAGCTGTGTTTGGATGAACAAGATCGCGTGTGGGTGATGTTACATAGCGGATCGCGTGGAGTGGGTAATGCGATTGGTAACCTGTTTATCTCGTTAGCGCAAAAAGATATGCAGCAACATATTGCCAATCTACCAGATCGTGACTTGGCTTATTTTAAGGAAGGCAGTCAACACTTTAATGATTACATGAACGCTGTGGGTTGGGCACAAGATTTCGCTCGTCATAACCGCGAAGTGATGATGCACCGCGTATTAGAAGCTCTTTCAAAAGAAATTACGAAGCCTTTTACGACACAACAAGAAGCCGTTAACTGCCACCATAACTATGTGCAGAAAGAACAACATTTTGGTGAAGAAATTCTGGTTACACGTAAAGGTGCAGTGTCCGCACAAAAGGGGCAAATGGGGATTATTCCTGGATCAATGGGAGCGAAAAGCTTCATTGTACGTGGATTAGGTAATGAAGAAAGTTTCTGTTCTTGTAGCCACGGTGCTGGCCGAGTGATGAGCCGCACTGAAGCCAAAAAGCGTTACTCCGTGACTGACCAAAAAATAGCAACTGCCCATGTTGAATGTCGAAAAGATAGTGATGTGATTGATGAAATTCCTATGGCATACAAGGATATTGATGCTGTGATGGCAGCGCAATCCTCATTAGTAGAAATCGTACATACACTACGCCAAGTTGTGTGTGTTAAAGGATAGGAGGCTTAATGGAACATGACAGCATAACGCCATTAATGCAGGATCGAATACGACAAACATTAACACAGATAGAGAAAACGCAACGAATAAAAATACTTTACGCTTGTGAATCAGGAAGTCGCGGATGGGGCTTTGCCTCACGCGACAGCGATTATGATGTCAGATTTATCTATGTTCATCAATTAGATTGGTATTTAACACTTGATAGAAAGCGTGACGTGATTGAAAGACCTATCGATGATGAACTGGATGTGGCCGGTTGGGAATTATCAAAAGCCTTAAAACTAATGCGTAATTCTAACCCTGCGTTAATTGAATGGCTACATTCGCCTATTGTTTACCAAAAAGACGCGCTATTTATGCAGCAATGTGAACAATTAGCCTCAAAATTCTATTCGCCATTGAAAGCGCGTTACCACTATTTATCTATCGCAAAACGTAACTGGCGAGAAGACTTTAAAGAGGAAACAATACGACTAAAGAAATACTTTTATATATTAAGAGCGGTGCTGGCATTACGTTGGATTGAGCACTCAAAAATGATGCCGCCCATGGCATTTTCACAGTTAGTGCAAGCGACGGTGACAGACCATGCGGTGCTAGCTGAAATTGAGCAGTTATTGGTAATGAAACAACATGCTGATGAAAGCCGATATGGTCCACATCGACCAGCTATCGATAGATTGATAACTGAAACGATTGAAAAATCAGAAAAACTCAATCTTCCTGAGCCTTATTACCGTGATAGTCATTTATTGGATGATTTTTTACAAAAAACCATCTTAGCAAATGATATAAAATGGCGGTAACCTTTTAAATAGCGGCAAAATCAACTTGCCGCTATTTTTCCCCTATCACTCTGCCCATCAATGTTATAATCTCCCCACCCAATGAGTAAATCGAGTAACAGATGACCCGCACACAACGCTTATTGACTTTATTGCAAATATTAAAAGAAAGCCGCTACCCAATTACGGCGGAGTCTCTGGCTTGCCAATTACAAATTAGCATTAGGTCGATATACCGTGATATTGATGAATTACGCAGCCAAGGTGCAGAAATAACAGGCGAAACAGGGATTGGTTATCAATTAAAATCAGGGTTATTACTGCCTCCTTTAATGTTCGATGAAAATGAACTCGAAGCACTGACACTCGGTTTACGTTGGGTACAAAATAATGCCGATGACGAACTGAAATTATCGGCAATACGCACACTTGATAAAATCAATTCAATAGTTAAACCGAATTCAAAAAGCATTCTCAATCAAACAACCTTATTTGCGCCAACAACCCAAGTGACGGCTATTGATAATGTGATGGCAAAAAATCTAAGGCGTAGCTTACGAAAAGAAATAAAAGCGCAAATTGAATATCAAGACGGAAGTGGACAGTTAAGTCACAGGGTTATCTGGCCGATCGCGATTGGCTATATGAAAGAAACCCAAGTGCTTGCTGCTTGGTGTGAACTAAGGCAAAGCTATCGCCATTTTCGTTTAGATAGGATCCAATCCTATACCGCACTTGATGATAAATATCCCTACCCGAAACATTATTTATTTGAACAATGGAAAAAAGAAGTGCTGTGCATGACTACTGACAAAATCTGACAGTAACCTACCTTATGATGGCATCTCTACTTAATCATAAGGAACAATTCATGAGCTCACTAACTCTGTACACAAACTCCATGTCACGCGGAAATACTGTCGACCTTTTATTTAAATTATTAGCAGTGCCTTATAAGCGAGTTGAGCTTAATTATGGCGAACAAATGCATACGGCTGAATATCTTGCACTTAATCCGATGGGAAAGGTACCTACGTTGGTTGATGGTGACAATGTTATTACAGAAACCGCGGCCATTTGTGTTTATTTGGCAGATAAGTTTATCGAAAAAGGGTTAGCTCCCGCATTGAATTCCCCACAACGTGCCATTTATTACCGCTGGTTCTTTTTTACAGCAGGGCCAATTGAAGCTGCATTTACAGCCCATATGACAGGATTAGTACTCGATGAAGAACAGCAAAAAATGTCAGGTTTTGGTTCACTCAAACGCGTTATGGACTGTTTAGCTACAGGAATTGCAGATGCGTCCCCTTATATTTGTGGAGAACAATTAACTGCCATCGATGTATATGTGGGGTCTTTCCTATTATTCTTACAAAAACAGAGCATTATTGAGCTAACTGACAGTATGGAGCACTATTTAAAAACGCTAAAATCTCACCAAGAATTTGCCGAAAGAATGACACAATAAAATGACCTACCATTGGCCATCCTGACAGATGGCCATATATTTATAGGCGATTAAACTTAACGCCAATTCGCATTTTTCATAATAGAAAACTTTCCTGCTCCCATCAATGCAAGCGCAATCGAACCCACAAAGAAATACACAATACTTTCAATTGCCCATGCACCTGTTCTATCCAGCAAGAATGTCTTATCTAGACCGACCATTAACCAAGCAATAAACATTGTAAAGGCAACAAGTAATGCTGACGGACGAGTTAATATCCCTAAAATAATAAAAATAGGTGCGACAACTTCACCTAAAATAGTGCCATAGGCAATGTACTCAGGTAAGCCATATGAGGCAAGCATAACCTTAATGCCACTGGCCCCTGTTAATAATTTACTCATGCCGTGAAATAGCATTAATCCACCAATCGTCATACGCAATAATAATTTTCCAGCATCATCATGTGCCAGTAAGCGATTAATAAACCCCATCATCTGCACGTCCTCAAGTAATAATATTTATCATAACGACTGACTATGACCGACTTAAAACGAATATTAAAAAAGACTTGTATATTTAATTGTTATATTAGTATCGTGTTTATTCAAAATTGTTACTAATACTTTCGGGGTATAAGAAAGGAGATTTCCCACTAATTTAGATATAACTAAAACAAATTCAAGGTGATAGTTTTTACTCGTTATTATTAAATTAAAACTTGAACGACCTATTTGGATTGTCAAAATAAGAGATAGCTCATCCTATTATTAATACTAAAATATGCCTTTATTAAACATGGCTGATTATTATTATTAATAAATATTTATATTTACGTTTTCTATCAATATAAAGCAGAATGATTTAATTTATCAATAAGATATTACAGTGATATAATTTTATTGCTATTTGATTATTAACATGTAATTTTATTATCTAAATAGGGATATGCATGTTAATTAACCATCATCAAGGTCGCATCTCATTTATACGAGGCATAAATATGAAAAATAATGCATCTCACTTCTCTCATTCATATATACACCAATTAAAATTATCTAAAATTATGAGTTACTTGCAATCCATTAACATCCCTTTTTCATATAGGTCAAAAGTAATATTTAATAAATTTAAGCTATTAAAAATAACAGAAGTTGCACCTATTCAAGTTTATAATGAATTTTTACACTTAATTGCCCATGAAACTAAAGATCCGCAATGGTGTGCAAAGGCAGGTATTTCAAGAAATCATGATTGCTATTCGCCAATAAGTGAACTTTTCATGTCTGCTAAAACTTTGCATGAAGCCTTAATTGAGCTTAATAAATACACTGATTTGTTCCAAGGGAAGACTCATACCAGTATTGTTATTGAAAATAAAAAAGTATTTGTTAACTATGAAGTCAGTATATTTAAACCTGATTACTATAAGTTTGACATCGAATATACTTTATTTAGATTAGTTAGCCAATTAAGGGAACGACTTGGAAAAAATTGGATACCCGATTCGTTCCACTTTCAATATAGCTTAAGTAAAAAAGACAAGGAAAATCTAAAGAAAATTATCCCAACTCGTTATGAAGATAATGCTAGGTTTAATGGTATATCATTTGATGAACATTGGCTAAATGATAATTTAAACCAAAAAACGCCAGATGAAACTTTCATATTTTTCATGAAAAATCACTTAGATAAACTTAAACACTCAAGTTGCATGCCTGATTCAATGAGTATCAAAGTTCAAAATATTATTTATCAATATATTTTGGTGGAGAAAGATCTTTCATTGTCATGGGTGGCCTCAAAATTGTATATCTCCCCTAGGACATTACAACGTAAACTCGCTAAAGAAAGTATCAATTACTCTGATATCCTAGACAAAATCCGCTGTGATATCTCTATTGATAAACTTACTGAAGAAAATATTAGAATCGATAGCCTAGCAGAATTACTAGGCTATACCGATAGCGCTGCATTTTCAAAAGCATTCAAGCGATGGACAGGTTACCCGCCACTCCAATACATTAAGAAGAATAACAATCACAAAGCATGATGATTATAGTCATCAAGCCTTTTATTGATCTTTTTCATATGCGCACCAATTGGGATGCTAAACCATTGTTCATCTGTATAGCCAATGGCGAACCCTGTGTTTCTCATTAATTTAAAATCTAACACTAAAATAATCGCAACATCGACAGCCAATTCTCTAAATCCAAGCAAATAAACATCATCTTTAATTTTCAGATATGTTGCTTGGTCACAATCACACTCACCATGCCTGACTCCCCCATAAATATGATAAGCGTACCATTGGCTATTAATATAAATATGCTCAACTGCCGTGCTATCACTATACTCATTAAGAATATGCAAACCAAGTAGATCACGAGTTTCTGTCGGTGCAGCAGTATATAAATTATCGCCAATGATCTTTCCGAGATGATAGTTTTGCTCAAACCTAGGCGTTATTTTTTTACTTGGCTGATATTGAGAACTCAATAAAATCACATTACTATTGTTAAGGTCTAAAACTAAAATGGAATGTGCAAAATCGATATTTCCTTTTGATAGTTCAATTAAAAATACGTTCTCTGCGACTTCAGTCAAATCGCTAATCTTTTGGTTTTTGCTATCGATATAATCACTCAAAAAAACACTATTCGTTATGATCCTATCACGCTCATCAATACGGAAATAGAAGTTTTCATTATTTAAACACAAGTTAAATTCAACATTAATGATTTTATAACTCCTCTTTATTCTATTTATTTTTAATTCTTTAGCGAAAGCATCAAATGATGTATCTGAAACTATCTGATCAGCCATATTATCACCTATTGTATGAATTAAAATGAATGAATGTTTATTTCAAGAAAAGATTTGTTATTCATCAGCTTTCTAACCGGTAAAGTTTCTATAATATAATCACTTACATTCGCACTCGCTAATTTCATCATTAGCTCATCATGTATGATATCGATATAAACCCCACTACTATTCTTACTTTTGACATATTTTGTTGTGACTCTGATCCTTGGCGAACTGTTATCTTTTAATATTGTATCAATGTATTTTTTGGCACTCGTAAAACTATCATATAAATCTAAATTGAATTGAAAGCATTGATAATCAATTGGATTGTCAATGTTTAATTGATGGTTTTTCACAAAGCCATCGATTTCAATTAAAAAGCTATCAACTGCCATACCATCACAATATGTGATATTAATATTGCAATTAATAGAAGATGGGCTGTTAGTATACTTCGCTAACTCATCTTTGATGAGTGATATTGCATCCTGATAAGCAATATCACTACGGAGATAAACATTTAATAAAAAAATATCATCTATTGAATAATCTAGTTCAACTATCGAATTATAAATTTTATTAATAATAACACTAACCTGCTCCTCTAAGGTATCACAGATATAATAAGGTGTTACCGTATTGTCAGAAACAACTAATGCTTCAGTACCAGTAATATAAAGTAGTTCTTCATGAATTAAAGAACGACTCACATCCATATCCATATTATAGAATGGTAAACACCGTACCTGTGTTTTTTTGCATGAAAAAACAAATTCAATTGAAACTAAGACATCATCAAGATTAAAGTGAGGTAATTTAATAATTGTCCCGACTGGCTTTTTATCCCCATATCCTTTAGATATTTCCTTACTGACTTTATGAAATTGATTAATTGCATAAATAGGGTCCACTTGACCACTTTTTATAGCAATAGTATGTTTTAACATATCAGAATAATGAATAGCCATTTTAAATAGCTGATTATTCACATCGATGATAATTTCTTTTAATTGTGTATCAAAGTCACCTTGAGAACAGGATGAGTGCCACCCAATAATAACGCAGTCATTCGTTTTTAATATATTCATTCTTGACCACCTGATTAATAAATTAAGTTAGGGCTAAAAATATCATTGAAATATTAAAAAAGGCTTATTTAACGGCTGACACTATAAACCAAGTTTAATGGCTTGATGATTTATCAAATTTTCTTGCAATTCTTTTAATTCTTTAGGAATGGTTTGCTGCTGAATAAATGAAATAAAAGGATCTATCACTTGTGTAGTGATACCACTTAATCCTTCAAGTGCTGCTAACGCACAAAAAGGGACATAATGTTCCGAATATCCACCTTCATGTATAGCCACGACTCTGCCATGACAAATATCTTGTGCTAAAGCAACAACACACTCCATCATTTCTCGATAACTTTGACTATGAAGCTGCATATGTCCAAGAGGATCAAAGGTATTCGCGTCATATCCGCTGCCAACAATAATGACATCGGGCTTATACATCAATAGTGATGGGATCACAATTGTTCTTAATGCATACAAATATTCATCATGCCCACATCCCGGTAATAATGGAATATTAATATTAAAGCCAAGCCCTTCGCGGCTTCCTTGCTCCTCTATCGTACCAGAGTGAATAGGAAAGCAGTTATCTTGATGCAGAGATATAGTAAGGACTCTATTATCGTTATAAAAAATAGCCTGCGTACCGTTTCCATGATGAACATCCCAATCTAATATCGCCACCTTTTTAGCTGAACAATGTTCTAGTGCATACTTAGCGGCAATACTACTGTTTGCAAGATAAGTCGCCCCCATCGCGCTATCCGCTAATGCATGATGCCCTGCGGGTACACATGCTGCATAAGCCCTATTTAAAGACCCCTCCATAACATGATGTACAGCGGCCTTGGCTTGACCTGCGGACAGTAGTGCGATTTGGTAACTACCGGGACCAAATGGAGCTTGTAATCCCAGTTCCCCGCCTTCATTCTCACTAAGCTCAATAAAGTTATTTAAATACTCCTTAGTATGAACAAGCGCAGCATCGTGATAAGTAATTGGGGGCGCGCTATAAGAAAATAAAAATTCATTTATTCCGCTAACGTCAATTAATGATTTAAAACGACGAATACAACTTGCAGAACTGGCACCAAATTCATTAACCGCAAAAGGTTGCATCCAATTCATCTGATTATAAGCTAACGGGGGAGCTTTATGGTTTTTCCCCCATAAACAATATTCATGATAAAAAAAGCCTGTTTTAATCGTGGAGTCTTTAATATTACAATGCATACTATCCCCTTAATTAATTACTCGATATTGCCAGTGATAGCAACAAACTGATTTATTTCTATTTATTGCTTATAGACCATTTTTCCATGACAAATAGTTGCTATAACACTCGTTTCTCCGATTTGATGACTCGGAATAGTAAATATATCGTGACTCAATATTTGTAGATCTGCCCATTTTCCGATTTCTATAGAGCCTCGTTCATGTTCAAGGTGTTCCTGTTTAGCACCATTTATAGTGTACATACGAATAGCATCTTCAATATGACAAGCTAATTCGGGCTGATAAATTTGGTTATTTTTCGCTTTTCTTGTAAGTGTAAATTCAAGACCTTTTAACCAATTGAAAGGAAAACAACATGCATCTGAACCCGCTGCAACGACGACGCCTTCATTAATGTAAGCTTGCCAGTTAAATAAATTAGAATTATATGTATCAGGCATAATTTGCTTAATATTATCGATAATGCTATACCCAGCAATAGGTTGACAAGATAATAAAATATTATTTTTTGCCATTGTTTTCGCATTATCGATAGTGAGATCATCACCGTGAATAATAAAGTGCCGTAAATCTCTATTCGGCATTATCTCTTCAGCATAAGCAAAGGCCTCTATTGCAGCATCAATAGTTTTTCCACCTATAGCATGAATACCAACCTGCCAACCTAAACGATGTAACTCAACAATCGTTCTTTTTAGCTCAGTAATTTGTTCTTCAACGGTATCACCCTGAAAAGTTAATTCACCGTGATAATGGTTATGGCTTTTCCGAATACAAGGAGAGCTATCACCAAATAATTTTATAGTATTTATTTTTAGCCAAGATTTATTAATATTCGTTGGTAATTCAAACTCTTCGATACCCGCGATAATATGTTTAAAACTGTGAATCCCATCCTTAGCTGCAAATAGGTTTACACTAACGCGTGTCAATAATTTATTTTCATCATAAAGCTCTTTATAGAGCCGAATAATCCTCGAGCTCCATGCACCATGAAATAAATTATCACCACCGGGTCCTAGAATATCTGTATAACTGGTTATTCCATTTTTTAATAAATGACTCTGGATGAGTAAAATGTAGTTTTTCAGAGCCTCATCCGATAGCTGAGGTAAGTATTTTCCAACAAGATTCATCGCCCCCCACTCGGAGATAATCCCTGTCGGCTCACCTTTTTTATCTACACCAATACGACCGACCTCTTTAGGTAAATCGATTAACTCTTTCCCTAATCCCACTAAGTCGATAACATTTTTATTGACAATTAGGTTATGTAAACTGAAGTCACTGAACGTAGCAAGTTTCCCCTCCGTTTTTTTTGTTAAATAGTGACTATCCACAATAACGTTGTCTTGATTATCATCGATTAATTCAAAGGGGCATCCAATGCCGTATATCCATTCCTTATTGTTATTCATGAGCACATGCGCATCTAGTTTGCTATCAAATTCATTTTTCCCTTTGCTTTCAAATAAATCCAAAAAATCACCTGAAATTAACATGCCTGTATGTGTGGCATGAATATGAGCATCATTTGCAGCAGGTAAAACAAGTTTCTTGTTTGCATCAATAACCTGAGTTTGTACACCGATTTTCTGACTAATATCATCGTTGCTGCCAACATCAATAATACGTCCTTGTGAAACAGCAATGGCTTCTGCAAATGAAAATAAGCTATCAACCGTAGCCACTTTAGCGTTAATAATGACTAAATCTGCTTCTTGATTCATTATAAACACCTTAGCTAGGGATATAGTTTAGTGGATAATTTAATGCATTTAAGGAAATAATATTCGCTCCCGCCGGAATATTAATCATGACATTTGTATCAGATATATTTCCCCAACCTTTCCCAGTTGTTGTTTTATTATCCAAGTCATAAACAAAGACAAATGATAGGTCGATTAATAATTCTCGCCAAGTCACGATATAAGTCGAGTCATCAAACTTATAATAGCTCGCTTGGTCACATCCACCATCCCCCTTTCTTATTCCATTAATCACATTATAACAATACCAATGTGAGTTAATATAAATATGCTCATACACCGTCGGTGAGGAGTTCGAGTAGCAATATAACGCACGTGTGCCAATCAAATCACTAGTGACAAATGGATACTCACAACGATCAATTTGATTATTTCCTGTTAACACGACTGCTGGTGTAAAATATTGATGGTAGTGAGAAGCTAATTTCAAGGCGATGGGCTTATTTTTATCAGGCAAACTCGTTGGTTGATACTGAGTCAGAATAAATAAAGCTTTATTAGATTTAAAATCTACCGTAATAGATAACGTAATTTCAGTGTTTTCAGGGAATAATAAATCAATAAAGTACAGGTCATTCCTAACCTCAACCACTTCATAATTAGCGACACTAGGAATAAAAATGCCTTGATGTTTAAAACCTTCAACAGTGCATGTTTTATGGTCAAAAAAGAGCTCAATAATCGAATTCTCAGTTTTGAATTCAATACCAGTCAAATCAAGTTTTTGACTTTGAGGCAAGCGATTATGGGCAAGTTCACTATAGACAACTTCTGATTTTAATTTGGCATCTTCGGTGAACGTTTCATTCACCATTTCTTCAGAAAGCTGCCATAATTTTTGTGCAAACTCCTCATCCAATACCCATGGAATAACACCCGTTCCCTGCCGAGTATCGTCATTGATTTGAGAATAGTTGCAATGTTCTAAAAACACCCCGCCTTTATTAGCAAATTCGGGATGACACAACGCCATAATCTGTGTTGCAACTCCCGCTTGGAGTGATTTTACAGGCACTTTATTCGTATCTTGCTTCTCGGCTAATTCATTAAAATCATCATGCTGTAAATGCATATGAAGATGAGTATCCAGAATAATACCGGGAGCAACCGCAAAAGCACGAACATTATAATTTTTCCAACGCCTATCAAATTCGAGTGCGAATAACACATTAGCTGATTTAGATTGGCCATATGCAGTCCAACGACTATAAGCTCGATAAGTAAAATTCGGATCCTTTAGATCCACATTACTTAACCGGTGAGCTCCCGATGTCATGACAACAACTCTTGCACCCTTTAATAAACATGGTGTTAGTTTATTTATGAGCAAAAAATGCCCGAGATGATTAATCGCGAATTGTTGTTCAAACCCATCAACTGTTGTTTGAAAATCTGTTGCCATTATGCCCGCATTAGCCAGTACCCCATCTAGTTTTAATGCTTCTAAGAGAAACGCTTTTGTAAAACGCCTAACATCATTCAGAGATGATAAATCGAGTAACTTAATATCAAATAATGTCTTATCAAACTGCAAAGAAAGCTCTTCAATAAGTTGTTGTCTTTTTTCTTCTGTTCTTACCGTCAGAACCACATATCCTTCATGACTTAATATTGCTTTAGCCGACTCCTTACCTAAACCTGAGTTTGCTCCTGTAATTAAATATTTTTTACCCTTAAGTGACACGCCATTTAATACTTCACTCCATGTCGTATATACATGATAATTATTTAAGCTATTTACCATCGTTATCCCTTATATTTATTATTTTTAAAAATTATCTTCACAATAATTACCATCGATATAACCAGTAATATTAAATTCAGTAAGAACATGCTAGAAAAGCTGACCCTTTCAATAAGCATACCACTCATCATAGGACCTAAAGCGATACCTAACCCTAACGTTAATGACGTAAGATTCATCACATTACCATCCACTTCATATTCAGCGGCAATACTCATCGTGAACGGTAATATCAACGCCCATATATATTTAAAAACATAGCAACTAACAATGACAAATAGCGTATTAACATTTAAATACATTGCAAGTACTGCGGCGATGAGAAAAATAAAGCTGGTGACAAAAACTAAATTGACTTTTTTACTGAATAGAATCGATGTTCCTGCACCTAATATCCCTATCATGCTAGCTGAACCTAAGATATTGTAGATTGTTGATAGCTCCACATTGATTGCTTTAAGATATCCACCAATAAATGTCCAAACACCTGCAATCACAACATTGAATAAAAAGATAGCAAACAAACAAAAATACATTTCACTTTTAAAAACACTTTTACTGGCAACACCTTGTGTTTTCTCTTTAAAAATCTTTTCTTCTTTCATCCGCCAAATAGAATCTATCCCCTTTGTCAGGGGTAACACACAGACGAGTAATATTGATATAAAAATATATGCCGATATTATTCCGTAAGTATCAAGAAAAATGGGAAGAATAAAAAGACCTAAACTGCCTAAGACGATTTGGCTGAATAAAGAGATACTGAATGCACGATATGCGTTTGGTAACAATGCCATACAGGAGTTAGTAATGATAAATATTGTCGACCCAAAGATGGCGACTAGAATTCTGATCCCGATATAGAGATTAAAATTATCTTTAATGAAAAAACCTGAAGCAATATTCAATACTGAAACTAATAAAATCATGACGATATAGATATGGTACCAATTTATCTTTGTTTTTAACCAAAAAAAGGCTAGCACATTGGCTAACATCCCAGTTAAAATTTCTATCATATAGATAAAACCAACTTTTTCTGGGGAGAAACCAAGTTCCTTATCCATTTGTAACGTAATTAACGGAGCCCATAAAAACATCATTGGAATAAAAATTCCGCCGATAATAGGTGCAAGATAGATTTTCCATGTTGATAATGGCATTTTTTGAGACTTTATAGAACCGACAGATTCACTCATATCACCCTCTCTTATTTTCCATTTTCAATCATATAAATATAAATAAATAATTTTTTTAATAGCTAAACATGACAACTTTTTGTTTTATTACGCCACTCTTTTAATATCCCCATGAATTATATAAGATTAAACTTCATAAATATTAACCCCTGCGTTTAACTAAAAATAAAAAACGCACCAAAAATATTTTTTCGCTTAAAAAACAAAATACAATGACAATTCACAACCATATTATCTAGGCACTAAAAAAATGACGATATAAAAAACCACATTAATAATATCAAAGCAAACTCAATAACTATTTAACCGTTTAATTTTAAATAACCTCACTTTAAATACGTAAATACACCACTTTCAGATTGCTTAATATTTATCACAAAATATAACTATTATGGGCTTAGTCCTGAACTACGTTTTTGCCCTTTTATTATTTATAAAAAATAAAAATCAATTAATTTACTCAATCAATATTGAGGTATAAAGAATGGCTAATTCAATTATTAAACATACTAAAAAGCTGTTGGCATTAGAGATATTTTCGATATTAACTGCAAGCTGTTACATTCCTACCATCAATGCGTCTCCCCTTTTTGACGATGCAACATTAAAAGGTGGAATCTATTATTGGCAAAGGGATAGAACAAGAAAAGAGTTAAATCCAAGTAGTGATAAATATGGTGAGTATACTGATAACCTAAGACACTCCTCATTAAATGCGGCATTGGACTTTTCCTCTGGTTATCTTAACGACTTTATTGGTTTCGATTTTGCTGGATTTACTGCTATTGAATTATCGGATGGTGGCCCTGCCGCTCCTAACGAAATTGGTTTTAGTGATGCTAAAAATGTTTGGGATGAAAAATGGACCGGTGATCGTAGTGGGTTTACGTTTACAACCGCAGCAACTAAATTAAAAATGGGCCCGTTTTGGGCTAAAGCAGGTTATATACAACCGAGTGGACAAACTTTATTAACACCGAACTGGAGTTTCTTACCAGGAACATATCGCGGCTTAGAAGTTGGGGCTGAATTCGATACTGACGCTAGCGGTAAATTTAATATTTCATACATGTGGACAGATGAGTATAAAGCGCCATGGTATCGAGAGATGGCGGATTATCGTGAAGCAGATGCAACCACGACAATTGATTATTTACACTCCTTAGGCGTCAAATATGATGCCAAAAATAAATTGGTATTAGAGGGCGCTTTCGGTCAGTCAGAAGGCTATATGGATCAATACTTCGCTAAAATCTCCTATGCATTCCCACTTGCGGAACGTGATTTAAGAGTTTCGTATCAGTTTTATGGTGCACAAGATAAAGATAATAGTGGCGGGGTTAACGATGTCTATGACGGTTTAGCATGGCTACAGGCATTTACCTTAGGCTATACCTATGATTCTCTAGACTTTAAGGTAGAAGGAACGATGGTCCATTCACCAGGCCGACAAGGATACTTTTTATCACGCATGACATCTGCCTATAGCTCATCGAATGGTCGTTTAGATATATGGTGGGATGGCCGCTCAGACTTTAACGCTGATAATGAAAAAGCATTATTTGCGGGGGTCACCTATGATTTATCCAATTGGGATCTGGCAGGTTGGAAAATTGGAACCTCTTATATCCATGCTTGGGATGCAAAACCAAGTAGCAATCCAATTTATGATCAAAGCCAACGTATCAGAGAAAGTGCATGGAATGTTGATATAGGCTATACCATTCAGTCAGGGAAAGCGAAAGATACCTCATTCAAATTACATTACACCCGCTTTGATAATCATAGTGATATTCCAAGCTGGGGAGGTGGATTTAATAACATCTTCCAAGATGAAAGGGATATTAAGTTTATTGTAATGGCGCCATTTACGATTTTCTAATTAGCACGCACATTTTAACTTTTCTCCCTTTTGAGCGCGCGAGTTCTCTCAAAAATGCGCATTGCCTCATCTAAAATACCGGCCATCACTATATGGTCGGTATTTCCCCATTCTTATCACTATTCTCTATACCTTAAAACAGGCTATTATTTTCTCCGTTCACGACTGTTCAAACAAAAGTAGCTAATGCGTGAAAAATAGATAATGATATTTAAATCTCAGGCGAACCCGAGCTATTATGCGAAATATTCTTCTTAATCGAATTGATCATATACAGCGTGATGTTTTAGCTATTGGTACCGATTATCAACCTAATGTACTGCTAAATTCACATGTTCATAGACGTGCGCAGTTTTTATACGGTGCAACAGGTCTCATCGAGGTTAGCACCCGTGATGGTGAGTGGGTCATCCCTCCTGACTGCGGTGTATGGATCCCTGAAAACACACCACATGAAACGAGAATGCTAAATGTGAGTACGCGCAGTCTCTATATCGAACCACATGCGGCACCACGACAACCGCATAAATGTGAAGTACTACGTGTTTCTCCTTTATTACGTCAGCTATTACTCGAAGCCGTCGACATCCCGCTTGAGTACGATCTCCATGGCCGTGATGGTATTTTGATCCAGTTGATCTTACATGAGATTTCACGTGCAGAGCCTTTACCTTTTTTTGCACCCGTTCCTCAAGATCCCCATTTAGCAAAGTTGTGCCTAGCATTCCTACAAGATCCGAAAATCACCTCATTACCTCATGAATGGGCAAAACAATTACACAAAAGTGAGCGTTCATTTAGTCGCTTTTTTGTGGCTCAAACGGGTCTCTCTTTCTCTGAATGGCGTCAACAGGCTTGCTTGCTTAGAGCCATGACTGATATTTCAGCCGGTAAATCAATTACCGAGGTTGCTTTTGGCTTAGGTTATAACAGTGCGGGGGCTTTTTCAGCCATGTTTAAAAAATGGCTAGGGCAAACGCCCTCAGATTTTATTCAACATATAGGCAAATCCACGCGGGTTGGTTGAGCCGTAGGTTAACGCTAATTTGGGGATGATAAGCGAAACGATTGTTTATCATCGAATAGACTCCGTCACATCACCTCAGTCTAGATTCAAGACACACAATACTTACGGCTCAACCAAATACTTGTATTTCTGAACCAACATCAATCATAGGTCGCAATCAACCATGCCGAACCTTGATAATCCCCAGCTACCGCATTTTTTCCTTGAATACGGCTGGTCACTCTTATCGTATCTAATTGATGAATTTCTAATGTTAAACTTTGTCCTGTCTGCCCTGTTGCTTCATCCGTTAACGTTAATTCGCTATAGATAACATCATTGCTATTTAAATGGCTTTTCAATGGCAAGCGTTTTTGCGGATCACTGTCTTTCGTATAATCTAGACGCAAGCGAATATTGGTTGATGACTTAAACTTACAGCTATAAAAAATTTTTTCTGTCACCGTGCTATCGTAATTCACACTATTTAATTTACCATGGCGTAGGCTCACCGTTTCTGCCTGACCGGTGCTTGTCGTCGTCGTGCAAAGAGAATCAATATGAATTTGGGAAGCTGCTAATCGTAAAGGCACCGTCGTTTCATTGATTGGCCAGCTATCATATGGAGGTACCGTTCTATTAGCAGTAAACGCTCTCACATAGCCCCCTAAATCCATTGCATTGATAACTAACTGCCCATCAATAATTCTTTCACCAATATAGAATGTTAGCTTAATAGGAAATTGGCTATAAAATTGGCCAGATGGAAAGACATCACCACCAAAACCATTGGAGCACACTGCCGCATCAATATTCACCCAGTTCATTAGGTTTGTTTCAACGGTCATAATTAAGTTGCTATTGATTTGATAAGCCGGTTTGCCTTCAATATGAGTGCCCGCCATAGGTGCATACATAAATAAACGGTGGAATGCGTTATCAGACGGAATATTGGTCTCTTTTTTCCCCCATTGCCTTCCGTGGCACCTAACCTGCCCAGAAACGCTGACATCCTTACTCGCGCTATCAATAAGCATGGTATTACCGATGCGGTAATAATTTTTACCATTAGAACCGACTATCGGTTTCGGTATTAATTCACTATCACGTTCTAATTTGATCACATAGCCTGTATTCGGGTCGACGATTTGTGCTGCATAGTCAGCTATAGCCTCAAAGCTAATCGCGATGAATAATAAAGCGATTATTCCTTTACCATGCCGAATTCTGACACGAATACCGCCATAAGATTTAAACTTAAACATAACCGCGATTCCCATTAGTCATAGGTCACCAAAATAGTCATAGCAGAGGTAAACTTACCTACAGCTAATCGCTCCGAAGGGATAGTGCTGATTAAACGTGCTTGTAAATCAGCTCTATATTCGGTAGCGCTGATTTTTTTAGGATGAATTCGTTGCAGCTTATTAATATCCAGTACATGTACTGCTCCCTCTGTTATTTCATTAAACAGGATCCCTAACCCTGCCGTTGTGGTCGCTAACAATGTCTGTCCATGATGTTGTAATGTATGAGTACCTTTAGGATTTAAAATAATCGCTAGGTTTTTATTAAAATCACAGCCTGAAAGATGAATCGGAAAATCTTTATTAATATGCGTGTTATCTAATGCTTCAGGCTTCATACTTCCAAAATCTATCGTCAGTTGTGAGTCATTATGTTCACTATGAATATTACAGCTAGGCGCCACCATAGTTGCATTAACTTCAACTAACACATCAGATTGAGCTAATGTGCTCATTAAAAAGCAAACGGCGATTATGGTACTGTCTCTTTTCATTACTCATACTCCACCGAAAATGTCGCTGTCCCCTTAAAATCACCAACCTTTATTTTTTCAGTCGCAGGCTTGCGTACAAAGACACCAAACGTTAATTGTTGCTGGTCATTCACCACTGAAACAACACCAATATCAATAGGTTGATTCCAAACAATAAGCTGATTATTTTTATTGGCTTCAGTAATTCCAAGCAACGCACCACTTTGACCTTGTGTCATTAAATAATGATGACCGCCAATATTGGTTAGTTGCTGGCTTTGCCAGGTAAATCGAATCGTTTTATTCAAATCAGATTGACTGCATTTATTAATCGCAATAAAGAAAGGTTGTATTTCGCTGGCGCCATGCTCATTAATATATTGCCAACGTAAATTATCTAGCTTAATTTGCTTATTAACGGATTCAGTAGCAATTTGGCATTTGCTGTGCACCAGTTCACCGCGAAATTGCACGTCTAATTGTGGATAACAAAATGCGTTTTTTGGCATTAGCACTAACATGATGACAACAATAAACACGTTATTCATAGCTAACCTCCAATCTCAATATATGCTGATTTTCATTGAGAATAGGCAGTGGTATTTTATTATTTCCATGTGTTAGTTGCGCTGCTGAACGTTTAAATTTTTGCCCCTGCAAAACATCATAAAATTGCAATTTAACGGGTGTTTTAACCGAACTATCAGGAATATCATTTTTATGAAAAATAACACCAGCCCCACATTCCGTTAAAATAACGTCAGTATTCATGGCTAAATTACAAGGGGCACTAAATAATGCTGCATTAACCTTAATCCACCCTTGTCGTGGCTGTTCATAATAGGTTTCTTCCGCGGGTGTATTAGCGACAGGCGTTGCAGCTTGAGTCCAATTGCTCACGACACAACTCAGAATAACCAACAATAACCATCTTCTTTGATGTTTCATTATTGCCTTCCCCCTCGACTATCTTGTTTGAGAAGCGTGACTACAGCTCTTTTGTCACTGTGCAAACATCACTGACACACTGAAAAGCCAGTGTAGGTTTGCCACCATAATCATTGATATAGGTAAGATAGGGGGTTGCTAATTTGGAGGATGCCATATCGTGCGTAGATCTTGGTGGCACCATCACGACATCAAAATGGCTTTTCTCTGATTGCGTTTTGCTATCGCCTAAACCAATCACCGTTAAATGAAAAGGGGTCCGATTGTGCAGTTTATAGCCTTTTGTCGTTCGAGTTAGTGTGACCTTATGAGCCCATCGCGTTTCTGATTCCGCTAAAATACGGGTAGGCCGATAAAACAACTTAACACGAGACTGCAACGCAATTTGTAATGTATTCCCTTCCGTGGATTTTGGGGGAACTTCCCGCAGATTGAAATAAAATACCGACTCTCTATCTTGAGGTAACTGCGCAAGCAAAGGCGTTACACTCAATCTCACTAAGCTATCACTGTTTGCTTCGACTCTCTGCAAAGGTGGCGTTGATAAAATTGCCCCTTTGGTTAATTTATTTCCCTGTAAATCCTCAATCCAGCTTTGTGCTAAATAAGCTTCTTCAGGATTATCATTCGTGATCCGGATATTGATAGAACGTTCGCTTCCGGGAAAAATAATTCTTGTTCGGTCTAATGTAATGGCGCTATATGCACTCATCGCAACTGACATTGTTAGCAAAAAACAGCCCCATAATAGCCCATGATGTAACTTTAAATTCAACATAAATGACCCCATTAACCTAATTTAATGACCTTTTGAATACGCGGTTGGTAAAGAAGTGGCGCTCTGAATACACGGCAGCAGCAACATGTTGGACGATTGCGTGAAATTGTCTGGTAACCTTAGCTCACACTGTTTGTGGTTATTCCAGTAAGCAAACAGTGTTTCTTGTGCAGAAACACCGACTAGCCAAGTGACTCCGTCTTCCCCAACAATTCCTAATTCTTGGTTATCCGCATTACGCACACTGGCACCAAAGGGGAGGCTTTGGCCATTTTCTAACGATAAAATGGCAAATAATTTCTCTCCCTTCATCACGGGTAAATGACGATAACCAATGGCCCCTTTAGTCAGCGTAATATCTGTCGTCGATACCATCGTTTCTAAATTATCAGGTAGCTTACTGGTATTAATTGATGCGGTAGATTTACGGTAGCTATTCACATTTGGGATAACTGCCAGACCAAAGCCATTCGTTTTTATCACGCCATTATCTAATGGCACGCCACTGGCTCCCGCCGTGTCGATCATTAATCGAGTATCACCGTGAGCAGACCGATGTAATGCAGCGCCTTTCGCCGTTACTGTCACGCCACTATTTATTGAGCCACCAATACTGCGATATTGATGAGGTACATAGCTCGCGTTTGCAGAAATATTGGCTTGTGACAGGTCTCGTGAATAGAAACCGCTCAGGCTGGTTTGATTATCAATATTCTGACCATGGTTATATCCCATATTTAAACTGTAATTATCAGTGGCGTTATAACCGCTATAACCAATGTTATGGTTATATTGATGGTGACCAGATGCTCGAGAATAAAGTTCAGAGAAAGTTACACTATGGCCTGTATAAAGTGGCACCGAAAAATACACGTTGATAGCATCATCTGCGACGCCATTATCACGTTCAGTACGAGTCGCCGATAATGATAAATTCGTATCATATTGAGATAGCGTTGGCAGACTCATATTCGTGCTCGCATACAAACCATATTGTGTTTGTGAATCATTTTGCCAATAAGTACTATATTGATAATTCAAAGAGATATTAAAGTTCTCAAAATACTTATTCAGATAAACTTGATAATTTTCTTTTTGAGCGCGAGGCGTTACGCCAATGCGCTCTTCATCCATAAACTGTGTTAACGTTCGGTATTCTTTATCAGCAAAACGATACCCCGCAAACGTGATATCCGTGCGTAAATCATCAAATGATTTCGCGTAGTTAAACCGATAAGAGCGCCCCTGTAATCTTTCGTCTGGAAGATCTGAAAACGATTGGGTAATATCAGCTGAAATCGCACCGATAGCAAAAAGATCACGCCCTAAACCAAGCGCTAATGTTTGATAATAACCGTTTGCCTGTGTTCCACCATAAACTGACCAAGTATTGGACACCCCATAAGAGAACTCACCGCCAATAATAGGCTGACCAGTCAGGTGACGGCCGTCATAACGTGTTTTTCCGCCAACTAATTTATAAATCAACCTGCCCGGACGGGTTAAATAAGGTAACGAGGCAGTACTGATACTAAATTTTTTCTCCTCGCCATTTTCTTCGCGTACAGTGACATCTACTACCCCTCGTATTCCGCTATCCAATGTTTGAATACGAAACGGACCGGGTGGTACGGCCGTTTCGGCAATTACCCGCTCTTGACTACGAATAATCACCGTTGCATTAGTATTGGCGACGCCAATAATTTCTGGTGCATAGCCAACAAGCTTTGGCGGTAACATTCGGTCATCGCTTTCTAGCGAAATACCACTGTATTGCCATGCGTCAAAGATATCCGAATAGAAATCATTTTCCCCCAACGTCAAAATAGCGGCGGATTCTTTTAATGAGGTAAAAGCATATAAGCGGCTAAAATCAAACTGATGGGTTTCCTGTGGATAGTGTGAGCCACGCTGGTTTTGATAATTAGCATGATAGTCTCCGCGTAATCGCCAAGCACCAATATTGATCCCCGTCGTGCCATTTGCTGATAAATAAACTCTTCGGGTTCCCCCTTTTTCCTTAGTCGCTGACATATTAGCGTTGAAATCAATAAAACCGCCATTGATGCCCTCTTCCCATAATGCCGGTGGTGTCCAATACGGATCCCGATATTCCATCCACATTTGAGGGATCGTGATATGCAGTGACAATGTTGATAATTCAACTTTTGTTTGTATCCCTGATAGAGATGAAAAATCGAGGCACTGGCCATTATCTGAGAGTGTGACCTTTTTTTCTGCCGAACTTTTCAAACCAATCAATTCCAACATATCAGCAGGAATACAAATCCTTTGTGACGGTACCTCAGCCTGTGTGTTTTCGTCATACACCGTAATGTCTCGGGGTGCCCCCAAGCGCAAACCATTAACGAATACTGTCAATACATAGTCACCAGGCGGTACATACCCTGCGACAGAAAATTGGCTTATATCAATATGTTGGATATCTTGGGCATCCAGTACATCGGTATTGAATTCGGAAGCGCCAGCTGTCCATGCCATAAAGCCAAACGTAAATAAAACGACCTGCCTTACTTTGCAATGTTTGAACATCATGCTCTGTTCCATCCCAAATACTGCAAAAGAGTTCCCTCGACGTAGACCTTATGAGGCTCCTCATTTTGTTCTTATTGATAATCGATGAAAAAACGAATCAAACCTTGATAGTTACCTGCCTGAATCGGTTGCCCTGTCAGTTCTAGCCGTAAAAAATAACGTAGAAAAAGGGTTTGCCCAGATTTGTTTTGTCGTAGCACATGATGAGATAAGGGATAATTTTGCCCAGGAATGAGGACCTGTGATTGATCATTCAATACTGAGACCCCCAAGCCTTGAGAGGGGCCACGCAATACAAAAGCCTCAATTTGCTGTGCCTTTTGACCATCAAAGCGAATTGACCATGTTTTACTATCAATAGAGGAATACACACTGCCACAATCACGTAACTCAATAATAAATGGCTGGTTATAACGTTCCCGACGACTCATCGTAGAAAGCATCGTCAACGTTAAAGGAGAAAAATTAATCGTTTGGTGGCGATTTGGCATGACAATGGAACAAGGAGTTGCCACCACGTTGCCAATCATTCTTGTCATCCCATTAAAAGCGCGTTCATCAGCATCCACAGACGCGTATGCAACAGCGATTTCAAGCGTGAATAACATGATTAAGCACATTACTTGGCAATGAAAACGAATAAGCTGTTTGTATGCGCTCACTGTATCCCTCCACATATCAATAATGCCGCCAGCAATTTACTGGCGGGCAGCCATCCTGCTTATTGGTAAGTAATACGGAAATTGGACGTTGCGCTAAATTGCCCTTCGGCAACCTCTTTAGTGGTATCAACAGCTTTAGCCAGCGCTTTGAATTTTAAAGTATTATTTCCTTTTTTATTCACTATCATCGATAAGATATCTTTAGCTTTACCAAATTCGAACCCATCAATCCCCACTCCGACATTGTTTGTGTTCCCCGCTGACGTCGCCAGTAAAGTATTAGCCGCATCGGCATAACTTTGCCCCGTAAAAACAAGTTCCATCGCTTTAACGGCTATTGGTTTACCACCCGCATCTTTATCAAAATCAGTAAAATCACATCCCGTGAACTCAATATTAAAGTCAACCTCAGCGACTCTACCGTTCTCTAAAGCACGGCGAGATAGTTGTCCAAAATCAATAGTTTGCTTTAATGAGGATTGTGCAATATTACAGGGAGTACTGACGACGGTACCGATAAAATCTAATGTTCCTGTGTTATCTGCAAGGGTGTTGAAAGAGGCCATAGAGGTAGCAATAACAACCACCTGCGTGAATTTAATTAATCTCATGTGTTTTTCCTTTCAATATAAAATTTAAATTGAAGCAACCCCATCATTAAAAATTCTTTAATGACGTAAATTTAATATTTCATTGAAATTTCAATCGCTAAATAAAAAAATCATCCTTGATCAAACCGTCTTTCTCCTCCTTCATACGCAATATTGGAGCGTCGCGTATAAATAATATTATTTACTGATAATTTCATTATTAGATATTATCGATATAGCTTTATTTCTGCTATTTCCGCTGAGTAGTTAGCCATTACGTTGAAAAAAAAGTCAGACCAATCCATATCGAGTGCTTTCAATAACACATCTAATGTTTCAATACTGATACTCGTTTCACCTCGTTCATAGCGGGATATTTGTTGCTGACTGACGTGCAGCATCTTTCCAACTTGAAGCCCAGTTAACGATTTACGTCTTCTTGCTGATCTTAAAAAATCACCAATATCTTGCCGTAGTAGAATCCTATTTTTAATCATATTAAAAACCAACGAAAATATAGTTAACATTTAAAAAACAAGCCAATCTTTAATTTAAAAACCTCACCATCATGAATAAAATAAAATTCATAAATTGGTTCGCAACATAATAAATAAAAAAACATAATTTTAATGAAATATAGAGTTATCATTAGAGACTGTAAATACGTTTATATCGATCGAATCATTAATAATTCATAGATAAATGCTATCAAAGGCAATTAAATCGATCGTTATATACGATTGCAAATTTGATTTAACCCTTTAAAACCAACAAGATAAACAAAACACATTCGAATTAAATAATATAAAAGACAATTAATTATTCAATATAAAAATGAAAAAAAATATAAAATTAATCATTAATGCTATTTGTAACAAAACAATTTAACTCGACATTAAAAAAACAGCATAAAACCATCAACAAATAAAAAAACAACATTAATATCAATAAAAATCATTACATCAAACATAAAAACCACAATTACCCAAAAAATGAGTTAAAAGGAAAGTCATGCAACATTAAAACAATTGAAAAATATAAAAGTAAACACCAAGAACAAAAAATAATTAAAATAATACCAACTTGTTATTATCTAATTCACATTATTATCTCCCTTGTGATTAAAATAACCCATTGAGCAATATGATCATATAATCTCTTTGCTATTAATTGGTTTAGTTAATTATTATCTCATTACTTATTCTATTGTCACTTTTTTATTTTACACATGATTGCTTAGCACGATAGTTTAATCAATGACTAAAAAGGTTCCTGCGATGACAACGAGATGCTGGAGATAAACAAGGTTTTTCCATAGCATATCAAGCTATTGAGCTGGGAAGTGGCCTTTATGCTTAAAAGATAAAAAAAGGGCCAGAACATATAGTCTGGCCACGCTTTCATTAATGCTTTTTGTTTTTATGATGATTTAGCGTCTCTTCTTTGAGGTCTAATTCATCACGTAAGCGATGGTATACACGTTCGTTGATATTTTTACCTTTACGCATGAGATATAGCGCATCGCGCTTCGCTTGTAAGGCAGAACGAGACATTTCACGTTCCATATCAATCATTTTATGTAAATCATAAACATCGGATTCGGTTTCATCGGTGTTATCTAAACGTCTGCCATAGATTTCCAATAATTGGGCCCCGACTTCTGTACGCATTGCGATTTCATCCATATCCTCTGAAGGATGATTCATTAGCTCGCGTAAATGAGCCATTGCGGCTTCATTCAATGCCATACGTGCACGAATTTCATCATTATCATACGGTAAATCTTGGACTAACCCTTTGGTCAGAATAGGTAATGCGACACTGGCAATCAACAAAGAGCAGAGAATCACCCCCATCGCTAAAAAGATTGCAACATCACGATTTGGAAACAAGGAGTTGTCTGGCATCAATAATGGGAGAGTTAAGATACCCGCTAAAGTAATGGCGCCTCGTACCCCCGCTGTCGCCATGACTGCCATCATGCGTATATGTAATACATCAGCCTCTTTACCACGACGGCGATTATGGAATACCGTTAATGTCATGGATATCCATACCCAACCGAAACGTAAAATAGCCAATGCCACTGTAATAACAATCACGTATACAAATAGCATCCATGGATGGCTAGCACCAGCCGCTTTGGCTACCTCTGGCATGTTATTCCACATACTTGGTAATTGCTCACCTAACAGGATGAAAATCATACCATTCAGGGCTGTTTGTACGGTATCCCATACTGCCTTACTCTGCATACGCGTTGCGGCTTGCATGCGTCCTGCAATTTTTTCATAGTGCATTGCGATACCCGCAACCACCGCGGCTAAAATACCAGAGACATGCAGATGTTCAGCCAATAGGTATGCACTGAATGGCATTAATAGGCTGATCATAATTTGGATAGCAGGCTCTTCCCCCGTACGCTTGACTAAAAATTGGTTTAACCAACCGATGACCCAAGCCACTAACAAACCAATTAAAATACCGCCGAAAGCAACGAGTACAAATTGTCCAGCCGCCGATGCTAATGAGAAGGTGCCGGTTAGCGCTGCGGTGACAGCAAAACTAAAGCAAACCAGACCTGTTGCATCATTGAGCAGTGATTCACCTTCAAGAATATGCGCCATACGCGAAGGTAAAGGTGAGTTAACTGTCATTGCAGAGACCGATACCGGATCAGTCGGGGATAAAATGGCCGCCAACGCGAAAGCAACGGCGAGTGAGATAGCAGGAATCAACCAGTGAATAAAGAACCCCATCCCAATCACCGTGACCACAACAAGGCCAATTGCCAGCGACATGATAGGTTTTATTTCTTGGAATAACGCTTCTTTAGGGATACGCCATCCATCTAAAAACAGTAATGGAGGAATAAACAGGAATAGAAATAGATGCGGTTCAAATTCAACCGTAAAACCAAAAACGGATAGCCCAGCACCGAGCGCTATCTGAATAATAGGTAAAGGAATAATATCCTTAAGTAACCGTGAGATAAAAACACTCACAATCACGGCGAGTAAAAATACCAAAACAAGGGTCACAACTGACATGGATTTGCTCCAATTTTAAACTAAATAGACGTTATCAGTAGGAAAGTAAATAGATAAATTGAATCGATGTAAAGTACCTATTTAGTCAGAAAATAAAAAAACAGAATTATCATAAAACTTATAACACAATCATTCTGTTACAAAATATTACCGTTATCATCAAATAGTGATGAATGAAAATCTATCTTAATGATAATTAAATATTTATTATAATTAGCACAGATAAATTACATTCCCCTCTTTAATTTTGCTTTTCTGGCGTTTTTTTCTCTTCAACATCTAGGCACCCAGTTGTTTCTGTTGTCATGCCCTTTCTGTTTGCCTGAAGGCTCGAAAACAGATGAGTCAGTATATTGTTGGTTGCTTAAATCTGCTGATCTCCTTTCCTATCACGCTAACACTGTTGCCTATCTTCAATGGTCACTAACAGACTCAGACGAACGATTAAATATGCCAGTGATACGTATGACACTATTCACTCCCGCTATCACTGGCATCAATATTTAACATTCGAACTTATGGCAAAGACCGCTTTCTTGGTGATGAATCTCAATGCATGAGCAATGTAATTGAAACAATGCATAGGTGAGTGCATATATCGGCGTTAAATAGATGATAGGGATACAGAAAAAGAGCATTAGTGTCGTTACCACTAACGCTCTTTATACGTTTAAGAACGTGTTATTTCTTTTTTATTAATAAAGGTAATAACAATACTGCTGATAAAAGTGTGGCGATTATCATTGTCATAAAGAAACCATTCCACCCTGCGGTTTCAATGATCTTAGCCAGTGGGTATCCCGACAAAGCCGCGCCTAAATAACCAAATAAACCAACAAACCCAGTTGCAGCACCAGCTGAATCTTTATGAGAAGCTTCTGCGGCCGCCATACCAATCAACATTTGTGGCCCAAAAATAAAGAAACCAACAAAAAAGAAGCAGACTGAGATTAATAAATACCCCATTTCAGGGAATAGCCATAAAAAAGCAGCCACAACACCAATACCTATCATAAAGATAATATTCATCGGTGTTCTATTCCCTTTAAAGAAAAAGTCAGATCCCCAACCAGCGACTAATGTGCCAATAAATCCCCCAATTTCTAGGAATGACAGGGCTGAGTTAGCTTTAATTAAATCATAACCATATTCTTCGACTAAATATAAATTAGTCCAGTCATTCAATCCAATACGTACGATATAAACAAGAATATAGGATATGGCTAATAACCAAACATATTTATTGGTAAATATATATTGAACTAAAATGGGCCAAAGTTTTAATTTTCGACTAGAGGCTTCTTGTTGTAATTCAAGTTCATCATTACGCCAATGTCCTACGGTTGGCAGCCCCATTGTTGAAGGTTTATCTCGCAAACGTAAACAGACAAATAACCCAACAACAATTGCAATGATACCGGGTATATACATACCGTAACGCCAACCATAATGTACTGCTAGCCCCCCAGCTAATAGAGGAATAATAGCACCACCAACATTATGGGAGGTATTACAAATAGACCACCATAGCCCTCGCTCATTACGAGAATACCATGAGGTTAAGGACTTAGAGCATGGCGGCCATCCCCAGCCTTGGAAAAACGCATTTAACACCCAAAAGAAAGTAAATAACCATAAACTTGAGCTCATCCCAAAAAAAATGTTGATAAACCCAGTAATGATTAATCCCACTCCCATGAAAAAGCGGGGATTAGAGGCATCACTCATAATACCGGAAGCAAAACGAGAGATGCCATATACTAAATAAAATGCCGTCGTTAATATACCAACATCAGAAATACTAATTCCCAGATCTTTAATCATTTCAGGCATCACATAATTAAAGCTCTTGCGGGTGAAATAATACGTTGCGTACCCAGCATATAACGCAATCATAATATGAATTCGCCAATAACGATAAAGTTTATCTATTTCTTTTTTATCTGTTATAGGGGGTTGGTCGGGTAACGTTTTTATCCATCGGAACATAACATTCTCCTCAATAACCATTATTTTTATTTTTTGTCGTTATTTATAAAAACTGCTGTAATATTTCCAATGCTTGTCGATGGAGCTCTGCTGTTCCCGCCGCAACGACGGTTTTTCCTGAATGCATCGTTAACGGTTTTCCATCCCAATCTGTAATTTTTCCTCCAGCGCCCTCGATAACGGGGACTAACGCACAGTAATCAACCTCCCGCATGCCACCACTATCAATACTTAAATCAATACGCCCTGTAGCAAGACAGGCATAGGAGTAACAAGCTGCCCCATAAACTCGCCATTTCGTTTTAGGTATAATGTGTTCGTAGCCTGCGCGATGTTCAGGTAAGACAGGTTCGGTATTACTGGAAGACATGAGCGCTAACTCTAACTGAGTGCAATTACGGGTTTGAATGGGCAAGCCATTTAATGTTGATGGGTGGCCTTTTACGCCAACCCAACGTTCTGAGACGGCAGGGTGTTCGATAATACCTAAAACAGGTACTCCGTGGTGACAAAGCGAAATGAGTGTGCCGTAAATCGGAATCCCTGCAATAAATTGCCGAGTACCGTCAATAGGGTCAATAACCCAAGTAAACTCTGATTCTCCTAATTGAAAGCCATATTCTTCACCCAAAATGTTATGTTCGGGATGAAATGTTTGGATAATTTGTCTAATTTCTCGTTCTACATACTGGTCAATTTCAGTAACAGGACTTTCATCATCTTTAGTATCAAAATAGATGTGCTCATAAAGTTTATTTTTACGATGTTCCGTTAAAATATAACGAGCCCTGTCTGCGGCAACATGTGCTGCTTGTAAAAAAATACGATAATCCATGGTGACCTCTCTTGTTCTGCTTGCCTGTTTTTAACGATCATCTTCGCGACCTAAAAAACTTAACCATTTGTTTTTTTTTATTTAAATAGTTGATATATGAATTGAGTTTTCACTCTACCCATAGCGAAATTTGACTCTTGAGACACAATAACCAACTTGATGGTTTTGTGAATTTATTGTTTCAATAATGTTTCAATTTATAGACTGAGGGATTTTGTCTCGATGATCTTGATAAGTTTCCACGGAAATAGTGCGTAATTCGGCATAACGGCTGTCAAGCCAAGGAATAATACGTAGAGTGACCAGAGATTGACTGAGGCTTAGCACTGATAAAATACAGACCTAAGTTCGACGAATAAAAACCAATGAGAGAAATGAATTCGTCAGAGTGTGTGCTTTGAACAGAGCTTATACTGAAAGGTCGCTGTTTGATAATAGTCAGAATATAGTATGCTTTATTTATTGAGCTGTTTTAGATAATTCATATTATCTAAAGTCGCATTTTCTTTAATCTATAGTTTTTAATAAATAATGTTATTGAATGATTCTAAACAGATAACCGTGTTCGCTATTATCAATACTATTTCAACATTCAAATAAAAATCGAAATCAATTAACCCTTCTCATTCTGAAATTCGTCGACTGAATATATTGCACATTCCTCCCGTGATGAACATTATTAAATAGATTAATTCCCTTAATCGCATCCCATTAAGATCGAAAAAATCATCTTATATAAGAAATAAAAGACCAAATTAAAATTAATATATTATTTATCTATTTTATTTGTAAATTAAAGAAAACAGATGATACTTATAATCACTCACTAAATTCCCACTGAGTCAGATGATTATCAATATGAGAAAAAACACATAATGAAATAAAGATACTTACAATAACAACAGCACAGTAATGAATACACCAGACATACTGGATCATAATCTAAATTTAGACTCATTATTTATCAAAAGTTAACTTGATGACTGGATAACCAACTGAATATTAAGCATTAGTTCTTAATAAAATAATAGCTGACATTTTAATACATTATATTAAACCATATTTAAAATTTGATAATCCAAATAATAATTTCATAAGGATATGTTTGCTTCATGTTTATAGATGCTTCCGCATTTTTGATTATTTTATTTTAATGATTAAAGAAAGTCGTTCTTTTTTACCCGTAAGTTTATTTTAATTTTAACAAAAACCTCGATAAGGTGACCTATTATGAATGAAAAATCAAATTCTAACGTTATATTTTTAATCACTAGCTCTAATACCGCATCAGCGGATGGTGTCAGTTATAATGAGATTATCTGTGTCTTCTCTTTTGGTGATATGCCAATTAATGGCGCTCAAGTGAGTTTTCATACCAGTCATCAAAATGCCAAGTTTTCAAATGACCAACGTAGTATAACGGCACACACAGATTCAGAAGGAAAATGTCGTGTTTTATTAGCGAGTACAGAAGAGTCTGTATTAGTATTTGCCCTAGTTAATTATAATAATCAAAATTACTCAACGTCGACAACGAGTGTATTTTCTGATCATAATAATACTGATAATGAATTGTTCTCTTACGTTCTGAAAAATAATGCCCAAGCTGACGGAAAAGATACTAACTATATCGTCTATAAGTTACTTGTTAATGGTCAGCCAAAAGAAAATGAATATATTACATTTGATAAATTACCAGCAACCAGTTCAGCTAACATTGCGCCTGCTTTCGGCGTAACGGATTCTTATGGACAATTGCTCATTACTATTACGGATACCAAAGCAGAAAGTGTGTTTATTACCGCTCATGCGGTTACAGAAAATATCTATGCAGAACCGCAATTTATTAGCTTTATTCCAGAAGTGCCTGCCAGTACGATTGAAGGTGATATTACCATTACAGGTCCTAGAAGTCTTCTCGGTCACTTTGGCCTTTTAGGTGAAGATTTTGTTTTTGAGCCTGGTCGCTATTACTCTTTTCATCTGAGTAATAGAGCCGATATCAGGGTAGCTAGCTGCCCTAATGGAACTTTATTTAATGGGCTGAATAATAGATGTGCCTTACTTAACGATGACCCCGTGCTATTAGATGATTTTAATATTGAAGGTAGACCTTTCTATTGCTCGAGAGGGGGTTCAATAATGAAAGAATATTTCTACTCTACTACTAACATAAGAGAAACCCACCACTTTATCTTTAAAGATTTAGGCACTTCTCTTTCGTAAAAAATCACTGTCACCTCGCTGAATATCAGTGAGGTGACAGTGCATTTGGCAACACCGCTTGATAAACATGGTCAGCAGCTTAATCATACAGCACATACAGTAATTATTGCTGGCTAACTCAGAGTAAAACCGCCTTATATTATAGATTGTTATCGAGTCATACTCTGTTCCAGCAGGCTCAATGTTCGATTATTCATTGTATTCAAATGAGATTAGCTTATTACCAACCAGTATTTACCAGCCAAGTGAAAGGTTCATCACTTAACCAGTTAATAATCACAATCGTTTACGGTCGTTCTAGAATTCGAGCACCTGGTCCTTTACGCCCTAACACATCATCAGGGTTGCGCAGTGGACATTCACTCAGCGATAAACAGCCGCAACCAATGCAGTGGTCTAGTTCATTACGTAAACGCGTGAGCTGTCGGATCCTCCTATCTAACGACGTTTTCCATTCAGTTGACATCTCCTTCCACTGCTCTGAAGTGAGTTTGCTATTCGCTGGAAATTTTCCCAATGCGTCTTGAATCTCTTTTAATGGAATACCAGTGCTCTGAGCCACTTTAATAATTGCGATATAGCGTAATACCACAGAAGGAAAGCGTCGCTGATTGCCTTGTGTTCTCGTACTTTGAATCAACCCTTTTGACTCATAAAAGTGGACAGTCGATACAGGTACACCAGAACGTTTTGCCACCTCTCCAACCGTTAATGCCCTTGTAAAATCGATCTTATGTTCACCCTTAGCACGCCTTTTTGTCGTTTTCGTGTCTTTCTCCGTCATTTTTACCCCCCTTCTCTTGACCTCAACTTAACTTAAGGTTTTATAGTGCCAGCCACTGAATTTGTCAATTCAGATTATTCCATTCTATTTTCTGCATGAGGTGGTGACAGCACTCATTGTATGACATGCAGGTTAACTTGTTTTTAAAGGGGATAGGCTATGCCATCGGTAATTGCCAAAATTTTAGAAAGCAACACATTATGGATTATCGCTCGTTTGCTGATGTCAGTTCTGTTCATTTCATCTGGCCTAGCAAAGGTTTTTGACTATGAAAATAGCCTAGCAGAAATGCGCGCAGCAGGGTTACATCCAGATTGGTTTTTCAATATCGCCTCTGCTGCGGTCATGCTAGTCGGCTCACTATTATTACTCTTTAACCGACTACTATGGCTGGGCACCGGTGCTTTAGCCGTATTTTTATTCTTGACTATTGTCGTTGTTCATACCTTTTGGAGTTATACCGGTGAAGAAGCGAAAATCGCCATGTTTTGGGCTATTGAGCACACTTCGGTTATCGGAGGATTAATGGCAGTCGCTATCGCGGGTCATTTCCGTGAGCTTTATTTCGCTGTTAAGGCACAGAAATAGTAGGTATTGATAATGAATAAAAAAACAATTGTTACACTGTGTTCTTTACTTATTGCAGCTGGCGGTGGAGCCGCGATTTACACGTCTTATGCTCAAGATGAAAAAGACGAACAAGCGGCTTATCAATATCCACCTGTGAAGGTCGCTTTAGCACCAGTGACTCAAGATAATGCTCCACGTACTTTTTATGGTGTTGGTGAGTTAGAGGCCGGTAGCCAAGTGTTTGTTGCCGCTGAAACCAGTGGCCGCATCACAAAAATTAATTTTGAATCAGGCCAGCAGGTTAAAAAAGCCCAGCTCCTAGTACAGCTGAATGATGCCGTCGAGCAAGCCGACTTGGCTCGCTATCAAGCTCAGTTGCGTAATGCGTCAAGGCTGTATGATAGAACTCGTACACTGGCAGCCAAACATTTAGTGGCAGAAGCGCAAGTGGACAGTACACGAGCAGAGCGCGATATAGCGCAAGGGCTAATCCGCCAAACACAAGCTTTAATCGCGCAAAAGGCTATTCGTGCTCCATTTGATGGCACTATCGGTATTCGTCAGGTACATGAAGGACAATACCTGAGTCCGGGTGAAGCGATAGCTAGCCTGGTTGATACTCAAACATTGAAACTCAACTTTTCTCTTGATGAACAAGCTGCGCCTGAATTGCATGTCGGCCAAATTGTCGATATCAATGTTGATGCTTATCCCGGCAAAACCTTCCCTGCTCGTATCAGCGCTATTGATCCGTTAGTCGGTAAGTCACGCACCATCCAACTCCAAGCCACGCTAGAAAATAGTGCTGGTGAGTTAAAGGCCGGTATGTACGCTAACGTCAATGTGATACGTCAAGCAGAGTCTGCTGTACTGACTATTCCTGAAACCGCAGTCACTTATACCGCGTACGGTGACACCGTTTTCATTGCTGAAGGTAGTGGTGAAAATATGACGGCAAAACAAGTCTCGGTGAAAATAGGCCAACGTTGGGATGGCAAAATTGAAATTGAGCAAGGTTTAAAAGCGGGCGACAAGGTGATCACTTCAGGGCAACTTCGCCTCAATAATGGTTCTGCCATTACCCCTGTAGCACAAGACACACTAACAGAATCACCCGTTAAGACAGCTCAAGATTCATAAGGACGGCGCTATGAAATTTACTGATGTTTTTGTGCGCCGACCTGTTTTGGCGCTGGTGGTGAGTGCTTTAATTGTCTTAATAGGGTTATTTGCATTAAGCAAACTCCCTATTCGCCAATACCCTCAATTAAAAAGTTCCACTATCACTATCACCACACAATATCCAGGTGCATCCGCTAACTTGATGCAGGGCTTTGTGACTCAACCTATTGCCCAAGCTGTTTCTTCAGTTGAAGGTGTCGATTATTTATCTTCTTCTTCTGTGCAAGGGAGTAGCTTAGTCACGGTGAGAATGGAACTTAATCGAGATTCAACTCAAGCACTCGCGCAAGTGATGGCCAAGGTGAATCAAGTGCGTTACAAGCTGCCCAAAGAAGCTTATGACCCAGTGATTGAGCTTTCTTCCGGTGAGTCTACCGCGGTTGCTTATATCGGATTTTCCAGTACCACCCTTTCCATTCCTGCTCTGACGGATTATTTGTCACGAGTTGTTGAGCCTATGTACTCTTCTATTGAAGGGGTTGCCAAAGTTCAAGTATTCGGTGGGCAACAATTAGCTATGCGCTTATGGTTAGATGCCGACAAACTGGCTGGCCGAGGACTGTCTGCCGCATATGTCGCTCAAGCTGTCAGACAAAATAACTATCAAGCTGCTCCCGGTAAAGTGAAAGGCGAATATGTCATTTCAAACGTCTATGTTAATACTGATCTCACCAATGTCTCTGAGTTCCAAGACTTAGTTATTCGCAATGACGGCAATGGACTGGTACGTTTACGTGATGTTGGCACGATAGAACTGGGTGCATCCGCCACTGAAACTAGCGGTTTAATGAATGGTGAGCCTGCAATTTATTTAGGTTTATTTGCAACGCCGACCGGAAACCCTCTGGTGATTGTTGATGGCATGAACAAGTTAATGCCTGATATCATAAAAACATTGCCGCCTAACGTGAAAGTGGAGATGGCCTTTGAAACATCCCGCTTTATCAAAGCCTCAATTGATCAGGTATTCAATACACTCGTCGAAGCGTTATTGATTGTTATTGCTGTTATTTATTTATGTTTAGGTTCCATCCGTAGCGTTATTATTCCTATATTAGCCATTCCACTGTCAATGTTAGGTGCGGCTGCACTTATGATGGCTTTTGGCTTTAGTATCAACTTATTAACACTACTTGCAATGGTCTTGGCCATCGGGTTAGTTGTTGATGATGCCATTGTTGTTGTCGAAAACGTTCACCGTCATATTGAGGAAGGTAAATCACCGGTACTGGCAGCATTAATTGGCGCTCGTGAAGTCGCAGGTCCTGTCATTGCGATGACCATTACTTTGGCAGCAGTTTATGCCCCAATTGGTTTAATGTCAGGTTTGACTGGCGCGTTATTCAAAGAATTTGCGTTAACTCTCGCAGGCTCTGTCATTGTTTCAGGTATCGTGGCATTAACATTATCCCCTGTAATGAGTTCATTTATGTTGAACTCAAAACAAAATGAAGGCCGTATGGCTCATGCTGCGGAAAAGTTTTTTACCTTCTTAGCAAATTACTACACGAAAGGCCTTAACTTCTCGTTAAAACACCGCTGGATCACCGGTATTATCGCAGTGTTCGTATTTATTAGCTTACCACTGTTATACCAATCCGCACCCCGCGAGCTAGCGCCTGTTGAAGACCAATCGGCCGTGTTAACAGCAATTAAATCACCACAACATGCTAACTTAGAATATGTTGAGCGTTTTTCTCGCAAACTTCATGATGTGATGATGGAATTACCTGAAACCGAAAGTACATGGATCATTAATGGTACTGACGGTATATCTTCCAGCTTCGGTGGTACCAATCTAAGTTCATGGGAAGAGCGTGAGCGCCCAGCATCCGCCATTCAGGCCGATTTACAAGGCATGGTTGGTGATGTTGAAGGTAATAGCATCTTTGTATTCCAATTACCTGCCCTCCCCGGCTCTACTGGCGGCCTACCAATACAAATGGTTCTCAGAAGCCCTCAAGGCTACCCTGTCTTATATAAAACGATGGAGGAGATCAAGCAACAGGCTCGTGAAAGTGGGCTATTTATGGTGGTAGATAGTGACCTTGATTACAACAACCCAGTGGTTGAAGTCAAAATTAACCGCTCAAAAGCCAATAGCCTTGGCATCAGTATGCAGGATATCGGAGAATCACTCACACTCTTAGTCGGTGAGAACTACATAAACCGCTTCGGTATGGATGGACGTTCTTACGATGTTATTCCACAAAGTGTTCGTAGCCAACGCTTAACACCAGATGCGCTTGCTCGTCACTATGTCAAAGCACAAGATGGCACCATGATCCCACTGTCAACCGTGGTCGACATCAATACACAAATTGAGCCAAATAAGTTAACGCAGTTTAATCAGCAAAATGCGGCAATATTCCAAGCGATTCCCGCTCCTGGTGTCACATTAGGACAGGCTGTTTCTTATTTAGAAAACATTGCCAATGAGCTGCCTGCTGGTTTTAGCCATGACTGGCAATCTGATTCGCGCCAATATAAACAAGAAGGTAACACCCTCGCCTTTGCATTTATGGCGGCGCTCATCATCATTTACCTTGTTCTTGCGGCACAGTACGAAAGTTTAGTCGACCCATTGATTATTTTGATCACGGTACCACTCTCCATTTGTGGGGCACTCATTCCTCTCGCATTCGGATACGCGACCCTCAATATCTATACGCAAATCGGATTGGTGACATTAATCGGGCTTATCAGTAAACACGGGATCTTGATGGTCGAGTTTGCGAATGAATTGCAGGCGCACGAAGGATTGGATAAACGCCAAGCAATTTTAAAAGCTGCACAAATTCGTTTACGTCCTATTTTAATGACCACCGCGGCAATGGTCATTGGTTTAGTTCCTTTGCTCTTTGCAACAGGAGCCGGTGCGAACAGCCGTTTTGGATTAGGCCTTGTGATCGTAACGGGTATGTTAGTCGGTACTCTATTCACATTGTTTGTTCTTCCCACCATTTACTCGCTACTTGCACGTAACCACAGTTCAACTGCATTAACCCCAAGACGTTACGAGCTAGCCGAAGCGAATCGCCTACTGAAAGAAGATGAGGAGAAAGCGCAATGAACCATAGCATCACGAATCGTCATTCAAAAAACAGTCGAGCCATGAGTAACAATGACATTAGTACCATGAGCAATAGCTTTGCCATGCTAATGATTTACCACGGGCTGACGGGTCATGCTACAAAGTCCCCCAATGAAAAAGGGGAGCCCACTCTGGATAAAATGACAAAATAGACTCTATATTCAGTAAGCCGCATACCTAAGATATGCGGCTTTTTACTATTCTATCAATCCGTTGCGTCCATTATAAAAAACAAAGACGAGATTGCCTTCATAGACAATTATTGGTTTCCCCGGCAAAGCGGCTAATATATCATCTTGCGAAGCCTCGACGAGTACAGCAATATCTTGATAATTATGTTGTTCTAATAACGTCGGCAGTTGATCTAAGCGATAGAATCGATTCGCTGCATCCGGATATTTTAATCCATAATTCAGCTCACCATTTTGGTGTAACATCGTAATATCACTACGCTTTAATACCCAAGCCAATGCAGTTCCTAACCCTACATTATTTGTCAGCAAATACGTTTTATTGGCTAACTGTGGACGGTATTTTTCGATCAATTTTTGAGGGGTATTGTTACTGGCAACCTTATCAGGGATCACATGGCCTACACTCAAACTCAACGCAAGAGTACAAGCGGCCGCCCAAGCCCAATATCGACGATGATATGAGATAACACCAGCAAGCCCCCAAAAGAGGAATGCACCAGCAGCCAGTAACCTTTTGTTATCCTCATCGAGTGAATAGGGACTCACTTGTGGGAAATAAGGTAATACAAACAAGGCAACCGCAAGAATCAGGCCAATACTGATATTAATCACGGCATTAAGGCGAATCGTCCCAACGCGATTTTGTTGTCTAATTCTATCGATATAAGCGGCCATTAAGACGGCAACGGGAGCCAAACAAGGAAGTATATAGGTCAATAACTTACCTTTAGTAATACTAAAAAATAGGAAAGGTACCAAGAACCACATCAGGAAATAAATGTGTAGGCCCTTTTGACGAAAACCATTCACTAACGCGGCTAAAAAATAACCGAGCCAAGGCAATACCGCTGCTATCAAGATAGGTATATAGAACCAGAAAGGTGAACGGTTTTGCGCATCTTCCGACATAAAACGCTGTACATGCTCAACCCAAAAGAAATAATGCCAATAATCTGGCTCACGACCCGCAATCACAATCGCCCAAGGCAGACAAACCAGGAACAAGCTACACAAAGAGACAAAAGCAAAACAAAAAACTTCTTTAAATTGCTGATAGTAAAGCGAACTTAAAACAATCACTAACCCCGGTATAACCAAAACCAAAAAGCCTTTTGTCATCAATCCAAGGCCACCCGCCACACCGAGTAAAATAAATGCGATCAACTTATGCGAGAAGCTTTTAGTTGTTAGGCCCCATTGATAAAAGAAGATAGCCATCGTGATAAATGCCGTCAAAATAGGGTCGAGGACATTATAGGTTCCAATGGCGAGCACCATTAACATGGAGAGATAAATCAAAGTGGCATTAAACGCAAGGTCATTTTTTTTCCATGCCATCTTTGCACTGAGGTAGACAAACAGGGCACTGGTTAAGGTGCTAAACACCACACCGAGGCGAACGGAAACATTATTTTCGCCAAACAGCATTTGAAAAAATGCATTCACCCAGTAACCAAAAATTGGCTTTTCAAAATAACGAATATCAAGAAGCTCAGGCACACTCCAGTTATAACTAAGAATCAATTCACGGCTAATTTCAGCATAACGTAACTCATCGGGTTGCCAAAGAAGCCGACCATTAAGCGGAATAAAGTACGTCAGTAATACAAACCCAAATAGCAGGCACCATTTAAGGTAGGCAATCTTATTATTTGCCATCATCATTTTTCTCAACCATTCTTTTAATAAAAACTTAATAATTATTAGATATACATCTGAGTGTTATTGACGACATGAATACGACATAACGCAATTATAATTATTTAGCTTAGTGCTCATTCATCCCATCATTATCACCAACATAAATAAACCTGATATAAACGAGTAAAAAATTAATTTATTATCCTTAAACAATTAATAAATGGATATAAAATAAAGAGTTATTAAATATCAAATAAGTACTCGATAGCTAAGACTCGCTCCTCATCAAAGAGTTCACCGTCAACAATAAAATATCTTTATCATTTCTCGTAATAAGAAATCAGGGATTCTTTGGTTAAACTTATCATTAACAACGAACCATTGAATAATAATCACAAAAAGAGTAACAAGGATTGCGTTAAATATAGTGAGATTAAAAAAGCGATTATCAATAAAGCTCACTTTATCGATAACCGCTAATATTCGCTACCTCTGTTCAGATAACGTTATTGAGCTGCTTTCAATGCTTGCTCAAGATCTGCCAAGATATCATCAATATGTTCAATACCAATAGAGAGGCGGATCATATCGCGCGAAACCCCTGCTTTGGCTAATTCCGCATCGTTAAGCTGGCGATGGGTTGTTGAAGCGGGGTGGCAAGCTAATGACTTAGCATCACCAATATTCACGAGTCTCACAATTAATTTTAATGCATCAATAAAGCGAGCCCCAGCGTCTTGCCCACCTTTAATGCCAAATGACATGATACCCGCGGGTTTACCTTGCATGTATTTTTTCGCTAATGCATGCTCAGGATGACTTGCTAATCCCGCATATTTGACCCAAGCCACTTGAGGGTGGTTTTCTAAATATTGAGCCACTTTTAGTGCATTCTCTGTGTGGCGTTCCATTCTTAAAGCCAGCGTTTCCAAGCCTTGTAGAATCAAAAATGCATTAAATGGAGAAAGTGCCGCCCCCGTTCCGCGTAAAGGCGCGACACGACAACGAGCAATAAAAGCAGCTGCACCAAAGTGTTCCGTATAGCTGACGCCATGGTATGCAATATCAGGCTCCACCAATAGCGAGAAACGCTGCGCATGTTCTAACCAAGGAAATTTACCCGAATCAACAACCATGCCGCCGATAGAGGTTCCATGCCCTCCAATATATTTGGTCAATGAGTGCACGACGATATCAGCACCGTGCTCAATGGGACGGCATAAATAAGGTGTGGCCACCGTATTATCAACGATTAACGGTACGCCGTGGCGATGAGCCACTTCAGCTAATGCTGCAATATCGACCACAAATCCCGCTGGATTCGTGATGGATTCACAAAATACTGCCTTAGTTTTATCATCTATCAGCGCTTCTAATGCGGCTAAATCATCATGCTCAGCAAAACGTGTTTCAATCCCGAAACGTGGCAACGCATGCGCCATTAAGTTATATGTGCCACCATAAAGTTTGGCAACAGAAACAATATTATCTCCCGCTTGTGCGATAGTTTGAATTGCATAAGTGATAGCCGCCATTCCTGATGCAACAGCAAGCCCAGCAATCCCACCTTCTAATGCCGCCACCCGCTGTTCTAGTACATCATTCGTCGGGTTCATAATACGAGTGTAAATATTGCCAGCGACTTTTAAGTCAAATAAATCTGCACCATGCTGAGTATCATCAAAAGCGTAAGAGGTCGTTTGATAAATCGGAACAGCAACCGCTTTTGTGGTGGGATCAGGAGAGTAGCCTGCGTGAATCGACAATGTTTCTAATTTCATTTGTTATCCTTATTATGCCGTAGTAAAGGGTACCGTCAGTTCTATGACTTCTGTATTTACTACGTACCTGTTATATAAATAGATATTACCTAACAGTCTCTAGCAGACAACCCGTCTCAACTTGAAATTATTTCACACAGACAAATATCTTAAGTATTAATGACTCTACAGTATTAACTCACCGTAATTCGTTATTTACTAGGTTATTTGTTATAAATTTAAGATATAAAAAAGCCCACAACAATCACTTGCTGTGGGCTTTTTTTATTCTGGGGCATCAATTATTGAAACGCACCATAGATAACTGATGTGATTGAAGCTAAACCACAAATTAAAGTGAACGCTTGTGCAAGAGCTGATGTGCTGAATTTTTTCATCGCTGGCACAATACGCATCGCAACCACAGGTAGAATAAACAGGATAGCCGCAATCATTGGGGCCCCCATCGTTTCAATCATACCTAAAATGCTTGGGTTTCTAATTGTGACGATCCATGTTGTTAAGACAATGAACAACATAGAAGCCGTTTCAATTTTTCTCACAGAGAAAGATGAACGAGATTTAATCAATCCAACTAAACCTTCATGAGCCCCTAAGAAGTGTCCAAAATAACTGGATACAATAGCCGCAAAAGCAACAATTGGGCCTAAGTAAGATAGGATTGGTGATGGGTTAATGTTAGCAATATGCGACAACACGCTAATGTTCTCTTTTTTCGCGATTTCTAGCTCCGCAGGATTTAACGATAACACCACCGAAAAGACAAAGAACATCACGAATCCAGTTAACATCATCGCAGCGCCACCTGTAATCATATCCGTTTTAATAACGGCTTGGTCACCAAATTGTTGACGTTGATCTTTGGTGAACTGGCTGATGATTGGGCTATGGTTAAACGAGAATACAATCAGAGGAATCGCCATCCATACCACTGCTGGCATTGCACTCCAATCAGGTGCCACTTCAAGCATTGAAGTGTTCCATTCTGGAATTAAATACAAAGAAAGCGCTAATAGAATGAAAACCAGCGGATAAACCATCATGGAAGTCACGCGTAGCATTAAATCACGACCAAATAACACACCGGCAGTCATTGCACCAATCAATACGCCAGACAGTAGCCAACGAGGAATAGGCTCCATGCCAATTTGGTTTACTAAGAATGAATCAACGGTATTAGTAATCCCAACGCCATAAATCAATACGATAGGATAAATAGCGAAGAAGTAAGCAAATGTGATGACGTTTGCCCCTACTTTACCGAAATGCTCTTCCACGGTATCCGTAATATCAGCATCTGGATTTTTTGCCGATAAAACAAAACGGGCTAATCCTTTGTGGGCCAACCAAATCATTGGGGTCGCAATTAATGCAAGAATCACTAATGGCCAAAAACCCCCAGCACCGGCTTTAATAGGTAAAAATAACACCCCTGCACCAACCGCTGTACCGAATAAGGATAAAACCCACGTAAAATCTTTATAGGTCCATTTATTAACTGGTTTGTCTGTCGTCTTCATAGCATTTTTCATTATTTATTTAACACAAAAAAAGATGTGCGGATTTTGCATCAATTGCCATTCAGTACCTAGCTTATTTTTTGGCTTTTGTTTGGCTTTTTGGTGTAGATCTCAAAAAAAGGTCTTTATAAGGAAAAGTAGACAGAAATGAAAAATAAACCACCTCATTTCATTTAAAAAAAACACACGTAAAATTAACAAATTTTCGATTAATAGCCTGATTAACTATCAACATATAAATTAAATTTGGCTAGAAACAGACTATTTCTAGCCATTTTGATACTAAATTGATGAATAATTAGAGATAAACCGGAACTAAAATTTCGGTTGCAATAATCACAACAACCAATCCAACTAACACGGGAACTGAAGTTCTTTTCACGACCTCAAATGGTGAAATTTTCGCCATACCGGAGACCGCAACCACCACCCCAGAAACAGGTGATAAGGTACGCCCTAAATTGGAAGCCTGTAACATAGGAATGACTAAATAAGCAGGGTTAACGCCCATTTGTTTCGCTAGATGTGGGATCAACTCGACAAACGCATAAAAAGGCGCATTACCTGAACCTGTCGTCATCGCAGCAAGCATAGTAATAATCACCAATGCAATCATCATCACTATCGCGCCGGAACCGAAAGATTGTGCAAGGTCGATCAATCCCTTGATAAAGCCAATGGTACTTAAACCTTGTGCAAATATACCGGCGGCCACTAATAACATAACGACACTCGCAAATGCATCCGCCATGCCTTTATAACAAGTATCCAGCCCAGCATAAACGTGCTTAGCACTGAAGCTACGTAAAAATTCAATAATTGCGGCTAAAATAATGCAGCCAACAATGATAGTTACGATATGCAGTTCAGGCGCCCATTTACCATCAAAAATCAGTACGCCAATAATTGGCGTAAATGGCAAAATGGCATAAAAACTAGGTGCATGCGTTTTAATTTCATTCACGTCTAACATTTCAACGTTAACGTGCTCTTTTCTATCAAGAAAGCGCTGCCAGAAAAAGTGCGCTACCGACATCGCGATGATCGCCGCAATGGAGATTGGCAGCGTTGTTTTAAAGGCAAAATCAATCAATGGCATCTCTGCGGCTTTTGCCGCTAAAATCACATCGCCAGATGTCGGCGCCAATATGATTGCCGCGGGTGAAGCACAAATCGCTGCGGCGGCACCACGGCTAATACCGACATTCACCATAACGGGGAATAAGGTTGCCATTAACAATACACCTAGCCCCGTGGCTGAAGAAACGGCTAATGACATCAAACAGGCAACAATATAGGCTGCAACCATTAATATATAAGGTGAGTTGATCATTTTTAATGGTTTAGAGGCAATTTTCACCACCACATCATTTGCACCAATGTGGGTCATATAAGACGCAAATCCACACAGCACCATGATCATCATGCCTAAGTCGCCACCGCGACTCATCAATAAGAATTTGATATATTCTAAAATATCTGTAACACGCCAACCCGTCGCCTTCACGGATTCAGGTAAAATACTTTTCCCCATAATTGCGGTAATGATCAGTAGTAAAATACCCCCTGTCATCAGCACGCCCGTTGCCGAGTAGCCTTTAATAATGTAGCGCCCAACGCCGATTGCGACGATGACGCCAATTAACAGTTCAACCATATATTTCTCCTGCCTGAAATAATTTTAATTTTAGTTAACTGTACTCTGCCCAATATATAAGCGAAATTTACTGACGCGGATCATGTCATGAACAGATAATTATCATAAAAAAATAACTATTCGCTTTGCTTTATAGAATGGACAAGAATTTTTGAAGGCAGAAATACTCAGGGCGATTTCTCTATATTTTTAATATTTTTTAAAGAAAAAGCCCTCTAGTAATTTAAAGGCTAAAATAGATATTTGAAACGAATACGAAACCCATATCGTTCATCATCGGACTTATCAATGAGTTCGCTTTTCGCTGTTGCTATCGTTGAGTAGTAAGCACCCAAATAAATATTATAGTTTTCAATGTGTAAGATATTGGGGATTTCGTAAGAAACATACAGAGTATGTAAATCATATTTTCCTGGAACGCCATTGAGGACCGACTCATCATCCAGTACATATTGATATTTATTCGGATTAAAATCTTTAATATTATTGTGAGCGTATATATAACCTAAAACGAAACGACGCCATTTTGCATATCCGCCAGCTGAAAAGTCCGTTTCCGCATTAGCCTCCATATAAGCAGTATTAAAAGCGGCTTTAATGCCACTCATTTTATCTTTTGATGTGGTATCCCAAGTGATATTTAAACCATAGCCATTACGTCTTGAAAAATCTTGCCACTTGCCATCAATTGTCGCACCATAAGCGTTATGCATAACTTGGCTCTCCATCGCCAATGCAATTTTCAATGGTTTTGGTTTCCAAACAGCGACAGGCCGAAGATAAACTGCACTTTTTCTGTTATCAAGGTCGTAGCCATGATAGCGCTCATCACCAAATAATGCGGTTCCATCTTCAACTAAGGTATTCACTTCAAAATACCAATTGTCCAACCTTTTCGAGAGCTGGATACTTCCACCATCATTTGAGCGACCCCGACCTTCTTTCATCATATAAACATAACCATATCCATCGGTATATAAGCTATTTGAGGTGTTACCTGAGTGAGAAATGAAAATATCTTGGTCAAGGGGGAACATACTATAACCTTCATACCGCCCGACTTTAATTGTCCAGTCATGATGTTTTCCAAAATAAAAGAAAGCATCATCTAACCCGATATCCCCATCTGCCTTAGCAAGAGGTTCAACTTGAAAGCCAGTTTCATTACCATTGGCGAGTTGGTGTTTACCTTGGAAACCCAGCAAAATGCGCCCATTTATATCCCAATTATCATTTTTACCACTATTGGCACTTTTACTCACCGCTTCACGTATCGATGTCATTTGCCCTTTACGACTGGAACCATCGATATTCAGCTCAATATTTCCGTAGATCTTTAACTCACCATTCTGCTGATTAAATTTAATAGTGGGTTTTGTTGTGTCTGTCTTTAGCGCTTCTTTAGGTTGGGATGATGGTGTCGTTGCCTGTAATGTCATCATCTGTGCTAATTTATTGGCTCGATTTTCAGCACTCTCCGCTCGCTGAATAGCTTCGGCTGTCAAAATCTCAAGCGCTTTAATGCGCGACGCCATATCCGCTAGCGTTATATCGGCCAGAACGGTTACAGGTAACGCCCCCCAAAACATGCATGTTATTTTAATTAACCAATTGATCTTCATAGCATTCCTTAGTTGGAGAAAGGGTTTTTATCGCCCAACCAAGATTGCTGAAATTAACCGTAAGTTTTATTTTTTATTATAAGAATACTGCATATTAAATGACCAAAAAAACGGTGTATCATCACAATTTTAACGATGCCTACAGCAGAATAATGATTAATAAATCAGATAAAATTTTTAGCGAAACTGCTCAAAAATCATGTCACCCGAAAAGCCACGATATTGTAAATAACGAATCTGTTTACTTTTTTCTTTAAAATCACTCGGAATATCATCACTAAATTTTTTACGACGTACTGTCGCCGCAAGTTCAAACCAATCAACATCCGTATTCTCAAATTGTTGGTCAATCAAAGTAGCAGCAAACCCTTTTTGTCGTAACTCTTGTTTAATACGCAGCGGTCCATAACCTTTACGGATATAACTTTGAAAATGCAGTTCCAGCACTCGAGTATCATCAAGAAAATGTTGTTCACTCAGACGCGCAATCACTCGTTCAATCAGCGTTTCATCAACAATCCCTTCATTCTTTTCATACATACGACGTTTCATACGCGCATTTAGCTCCTCTGTTCCATAATCGCGACGAGAAAGCATAAATAGTGCATATTGATATAATTCAGATTCAGTCATAGATAATACTCAACAATAAAAAATGGGCACCTAATGTACCCATTCTATATGCTAATGCATTCGAAATGCAGTTAAGTGGCGTCTTAGTGAACTTGAGCACCCGAAAGTAATTTATAAATCGTATCAGGTGTGTAGTTACCATCTTGATAGTAGATAGTCCAATCAGTGATATCATCACGCGTAAGCGGATAAACCTCTCCTTCTTGCATCGTCTGCACATAGAAAGGATGATTGATCAAACGACCTTCAAAGTGATCACCATTCCAAGACACGGGCTCAAACCACATATGCTCATGACCTTCATAGTCTTCTTCTTCATCACGATAGCCAATTCCACACTTCACTAAGAAACGCCATTCGCTCTCGTCTTGCTCTTCTGATTTTCCAAGCAGTTTAGATAGAAAACCTTTCTTTTGTACAACCGGTTTTGGCCCATAATTATCGAGCATATGGGTAAAATATTCCCAACGTAATTTTGCTTTACGAGACATATCCGCGGTTTCTTCATCAGTACGCATAAACATCATCGCATTTTGATCTTCAAAACCTTTAAAGAAGCTTTCTAGAACTGGCTCTTCTTGTGTGACTCTAAATAACATAACAGATGGGTGTTGATGGGATTCATCGCGATCATTCCAATCGCCCATAAACCGTTTTGACGCCGCGTCACCAAAGTCATAATTCATCTCTTCAAGCGGTTTCAAATTATCAATTGGCGTTGATTGCCCTACATGTTGTAAACCTTCTTCAAACGGTAGTGCCACTAAATATTCGTAACCACTTTGTGTTTGACCAATAAAAATTGGCTCATTAAACACAATTTTGCCATGCGTAATACTATTGTTAACAAAACTCCAGAACAGCTCAGGAATACCGTAATAAGACGCGATAGGATGTGGGATAATAATTTCCGCTTCCGATAACCCACAGCGCGCAAGACCATGAGTGTGGAACCAATACATTGTTGGCCCACGTTCTTCAGCCGATTGTTCTTCAATTTCATCAGTATCATAGATGGCATGAACGACATATAAAGAATCAATGCTTGGCATCAAATCATCAAGCAATTGGAAATTCAGCCACTCGCGGGTAAAGACCTTACCCGCCGCGGACAAATCAAGTCCTAACAATAAGTCGGGAACTAATATCTGTATAATTCTTAGCTGTTGTAAGTAACTCACTAAAGGCTGATCTTGAAATAGGCATTCAACGATAACGGCTTGTGGCGCGGCACTCGCCTCAGCATATAACTCCGGGCTGATTGGATCTGTAGAGAAATAAGGATTAATGACATATTCAGGGTCACTATCCACCAGAGAAATATAAAAACGTAGCTCTTCCTCGCCTTGCTTACAGGTAAAGAAAAATTCCCCTTCACTTTCAGGTATGTAGTCAATCTCTCCATCAGTAAAATAGTTTTGCTCTTCTAAACGTTGTTCTAGACGCGCGAGTGTTAATTCTGAAGCAGGAATTGCCACCATTGAAGAAGCTTCTTTTTCACCGTTACCGGCAGCGATATCGAGGTATTGTTGTTTATTATTCATTATATAAGCCTATAATTTGTTTACTCGCCCAAGGATAGCAGCTTAGTCTAGCCATTTATATTGTGAATAATCTTAACGAATTCATATTAAAATATTTGCCTGTACATTTTAAAATAGTCACTATCGAACAAAGTGTTATTGTACTTTGCAATCAAAGATCACTCAGGCACAATAGCCTTAACGTAATTCTCTAACCGTAGCTCCGCTTTAATTGGGCTGAATAATGGATATTAAATATGGCAGAACTCACTAAAGAGCAGAAAAAATACGTTGACCAATTGGCGATGGAACGTGTTTATGACATGAATAATGATGACGTGCTCATCAATGCGCTTGAGCAGAAAGTGCATCAAATGGAAGATCACTTAAAAGCCTATTTCCATGAACGTGTCCATTTCCATCAAAGTAAGCAAAAATAACAACAAAATGGGTAATAAAAGAAGTGATCTTAAATACTTCTTTTATTACTTCTTAACTTTAATCAAAAAATATCGAATTAAACCCTTATTTCCATAAAACACAGCATTTAACGCCATCTATTAATTAACTTATTATGCTAAACTTGAACTCATCTTTTATTGATGTGTTTTCTCTTGTTTATTTCAATGTAGAGTCCATTTATGACACGCATTCAACTTAGCAAAGCGTTGCTACTCTCTTGCTGCTTTTCTATTCCAGTCAGCTTTGCAGATAGTGACCGTCCACTTTTTTCCGTCACCATGAGTGAGTCTGGCGTTCCACAAAATAACAGCGAAGGCGGTATTACTCGCTCATCTTCTAGCGAATCTCGTGTATTGCCTATTTGGGGAGATGAAGCACGCGCTCGCGGTTATGATATCCCAGAGCCTTTTGGTGTGAGCTACGGCTATATGAACCTGCGCCAAGATGTTGTGGTGGATAAAATCGGTTTTATTTCTAATTCCAATATGGATTTAGAAAAAATGCTTCATATCGAAACCGGACATACCCGTAGTAAAAATGAATCTCATGTATTAAAGCTTGATGCATGGGTATTCCCTTTTATGAATGTATACGGTCTTTATGGAAAAACAAAGGGAACATCAAAAACCAATCTAAATAACGTAGAAGCGCGCATGAAATTGCCTTGGGGTAAAGATTGGATTATCCCTATTGGTAAAGATTTACCATTCGAATTAGATTATGAAGGGAAACCTATGGTGGTGGCGTGACCTTTGCTGGGGGCTATAACCAATTCTTTACAACTCTAGATGCTAACTATACTAGAACAAACCTAGATATTTTAGATGGTAATATTTCAGCCCTAGTCATTACCCCACGTATTGGTTATGAGTTTATTTTTGATCCTCTGATCAGTGGTCAAGGAAATACAAAAATTCAAGTTTGGACGGGTGCTATGTACCAAGATATTACCCAACGTTTTAAAGGGGATGTCAGCAAACTTAATCTCCCTCCCGAGTTAAGTAAATTTATGGCATTAGCGCCTAATGACATGAAATTCGATGTCAAACAGCACCTTGCCCATAAATGGAATAACACGGTAGGGGCGCGTGTCGAACTAACACGTCACTTTAATGTGTTAACTGAAATTGGTTTCAATAACCGTAATAGCTTCTATATTTCAGGTGAGTTCCGTTTTTAATGCTCCAGCAACAATATTTGCAAAGGCTGACACTGCTCAGCCTTTTTATTACCCTACCCATTCAAGCGGAGTTATTGCCTGATCGGCAAAAAATCGATGTTTGGTTAAACCAACTCGGTGGCTCAAATAGTTTTGATGAAAGCAAAACCATCGACTGGGGCATATTACCCGGTCCATTTTATACGCCAGAAATGGGCGTAGGAATTGGTACTGCACTCGTTGGTTTATATCGCATCGATAAAGACGATAAAACGACTCAGCCCTCCTCTGTTGGTTTAAGTGGATTTGCTTCCTCTACTGGCGCATTTGGCGTTAATTTCACCAATTATAATTTTATCGACCACGACCAGTGGCGATTATTTATTTCAGGTACTTTAAATAACATCCCTACTTATTATTGGGGGAAGGGGTATGCCGCGGGAAAAAATGACCATAATAAAGAAAAGTATCATTCCCAAGAATTCCAAATAACGCCCCGAGCGCTATATCGTCTGGCAGATGCTACCTATGTGGGATTAGGTTGGCAGTTCTCCTCTATTAATGCGAGTGATCCTGATGAAGGTGCTAAACGCTATTTTCAGCAAGCTATTGGGGGTCGTTCAGTGATCAACTCAGGTATCAGTGCTTATTTTAGCTATGATACACGCGATTTCTTACCTAACGCTCACCACGGGCAGACTTTTGAAGCCATCTATACCTATTTTTCCCCTAGCCTAGGCAGCGATACGCGTTTTCAGAGTACACAACTACAGTATGCTTATTATCATGAGATAACAGAAAAAACCGTCATTGCACTTGATAACTACGCACGATTTACCACTGGTGAAGTACCGTGGAATCAACTCTCTTTATTAGGTAACACGAATCGTATGCGAGGCTATTACGAAGGGCGCTATCGAGATAACAACATTTTTACGACCCAATTAGAACTACGGCATAAACTTGATTGGCGTCATGGTGTCGTTGGTTGGCTCGGTACTGGAACGATGAGTGACAGTCCATCTGAATTAGGTGAAGGCCATTGGCTGCCGACTGTCGGTGTCGGCTATCGATTTGAATTCAAACCTAGAATGAATGTACGCCTCGACTTTGGTGTCGGCCGTAATAGCACAGGTTTCTATTTCCAAGTAGGGGAAGCGTTTTAATGCTGAAACCATTAATAGTCACTATTGGTATTCTGTTGCTCACAGCCTGTCAAAATAGTGCACCTTCTAAACTTGCGGCTGTATCACCTGAACTTAATAGTGATACTCATGAATTTGCGTCACAGTCATGGCCTGTCCTTGAGCCTTTAGAACCACCTCAAGGTTTACGCGCCTGTTGTGCTTTTGGCTATGACCTGCAAGCACAACTTTGGGGGATCCCAGTTCCTTTCTACACTATCGATAATATTGTTGAAGCCGATAAATTAGGTGAACATCATTACAATGATAGCTTCTTAGGTGCTACCGCCGCACTAATGGGCGTCAGTGATGAAAAAGTGGGCCTTTTATACACGGATAAAGGGGGATTCATTGATATTTCCCATGTTAGAGACACTGCTGACTATACCATCTTTTTGTTTAGCCAAATTTATCCAAGGCTCGGTGAAAGCTGGACGCTCAAATTAAGTGACGAACTCGCTAGCAGGCAAATTGTTTTTAAGCCGTTTACACCACCGGTTTCCACCGAACAGCGATATACTCTCAGTGCTTACTTAGCTGCAAAGCTCGCATTCCAACTTGCCGCTTGGCATGAAATAGCCCAATGGTATGGCTATCAATCTGTGCCCGGTTTTTCAGAAGGGATTTCTGCTTTTTCTCCGGAGGATTTATATTCCAATCTACTCGGCGCTCGCCTATCCATGACACTGATCTTACAAGGTAGAGCCCAGTCACTGCCTTTATTTTCCCAATCTATGGAAGATATACTCCCTACGGCATTGGAACAACTTGGTGCCAATACTAAGCTACAGACCCGCGCTATGTTCGATAGAGTCGATGGATTGTGGTGGAATAGCTACCAGCGCGTTCCTGAAAAATTCCTCGTATTAACTCGCGATTATGATACTAGCGATAACCGCTATCCTTTAATGCCTTTGCAAATGGTGCCAACAGAAAGCTTACGTTTAAGCTTACCTAATGAATATCAAGGATATTCTTTGCAAGAGCTTGCTCAATTTAGGTTATTACCTACATCAAAAATGGCACACTTACCGACTCCGCAGACATACTGGACAGTGGCTGATTTTTCAACGCTCTCTGAAGCAGCAAAACAACAAGATCAGCAGCAACAGATATTATCATTTTGACCGTTTTTAAAGGTAGGTAGAAATTGTACGATTGAACACTTTTTAGCCTACCCTTTCCTCAACACGACACACTTTTTCGTTTAATATCGAATCAACACAAAGAGACATTTTTGTATCTTCATCTTCTGACAAACGGTTAAATTTCTTATTTTGCCTAAAAAATAGGCCACCAACCGCTTAATAAATAACCAAATTAACCCCATAATAACTCATGTAACTGCATGTATTTTGACCACATTTAGGATAAGTAACATGTTTTCACTCGCATAAACGTTAGAATTATTTATTAATTTCAAATCAAACACAAAAAAAAGGAATTAAAACTGATTTTAAATCAATTAAATACAAAAGATACACTTTAAAGACAAAACAATACAGTAATTTAGCTAAAGTCAGCCGGATAAAAGTAGCTCCCCCAAAATTATTCTGCTACTATTCGCTCGATTTTTGTTCAGAGAAATTAGGAGAAGCAAATGCCCTCTCGAACGATGAGGACAAACGCCGTCTTCGCTTTCTTACTGTTATTGTTATTTTCGGGTTTGAGTTTCGGCTCAACAAGTACCAGTACCACACTCAAGAAAGAGTATTCTCACAAGGCCGTGCAGAGCTCAAATCAGGCTCAAACCTCTCTGCCTGATTTGCGAAAATACCCGTCCGGTACACCACGTAAGAAAGCGTTTTTAAAAACGATTGTCCCAGTGATTGAAAAGGTCAATCAAGAAATAATGGCGGAACGTAAATGGTTACTTTCTGTTCGCTCGAATAAAAAATGGAGCGCTCAGGAGCTACGCCGTCTTGCTCAAATTTGTAAAAGCTACGGTATGACCTGTACCACCCCAAATAAAATGAATTGGGATAAGCTATTGAGCCGTGTTGATATCATGCCTACCCATTTGGTTGCAACTCAAGCAGCGACGGAGTCAGGTTGGGGAACATCACAGCTAGCACAGCAAAATGGTAACCTATTTGGTATGAGATGTGGCAGCGGTTGCCAACTAAAACAAGGAAAGATTAAAGGCTATTCCGCATATGATTCTGTTGAAGAAACAGTTTCAGCCTACATGAAGAACATGAATACTCACAATGCTTATGAGTCGCTACGTTCGTCTAGAGCGAAACAGCGTCTATCAAAAGATGAGTTGGATACAACAAAACTTATCAATGATATGAAAGGGTATTCACAGTTAGGTTCATCTTATAACCGCTATCTACAAGAGATGTACGTGAGCAATGAAGAACTGATTACACAGGCTCAAAAAACGGCATCAAATCGTATTTAATTTGTATCACCAGGTACACGTTCCTACTAAAAATCCACTTTTTTATAAAGTGGATTTTTTCTTATTGCAACAATGCTGATTATTAATATGATGTAAATATTCATTTATACTTCAAATGATTCGAGATGCAGCTAAACAATCGAGGTAAAGGATCGAGAAAACATGTGGATGTCGACGATTCGAGAGTCTCCTCTATCAGTCACGCTACAGTTCGGCCTTAACGAGTATACAACAATAATTAACAACCTGAGTCTTATATGAATTTTTTCTCATTCGAGTTTCTTGGCTCTTTTTTGGTGTTTTTCCTCATTTATTGGAGTTGCCAGCCTAGTGCAAAGCTTCAAAATGGGCTATTAATTACCGCGAGTTATTTTTTTGTTTATTCATTTAATCCTGATTTCGCCTATATATTATTCGGCTATACCCTCTTTATTTATTTTCTCACTAATTGGGTTTCGAATTGGCTTTCCAACAAATGGGTATTTACACTCCTCGCGCTTGGCATCATCGGTTGTTTTACTGCGTTTAAATACTATTCATTCTTTCAAGAAACACTCCAACAAACTTTCGATAAATTAGGCCTTAATGTCGGGCTGCCTATTATCGAATTATTAGCTCCACTTGGACTGTCTTTTTATGCATTCCATTCTGTAAGCTATACCGTTTCCGTATGTCGTAAAGAAATTCCTAAAGCGGACTTTTTTGATGTCGTGCTATACCTGAGCTTTTTTCCTAGTATTGTTGCAGGCCCCATCAACCGCGCTAAAAATTTTATTCCCCAGATCCAAACAGAGAGTCGTGAGATACTCGATGCTAGAAAAGCAATTTTGCTGATTTCATTAGCGCTGGTTAAATTGTTTCTCTTTAGTGCTTATTTATCTGAAAACTTTGTGAACCCCGTGTTCGATGCCCCGGCAGGTTTCAAGGCAGGCGAAATCTTAGTTGCTACCTATGCTTATGCATGGAACATCTATTTTAATTTTTCGGGGTATACTAACTTAGTCACAGGTATCGCCTTACTATTAGGTTTCCGCGTTCCTGTGAACTTTAATGCCCCTTATATGGCCGCAAACTTAAAAGAGTTTTGGGCTCGCTGGCACATTAGCCTATCAACCTTCATTCGCGACTATATCTACATTCCATTAGGTGGCAATCGAAAAGGCTTCAGCCGTATGAACACCAATGTCTTTTTAGCCATGGTAATTTCAGGACTATGGCATGGTGCAGCGATGACCTTTGTCATTTGGGGAGCAATACACGGCTTAGGGATCGTACTGCTTAACCTTAAGAATTTATGTATGGAAAAGTTAGGGTGGACAAAAAGCTTTCCTAATAAAACCGTCACAACGCTATTATCGCGGATCATCACATTCCATTTTGTCTGTTTTGCTTGGATATTTTTCCGTAGCCAAACTTTTGATGATGCATTAATGATGGTGTCACAGTTCGCCTCTCCTGACCTTATTGCCTCCATTAGGGCAAGTATTGGTTTATTGGTCGCATTTTGGGCTTTACTGTTGCTTTATCCCTATTTCGTCCAGTCGTATCATTATGTTGCAAGGAAATACCAAAATATTGCTTGGTATTATTACCCTATACCACTGGCTATTGTACTAACGATTATGTTTATGCTTTCACCTTCTGGGATGCCGGGATTTATTTATGCTAACTTCTGAGTTTAAAAAAAATCTAATAAAAACCGGACAAGTCTTTTTTATTGTTTTGGTAGCAGGAATATTATTAATTTGGCTGAATCAAGCCTCATTAGAACGCTTCTGGCAACAAAAATATCATCGAGATCCACCTTGGGCTGGCATGTCAGGTCATCCTGTTTGGGATTATGGTGCTTATTTGTATGATGGTACGCTGGCTGCGGGAAGTACCTTTGCCTACCACGCTTCGGGGCAGCATGCCAAAGACGTCGAAGAAGCTGAGGCGCTTGCTAATGCTTCTGCTCGCAGTAAAGCTGTTTTTCCTGAAGGTTATCAAGTTGGATTACATTTTCTAAATGGTTATATTTATCCTGCAAAATCATTGTCAGTGACCTTTCCTGAGCTATTGAAACGCCAACAGCAAAGAGCATCGTTGCAAACGGAAGGGGTCAGTCCAATAACCGTATTGCAAAACGATCCTATTGTCCCCAAAAGTATCGCGAAATTAGAAAAAGGTGACCAAGTTCTGTTTGCGGGCGACTCAATGATGCAAGGGGTCGCACCACATGTGAAGAACATGCTATTGAAAAAATATAATATAGATAGCATTAATCTTAGTAAGCAAAGTACTGGCCTTGCTTATCCGCGCTTTTTTAATTGGCCACAAACGATTGCGGACACATTGAATAAAAACCCTAAAATCAAAGTATTAGTTGTATTTCTCGGTCCTAATGACCCATGGGATATGCCACCCGATACGGGTTATAAGTATGTGAAATTTAAAAGTGAAATGTGGGAGCAGGTGTACCGTTCACGCATTAATGATATATTAATGACAGCGCGCCAACATCATGTTGATGTTATTTGGGTTGGCCCTCCCAACATGCGTAAAACGAGCCTATCAGAAGGTATGCAGTTCCTAAGAGATCTCTACCAGTCCGAAGTCAAAAATAATGGCGAAATTTATTTTTCTGTCAATGATGTCTTTAAATACAAGGACCTGACTTACTCTGATTATTTCGGCGATGAAAGCAGCAAAATTAAGCTTAGAAGTGGTGATGGGATCCATTTCAGTCCCAAAGGACAACAAGCGATTGCGGAAAAAGTGTTTTCATTAATTCATTTTGAAGAGGAAGAAAAGGTTCTTCATGAAGCAAAACAAACTGCGTCAGGCCAAGTCCAAATTAGCGGCAGCTAGTGCCATCGCATTGTTATCACTCAGCTTATTATCTTGTCAGCAGGATACAGAGCAGACACGTCACGGCTCGGCAGGCCATAGAACATCCATCAATGTGGATGTTCAAGGGCAGCTTATCAATAATGGGGAGCCGAATCTCCAGCAGTTTGCCAATAAGCTCAAGCAAGGTAATCAGCAGGTTCATATTGTCCAAATTGGCGATTCTCATACTGCCGCTGACTTTTTTAGTGGTGAGTTAAGAACGATGTTCCAGCAACATTATGGTGATGCTGGCCCAGGATTTGTTCCTGCCATCTCAATACCCGGACAGCGTACCGCGACTATCAATCGTAAAAGTGATAAGCATCAATGGGAACTGTTCAGTAGCCGTAAAGATGAACGATTTGACTACCCTCTTGGAGGCTTAATCGCTCTACCCATGGCTTCACAGAGCTCTGTACAATTAATGCCATTACAGGTGGCTAATGGGACGTATCAGTTACAGGCTCTGTACCAAAACACCTCGGGTAGCCAGATGAGTATCTCTCCAGCTTCATCGTCTCCTATCGCATTACCAGCAACAGGGAACTCTTGGCGTTTTTCTTCCCCTGTTAGCACTCAGCTACCGTCTGACGTGACGGTGAGCAAGGATAACAATCTTAAATTAGGGGGTTGGTTGCTACGTGCCAATCATCCTGGCGTGATGTTATCAGCGATAGGAATTAATGGGGCGACCATCAATATGTTCGATAAATGGCAACCACAATGGGTGGATACGTTAGCACAGATGTCACCGGATATGGTGGTCTTAGCCTATGGGACCAATGAAGCATTTAACGACAATCTGGATTTAGTGGCCTATCAGCAAAGTCTCCGTGAAAAAATTCATCTCATACGCCAGCGTATGCCTGAAGCCGTAATTCTGCTGATTGGACCTAATGATTCCATCAAATTTAGCAATGCGCCGAGCTGCGAAGCGAAAATGCCTGTTCACCTAACCAATGTGATCAAAATCCAAAAAACTGTCGCAGCCCAAGAAAACGCTCTGTTTTGGGATTGGCAAGCCTTTATGGGTGGGCCTTGTTCAATACGCTCATGGGCAGCACAAGACCTTGCACGACCCGATAACGTGCATTTATCTGCCGATGGCTATAAGAAGAGCGCCCAAGGCCTCTATCGTCAACTTAGCCAAATGTTAAACTAATCAAATCAAAGGTGGCGAGAAACTTTCTCGCCATCTTTGATTGCAACCTTTAAGATATCGCACGTTCCCCCCTTCAAGAGTCGCTATAGACTCTCAAACTCAGCAAAGAGTCATCAAGGCTTACTAATAATTATCCTGTCGCGATGCCTGCCCTCAACAATTGCGGATTATTAGAGGAATACTAGAAAATTAACGTCCTTTATTCGTCATAGTCAATCCTAATGAAGATTGGGATGAACTATTACAAAGTCAGTTAGAAGAGCTGCAAAATACAGAGTTCGGTACTGCACTGGCTCAAGCTTACCGTTTTAATAGACAGTATTAACGATCAAAAACCCGCTCAATCCCCTCTGACTATCAGAGTAAATTGAACGGGTTACTGTTACTTAGAAATCTAAATTATAAGAAGGCAAAGAAAATCATCCCCACGATGGCACCTGTCGTACCCAGAATGGTTTCCATGACGGTCCAAGTCTTCAATGTTTGAGCTTCAGTTGCGCCGGTGAATTTACCAAATAACCAGAAACCAGAGTCATTCACATGGCTGAGGATTAAAGAACCACCAGAAATACAGGTCGCAAGCGCGGCTAACTGTGCACCTGAATACCCTAATTCACCAATCACAGGCAGGACTAGACCCACGGTCGTTAAACACGCCACGGTTGCCGAACCTTGAATGACACGAACAGCACCTGCCAGCACAAAACACGCGACTGCGATCGGTAAACCTGCACCGATTAATGAATCCCCTAGAGCAGGACCCACCCCTGAATCAACGAGTATTTGCTTAAACACACCACCCGCACCGGTGACTAATAAGATGATACCTGCGGGTTGAATCGCGGCTGAACACACTTCCATCACTTTTTCTTTATTCATGCCATAGCGGAAACCTAAACCATAGATAGCCAGCAAACACGCAAGCAGCAAAGCAGTAAATGGATGTCCGATAAACTCTAGCCAATGCTCAAGATTCGAACCCTTTTCAACAAAATGGGTACCAATGGTCTTTAAACCCACCAAAACCAGCGGAAACAAGACTAAACTCAGGCTAAAGCCAAAACTAGGCATTTTGCCATGTTCCATGTTTGGCGCTTGATAATCAGCGGGAATATCGATGGTTACGTGTTTACTGATAAAGCTACCGAATAAAGGGCCCGCAAGTAGCATTCCGGGGATTGCCGCACACAAGCCAATCAGGATCATCCAACCATAGTCTGCTCCCATTTGCGAAGCCACCAACATGGGGGTTGGGCCTGGCAACAAGAAAGCCGCGGCGGCTGCGACCCCAGCAAATAAAGGAATTGCCATACGAACAACGTTATGGCCCGTACGGTTTGCCACCGCAAATACCACCCCAATCAAGAGAACAATGGCAACGTCAAAAAAGAGTGGTAATGCACAAATTAACCCAGCGATACCAACTGCGTAGTGAGCTCGCTTTTCACCGAACAAATTCAGTAGCTTCGTTGCAACCTGATCGAGTGCACCGGTTTCATGTAAAATTTTACCGAACATGGCGCCCAATGCGACAACAATCGCCAAGAAGCCTAACGTTCCTGCCATACCTTTTTGCATCGTTGCCGTAATATCTTGAATTGGCATACCTGAAAATAGCCCTGCACCAATCGATACAATCATCAGTGCAACAAAGGCATGCAAACGTGCATACATGACAAGGAACAATAATAAGACAACCGAGCCGACGGCCGTCAGAACTAAAGTGAGCGTGCTTAATGCTTCAACAGGGGGGTTCATGGATTGCCTCCAGATACGATTTGGTGAATAGCTGTACAAGTATTCTCAATTACTTCATCGAGAGATGGGCGAATATCAATAACATGAACATCCTGTTCTTCTAATGTAGGTTCTTGTAATGCCTGAAATTGTGAAATTAGCATTTCAGGTTTAAAAAAGTGACCTTTACGTACTTTGAGACGTTCCGCAATGAGCTCTGCATCCCCTTTCAGGTAGATAAAATAGAGATTTTTATTTCCCTCTCTTAATCTATCGCGATAACTCTTCTTCAGTGCTGAACACACAACGAGAGAAATAGGGTTAGTCCGCTGCATAGCAAAAATAGCGTCATTTAATGCGGCAAGCCAAGGCTGACGGTCTTCATCATTTAATGCATGACCAGAAGACATTTTCTGAATATTCGCTCTCGGATGTAAAAAGTCGCCATCTAAAAAAACCGCATTGGTTTTTTGAGCGACACCGTTCGCGACTGCCGATTTACCGCTACCCGATACCCCCATGAAAACAAATGTATAATTTTGTGTTTGGGTATCACTCATTGGAAACTCCTCAGGTGTTAAATAATAAAAGGTACTTATTTTTTTGTTTACCGATAGTAGACATTCGATTGTTACCGGTAACAGTTACCAGTAACATTATCGGCAGCGCTGTTATTTTTAGCAATTATCTTTATGGGAAAATAAAGAGATCTGTGATGCTTCTCTCACTAATGTGATGCATCATTTTTGAATTCTAAATACTTTCACCTGGTAGTAACTCAAAACCAACATCAAATAACGTCTGTGGTAACTTTTTACCATTAATACGCGCCAGTAAGACTTCGGCCGCTTTACGTCCAATACTATCTCTAGGGGTGAGAATACTGGCTAATTTCGGTGTCATCACTTGGCCAACATCATGGCCATGGAAGCCTGAGATGGCTAAGTCATTCGGCACTTTAATACCAAGGCGTTGGCATTCAAAGATCGCCCCGATCGCCAAGTCATCATTGGTACAAAATAAACCATCTGTTTCAGGGTATTTTTGTATGCAATCATGAAGTAGCTTAGCACCTAATGAATAAGAAGAGCTCACCTGTGTCATCACATTACGCGGCTCGAGACCAGCATCACGCATAGCTTGCTCATAACCTTGTAAACGAATCACAGTTCGCTCATCATGACGGGCTCCGAGATAGACAACATGTTGGCATCCACGAGTTAACATTGCCGCCGTCATTTGTCGTGAGGCTTCAAAGTTATCAATACCAACCGCAACATCGAGACATGGAGAAACGCTATCCATGATTTCAACGACAGGGATCCCTGCTGTCTTTAACATCCTGAGCGTTCGCTCTGTATGGGTACGTTCCGCTAAAATGACCCCATCGATATTATAAGAGAGTAAAAAAGTGAGGCGCTCTTCTTCTTTTTCGGGGAGATAGCCATAATGCGCTAGCATTGTTTGGTACCCATGACGATCTGTCACAGCTTCAATGCCACGAATGACTTCCGCAAAAACTTGGTTAGTTAACGAGGGTAATAGCACACCAATAGCGTGACTCGTTGCATTGGAGAGCAGATCCGGTGCCTTATTTGGAATATAGCCTAATTCATCAACCGCTTGCTCTATTTTACCACGTAACACTTCAGAAACCTGCTCAGGGTTTCGTAGAAAGCGGCTAACGGTCATCTTCGTGACACCGACTTTGTCGGCAACATCCTGTAGTGAGGGTCTTTTTTTCTTCATATATTCCAATATTTCTAGCACATGCAATGTCTAAGACTATGTTCAGCGATCTTTTTATGGATAGCAATGTTTGTTACTGATTTACATCACAGAATAGTCGAGTTTTCCTATTAATGTCTCTTTTGTGGTTGACTCTAAGGTATGACTTCGCTAACTTTCCGCGCTATATACCAATAAATATAACGAACCTTATTTTTAATACTATGGGAATTAACCGCAGACAGTTTATCAAATCCTGTGCAGCGTTCATGGCACTTTATTATTTTCCTGCCTATGGGAAGAGAAATAATCACGTCGAACAAGCACTATTTGGTGTCATCCCCCAGCCAAGTAAAATCCAGCGCGTCATTAGTGCCGGTCCGCCTTCTGATCTGCTGTTGTTCGCTTTAGCACCTGAAAAAATGGTGGGATTTTCTTCAATTAATTTACAAAAAGGCCATTCTCATTTATTCGCTAAGCAATGGCGAAATTTACCTATATACGGACGCTTAGCGGGTCGTGGTAGCACATTATCGCTAGAAAAGCTGATTGATTATAACCCCGAATTGATTATAGACACTGGTAATATTGACGATACCTATCGTTCTCAAGCCGAAAAAATCGCGAAACAAACAGGAATTCCTTATTTGCTGATTGCAGGAGGGCTGCATGATTCACCACAGCAGTTACGCCAATTAGGTGAATTATTAGAGGTTCAGCAACCTGCCAAACAACTAAGTGAGGTTGCCCAACATTATCTCCAAGACGCCAAAACCTTTGCTGAAAAACACCATGCTAATGCGCCTAGTTTCTATCTAGCCAGAGGGGCCAAAGGGCTACAAACAGGTACTAAAGGCTCGATTCATACTGAAGCTATAGAAATATTGGGTTTACGCAATGTTGTCGACATCCCTAACTTTAAAGGTTTAACTGAAGTTTCTATGGAGCAGCTGTATGATTGGAACCCTGACATTATCATTACGCAATATCCGGAAGCCGCTGAGTTTATTAGGCATTCAACATTATGGAAAGGCTTGCATGCAGTCTCCTCTGAGCATTTGCTGACTTTTGGTGGTCTGCCATTTGGTTGGATTGATGGCCCTCCTGGCATTAACCGCTTGTTAGGCATGCGCCGTTTACAAAGTCATTTTGATCAACACGTAGAATCAATCATTGGTGATGACATAAAACAATTTTTCCATCTGTTTTATCACTCACCTCTGACTGACGCCCAAATTGATAAATTGCTGGAAATGTCATGAGTCGCGTAATGATATCGGGTCTACTCTTAGTGGTTTTTATTATCTGTTTTGTCATAGCATTAAACAGTGGTAAGTATTCACTAACATTTAACCAGTTCCTCAATTTATTGATGGCTGAACTGAGTACTTCCACAACGATTGATGACCCACGTACTGCTACTGTATTTTGGCAAATTCGTTTTCCTCGAACATTAGCTGCCATCATCATCGGTGGCGGGCTAGCCATTGCAGGCGCTGCTTATCAAGGTATGTTTCGTAACCCGTTGGTTTCGCCTGATATATTAGGGGTATCTGCTGGCGCTGGGGTGGGTGCCGTCATTGCCATTTTTTTAGGGCAATCATTGGTCTATATCCAGTTAGCTGCCTTTATCGGCGGTTTACTCGCCGTGACCTTAGTCTGCTTGATCGCTCGAATGGCACGCCAACATGATCCTATCTTATCCCTCGTCTTAGTGGGGGTGGCGATCAGCGCGCTATGTGGTTCTGCCATCTCTCTTATGAAAATTTTAGCTGACCCTTATACACAACTGCCTTCGATTACTTTTTGGTTATTAGGTGGACTTTCATCGATCACACAACATGACCTGCTTTCCGCCTTCCCAATCATGCTGCTGGGCATTATCCCACTACTCCTGCTGCGCTGGAGAATGAATTTACTCAGCCTCTCCGATGAAGAAGCAAAAAGCTTAGGTATTAATGTCAGTTTGCTGAGGGCGGTCTTCATTATTTCCGCCACCTTAATTACTGCGAGTGCAGTGTCAATTGCGGGAATTATTGGTTGGATTGGATTAATCGTTCCCCATATCACTAGAATGATAGTAGGCGCTAACTTTCGCTATCAGTTACCAGCCTCTATGGCTATAGGGGCGATTATGCTACTTATCACCGATACATTAGCACGTAGCATCGCCGCCATTGAACTGCCCCTTGGTATATTAACCTCGGCTGTCGGTGCGCCTTTCTTTTTGGCTATCCTGTTGCAAACTCGGAGAGTCAAATGAACCTGATAACCTTAGAAAACGTGGCTATTGGCTATCATCGTCAAGCGATTTTAACGCAACTTTGCTTAGCACTAGAAACGGGCGCAATAACATGTCTTCTCGGGGCCAATGGTTGTGGTAAAACAACCTTAATGAAAACGTTGTTAGGACTTATACCTGCTATTGAAGGGCGTATTTTATTAAAAGAAAAACCGCTCAGCACTTATAAATCAAGCGATATCGCCAAAGTGATCGCTTACGTACCTCAAGCGCATGATACGCCTTTCACCTTTACTGTTATTGATATGGTGATGATGGGACTCAGCCCTCATATTTCATTATTTTCAGCGCCTAGAGCCAAAGAACGCACACTGGGATTACAGCAACTCAACAAGTTGGGCATTGCTCACCTTGAATCACGTTTATACTGCACACTCAGTGGTGGTGAGAAACAGTTAGTATTGATAGCCCGCGCCTTAATCCAAAACCCAATTATGCTGATTATGGATGAACCCGCCGCGAGTTTAGACTTTGGCAACCAAATTCGTTTGTTAACACAAGTTGAACAATTAAAAGCGCATGGAATGACCATTTTCATGTCAACTCATCATCCACAACATGCTGCCGCTATCGCCGATAACGTCATTTTGCTTGATAAAGCGTATGGAGCAAGACAAGGTTCAGCTCAGAGTATGTTAACACTCACTAACTTAGCAAAACTCTATTCTACTGACGAAAAGAGTATTGCTACTCATTTTCAGTTTCCTACTCATTTTACTTGCTAAGGCCACAGTTATGCTTATTGACCAATTAGATTTTGCCAAAATGTATCAAGATCATATGCAAAAGGCACAACGTTCACGTAAAGAACCCGAGCATTGGGATAAAAAAGCCCAAAAAATGGCACAAACTTGTGCAAATCCACACGACCCTTATTTAATACATTTTCGTGAGTTAATGGATTTTACAGATGCAAAAACACTACTCGATGTTGGATGTGGCCCCGGTTCTGTGTGTTTAAACCTTGCAAACCAATTGACATCGGTCATCGGTATTGATTACAGCCAAGGCATGTTAGACGCGGCCAGAGAACGCGCTAGCGCGCTGAATATTAATAATGCGCAATTCGAACAATTAGCATGGGAAGACGATTGGACTCACTTACCAAAAGTCGATATCGCGATTGCATCACGCTCAACGTTAGTCGATGACCTTAAAGCTGCTTTACTGAAGCTTAACCGCCAAGCCAACTTACGCGTTTACACAACCCATACCGTGAACCCAACCTTTATTGATGAGAATATCATTCACTCTATTGGTCGTGAAGTGGTGCGCCTGCCAACTTATATCTATGCAGTTAATATCTTGCATCAGATGGGGATCAATGCTCGCGTTGATTTTATCAATAGCTCCGATAATAGCGGCTTCGCGAGTGTCGATGCTTTTGTCGATAGCGTCAATTGGTCACTAAAAAACTTAACCACTGACGAGATAACCAAATTACATCAATACTATGCACAGCACATCAGCTCAGGAAAACGCATCCCTTATCCTTCACGTAATTGGGCGATGGTCTCGTGGGACGTGGTCGATGAAGCGAGTCTTACACTATGATATATCTCTCTGATAGCATAATCGATCAGTTGCTCCTTGATGATATTCTGTATGGTGATTTAACCACACGCTCTTTAGGTCTACACAACCAACGAGGTACTATGACGTTTACCTCTACACAAGGTGGTTGTATTAGTGGTATTGAAATCGCCTTACGAATGCTCAAGAAATTAGGTCTTGATTGCCAAGGCTATTTTCGCGATGGTGAAATCGTTGCAGAGAATAGCGGCCTAATTAAGGCCACAGGCGCTGTAGAAGCTCTTCATCAAGGATGGAAAGCGGTACAAAATATACTTGAATGGTGTTGCGGAGTCAGCCACTACACCCACCAAATGGTTTCTATACTTAAGCACCACCAGCCCAATGCACAATTAGCCTGCACAAGAAAAACCGTACCAGGAACAAAATTATTTGCCCTCACCGCAATACTGGCAGGCGGCGCAATGATTCATCGAGCAGGCTGTGCTGAAAGTATTTTATTATTTACCAATCATCGCAATTGTCTCGCAGCACCTAATGACTGGCATGCACATATTAATACATTAAAAATTGCCGCGCCCGAACAGCAGATTATTGTTGAAGCGGATGATATCGAACAAGCGAATCTAGCCATTCAAGCAGGGGCTGATATTGTGCAATTAGATAAATTTACGCCACAACAAATCCGCCAGTTACAGCAAGATATTTATAAACAAAACAGCTTGTGCCGTTTATCCGCGGCCGGTGGCATCAATTTACAAACCATAGAAGAATATGCGCAAACAGGCATTTCTTTATTTGTCACATCGGCTCCCTACTACGCCCCACCGAGAGACATTAAGGTAAAAATTTCCGTAGCGTGAACCTAGCAATCATACAAACCCAGAGCATCATCCACCTAATTTGATGGATGATCTCGCTTATCAATAAACACCAATATCGTTATATAAAAAGTTATACATTGCATTTAATCAACTGGAATTTAACTATGAAAATAAAAAAGATTAGCTATTTGATTGGGATGGCATTATTCACAGCATCGAGTTTCGCCGCCACAGAAGACCAAACAAGCCGTGATGTCATGACGGTTTGGAGTACGCCTCTTGCTGCTGATGCGAATGTCATTACACAATCGCAAATGCAACAATTAAATCGAACGAATGTTGCACAAGCCCTGAATACCATGCCAGGCGTTGTGATTCAAAAATCAGGTAATCGTAATGAAACTCAGGTGAATGTGCGTGGCTTCGACAGTCGCCAAATACCTGTTTTTTTCGATGGCATCCCAACCTACGTCCCCTATGATGGCACATTAGACCTCGGGCGTTTTATGACCAGTGAACTCGCAAGCGTCGAGTTATCCACGGGGTATACATCTCTGTTGCAAGGCCCAAACTTGATGGGGGGCGCGATAAACTTAACAACGGCAACACCGAAAAAACCTCTTGAAGTGAATATTAACCTGAATCAAGGTTTTGCTCGGGGTGCAGATAATGCACATAATATGAGTGCCCGCTTGGGTGGACGTAACGACCTTGGCTTTATTCAAGTCAGCGGTAGTCAATATCAGCAACGGTTTATGGGATTACCTCATTCCGCTGATAATAATCCGTTGGCGGGGAGCCATGGGAGACGCACTAACTCTGCAACTGATGATAAACGCCTAACGCTAAAGATGGGTTGGACACCACGTGAAACTGACGAATATGTGCTGACTTATTTAAAACAAGATGGTGATAAAAATAGTGCGCCAAGTGCAGATAATAAGAAACAACAAATTTGGCAATGGCCAGAATATAATAAAGAGAGTCTTTACTTTAATGGCACCACACAACTCACCAGTGATATTGCCTTACAAAGTCGACTCTATCACGATAAGTTCAAAAATACGCTGCACCAATATAAATCCGTTCAAGACTATAAAGACGGCAAGTACAACTACAGCCATTATGATGATTACAGTAATGGTATTGATATGCGAGTGGACTTTACGTTACGTGAATTAGACATGTTATCTTTTGCGGCGCATTGGAAAGAAGATACCCATCGCGCACGTAGCAATAAAGTCGTTCCTTATGACCGCTATCAAGATCAAACATGGTCAATCGCCACCGAATATCAATGGGTCGCAACGGATAAGCTCGATATTATTGGTGGGATAAGTTATGACTGGCGTCGCAGTGATGAAGGAAAACGTTATTTATACAATAACAAGAATGTAGTGACTGGCATTGAGAATTATGAAGATAACCACCAGCAGGCTTTTAACTGGGAATTCATGGCTCGTTACCACTTAGAAAATAGCGACACCGTCCAGCTCTCGGTTTCAGATCGGAGCCGTTTCCCAACACAAAAAGAGCGTTATACTAAAAACAAGATGAAAAATAATGACAGCTTCATCATTAACCCTCATCTTGATGCAGAACGCGCGCTGACCTTTGATGCCACTTATAAAGGCCATATCACACCAACTTGGTTTTATAATGCTAGCGCCTATTATAATCATGTCTCTGACGCCATTATGGCACACCATATGTATTATGATAGCGTGGCAGGTTCTGACGTATATCAAAATCGTAATAGCGGTAAAATTAACTATGCTGGTATTGATCTAGGCACTCATGGAGAAATCACCGATTGGATGAGTGTAGGCATAAATTACAGCTATATTCATGCAGATCCCAAACATAAAAGTGTGAAACATGTTGCGGAATTGCCAACACATAAAGCTTTTGCTTGGGTGCAATTTACCCCATATGAATCTCTCAGTATCACGGCAACAGAAGAAGCAAGAAGCTGGGCTTTTAATTATATTGATAAAGATGACAAAATTCACGGTTTTGCAAAAACAGATATTCGCATGGATTATGATCTAAATCATGGTTTATCTATAAATTTATCAATTAACAATTTGTTTGATAAATCATACCAATACACAAAAGGGTATATTGAAGAAGGGCGTAACTACTGGTTAGGTATTGAATACAACTATTAAATAAAATTAAATTAGGCGAGATATTCTCCCTCTCGCCTAATAATAAAAAAAAGCACTTATCATTTTTATTAAATTGACATTTTCAAAAACAATTTAATAATTAAGCAGTATCACTTAGGATTTCTCTCAATTAATCTCCTTTTTTAAGACCGCTAACTAACCAAAAGCCACATTTTAGAAATATATTGTTTTTTACACACAAAAAATGCACCTCAACAAAATATAAAACTAAAAAATAATAAAAAAACAAACCATAACTCCATTACATCACTTAGATCAATATATTTGATAGCAAGATACAAAAAAGCTCACTTCTATATACTTGAAGTTAATTCAATCCGTATTTAGACTATATGCATTAAAAATATTTATAAAAATATAAATTAATTAAATTTTTCTAAAAATTATAAACTGATTCAGTTGATTATAATAATTTCGCTGTTCTAGAGTTAGAATTAGAGAGAGCAAACCGTGTTTATGACAAATAACAAAGATTATCTGATTAACGATACATTTATCTTTGAGACAAGCAAAAGTATTGTTTTCTTAAAAGATGAAAGCGATAAATTTGTAGAGTTATCAAAGCCTGCATCACGCTTATTGAGTGAAATCATCACTCTTAATCAACGTGCAAAAATCGCCACAAGAGAAGAATTACTGACTAATGTTTGGGAGGAGTATGGCCTTGTAGGGTCAAACAATAATCTCAATACTTATGTTAGCGAGATAAGAAAAAAATTCGAACTCATCGGCTTAGATCCTAAATCTATCATCACTGTTCCTAAAAAAGGTTTTCGCTTTGATTGTGAGTCATTAGAAATAATCACTAATGAAAACAATTCTGACCTTTTACAGGAAGAAATGGTGGTTCACAATGACAACAACATTATTTTAAGTAAAAATAATTATATATTGTCAGACCCTTCCCCTCAGCAAAATATTGAGCATAGTCGCGAAGAATTGCTCACTAATCCCATTGATAGTCAGCCACCTGTGACTGAATATCCCCCAAGGAACACACAGCATCATGAACCATTAGAATTAACATTAACAGAACAAAAAGATACAAAAAAAATAAGAAAACAAAGTAAGTTAAAAAGTAGTTATATGGTAGTTGCTTTTATTGCTCTCTTCTCAGTTTCATTAACTTTTGCCTTTCATTTTATAACAAGCTCTAACGCGAGCATGAAAGAGAATGACTATATTACGGTCAGTGAGAGAGATAAATGTTTAATACAAGTTCCTGTTCATTTAGTGGAAAGTTCAACAAAAGATAGTATCGATTATGTCAACAAGAAACTCGATAAATACAATGTTAACTGCCAAGAACCTAAACGCGTTATCTTACTTTCAGAACTAAACACCATCCAACCTGTTGATAAAAACATATCCATTAGTATCTGTAAGGAAAAAAATACTCAATACGACTGCGTATCAATTAATGATCAGAGAATTTAAATGAAAAAATACATTTTATTGCTTTTATTTTCTTTCACTTTAGTGTTAATAACATCATTTGCCCTGCACACTGAGAGTGATGACGTAAATCTTTGTCACTCTGATATTCTCTGGATAAAAGATAACGGTACTGATGACGGGCTAATGCTAAAATCAAAAACAAGTATTCTGGTTACCAGTGATAATATGGGAAGAATGAATATGTATGGTTATGTCAAAGAGAATAATGTTTTCTATCGCCTTGATAGAGCGCTCTATTTTAATTACCAATCGATTGATAAAAAAAACAATTACTCTATTCGTTTTAAAACATTATCTATTACCAGCTCAGATAACGTCCCTCAAGCCCTCTTCGCTAACTTCATTCAATTAGAAGAAGAGAAAATAAATTATTACATTAATGTGACAAAAATGAATGATAATATTTATATTATTAAAGATGAAGCTTATTCATCGTTCACCTGTTATGCAGATAAATAAAAAAAAGCCTACTAACATTGCTGTTTTAAGTAGGCAAATCGCCAACATGGAAAACTATTCAAAACTGGTTGTGCGGTGGCTAATCAATGGCTATTAGAATTAAAAATAGCCACTTGAGGAATTCCATCTTCTGCAATTGTTCCTCTAAACATGCCTTTGGTATTAAATTGCATAATAAAGTTGCCATTTTTATCTATTGCGATAAGGCCCCCCGTTCCACCTAGGTTGCGCACCGTATTTAAGGTATTCATACCCGCTTCAGATAATGGGATGCCTTGGTATTGAATTTGTGCGGCGACATCATAAGCAGCCACAGAACGCATAAAAACTTCACCTAGCCCCGTTGTAGAGATCGCTATTGTCTTATTATCCGCATACGTGCCTGCACCAATAATGGGTGAATCGCCAATACGGCCATAATGTTTATTGGTACTACCGCCAGTCGATGTGGCGGAAGCTAAGTTCCCTCGAGTATCAATAGCCACAGCGCCTACCGTTCCATATTTGTAATCGTACATCAGCGGATCAACAAATAAAGCGGCATTCGCGCCTTTCTCATGATCGATTTTACGGCTAATTTCTTTGACTTTATTTAACTGTTCAACGCGTTGTTCAGTCATAAAATAAGTGGGATCTACAATATCAAGCCCTTCAGACTTAGCAAATTGTTCAGCGCCAACCCCGCCCATCATCACATAAGGCGTTTTAGTCATGACCTTGTAAGCTGCCATGATGGGGTTTTTAACATTCGACACCCCCGCGACAGCACCTGCTTTCCGAGTTCGCCCATCCATAATAGAAGCATCTAATTCCACTTTATTATCTGTCGTTAAAGAGGCTCCTTTACCTGCATTATAAAGTGGTGAGTCTTCCATGACGATCACCGCTGCCTGTACGGCATCAACACTGTCGCCGCCTTGAGCAAGGATACCGTATCCCGCTTGCAAAGCTTCTGTCAGTTTTTCTTCGTGCGCTTTTTTCTGCTCAATAGTAATATGTTGCTCTGTAATATCACCAGCCCCACCGTGGATCACTAGACGAAAGTTATTTACTGATGGAAATGAAGACGTTGAGAAAAAAAAAACAACATTGATATAAAATTAAATAGGTATTTCATTTAGCTGTCTCTACAAATAATATTCATCATTTCCGTTCAAACTAATCGATATCGTGTCAATACAAATATGACTGAATATAAAAGCCAACCTATATTGAAAATATTATGACACTAAATTAAATTTTAGTTGTACTTTTCGGTGTTGGCATTGCAAATTCATCTAAAACAGCCCATTCAATTTTATTACCACTTGGCGACACTTTTTTGGGTAACTTAAACCTTTGTTCTGATTTCGGAATCAATGGCTTGTATAATTCTTTACTATCCACAGGCACCGAATTTACTGAAACCTCATCAAATGCCATATAAATAGGTGAATTATTTGTCACAACAAGCTCATCACCATCAATTTTAAATTTAAGGTTACTGATTTCATTTTTTATCTCTAACTTCTCAAACGCTATTGGTCGATAGTAAATTTTTGTTGCCACAACATTGATAACTGATAATTCAGAGTTAACACCATCAGCGATAGTTGGCTTTGTAGTGGCAGGTATCAGTCTAAATTTAGCAATATAGAGACTCTCCCTATCCGCAGGTAGTTTAGCCGGATCGCCTGAAAACATCACACGCCAACTGTAGCTTTGCTTAGGCTCTAATTTAAATAAAGGTGGCGTAATAATAAAAGGAATTTCCTCCTTTTTTCCCGTAATTAGCTCATTCCCAATTTTTTCATCTAGCAGCTCCATTGAACCTTGAACTAAGTAGGATCTCTCCCCTTTATTACTAAGTTTAACCGAAGTACTTTTTTCTTTTTCTGTATAAGTATTTCGTAGCATCCTAAAAGTAATATCATCTTGAATATTACCAAAAGCAGAAAACACAGGTAATATCGGTAAAAAACATAAATATTTTAACAAAAATTTCATGGTACTCCTTTTATATTCCCAACCTTGTAAATATTCACAATATGATAATATGACTAAATTTTAGAGAATACCAATACTTCAACACGCCCTTTATATTTACCGGGAGCAACAGTGTCCTTTGAACACATAGCCCATCGGATATTTAAATTCATAGGAACCTGACTATCTGCTGATATTTGATTTAATGGTAAATCCGAGTTATCAAAAGGCAAAAGACCACTTGCCGCTGGTGCATTACAATCAATTGTCGGTGTTGCCGAACCATCTAAATAAGGTTTAGCCATTAACCAAGGACGATCTTTTACTTCACCAGCATCGGTTTTCGTTAACATCAATTTGGTGTTATTTGAAGCGTCAACCTCCCCCTCTCTTGGGATTGCAGACACAAATAATGGATTCCCGCCTTGCGTACAAGAAAACGTTATTTTTGAGTCCTCGTAGACGGCATTTTCTCGCCCCATCACTTTATTAATCACAGTATTTGTTGCATTTTTAATGTTACATGCGCGGACTATTTTGACTGATGTCCTAATATTTAACCCTATACTTCCAGTTGATACACTACCTACATCTGGAAACTGTGGGCTACTACCGTCAGCTCCTTGGGTTGACAGAAAAAATCGGGTTGGAACCATAACAAAATTACCTGGTCTAGGGGGCTTATTTAAGTAGACTTCTAACGGTTTACCCACAGAGAATGTAAGAGATTTACTCCCACCTTTCCCCATAACAACCGTTTGAGGTAGCCTGAAACAAATGTTGTAATGAGTTTTATAGCTTAACTCCAAAGGAGATTCTGATATGAGCCCACTGGGTGGAGTTTCAGTAAGATAGCCAGAATAGCTCGATTTAATGTTTGAAGGTGTGGGGTTTTTAGGTAAATCTAATTGTATATCATATTTGAGTGCCGGTACGACATAAGCAACTAATGAACTATCTTCAACATGCGTTAAACGTAAAGCAAATTTCTTGCCCTGCCCTAAGACTGTATTATTCTTAACAAAGTCATTAGCCAAATTACCAACCCGACAATCACTCTGAAATGTTGTTAGGGCGAGTATGAATTTGTCAGTACTCCACAAGGCATAGTTATGCTGATTTGTTGGTACGCCAATACTATGTGTTGTAGAGTAAATCGCTCGCTTAGGGGGGGTAAATGTTAAATTGGAGGGGCCTAATAACCGCGCATCGAGATAATAAGGTGTTCCCACTGGTAGTGAATCATCCAGATCAATAATACCCATTAGCTCAAGTGTCGCTGTACCAGCATTTAATTCATTAAATGCACTAGCTGAAGAAGAATATAAAACACTCGTCGATAATACTGAAATCAACATCGTTGATGATAAGTGACAAATAAATTTGTTAACCATACAGATTGCTCCTTGGATTAAACAGCTTGAAATAAAGAATATCAATACTCTTTCAAGCTATTTATCTAAATAAATATAAATTTAACGACAGTCAGCGATAATCGTACGTATTGGTTGAGAAGCCGTCGCTGGAATCTTATCTAGCCCAGAGAATGTAGCCACACAACGTTGGTCTTGGTTACTTCCCCAACTAATATTCAATTTCCCAGAATCCGGTAATCCGCTCATAAACAACTGGTTATTATCACCAACGATACCGGTATTATCTTCGGTCGCATTTTCTTCAACTAATGTTGCGATTGCACCAAACGGTACGCCATTTCCATTCGCCAGTCTTAAATTTAAGAGGGCTTGATAACCTAGTCGCGTATCAAATTTCACTTTTACAACCGCACCGGCAGCCGGATAAACTGTTTTGGTCGTTTCTTTTAGCATCACATCGTCAGGTAAAGAGTTCACGTCCATAGTGATGATATTTGCATTATAGGGTGATACATATGGGTACAATGCATAGCCTTGACCATTAATTTTTGAGTTTTGGTTACTTGTTTTAGCGCCTGTTGCACCAGGCGCTTCAATAATCGCCACGCTGTCACCCATACTACGACCTAAAAGGATACCGCCGCTATGGATTAAAGCGCCTCCGTTAATACTCCCATTGATTGTTTTACTGCCCGGTGAATAACTGTATCCACCTGAGAATGATGCCAACGATCCCGAATAACCCGTATAAATAGAGCCCGTATTTCCTTCGCCTTTATTCCCATATCCTTGAGAAATCCCATAAGATAATTCACCATCCAATAAAGCACCACTCACCCCGACTTGCTGGCTGATACGACCGTTATTATCCTGCCGATATGAATAGGTGCTGTATATATTTTCAGCCACTTCACTATTCGAGAAAATACTAAATGGAATATCAACATTAATGGTTATCTGTCTATTTTCCGGCCATGTTTGGGAATCTTTTACACGGTCAATCGTGTAGTTAACTGAGTAGTTAATTTTCTTAAATGAACCGTTGTAACCAACAGCAAGCTGCTTAACTTGACGATTCGTTTCCCAGTAATCATAGATACTGCCGGATAGATAAATACTGCCGTATTCAGCTAAAGATTGACGTAGTGCGGTCGTAAAGCTACTGCGCTGGCGCTGGTTTAGCCAAGGTGCCACATTGTCTTTAAGTTGATAGTTATAGCTGTTAAAATCCGCAAAACTAAAGTAAGAACGGGTCGAATAACGTAATGCTGTCAAGTCTACCGAGGTTCCGGTGCTCGTCATACTTTTAGAGTAACGAATACGGAAGGATTGACCTGAGCGAGTCCCTAAATCGCCTTCCATTCCTGCTGTTGCATGCGTAATATCCGCAGATAAAGCACCGAATGAACCCAGAGATATCCCCATCCCTGCAGCAGCAGAAAAATAACTTTTTGCCATTAATAACCCGCCATAAAGGGTATTATTATTTGACAAGCCATAGATAAACGAACCTAAAAAGAAATCAGATTGCCTTGAGTGCTTAGTATAGCCACCGTCATATCGACCAACCGTGGTTTCGTATTTATAACCACCAGGTCGCAACATCACAGGAAGTGAAGAGAACGCCACAGTAAAGACTTTCTCTGTGCCATTTTCTTCAGTGACTGTAACATCCAAGTCTCCTGCATTACCCGTTGCATACAAATCTTTAATAACGAAAGCACCCGGTGATACATACGTTTGATATACAATATGACCATTCTGACGAATGGTTACCTGAGCATTCGATTGTGCGATCCCTCGCACTTCTGGGGCAAACCCCCGCATACTGCTTGGCAGCATCTGTTCATCAGAAGCAATTGTCATCCCTTTGAGTGGAACAGAGTCAAATACGTCAGAGCCCGATGAAAGCTCACCAATAGAAATCGTTGAACGAATGGCATGTACTGCCCGCATCAAATAAGTATTAGAAAAATGAGTTTGTCCGCTATTTCCTGAAGATTTAGAATGGTTCACACTTGAACGTAGACGCCAAGGCCCTGCATTTAATCTTAACTGTGAACTTAGAAAATAACTTTCATTTTTTTTCGTTCCACTGTGTCCTGATGAACTACGAGTAGTACTACCACTCGCAAAATAGTTCATAAATAGCGCGGGGATACCATTATCCAATAAACTTGGATCAATATATCCTTCGACTTTATTCGTCATTGCTATCTGAGGAATTGACACTAATAACTCTAAGTTAGGGATATTAGCAACAACACTTGCCTCTGGGATATAAGCTTTAAGATCCAAGATTGGTGTGTCTGGCGCTAATGAACTCATTGAAGATATAGCTTTAACATTAACCCCCCAATCTTCCAATATTGCAGGGGTTAATTCAGGAACAATGACGCCCTTATGGTTAGCTTTAAAATTGACCTTTTTATCACCTAGCCTATTTCTATTCACCTGCACGTTGATATGGTATTCACCCGGAGGAACACTATTCGTGGCAGTAAATTGAGAGAGGTCTACCTGAGATGCATCAACCCCTAACTGGCTCTCTAACATATTAGGGTCGAAGTAGTCATCACCATATGAATATAGAGAGAAAATAATCAGTGAAGACAATACGCTAATTTTAAATATTTTGTTTTCCATTCCACTAACCTTAATTTATCTCTACAATATCATTAGTAATCGCTTGAAATCGTATAAATTTAATAATCGAAATAGTGAACATGAATTCAATTAAAAATTAAATTTATCCGTAATTGAGCCGTAATCCGTTACAAAACGCCAACTACCTTTAACACTATTAGTATTAGCAACAAACCTATCTAAACCATATGTGTTAAAAGGTGGTATCATTATTTTTTCCTGTATCTTTTTCCCATTTAAAGAAAAATCAACAATCGTCATATAATAGGGTGTCGGGTTATTTAACTGCCATTTATTATTTGCTTTTTCGATGACCACTTTTCTATAATCAGATATTTTGGGAGCAGAAATCCCTTCAGGTCGATAATAAACTTTAATCACTATTGCAGTAACGAAAACGACACTCATATTAGATTCATTTTCATTTTTTTTATCGACGGGGGGGATCGCTCTCATCTTTAAAAAGAATATGGATTCTTTATCTTTAGGTAATTGTAAGACATTATTTTTTCTGACTCTCATTGAATATTCGCTTCTCGGTTCAGAGCGAAATAATGGAGGAACAACGATAAAATTATCTATCTGCTTACCATCTACCGCATCTAATACTGTCGCCTGTACCAACAACGCACCATCAGTATCATTCTTCAGTTGCACGATCTGACTATTATCTTGAGCAGAAAAAATAACTCGGCTTTGATTTAAAGAAATACCATCAGCAAATAATGGAGATACAAAAAATATGCTGATTATTACTATAATTTTCTGTAACATCCTATACTCACTTAATCTGACACATAGGTTAAAGTAAATGTTGCTTTAAATGCACCAATATTGGCGTCATTCGAACAATCACTCATTCCGTCCTTACACATTAAATAGGCATAATATTGCTTACTCATTTTATTTTCTGAAATATTATCCCAAATTGTTTTTTTTGTTGTATTGAAAAAAACATCATCAGATTGCATTGCATTCTCTTTCTCAGAAATTCTGATAGCAAAAGTTTTTCTTCCAGCATCGTCTAGATAGCCGTTATTCTCAGCCACAAAATTCCCGTCAATCGTTATATAGTTTTTATCGAAATTTGTACTTCTACAATCAGATAAATTAATAGAAAAAGGTAATTTTAGTTTTCCACTTGCAGAATCAGATTTCAATTTAGCTAAAGCAACATTACCAAAATCGACGATGTTATTAGATGTACCTACGACTTGAATATTGCAGGTATTTTTAGGCACCGTTAAGTTAAATTCAAAAGTTTGAGACCCTTTGGTGGGGGCTGCTACGCTATAATTAATAAAAAGCGTACTTGCTATTAACGTTAGAAAACCACTATATTTAAATAAATTCATCTTAAATTTCCTTTATTATGGTTGTTCTAGCACAATATCAACCGCTGAAAGTAAAGGACCCGGCACTAATGAATTAGCAGCATCTAATTTAACAACTGCAACTTCAAAATTACGTAAGCTTTCGCCATTTGCCTTTACAGTAAACGGAACAAGTCCACCGCTGTTAATATCAACTATCTGACAGTTTTGTTTACTCTCATCACAGTGATATAAAACAAAGGCACCATTAGTGACATTATTAGTTGGGTAAATTTTATTATTCTGAGTAACAGATGTCCCTGTTCCCAAACTAATCACCATATTGTATGGCGCGCCAGCATTTCCTGACAAATCAAAACTATCACACGTGTATTTTAACTCAAATGGTTGAACATGTGTTTTATCATCTAACTCAGATTTTACTGAATTCGTTTGAATAGCCATTGGAAATTCTACTGTCATTGACGATGCAGAAACAGCGCATGACCCTTTTATAATATTTCCCTTAACTTCAAATTTTGTCTCTGCATGTATCACTGATACTGTAGAAAAAAATGCAGCAACCAATAAAATCGAATGACGTAGTTTTGAATTTTTAACGTATATTGCCACTGTATTTATCCTCGCCACCTAAATCGTTAATAGCAACCCATGTAGCAATACCGCTTTTAGCTCCAGGTACTAAATAATTAAATGAACTAAACGGAGCTATCATTGTATTATTTTTTTGTAAGCTTAATTCAATCTTAGTTTTACCTACATTCAACTTACTAAGTGAGATATAGTAAGGTGAATTATTTTCTACCACTACGCCTGAAGGCGTCGACTTTACAATTAATCCCTTGCGTGCATCTTCAGGAGATATTGTCAAATTTTTAGGTCGGTAAAATAATTTAATAATTGTGTTGTAACCAATATTAATACCAGCCCCTTCGATTGGCCCGTTTGTTGATGGGATCATTGTAGCCGTAAAGTAAAACACAGTTTCTCTATCTTGAGGTAAGCTATGCGGCTGCATATAAATTCTAATATCCTGGCTTGTTCCCTTATCAATTTTCACCAATGGAGGCGATAAGCTAAATGGTGTTGCACTTTTATCGCTAATATTGGCTGATTTAATAACATTAAACTTAGCTAAATAATTAATACTAGAATTATTCCTAGCACTAACTGAAATACTCTGCTCACCTTGATTATAGATTAATCTTGTTGAGTTTAAGCCTACTCCACCAGTTCCATTAGTCGCTGCCGCTACTTGTGTTGCAACAGTCGTTAAAACAAACATTAAAAGTAAAATTAAATGTAATTTTGAGGCCATAATAGAATTCAATCGATTACTTGTTAGTTTTAATGTTTGCATTATCGAATCACACTCATATCCAGTTTTAGTAAAGAAGAGGCTTAAGACTAAGCCTCTTATCAAATTAATTGCTAACTATTTATTAGTTATAAGAAACAGTGAAAGTTACTGGTACGTTCAATGTATCTGGAGCAACATTAAGTTGAGTCAGGATTAATTTTGCAGCAACAGGAATAGTAGTAGAACCATTAGCAGCTACATCACCAGAGAATTTCAGCGCTGTATCAGCATTAGGAACAATTGGAGTATTAGCTGATTCTAAAGAAACAGCTAATGATTTAGCGCCTAAATCAGCAAAATATTCTGGGTATAGAAGTGAAGTTTTACCTTCTGCACGTACGAATACATCAGCATCAGTCTGAGCTGCTTTAGAACAGTTAGTCAATACTAGGTCAAAGTTTTTAGTTGCACCTAATTGATCTTTAACTTGTTTACCTGAAGTTTGGTCAACAGTAAAAACACCCCAATCAATAACTGAACCTTCAGTCGTTGAAGCTACATCACAAGATGCTGCACGTAGTTGTGCTTTGAAGTTTACAGTTGTACCTTTTTTACCAACTTCATCTGCTGCAAGTGCAGAACCAGCTACCATTGAGCTTGCTAATACCGCTAGAACTGCTAATTTTTTGTTGAATAACATTTTAAATACCTCTGTATTTATATCATGTAGTAGTGAAAGACACATTGTTGTCAATGTTCAAATTTAAATTCATTACATCCTTGTAGATCCTTTCCTAATAATGTTGAATATAAATTTGAATAAACGTTCGTTAGCCTAAAAGCTAACGTTTTAGGGTAAAAATTCCTTTTAATCCCTTTTTTGAAAATCAAATTACTAATACTAAAACAATCTGATTATAAAAAAAGACACTAACATTTCCCTTTATGCACTTGTAAATATACGTATTACGTGATGATGATATTTATATACACTTTACCTTTTAAAGGGTTATATCAATATCAATAAACCGATAAGGTTTATCTAAAATTGAGATAGCTAAAAGTACTATTTCTATACATGAATAGTATATTGACCTTCTAGCTAACATAATTAGTTAATTCATTAACCATTTTTTTTGTACAGATAAATCCCAATAATGGAAAGATCTCTTATATTAGGAATATCTTTTATATGTAAATACACTAGAATCTATAGTAAGTATTCATCTTCCTTCCTAGAATCTTCTTTCCTAGTTTTATAGACCAGCGCAGCAATATAATAACCATTTTATATATGAGGGAGATATTTCGAATATCCTCCCGACTGATTTCAATATTACCCAATCAATATTCTTTGTCAAAAAAACACATAAAAAGGATTACAAACAAAATTTAAATCCAAAACATAAAAACAAAGCAAGATTATAAACCAACAAAAGTGAAAAAATATTTTTTGCCGAAAAAATAATTAGAGTAATTTACATTTATAGAATAAAAAAATTTATAAATATTTTGATCTATGTCAATTTATTTAAAGTTATTTCATTATAAATAAAACTATATACAACGACATTCCCATTAAAAAAATCCAAAATGCAGGCTAATAAAAGAATTTAAGACGACAGAAATACTTGAATTTTAGAATATAAAACTATACGGAAAAATTTAGGTCAGAAAACTCTTAATTAACATTTAACCTAAAACATAACATTTGTTTATTTTTTATAGCATAAGTTGTGGCATATCAGATTAGGCATGACAGAGGGGGATTTAACTTTCTTAATAAGAAATCAATAAGTTAATTAGCATTCACACCACAAAACTTATTTTATTCACACTCTTTCGATTTTCAAATTCTCAATATACGCGTCAGAAAAACAACACGTGGTAAGGAATAACGCTTAATCACCAAATATTCATATTTTATTATATTCCATGTTATTAACTTGCTATCGCGATATAAATGGCCATGTATAAAGCCTAATACCCAATGAATACTTTGCACTTAAGCGAATACAAGTGTTTTTTCTCGTATTAGAGCACGAGCTAAAATGAAACAGCGATAATGAGATTTTCACCCTCTCAAATGACAGAATGGGTGATAAAAATGTGGTTTTACGGAAGCTCATACCCGTTACTATTTTAAAACTAACGGGTTCAGGTACGCACTCGAAGATATAATTGTTAAAAGGATGACAACAGTGGAGGGGATTGAAGAATAATGTATGGTGATGGTACAGAAATAAATGATGTAAAAGATGAGAAGAGTCTCAGAGGAAAATAGCAAGATGAGAAAAAGTCGTATGCGCAATCATAAAAATAAGCTAAAGATGACTGAAACAAACTCATGTAGGTAAGGGTAATGCATGGGTCGTTATTGCTTTACTCGGTTGTTGTAAAATAATCAAAGAATGATGTCAAACCCAATACATCACCATAAAATAACTTTATGGAACGAGTTAATCGCATATTTCGCTGTCAATTTTAAATACCGATTGTTCAAACTCATTAAGCTAAATAAGAAAAGCAGCTTGGTTTTGGCTACAAGATGATAACCAAAACCAAACACGCTAACATTTCACTCATTTCCCTCAGAGAATGTTTCGTGAACGCTTAGAGAACACTGAATTGAAGCATTTCAATAATAGGGAAATAGACAATAGCCACAAATGATTATGGTACAACCATAACTAATGTAATGCGCCCGCTGAATTTGCCCGGTTTGACTTCGCCATGAGTGATTAATGTTGACTCAGTAAAGACAGGCGTTTCCATATTGGCCTGCATGTTATAAACCACTCCAGCTGATGCTGGTGAGCCATTTAAGGTAATATGCGATTTTAATGAACCATCGGGACGTAAATTAACGTAGTCGCCGTCCATGTTAGACATAATTTTAATGGCCATATCTTTGTTGCACATTACCGAAAACCAACTATTTTTTTGATTACCATTCAACTCATCCGGATTTAATGCCCCGTGATCTAAGACTAACTGTTGATTATTGATATATTTAAATGCGCATTTTCCTGCTGGTGGCGGTACAATCCCACAGACACCACCAGGTAGCATCGTTGCTCCCCCTTTTTTGTCTGTTGTCGCAACAAATATACCGACACACTCTTCTGTTGTTATGGGCCCACTATGGCGAGTTTTACCGCTTTTTGGAAATGCTAAACCACATTGAGATTGGGCATCCCTAATAATTTCGGCCATCGAGGTATAATTAATAAAATTTATTGAGCAAGACCAGTCAATACGACTCGCCGTTCCCCCTTTTGAAGGGGCTGCATGTAAGTGGTTAATCGAGAAATAACACCCTCTCGCATTGCTACCTAATATCGTTTTGCACGGATTAGGCTCATAAGGAGAACTTACCTTCCAATTTTCAATCACATAATGGTAGGTATTTTCGGTTTTACTATGACTTTCAACCTCTTCTACATACGAAAAATAAGTTGATGCATAAACCATTGCTGAAGAAGAAAGTGCTAGTAATAGCCCGACTCCAAAATTAGCAATTATCTTGAACATAACTCTCTTCCCATAAAACAAGTTAGTGATAAAAATAAGGCATGACTTAGGATGTAAAATGGTTTATCTGCCTATTCGTATTGTATTAAAAATGTTGCAGCGGCCGAAAAACGACCAGGTTTAATTGATTTATTGTTGATGGCGTCTTGGCTTGCCTTTAAAAAGGTATTGAATTTCAACTCATTGCGGCCATTTTTTTCAATTAGTATTAAATCAGTATTTTCATTAAGCAATACAGGTTTCCCATCAACCGTCTCAAAGCCAATGCCTAAGCCAGGATTTGTATCACTACCATCAAGTGATAAAAAACCTGCTAACTGGTGATGTGGAGTACCAATAAATTTAACTTTTAATTTTTGCGCAATACTTAAATCACATTCAGAAATAACCAGTATTAACTCTTTCTTGGAGAACTCAAAACCACGCTCATAGATATCTAATAGCCTGATATCACCAAAATTAATTTCAACATTCTTATCTTCAGGGGCGATAGTACAAGGAGCATTCACTAAAGTGCCTTTTACTTTAAGATCATTCGCCAGAGAAAATGCGGACCAACTACTCATGAAGATAATACAGGTATAAGCTAGCCATTTTTTCAACATTACTGATACTCCACAACTAATGAACCATTAGCAATAAAGTTACCTGTAGCAAGTTCATTGTTTCCATTACGAATTAACACCGCCCACAATACCCCTGGTGAGCTAGGATTAATTAAATATTTTTTACCGAGTTCCAATTCTTGATCTGCTAATTGAAATTTCACTGCTAAATTATCAATACCAGTATTTAATCCATTAATATCGAACTTACTTTTCACGCCATTAAGCGTTAAGTACATTGCCCAGTTATTTTTGTTTTCACCACACTCAATTTGGTAATTAACCTGTCGTTTTTGCTCTTTTCCTTGAATCGACTTAACGGGCACATTACCAAAATCAACTTCGATTTCTTTACCGTTATCAATCTTGCAGGGTGGAGGTGTGATCAAATTACCTTTAATGCGTATATCTGCTTCGCCATCTTTTGCGGTCGCATGGTGAGACACAATGAATAGGCAGAGTACGGCATACACTAATTCTTTTACCTTTTGCATATATTTCGCCCTTATTGGTATTCAACTTTAAGCGTTGCATTGGCTGTAAATTTACGTGCAGGCAAATTGACACCACTTTGTTTTACCAAAACAGCAAATAATTTAGGCGGAGTATCTAAATTAAAAGGGCGTTTTTTCTTAATAGGTAAGTCTTCCGTACCCGCTTTAAACAGCACCGCTAAACCATCAACATCTGTCTTTAAAGAACGTTGGTCAAAAGTGGAAGGGGTACCATCAACAAACAACGTTAAATTCGGCTTTCCACCACCAACACAACTCACTTCATACTCTAAAGGTTGCTTATAGAGGTCGCCTTCGATACGTGTCGTCATAACATCACCAAAGTCAACCTCAATGGCGCGTCCATTATTAATTGAACAGGGTTTTGCTAAAACTTCACCTCTCACTTCCACAAATAAATACCCTGAAAAACCTAAGGTATAAGGCGTATGGAAAATAAGCCCTAGCAGTAATAACCGTGTAAAATATTTAATAGACATCATCATGTTATAACCTTATTTTCTAGGTACCACAGAGCATTGACTAGCATTACAAGTAAATTTCAAATCAACGGTGCCACCAAAGTCATTAAGATAAACCAGGGTCGGGGACATCCCAATATCGCCAGCGCTACTGCCTAATGCCATTTCTCCCTTAGGGGGAACCATAATCGGTTCAAATTTATCAACATCGCTATTTCCTTTTTTCAATCGGGTAATAGACATAAAGAATGGAGAAGGGTTTTTCACTACATAGTTTTGGCCTTGCTTAACAATTTTTATCTCATTCTCTTGAGGAATAATTTCCATTCTTTCTTTTTTAACAATGTCTTTCGGACGATAAAAAAGTTTAATTTTTGTTTGTAAGGCAATTTGCAAAACATTAGGTTTATCGCTACGAGGAGGTATTTCTCTAACGTTCAAGTAATAGACACTTTCACGGTCTTGGGGCAACTGTGAAATAGCGGGTACCGATTGTACTTTAATCTGACTTTTCGCATCGGCTTCAATACGATGTACAGGAGGTGTCACAATGAAAGGAGAATTCACCTTCTCGTCTTTTTCATTCTCAATCCATGCTTGTGCTAAATAAGGGTTATTTTTATTTTCATTTGTTAAAACAATGCTGACAGATTTTTCTCCCTCATTATAGATAACACGAGTTCTATCCAATGCAATTGCTGAATAAGCAGATTGTACAAATAATGACGCACTTATTGCAGTTAATATCGGTATAATTTTTGATAAATACATATTTTCACCATTGACCGTAAAATCTATTTTTCATTATTTACATGGCAACAACATAACATTTGCCATGGTTCCATCTATTTTTTCGGGTAATTGAATATGGCAGCGAGTATCGTCTCCCCAAAGAACGTCAAGTGACTCAAGAGGATTAATACCTGCTAAGTATACAAACCCTTTATCAGATACAATCCCAACTTCCTTATTGGATTTGTTGGTTACCGATGCCCCAAAAGGAGGGTAACTATTATCAGCTAATGTAATGGTCGCTAATATTTTTTGACCTTCTATCACATTAAATTTTCGGTAACCAATTGCGCCTTCCGTTAATGTTGCATACTGAGTTGACTGCACCGCTTCTGCATTATCAGGCAATTTATCTAAATCAATTTTTAGGTTGTTACGGTTATAATCCATCACACTGGTAATAACGGCTTTACCGTATTTATTTGTTCTTACCGGCGTAACAGAATTATGTATTGGAACACCTTCAATCCCATTGGTATCAATTAAAATACGTGAACCACCACTTACTGAGTTGTTTCTATGCAATGCTCCACCTTCAGGAGTGATTGTCATCCCTCCCTTAATTTGCATAGATAGTGCACTTTGTTCATCTTGAATATAAGTACCACTCGCATTTAATTGCGCCGCATCCCCCTCGTAAGTATACATACCTGAAGTGGTGAGCTTATCTTTATCCCATGTTCCCGCGGAAATGTTATAACTTTGCCTGTTATCAATTCGACTAAAGTAGTTAACATTATTACTGTGCGTACCTCTGGAATAAGAGCCAGAATAACTGATACTCGAATCGTTATTTTCTAATGGAATATTTAAGTTAACGTACACACCATCATCAGTCGTTTCACGACTTTTAGTTCGATAAGCAGTCAAACTTAAACTGACGTTTTTCATCTTACCAATATCGAAATAATTAGATACCGTCATGTTATATTGATTCGATGAAGGACGGTTCCAATAAGTTTGGTGTGAATAGTTTAAATACAGGTTCGTGTTGTAGTCAGGAAGCGCTGTACCAAAAATAATGGTATACAGCTCTTTACCGCTATCTATCGTATCGCCGTTATAACGACGATCAATAAACTGAGGCATGCTCATATAGTTTCTTTCAGAAAAGCGGTAACCAGCAAACGTAATTTGGCTATTAATTTCATCGAACTGTTTGGAATAGGTAATGTTATAAGAGTTACCACTTAACGTACGATTATTATCAATATTGCCCATTTGCGCCCGAGAGATATTGATGTTACCCGATAACACACCAAACGGCGCAAAGTCACGACCAAAACCAATCGCTACGTTTTGATATTCTGAAGAAGCTAATAAGCCACCATAAATTGTTGTATTATTTGTCGCCCCCCAAGATAACGAGCCTAAACTAAACTCAGGGCCTTGCGTATTATGTTCGTCTTTGGTCGGTTTTCCCAAGACGAATTGATAAATAAGTTGTCCTGGGCGAGTCAAAGTCCCCAGTTTTGATGTTTCCACTTTATAGCTCGTGACACTTCCATCCTGCTCTTGAATAGTCACATCCATGGTACCGCCACCAAACGAGTTAACGTCTTGGATACGGAATGGCCCAGGACTCACTTCTGTTTGATAAATAATACGGCCATCTTGTTTAACGATAACGGTGGCGTTAGTTTTTGCTACCCCTGCTATTTCAGGTGCATAACCCTGTAAGCGAGGCGGGAACATTGATTCATCCGTTTCTAAACTCACCCCGAGATAGCGAAAACTATCAAACAAGGTTGAGGATAGATATTGTTCACCGAGAGTTAAACGAGCACTGAGTGAACGAATTGCACGGTAAGCATAGAGTTGGTTCCAAGCCCATGATTGGCTACGTTTATTGAGCTCTCCGTTTTGTGATTGCCAATCTGCTCTGAAACGCCATGGTCCGATATTGGCGCCCATAGTCCCTGTTGCAGTGATACCTGTTTGCGTTCCCTTCCCATTGCCTTTTTGCTCTTTGACCAAACGACCCGTTGCGTTATAGTCAAGAAAAGCGCCTAAAATACCATCATCCCAGCGAGTAGGGGGATCCCAGCTTGCATCTTGGTACTCCATATATGCTTGCGGTATTTTAATTTTTAACGTGTTTTTAGCTAAATCCCCCTGAAAACTCATTTCAGGGATGCTACGAATATCTAAACATTGCCCATCTTTCAGCCATTGAATTTTATTTTCCCACTCCTCTTTCAACCCTAGCAGTGGATATATTTCTGGCGTAATACAAGCCAAAGAGACTTTCTTATCATAATTAGGATTAAAAAAAATGACTGGCTGTTCAGCAATTATTTTTGTGTTATTAACTTCAAAATCTAAAGAATAATCACCAGGGGGAACATAATTGGCATGAGAAAACTTACTGAAATCTATATTTTCAGTTCCCTCACCATCTAGAAAATCCGTATTAAAGTCGATAGCCTCTTCAGACCAAACTATCGTTGGAATTAGCATCAAAAGCATTATTTTAGTTATTACATTTAATCTCATGCTTTTCATTTAACTAACCCACTAATAAAAATAAATAAAATAAGGTCATCAACATATGGCGCAAATACGCCATATGTTGGACACATTAAATTTTATTGATAAATAATTTTGAAGTTAGCAACAGTATCAAAACGACCTGTTGTTGCTTTGTTATTAGGATCTTCGTTACCTTTCACATAAGCTTCGAAATGCAGAGTTGTTTCTGAACCATCACCGTTATTTAGGTCATAGCCATTACCAGTACCTGGGAATGGTTTACCGAATTCAACGATTTTGCTTCCACCATCAGTGATAACAATACCCGCGTTCTGTACTTTACCTAAACCAAGTAATTCACCGGTAAAGCCTGTGAAACCAGAAATTGTTCCACCCGTAAAGGTGATTTTTGCGTTTTTGTACGTTTCAGTTGAGCAATTTTTCAGCACGATATCAAATGGACGGCTATCTGAACGGAACTTACCAGATGTTAATTCGTGTAATGCGATTTCACCAAAACGAACAGTTTGATTCAGGTTATCATCATCAATTGAACAAGGTACATCATTGATGAAACCAGTGAATTGAATTTTACCTTGTGAGCTTTCAACTGGAGCAGGATCATCTGCCATCGCAGTCATAGAAACACCCATAGTTAAACCTAATGCCAAACTTACCGCTAATTTATTAAATTTCATAAAGATTTCCTTTAGATATGTAGGAAGTAGCACTCTCTATCCTAATTAATTCCAAAAAAATGAACCCATAAGCGCATTTTCGATTAGAATTAGCATTAGTCAGATTTTCCTTATTCCACTAGTACCTTTTAGGAAGAGATTTTTTTAAAATAAATAAATTAATCCATTTAATTTATTTTTATAAAAAGAAAAAAATTGAAATATTCAATTCATCACTTTAAATATGGAATATTTAATGAGGTAAAATCCTTTTTTCTCCAACCTTTTTCAACGTTGAAGTAAGTAATCAATATATATTCCACAAAACTCAAACAGAACAAAACAGAACTCAAAACTGGATTACTCGTATTTTGGTCACCCATATTTTCTATAGACAATCCTACACAAACGATATTTTTTGTCAAAACTAAACAAAATAAGATGAGCAACCAGTAAATTATGCTGTTATTTTCTTATTTTCAGTTCCAACCCCTTAAAAAAGGCAGCGCCAACTCCTAAAAGTAGTAATAATTAGAAAAATATATATAAAAATGTAAGTTTATATTTATAAAAATTTAATAATTTTTTCTAAAAAGAAAGCCGCCTTATTATAAAGAAATACGTATCACTAGAAAAAAACAACAAAAATCAGTATGAAAACCTAATAAATTAGAATTAAAAAATAAAAAACCAATGAAAATTAAAATAAAAACCTATATTAAATAATGCAGATAAGAAAACTCCCAATTGAAATGTGTTACTGAAGATTACTTTTTAAATTTAAAGTTACACTTCACTTGTTATTATTTTGTATTGGTTTTGTTTTTATCGTGATAATAAATTACTTATTGCACCAGAGTATAATGGTGCCATTTATAACCCTATTTCACTCACTTTTAGTAACATGCTTAAAATACAATATTAACGTATATTGTGAGATGTGATTTATTTATTTGAATATTAAATGGTTGTGATTTTTTCCTAATACGCTTTTTTCTAAGCCTCACTTTTTATTCATTCTCATTTCAGTCTCTATGTATCATAAAGTTATGGTAAACTTGTCTTCACTATCATTGGGATTTTTGCTGTGGGGTCAACGACCATGAAAATAATGAGTGAGGATAAGCTGCTAGTGATGGCCGAAAGAATTTGCCAATCAAGAGGTGTTAGGCTAACGCCTCAGCGGGAAACCGTTCTACGGCTAATAGCGCAACAACACGGTGCAATAAGTGCTTATGACCTGCTCGATTTGCTGCGTGAAGTCGAGCCTCAAGCCAAGCCACCAACAGTCTATCGTGCGCTTGAATTTTTAATGGAACAGAGCTTTATTCATAAAATCGAATCGACAAATAGCTATGTTATCTGCCATCACTTTGACAATCCTAGCCATATCTCAGTCATGTTGATTTGTGATCATTGCGGTGGCGTAGCAGAAAGTGATTGCGGAACCATAGAAGCTGCTATTTTAGATTTAGCTAATCAAAATCAATTTCAACTCCGTCATACCGTCGTTGAGAACCATGGTTTATGCCGAGTATGCAGTGAGTTAGCTAGCTGTAAAGACCATGAGCATTGTCATCATGACCATGAACAACCTATTAAGACAAAGAAAAAGTAATCACTAAGACAATAAAATAGACAAAACACACTATAGTAGAGCGTAATATTTTATTTTATGTCTCTTAATAAGTCGGGTGCACAGATAAACTCACTAATGAGTAAAAGAAAGGTATCGCAGGCAGACTCCTAAAATAGATACATAGTAAATCTGCCAGCAATATTTTTGAGGGTATTTTATGGCGCTAACATTAGCACCAGTCACCATTACGGATCACGCCAACCGCTAGCCCTTCAATTGTAAAATTCTGCTGACGCAGATCAACAATAATCGGAGCAAATTCTGCATTTTCAGCGATTAACTCAACACGGTTACCTTGCTGCTTAAAGCGTTTCACAGTCACTTCATCTTCAATACGTGCAACAACCACTTGCCCATTACGGACATCTTGTGTTTTATGCACAGCTAAAAGGTCGCCATCCATAATCCCAATGTCCTTCATTGACATACCATTAACACGTAATAAAAAATCAGCATGGGGCTTAAATAGAGCAGGATCCACTTGATAATGACTTTCAATGTGCTCTTGAGCCAATAGAGGTTCGCCAGCAGCAACACGTCCAATCAAAGGAAGCCCCTGAACTTCAGCATCATTTTCTTCTTCAAGTAGTAAACGGATACCACGAGAAGCCCCTGAAACAATCTCAATGACCCCTTTACGTGCCAAGGCTTTAAGGTGCTCTTCTGCCGCATTAGGCGAACGAAAACCAAGGCTTGCTGCTATTTCAGCGCGTGTAGGTGGCATACCCGTCTGAGAAATGTGATCGCGCACCAGATCATAAACCTGCTGTTGTCTAGCCGTCAGTGCTTTCATCTCGTTCCCCTGTTTGTTTATACAGTCAGACTGTGAGTATATACAGGTAAATGAAGTTTTGAAACACTTAAATCACTGAAGTGCCATATTTGTTGAAAGCTCATCAAGGATTTATCGATTTGCGACAATTTCTACATTAGCCAGCAAAATAGTGTTGCCATAAAACGGTTGCCCAAATAACCAACGCGAGTCCAATGGTCACAAACACCGCGGCAGAACCGATATCTTTAGCTCGACCAGACAATTCATGATATTCACTGCCCACGCGATCAACCACCGCTTCAATTGCACTATTCAGTAATTCAACAATCGCCACCAGCACAACAGAACTGATCAACAATAATCGATCGATATAACTCACATCCAACCACAGCGCGATAATGACGGCAATCAATGCCGCAACAGATTCCTGCCGAAAGGCCGCTTCATTAATCCAAGCCGCCTTTAATCCTTTAAGGGAATACCCCGCAGCCTTTATTACACGAGTCAATCCCTTAGTTTGGTTCGCCATATTTATTCCTCAAAATTACAAACAATAATCATTTTTTGCGGTCAAAGTTAATCATTTGCCAGTTGATTTCTGGTATGCTTGCGAAGCATTGTTAACAAGAGGCTATAATCATTTATGTCACTATGGCGTAAAATATATTACAACACGTTGAATTTACCACTTAAATTACTGGTAAAGAGTAAACTCGTTCCAACAGACCCGATATCAGAACTGGAATTGGACACCAGCCGGCCCACGTTATACGTGTTGCCTTATCATTCCAAGTCTGACCTTTTAACATTACGTCACCAATGCTTATCGATCGGTCTACCTGACCCGTTGGTCGATAATGACATTAATGGCACTAAATTACCGGCCTATGTCTTCATTGATGATGGTCCGAGAGTCTTTCGCTACTACTCACCAAACCCACGTAAAGAGTCAGTAAGAATATTCCATGCATACCTAGACTTGCATCGTAGTAATCCGAATCTCGATATTCAAATGCTACCTGCATCCGTGATGTTTGGTCGTGCACCTGGACGAGAAGGCCATACACCGGCTCCCCCCTTACGCTTACTCAACGGTATCCAAAAATTCTTTGCCGTGATTTGGCTTGGGCGAGATAGTTTTGTCCGTTTTTCGCCAACCGTATCCATGGGAGTGATGGCGCAAGAGCATGGTACCGATACGATTATTGCGAATAAACTAGCACGTGTTGCCCGTATCCATTATTCACGTCAACGCCTCGCGGCGGTTGGTCCGAAACTGCCTGCCCGCCAAGATCTTTTCAATAAGCTATTAACCTCAAAAGCGATTGAAAAAGCGGTTGAAGATGAAGCACGTAGTAAAAAAATTCCACTGAAGAAAGCACAGCAAAATGCCGTCAATATGATGGAAGAAATTGCGGCTAACTTCTCTTATGAAGCAATACGCTTGACGGATAGAGTATTAGGCTGGACTTGGAACCGTTTATATCAAGGGATCAATGTTCAGCATGCGGAACGCGTTCGTCAGTTAGCGCAAGATGGCCATGAAATTGTGTATGTGCCATCACATCGTAGTCATATGGATTACTTATTGCTTTCTTATGTTCTGTATCATCAAGGGTTGGTCCCCCCTCATATCGCGGCAGGTATCAACTTAAACTTTTGGCCAGCAGGTCCAATTTTCCGCCATTTAGGCGCTTTCTTTATACGCCGTACGTTTAAAGGAAACAAACTTTATTCGACCGTATTTCGTGAATATCTCAGTGAGCTGTTTGCACGGGGTTATTCCATTGAATACTTTGTTGAAGGTGGACGCTCTCGCACAGGTCGCTTGTTGCAACCCAAAACAGGCACACTGTCGATGACACTACAGGCCATGCTACGTGGTGACTCTCGCCCTATTACTATCGTACCGATTTATATTGGTTATGAACATGTCATGGAGGTGGGGACCTATGCAAAAGAGCTACGAGGTGCTGAAAAGGAGAAGGAAGGCTTCTTTTCGATGGTACGAGGCCTGCGTAAATTACGTAATTTAGGTCAAGGCTACGTTAATTTTGGCCAGCCGATTTCGTTAACACAGTATTTAACGAAACATGTGCCTCATTGGCGTGATTCTATCGATCCTATTGAGCCTCAAAGACCAAGTTGGTTAAACCCTGTTGTGAGTGGTTTGGCCGATAATATTATGGTGAATATCAATAACGCAGCGGCTGCCAATGCGATTAACCTTTGTTCAACGGCACTACTGGCTTCACGTCAACGCTCTCTAACGCGTGAACAACTGATTGAGCAAGTCGAATGTTACCTGCAATTATTACGTAATGTTCCTTATACTGCGGATACAACGACACCCAATAAAACCGCCGAGCAATTGTTAGAACATGCTTTGCAGATGGATAAATTTGAAGTCGAAAAAGATAGCATGGGGGATATTATTATTCTGCCTCGTGAAAATGCTGTTTTAATGACCTATTATCGCAATAATATCCATCACCTTTTGGTCTTACCATCACTGATATCAAGTATTGTGCTACACCATGAGCGCATCAGTCGCCAAGATATCCACTATCAGGTTGGGCAAATTTACCCGTTCCTCAAAGCGGAACTATTTATGCGCTTTGATAACGAATCTTTGATAGAGGTCGTTGATACTTTAATTGATGAACTCAACCATCAACAGTTGGTATGCGTGAAAGAAGACGGCGTCGTGGTACTCAATCCTCGTCGTATTCGACCGTTGCAGCTACTCGCCGCAGGTGTCCGTGAGACATTACAACGCTATGCGATTACGCTTTCTCTACTCAATGCGAGCCCTGAAATTAGCCGTAATACCTTAGAGAAAGAAAGCCGCATGCTTGCTCAGCGACTTTCTGTGCTGCATGGCATTAATGCACCGGAGTTCTTTGACAAAGCTGTCTTTTCAACTTTAGTGGAAACACTCCGAGAAGAAGGCTATATCGATAACGATGAAAACGACATTTTTACGGCCAACGCGAAAAAACTGTATTCTGTTATTTCACGTTTAATGTCGCCAGAAATACGTTTAACTATCGAAAGCGTCAGCCAGCCAGAAGAGCGTTCTGCTGAGAAAGAACCCGCAAAAGAAGATTAGTTAGTTTACTCTGCAACCCTAAAATAAGGGGGAATGTGTCTAACATTCCCCCTTATTTGTATCCATCCCGTCAGCTATACCGACTTAGCCCAAAATCACATACCGCTTCATCAAGACCCACTTAAATAGGAATATGTCACTTGTTGAAGGTGCTGACGATAAGCGTTCTTACCGTTTCTGAATGAAAACCTATTATTTTAAGGATCAATATTCCTGACAGAAAACGAATTCAACATATCGCGACGTGATTTTGAATTAATAGAAGAAAACGTCAATCACCTAAAGACACATTGGCTAAGAGGTTGTGAATTGATTAGTGCAAATGAACATAGCCAATAATACGCGGCTTGGAATATGACGAGTATAAAAAAGTGATCTTAATTGATAATACATTCCCCTTCCTTAATTCATCCCACCGTTTCTGACTTCCTATTTAATCCAAACAAGTACGTTCTCATTATTAGCCTGAATATATACATTACACGTCAAAACGAGACAGCAATATTGAGTCAGGTTTTAATATCCACAAACCAAATAAAGCACAGACTTATATAGCAATCAATTATAGATACACAACTCAATATCTGCCTATCGCACTTTATTATTGGTGTTTAGCACTCTGGAGCGTTCAGCTATCGTTATTGTTTAAATAACCTAATAACTGATCTCTCTAAGTAAGGTAATTAGCATTTATTACCCAGCTATCCGCAATGGAAATACCTTCCTAAAGGAAGGAATAAAAGGAATAGATCAATGATTTTTGGTATTAACCATCACAGTATCAAATCATCTCAGAGGCACTTATTACTTCCCGTTTTACTGTCCGTCTCCATCATGCCCGCAGCGACAGTATTTGCGACGGACTTTGTGGGTGAGGTGGAAGTGAAACCTTACTATTTGCGAGCAGGAGAGACCGTTTACAGCGTGGCTCATCAGTATGATCTGACCGTGGAGGAACTGAAAACCCTGAATCAAATGCGTCAGTTTCCCCGCGCTTTTGAACAGCTATCGGCAGGAGATGAAATTGATGTTCCAAGCACACACGCAATAAAGGCAGCTAACAAAAAAGCGACAACAAAAGAGCAGGCTGACCAACAAGATCATGAAATACAGAACTGGTTGTCTCGTACTGCTCCCGACTTTTTTGAGTCTATGAACACACAAAGTCCTAACGAGTATCTTTCCAGACAAGCCAAAAATATGGCCGTTACCAAAGCCTCATCAACCGTAGAAAACTGGCTGAATCAGTATGGCACTGCACAGATTGGTGTGCAGCCGGGAGACAAACTGTCACAGAGTACCCTATCTGCTGACATGCTGCTCCCCCTGTATCAAAACCCGGATTGGCTCGTCTTCACCCAGTTCGGTGGGCGAAACCTTGATGAGCGCACCACGCTAAACTTAGGGGGTGGAGTTCGTCGATTCAATGACCAATGGATGTATGGTGTAAACACCTTTTATGACATCGATATTACTGGTAATAACCGTCGAGCCGGTATCGGGGGAGAGTTGTCGTCCGATTACCTACGTTTCTCTGCTAATGGTTATCTACGACTCAGCAACTGGCATCAGTCACGGGATTTTGACGACTATGATGAACGACCAGCCAATGGGTTTGATATGACCGCCAGTGGCTGGTTACCGTCTTATCCACAGCTTGGCGGCAAACTGAAATATGAACAATATTTCGGGGATGAAGTGGCGCTAAAAGATAAGGATACGCGTAGTCAGGCTCCAAAAGCGATCACGGTGGGAGTGAACTATACCCCTTTCCCATTGGTCACCCTCGGCGCTGACTGGCGTAAAGGAAACGGAAGCGATGAACTTCAGCTGCAAGCAAAACTGACCTATTCATTAGGCGTGCCTTGGAAAGATCAAGTGTCATCTGCCGCAGTAGCGAATCTACGCACGCTCTCAGGCAACCGTATGGCACTGGTAGAGCGTAATAACAACATCGTGCTCGAATACCGTAAACAGGAACTTATCAGTCTGATACTGCCACAGGTCATCCGCGGCCGTGGCGCTAGCCAGCAGTTAGTCAACGCCATTCTGAACGCAAAATACGGCGCTGAACGCGTGGAATGGGGAATGCTTAGCGCATTCTCATCCAAAGGCGGGAAAGTGCAGTCTGCTGGCAAAAGTCTGACTGCTTGGCAGATACGCCTACCAGCTTGGCAAGCGGGGTCAACGAATACCTATACCCTGAGTGCCAGCGCATGGGATGGAAAGGGAAATGCGTCAAAACCGGTCTATGTCACGATCATCGTGGACGCTGGGCTTTCTAACCGCTACTCACGTCTAACAGTGGGGTCAGATTCACTGAATATCGCTCAATCCGAAATATTGACTCTGACGATGCGAGATGAACAAAACGCACCGGTAACGGGGCTGGCTTCCTCTATTCAGTTGCCATTTACCTTCAAAACAAAGAAAGATGGGCCATCCCTGTCGCCTTCGCAAAGTGGCATTAAGTTGGCGGCATTGAAAGAAACGGCTCCCGGTGTTTACACCACCACCATAACAGCTGGAAAGCTTCCCGGTACTCTTACCCTGACCCCACAGGTAGATGGTATCAGTATCGCGTCGACGACAGTAGAAGTGATGGCAGCCCCCGTGGGGATACAGATATTTCGAAACGGTACCGCCATGACAGGGCATCCTGTGGTTGGTGATGTCCTGACTGCCACCCCAGACTGCCAAGATAACTGTATTTTGCCAACCGCGTGGCAGTGGGAAGTAGAGACAACTCAAGGGTCAGGACAGTATCAGCCTATAAGTGGCGCGACAGCCATTACGTATACCGTTACGACAGAGATGCAAAAGCGCAGACTGCGAGTAACGGCACAATAAATACGCCCATCGGGCATTTAAAAATATGAGGTAACAATCAGATGAACAAAAATCAGCAACCAAACCTAATAGCAGGCAAAGGCAAACTCGCTCTCCTGATAACGGGTGCAGTTCTGAGCATGGCTGTCAGTACGCCTGTACTCGCAGCCTCCACGACTACTCCTGTCTCGGTGACCTCCCCCGCGACAAAATCGGTTATCGGTCATGCGCCAGTTCTGAAAACAGATGGGCAAATCAAAGCCAATGACAAAAACGGTGACAATGTTTTAGGAGAAAATGACACTTTGGAGGCTTCAGGCTTTGCGTTCGACGATGCAGATGGCGATAAAGTCACCATTAGCTATGAGTGGCTTGCAGACGGAACAACGATTCCAAGCGAGACCAGTGACAAGCTAATACTGACAAATAAGTTGCTGGGGAAAACTATCACAGTCAAAGCAATTGCGCACACTGATCCAAATGCTACCGATCCCGCAGAGAGCAAACCCGTGGGAGCGAAAACCTACCTAGATATTAAAGGAACCAAGCTACCGGACGGTAGCGGAATTACAACAGTGAATGGTAGTGTCGTGAAAGCCGTGACCATCTCCGGTCTCACTTCAGGAAAACCAGAGGTTGGTAAAAAGCTGACAGCAGATGTTACCTGTCATGGCACTTGTGACAGTAGCAAATTGACTTACCAGTGGCAGATTGAGAATGCGGCGGGTTCAGGCTTATACAGTAATATTCCGAGCGCAACCACGAAAGAGTACACCGTTAAGGGTACTGACCAGAAACGAAAAATTCAAGTTATCGTCTCTAACAAATAATCAGTATGAGCCGCGGCGGGTTGCTCCCGTTGCGGTCATTTTTATCACAAACGACGACACTAGAAGAGGATATTCATGAAATGGCTAAGAGGACAAAAATCAACCATCTTATTTGTCTGGTAACACTAGCAATAGGACTGATCATCGGAGGAAGTGTGTCCGCTTCTGTGAGCGAGGTTAATACAAGAACAGCTCCCGTTATAGGGCACGCACCCGTCGTGAGTGATGTGACATTTGATCAGATGACACCAGCCGTCCATGATACCGTCACGGCCACTCCAACGATAACAGATGAGGATCATGACACGCCAGTGACATCACTTTATCAGTGGCAACTGGATGGTAAAGATATTCCAAAGGCCACAGAAAATAGCTATCGACTGGTGCCCGGAGATGGCAACGGGAAAAAACTGACCATCATGGTCACACCGCAAACCGATCCTGCAATCACGGAACCAGCAACTGGCATAGCATTCACTTCATCCCCTATCATCACCCAAGGGCTGGCACCTGAGGCCGTCGCAGTGAAAATTTATGGCAAACCAGAAGTAGGACAATTGCTGACTGGATCTTATCTCTACCATGATAGTGATACCCCAAAAGACCTTGAAGATACCTCAAGCAGCGGTACCCAATTCGAGTGGATTTGTTCCCGTAGCAGTAGTAAAAAAACACTAGCAACAGCTAAGACTTATACCCTACAAGATGCAGATGTCGGGTGTGAAATTTCTTTTAACGTCACCCCTCGTTCAATCAGTGGGATACCGAATACCGGTGCGCAAGCTCAGTCAAAGGCGCTCAATGTGATTAAAGCAGTACCACCACCGGAAATTCGGCTATTTAACGGCAACCAGATAGGGGATCGTTCCGGCCCTGGATACAATATAGAAATAAATTATGTGAACCCTGGTTATGGGGCTCTTAAATCAATAGTATTTCAAGAGCATAAAGGAGGTCCAGAGAAAAATTATCCTTTAGATGAGGTTAAAGTTGGCGAACTCACTAACAGTCATTCACTTGTTACTGATTCTGGAAGCGCTATAAAGTTTGGAAAAAATGCACGAAGTAGTACAGGGGCTATAATTTCTGTTTATGCCACCCTTCATTTTCAAAATGGAAAAAGATTACAAGGCAGTTCGGGTTATATAACACTGGAGTAGCCAAGCAGCATCGTTAATTTAATTAGCAATCTGAGGGGTAATGTAAGTCGCATTACCCCTTTGACTAATCAAAAACTGGTTTACCAGTAACTGACTAAAATCCCGACAAATAAGATAAAACCCACATAATTATTATTCATAAAGGCTTTAAAACAGGGAGCGCGCTCTCTATTGACCATCAGTTTTTGCTGATAAACAAACAATAACGCAGCCAGTAATAACGAAATATAATAAGTGACGCCTAAATTGGCGAGTAGCCCAATCGCCACCAGCAAGCCAATCATAACCACTTGTAAGATACCGATGATCAATTTGTCATACTGACCAAATAAAATAGCCGTCGATTTCACACCAATTTTTAAGTCGTCATTGCGATCCACCATCGCATACTGGGTGTCATAAATCACCGACCATAAAATATTGACAAGAAACAGCAGCCAGCAAACCAGTGGTAATGATTCACTCACCGCAGAGAATCCCATCGGAATAGACCAACCAAATGCGGCCCCTAAAACGACTTGAGGTAAATGGCTAACACGTTTTACAAAAGGGTAAACCCATGCCAACGCTAATCCAGCAATAGAAAGCCAAATAGTCATAGCATTCAATGTCAGAACGAGCAAGAACGATAACCCGACAAGGCCAGCAAACAACATTTTGGCTTCTTTTTCGGTCACATCACCACTAGGTAATGGGCGATGTTTCGTGCGTTCAACATGTCCGTCAAAATGGCGATCAGCAAAGTCATTAATCACACACCCTGCTGCCCGCATCAAAAACACGCCAGCGGTGAACACAATTAGAATATGTAAACTGGGTATACTTTGAGCTGCAATCCATAGTGCCCAATAGGTTGGCCATAACAACAGTAATGAACCAATGGGCCTATCAATACGCATCAAACGGCTGTAGGCATGCCATTTACTTAGCGCCATACTTCCCTCCATTTGTCGTGCTCCTTTATTTTTTATCTTTTATATGCAGGTGATTCAGGTAAAAATAGTTCGGTTAATAATAACGGTTTTTCTGATAATCTTAATAGGGAGCGCCGGATCCATCGTAAATTTTGCTGCCCTATATGGATATAATCACGAGTAAGATTATCATGACTGAAAAGATAACGCCCTAATGGAACGGCACCAATGTCAATCAATTGACGATCTTCTCCGGTCAATGTTTCTTGAGGAATCAGGGTTCGCCCAAGCAACCACGGGATATTATCCCCATACATAATGACCTCTCGTAACCAATAATATTCACTGGGAGGCAAACACTGGACTTCTTCTTCACTTAAAGCTTCTTTGGTCACATAACGTTGTGTATAAGGCACGACGGTGACACGTTGGCAGTGCTGCTCTAAGCGCTTTGTCATTGACCCGAGTTCATATAACCAGTCTAAAATATTTTCAGGAACAAGGTTATCCGTTTCTGACAGCCAAGTTATCGGGTGAGAGGTAAAAAGCGTTTCATCCATTACTCATAATTCCACCACTAAAATATGTGGTTGTGCATCATATTGGTTCATACTATGAAGGATATCACGTTGTTTTGCTGTAAGGTTAAAGTTAGCTAACAAATTAGTTAAAAACTCACAAATTAAACATGAATTGTGAAAATTTTTTGAAATAATTTTTAATAACTAATGAGTTATCAACAATAAAAGAATTATTAATATTGAAATGACTAAACCGCAATAGCCTGCTAACTTAGCAGGCTATCACTGATAGGTTAATTAACGCCATGCTTTATAACGATTAATTAATCCATTTGTTGAACTATCGTGGCTACTGACATCATCGGTACTTTCTAGCTCTGGCAAAATACGGCTTGCCAGTTGTTTACCCAGCTCGACACCCCATTGGTCGAACGTGAAGATATTGAGGATCGCCCCTTGAGTAAAGATCTTATGTTCATACATTGCAATTAATGCACCCAATGAATAAGGCGTTATCTCTTTGAGTAAAATCGAGTTAGTTGGACGGTTGCCTTCAAACACTTTATAAGGCGCAACATATTCCATATCTGCTGGGTTTTTACCTTGTGCTGCGAATTCCGCATCAACCACTTCACGAGTCTTACCAAATGCTAGGGCCTCGGTTTGAGCGAAGAAGTTAGACAGCAGTTTATCGTGATGATCACCTAATGGATTGTGCGTTACCGCCGGGGCGATAAAGTCACAAGGGATCATTTTCGTTCCTTGGTGAATTAATTGATAAAATGCATGTTGCCCATTAGTCCCCGGTTCACCCCAAATAATCGGGCCAGTCTGATAAGAGACTTTATTGCCATTGCGGTCAATATACTTACCATTCGATTCCATATTGCCTTGCTGGAAGTAAGCGGCAAAACGATGCATATATTGATCATATGGCAGAATCGCTTCAGTTTCCGACTCAAAAAAGTTGTTATACCAAATGCCAATAAGCCCAAGTAGCACAGGAATGTTATTTTCAAAGGCGGTTTGAGTGAAATGTTTATCCATCGCATGCGCACCTTCAAGGAGTTGCACAAAATTGTCATAACCTACGGATAAAATGATGGATAACCCAATTGCAGACCATAGAGAATAACGACCACCAACCCAATCCCAGAACTCAAACATATTGGCTGTATCAATACCAAACTTAGCAACTTGTTCACCATTCGTTGATAGAGCAACAAAGTGCTTAGCCACATGCTGTTCATCTTTTGCTTGTGCAAGTAGCCAGTCACGCGCGGAATGCGCATTGGTCATGGTTTCTTGAGTCGTAAATGTTTTCGACGCGATAAGAAAGAGTGTTGTCTCTGGATTCAATGTTTTCAACGTTTCAGCTATCTGAGTCCCATCAACATTGGAAACGAAGTGCATATTGAGATGGTTTTTATAAGGTCGTAGTGCCTCTGTCACCATAAATGGGCCAAGATCAGAACCACCAATACCAATATTCACGACATCCGTAATTGCTTTCCCTGTATACCCTTTCCAGTCACCCTTAATGATACGCTCACTGAATTGATGCATCTTTTCTAATACTGCATTGACATCCGGCATCACATCTTTGCCATCAACATAGATAGGCGTGTTGTCGCGGTTGCGTAACGCAATATGTAAAACGGCACGGTCTTCCGTACGGTTAATTTTTTCGCCGCTGAACATACTTTCAATCGCACTTTTCAGCGCTGTCTCTTCCGCCAGCGCTAATAATTTGTCCAGGGTCTCTTCAGTAATTCGGTTTTTGGAGTAGTCCACCAAAATTTGGTCGCCGAATGTCGCGGAAAATTTATGAAAGCGATCATTATCTTGTTTGAACAGGTCACGCATATGAGTCTCTTTCATTTGCGAAAAATGTTGCTCTAGCGCCCGCCATGCTGCCGTCTGGCTTGGATTAATACTCTTCATGGATAACACTCTCCAAAAGATTTGAAATAAAAGTCAATTGTAACTCGCCGAGACATCTCGACCTATCAGTTTCCTGTGATCTAATCATCCTAATGATATTGGTCAATTTTTTACAATTTTTCCAGAGCTTATTACAGCCATCGAGAAAAGCGATAATCAATTAGCCATCATTAGAATTACTGATTTGTATCGATTCTTCATTGACGCCATCGAGCTAACCCGATATTTCTATATAAAAAATAGATTGCCAAAAGGGATTGATACCATGAATGCAGTAGCGTCTTTATCAGAAAGTACCCCGTTCGTTATCGCTAAATTTGGTGGAACGAGTGTCGCCAATTTTGAAGCGATGAACAAAAGTGCTGATATTGTTCTTTCAAATAATCATGTCCGTGTTGTGGTTCTTTCTGCCTCAGCAGGGATCACGAATTTATTGATTGAACTTGCCGAAGGTTGCGACACTGATAAACGTAATGAGCTACTGCAAAAGGTCAAAGACATTCAATACGCAATTATTGATAAGTTACAGCATGCTGACGTTATTCGCGAAGAAATTAATCGTTTACTGGATAATATCGCCCATTTAGCGGATTCCGCTTCACTTGCAACATCAGACGCCTTAACGGATGAAATGGTCAGTCATGGTGAATTAATGTCAACACTACTGTTTGTTGAAGTGATCCGTCAGCGTGGTACCGATTCACAATGGTTCGATGTCCGCAAAGTCATGAAAACCAATGCAAACTTTGGCCGTGCAGAACCTGATTTACAGCAGTTAAAAGAGGCTGCGCGTCAACAATTGCTGCCGCGTTTACAAAATACAGTATTCATCACCCAAGGTTTTATTGGTCAAGACAGCAAAGGCCGTACCACTACCCTTGGCCGTGGTGGAAGTGATTATACTGCGGCTTTACTCGCTGAGGTTCTCGACCTATCTCGCGTTGATATTTGGACCGATGTACCGGGTATCTACACGACCGATCCCCGTGTCGTACCGGCTGCTCAACGTATTGATGAAATCGCTTTTGATGAAGCGGCTGAAATGGCCACTTTTGGTGCAAAAATTCTACACCCCGCGACCTTATTGCCAGCAGTACGTGCAGGCATCCCTGTGTTCGTTGGCTCGAGCAAAGACCCGGATGCAGGGGGGACATTAGTCTGCGATAAAACAGCGAATGCTCCACAATTTAGAGCATTAGCTTTACGCCGCAAACAAACATTACTGACATTGCATAGTTTGAAAATGCTCCACGCACGCGGCTTCTTAGCTGAGATATTCACGATTTTATTGCGTCACAATATTTCTGTTGATTTGATCACCACGTCAGAAGTGAGCGTCGCGTTAACACTCGATACGACAGGCTCAACAGGCACTAATGGGAGCTTACTCACGAACGCACTGATGACCGAACTTTCGACCTTGTGTCGCGTTGAAGTGGAAGAAAATCTCGCATTAGTTGCGATTATTGGTAATGAGTTATCTCAAGTGAATGGACTGGGTAAACAAATTTTTGGGGCTTTAGAATCATTTAATATTCGCATGATCAGCTACGGGGCTAGCAGCCACAATATTTGCTTACTTGTACCGGGTAACGATGCGGAAGAAATCGTGCGGACTTTACACTCAAATCTGTTCGAATAAGCCATTATTTTATTTTTAACAAGAGGGCCATCACCCAATGACCCTTTTGTTATATCCATCACCGCTTATTCATTATTAATTGAACGTTATCACTGTATTTTAGCATTGATGCTTTCGCTTCTTTATTTTCCTGTAATAGCTGTAAGTTTTTGATCGCAACGGCATTACCTGATTGTGCCGCGCGTTCAAACCACCTCATCGCACGGAAAATATTTTTCTCGCCGCCTAGCCCTCGCGCATACATTACTGCAAGGTTATTTTGAGCCTCACTGATATCTTTAAATGCGGATTGCTGCAAAAGCTCTCGTGCCTTTTGGACGTTTTGTTGTACGCCTGTGCCCGTTAAATAAAAAAGCGCTAACTGGTTTTTTGATTGAATATTATTCTGTTCGGAGGCCAATAACCAACTCACGATCTTTTGACTGTCAACTTTAGGTAACTGTCCTTCCAGATACCATTCCGCTAATTTAACTTGAGCCTCGGGAATATCATCATCGGCCATACTCATATACCATTCAATGGCCTTTCCATGATCGGCTGTTACACCACCTAAGCCTTGCTCATAAAATTCAGCCACTTTCATTGCAGCCGCAACAGAACCATTTTCAGCACCTTGCTGATACCAATCGAACGCACTCGGCAGATCTTTACCTATTCCATCCCCTGATTCATAACCTCGCCCCATGGCAAATTGTGCGTCAGCATTTCCCTGTAATGCGGCACGTTTGTACCAATAGATAGCTTGATAATGGTTTTTCTCAATTAAGCGATGACCTTCGTAGTAAAAGTCGCCCATATTGGTTTGTGCTGTTGCTGAGCCCATATTTGCCGCTTGGCGATACAAGTTGATGGCCCGTTCTTCATCCTTTTCAACGCCTTCACCGTTTTCATATAACACAGCCAGATTATTCACTGCGGAAGCTACGCCTTGCTGCGCACTCTCCTCATACCATTCTCGGGCTTTTTGATAATCAACATCTCCGCCTAATCCATCATGGTAGAACATGCCTAGCGCAAATTGCCCATAGGCTTGCCCCTGCTCCGCGGCTTCTGAATACCATGCTTTCGCTTGCTGGTAATCTTGTTTTACGCCATAGCCACGCTCATATAAAAATCCTAGGCCATACTGGCAATAGGCATCGCCTTTTTCAGCCCCTTTACGATACCAACGAGCAGCCTCTGCATATTTTTCCTGATTTTGTGCTAATAGCCCCAAATAATAATCGCCATCGGTATTACCCAGTTTGGCGGCTTTTTTAAACCAAATAGCCGCCTGCTGACTGTCCGCAGGTAAATAGTCCGTACCGTCCATATAAACGAGGCCAATATCCAAAATAGCGTCAATATCGCCGGACTCAGCTTCTTTCAATCGATGAGTAAAATCTTCAGGCAGGTTATTTGAAGGTGAAACTTGAGATGCTGGTAATGATTGTTTTTCTTTGACTGACAACGGTTCTGTTGTCTCAGCTTGCACAAAAGTCACATTGCTCAAGCAAAGCAATACTATTAAAGATCGTAAATTCATTAGCTCTATCCATTCACCAGCGTTATGCATATAACATAACACTCCTAATGGAAAAGAATAAGTGTGCCGAATCTAAAATCGATAAAGAATAGCGTCTATTCGCGAATAAAGGTGGTGAGATAACATTCACCACCTTTGTTCCATTAATTCACTCGATATCCGCCATGTTTACTGGCAAATAAATTAAACTTACCCCATTCAACAAGCATTGACTCCAATGTTTCATGGTTTACTTTGCATAAGTTGGCAATTTGTGACACCACAAATTGGTTTTCCCCGACTAACTCAGCCGAGAAAACTTCAGCAATCCAGCCGCACTCTTTGACCGTCACCAACCAACCATCATTCGTCGCAAACTTATGAACTGGGATCATCCCTTCTTTTGGGCTTTCCTTGGACAATAATGCATCTTCCTCGCGCTGCGCTTGATGAAATGCTTCAATTTCTTCTTGTGAAGGAATAGGCTCAACCACTTTCGCATCTTCTAAATAAAGATAGATTTCCTCTGCTCGAGCCGGTGTCAATTCACTCTTTAGCCAAACTTGATTAAAACAGTGATCACTGAGCATCTCGTCAGTATCCAGCTTATCCATGATTTGCAGAATGCTCATCATCGCGCTCACGAAATCTTCGCTCATGAAAAACGTCTCAGGTGCCGCACTGTTTTGGATTTTATAAGGATAGACCGCCGTATCCGGCAGCCTATCTTCAATCATAAATTCGTAGCTCATCATTCAGCCTCTTTAAGTGTCTTACTGATAAGATGGTGTCGAACTCACTAAAAATCAATCCTCTGGGTCATAACCTAAGTTAGGGGCAAGCCATCGTTCCAGCTCACTCACCGACATCCCCTTACGTTTCGCGTAATCCTCTATTTGGTCACGTTGCAGTTGAGCGACTGCAAAGTACTTGCTATCTGGGTGGCTAAAGTACCAACCTGACACTGAGGCTCCAGGCCACATCGCGTAAGAGCTTGTCAATTTCATCCCTATTTGATTTTCGACATCTAACAGCCGCCAAATTTTTTCTTTTTCCGTGTGTTCAGGACAAGCAGGATAGCCTGGCGCTGGACGAATACCTTGATATTTCTCACGAATAAGCTCTTCATTCGCTAAATTTTCTTCTGGCGCATAACCCCAATACTCTTTTCTCACCTGCTGATGTAAATACTCAGCAAATGCTTCGGCTAGCCTATCCGCCAAGGCTTTTAACATGATCTTATTATAGTCATCATGTTGCTGCTCATACTGTTCCGCCAGCACATCCTCTTCTAAACCACCAGTAACGGCAAAAGCACCGATATAATCGGCTTTACCACTGCTTTTTGGTGCCACGAAATCAGATAAACAATAGTTCGGAAACTCTTTTTTCTCTGTCTGCTGACGTAAATTGAGTGCAACTGACTGCACGCTATCACGGGCAGTAGAGTGATATATTTCAATATCATCCCCCACACGATTGGCAGGGAATAACCCTAAAATGCCTTTAGGGGTCAATGATTTCTCTTTAGCTAATTTATCTAACATATTATTAGCGTCACTTAGCAGTTTGCGCGCTTCTTCCCCTACCACCTCATCTTCTAAAATACGTGGGTACTTACCAGCAAGAGACCACGTCATAAAGAAAGGTGTCCAGTCAATATAGTGACGTAATGTCTCAATGGATGCCTTAACTTCTTTTACGCCTAAAAAACGCGGTACTGGCGGTTGATAATCTTGCCAGTTAATTTTCACAGGATTAGCACGGGCGACATCAAGAGAAACCGGCGGTGTTTTGGTTTTTTTACGGCCATGCTGTTCACGCACCACTTCATATTCACGACGGGTTCGTGCCACAAATTCGTCTTTTTGAGTGTCTGATAGTAAAGCAGAAACCACCCCAACAGTGCGTGATGCATTTTGTACATACGTGACGGAATGGCTGTAGTTTGGCTCTATTTTGACAGCGGTATGGGCTTTCGATGTCGTGGCTCCACCAATCATCAACGGTAGAGTAAAGCCTTGGCGCTCCATCTCTTTAGCAACATGCACCATTTCATCTAATGAGGGAGTGATTAATCCTGAAAGCCCGATAATATCGACATTCTGCTCTCGAGCCGTTCTTAAGATTGTTTCACAAGGCACCATGACGCCTAAGTCTATAATTTCATAGTTATTACACTGTAAGACGACACCAACAATGTTTTTTCCAATGTCATGAACATCACCTTTTACCGTTGCGAGTAAAATTTTACCCGCGCTACTTCCCGCTTGCTTAAGCTCTTGAATATAAGGTTCTAAATAAGCAACGGCTTGTTTCATCACCCGAGCAGATTTTACCACTTGCGGAAGAAACATTTTCCCTTCACCAAATAAGTCTCCCACCACATTCATGCCATTCATGAGTGGCCCTTCAATCACTTCAATCGGGCTTGCCGCACGCTGACGTGCTTCTTCGGTATCTTGTGTAATAAATTCAGTAATGCCTTTAACTAAGGCATATTCTAAGCGCTTTTCAACATCCCATGAGCGCCATTCCGCCTGTTGAATCTGTTGTTCATCACTGTTGGTTTTGCGGTATTTTTCAGCGAGTTCGAGTAGACGTTCCGTACTGTCATCACGGCGGTTTAAAATGACATCTTCCACCGCCTCTTTTAACTCTGCGGGAAGATCATCATAGATAGCCAATTGTCCCGCATTGACAATTCCCATATCCATACCATTACGGATCGCGTAATAGAGGAATACGGCATGAATAGCCTCTCGCACAGGATCATTTCCTCTAAAGGAAAACGAAACGTTAGACACTCCACCAGAGATCATGGCATGCGGTAATTGCTGTTTGATATCCTGACAAACCTCAATAAAATCGACCGCATAGTTATTATGCTCTTCGATACCGGTTGCTACCGCAAAAATATTGGGGTCAAAAATAATATCTTCAGGCGGAAAACCAATCTGTTCGGTCAACACTTGATACGCACGGCGGCAAATTTCAATTTTTCGTTCGCGGGTATCTGCTTGGCCCACCTCATCAAAGGCCATCACAATAACGGCAGCACCGTATTTACGCACTAATTTGGCATGTTCAATAAAGGCGGCTTCCCCTTCCTTCATCGAAATTGAGTTAACAATGCCTTTGCCTTGAATACATTTAAGGCCCTTTTCAATCACATCCCACTTAGACGAGTCGATCATGATTGGCACACGTGCAATATCTGGCTCACCAGCAATCAGATTCAAAAAACGGACCATGGCCGCTTCTGAATCCAACATACCTTCATCCATGTTGATATCAATGATTTGAGCACCATTTTCCACTTGTTGACGAGCGATATCTAAAGCTTCTTGGTAATTACCCTCTTTAATGAGGCGTTTAAATTTTGCTGAACCCGTCACATTGGTCCGTTCACCCACATTAACAAATAATGATCCTTTACCAATATTCAGGGGTTCTAAGCCTGATAAACGACATTCAACAGCAAGTTCTGGCAATACTCTAGGGGGAATTCCTTTAACTGCTTCAGCCATCTTTTTGATATGTAAAGGTGTTGTTCCACAACAACCACCAACAATATTGAGAAAACCCGCCTGCGCCCATTCATGAATTTGAGCCGCCATGTTTTGTGCATCAAGGTCATATTCACCAAACGCATTTGGCAACCCCGCGTTAGGGTGTGCACTCACATAGCACTCAGCAATACGCGATAATTCAGAAACATATTGGCGTAATTCATCCGGCCCCAAGGCACAGTTCAAACCAAATGAAATAGGTTTAGCATGACGTAATGAGTTATAGAAAGCTTCGGTCGTTTGTCCCGATAACGTCCGTCCAGAGGCATCCGTGATCGTGCCTGAAATCATGACCGGCAACGTGATCCCTAAAGCTTCAAATTCGGTTTCAATCGCGAAAATAGCCGCTTTGGCATTTAACGTATCAAAAATGGTTTCGATCATGATCAAATCAACACCCCCTTTGATCAGTGATCGCGTTGATTCGCGGTATGCTTCAACCAGTTGATCAAAACTAATGTTTCGAAATGCGGGATCGTTAACATCCGGAGAAATAGACGCTGTTCGATTGGTCGGCCCCAGTACTCCCGCAACATAACGCGGTTGTTCGGGGGTTTTACGAGTCCACTCATCAGCACATTCACGAGCGATACGCGCGGCGACTTCATTAATTTCAGCAGACAAGGATTCCATTTTATAGTCCGCCATTGCGATCGTTGTTGAGTTGAAAGTATTAGTCTCAACAATATCAGCGCCTGCTTCAAAATATTGGTTGTGGATCTCACGAATGATTTCTGGCTGAGTTAAAACAAGTAGATCATTGTTTCCTTTTAGATCGCTAGGCCAATCCGCAAATCGTTCACCACGAAATTGTTCTTCAGTGAGTTTATGGCGTTGGATCATTGTCCCCATCGCCCCGTCCAGTACTAGGATTCTCTTTTGTAATTCTTGTTCTAACCTACTGATTTTATAACTCACTTTCCCTGCCTCCTAAAAAACAACAACCTTAGTCATAAGTTAAATTAGCGCTATGATAATCCTACCATAGTTTTTAGGTCGAGAAGCCCATGCCATGATGAGAGTTTCTCAGGTTGCATCAGATCTAATTTTTCACTGATCCGATGAGTATTTTGGGGTGAGATCATTCATAATAGAAACAAAAATTCATTCCAGTCAGGAGAGACTTAATGGCGACTGCATCAATCAGTAAAAAAATAAAAAAGGCAAAAGGGCCAGCAAGTGGCGCACCTGCGGCAGGTCAAGTCCAGTCATTAAGTCGTGGACTAACACTTTTGGAATATATTTCTGAATCAACAGGGGGAATTGCTTTAACGGATTTAGCCCTACAAGCAGGTTTACCCAATTCCACCACGCACCGTTTGCTCATGACGCTCGAACAGCATGGCTTTGTACGCCAAACAGGGGATCTTGGATTATGGGTTATTGCTTCTAATGCCTTTATTATTGGTAGTAGCTTCCTTGAGAGCCGTAATTTACTTGCTTTAGTTCACCCTATATTGCGTCGTTTAATGGAAGAGTCGGGTGAAACCGTCAATCTTGCCATTTTAGATCACAGTGAATTCGATGCTGTCATCGTCGATCAAGTACAATGCAATGCATTAATGCGCATGTCAGCGCCGATTGGGGGTAAACTACCGCTACATGCCTCAGGTGCGGGTAAAGCGTTTATTGCCAATCTTCCAGAAGAACAGCTGATTCCTTTGCTGAGTAAAAAAGGCCTCCACGCCTATACACCCTATACATTAACCACCCCTTCGGCCTTAAAAGAAAACCTGCAACAGGCGAAAAAACAAGGGTTTTCCTACGATGATGAAGAGCATGCGTTAGGGTTAAGATGTATCGGCGCGTGTATTTATGATGAGCACAAAGAAGCCTTTGCTGCGATTTCAATCTCAGGGCCACTGTCACGTATCACCGATGATCGCGTGACTGAGCTGGGTGCGATGGTGATCAAAGCTGCGAAAGAGATCAGCCGTGAATATGGCGCAATCCGTTAACTAATCACCCACATGCTGAACCTGTGGCCGCTCAAATTGGTTAGAAGAGAGAAAACGTGACATATCACGGTACTTTTCAATTAATGCTAACGCAATAGCCTCAGTTTCAGCATCGGCTTTCCCCTCAATATTGCGTGGACGGAAGTGCATTTGAAAAGCACGAATAATCTTTTGTGTCTGCGCATCAAGCTGACCGGATAACGGTACCTCGGCATAACCATAAAATCTCAATGCTTTCTGTAGCAACAACACATTACCGGGTTCATAGGCACTTCGACCCGATAAATAATTTGTGACCGTTGCTGCATCAGGCCAAGCACCAATGCCCTGTTTCGCTAATGTTTCCCAAGGAAAAGCTCTACCAGGATCTTCTTTACGCAATGGCGCAATATCACTATGACCAACAATATTCTGAGCCGGAATATTGTATCGCTGCATAATATCTTTAACTAATGGGATCAACGCTGAAATTTGAGACTGATTAAAAGGTGCCCATGTCTTATTACCTTTTTTGTCAACACTAAAACCCGCATTCACAATTTCAATACCAATGGAAATATCATTCAAGCCACTATGATACCGCCAGTGGCTATCACCCGCATGCCATGCTTTCAGTTCTTCTGGAACTAATTGTAATACGACGGGTTGGTTATCTTTCTGTGTAGGCTGACTAGGGATCAGATAATGGGAACTCACTTGCCCTTTAGTGAGCAAATAAATGGAATAATCATCATTAGAGACAGTGTAATGCAAAACCACATATTGAACTCTCTCACTGGTGTTACGTGATGGATAACTCGTATCAACATAATACCCCTGCCGTGAAGAGAGTGTCGAACAGCCTGAAATAATAAACACAAATAAAATTAATAAATTACGAGTCATTTGTTCAGCCCTTTATGGCGCGCCATCACACCGATGCCTATTCTACCTTTTTATCAGATCACAAAAAATATACAAAGCATCAATAGAACGCGAGGTTCGCTGCAAATGGCCTCAAAATGCGGCTACACCACCTTGAGAATTTTGATGTCCAAATTTTAATATGATGTTTTCTTGAACTCATTGAAGAGTATTAATACATAGACTCGCTATCAATATTTGCCATTTTGATGCTCAATTTCACTTTTATGCAATGAGTCACATCGACTAAATACGGAGATAAGGATTAAGAATTAGCAGTCAATCATTAAGTAGAAGTGCGAGAATATACAAACAGAAAACGGCAAAGCAATGACAAGATAAATCGCGAGGATGTGGAACAACTATTTTCAAACAATGATTATTTATTAAAATATAATAGCAATACAGGGTCATTAATTAAGTAGAAACCGAATGTCAATTAACTTATCTGTCCTTTTAACGCTTAAGAATAACACTGTTAGTGTAAGATTTAAGCGTATCATTCATACTAAAGTAGTACTGAGATTAAAAATATATTTATTGAATAATAACCACTCTATTAAATTAATGGGTTGATATTATTTACATGAGTAACTGATTATTTAACACCAGTTACTCATCGATAAGATCAAACGCCTGTTAAGCATCGATGACCGAGCATATTGACTATCTTAGGTACAAAGAGGGATCTTGCCTCACGCTTAAGAAGCTTATTCAATTTCACACTAATTAATTATATTAATAAATATTAGATAGGAATAGTAATATAATGAATACAATATCCTATCTTATTGTTGAATAAATCGTCCGTTTTTCGTGCTCAATTTCGTTCGTGATGATACTCATGATATCTTTTATATCGATATCTAAAAAAACAACAATTTCAATAAGTTTATCTAAACTTAGCTTATTCACTCCACGCTCATAACGCGAAACTTGTTGCTGACTTAAATTAATAATATCGGCTAATTCGTTACCCGATAGCCCTCTTTTCATTCTTGCTTGCCGCAAATGATGACCTAATAAGGTATACACATCTTCTCTTTCTCTTATAGCCATACCCCTCTCCTAGAAAAAGAAATAAATAATTATTTTTTTATATTTTCTATTATAGGATCTCCATTTTTTATTAAAAATAGTTATCAACAATCAAACTTTAATAAATTGATAGATGATAATTATCATTTAACGTTTTTAAACTCTCATCTCTATTTTTTAAAAAGCAATTCATTGCTTTTTAATCATTTTTTATTTTCATAATCTTTTGAAATATTTTTATAGTTAATTATTTATACTTAACTTATTCATAACTGTTTACACTTTAAATAAGTCTAGAAATAGTTAGACACTTAAAACAATATTTCTAAAAACAAAAAATAGCTAATAACATATTTATAATATGACATAGATCATGATTTTAAATTCAATAGTAATAAAAGCCTCAGGAGTAAAAAACTTAACGCCAATAGAAATAAATGCTTCCCCTAACTTAAAATCAAACGATCACACACAAACCAATGTTATGTTTTTAAAATACCCTCTTAACCAAAATTGACGCCTTTAGACCTTATAACGATGATCCCCACTTAATCTTGTAAGTAGCGGTTTAACTCTACATCCACAACTTTTAAATTTAATTTCAACGAGGATGCATTTCTAAAATAGATTTTATTGCCTTCACGAATCGCAATACCGACATGACTCACATCCAATTCCGGTTTATTCGAGTAAATACCAATATAGTCACCTGTTTGGAGTTTTTTCAGAACAGCCTCATCAATATACTGAGTTGGAATATAACTGATCGTTCGTGATGTAACAGGGAGGCCTTGAATCAGCAATTGGCCATTGCCTTTTTGATTCAAATGCTTATGTACTTGTATCGTATGAGGGCTAATCTCCTGAGTCATATCAGACATCGCTTCATCAGCGGCCAACAGCCAATCAGTAAAAAAATGTCGCCGAGTGATATAGGCGATATTTTCTTCGCGGTATCGAGTCTTTTTTAAATTAGAAATAAAATCATCATAATTATCTGACTGCTTTAATGCTTCGGTATACTCAATGAATGTCATACAATCCATTGATTTTAAATTGACAACCAAGCTTTCCTTCTCTGAATCATGCGAATTCAACGTACGGTCATTATACGGTGTGCCTAGGAACATGGCTGTTATTAATTTCACGCGCTGCTCAGAGTCGAGCCCTTTGATATTATGTTGGATATCCTTCAATATTGATAACGACCCTGATTCTAAGACCGTTTCAGCCTTCGTTATCGAGCACATTAACACTAAAGCCACCGCAATAAATCGTTTAAGCATTGTATTCCTATTATTGGTGTTTTTATGAATAGAACGATATCTATCACTAGACAACAAATATCAGCGTAAATTCAGCCGCACAGCAATAAAACAACACCGTTTCACCTTTTCCTGAGACCTCAATAATCTTGATTCAGATCACAGATAGCTCGAAATTTGCATATCATCCATTGCAACTCTTACGATTTCAATAAACAATGTTACCGGTAACATTTGATGTGAAAAGAATATCATCAACACACTGAGTCGATAAAAACAGTGTTGGCTGATAGTAAAATCTCTATTGTGAGGTCTGTAATTATGAGCAATTCCAAAAAGATAGCGAGTAGCGTTCATCCAGAAATAATGCGAATAACCAAGCGTATTATCGAACGTTCAAAAAACACAAGGGAACAGTATCTACACAAAATTGAACAAGCTCAGCGTACAACAGTGCATCGTGCTGAGCTCGCTTGTGGTAATCTCGCCCATGGTTTTGCTGCCTGCCAACCTGAAGATAAAAACATCCTCAAGAGCCTGACACACTCCGATATCGCGATTATTAACGCCTACAATGACATGCTATCCGCCCATCGCCCTTACGATACCTATCCAGAGCGCTTGAAAGCCGCATTACGTGAATCGGGTGCTATTGGCCAAGTCGCTGCGGGTGTACCTGCAATGTGTGATGGTGTGACCCAAGGTCAGGATGGTATGGAACTCTCTTTACTCAGCCGTGATGTCATTGCAATGTCCACCGCAATAGGGCTTTCACACAACATGTTCGATGGCGCTTTATATCTTGGTATTTGCGATAAAATTGTTCCGGGCCTCATGATAGGCGCCTTATCTTTCGGGCACCTACCGGCCATTTTTGTTCCAGCAGGACCTATGACCACAGGGCTACCAAATAAAGAAAAAGTGAGGATCCGCCAGCAATATGTTGAAGGGAAAGTCGATCGCAGTGCTTTACTCGAAGCAGAAGCGGCCTCTTATCACAGTATAGGCACCTGTACCTTCTACGGCACGGCTAACTCTAATCAAATGGTCATGGAGGTGATGGGGCTTCATTTACCCGGTTCATCATTTGTGCAGCCTGACACACCATTACGCCATGCTTTAACAGATGCCGCGGCTCGCCAAATTACTCGCCTAACCAAACAGTCAGGCAACTACCTGCCTATCGGCCAGCTAGTTGATGAAAAAGTGATTGTGAATGGCATCATAGCCTTACTCGCAACAGGAGGCTCAACCAATTTAACGATGCACCTGATTGCTATCGCTAAGGCCGCAGGTATTATGATTAATTGGGATGATTTCTCTGAATTATCCGCCATTATTCCCTTAATCTGTCGTATCTATCCGAACGGACAAGCGGATATCAACCAATTTCAAGCGGCAGGCGGAGTTGCCCTGCTTGTTCATCAGCTGCTATCAAAAGGCCTACTTCATCATGATGTTAATACCGTTGCTGGTTATGGCCTTTCACACTACACCTTGGAACCATGGCTAAATAATGGGCAGTTAGAGTGGCGTGATGGTGCCAAAACCTCTTTTGACTTACAAGTCATCGCAGATATTCATCACCCCTTTTCTCAGCATGGCGGCACAAAGGTACTCTCTGGTAACTTAGGACGTGCGGTAATGAAAACGTCCGCTATACCTGAAGAAAACCAAATAATTGAAGCGCCTGCCGTCGTATTTAATGATCAACACGCTATCCTCCCCGTTTTTGAATCCGGAGCATTGAATCGCGATTGTGTCATTATCGTTCGTTTCCAAGGCCCATCTGCAAATGGTATGCCTGAACTCCATAAATTAATGCCACCATTAGGTGTTTTAATGGACCGAGGCTATCAAGTCGCCTTGGTTACAGATGGTCGTTTATCTGGCGCATCAGGCAAAGTTCCATCAGCCATTCATGTCACTCCTGAAGCCAACAAAGGGGGCTTGCTCGCCAAAGTACAAGATGGAGATATGATACGTGTTAATGGTCTAACGGGTGAGCTAACGCTATTAGTCGATGAACATGAACTTGCGAAACGTCAAGCGTATCAACCTGATTTAAGTACCCAATATTCAGGTTGTGGCAGAGAACTATTTGGTGCACTGCGCCAGCATTGTTCGGGTGCGGAAGAAGGCGCTTGTAGTCTCAATTTTTAACTGTTTCAGTGGATTAGGAAAAGATTATGCAAAATTGGAAATTGTCGGCTGAGGATGTACTAAATACAGGTCCTGTCGTTCCCGTTATCGTCATTAATCAACTTGAGCACGCAATCCCTCTTGCAAAAGCACTCGTCAAAGGGGGGATTAAAGTACTCGAAGTGACGCTACGAACAGAATGTGCCATTGACGCGATTCGGCTTATCGCAAAAGAAGTTCCGGAAGCCATTATTGGTGCAGGCACTGTAATTAACGTTCAACAACTTGAAGCAGTCACCGAAGCTGGAGCGCAATTTGCTATTAGCCCAGGGCTAACGGAAGAGTTACTCTGTGCGGCAACTCAGGGCTGTATTCCTTTAATTCCAGGTATATCCACCGTTTCTGAATTAATGCTTGGAATGAATCATGGTTTGAAGGCGTTTAAGTTCTTTCCTGCTGAAGCTAATGGCGGAATTAAAGCTCTGCAAGCCATCGCTGGCCCGTTCCCGCAAGTAAAATTCTGCCCGACGGGAGGGATATCTCCTGCCAATTATCGCGATTACCTCGCATTAAAAAGCGTACTATGCATTGGCGGCTCATGGCTAGTACCAGAGGATGCCTTGAAAGCCGGTGACTATCCGCGCATCACTCAATTAGCTGAAGAAGCCATTAAGGGCGCTAAGCTAGCATAAAATCTATACCGAGCCAGAGTTGATGACGACAGTGGCTCGGTATCTTAAGCTCAGTCACTATTTATACACACTTTTTCATGCGTAACACATCGGCAAAAGCGCAGTTCCTCTTGATACGCATAAACGTCCTCTATATGCCCACTACGAATCCTATTTTGTAAACTTTGCCAATACTCTGCCGTAAATAGATTTCCGTGCCGTTCTTGCAGATAGCCTCGTATTTTGGGGTCTTGGCATAAAAACAGCGCGAATTCCTCAGGAAAAACATCATGCTCTCCTACGCTATACCAAGGCTCTCCCGACAGCTCCTGCTCTGGATACATTGGCTCAGGGATACGTCGGAAATTCACCTCGGTCATATAACAAATTTCATCATAGTCATAAAAAACAACACGCCCATGCCGTGTCACGCCAAAGTTTTTAAACAACATATCACCAGGAAAAATATTCGCTGCGGCAAGCTGCTTGATTGCTTGACCGTATTCATCAATAACATGGCGTAATTCCGCTTCATTGGCATCATCCATATAAATATTGAGAGGCGTCATCTTTCTTTCCATATACAAATGACGGATCAATATTTTGTCTCCTAAATCTTCAATTAATGACGGAGTTTCCTTTCGCAACTCCTCCATTAACTCATCACTGATATAGCGTTTATCTATGATAAAATTTTCAAATTCTTGGGTATCGGCCATGCGACCAACTCTGTCATGCTCCTTCACCAACCGATAGCACTCCTGTACGCGCGCTCTTGTGACCTCTTTTTGGGGGGCAAACTCGTCTTTAATCAACTTAAATACCCGATCAAATGACGGTGAAGTGAACACCAACATCACCATTCCTTTAACCCCCGGCGCTATCGTAAATTGTTCTCGAGAAAAATTAATAAAAGCCAAGTATTCACGGTAATATTCTGTTTTACCATGCTTTTGGCAGCCAATTGCCATATACAACTCAGCAATGGATTTACTGGGTAAAATTTCTCTTAACCAAAAAACTAATGCCGCAGGAAAAGGGGCATATACCATAAAATAAGAGCGAGCAAACCCAAAAACAATACTTGCTTCGTCAAATCCCGTTAAACAGGTGTCCACATAAAGGCTATTATCAGCGTCATGGTGGATAGGTAATAAAAATGGATGAACCTCATCATTAATAACGAGTTTACCCACTAGCCAAGCCGCTTTATTTCGATAAAATAATTCATTAACTATATGAAAAGAAACGCTTTCATCTTGAATGTTCGGGAAGCGGGAAATTAAGCTATCAACAATACATTGCACATCCCAATTTAAAGAACGCCACCGTAATCGTAATGGCAGCGCACTGAGTATCTCTTGTAACACAGTAAATAAACTGCCATTGACCAAATATTGCCGATCGAGTGGCCGGGGAAGATCACTAAAACGCCGTGCAGGTTGAGATGTGAATATAAACAAATTTTCTTGTGTCAGCTCGCGATGCTTAAACAGACGACAATATACTGAATTAAAAAAACTTTCCGCTATTTCAAAACGAGGGTAATTAGGTAACAGAGTGGTATAAACACGTTTGATGCTGGATAACATTTCCGGTGTTAATGACTGAACTAATCCCATAAATTGCAACTGAGCCACCACCAATCCAACATGATGGTCATAAAGTTGTATTCTTTGCTTCATCGCATCTTGGATTGCATGCCAATCAGCCCGCTCAAATCGTTCTTGTGCACCCGAGGTTATTTCTAAAAAACGACCATACTGAGCATCAAAACCCTGCAAGATTGTCTGAGCAATTATCTGTTCAGTCGATAGTGTCATAGTAGCTCCCGACAAAAAACGGCACTCGAAAGTGCCGAAAAAATAAAAAACAGATACACGTGAACAAAAGGAATCGATGTGTCACTTAGGCAAAAATTTGCCTTTTAGAACTGTTCTTCTTCTGTCGACCCCGTCAAGGCAGTGACTGACGATGTGCCACCTTGAATGACGGTTGTGACCTTATCAAAGTAACCCGTGCCCACCTCTTGTTGATGCGAAGAGAAAGTATATCCTTTATTAATAGCCGCAAATTCACGTTCTTGTACCTTCTCAACATAATGCTTCATTCCCTCTCCTTGCGCATATGCATGAGCTAAGTCAAACATGTTAAACCACATGCTATGAATCCCCGCTAAGGTGATAAATTGGAAACGGTACCCCATCGCTGAAAGTTCATCTTGGAAGCGTGCAATCGTTGCATCATCTAGATTCTTCTTCCAATTAAATGAAGGTGAACAGTTATAAGCCAATAATTTACCTGGGTATTTTGCATGAATCGCCTCAGCAAATTGGCGAGCAGCTTCCAAATCTGGCTTTGACGTTTCACACCAAACTAAATCGGCATATGGTGCATAAGCTAATCCACGGCTAATCGCTTGTTCGATCCCTGCTTTCGTACGGAAAAAGCCTTCATTGGTTCTTTCCCCTGTAATAAATTCAGCATCATAAGGATCACAGTCCGATGTTAAAAGATCAGCCGCATCCGCATCAGTTCTAGCGATCAGAATAGTTGCCACCCCTGAGACATCTGCTGCCAGTCGAGCGGCAACTAGTTTTTGTACCGCCTCTTGAGTTGGAACTAATACTTTTCCTCCCATATGGCCACACTTTTTAACCGCCGCTAGTTGATCTTCAAAGTGTACCGCCGCAGCCCCAGCTTCAATCATGCCTTTCATTAATTCAAAGGCATTAAGAACGCCACCAAAACCAGCTTCTGCATCAGCGACAATCGGTAAAAAGAAATCGATATATTCTTTATTTTCAGGTCCAATACCATTAGCCCACTGAATTTGATCCGCTCGACGGAACGTATTATTTATCTTTTTAACGACTGAAGGCACCGAATCCACGGGATATAACGATTGGTCAGGATACATACTTGAAGCCGTATTGGCATCCGCAGCGACTTGCCAACCAGAAAGATAGATAGCTTCAATGCCTGCTTTCGCTTGTTGTAATGCTTGACCGCCGGTTAATGCGCCCAACGCATTCACATAACCTTTTTTAGACTGGCCGTGAAGCTGCTCCCATAATCTTTGTGCTCCCTTGGTCGCAAGCGTATGTTCTGGGTTAACTGAACCACGCAGCTTCACCACTTCTTCAGCACTATAAGGGCGAGTAATGCCTTTCCAACGTGCTTTTTTCCATTCGTTCTCTAATTGGGTAATCTGCTCTGCGCGTGATATCGTCATGTTCGTATTCCTTATAATTTATGTAGGGTCTATGATGTTTTGTTCTATATTGATTACTGAATAAGTTGGTAGCCCGGCACAGTTAAAAATTCTATTAATTCGTCCTGTGTTGTTATCCTGCGCATTAAATCTGCTGCTTCACGGAAACGACCATGTTGGAATTTTTGATCGCCAAGCTCTTGTTGAATGACTTGCAACTCTTCATCTAGCATCTCTTCAAACAGTGCTTTCGTGACTTTTTCACCATTTGAAAGTGACTTTCCATGACGTATCCATTGCCAAATAGAGGTACGAGATATTTCAGCCGTCGCGGCATCTTCCATCAAACCATAAATAGGTACACACCCATTCCCAGAGATCCAAGCTTCGATATATTGCACCGCAACACGGATATTGGCTCTCATACCGGCTTCAGTTCTCTCACCTTCACAGGGCTGTAATAGCTGTTGAGCACTAATCTCTTCATCGGATTCACGAGACACATCTAATTGATTTTTGCGTTCACCTAAAACGTGATTAAAAACGTCCATGACAGTGTCAGCCAATCCTGGATGTGCAACCCAAGAACCATCATGCCCATTGCGTGCTTCCAGCTCTTTATCCGCTTTAACTTTCGCTAAGATAGCCTTGTTTTCTTCCGCGTCTTTACTTGGAATAAAGGCCGACATGCCTCCCATCGCAAAAGCGCCTCTACGATGGCAGGTTTTAATTAATAAACGCGAATAAGCACTTAAAAAAGGTTGTGTCATCGTCACTACCTGACGATCAGGCAAGACTCTATCTGAATGCTCTTTTAATGTTTTGATATAACTAAAAATGTAATCCCAACGGCCACAGTTAAGCCCAACAATGTGATGACGCATGTGATATAAAATTTCATCCATTTGAAAAACAGCAGGCAGTGTTTCAATAAGAACGGTCGCTTTAATCGTTCCTCTTGGTAAACCAACGGTATCTTCAGCCGCGCTAAACACATCACTCCACCACTTAGCCTCTTGCCAAGACTCAAGTTTCGGTATGTAAAAATAAGGGCCACTTCCTTTTGCCAGTAACGCTGCATAGTTATGGAAAAAGTAGAGAGCGAAATCAAACAGGCCACCAGGAATTGGTTTTCCCTCGAGCAATACATGTTTTTCATCTAAATGCAGGCCACGCACACGGGCAATCAGGACTGCTGGATTAGATTTTAATTGGTAGACCTTTCCATTTTCATTGGTATAGGAGATATCCCCACGAATTGCATCTCTTAAATTTATTTGACCATCAATCAATTTATCCCATGACGGAGAAAGGGAATCTTCAAAGTCAGCCATAAAAACTTTTACATTGGCATTCAGTGCATTAATCACCATTTTGCGTTCAACAGGGCCAGTGATCTCGACTCGGCGATCACGCAAATCCTCAGGGATATTTTGAATTTTCCAGTCGGAATTTTTAATGGAATCACTTTCTGAAATAAAATCAGGTAACACGCCTGAGTCAATTTGCTGCTGTTTAACCTGCCGTTCTTTTAATAAAGATTCTCTTTTAGCTGAAAATTTTTCTGCAAGATCCGACAGAAAAGCGATAGCATCAGCCGTTAGCACCTCGCTATCTTGCTGATTAAAACTGTTTGTAAACGTTAATGTTGATGCTGATAACTGCTGGTCCATTAGTCAATCCTCATTCATGTCCGCCGATAGAATTAAGATTAACCTAAAATAAAAATAAATCAAAAACGGTTTCCATTTTATTTTAAAATCAACATAATCACTTGATAATAAACATAATTTAAATAAATTTAATTATGATTATACGTTCCCTTTTAAGATGATAAGATGTTAAATATAAGTTAAATCAATGTGTTATGAAAATAACAACTCATTATCAATTTATCGTAAAAAACAAAAAAGCAGCCAATAAATGGCTGCTTTGATTCTTCCAAAAACACATAACTTAGTTTAACTAACTAAAAATACTTACAACTCACATTTAATACTCTTTTAAATCGCTATTTTACTAGAATATTGACTGTTTTTTAGTCTAAAGTAGGTTCCATATGGCTAAGATCAAAAGGTGTGATCTGATACACATAATAATTCAGCCAATTAGAGAAAAGTAAGTGACCATGACTACGCCAGCTAACAATGGGATCCTTTTCCGGATCATTTTCTTTAAAATAATTACACGGTATTTTAGGTGAGAGGCCTGCATCCATATCACGCCAATATTCCTGAGCAAGGGTTTCGGCATCATATTCCGGATGACCTGTAACAAAAACCAGTCGTTTATCTTTCGATGCGAATAAATATGCGCCCGCTTCTTGTGAACTCGCCAATATTTCTAAATCGGTATACTCGCGAATAAGTTTTTCAGGAAAATCAGCATAACGTGAATGTGGTGCATAAAAAGAGCCATCAAATCCCCTTGTTAACAAGGCGAAAGGTTCAAGGGTATCATGCTGATAGATACCAGATAGCTTTTCTTCTCGAGTCCATTTAGGGAGGTCATAAAGTACTTTAAGCGCCGCTTGCACAGCCCAGCAAACAAATAGGGTCGATGTCACATGATCCTTCGCCCAGTGAAGAACTTTTTCTATTTGTTCCCAATACGCCACATCACAAAACTCCACTAGGCCAAGGGGTGCACCCGTGACGATTAATCCATCAAAGTTTTGGTCTTTAATATCGTCAAAGTCACAATAAAACGTATCCAAATGTTCTGCTGGAGTATTTTTAGATTCTCGCTGGTCAATACGTAATAATTGAATATCGACTTGAAGCGGAGTATTCGATAGTAAACGTAAAAATTGGTTTTCAGTTTCAATCTTTTTAGGCATTAAGTTAAGCAGTAATACTTTCAAGGGACGGATCTCCTGAAGGCTTGCTCTTGTCGTTGTCATGACAAAAACATTTTCTTCTCGCAAGAAATTTACCGCGGGCAACTCATCTGGTAAACGAATTGGCATCCTTTATCCCCTTTTATACATTTATACGTTTAGACTTCTAGAATGCCAAACAATTTAACTAAAATTGCCCCCAATGTCGAGACTTTCACGACCAATTGAAATAATTTCAAGATATTAGATTAAATTCACTTCTCCTTATAAATATATAAGACTTATAATTAATTGATTATAAAGATATTATTATAAAAACCATCAGGTTATATAACTCAAAATTTATTAGAATTTGTATTTATATAATATGTAATTTATCGAATCTGGAAGAAGTAGCTGATTGGATAGAAAGATGGCAGGAAGGAGTGAGACTCGATGCTGTAGCGAATGATAAATAGCAATTAATAGCAGTAAAATGTAAGCGGCCAATCATCACTCATGCAACTCTACACCTATATCTCGTATTCGAACTAGCCCTCATAAAGGATGCGTGACTCGTTTATCACTAACCGATATAGCAAGCAGAAATGGCATAAGATCAATAAACTGGATGACTTTTACTTTATGAGTTGATTTTATTGATATTATTAGTTGTCGTATTTTAATAAAAAATGCAGAAAAAAACGCTTTAAACGACTAATTCATTCTTTAAATTAATTAATTTTCAAAAATTTAATTGTTAAAGTGTTAAAACTTACTTATAGATCGCTAAATTATTATCGATACTCAATAAATATTCGTCTCCTTCTATTATGGTCAGAATAATAAAAAACCATCCTTAACAAGAATGAGCTAAAGGTCGTCAATGACCTCTACCGCTATTTGACTCTCCCCTAACAGCCTCTGAGGCCAGAGCTTATAAGCTAGCGAGTTATTTACCGATAAGTTGATGAGATGGATATCGAGTACTCAGTATGATAAAGCGATCTAAACCATGATGTTATTTAGATACCGATTGCGATTCATAAAAATAAACACCAGTCATCCTATAAAATAGTCTCAACCATGAAAATAAGTCGAATAGTGAGCCATTCCTTTATCTCTACTTAATGTATTGGCTATCAATATGCGGTTCGCTGGTGCAGGATTGGTGAGGAAGCGCCGTGGATGGGGTTGGTGGTGACAGTAAGGCAGAAGGATGATAAAACGGTATCACATCCCCCAAACGCAAAAAAGCCACCCATCGGGTGGCTTTCTCACTAATTTAATGTCTGGCAGTTCCCTACTCTCACATGGGGAGACCCCACACTACCATCGGCGCTACGGCGTTTCACTGCTGAGTTCGGCATGGGGTCAGGTGGGACCACCGCGCTATTGCCGCCAGACAAATTCGGTTTTTGTTCCCGTCGGCTTCCACCAACCAGAACAGCAATCTTGAACAAGCTAATTTCTCACACTCTGCGTGCGCTTCACAACGTTCTCTCTAAAACACCTTCGGTGTTGTCAGGTTAAGCCTCACGGTTCATTAGTACTGGTTAGCTCAACGTATCGCTACGCTTACACACCCAGCCTATCAACGTCTTAGTCTTAAACGTTCCTTTAGGACCCTTAAAGAGTCAGGGAAGACTCATCTCAAGGCAAGTTTCCCGCTTAGATGCTTTCAGCGGTTATCTCTTCCGCACTTAGCTACCGGGCAGTGCCATTGGCATGACAACCCGAACACCAGTGGTGCGTCCACTCCGGTCCTCTCGTACTAGGAGCAGCCCCTTTCAATCTTCCAACGCCCACGGCAGATAGGGACCGAACTGTCTCACGACGTTCTAAACCCAGCTCGCGTACCACTTTAAATGGCGAACAGCCATACCCTTGGGACCTACTTCAGCCCCAGGATGTGATGAGCCGACATCGAGGTGCCAAACACCGCCGTCGATATGAACTCTTGGGCGGTATCAGCCTGTTATCCCCGGAGTACCTTTTATCCGTTGAGCGATGGCCCTTCCATTCAGAACCACCGGATCACTAAGACCTACTTTCGTACCTGCTCGAGCCGTCACTCTCGCAGTCAAGCTGGCTTATGCCTTTGCACTAACCGCATGATGTCCGACCATGCTTAGCCAACCTTCGTGCTCCTCCGTTACTCTTTGGGAGGAGACCGCCCCAGTCAAACTACCCACCAGACACTGTCCGCACCCCAGATTATGGGGCCACGTTAGAACATCAAACATTAAAGGGTGGTATTTCAAGGTTGGCTCCATGCAGACTGGCGTCCACACTTCAAAGCCTCCCACCTATCCTACACATCAAGGCTCAATGTTCAGTGTCAAGCTATAGTAAAGGTTCACGGGGTCTTTCCGTCTTGCCGCGGGTACACTGCATCTTCACAGCGAGTTCAATTTCACTGAGTCTCGGGTGGAGACAGCCTGGCCATCATTACGCCATTCGTGCAGGTCGGAACTTACCCGACAAGGAATTTCGCTACCTTAGGACCGTTATAGTTACGGCCGCCGTTTACTGGGGCTTCGATCAAGAGCTTCTCCTTACGGATAACCCCATCAATTAACCTTCCAGCACCGGGCAGGCGTCACACCGTATACGTCCACTTTCGTGTTTGCACAGTGCTGTGTTTTTAATAAACAGTTGCAGCCAGCTGGTATCTGCGACTGGCTTCAGCTCCATCCGCGAGGGACTTCACCTAGCGCCAGCGTGCCTTCTCCCGAAGTTACGGCACCATTTTGCCTAGTTCCTTCACCCGAGTTCTCTCAAGCGCCTGAGTATTCTCTACCTGACCACCTGTGTCGGTTTGGGGTACGATTAATGATAATCTAGAGCTTAGAGGCTTTTCCTGGAAGCGGGGCATGAGCTACTTCGCCACCGTAGTGACTCGTCATCAGACCTCAGCATGTAGTGAACCGGATTTGCCTAATTCACCTGCCTACATCCTTAAACCGGGACAACCGTCGCCCGGCCAGCCTAGCCTTCTCCGTCCCCCCATCGCAATTATCACCAGTACAGGAATATTAACCTGTTTCCCATCGACTACGCATTTCTGCCTCGCCTTAGGGGTCGACTCACCCTGCCCCGATTAACGTTGGACAGGAACCCTTGGTCTTCCGGCGTGCGGGTTTTTCACCCGCATTATCGTTACTTATGTCAGCATTCGCACTTCTGATACCTCCAGCATGCCTCACAGCACACCTTCACAGGCTTACAGAACGCTCCCCTACCCAACAACATTTACATGTCGCTGCCGCAGCTTCGGTGCATGGTTTAGCCCCGTTACATCTTCCGCGCAGGCCGACTCGACCAGTGAGCTATTACGCTTTCTTTAAATGATGGCTGCTTCTAAGCCAACATCCTGGCTGTCTGAGCCTTCCCACTTCGTTTCCCACTTAACCATGACTTTGGGACCTTAGCTGGCGGTCTGGGTTGTTTCCCTCTTCACGACGAACGTTAGCACCCGCCGTGTGTCTCCCGTGATAACATTCTTCGGTATTCGTAGTTTGCATCGGGTTGGTAAGTCGGGATGACCCCCTAGCCGAAACAGTGCTCTACCCCCGAAGATGAGTTCACGAGGCGCTACCTAAATAGCTTTCGGGGAGAACCAGCTATCTCCCGGTTTGATTGGCCTTTCACCCCCAGCCACAAGTCATCCGCTAATTTTTCAACATTAGTCGGTTCGGTCCTCCAGTTAGTGTTACCCAACCTTCAACCTGCCCATGGCTAGATCACCGGGTTTCGGGTCTATACCCTGCAACTTATTCGCCCAGTTAAGACTCGGTTTCCCTACGGCTCCCCTATACGGTTAACCTTGCTACAGAATATAAGTCGCTGACCCATTATACAAAAGGTACGCAGTCACACCTAAAAGGTGCTCCCACTGCTTGTACGTACACGGTTTCAGGTTCTATTTCACTCCCCTCGCCGGGGTTCTTTTCGCCTTTCCCTCACGGTACTGGTTCACTATCGGTCAATCAGGAGTATTTAGCCTTGGAGGATGGTCCCCCCATATTCAGACAGGATAACACGTGTCCCGCCCTACTCGTCGAGTTCACAACACCAACACCTTCGGATACGGGGCTATCACCCTTTACTGCCGGACTTTCCAGACCGTTCTCCTGATGCTGATGCTGATTAAGACTCTGGGCTGCTCCCCGTTCGCTCGCCGCTACTAGGGGAATCTCGGTTGATTTCTTTTCCTCGAGGTACTGAGATGTTTCAGTTCCCTCGGTTCGCCTCGTTTGACTATGGATTCATCAAACGATAGTGCAACGAATTGCACTGGGTTTCCCCATTCGGACATCGTCGGCTATAGCGGTTCATATCACCTTACCGACGCTTTTCGCAGATTAGCACGTCCTTCATCGCCTCTGATTGCCTAGGCATCCACCGTGTACGCTTAGTCGCTTAACCTCACAACCCGAAGGTGTCTTTTCGTGTCGTTCTGACCGGTAATGGCTGCGCGTGGTGAACTTCTGCGTTGGGCAGTGCTCGCAATGCTCACGTACCAATGTACGCTGCGCTTGCTGTGCGCTGTCCGCCTTGAATTTCACACTGCTCGCTCATTACAGTTGCCATCATGACAAAACAGCATTCGCGTTGAGATTTTTGAGAGACTCTCACATTGTTTAAGCGATAAACAATGTGCGTTGTTTCAATTTTCAGCTTGTTCCAGATTGTTAAAGAGCATAATTGTTAAACTAACTCAGTGAATTAGTTTAATCATTATTGAGGACATCGTCTTTCACTCGATATCGGCGCAATTGGCGTCCCCTAGGGGATTCGAACCCCTGTTACCGCCGTGAAAGGGCGGTGTCCTAGGCCTCTAGACGAAGGGGACACGAAATATTGCACAACCATGTTGTGGCCTATTTCATGCAAGTCTTACCCTGTGGTAAGTCTCCCACGTATAGCCTATTGCTCTACTTTTCATCAGACAATCTGTGTGAACACTTCACAGGAACACTTCAATGGTAAGGAGGTGATCCAACCGCAGGTTCCCCTACGGTTACCTTGTTACGACTTCACCCCAGTCATGGATCACAAAGTGGTAAGCGCCCTCCCGAAGGTTAAGCTACCTACTTCTTTTGCAACCCACTCCCATGGTGTGACGGGCGGTGTGTACAAGGCCCGGGAACGTATTCACCGTAGCATTCTGATCTACGATTACTAGCGATTCCGACTTCATGGAGTCGAGTTGCAGACTCCAATCCGGACTACGACGTACTTTATGAGTTCCGCTTGCTCTCGCGAGGTCGCTTCTCTTTGTATACGCCATTGTAGCACGTGTGTAGCCCTACTCGTAAGGGCCATGATGACTTGACGTCATCCCCACCTTCCTCCGGTTTATCACCGGCAGTCTCCTTTGAGTTCCCGACCGAATCGCTGGCAACAAAGGATAAGGGTTGCGCTCGTTGCGGGACTTAACCCAACATTTCACAACACGAGCTGACGACAGCCATGCAGCACCTGTCTCAGAGTTCCCGAAGGCACCAAAGCATCTCTGCTAAGTTCTCTGGATGTCAAGAGTAGGTAAGGTTCTTCGCGTTGCATCGAATTAAACCACATGCTCCACCGCTTGTGCGGGCCCCCGTCAATTCATTTGAGTTTTAACCTTGCGGCCGTACTCCCCAGGCGGTCGATTTAACGCGTTAGCTCCGGAAGCCACACCTCAAGGGCACAACCTCCAAATCGACATCGTTTACAGCGTGGACTACCAGGGTATCTAATCCTGTTTGCTCCCCACGCTTTCGCACCTGAGCGTCAGTCTTTGTCCAGGGGGCCGCCTTCGCCACCGGTATTCCTCCACATCTCTACGCATTTCACCGCTACACATGGAATTCTACCCCCCTCTACAAGACTCTAGCTGACCAGTCTTAGATGCCATTCCCAGGTTAAGCCCGGGGATTTCACATCTAACTTAATCAACCGCCTGCGTGCGCTTTACGCCCAGTAATTCCGATTAACGCTTGCACCCTCCGTATTACCGCGGCTGCTGGCACGGAGTTAGCCGGTGCTTCTTCTGTCGGTAACGTCAATCGTTGATGATATTAGCATCAACGCCTTCCTCCCGACTGAAAGTACTTTACAACCCTAGGGCCTTCTTCATACACGCGGCATGGCTGCATCAGGCTTGCGCCCATTGTGCAATATTCCCCACTGCTGCCTCCCGTAGGAGTCTGGGCCGTGTCTCAGTCCCAGTGTGGCTGATCATCCTCTCAGACCAGCTAGGGATCGTCGCCTAGGTGAGCCATTACCCCACCTACTAGCTAATCCCATATGGGTTCATCCGATAGCGCAAGGCCCGAAGGTCCCCTGCTTTGCTCCTTAGAGATTATGCGGTATTAGCCACCGTTTCCAGTAGTTATCCCCCTCTATCGGGCAGATCCCCATACATTACTCACCCGTCCGCCGCTCGTCAGCGAGAAGCAAGCTTCCCCTGTTACCGCTCGACTTGCATGTGTTAGGCCTGCCGCCAGCGTTCAATCTGAGCCATGATCAAACTCTTCAATTAAAAGTAGTCTGATGCTCAAAGAATTAAACTGTTTATCAATTCGCTTCTGTTCGGCTAACTTTGTCGGCTTCGCTCCGCTTTCCTCGCCGTACCTCAGTACTGTCTCGGAAATGCTCACTCGCCTTCGCGTTATCCTTCCACAATCGAATTGCACATTGTTAGTTCATATATGAATTAACGTGTTAGTCACTCTTCAAGACTTAAAATCAAATATTTTTTTGATAGTGTCCTGTGAGTGCCCACACAGATTGTCTGATAAATTGTTAAAGAGCGTTGCGACTTTATCTTTCGATATTAACCGTTTAGGTTGTTGTCGCGAGGTGTCGTATACTACGTTTTTCTGTCAGAAAGTCAAGTGATTATTTTCAACTTTTTCTCTCTTTTTCACCTCAGTCATCACGAGGGTTTCTTTTTCAACCTGACCACCGAAGCGGTTTGTCGTGACAACGGATGCGCATTATAGGGAGTCAGGAAATTCTGGCAACTCTTTTTTTCACTTTTTTGTTTGATTGATGCATTCCACAGCAAAACACCCCCTTATACAGTCTTATTCACAATGTTATCCACAATCATAAAAATAATTAAAATATAACGCGCATTACGCAAACGTTTGCGTTACAATTAGCCTGAAAATTCATCGTTGATTTTGTTTTTATGTTCTGAAATTGTTAGTAGGTTATCTCTATCTATTACGATGTTGATGCATTTAAGCGATGGCAACACACAATAGATATATATAAGAAGAGTCATTTTACTCTTTCCACTAACTCTTACGGTTTTATTGCTTTCTTATCCAAGGGATCTATCTCATGCAACAGCTTCGTCCTATTCGTCGTGCCCTTCTCAGTGTTTCTGATAAAACAGGTGTTGTTGAATTCGCTAAGGCGCTTTCTCAGCGAGGTGTTGAACTGCTCTCTACCGGTGGAACCGCAAAACTGCTTGCAGAGTCAGGGTTAAACGTTACCGAAGTTTCAGACTATACGGGGTTCCCTGAAATGATGGATGGGCGAGTAAAAACACTACACCCTAAAGTGCATGGTGGTATTTTAGGCCGCCGAGGTATAGATGATGCTATCATGCAACAGCATGCTATCGAGCCGATAGATATGGTCGTTGTAAATTTATATCCATTCGCACAAACAGTTGCCAAACCTAATTGCACTTTAGAAGATGCTGTTGAGAACATCGATATTGGTGGGCCAACAATGGTTCGCTCTGCGGCTAAAAACCATAAAGATGTCGCGATTGTTGTTAACTGCCTTGATTACGAAAAAATCATAGAAGAACTCGATAATCACGATAATTCATTAAATTGGTCCACACGTTTTGACCTTGCAATTAAAGCATTCGAACATACCGCTGCGTATGACAGCATGATTGCTAACTATTTTGGTGAGCTAGTCGCTCCTTATTATGGTGATACAACACAGCCTTCCGGACGCTTTCCTCGTACCTTGAATTTAAATTTCATTAAAAAACAAGATATGCGCTATGGCGAAAACAGCCATCAAGATGCCGCTTTCTATATAGAAGAAAATCCTCAAGAAGCGTCTATCGCAACAGCGACACAGATCCAAGGCAAGGCATTGTCTTATAATAATATAGCGGACACAGATGCCGCTTTGGAATGCGTAAAATCTTTTGAAGAGCCTGCGTGTGTGATAGTCAAACACGCTAACCCTTGTGGTGTTGCAATCGGTAACAACATCCACGCGGCGTATGAACGTGCATTTAAAACCGATCCAACTTCGGCTTTTGGTGGCATTATCGCATTTAACCGTATGCTAGATAAAACGACCGCCGAAGCCATTATTGAACGTCAATTCGTTGAAGTCATTATCGCGCCAACCGTTGCAGACGATGCGCTTTCTATATTAGCAACAAAGCAAAATGTTCGAGTTCTGACCTGTGGAGAGTGGAATAAACCTATTGCGGGGCTAGATTTCAAACGTGTTAATGGCGGTTTGCTAGTACAAGATCGTGATTTAGGCATGGTTCAGGCCGATGAGCTACGTGTAGTCACAAAACGTCAACCGACTGAACGTGAATTAAAAGATGCTATGTTCTGCTGGAAGGTGGCTAAATTTGTGAAGTCCAATGCGATTGTGTATGCCAAAAACGATATGACAATTGGAATTGGTGCAGGCCAAATGAGTCGAGTCTACTCAGCCAAAATAGCGGGTATCAAAGCCGCCGATGAAGGCTTAGAAGTCGCAGGTTGTGCAATGGCATCCGATGCCTTTTTCCCATTCCGAGATGGTATTGATGCAGCAGCAGCAGTTGGTGTCACTTGCGTGATCCAGCCTGGAGGCTCTATTCGCGATAACGAAGTCATTGATGCCGCTAACGAACATGGTATTGCCATGATTTTCACGAATATGCGTCATTTCCGCCATTAATTTAACGTGGGGTAACAGTATGAATATTTTAATTATTGGTGGTGGCGGCCGCGAACATGCTTTAGCGTGGAAAGCGGCACAATCTCCGCTTGCAGATAAAGTTTATGTCGCTCCAGGTAATGCAGGTACTGCATTAGAACCATCACTGGAAAATGTTGCTATTTCTGCAACTGATATTGATGGTTTATTAACGTTTGCAAAAGAAAAGCAAATTGGCTTAACCATTGTTGGGCCTGAGGCGCCTTTAGTACTTGGGGTGGTTGACGCATTTCAAAAAGCAGGCCTAACCATTTTTGGGCCGACTCAAGGAGCGGCTCAGCTAGAAGGCTCTAAGGCTTTTACTAAGGACTTCTTAGCTCGCCATAATATCCCAACCGCTGCCTATCAAAATTTTACCGAGGTAGAACCAGCATTAGCCTACTTAGATAGAGTCGGTGCCCCCATCGTAATTAAAGCCGATGGACTTGCTGCGGGTAAAGGTGTGATCGTCGCGATGACGCTCGAAGAAGCTAAAGATGCCGTACAGGATATGCTTGCGGGTAATGCATTTGGTGATGCAGGTCATCGTATCGTTATTGAGGAATTCCTTGATGGCGAAGAAGCCAGTTTTATCGTCATGGTGGATGGTGAAAATGTTATTCCTATGGCAACCAGTCAAGATCACAAACGTGTTGGTGATGGTGATACCGGATTGAATACTGGCGGTATGGGGGCATATTCCCCCGCTCCTGTTGTGACAGATGAGATCCACCAACGCGTTATGGAACAAGTTATCTATCCAACAGTGCAAGGGATGGATGCAGAAGGTCATCGCTATCAAGGTTTCCTCTATGCAGGACTCATGATTGACAAAGCAGGCAATCCAAAAGTTATCGAGTTTAACTGCCGTTTTGGTGATCCTGAAACTCAGCCAATTATGATGCGTCTACAATCTGATCTCGTTGAATTATGTCTTGCTGGCGCAAAAGGTGAGTTAGCAGGTAAGGGTTCATCATGGGATGAGCGCCCTGCATTAGGCATTGTTATTGCTGCGGGTGGTTACCCTGGCGACTATCGTAACGGTGATGTGATCCTCGGCTTACCAACCGAAGAAGCGACAGATAGCAAAGTGTTCCATGCGGGAACAAAACTGAAAGATGGCGATGTCGTAACGGCTGGCGGGCGCGTACTGTGTGTCACAGCCCTCGGTAATGATATTGCTCAAGCACAGCAAAAAGCCTATCAAGCCGCGGCAAATATCCATTGGGATGGCAGTTTTTACCGTAAAGATATTGGCTATCGTGCCATTGCACGTTTGAAGTAACGACCACAAAAAACTCAGTCCATTAAGCTGATAAACAGGTTTCAACAAAACCGCTTTATCAGCTTTTTTATTGTATTTCTGTTTTTGTTTCTAACAGACAAAAGCTCTAAGTATTTCGTTGCCTAACTAGGCGGCACAGTAACTTATCTTCAGGAGTATACACAGGTATGTGACTGGGGGTGAGTTGCTGAAGCCAACAACGTGAGAATGCGAAAGACGACAAGCGGTGAGATTACAATGAATCTTTACTAGGTTGCCAGCGACAAAAATCCGTATCTGCTACCATCAAAAGCTGATTTCCTTCGGGCGATTCCAACCAAGCAATATTTAATTGCTTATGCCACACCTTTGCCCGATTTTCTAACCAATTCTGAGCATAAGGCTCAAAGATGACTTTTTTGGTATCGCCTTCACAAGTAACCACTTTGTCTTGTGACCAGTGACCTTGATACAACTTAACATCACCAACAACTAGGGCTGTATTAATATCGAGAATACGTTTCGCTTCAAAACGCCAGCGGATAATATCATCAGACGACAGGGCTGTTTTGCGATCTTTTTCTACGCGTTGCATAAAAACGACATCATCGTTTTTATCAAAGCGAAGCTGTTCCATGATTTCTTGTTCGCCTGCATTTAAGATCTGGCTACGGATTTGCCAAAGCTGACCTGAACGGTATTCAAAGAAATTAACTGAGGTATCGGTGCCTTTATAGGGGCTGTAAACCACCATTAGCACTTGAGGATCATGTTTAGCATCGTTCAGACGCCACATACGGATTACGCCATTATCAGCGATAAATCCACTTGCACTAAATTCAGGGAAGTTAGAGCGAGAAGAACAGGCGCTGAGCATTGAGAGTGCTCCCAATACCAGCAACCCTTTCCGAATGAACAAAAGGGGTCGTAGTCTCCCCCTCCTGATAATTCTTGTTTGCAACTTTCTTATTTTACCGCTTCTTTCAGTGCTTTACCGGCAGAGAAAGCAGGAACGTTAGTTGCTGGGATAGTGATTTCTTCGCGAGTTTGCGGGTTACGACCGGTACGCTCTGCACGGTGGCTGACTTTGAAAGTACCGAAACCGACCAGTTGTACTTGCTCGCCTTTTTTCAGCGTTTCTGAGATAGCATTCAGTGTTGATTCTAATGCTGCTTTTGCCTGTACTTTAGTCAGATCTGCTGATTCTGCGATAGCATCAACTAATTCAGTCTTGTTCATAAATTATCCTTACACAGTGTGTTTATCGTTTGCAAAGCATCGAGTGCGTCGGATATGCCAAATTGACAGCCCCTGATACACGCCCCCGATAGCCACTTCTCTTCTTGCCCCTAAATGTAGACCAGTCTAGGGGCAAATGTGAAGTCTTAGTCATCAGCATTACTGCTCTAAGTCACGTTTTATCAATGAAAACGCGAAAATTAGCTGATTGCAATGCCAATATTACTGACTCCCGCCTCGCGGAGGTCAGCTTTTAATCCATTAATTAACTCTAAGTCTCGCTCTTCACAGGCAGCCAGTAAACGGAAAATTTCCCACTGGATATCCCATTCCTCCTCAACAGAGGATAATTCTTTTAGTTCCTGCTCTGACATTTCCTTTCCGGCTTGCGTCATTTCGAGCATAGCAACGGTACGAATCGACACTTCACTAACCGCAATAGCATGACTCAGGGTCTCACCGCTTAATTTAGAGTGAATGACTTCGCCTAAGGCAATACAAGCATCAATCGCTGGATAAACGCCATACATGTCAAAATCATCAGCCGATGGGATGATTTCCTCTAATTTTTCTAACTGATTGTCGAAATTAATTTTGCTATCTTTTACGACCAGTGTTTCCCAAACCAAATCAAGTATGGCGCGGTAAACTTTTGCATCAGCAAACGAACTTTGTTGGCAAAACATTTGAAAGTTGGGGTACATTCTTTCGCACAAGCATGCCATAAAAGTAACATGTTGCCAGCTTTCTAGTTTTTCCAACCTCAAATGAATGGGATTTCTTAACATAATTTCTGACTCATCAATCTTAATGCTTCGCAGTTTACCTGAAAATCGGACAATGCCACATATTTTGCTGATAATTAGCTAGATTTCCCTTTCATTCGCTCAAAAAACGCTCGATTCGAGGCAATTCCATCCGCAAAACGTGTTGGCTCTGGGAGTCTGTAGCCCTTCAAACAACCTTCGACCCATTTTAAGGAAGAGTCAACACTCACTTTGTGACCTGGCGAAATAAACAGTGGGTTACAACGCTTTTTGCTTCTCAGCACCCATCCAAGTGGTTCTTCTCCATGGGTCAGTGGTTGGACACTGTCTTTTTCCTCATCGACCAATTTATAGTCGCCATACAATCGACTTTTAGCAACCCCGATTGTGGGAATATCAACCTGTAAGCCAAAATGGCATGCAACACCAAAACGTCGAGGATGAGCGATTCCTTGCCCATCAACTAACACTAATTCAGGTTTATGATTGAGTTGTTCCCAAGCCGCTACCAACCCGGGCACTTCACGAAAAGAGAGTAATCCAGGGATATAAGGTAACTGAGTCGGTATTCGTGCAATCTGATATTCAACCAATTGTAAGTCGGGCCAAGATAAAACCGCTATCACCGCACGTGTGATAGCGCCTTGTTGTTCAAAACCAACATCGGCTCCACCAATCAAAGTCGGTTGTAAATCCTCATCACGTAATACAACCCGTTGTGCGTTTTCTATTTGCTGTTGTCGCAACAAGTGGGTATCTATTGTCATGGTGAACTCAATACTAAATATGATTAACGATTAATGATAGAAGATAACAGCGTACTTACAAGAATATATCAGTACGCTGTTTAAAAACCGATCAACTATTGATGGTATTGACGTGAAAAACGATGAACGGCTTCTACGAATGCTCCCGCATGCTCAGGCGGAACATCTTGATGAATACCATGGCCTAAGTTAAAGACATGCCCATTACCTTGACCAAAGCCTGCAAGTATATTTTTAACTTCTTCTTCGATACGCGGTACTGGCGCATATAACATTGATGGATCCATATTGCCCTGCAATGCAACTTTATCACCAACACGACGGCGCGCATCGGCAATTTCCGTTGTCCAATCCAATCCTAAAGCATCACACCCCGTTGCCGCCATCTCTTCTAGCCATTGCCCGCCCCCCTTTGTAAATAACGTCACAGGCACACGGCGACCTTCGTTTTCACGCTGTAGGCCATCAATGATCTTATGCATATAGTGGAGCGAGAATTGTTGGTAATCACGCTTTGTCAGTACACCACCCCATGTGTCAAAGATCATCACCGATTGAGCACCCGCACGAATTTGCGCATTTAAATATAAAATAACGCTATCCGCTAGCTTATCGAGCAATAAGTGAAGGGCATTTGGCTCTTCATACATCATTTTTTTGATTTTAGTGAATGCTTTACTGCTTCCACCTTCAATCATGTAAGTGGCAAGGGTCCAAGGACTTCCCGAAAAACCAATAAGAGGTACATCGCCATTCAGCGCTTTACGGATCGCTCTAACCGCATCCATCACATAACCCAGTTCCATTTCAGGGTCAGGTACAGGAATCTTTTTAATATCACTCAGGCTCGTAATGGGCTTTTTGAAACGAGGACCTTCCCCTGTCTCAAAATAGAGACCAAGCCCCATTGCATCGGGAATAGTCAGAATATCAGAAAAGAGAATTGCAGCATCTAATGGAAAACGGCGTAATGGCTGAAGTGTCACTTCACAGGCCAGTTCAGTGTTTTTGCACAGAGAAATAAAATCACCAGCCTGTGCGCGAGTTGCTTTGTACTCCGGTAGGTAACGCCCTGCTTGACGCATCATCCATACAGGGGTGGTATCTACAGGCTGACGTAGCAAGGCACGTAGATAGCGGTCATTTTTCAACTCAGTCATTATTTACTCCATTATAATCAGTGGCCGCCGCAAATGGCTAAGGGTGACACTCGTATACTCCAAAAATTTGAGATGCTGCTAAGCAACAAGAGGGTGAGTCACTCGATCATTGATAGTTATACAACGCAAACACATGAACATAGTCAACAACACGACAACTTGAAGCAAGCTCAGTATATCATGTTAAAGATAACAATATCAGCGCCTAGGCAATTTAGGCGCTCAATAGTCCTCTTGGCGACAGAGTGCCACGGTATCCTCAATTAAACGTCTCGCAATAGTGTCACTCGGAGGGATTTTCGGTAAATTGTTGTAGTGATACCACCCAGCACTGACTAATTCCTTCGGATCAACGTTGATTTCACCGCTTTCATAATCGGCAAGAAACCCCATCATCAAAGAGTGTGGAAATGGCCAAGGCTGAGAAGACACATAGCGAATATGGCGAACTTTGATACCACTTTCTTCCATGACTTCGCGCGCAACAGCCTCTTCTAATGTTTCACCGACTTCAACAAACCCCGCAAGCACAGTAAAGAGAGGGTTTTGAGTATGGCGACGATGCTGAGCCAGTAATATGTGGTCATCACGACGAATAGCGACAATAATGCAAGGAGCAATTTGTGGATAATAGCGCTCATGACAATGGTCACAAAGACATGCCCATTCGGTTGTACTATGGCGCATCGCCGTTCCACAGTATCCACAATAGCGATGTGAACGGTAAAATTCCGCGAGTTGTACCCCTCTTCCCGCTAAACGAAACAACCCTTCATCTTGTGAAGCGACCAAACGAGGCGATGCCATATCTGCGGGCATTTTTTCAGCAATCAGCCAAACGGTTTCACCTTGCCACTCACCAATCGGCGTTGCAATTTTTCCGGATAATAACCAGTCACTTGCCGTTCCATGCGGCACATCGCCTTGTGGTAACCATAAACGTCCAGCAAAACAAACAAACCACCAGCCTTGCTCTGTTCCAACTAATGTTACTTTTTTCATTTTTCACATCTTTTATTGATATAAACAATTTTTACTCTTTCTCTATTAAATATCTGGAGGAGCAACTAGGCAACCTGTAAATGAAGCATCACACTATCGCTGCTAGTGAAAAAGGGAGCGTGCACGCCGTCAATCCATGATCTATACGCTGTCGGTAGTTAACGTCATGAATGGATGTAAAAACGCGTGGCCTAATACGATGTAATGCGTCATTTTTAGTGGTTATTTTTGACACTTTTTAGACAATTTCTTCCACAAAATATCGAAAAAGTGTCACAAAACCGTCAACTCACTGTCACGTTAGAAAATTAGCATGCTAATTAACCAATACGCCTCCACTATAGTGAGAAGAAAATGAAAGCGATCGTACCTGCTGTTTTGATTTCTCTAACAACATCAAGCCTTGCTTTAGCGAATGATGCTGATTTAACCCCATTAATTAATGCAGCCAAACAAGAAGGACAAGTTTACAGTGTTGGTATGCCAGACACTTGGGCTAACTGGAAAGGAACTTGGCAAGATCTCGAAAAAACCTACGGATTGAAACATCAAGATACGGACATGAGCTCTGCACAAGAAATTGCAAAGTTTGCCGCAGAGAAAAACAACGCCACTGCCGATATTGGTGATGTGGGTGCATCATTTGGCCCTGTTGCCGTACTAAAAGGGGTTACTCAGCCTTACAAACCTACCACATGGTCACAAATTCCTGATTGGGCAAAAGATAAAGAGGGTCACTGGGCCCTCGCTTATACTGGAACGATCGCCTTTATGATTAACAACGATCTCGTCAAAGATGCCCCAAAAAGTTGGGATGACCTATTGAAAGGCAAATATAGAGTGACTGTGGGTGATGTGGGTATTGCCGCCCAAGCGAATAATGCTGTCTTAGCCGCTGCTTTTGCTCGTGGTGGTGATGAAAACAATTTACAGCCTGCTATCGAGTTTTTTGGTGAATTAGCCAAACAAAAACGTCTATCCGTTAATGACCCTACGGTCGCCAATATCGAAAAAGGCGAAGTTGAAGTTGGTATCCTCTGGGATTTCAATGCGCTAAATTATCGTGACCAAATCAATCGTGATCGTTTTACGGTTGTCATTCCCTCTGATGGCTCTGTTATTTCTGGCTACACCACCATCATTAATAAATATGCAAAAAACCCTAATGCAGCAAAATTAGCGCGTGAATTTATCTTTAGTGACAAGGGACAAATCAATTTAGCGGAAGGTTATGCGCGTCCTATTCGTGCCGAATATCTAACATTACCCGATGATATTAAAGCTAAATTGTTACCGGATGAACAATATAAGAATGTGCACCCCATTAAAGATGCCGAAGGGTGGGAAAAATCTTCTCGCACATTACCCAAAATGTGGCAACAACAAGTCTTAATTCACCAGCAATAATGTGCCTTTAGGAATAAAATTTCTCATGTCTGATAAAGTTATACTTGTTGTCCTTGACGGCCTAACCTATTCAGTAGCCCATGATTGCATGGGCTATCTCAATGCATTGATTGAAGCTGACCAAGCCACGCTTTATAAAATGGAGAGTGAGTTGCCCTCGATGTCTCGGCCTCTATATGAATGCATTTTGACGGGGATTTCTCCTGCAAATAGCGGCATTGTCAATAATGACATCGTACGTTTATCCCACTTTGAAAGTATTTTTTCACTTGCACGAAAAGCAGAAAAAACCACTGCCGCTGCGGCCTATTATTGGGTTAGTGAACTGTACAATAGAGCGCCTTTTGTCGCCACTCGAGACCGCTTTACTTGCGATACACAACTCGCAATTCAATATGGCTGCTTTTATCAAGCGGATCATTACCCCGATGATCATCTGTTCGTCGATGCTGAATATCTACGTACCCAATATCATCCTGATTTCTTATTGATCCATCCAATGAATATTGATGATACAGGCCATAAATTCGGACTGGACTCCTCACAATATCGTAATAGTGCACGGAAGGCGGATATTATCCTCGCGAATTATCTCCCAACATGGATTGAGCAAGGCTATCAAATCATCATTACCAGCGATCATGGTATGAATAAGGATCATAGCCATGGTGGCATACTCCCAGAAGAACGACATGTTCCATTGTTTGTTATTGGGGGTAAGTTTTCACATCATGCGCAATGCCATATTGAACAAACCGCGCTCTGTGGAACCATTTGTACTCTACTCAATATTGATCATGCAGATAAACAAGTCTGTAACGAATTATTGGTAGGAGGTAACTAATGGCGGATGTTAGCCCCCCTTGTGAGCAAGCCAGCTCCCCGCTGGGGAGAATACTGATGGGCAAAAAATGTTTCTCGCGTTTGCGCTGGCAAGCGGCACTTTTAACCGTACCTTTTTTCATTTTATTTTGTCTATTTCAAATCGCACCAATGATTTGGGTATTGGTTAATAGTTTTATCTATGAAGAAAGTTGGTCTTTTGCGAATTATGCTGAGATTGTTAGCAACGATTTTTATTTGCAGGCCTTTGAAAATACATTATGGCTATCAGTCATTTGTAGTATCGTTGGGTTGCTCGTTTCCGCTATCACTGCCTTTTCTATTTATAAAATGCAGGGGCGAATTCGCAGCATGATGATCTCTTTTACTACCATGGCCAGTAATTTCAGCGGTGTCCCCCTCGCGTTTGCCTTTATCATTATTCTCGGTTTTAACGGTGCGATTACTTTACAACTCAAGGCGTGGGGGATCATTGAAGAGTTCAATATCTATAGCGCTAGTGGGTTAATGGTACTGTATATTTATTTTCAAATTCCACTTGGGATCCTATTACTCTACCCTGCTTTTGATGCGCTAAAACCGGAATGGGAAGATGCCGCCAAAACAATGGGAGCCAGTAAATTGGCCTACTGGTGCAAAGTCGCAATCCCTGTCCTCGCGCCTGCATTACTCGGTACATTTATTATTTTAGTCGCTAATGCGGTTGGAGCCTATGCCAGTACTTACGCACTGACGAGTGGAAACTACAACCTAATTACGATTCGTATCGCTAGCCTTGTATCAGGTGACCTCTACTTAGAGCCTAATATGGCGGCTGCATTATCGGTATTGCTGATTGCGATCCTTGGTTTTATCACCGCCATCCATCATTGGCTGTTAAAACGGAGCTATCATGCCAAGTTATAGCCTTACGACCAAATCACACCAAACGTCTGGCCTTTGGTTACATAAATTAATCCTGATTAGCGTCGCGAGCCTGCTTGCCCTGCCTATCGTGGCGACATTTATTTATTCTATCGCGACACAATGGGGAGCAACGGTGTTACCCGATGCCCTCTCGCTAAAATGGTATTTACAACTCTGGCAAGACCCTCGATTTTTGTTGGCCTTCGGACGCTCTCTGATTATCTGTTTCGGCACGCTGTTGGTGAGTACGCTAGTTATTTTACCGATGACATTTGCCGTGTTTTATCGTTTCCCGAAACTAAAAGGATTGATGGATCTCCTGATTATTCTTCCTTTTGCAATTCCACCGGTGGTTTCATCCGTCGGATTATTACAAATTTTTGCCGATGAACCTTTTATGTTGGTCGGCACTCCGTGGATACTCATCGGTACTTATTTCACTATTACCCTACCTTTTATGTACCGTGCGTTAGCAAACAGTTTTCAAGGGATCAACCTGCATGATTTGATGGATGCGGCACATTTGTTAGGTGCAAGTACTTTCAAGGCTTTTTTATTGATTGTGTTACCGAATATTCGTAAAGGCCTATTGGTATCTCTATTAATTTCATTTTCATTTTTAATGGGTGAATTCGTCTTTGCCAACATTTTGGTCGGTACACGTTATGAAACCCTGCAAATCTATCTATTTAATATGCGTCAAACCAGTGGGCATTTTACCTCTGCGTTAGTGATGTCTTATTTCCTATTTACATTGCTTCTCACATGGTTAGCAACTCGAATGAGTCGCTCTGGAGATAAATAATGAGTTATGTCATTGCTGAAAATTTGAGTAAATCATTCAGCCAAAATCACGTCTTCTCAAATATCCAATTCACAATTGAAAAAGGTGAATTCATCACCTTACTCGGGCCCAGTGGCTGCGGGAAATCGACATTATTACGCTGTATTGCAGGACTCGAACAACCGGATCATGGTGAGCTGTATATTAATCGTCAAAATATAACCCACCAAGCTGCTCAGCAACGTGGGATCGGTATGGTTTTTCAAAGCTATGCCTTATTTCCGAATATGACTATTGAAGATAACATCGCTTTCGGCTTAAAAATGCGCAAAGTAGAGTGTCAGGAACGAAGAAAAGCAGTAGCAGAAGTTATTGAAATGGTTGAATTACAAGGTAAAGAACATCAGTTTCCTCATCAGCTTTCAGGGGGACAACGTCAGCGGGTAGCCCTTGCACGAGCACTGGTGATGAAACCACAGATTTTACTCTTAGATGAGCCATTATCAGCACTTGATGCACGTATTCGTAAACATCTGCGACAACAGATTCGCCATATTCAACGTGAATTAAAACTCACGACGATTTTTGTGACTCATGATCAAGACGAAGCGATGATCATGTCTGATCGCATCTTTTTAATGAATAAAGGCGCTATTATCCAGAGTGATACCGCTGAAAATATTTATACCCAGCCAGCGAATGAGTTTGTGGCACGTTTTATGGGTCACTATAACCTTGTCGATGCAGATAAAGCGAATGCCTTATTGGGGCTAAATTTACAAGGCACACTCGCTATTCGCCCTGAATCCATCTATGTTAAGGAGACAGGACGCCACTACGGCGATCATATTTCACACCCTGTTGATGCAATCATTCTTGATCATCAACTACTAGGAAACATTATTCGTTACTCAGTCAATACGGCTGCGGGTAACATGACGGTTGATTTGCTTAATCGTTCGTCTGAACGACTCTTTGAACCCGGTACTCGCCTAGAGTTAATGTTTAACAAGAATGAAATTCGTGCATTTAGTTAGCGAATCGTAAAAAGAGGCATAATGCAAAATAAATTAGCCGTTTTTGATTTAGATGAGACCTTAATTCAAGGTGATAGTAGCGTGTTGTGGACACAATACCTGTGGGATCAGCAAATTATCACAGATCCTCGCTTTGTCGAAGCGGATAAACAGATGATGGCACAATACAATGCGGGTACGCTGGATATGGCAACTTACCTGCGTTTTAGCCTACAGGCTTTAGCTGGGATCAGTACCTCACAAATTGATCTCTGGTTAGCCGATTTTGTTGACACTATGGTGGTACCGCGCATCTACCCTGAAGGGATCCGTACTATCGAAAATTATCGACAACACGGCATTCCGATCATAGTGATCTCCGCAACAGTCTCATTTATTGTGAAAAAAATCGCCGAACGTTTAGGCGCTGACGTTGTAATGGGGATCGATATAAAGCAGCAAAATGGCTGCTATACCGATGAAGTCGAAGGTATTGCGACATTTAAAGAAGGTAAAGTCAAACGGCTCCTCCAGTGGATCCGCCACCAGCCAATTACCGATGCCTATATCTATTTTTATACTGATTCCGCTAACGACCTTCCTATGTGTCAATTTGCGGATGAAGTGTTTATTGTTAATGGCGATCAAAAACTACAACGGGCAGCGGAAGAAAATAACTGGCGACAATATACGTGGCAACTTTAACCTTATTTTTAGTTTGAATACGCCATTATTAAAATATTCTTTTCCTTTAAGCCATGTATATGCCATTCCTCGAAACCATGCATATGTCACTTCCTCTAAAGCGCATATAGGAAAGCAAAGATATCCCAAGGAGCATACACACGTATGTGACTTGGGTCGCTGAGCGCAGCCAACACACTTATCGTGTGAAGGATGACAAGGAAAATGCTTGAGAATAACCCAGAGAACACTATACTGGAGTCTCTTGTCGGAGTGCTCAGTGGTGTATACCACGAGCTGAGACCGTTAATTCGGGATCCGCGGAACCTGATCGGGTTAATACCCGCGAAGGGAACAAGAGTAATCATTTAGCGCCCAATTTTGTTTATTTCGCAGCTCATATTGATATTGATGAAAAAACTCACAATATGGCGAAACTAACAGCACAGCAAAATGAAAGCGCAACATCTTACTATTACTCCATCCGAACTCCAGACAAGCAACTTTCTTACGATAAACCAGAACGCTATGCATACCGCATAATCGTTCGTGACAATGTCAGGAAATTGCTATGTCCCAAAATAATATTATCCCTACAACTGACCTTTCACCTAAAGCTGCACCTGCACGAACGCGAAAAGCGCAACGTGATGCTGCTGAAAACTTCATTAACACGGTTTCTGGCGTCTCATTCCCTAATTCCAAACGTATCTATTTAACGGGATCGAGAGAGGATATTCAGGTACCTATGCGAGAAATTCAACTCTCGCCAACACTGATTGGTGGTGATAAAGATAATCCACAATTTGAAGATAATGAAGCGGTGCCCGTTTATGATACGTCGGGTCCTTATGGTGACCCAGACTCGGAACTGAATGTCCATAAAGGATTAAAAAAGATCCGTGAAGGTTGGATCCGCGAACGTAATGATACTGTTCAGGTTGATAACCTCAGCTCTGATTTTACACAACAGCGACTCGCTGATGCGGGGCTAGACCATTTAAGGTTTAATCATCGCCCTCGCCCATTAAAAGCGATCTCTGGCAAGCGTGTCACTCAGTTACACTATGCTCGCCAAGGTATTATTACCCCGGAAATGGAATTTATCGCCATTCGTGAAAATATGGGCCGTGAACGTATTCGTGGTGAGGTATTAAGGCAGCAGCATCCAGGACAAAGTTTTGGGGCGAATCTACCGGAAAACATCACGCCTGAATTCGTTCGTCAAGAAGTCGCAGCGGGTCGTGCCATCATACCCGCCAATATCAATCACCCTGAATCAGAGCCCATGATTATCGGCCGTAACTTCTTAGTGAAGGTGAATGCCAATATCGGTAACTCATCGGTCACTTCATCCATTGAAGAAGAAGTCGAGAAACTGATTTGGTCTACTCGCTGGGGGGCAGATACTGTGATGGATCTGTCTACTGGACGCTATATTCATGAAACTCGCGAATGGATTCTACGGAATAGCCCTGTGCCTATCGGTACTGTTCCTATTTATCAAGCGCTAGAGAAAGTCAATGGTGTCGCCGAAAACCTAACATGGGAAATGTTCCGTGATACGTTATTTGAACAGGCAGAACAAGGCGTCGATTACTTCACCATCCATGCAGGCGTATTATTGCGTTATGTTCCAATGACCGCGAAGCGTTTGACAGGCATTGTCTCTCGCGGTGGCTCGATTATGGCGAAATGGTGCCTCTCTCATCATCAAGAAAATTTCTTGTATGAAAATTTCCGTGAAATTTGCGAAATCTGTGCGGCTTATGATGTTTCTTTATCATTAGGGGATGGTTTACGCCCTGGCTCCATTCAAGATGCAAACGATGCTGCACAATTTGCCGAGTTACACACGCTTGGTGAATTGACAAAAATTGCATGGGAATATGATGTACAGGTGATGATTGAAGGGCCGGGGCATGTGCCAATGCAGATGATCCGTCGTAACATGACTGAAGAGCTTGAGCACTGCCATGAAGCACCATTTTATACATTAGGCCCTTTGACTACCGATATTGCACCGGGCTATGACCATTTCACATCAGGCATTGGAGCCGCCATGATTGGTTGGTTTGGTTGCGCAATGCTGTGTTATGTCACGCCTAAAGAGCATCTGGGTTTACCCAATAAAGAAGACGTTAAGCAAGGGTTGATTACCTATAAAATCGCAGCGCATGCCGCTGATCTTGCCAAAGGCCATCCCGGTGCACAAATTCGTGATAATGCCATGTCCAAAGCACGTTTTGAGTTCCGCTGGGAAGACCAATTCAACCTCGCACTCGATCCTGATACTGCCCGTGCTTATCACGACGAAACCTTACCGCAAGCTTCTGGGAAAGTTGCTCATTTCTGCTCTATGTGCGGCCCTAAATTCTGCTCAATGAAAATTTCGCAGGAAGTACGTGACTATGCGGCACAAAAAGAAGCGGGAATGGAACAAATGTCCGAAGCTTTCCGAGCCCATGGTAGTGAGTTATATCATAGCGCTGAGGTCGTATCCGATGACAAAATTGCCTAATACACCTTTTGCCCCTACAGAACATCGACTCGGCCTGTATCCCGTGGTCGACTCTGTCGAATGGATTGATCGTCTACTCAATGCAGGCGTCACAACCATACAGCTCCGTATAAAAGATAAGCGTGAAGATGAAGTTCGTGATGATATCCAACAAGCGATAGCTTTAGGCAAAAAACATCATGCACGTTTATTTATCAATGACTATTGGCGTTTAGCCATTGAGTTTGCTGCCTATGGTGTGCACCTCGGTCAAGAAGACCTAGAAACCGCCGATCTACTTGCTATTCATCAAGCAGGGCTACGTTTAGGTATCTCAACCCATGATGAGCATGAACTCGCCATCGCAAAATCAGTGCGTCCTTCTTATATTGCAATGGGGCATATTTTCCCGACACAAACTAAAGAAATGCCGTCATCTCCTCAAGGATTAAACACACTAAAAGCCATGGTGCAGGCGACTCCAGACTATCCAACCGTTGCTATCGGTGGCATTTCTATCGATAAAGTGCCCGCCGTACTCGCAACTGGGGTGGGTAGTGTTGCCTTAGTAAGTGCAATTACCAAAGCGGACGATTGGCTAGAGGCAACAAAAACACTTTTGCGCCTCGTAGAAAATCATTGATTACCTGAATCAAACCTACAGCATACTTTCTTGTAGCTGTAGGTGAATTCGAGGAGTTTATCATGTTAAATGATCACGAATTTATGCGTTACAGCCGCCAGCTATTGCTTGAAGATATTGGGCCAGAAGGTCAAACCAAGCTGAAAAACAGTAAAGTGCTCATTGTTGGTCTCGGTGGTTTAGGTGCCCCAGCATCCCTTTATTTGACAGCTGCTGGTGTGGGTGAATTGTGGCTTGCTGACCACGATGAATTGCATCTCTCTAATTTACAAAGGCAAGTTTTATACGGTACCGAAGACATCCCACAATCAAAAGCTAAGCTGGCCTCAGAACGACTGCAACACCTTAATCCATTAGTGACAACCCATGTTTTACAAAAGAAATTAGATAGTCAAAGCTTATTGCCACTTGTCGAGCAAGTCGATCTAGTCCTCGATTGTTGCGATAACATGGCGACGCGTCATGCTGTGAATGAAGCCTGTGTGATAGCCAATAAAACACTCGTTAGCGGGAGTGCTGTTGGGTTTGGTGGACAGTTAATGGTGCTCGAGCCTCCTTTTAATCATGGTTGTTATGCCTGTTTATATCCCGACCAAACGGAGCCTCAACGTAACTGTCGTACCGCTGGTGTTCTTGGGCCTGTCGTTGGTGTCATTGGCACCTTACAAGCCTTAGAGGCGATTAAGCTATTAGTTGGGTTACCTTCCTCTTTAAGTGGAAAATTGCGTTTATTTGATGGCAAACAGCAACAATGGAATACATTGCAGCTAACCCCTTCTATTCAATGTCCTATCTGTCGAGAAGAAACATGCGCCTTATAATTAACGACCAACCAATGGAGTTCGAGGCGCCATTAACGGTGTCTCAATTACTTACCGCGATAGAACGTAGTACCGTTGGTACGGCTTTGGCCATTAACCAAGTTATCATTCCTCGTCATCAGTGGGATTCACACCATCTAAATGATCAAGACAATATTTTATTGTTTCAAGCTATCGCTGGAGGCTAATCATGTTAAAAATTGCCGATGTCACTTTTCAATCACGTCTATTTACCGGAACAGGGAAATTTGCCAACCCAACCTTAATGCAAGCGGCAATAACGGCATCAGGTAGCCAGCTCGTTACTATGGCGATGAAACGTGTTGACTTACGTGGCAATGACGATGGAATTTTAAAACCTTTACAAGAACTTGGCGTAAAACTACTCCCCAACACGTCGGGGGCCAAAAATGCTCAAGAAGCCATTTTCGCGGCACGTCTTGCTCGGGAAGCTTTAGGTACGAATTGGGTAAAGTTAGAAATCCACCCAGATGTCAAATACCTACTGCCCGATCCCGTTGAAACCCTTCTTGCAGCAGAGCAGTTGGTCAAAGAAGGCTTTGTGGTACTTCCCTATTGCAGTGCAGATCCGGTTCTCTGTCGACGGCTCGAAGAGGTGGGTTGTGCGGCCGTAATGCCTTTAGGTGCGCCGATTGGAACCAATAAAGGGTTAGTAACCAAGGAGATGCTACGGATCATTATCGAGCAAGCCGCCGTTCCTGTCGTCATTGATGCGGGGATTGGTGCTCCTAGCCATGCCCTTGAAGCCATTGAAATGGGCGCCGATGCGGTATTAGTCAACACGGCCATTGCCGTTGCTAATGATCCGGTACTGATGGCAAACGCATTTAGAGTTTCCCTAGAAGCAGCAGAACTCGCTCGGCAAGCCGGTCTTGCTAGACCTAAACAACATGCTGAAGCATCCAGCCCCTTAACCGAATTTTTGGGAGCACTGCAATGAGTACAAGCTTTCGTCAACGCTGGCAACAGCTCAATTGGGATGACCTTACATTACAAATCTATGCCAAAACAGCTCAAGATGTACAACAGGCACTTGCTAACGACACCCTAACACTCAATGATTTTATGGCGTTACTTTCGCCTGCCGCTCGTCCTTTTCTTGAACAGCTGGCGCAGAAAGCTCAAAAGTTGACACGACAACGTTTTGGCAACACGGTCGGATTTTATGTCCCGCTATATCTATCAAATTTATGCGCGAATGATTGCACTTATTGTGGTTTTTCGATGAGTAATCGTATTAAACGAAAAACCTTAGATAAACATGAAATCATTAATGAATGCGAAACGATCCGTAAAATCGGTTTTGATAGCCTGTTACTGGTGACGGGTGAACATCAATCTAAAGTTGGGATGGATTATTTTCGTGAACACTTGCCTACTATACGCAGCTACTTTAGCTCCTTGATGATGGAAGTTCAGCCACTCGCAACTGAAGAGTATGCCGAACTTAAAGCTTTAGGGCTAGATGGCGTCATGGTATATCAAGAAACCTACCATGAACCGGCTTACCAGTTGCACCACCTAAAAGGTAAAAAGCAGGATTTTCACTGGCGATTAGAAACTCCAGACCGTTTAGGACGGGCCGGAATCGATAAGATAGGACTCGGAGCATTAATTGGTTTGTCTAATAGCTGGCGAACTGACTGCTATATGGTGGCAGAACATCTGATTTACCTCCAAAAACACTATTGGCAAAGCCGCTATTCAATTTCATTTCCGCGATTACGTCCTTGTGCTGGTGGCATCGAGCCGGCTTCTTTAATGAATGAAGCTGAACTCGTGCAACTAATTTGTGCCTTTCGTTTATTAGCCCCAGATATTGAGTTATCACTTTCCACTCGTGAATCCCCTTATTTCCGCGATCATGTTGTCCCTCTAGCCATTAATAATGTGAGTGCGGGCTCCAAAACACAACCGGGCGGCTATGCCGATGACCATGCGGAATTAGAACAATTTTCCCCACACGATAATCGTAGCGCTGCCCAAGTTGCCGAATCACTGATCCGTTCAGGATTACAACCTGTTTGGAAAGATTGGGATGGCTACCTAGGCCGTTAAATTATCAGAGATAAACTTCATGGATGAGGTTTATCCCTTTTTTAGCTACTTTTTAACTAGGCTTGTCAGTCTATACTGCATTCTCTTTCCACTATTATCAAATCCACTATGACTGCTAAAAAATGGCCTTTGTGGCTCTTTGCCGCATTATCAGTATGCTTATTGAGTGCCTGTGCGAATGTGCGTTGGCAGCATCCAACACCTTCAACAGAAATCGTCCAATTAATGATGGCGGAAATTCAAGGGGCCAGAAATATAGATGGCGAGGAATATACCGTAGAAGAGACCTTCTCTCGCTTACGGGCACAAAAAGAGATTAAGGGAACTCGCCCTTTTCAGGCCATTACTATTAGTCAAAATCATGAAATAACCATCGAAGGTTATAGTGAGTATTTCGATTCTATTGGCTTGATAACCGATGCGGATTTTGCACGTTTTTCTATTCCGAATAAGCACAACATCCAAGGGTACTACTATTCCTACCGTGGGCAAATGGTCGCCGTAAACTATAGCCTTCCTCATATGGTAAGGGATGCAAACAGTAAAGATAGCTTAGTTCTCCAGACCCAACCAATCACTGATTATCACATCACCGTCGTCTATTTAGATGGTACTCAATACCCATTTAAGTACCGTTCAACATCAGTATCCGCCGGCATGTTTGGTCGTTATAAATCTTACAAAAATAGCTTTGATGGCCGCTTTTATATTCCTACTCATTACCAAACCGGTCGTTATGAGCTCTATGCTCCCCTGTAGCGAATAGGCTTTAGCCTCATGATAAAAATAACATAATGAGGTTTTTACCACTTCTAATGAATATGATCCCACTTAATGCTGTTTTCGAGGATCAATGACAGAATAATCCCCATTAACAAACCGTTTCCTAGCAGTGAACTGAACATCATCGGTAGCGAACTCATTACCGCATCAGGTGCTGACATCAAAAAAATCCCAATAAACAGGGGAAGTGCCAAACGATAAATATTACGCGCGTTCAGTTTAATTTCGGCTAAAAATGAAAAAGAAGAGAATAACAGGGGTAAATAGGTTGCTAACATGACAGCACTGCCAATCGCGAGAGGCAATGAGCGAAAAAATTGGGTTAATGCGGCGATAGCCCCAACCAATAACAACAACACGCTACCGATAGTAAAAGAGACTCGTGAAGTGTCTTTCGTTTGTGTAATCAAGCCAATAGATGATACAAAAGGCGAAAATGGCACCACACCTAACGGAGCCGAAAATAAAGTCAAAACACCCGACGCCACAAAACTCCGACGGTAAATAGACTTTGTTAATCCCTTTTGCTGATAAAAAACATCACTTCCACGTATTGCCCCAAAAGTATTTGACGTGTTCAAAATACCGGCCAATATCGCCGTGATCACGATGCTGGGTTGGACTTCATCTGCACGTCCAAAGGGAAACAACTCCCACTTAACTTCCGAAATAGCTGAAATTTTGCCATCAAATAACAGACTATACGCTATCCATCCAATAATGGTTCCACATAATAAGGCGTATTGACTCACGCTTGCGGGTAAAAACACAATCATCGCAATCACCAAAATTAGCACCGCGAATGCTAAAAAGAATACCGGATAATTAACCTCGACATTGGTATCTATGACGCCAAATGGAAGCCCAAGCATACCTTTTAGAAAAATCGAAACTAATTGGGCTCCAAGGAGAAACATAAATACCACTAAAACACCGGGTTTGAACAAACTGGATAACCCATTGCCAATACCTGTGATACCGATTAAAAGGGTAACAATCCCCGACAAAAAAATACCGACGGTTAGACTCCACCCAATGGTTGCTAAAGCGGTTCCTTGCATTGATTCCGAGAGGGTGACGGTCAATATTGTGGCCCACCATAGCCCTGTCGACCCCTCCATCAATGAGCGCTTATGACCTAAAAAAGCTTGAATTAAACAAGCCACAGCGATCAGTAAGAAAGCGTATTGTGTGATAACAAATGTGGTTTCAGCTGTTAAATGAAAAGCCGATTGTAAGGTAGGTGGAATCACGACTGTGTTACAAAAAATAAAGAAGAACCACTGGAAACCTGAAATAAAACTACTCTTTGTTATTATACTTTTTTGCACTGAAAACCTCATGACTTATTATCATTGATTGTTAACAGTCTAGTAGCATTTAAATCAAATTTCTAATGATTATTTTTAACTTATCGTTTTGGTTTTTATAGCGTATATAACGCCATATAAGACTATAAGTATATTTTAAATTTTAATCATACTTAGATTTCGGTTATAAATAGAAAATAACCACACCTAATCCTATTTTACTAAAACTTTATTCTATTTCGATTAGCCTTGGCTATTTAAATAATAACATTGTCTATAGACGTCCCTCTCAATTAATTTAACAAAAGCAAAAACAATCAAAAATAATTGAATAAAACACGCCTCAGCAAAAACAAAAGACATTTCAAATCAATATGTTAATAGAAATTAAACGCCTGAGTTTTAGTTAAAACTAGCACTGCATCAAGTTAACTCTCTGTTTTAGAATTAAATAAAATTAACCCATTAAATTTATTTAAAAATTTAACCTAAATTATGGGTTTATTTTGATATCATTAACTACCAATAGACAAAAAGACAATACAAATGAAAGGCTATCTATTTCTCAACAAAAATATTAGATTAAAATCACTAATAAACTTAAAGCCCAGCATCTTAATCTATTAATCGAATAATGTCCTCTACTAATTATCATTTTTCTACACTCGGTGGCATTTTGAAAAAAAATTCACTGGTCAGATATTGGTTCTTTCATTATTCATGATAAAAAAGATTGTGATAAATATGAAAACGACATTTATAACCACAATCATAAAAGAAAACATTCATCATAGTGATGTTGGAGAATGAATATAATGAATATTGTTGATCGGTTTATTTCTTATACCCAAATTAATACCACCACCAATAGGGAAAATGGCGCTGCGGGTATTATGCCCTCTTCTGAAGGTCAGCGCGTTTTAGCCAAAAAACTCGTTCAAGAGCTGGAAGCATTAGGTCTTGAAGAGATTAAACTACGTGATACCGCCATTGTCACTGCAACCTTGCCCTCAAATTTAGATTATGACGTCCCTACCGTTGCTTTCTTTGGTCATCTTGATACGAGTGCTGAACAAACTAATGATACTAAAGCACAAATCCTGCACTATAACGGTGAAGACCTGTGCTTAAATAAACAGCTAAATATCTATCTTCGTCAAAGTGAGTTCCCTGAACTCGCTAACTATCTAGGTGATGATATTATTGTCACGGACGGCACGAGTCTATTGGGTGCCGATGACAAAGCAGCCATAGCCTCTATTATGGATATGCTGCAATACTTCAAACAGAACCCTCAAATTAAACATGGCACCATTAAAGTCGGCTTTGTTCCCGATGAAGAGCAAGGTTTGCGTGGCGCAAAAGCCTTTGATGTACAAGAATTTGGGGCAGACTTTGCCTATACCCTTGATTGCTGTGGTATTGGTGAATTAGTGTATGAAAACTGGAATGCGGGTGACGTTGAAATCGTCTTTACAGGTAAATCCGCCCACCCAATGTCCGCCAAAGGCAAACTCATTAACTCATTATTAATGGCCCATAAATTTATCGCCATGCTACCGGGCGGTGAAGCTCCTGAATACACTGCGGATCGTGAAGGTTACTATTGGGTAAAACAGTTATCAGGTAATAGCGCTCGTACCGTACTCAAAATGGATGTACGTGATTTCACAGAAGATGGTTATCGCACGCGCATGGCATTTTTGAAAAAATTAGCCACACACTGTGAAGACTTATGGGGCAAAGAGAGCGTCACTTGTACCCTAGCAGACCGTTATTCTAACGTTTATAACAGCTTACAAGGTGAAAATCGTTACCCTATCGACATCGCTGTAGAGGCTTATCACGCTTGTGGTATTACCCCAAAAGTGATCCCAATGCGTGGTGGCTACGATGGTGCAGCACTATCGCAAAATGGCTTACCTTGCCCAAATATTTTTACTGGTGCTCATAATTTCCATTCTATTTATGAATATCTTCCAATTAAATCATTATACGCTGCAAGTGATGTGCTAAAACAAGTCGTTCAAATCACTGCTGAACGCTTCAAATCAGGAGCAAAAGCATGATCCCAATTCTAACGGTTCTTATTATCGTTATTTTGGTAGCACGTTTCATTCTGAAAGGTTATAAGGCTGAACCTGTATTATTTATTGCCGGTTTAGCGTTAATGATTATGACCCTCGCCTTAGGTTGGGGTCCTATCTTGCCCAAAAATGTCGCGTCTACTGGTTTAACATGGCTCGATCCCTTTGAGGTTATGCGTGATCTCTTCAGTAGTCGTGCTGCCGATCTCGGTTTAATGATCATGGCTCTAATGGGTTTCGCTCATTACATGGATCATATTGGTGCTAACGAAGCCGTCGTGCGTGTTGCAACTAAGCCATTAAAAAATATGCGTTCTCCCTATGTTCTGCTGTTTTTTTCATTTTTACTGGCCAGTATTTTGCAACTCGCGATCCCGTCAGCAACAGGTTTAGCCGTGTTATTGATGGGAACCATGTTTCCTATCATGATTGGATTGGGCTTATCGCCAGCATCAGCTGCGGGGGTCATTGCCACCTCATTAGGCGTTGCTTATACCCCAACCGCTATCGATGCTATCCGTGGCGCCAAAGCGGTTGATATGTCAGTTGTTGAATATGTATTGTATTATCAAGGACCTGCTGCATTAGTTACCGTCTTAGCGGTTGGTATTACACATATCTTCTGGCAACGTCACTGCGATCGCAAAGCAGGCTTTATCCCTGAGATTGGTAAAGCCGTTCAATCTCATGAAAAAGAACCGACAAGCAAAAATATTCCTGGCTACTATGCCATTCTTCCTATGTTGCCCATTATCATGGCGGTAGGTTCTTCGAACCTCTTTTTTGAAGGCATACACCTTGATGTTGTCACCATCGTATTGATTGCAATGGCTATCTGTATGCTTATCGAAACATTACGTATTCGTAATTTCAAAACGGTATGTAATGGCTTCCAGCACTTCTTGAATGGAATGGGGCAGGCTTTTAGTCACGTTGTTGGGCTACTCGTTGCAGCGGGCGTTTTCGCACATGGGATTAAAGTCAGCGGTGCCATTGACCAGTTGATCTTAATGGCGGAATCCGTTGGTTTACCCCCCTTTGCAATGGCACTCGTATTTGCATTGGTCACTCTAGCTGCTGCTGTGATCATGGGTTCAGGTAATGCGCCATTCTTAGCTTTTGTCGAATTGATCCCACAGATCGCACACAGTATGGGGGCTAACCCGATCGCCATGATCTTACCTATGCAGCAGGCTTCTCATATGGGGCGTGGTATGTCACCTGTTGCTGGCGTGATCATTGCCGTTTCCAGTGGCGCTAAATTACAACCTTTTGATGTGGTTAAGCGTACCGCCATCCCACTCATGGTCGGTTTTGTGATTCATTGCACGATCATTGGCGTATTCTATTAGCCCATTTTTACATCCCGGTGATATCACTCAAATGGGGAAATAAATTCCCCATTTTTCTCATACTGAACTCAGCGACTTTTTAAAATAATAAAAGCAACAGGCTAATTTCATGATCCACTGAATACCTGTGTGAAGTCACGCATACTCACATACCATTTGTTATCACTGTAAAGCAAAGTTCAGGCTGAATGGCTTTTGCTTGAACACACGTTTAAATAAAAAAAACCGGCGCTATTACAGCGCCGGTTTTATCATTGTGTTCCAATCTGACGAATACGTCTTAATTGTTATCGCTGCTGAATCCTGCATTTAACAGTTCAGCCAAGTTAGCCGTTGCTTCATCCGCACTAACTTGTGGAGCTTCCACAACATCGTTCAGATGACGACGACGGATACGGTCTTGGTGATACGCAAAACCAGTACCTGCTGGGATCAAACGACCCACAATAACGTTTTCTTTCAGACCACGCAGTTCGTCGCGTTTACCTGCAACGGCTGCTTCTGTCAGTACGCGTGTTGTTTCTTGGAACGATGCTGCTGAGATGAAGGATTCTGTTGCCAGAGATGCCTTCGTGATACCCAATAGGTCGCGATCGAACTTAGCTGGGATTTTACCATCCAGCTCAAGTTTACGGTTAGAAACTTTAACACGTGAGTACTCGACCTGCTCGCCTTCAAGGAACTCAGAGCTTCCCGCATCAGCAATAGTCACCTTACGCAGCATCTGACGAACGATAACTTCAATGTGTTTATCGTTAATCTTAACGCCTTGTAAACGGTAAACTTCCTGAACTTCGTTAGTGATATAACGTGTCACTGCATGTACACCACGCAGACGCAAGATATCATGTGGCGACTCAGGGCCATCAGAAATTACATCACCGCGTTCAACGATCTCACCTTCAAATACGTTGAGCTGACGCCATTTAGGGATCATCTCTTCATACGGATCAGAACCATCCATCGGTGTAATCACCAGACGACGTTTACCTTTGGTCTCTTTACCGAAGGAAACAATACCGCTGATCTCAGCCAAAATAGCTGGCTCTTTCGGACGACGCGCTTCAAACAGGTCAGCAACGCGAGGTAGGCCACCCGTGATATCTTTAGTTCCCACAGATTCTTGTGGAATACGTGCTAAGGTATCACCGACGTTGATAGCGATGCCATCATCTAACTGAACAATTGCCTTACCTGGTAAGAAATACTGAGCAGGCATGTCGGTGTTAGGGATCAGAACATCGTTACCATTCGCATCAACAACACGAAGTGCTGGACGTAAATCTTTACCACCACTCGTACGCTCTGCTGTATCCAGAACAACGATTGAAGACAGACCGGTTAATTCATCCGTCTGACGCGTCATTGTTTGGCCATCAAGCATGTCTGAGAAGCGAATAATACCGGATACTTCACTGACAACTGGCATGGTATGTGGATCCCAGTTAGCAACAGTTTCACCGCCAGTAACTGCCGCGCCATCGCCTTTAGTCAGGTGCGCACCGTAAGGTACTTTATAGCTCTCTTTAGTACGACCGAACTCATCAATCAGGCGCAATTCGGTATTACGTGAAGTAATAACCAGTTTGCCTTCTGAGTTAGTCACAAATTTCGCGTTAACCAGTTTTAGTGTACCTGGGTTACGAACTTGGATGCTAGATTCTGCTGCCGCACGAGATGCCGCACCACCGATGTGGAACGTACGCATCGTCAACTGTGTACCTGGTTCACCGATTGACTGTGCCGCGATAACCCCGATAGCTTCACCTTTGTTGATGATATGACCACGAGCAAGGTCACGACCATAACAGTGAGCACATACACCGAAGTCAGTTTCACAGCTAACGACTGAACGGACTTTAACGCTGTCGACAGAGTTTTCTTCTAACAGGTCACACCATTTTTCGTGTAGCAACGTATTACGTGGAACCAGAATGTCCGCAGTACCTGGGATCAGAATATCTTCTGCCGTCACACGACCCAATACACGCTCACGCAGTGGTTCTTTAACATCACCACCCTCGATAACCGGAGTCATCAAGATACCTTCGTGTGTACCACAGTCGTCTTCAGTCACCACCAAGTCCTGAGCAACGTCAACGAGACGACGAGTCAGATAACCGGAGTTCGCTGTTTTCAATGCCGTATCCGCAAGACCTTTACGAGCACCGTGCGTAGAAATAAAGTACTGGAGAACGTTCAGACCTTCACGGAAGTTTGCCGTGATTGGTGTTTCGATGATTGAGCCATCTGGCTTAGCCATCAGACCACGCATACCGGCTAGCTGACGAATCTGAGCAGCAGAACCACGAGCACCGGAGTCGGCCATCATAAAGATACTGTTGAAAGAAACCTGCTGTTCTTCTTCACCGTCGCGGTTAATCACCGTTTCAGTAGACAGGTTTTCCATCATCGCTTTAGCAACACGTTCGTTAGCCGCAGCCCAGATATCGATAACTTTGTTGTAACGTTCGCCTGCTGTCACCAGACCAGACTGGAACTGTTCCTGAATTTCTGCAACTTCTGCTTCGGCTTCGGCGATGATCCCTGCTTTTTTCTCAGGAATAACCATATCGTCGATACCAACCGATGCACCAGAACGTGCCGCATAGGCAAAACCGGTATACATGATTTGGTCAGCAAAAATAACCGTAGGTTTCAGACCCAGAACACGGTAACAAGTGTTCAGCATTTTAGAGATCGCTTTTTTACCTAACGCTTGGTTAACCAGCGAGTAAGGCAGACCTTTCGGCACGATCATCCACAGAATTGCACGACCAACAGTAGTATCAACCATACTGGTGTTAATCGTAATGTTACCTTCACCGTCTTTCACTTCTTCAGTGATACGGACTTTAACACGGGCATGCAGTGAAGCATGGCCAGAACGGTAAACACGCTCAGCTTCTTTAGGGCCGGCCAGAACCATCCCTTCGCCTTTCGCGTTTACACAGTCACGAGTCATGTAATAGAGACCCAATACAACGTCCTGTGAAGGAACGATGATAGGCTCACCACTCGCTGGTGACAGGATGTTGTTGGTTGACATCATCAACGCACGCGCTTCTAACTGAGCTTCCAGAGTTAGAGGAACGTGTACTGCCATTTGGTCACCATCGAAGTCGGCGTTATATGCCGCACACACCAGAGGGTGCAACTGGATCGCTTTACCTTCGATCAAAATAGGTTCAAAGGCTTGGATACCCAAACGGTGAAGTGTTGGCGCACGGTTCAGCATAACTGGGTGTTCACGGATAACTTCATCCAAGATATCCCATACTACCGCTTCTTCACGCTCAACCATTTTCTTCGCAGCTTTGATGGTTGTTGCCAGACCACGGAGTTCTAATTTGCCATAGATGAATGGTTTGAATAACTCAAGAGCCATTTTCTTAGGCAGACCACACTGATGCAGACGCAGGTATGGACCGACAGTGATAACCGAACGACCTGAGTAGTCAACACGCTTACCAAGCAAGTTCTGACGGAAACGACCTTGTTTACCTTTGATCATATCAGCCAAAGATTTCAGAGGACGTTTATTAGAACCGGTAATTGCACGACCGCGACGACCGTTATCTAACAGAGCATCGACCGCTTCTTGTAACATACGTTTTTCGTTACGTACGATGATGTCTGGCGCAGCCAGATCCAGAAGACGTTTCAGACGGTTGTTACGGTTGATCACACGACGGTAAAGATCGTTCAGATCTGATGTTGCAAAACGGCCACCGTCGAGTGGAACTAATGGACGCAGATCAGGTGGTAGAACTGGCAGAACATTCAAGATCATCCATTCTGGTTTGTTACCAGACTGAATAAATGCTTCTAACAGTTTAATACGCTTAGTCAGCTTCTTACGTTTAGTTTCAGAGTTCGTTTCGTTCAACTCTTCACGTAACGTTTCACACTCGTTCTCAAGATCGAGGTTTTTCAGCAGACCTTGGATTGCTTCCGCACCCATTTTCGCGTCAAATTCGTCACCGAACTCTTCCAACGCATCTAAGTATTGCTCTTCTGTCAGAATCTGTGAGCGTTCAAGGCTAGTCATACCACCTTCAACAACCACGTAGGATTCAAAGTACAGAACACGCTCGATATCACGCAAAGGCATATCAAGTAGCAAACCGATACGGGATGGCAATGATTTTAAGAACCAGATATGAGCTGTCGGAGAAGCAAGTTCAATATGACCCATGCGCTCACGACGAACTTTAGTCTGGGTGACTTCAACGCCACATTTCTCACAAATCACACCACGGTGTTTTAAACGTTTGTACTTACCGCACAGACATTCGTAGTCTTTTACTGGCCCGAAAATACGCGCACAGAAAAGGCCGTCACGCTCAGGCTTGAACGTACGGTAGTTAATGGTTTCTGGCTTTTTCACTTCACCGAATGACCATGAACGGATCATATCAGGCGATGCCAGAGCAATTTTGATCGCATCAAACTCTTCGGTCTTGGTTTGCGCTTTCAGAAACTTAATTAAGTCTTTCACAAAATGGCTCCTGTCGGAGTTAGACCTGTCAGGTGAGAGGCCCCTGCCTCTCTCCCCTAATCCCAGTACTTATACTGGCCGGAAGGCTAAACCTAGCCTTCCGGTACAAACGAATTACTCGTCTTCCAGTTCGATGTTGATACCCAGTGAGCGGATTTCTTTCAACAATACGTTGAAGGACTCCGGCATGCCAGGTTCCATCTGATGGTTGCCATCGACGATGTTTTTATACATCTTCGTACGGCCGTTAACGTCATCCGACTTAACCGTTAGCATCTCTTGGAGTGTATAGGCTGCACCATATGCTTCCAGTGCCCACACTTCCATCTCCCCGAAACGCTGACCACCGAACTGAGCTTTACCACCCAACGGTTGCTGAGTAACCAAGCTGTAAGAACCAGTAGAACGGGCGTGCATTTTATCGTCAACCAAGTGGTTCAGTTTCAGCATATACATGTAACCAACCGTTACCTGACGCTCAAACTTCTCACCTGTACGGCCGTCGAACAATGTAATCTGACCTGAAGTTGGCAGACCACCCAATTTCAATAGTTCTTTAATTTCAATCTCTTTTGCACCATCGAACACTGGTGTTGCGATTGGCATACCTTTTTTCAGGTTTTCAGCCAGACGCATAACTTCTTCGTCAGAGAAAGTATTCAAATCTACTTTCTGGCGAGGGTCATCACCAAGATCGTAGGCTTTCTGGATGAACTCACGCAGTTTGGCGACATCTTGCTGCTGTTTAAGCATAGCATTAATTTTATCACCAATACCTTTCGCAGCCATACCCAAGTGGGTTTCCAGAATCTGACCGATGTTCATACGCGATGGTACGCCCAGCGGGTTCAGAACGATGTCTACAGGGTTACCGTTTTCATCGTAAGGCATATCTTCAACTGGGTTGATTTTTGAGATAACACCTTTGTTACCATGGCGACCCGCCATTTTATCACCCGGTTGGATCTGACGTTTAACGGCCAGATAAACCTTAACAATTTTCAGTACGCCTGGTGCCAAGTCATCACCTTGAGTGATCTTACGGCGTTTAGCATCCAGTTTCTTCTCGAACTCAGATTTCAGTTCATCGTACTGCTCAGCTAATTGTTCTAACTGATTTTGCTTCTCTTCATCAGCCAGAGAAAGCTCTAACCAACGATCGCGAGGCAATTTGTCCAGTTTCTCAGCTTCAATACCGCCGTTAACCAGCACAGAGCGGATACGCGCAAACAAACCTGCTTCGAAAATACGTAACTCTTCCGTTAAGTCTTTCTTCGCTTCACGTAACTGAGTTTCTTCAATCTCTAGCGCACGTTTGTCTTTTTCTACACCATCACGGGTGAAGACTTGTACGTCAATGACGGTACCGGAAACACCGTTAGGTACACGCAGAGAAGAGTCTTTAACGTCAGATGCTTTCTCACCAAAGATAGCGCGCAGCAGTTTCTCTTCTGGTGTCAGTTGGGTTTCACCTTTCGGTGTCACTTTACCAACTAGGATATCGCCACCTTTAACTTCAGCGCCGATATACACAATCCCAGACTCATCGAGTTTAGAAAGTGCAGCTTCACCAACGTTAGGAATATCAGCCGTAATTTCTTCAGGCCCCAGTTTTGTGTCACGAGACACACAAGAGAGTTCCTGAATATGAATCGTTGTGAAACGGTCTTCTTGAACAACACGCTCAGAAACAAGGATGGAGTCTTCGAAGTTATAACCATTCCATGGCATAAATGCCACGCGCATGTTTTGGCCAAGAGCCAATTCACCGAGGTCAGTTGAAGGACCATCAGCTAACACGTCACCTCGTTCAACTGGCTCACCTAAAGATACACAAGGCATCTGGCTAATACAGGTGTTCTGGTTAGAACGGGTATATTTAGTCAGGTTATAGATATCGATACCAGCTTCACCTGGATACATCTCATCTTCATTAACTTTAATAACGATACGAGAAGCATCAACGTACTGAACAGTACCGCCACGTTTCGCAACAGCCGTTACCCCTGAGTCAACCGCTACTGCACGTTCCATACCTGTACCGACTAAGGGTTTATCAGCACGTAAAGTTGGAACCGCCTGACGTTGCATGTTTGCACCCATCAATGCACGGTTAGCATCATCGTGTTCAAGGAATGGAATCAGTGACGCACCAACAGAAACGACCTGCTGAGTCGAAACGTCCATATATTCAACTTGATCACGGCTGAACAAGCTTGATTCACCATGGTTACGGCAAGTGATCAGCTCTTCAACAAAGCTACCATCTTCCGCTAATACGGTGTTTGCCTGAGCGATGATGAAGTTACCTTCTTCAATGGCAGACAAGTAATGAATTTCGTCAGTAACAAGGCCATCACGCACTAAGCGATAAGGTGTTTCAAGGAAACCGTACTCGTTTGTCTGAGCATACACAGACAAGGAGTTGATCAGACCGATGTTCGGACCTTCAGGGGTTTCGATTGGACAAACACGACCATAGTGAGTTGGGTGTACGTCACGTACCTCAAAGCCCGCACGTTCACGAGTCAGACCACCTGGGCCCAACGCTGAGATACGACGTTTGTGCGTAATTTCAGACAGTGGGTTGTTTTGGTCCATAAACTGAGAAAGCTGGCTGGAACCAAAGAACTCTTTCACTGCCGCAGAAATTGGCTTCGCGTTGATCATATCTTGTGGTACTAATGCATCAAGGTCACCCAGAGAAAGACGCTCTTTCACTGCACGCTCAACACGGACCAGACCAACACGGAATTGGTTTTCTGCCATCTCACCAACAGAACGAATACGACGGTTACCTAAGTGGTCAATATCATCGACTTCGCCTTTACCGTTACGGATATCGATGAGTTTACGCATAACATCAATGATGTCTTCTTCACTCAGGATACCAGAACCTTCGATTTCATCGCGGCCCAGTGAACGGTTAAACTTCATGCGACCAACAGCTGATAGATCATAACGATCTTCTGAGAAGAACAGGTTATCGAACAAGTTCTCAGCAGCTTCACGTGTTGGTGGCTCACCAGGACGCATCATACGGTAGATTTCTACCAACGCGCTCAGGCGGTCATTCGTTGGATCGACACGCAGCGTTTCAGAAATGTAAGCACCGTGGTCTAAGTCGTTGGTAAACAATGTTTCAATTGTTTTATGACCCGCTTGGCTCAGACGTGCCAACATATCCAATGAAAGTTCCATGTTAGCTGCGCAAATCAGCTCACCTGTACTTTCATCAATGTAATCTCTTGCGACCACTTTACCAGCGATGTACTCAACAGGCACTTCGATGCTGTTGACTTCTTCTTTCTCTAGTAAGCGGATATGACGAGCAGTGATACGACGGCCTTTTTCAACATACACTTTGCCGTTTGCTTCAATATCAAAAGAAGCGGTCTCACCACGCAGACGCTCAGGAACTAGCGTCATCATCAGTTTGTTATCGCGGATTTGGAAAACAGTTTTCTCGAAGAACAAATTCAAGATGTCTTCAGTGCTGTAATCCATTGCACGTAGAATAATGGTCGCAGGTAATTTACGGCGACGGTCGATACGTACAAACAGGTTATCTTTCGGATCGAATTCGAAATCAAGCCATGAACCACGGTAAGGGATAATACGCGCGTTATACAGGACTTTACCTGAAGAGTGTGTTTTCCCTTTATCGCTGTCGAAGAAGACACCAGGACTACGGTGTAACTGAGAAACGATAACACGCTCAGTACCGTTGATAACAAAGGTTCCGTTTTCAGTCATGAGTGGAATTTCACCCATGTAGACTTCTTGCTCTTTGATGTCTTTTACGGTGCCTTCTGGTGCTTCACGCTCATAAACAATGAGGCGCAGCTTAACACGCAGTGGTGCAGAGTATGTGACGCCACGAATTTGACATTCTTTAACATCAAATACAGGCTCACCCAGACGATAGCTGACGTATTGCAGTTCAGCATTACCGCTGTAGCTCTGAATAGGAAACACAGAACGGAAAGCTGCTTCCAGCCCGTTCTGACCATCAGGATCTTGCTCGATAAACTTCTGGAACGAGTCAAGTTGGATAGAAAGGAGATAAGGTACATCCAAAACTTGTGGACGTTTACCAAAATCCTTACGAATACGTTTTTTCTCGGTATAGGAGTAAACCATAGGGTTCCTCAGCTCGCTGATCAGTGACCCACTCTGTCCGTCCATAAGGACAGCATCGATAACGCTATTTTTTGAAATGGAAAATGAACACTTTCCGTAATACTCATTGCTATTACTCTTAAATCATTTCATTGTGCCACTCTGACTACCGAGCTACCCGAGCGGGTCGTAGCTGAGAACACAGTATATTAAGTCGTCAATAGAAAGAAGTATTGGAGGGTTTGTTAACATCAAAATTGCGTGAAAAAGCTGTTAACACCCAATCACGCTTTACAGCGCAAAAAGGCTGGTGATTAAAAAATCACCAGCCATCAGCCTTTAAGTTAGGCTGCAAACTGAAAGCTGAACTTATTTAAGCTCAACAGAAGCGCCTGCTTCTTCAAGAGATTTTTTCAGAGCTTCAGCTTCGTCTTTGCTAGCACCTTCTTTGATGGTTGCTGGCGCAGATTCTACCATATCTTTAGCTTCTTTCAGACCCAGACCGGTCGCACCGCGAACTGCTTTGATAACAGCAACTTTGTTACCGCCAACAGAAGCCAGAACAACGTCGAACTCAGTTTTTTCTTCAGCAGCTTCAGCAGCAGCACCTGGAGCAACAGCAACAGCCGCAGCAGCAGAAACGCCGAATTTTTCTTCCATCATAGTGATCAGTTCAACAACGTCCATTACAGACATTTCAGCAACTGCGTCAAGGATTTGGTCTTTAGTGATAGACATAACAAGTGTTCCTAAAATTCAGAAATAGTTTATACGTTAAAAAGCAACGAAGGAAAGGGCTTATGCAGCTTCTTTCTGATCGCGCAGAGCAGCCAGAGTGCGAACCAGTTTGCCTGCAGCGGCTTCTTTCATGGTTGCCATCAGGCGTGCGATTGCTTCTTCGTAAGTTGGGAGTGTTGCCAGACGATCGATATCTTTAGCCTGGATTAACTCACCTTCAAAGGCCGCAGCTTTAATCTCAAATGCTGGATTCGCTTTCGCGAACTCTTTGAACAGACGAGCAGCAGCGCCCGGATGTTCGTTAGAGAAAGCAATCAAGGTTGGACCAACAAACGCGTCTTTCAGGACTTCATAAGAAGTTCCTTCAACAGCACGGCGAATCAGCGTGTTACGAACAACACGGATGTAAACGCCAGCTTCGCGACCTGCTTTACGCAGTTCAGTCATTTTTGCTACAGTTACGCCGCGTGAATCAGCAACAACTGCAGAAAGCGCGCCTTTGGCTACTTCGCTGACTTCAGCAACAATCGCTTGTTTGTCTTGAAGATTTAGTGCCATTAGCTTCTTGCTCCTGGATTAACCGGGAAACCCCGGGGACTCACATCACTCAAACACGACATGTGTTGAGCGCTAAAACACGGTGAGCAGAAGCCAGAATAAAATTCTTGGTATCTCTGTCACCGTCTACGCAGGTAGATTAAGTATCGCTACACCTGCGGTCTTGGACGGGGTCTGGAAAGGCCAGACTCCATACCGAAATTTGTGGTTTATTGATACTAATAACAGTACGAATAAACTCAAGGCGTCAGATTTTATACAAATCTGACGCAAAGGTAAAGTTTAATTACTAAAAGTATTAGTATTAAACTGCTGCTGATAGACCAGCTTGGTCAATAGCAACACCTGCACCCATGGTAGTAGACAGGCTAACTTTCTTGATATACACACCTTTAGCAGAAGCTGGTTTTGCTTTTTTCAGCGCGATCAGCAGTGCTTCTAGGTTTTCTTTCAGTTTGTCAGCATCAAAGTCAACTTTACCGATAGTGGTGTGGATGATACCGTTCTTGTCGTTACGGTAACGAACCTGACCCGCTTTAGCGTTTTGAACTGCTTCAGCAACGTTAGGTGTTACAGTACCTACTTTCGGGTTTGGCATCAGGCCGCGTGGACCCAGGATTTGACCTAATTGACCAACAACGCGCATTGCATCTGGAGAAGCAATAACAACGTCAAAATCCATTTCGCCAGCTTTGATTTTGTCAGCCAGATCGTCCATACCAACCAGCTCAGCACCTGCTGCTTTAGCAGCTTCTGCGTTTGCGCCTTGAGTAAAGACAGCAACGCGAACTGAACGGCCAGTACCGTGTGGCAGTACAGTTGCACCACGTACGTTCTGGTCAGATTTACGAGCGTCGATGCCAAGGTTAACAGCAACGTCAACGCTTTCGACGAATTTAGCAGTCGCTAATTCTTTCAGCAGAGCAACGGCTTCGTTGATGTCATACTGTTTAGTTGCATCAACTTTTTCACGGATATTGCGCATGCGCTTATTCAGTTTAGCCATTGATTAGTCCTCCACAACCAGGCCCATGGAACGAGCAGTACCTTCGATTGAACGCATCATAGCGTCAATGTCAGCACCAGTCATGTCCGCAGCTTTAGTTTCAGCGATTTCGCGAATCTGAGCAGAGGTCACTTTACCCACTTTGTCTTTGTTCGGCTTACCAGAACCTGACTTAACGCCAGCCGCTTTTTTCAGCAGAACAGCAGCAGGTGGAGTTTTCGTAACGAAAGTGAAAGAACGGTCTGCATAAACAGTGATAACAACAGGAATTGGTAAACCTTTTTCCATGCTGTCTGTTTTTGCGTTGAACGCTTTACAGAATTCCATGATGTTCACACCTTGTTGACCCAGTGCTGGACCAACCGGTGGGCTTGGGTTAGCCATACCAGCTGCAACTTGCAGCTTAACGTAGGCTTGTACTTTCTTAGCCATGAATATTTCCTCTAGATGGGTGATAGCGCCTAGCGATTAGGCTCCCCGTTAATTAACGCCCCTCGCAACTGACTAAACACGTGTGCGAGGCGCAAAAAACAAAAGGCGCGAAATTGTAGTCAAATTTCACACCTTTTGCAAGCCAGTTTTTGTCGTTAAAGTTATACTTTTTCGACCTGACTGAAATCCAATTCGACTGGTGTCGCACGGCCAAAGATTGAAACCGAGACTTTCAAGCGGCTCTTTTCATAATCCACTTCTTCGACAACACCATTAAAGTCAGCAAATGGACCATCGCTAACGCGAACCATTTCACCTGGCTCAAACAATGTTTTCGGACGTGGTTTATCGCCAACTTGTTGCAGACGATTCATAATCGCGTCGACTTCTTTATCACTAATTGGTGCTGGACGATCCGACGTTCCGCCGATGAACCCCATAACACGTGGTACGCTACGTACTAAGTGCCATGAGTCATCATTCATTACCATTTGAACTAATACATAGCCTGGAAAAAACTTACGTTCACTTTTACGGCGCTGACCACTACGGATCTCAACAACTTCTTCTGTTGGTACCATGACTTCGCCGAAAGAGTCTTCCATACCGTGTAATTTGATATGTTCACGCAAAGACTGCGCTACGCGACCTTCAAAACCAGAGAAAGCCTGAATGACATACCAGCGCTTTTTAGGTGAATCTGACATTTAGAATAACCTCAGGCTTGTAATAAATGAAACTAAACGCACTAGGATACCATCTAATCCCCACAGTATTAATGACATAACAGCCGTTACTGCGGCAACAATCAAAGTCGTTTGTAATGCTTCTTGGCGAGTTGGCCAAATCACTTTTCGCATTTCAATGCGAGCTTCACGCGCAAACGCTAATGTTTGTTTGCCCTTTGTAGTCCACAAAGCGACAGCACCTGCAATGGCGACAACAGCCACAACAGCAAAAGCACGCAGCGCGAGATTATATTGACGGAAGTAATAGTTGCCAACTATAGCAATCAGTAGCAGGACAGCAACAACGACCCACTTAAAGATGTCTACACTGCGTCCACTTCCTTGAGCTTCGCTATTCGCACTCATAATTCAACCTGTTACCATGAAGTATGTATAAAGCCTGTGCCCTACCAATGAAGGCAAACAGACCGAACCAATAGAATATGCCAACATATCCCTTATGTACTACGAGCCGAGCTTGCTAAGTCAAACAAGGAGAATTGTTGACAACGCCTACGAAACTCAAAGAGCAGTCGACTAGCAAAAGGCGATGATGTGCTCACTCGCTATTCCGTAGGTAAATTTAAGGCATGCTCAACAAATTTTTTGCCGCGATTATTATGAAAATTAATTTCTAAATGCGGCAGCAGTAAAATATACCATATCTTCTGAGCAAAACCTTAATAAATCTCATATAACTGCATAAAGCTAATGATGCAGTTGCTATATTCGTTGCATCAGAGCCTATCTCACCAATAATTTCCACAACCATTGATGAGATAGGTTCTTAATTTTACAACGTTATACCCTTCATAGTTTAAAATATTGCATGGTGATGGCTCAAATCGCTATCGCGTCGCGACATTTTACACTATTGAGGCATTGAGATAACTCAAGATAACCAATTGATTAATAATATATTACTTGAATTATTTTGAGTATAAAAAGGGCATCTTAAAGATGCCCTTTTTACTAAAGTGGGTTGTTATTATGCAATGATTTTTGCAACAACACCCGCACCTACAGTACGGCCACCTTCACGGATTGCGAAACGCAAACCATCATCCATCGCGATTGGGTGGATCAGGGTAACTTTCATGTTGATGTTGTCACCTGGCATTACCATCTCTACGCCTTCTGGCAGTTCGATAGTACCGGTTACGTCAGTTGTACGGAAGTAGAACTGTGGACGGTAGCCTTTGAAGAATGGAGTGTGACGACCACCTTCATCTTTGCTCAGGATATAAACTTCTGATTCGAAAGTAGTGTGTGGCTTGATTGAACCTGGTTTCGCCAGAACTTGACCACGTTCGATTTCTTCACGCTTAGTACCACGCAGAAGAACACCAACGTTCTCACCTGCACGACCTTCGTCTAGAAGCTTACGGAACATTTCAACACCAGTACAAGTGGTTTTCGCGGTCTCTTTGATACCAACGATTTCAACTTCTTCACCCACTTTGATGATACCACGCTCAACACGGCCTGTTACTACTGTACCACGACCAGAGATTGAGAATACGTCTTCGATTGGCAGCAGGAATGGCTTGTCAATTGCACGCTCTGGCTCTGGAATGTAGCTGTCCAGTGCTTCTGCTAATTCAACAATTTTCGCTTCCCACTCTGGGTTGCCTTCCAGCGCTTTCAGAGCTGAACCACGGATAACTGGAGTGTCATCGCCTGGGAAATCGTACTGAGACAGAAGCTCACGAACTTCCATTTCAACTAGCTCTAACAGCTCTTCGTCGTCTACCATGTCACATTTGTTCAGGAAAACGATGATGTAAGGAACACCAACCTGACGACCTAACAGGATGTGCTCACGAGTTTGTGGCATTGGGCCATCAGTTGCAGCAACAACCAGGATTGCACCATCCATCTGCGCAGCACCGGTGATCATGTTTTTAACATAGTCGGCGTGTCCTGGGCAGTCTACGTGTGCGTAGTGGCGAGTTGGTGTATCGTACTCTACGTGAGAAGTAGAGATGGTGATACCACGCGCTTTTTCTTCTGGTGCGTTATCGATTTGATCGAATGCACGAGCGCTACCGCCGTAAGTTTTTGCCAGAACAGTAGTGATTGCTGCTGTCAGGGTAGTTTTACCGTGGTCAACGTGGCCGATTGTACCAACGTTAACGTGCGGTTTGGAACGTTCAAATTTTTCTTTAGACACGACTCTATTCCTTATGGAGTTCCCTCTTCACTATAAAGAGGGAACTTAATTAAAGTAGTTAAATCGATTAAAACCGATTACTTAGCGTTACGAGCTTCGATAACAGCTTGTGCAACGTTGTTAGGTGCTTCATTGTACTTCAAGAACTCCATTGAGTATGAAGCACGACCTTGAGTTTGTGAACGCAGGTCTGTAGCGTAACCGAACATTTCTGACAATGGTACTTGTGCACGAACAACTTTACCAGTTGCCATGTCATCCATACCTTCAATCAGACCACGGCGACGGTTCAAGTCACCAATAACGTCACCCATGTAGTCTTCTGGTGTTTCCACCTCAACTTTCATGATTGGCTCAAGCAGAACAGGTTTAGCTTTTTTGAAGCCATCTTTAAACGCGATTGATGCCGCCAGTTTAAATGCCAGTTCAGATGAGTCAACATCATGGTAAGAACCGAAATGTAGACGAATACCCATGTTAACAACAGGATAACCAGCCAGTGGGCCAGATTTCAACTGCTCTTGGATACCTTTGTCAACCGCAGGGATGTATTCACCAGGGATTACACCACCTTTGATTTCGTTGACAAATTCGTAGTCCATAGGAACGCCGTCTTTATCATTTTTGTCAAGTGGGTACATATCGATAACCACATGACCGTACTGACCACGACCACCAGACTGTTTCGCGTGTTTACCTTCGATGTCTGTCACTTTAGCAGTGATAGCTTCACGGTAAGCAACTTGTGGTTTACCAACGTTCGCTTCAACTTTAAATTCGCGACGCATACGGTCAACCAGAACGTCCAAGTGCAATTCACCCATACCAGCGATGATGGTTTGACCCGTTTCTTCATCACTTGATACGCGGAATGATGGATCTTCTTGAGCCAAACGACCCAATGCGATACCCATTTTTTCTTGGTCAGCTTTAGTTTTTGGTTCAATTGCAACAGAGATTACTGGCTCTGGGAATTCCATACGTTCTAGGATGATTGGCGCTTCAACAGCACACAGAGTATCACCTGTAGTTACGTCTTTCAGACCGATAGCTGCCGCGATGTCACCAGCGCGAACTTCTTTAATCTCTTCACGCTTGTTAGCGTGCATCTGAACGATACGACCAAAACGTTCTTTCTTAGATTTAACTGGGTTCAGAACCGTGTCACCTGAGTTAACAAAACCAGAGTAAACACGGAAGAACGTCAGGTTACCAACGAACGGGTCAGTTGCAATTTTAAATGCTAAAGATGAGAACGGCTCATCATCACTTGCGTGACGTTCAGCTGGCGTATCTTTACCATCGTCCAGAATACCATTGATTGCAGGTACATCTGTTGGTGAAGGTAAGAACTCGATAACTGCATCCAGCATTGCCTGAACACCTTTGTTCTTAAATGCAGAACCACAGGTAACCAGGATAATTTCGCTTGCAAGAACGCGTTGACGAAGAGCAGCTTTGATTTCTTCTTCAGACAGTTCATCACCGCCTAAATATTTTTCCATCAGTTCTTCTGATGCTTCAGCAGCAGATTCAACTAGGAAGTTATGCCATTCTTCAGCTTGATCTTGCATATTCGCAGGGATATCTTCGTATTCGAAGGTAACGCCTTGATCTTCATCGCTCCACTTGATCGCTTTCATTTTGATCAAGTCAACAACACCAGTGAAGCCTTCTTCTGCACCAACTGGTAATTGAAGTGGAACTGGGTTTGCAGCCAGACGTGTTTTTAATTGTTCAACAACACGCAGGAAGTTTGCACCCATACGGTCCATTTTGTTAACGAACGCGATACGTGGAACTTTATATTTGTTAGCTTGACGCCATACAGTTTCAGACTGTGGCTGAACACCACCAACAGCACAGTAAACCATAACTGCACCATCAAGAACACGCATAGAACGTTCTACTTCGATAGTGAAGTCAACGTGTCCTGGGGTGTCAATAATGTTGATACGGTGTGGCTCAAACTGTTTTGCCATACCGGACCAGAATGCTGTAGTCGCAGCAGACGTGATAGTAATACCACGCTCTTGCTCCTGTTCCATCCAGTCCATTGTTGCAGAACCTTCGTGGGTTTCACCAATTTTATGGTTTACACCTGTATAGAACAGAATACGTTCAGAAGTTGTTGTTTTACCGGCGTCGATGTGTGCACTGATACCGATGTTACGATAGCGTGATATGGGCGTTTGACGGGCCATTTTTTCCTCTCTCGTGGGCGTTCAATTCATCATATAAAGGGTAGCGGAAGGCTACCCTAAGAAGCATCACTAATGCGGTGAAATTACCAGCGGTAGTGAGCGAACGCCTTGTTAGCTTCTGCCATACGGTGAACGTCTTCACGTTTCTTAACAGCAGAACCTTTGTTCTCAGCTGCATCCGATAATTCGTTTGCCAGGCGCAGAGCCATTGACTTATCACCGCGTTTACGAGCAGCATCAACGATCCAACGCATTGCCAGAGCATTACGACGAACCGGACGAACTTCTACAGGAACTTGGTAAGTAGAACCACCAACACGGCGGGATTTAACTTCCACAGTCGGACGCACGTTATCCAGTGCGAGTTCGAATGCATCAAGTTCAGTCTTACCAGAACGCTGAGCCAGGGTCTCAAGCGCGTTATATACGATTGCTTCAGCAGTAGATTTTTTCCCGTCTACCATCAGGATGTTCACAAATTTGGCCAGTAATTCTGATCCGAACTTAGGATCTGGAAGAATTTTACGTTGACCAATTACGCGACGACGTGGCATGGATATTACTCCGTTGTTAATTCAGGTTTGCCCAAAACTCTATTAGAGTATTTTGACATTAAGATTAAAAATGTTTGGCCTTACTTAACGGAGAACCATTAAGCCTTAGGTTTCTTAGCACCGTATTTAGAACGGCCTTGTTTACGGTCTTTAACACCAGAACAGTCCAGTGCACCGCGAACGGTGTGATAACGCACACCTGGCAAGTCTTTAACACGACCGCCACGGATCAGGATTACGGAGTGTTCCTGCAAGTTGTGGCCTTCACCACCGATGTAGGAAGAAACTTCATAACCGTTAGTTAAACGAACACGGCACACTTTACGTAGTGCTGAGTTTGGTTTTTTAGGAGTGGTAGTATATACACGAGTACATACGCCACGTTTTTGCGGGCAAGCTTCCAGTGCTGGAACGTTGCTTTTAACAACTTTCGAGCTACGTGATTTGCGTACCAGCTGATTAATAGTTGCCATTATTAAAAAAGCTCCTGGTTTTTTTTGCTTCGTAAACACGGATTTCGACCTCGTTCGCCAACATGACGATACACGAGGACGCGAAATTTTATTGCTGACTGGCTCAGGTGTCAAGAAATATACAACTTTTAACGCTTTTATAGGGCAAAATGTTGTTTATGGCTCACAGTTAGCTGAACAAAATCGCGATATGAAGCTAAAGAGACCTGTTCTGATAGCATATTCTGCAAACCTCGAGCATTGACATCTGCATCTAACGCATAGATTTGTGCACCTTTTTTTTGCAGTTCACAAAGATGAGTGGATTGATGAATGGCAGCAATAACGCCATCTTGTAACAATAATACCGCATCATCCGGCGTGATCAGTCGTAGAAACGCGGTGAGATCACAGTGAAAAGGTGACTTTGCTATAGTATAAAGCATAGAAAAGATCCTACAACAGATCAAAATTTAAGCACAACATCATATTCGGATAATTTATCGCGAATTTGTGTCGAATTGATGACATTTACCTCAACGATCCACTCACTATTTTCGCAAATCCCTCTTTCTTTTAGTGAATCCGCACACACGAAAATATTATTGATATCGTAAAGTGGCAAAATTTTAAACGTGGAAATATAGTCTCTCGCTAAAATTTCTTTTGGATTTTGATTAGCAAGTAACTGGCAGACACCATCTGAAAGGAAAAAAACATCAATATCTTCAGTGAGTGCCGATGTGGCAAGTAGCGCATCTAGCCCTTCTCGACCACTTGCATTTCCGTGAGGCATGGAGGTAAAAACAAAGGCAAACTTTTTCATATATCCACTAAATGATGCAAAGCGTTGCTAAACCGCCCCCCACAACCGGCTGAGTTTGAGTTTACTCAGGTCGCCATGATGAAGGGGGGTGAATCGCATAATAAATTGGTTTTAAAAACGAATGGTTCTATCCGCTGTTATCATCGCCTCAGCTAAACTTCCGAGCCCACTCATCATAAAACCCTCTCCTAAATTGCTAACGGCAAGTGATAAGAGCTCTGCCTGTTCTTTATCCACTACCCCGCGGCGCAACGCGGCAGAAACACAAACATGCATTTCACAACCCGATTTTATCGCTAATTGCTGCCATGCTTTCACTAAATTGAATTCATCATTGGCAGGTGACGTTAGCGCATTCGCATTCGTCACACCTTCACTGTAAAAAAAGAGCGTTTTTAAGCAATGCCCTTCCTCAAGAAGTGCATTCGCAAATTGGTAAGCACTGGCTGCTTGCTGTGTACCATAAGCGGGTCCAGTAACTAGCAAGCAGTATGTGAGAGATTGTTTACTCATTCCCCACTCTTAAACTGGCGAATATAGAGATACACGGTATGTTTAGAGATATTTAAGCGGTCAGCCACCTGGTTAATGGCATCTTTAATATCAAAAATACCTTTTTCATACAGATTAAGTACAACTTGTTTATTTTTCGCATTGTTCGACACATTACGATCGGCCCCCACCTCTTCAATCGTAAATTCTAATGTCTGAGCCACCAAATCGTCGACGGAAGAGGCAAAGTTAACATCTGAAGTCACATCTTGTTTTTCTTCAGGCACAAAGCTTTTAATAATCTCTGAAAATGGCACATCTAAATTCATATTAATGCACAAAAGGCCTATCACGCGTTGATTGCGGTTACGAATGGCAATCGTAACCGATTTCATCAGGTCACCACTTTTCGCTTTCGTAAAATAGGCTTTTGAAACATTTGATTCTTCATCCGCCATATCGTGAAGCATACGCAATGCAAGATCCGTAATGGGTGAACCAATTTGACGTCCAGTATGTTGCCCGTTGGCTATTCTGACGGCTGAACATTTTAAATCTTCCAGAGAGTGAAGAACGATTTCACAATGTGCACCTATCAACATAGCTAAGCCATCTACGGCAGCTTCGTACGATTTTAGAATTTCATGATCAGTCTGAGTAAAAGGCTCATTATTTAATAAATTAATATCATTATGATCATTTGAAAGTACTGAGTTAGACATTTTTAAACACCATCCTTCAAGTGTACGAAAAATCGCCTTACTGACTCATGAAGCGTTAATTGTTGGAGGCTTTTATACTCGTCATATTTCAAGTTGCGACATTGCTGGCGACGTTCAATCGCACTAGTTGTATAGTTTCCTATATGCCTAGCGAGTCATTCACTTGCCGCCCTGCTGCACCTCGAATTATTTAGTGTATAGCTTCATTGCATATGTTTGGTCAGCAAATGTGGCGATAAATAATTAGGTCGAATACAGTGAAGTTAAAACTACGAGGCGCCGCCGTCAAGCAATTGCATGCAAGAGAGTTTGTCTTATCACAAGTTTTCAGCAAAATAAGCATTATTTTTAACACATAATCCATCAACTAATGCCAAATAAGCTTATGGGTCCCTTTTCTTAAATATATAAGAGTTATCAATAAATTAATTATTATATTTTGCTTAACTCTTTTTTTGAAGAAAATAAGTTGATCACGCCTTAACGTAAAAAACCCAGACATCGCTGGGTTTTTTATGACAACTTAACAATTATTATTTTGCTTCTGGCTTGATGTCTAATAGTTCAACATCAAATACCAGTGTGGAGTTAGCAGGAATTCCTGGAACACCATTTTCACCGTATGCCAGTTCCGCTGGGATCACGAGCTGGATTTTGCCGCCTTTCTTCACATTAACCAGACCTTCTGTCCAACCTTTAATCACTGAATTCAGTGGGATGGTCAGAGGCTCATTACGTGAATATGAGCTATCAAATTCAGTACCATCCGTCAGCATACCTTTATAGTGAACGACAACGGTATCATCTGCTTTAGGTTTAGCACCTGTACCTTCTTTTTCAATTTTGTACAGTAGGCCTGACTTAGTTTTCACTACGCCTTTTTCTTTCGCGTATTTTTCACGATACTCAGCACCTGCTTTTTCATTCGCAGCTGACTCATCTTTCATTTTTTTCTCAGCCGCTTGTTTAACTTGGCCTTCAAACTGGCGTAGCGTCTCTTCAACTTCTGCATCCGTCATTTTACTTTTGTTGTTGAAGGCATCTTGAACACCAGCAAGCAACTGAGCTTTGTCTAGATTGATACCAATCGCTTTTTGCTCTTCCAATGAGTTTTGCATATAGCGGCCCAAAGACGCGCCTAATGCATAGGCATTACGCTCTTCGGCTGATTTAAATGCGCTACTTGTTGGCGCTTTAGCAGTGGTCTCAGCCGCCATAACTTGAGGGGCTCCAAAAGCCAATGCTAATGTCGTTGCCAGAAGACTTGCCTTAAACAGTGATTTCATCCTAATCTCCGATATCTATTATAAGTATGCGTTGTTACTCACTTATTAAAATTCAGTGTAGAATAGTAAGCAACAGAATGACTACTTAGACAACATTAACAAAAAGAGGTTTCATCGCCTATCTCTTTAACTAAAACTTATCTATTGATTTGTAATGTTCAGTTATTATGATGGCTTTTTTATGATAAAAAGCCATAAGGGGCTCCAAAATGGATTCATTTGACGCTTTTGAACAACGCCTTGAGCTTTTAGAAAGCAAAGTGGCTTTTCAAGAAATTACGATAGAACAACTTAACCAAGTGATTACCGACCAACAAATGCAGTTGTCCAAGTTACAAGAGCACATACGTATTGTGGCAGAGCGATTAAAATCATCTCAATCCTCTCACCTCGCAAGGCCAGAAGAAGAGACACCTCCTCCACATTACTAATTCGTTATCAACTTCAGACGCAAAAAAGGAAAGCCAGCGCTTTCCTTTTTTTGTTATTTAACCACTTAGTGGCAACCACAACCGCCGTGTTTGTGGCCATGGCCGTGACCTTCACCGCCACCACAACAACCGCCAGCATCACCATGGCTATGGTCGTGACCATGACCGCCGCCACAGCAACCACCTTCATGGTCGTGATCGTGGCCATTTGCACCGTGAACATGACCATGAGCCAATTCTTCTTCGGTGGCTTCACGAATCGCGATGATCTCAACATTAAATTTCAAGTTTTGACCCGCTAACATGTGGTTACCATCGACGATGACTTCATCACCTTCAATACCGGTAATTTCAACTGGCACCGGTCCCATATCTGTATCTGCCAAGAAGCGCATACCAACTTGCAGTTCTTCAACGCCCATGAACACATCTTTTGGAACACGTTGAACTAAGTTTTCGTCGTATTGACCGTATGCGTCATCAGAGGCGACTTCAACATCAAAGTGATCACCTACAGCACGACCTTCCAACGCTTTTTCCAGACCAGAAATTAAAGAACCACGGCCATGTAGATAGTCGAGTGGCGCATTTGCCGGGGACTCATCAACTAAAACACCGTCTTCTGTTCTTACTTGATAAGCCAAGCTGACTACCAAATCGTTTGCTACTTTCATGACATCTCCTACAACCCATAGAGGGGAAAAATTTTGCTAATTGTACCGGAAAACAAAACAGCTGTATTGAGAATTGACAAAATTCTCTTATTCAGGCGTAAAAATTCCGATCACTTGCTCTTGTTTTCTCACATGAGGAGTCGCACTATCATCAACTTGGCGCTGCTGATCCCCACAATTAACGCACTCAACAACATCAATTTGATCTTCACGCCACATCATGAGGGTGTCTTGTGATTGACATTTAGGGCAGATTGCCCCTGCAATAAACCGCTTACGTGTTGACGACATTAATCTATCCTTTATTTATCATGATTCCAGCTATGTGGCTGGCGATGTTCTCTTAGCATCTCTTTTTCGAACAACTCATTTAACTCTCGGCGCGCTTCTTTAACACGGGAAATTTGGCCGCTATCACCTTCATTTTCTGGGATTATCTCCCGTAATACTCGCATATCCAATCGTCGAAAATGCTGTTTGGCGCGATAGGCTTTATGCGGGTGCATGCCTGTACTAATGAGTGCTTTACTCCCCAACTCTAATGCGCTGGAAAAGGTTTCACGACTAAAATCGGTGACGCCACGCTGCAATAATTCATGCGCCTCAACGCGCCCTTTTGCTCGAGCAATAATATGTAGGTTTGGAAAGTTTTCTTGACATAATTGCACGATTTCCATCACCTCTTCAGGAACGTCACTCGTAATGACAATCGCTTTCGCTTTCTCGGCTCCCGCTGAACGCAATAGTTGTAGCTCACGCGCATCACCATAATAAACGGTATAACCATAACGACGCATGGTGCTAATTGCCGTGACATCCTGCTCAAGAACCGTAATTTTCACTTTATTAGCCATTAGTAAGCGACCAACAACTTGGCCCATGCGCCCAAAGCCAACTAAAATCACATGGGGATCATTGTCTTCAACGAATGGTTTTTCATGGGAAACAGGCTGGCGATTATAACGATAATTCAAATAGGCATCGATCAATTGCATCACAAGTGGTGTCGTCATCATCGATAACGTGACGACCACTAGCAGTAAATCCATCTGCCTTTCATCAATCACACTGGCACCCGATGCCGTCGCAAAAATAACAAACGCAAACTCACCACCTTGGCTTAATACGCCAGAAAATTGCGCTCTAGCGCCATTGCGTAATCGCGCTATCCAACTGAGGGTGTACAGCACTAGAGCCTTCACCGAGACTAAGACCAGAACACCGAATAAAACTTGTGGAAGATATGACCAGAGTATTTGTAAATTTAGCGACATGCCCACTGAGATAAAAAAGAGTCCCAGCAATAAACCTTTAAATGGCTCAATATTAATTTCTAACTCATGGCGAAATTCTGTTTCAGCGAGCATCACTCCTGCCATAAAAGTTCCGAGTGCCATGGAGAAGCCGAGGCTTTCCATAATAAGCGCAGAACCAAGCACAACCAACAGTGCTGCCGCGGTAAAAATCTCATGGACACCTGATTTTGCCGCCAGACGGAACATCGGGCGTAATAAGTAACGTCCCACCACCCAAAGGCCTGCAAATGCAGCAACCTTCAAGCCAATACGATACCAATCACTGCTCGCGGTATCACCAGCCAATAATGGGATTAATGCCATTATTGGGATCACGGCCATATCTTGGAATAACAATACCGAGAACCCTAACTGCCCGCTCTCTTTATTGGACATGCCCTTTTCATTCATGAGCTGCAAAGCCATTGCGGTTGATGACATTGCCATACCTAGCCCGCCAACAACCGCAGCTTGCCAAGAGAATTTTGCTAAAAAAAGTAATCCCGCCATGATTGCGGCCGTGACGACAACTTGTGCTGTCCCAACGCCAAAAATGGAACGACGTAACTCCCAGAGTTTCGATGGCTTCAGTTCTAAGCCAATTAAAAACATCAAAAATACAACGCCCATTTCCGAAAAATGGAGAATATCGTCAACGTTATGAATGAAACCAAAGACAAACGGTCCAATCATGATACCCGCTAATAGATACCCCAGCACCGCACCTAAACGAATTTTTTGGGCGATGGGCACCATGACGACCCCAGCACACAGGAACACGATGACAGCTTCAAAGATATCGAGTTGTCCCATTAAGAGAGGCCCCCTGTTTGTAATGGTTGTTGTAACCACTCACGGTACCCTGAGATGATCTGCTGTAAATGGTGTTTATCTTGCCTACGCGCAGCATAAATAATGTTGGGTTCTAACCATTGCATGTCACACATTGCCGCTGTCAGTTCGAAAGGACGTAAAATGTCGTTTAAGGGATAACGATTATAGCCTCCATATTGATAGGCTTCCTGAGGCTCTCCCGTGGTAATGACTGAGCGCCAATATTTCCCTTTTAATTTTTGATACCCCATATCTGTCGCAAAACGTCGCGTTAATACTCTATCAAACCACTCTTTTAATAACGCTGGGCAACTATAGGTATAGAGGGGATGCTGAAAGACAATGACGTCATATTGGCATAGCAGTTTTTGCTCTGCGGTCACATCAATAAAATAGTCCGGATAAGTCGCATACAGATCATGTACAGTCACATGGTCTAAATCTTTGACGGCTTCGAGCAAAGCTTTATTGGCGACGGATTCTTCAGGGTCAGGATGTGCGTAGAGCACTAATACTTTCAGCTTATTTGACATCTTTCCCTCCTCAAAGGCGTGTCAGACGGATAATTTTCCGTTACCATGCAGCTTGGATATCGCTTTTATTTTACACCTACACATTTTCGTATGGTCGTATACCAGCTGAAAATTCTAGGGTATTCACTGTATATACTCTTAATAATTCGAATTGCAGCGAGGCAGCAAGTGAATGAATCGCTAGGCACCTAGAGAGCTAGGTAACTAGTGTGGATAAACTAGCTAGCATGCCTTGACAACACGCGCTGCAACTTGAAGTATGACGCGTATAATTTAACATATTTTCAACTGACGGCATCTATGATTGTTTTCTCTTCATTACAAATTCGCCGTGGCGTTCGCGTTTTGCTGGACAATGCCACCGCGACAATCAACCCAGGTCAAAAAGTTGGGTTAGTGGGTAAAAACGGCTGTGGAAAATCAACCCTGCTTGCATTGCTAAAAGGCGAATTACAAGCAGAAGCAGGTTCGGCTACCTTCCCAAATACATGGGCGCTCGCTTGGGTTAACCAAGAAACCCCCGCCCTCGATCAGCCTGCACTTGAGTATGTGATAGATGGTGATCGCGAATTTCGTACTCTCGAACAACAACTGCAATTGGCCAATGAAAAGAATGATGGCCATAAAATAGCCGCCTTACATGGTCAACTTGATGCAATTAATGCTTGGAGTATCCGTTCACGCGCTGCAAGTCTGTTACATGGCCTTGGTTTCAATCAACACCAATTACAAGAACCAGTAAAATCATTTTCAGGTGGCTGGCGCATGCGCCTTAACCTTGCGCAAGCATTGCTATGCCGTTCTGATTTATTATTACTGGATGAACCAACGAACCACCTTGATTTAGATGCCGTCATCTGGTTAGAGAAATGGCTGAAAAGCTATCCTGGCACATTAATATTAATTTCTCATGACCGAGATTTCCTCGATCCGATCATTGATAAAGTATTGCATATTGAGCAAGAAAGTATGTTCGAATATACCGGCAACTATTCTTCCTTTGAACGGCAACGCGCCACCAAACTGGCTCAGCAACAATCTTTATATGAGAGTCAGCAAGCTAAAGCAGCCCACCTACAAAGCTATATCGATCGCTTTAGGGCACAGGCAACCAAAGCGAAACAAGCTCAAAGCCGTATTAAAATGTTAGAGCGGATGGAAATGGTGGCACCGGCCCATGTCGACAATCCCTTTCATTTTTCCTTCCGTAAGCCTGAAAGCTTGCCAAATCCATTACTGAAAATGGAAAAAGTCAGTGCCGGTTATGGTGATACCATCATCTTAAAATCGATTAAATTGAATCTGGTTCCCGGTTCGCGTATTGGTTTGTTAGGCCGCAACGGTGCGGGTAAATCGACACTGATTAAACTACTTGCTGGAGACTTACAGCCATTACAAGGCACTGTTTCGTTAGCTAAAGGTATAAAATTAGGCTATTTCGCGCAGCATCAGTTAGAGTATTTGCATGCTGACGAATCCCCTTTGCAACATCTCGCAAGACTGGCACCACAAGAAACCGAGCAGCAATTACGTGATTATTTAGGTGGGTTTGGTTTTAAAGGGGATCAAGTGACTGACCCAAGTGGCCGTTTTTCTGGCGGCGAAAAAGCCCGTTTGGTACTCGCCTTAATTGTTTGGCAACGACCTAATTTGTTACTGCTTGATGAGCCCACGAACCACCTAGATTTAGATATGCGTCAAGCGCTGACAGAAGCATTGATTGATTTCGAAGGGGCCTTGGTTGTGGTATCTCATGATAGGCACTTATTACGTTCCACAACCGATGACTTATATTTAGTGCATGATGGTTTGGTTGAACCTTTTGATGGTGATTTAGAGGATTACCAACAATGGCTAGCCGAACAAAATAAAATGGAGTTACAGCAGGCTCGCGATCAACAAGAAAAAGAACGCCCAGCGAACACAACTACAGTCACTGCGCAAGATAGAAAAGATCAAAAACGCCGCGAAGCCGAGTTTCGCCAGCAGACTCAACCTATTCGTAAAAAGTTGGTGGAGTTGGAAAAGAAAATGGAGAAGCACGCTAGCGCCTTAGCCGAACTGGAAGCGATGCTTTCTGATGCCTCCATCTATGAGCAGGCTCGCAAGAATGAGCTATCAGAATGTTTGAAAAGCCAAACCGAGCAAAAAAATGCGTTAGAAGAGGTGGAAATGGCATGGATGGAACTGCAAGAGCAGCTCGAAGCCATGACCACTGAATTCGAATCCAACGCGTAACCGATTGATTTATCGCTTCCAAAGAACCGTAGTGGGAACAAATAGATGTTGAATAAACAGACATTCACCTCGTTGTTCCCTCGGTTCTCTAAAGATAGCGCGTTAATATTCGCGCTCCCCTATTTCACTTATTGCTCTCGTGCTGTCACACACATCACATGATATCGGCCATCAATCACTTCCGTGCCTTCAGTTTCATGCTCAAAACCTGGGAACGCACTATCCCATGCCTGTAAACCTTGTAAATAACGAATATGGGGGCTATTTTCATCACCAAAGTTTTCCCCCGATAAAAGCATTGGGATACCGGGTGGATAAGGAATAATCGAGTTAGCGGCCACTCTACCGACTAATTGATCAACCGGAACCGCTTCAACACGATTCGCCACAATTTCTTGATAAGCATCTCGCGGGCTCATCATCACCTGAGGTAAATGCGAATACGCCTGATTGAGTAATCCGCCTGGGTTATTTTTCTGTAAATAAGCAAACATATTATCCCCTAGGTCACGTAACCCCATTTCACCATAAATTTCAGGGGCAGACTGCACAACCTCAGGGAGCACCTTTTTCAACGCGGTATTACTATCATAGTGACGCTTAAAGGAAAGCAGGGTATTCACTAATGTTCCCCACTTCCCTTTGGTGATCCCCATCGAAAAGAGAAACATGATTTGAAAGTCAGTAGTGCGTGTCGGCACAATGCCATAATGATTGAGCCACGCGGTCACCAGTGCAGCAGGCACCCCTGTATCCAATAAGTTACCATCATCCCCCATCCCAGGAGAGAGAATACTCACTTTAATAGGGTCTAACATGGCCCAATTATCAGGAATATCATTAAAGCCGTGCCATTTATCCTCTGGATGCATGACCCAACAGCTTTGCTCTTTCATGAGTAGTTCAACAGGGGCATCTTCAAAGGCATATCGTTTACCCGTGGCAGGGTCTTTCACCATTTCCTGATTCCAAGGCTTAAAGAACCATTCCCCATCATTGATAAATTCTTTATACAAATAAGCCAAAGACTGCCTAAAATCGATAGATTCACGGATCACCTCATCGGTCAGTGACCGCCCGCTATTACCATCCATCATATCCGCGGCGATATCATTGGATGCACAAATCGCGTATAGCGGTGAGGTGGTTGAGTGCATTAAATAGGCTTGATTGAAACGATTAAAATCAATCGCGTTACGACCATTACGTACGTGAATAAAAGAGGCTTGTGATAAGGCATTCAGTAACTTATGCGTAGAATGCGTGGCAAAAATAGTGGGCTGGTTTTCTGTTCTTTCTTCATCACGCATTGCAAAATGGTCACGATAAATAGGGTTAAAACGCGCATAGCCATACCAAGCTTCGTCAAAATGAATACGGTCTAAAGAGCCGTCCAGCAAGTCTTGTACCTTACGTGCGTTATAACAAACGCCATCATATGTACAATTGGTCACAACACTATAAGCCGGTTTCTGTTTAACTTTCGCCTTCGTAAGCGGGTTATGCGCGATTTTAAATTTAATCGCATCTGGCGTCATTTCTTTGGGATAAATTGGCCCAATAATGCCATAACGATTGCGACTCGGGATCATATAGACGGGTTTCGCCCCCGTTAATATTAATCCTTGCTCAATAGATTTATGACAATTACGGTCAATCACCACGACATCTTCATCCGTCATACAGGCTTGCATAATTGTTCGGTTAGAGCCGGAGGTGCCCACAACCACAGAATAAGACTGGTCAGCACCAAACACGCGAGCTGCATTCTTTTCACACTCGCCGAATGCCCCTGTATGGTCAAGTAACGATCCGACAGCCACGCGCTCTATTCCGATATCTGTACGGAAAAGATTTTCCCCAAAAAAATCATGATAAATACGCCCTGCTGGCGTTTTGGTAAACCCTACACCGCCTTGGTGACCCGGCGCTGCCCATGAGTATTCATGCACATCGCTGTACTTGATTAGGCTTTTCATTAACGGTGGGAGCAATTGAGAGCGATAGCGTTGAATAGCCGCCAGTACTCGGCCTGCAATGAAGTCGGCTGAATCTTCTAAAATCCAAGCAAATTCATCAACTTGCTCCATCATATTACGATCAAAAGCAACCAGCGCTTCTTCACGATCACTGAGCAAGAAGACGGGAACATCTTCTTGCCTACGATGTAATTGGGTAATTAAGCGATGCGCTTGAACCTGTTCATCACGGTCAGACATATCTCGACCGTACAATAAGCAATCAATACTGGTATTTGAGCGGATATAAGCGAGGCCGTCTTCAAAGTCGCGAATGATGACTGTTTCGACATGTTCATCATTGAGTTCACTGGCAAGTCTTGCTACTGCATGGCTAATGACGGAGTCGTCATCCGTTAGCTCCGTATAAACAATTAATGCCCTCATTAATAATGCCCTTATTATATTGCGTCATATTATTTATTCATTATATTAGTCTTAACTCAAATAAGGGCATTTTGCAAAGAACAAGCAAGTGACTTATTGATAAAAAACAATTTTGCCTTTACTCGTCTAATTTATTGATCATGACTCGCGCATTCATTACCAACATTTTCGCTCGTGCTTCACGTTTTTGGAGCAAAGCCATAAACAGTAGGTCTGTCAGCGTATTTTGAGCCGTTCTCGATGAAATTGATGAGCTACGCCATTCGTTTTCTTCCGCAATACTTTCCAGTACATAATCTGACAATTGTGCTAAAGGAGAAAGCCTACTACGCGTAATTGCCACCACATTAGCGCCTTGTTTACGGGCAATGCTGGCAGCAGTCAGCATATCTTTACGCTTACCTGTAAACGAAATCACGATTTGAGTATCCTGCGGGGTCAAGGTCAGTGCGGCTGCAATTTGCACATGGTGATCCGATTCGACCAAGGTGGTGATACCAATCTTTTGTAATTTGTAACTTAAGTCTTTGGCCGTTAAGCCTGATCCCCCAATCCCCACAATCTGTACACGTTGTGATTTATCAATGCTATCCACAATTTTTTCAAACATTTTAAAATCGAGATGACGCGTTGTTTCGGTGATGGAATAGTTTTTTTCCAGAGCCAACTTTTGTGCAACAACCATTAGGTTATCGCTCTGAGTGATACGATTATGCAACGCCACATGGGGGTTCGCTTCATCAAGTTGTTGACGACCAATAATTTCACTGAGTGCTAATTTGAGTGCCGGATATCCCTTCACGCCGACCTTTTGGCTAAATTTAACAATAGCAGATTGACTCACATTCAACGTTTCCGCCAGTTGCTGAGAAGATAAGCTAAGTACGCGCTCGGGTTTTTCGAGGATGTACTGAGCGATCTTACGTTGATTTTCAGCAAGCCTTGGTAGCAAACACGTGATGGTATCCAGTAAAGTCATCCTTATTCCTTATTCATTGCCTATGATTAAAAATAAATTATTCCTCGTAGAAAAATAGCATTACTTAGTATTAATCCCTTAAATTCAATAAGTAACTAATCATCTCTATCTAAATCATACAGAAATATTCTTTCATATTGACAATTCAGAATAGAGAGCACCGTGATCATTATCACATCACTGGAATAAATAATTCCTTAATATCCTTCCATTAACCGAAGTAGGAGTAATTTATTATGACCATTGACTTAAGCAAAATGGTAACGGAAAGTCGTAACGCAGCGAGCACCCATATCGATCAGTTGTCTACTCTTGATATGTTGCAAGTCATCAATAATGAAGATAAGCAAGTACCCTTTGCTGTCGAAAAAGTACTGCCACAAATAGCACAACTTGTCGACAAAGTCGCCCAAGCATTTCTCAATGGCGGTAGATTGTTTTATTCAGGTGCAGGCACATCAGGTCGCCTCGGTATTTTGGATGCGAGTGAATGCCCTCCTACCTATGGCACTCCCCATGAACAAGTGATTGGTTTAATCGCTGGCGGTCACCAAGCCATTTTCCGTGCTGTTGAAAATGCGGAAGATAAACCAGAGCTGGGAGAGCAAGATCTGATTAACATCCAATTTAATCACAAAGATGTACTTGTCGGTATTGCCGCTAGTGGCCGTACACCTTATGTACTCGGTGCGCTGGCCTACGCACGCACAGTCGGCGCTGTGACAGCTTCCATTAGCTGTAACCCAAATAGTCCGGTCGCAAATGCAGCCGATATCGCTATTACACCTATTGTCGGACCAGAAGTCGTGACAGGTTCTTCACGCATGAAGGCAGGAACAGCACAGAAATTAGTGCTCAACATGATCACGACGGGTGCAATGATCCGTATTGGTAAAGTCTTCGGCAATTTAATGGTCGATGTTGAAGCAACCAATGCCAAGTTAGTTGAGAGACAAGTCAGAATCGTCATGGAAGCGACTGAATGTGACAGGGAAACCGCAGAATCCGCGTTACAACAATGTCAAAGACACTGCAAAACAGCAATTTTGATGATCTTATCTGGGCTAAATGCACATGAAGCACGTCAATTGCTATCAGACAATAATGGGTTTATTCGTACGGCGCTCAACGTCGCAAAGTCCGTTTAATAAACGGAAACTGATAGGGTAAATGGCATGGCTAAAATCACAAAAGAAATGATGCAGGAGATCCTGCAAAAGGTCGGCGGCAGTGCAAATATTAAGCAAGCGGGAAACTGTATGACTCGCTTGCGTTTAACACTCAACAATGACCAACTTGTCGATAAAACAGCAATTAAACAAATCGCTGGCGTCCTTGGCGTCATCGAAAGTGATGAGCAATTACAAATTGTTCTAGGGCCAGGTAAAGCACAAACTGCTGCTGACCTAATGAATCAAATACTCGAAAGTGGTGAGCAGGTTGTTGACGAAAAAACAGATCCTTCATTAGCAACGAACCTAAGTGCACTTGCCTCATCGAATAAGCAACAGATGAAGCAGAAACAAACAAGTGCAGTGCATCGTTTTTTATCTAAGTTTGCCACCATTTTTACTCCCCTTATTCCTGGGTTTATTGCTGCCGGTCTACTACTCGGTTTCGCAACATTAGCGACTCAAACCTTCTATCCGGAAGGGTTACCTAAAACCCCAGAACAACAGACATTTGGCGTGCACTTAATTCTTTATATGTCGGTGTTCAGCAAAGGGTTATTTAGTTTTTTAAGTATTTTAATTGGCTATAATGCCCAAAAAGCCTTCGGTGGTAGTGGAGTCAATGGCGCGATTATTGCCGCACTCTTTGTATTGGGTTATGACCCCAATGCAACCACTGGGGTGTTTTCAGGAATGACCAACTTTTTTGGTTGGGATATAGACCCTAGAGGCAGCATTATCGGTGTGTTAATCGCCTGTATTTTTGGTGCATGGGTTGAAAAACAGGTACGTAAAATTATTCCTGCTAACCTTGATATGATTTTAACTTCCACCATTACCTTACTGATTGTTGGTGCGGCGGCTTATGTGGTCATCATGCCATTAGGTAGCTGGTTATTCAGTGGTATGTCATGGCTATTTATGCACCTCAATGGTAATCCATTTGGAACCGCCGTATTAGCAGGTTTATTCTTGATCGCCGTGATGTTTGGGGTACACCAAGGATTTGTTCCCGTCTATTTTGCCTTAGTGGATGCCCAAGGCTTCAACTCATTATTCCCAATTTTGGCCATGGCGGGTGCTGGGCAAGTGGGTGCCGCTCTCGCACTCTATGCAAAAGCGAAAAAAGATTCGGTTTTACGTAATCAAATTCGCGGTGCCATCATTCCGGGCTTCCTTGGTATTGGAGAACCCCTGATCTATGGCGTCACCTTACCACGCGTGAAGCCTTTCGTGACGGCCTGTTTAGGGGGGGCTGCGGGTGGTTTCTTTATTGGTTTAATTGCTTGGATGGGCTTACCTGTCGGACTGAACACGGTGTTTGGCCCATCAGGTTTAGTTGCCATTCCGCTCATGACCTCTGCCCAAGGTGTGTTTGCAGGTATGTCGGTTTATGTCGGTGGCATTGCCGTCGCTTATGTGTGCGGATTTATTTTCACTTACTTCTTTGGTAGCAAAAATATCGATTTGGATTAAATGATAGGGGGAGCCACAATGATTAGGCTCCCCCCTTCATAAAGGTTTTTTGCCGTTTACCGCACATTTTTATTCAAGCCAAATCAAGAGGACGCAAGCTGCCGTTAATAGTCCCATCACTATATTAAAAATAAACCACGCACGACGGCTTCTTAAAAAATGGCCAATGAAGACTCCGCCAGCCATCCAAATTACCCCTGCCACTAAATTAACCATGACCACGGCAATACTCATTATAATAATCGATTGAGTAAACAGTTCTCCGGGGAGACTATAACTACCGACAGCACCGAGCCCCATCATCCAAGCTTTTGGATTTAAAAATTGTAACAACCCACCTTGATACCATTTGATGTTTTTGGCAACGGTACTCTCTGTTTTCAATGGTGAATAGCTGGCGGTTGCGGTTTTCCATGCCAACCACAATAAATATATACTACCAACGATTTTCATGCCGATATGTAATGCGGGATAAAGCAATAAAAGCGCTGCAACACCAAACGCGGAAAGGTAAAGTATAGACTGCATACCCAACATGATCCCCAATAATAAGGGAACACTGCGACGGAAACCATAATTGGCAGTGCTTGATGTTAACAACATGTTGTTAGGACCGGGTGTTATTGCTGCAATAAATAGAAACGTAAAAAGTGAAAAAACTAGTCCTAGACTCATTTATAATCAATCCTAACGATTAAGTGCACTTGCATCACAAAAAAATAACAGTATGTTATGTGCCCCACAAGGGTATTACTAAATTAAATAAGGCTATGTCAGAAAACTTTCGACCAATCAACTGGGCTAAGAATCCACACCTTCAAACATTATTGCCAAGGATCTTTCGACGTACACCGAAAATTAAGCCTATTTGGCAACGACTTGAGTTACCTGACGGTGACTTTATCGACCTTGCTTGGAGTGAAGCCCCTGAGCTGGCACGCGATAAACCGCGTTTAGTGATATTTCATGGCTTAGAAGGTAGTTTTAAAAGCCCTTATGCTCATGGCATGTTAGAAAGCGCCCAGAATCACGGTTGGTTAGGGGTGATCATGCATTTCCGAGGTTGTAGTGGTGAACCGAATCGTCAAAAGCGGATTTATCACTCAGGTGAAACCAGTGATGCGCGGTATTTTTTGCATTGGCTAAAACAGACTTGGGGAAATGTTCCAACCGCTGCTGTTGGCTATTCTCTTGGTGGTAATATGCTTGCTTGCTATTTAGCGGAAAGTGGTGATGAGGCAGACCTTGATGCAGGGGTTGTCGTATCTGCTCCTTTGATGCTAGAACCTTGTTCGATTCGCATGGAAAAGGGGTTTTCCCAATTCTATCAACGTTATTTACTGAATGGATTGAAACGTAATGCCACACGCAAACTGGTGCGTTACCCAGGTTCATTACCCCTAAATTTAGCGCAACTGAAGCAACTAAAACGTATTCGTGAGTTCGATGATGTGATCACGGCTAGGATCCATGGTTTCGAAAATGCGACAGATTATTATCAAAAATGCAGTGCGTTACCAAGGTTACCCCGTATTACCAAACCGACATTAATCATTCATGCCAAAGATGACCCTTTTATGGCACCTGATGTCGTGCCTGATTTAGCACATTTACCCGCGAATATCGAATATCAAATGACTGAACATGGTGGACATGTTGGTTTTGTTAGCGGTTCCTTTAGGAAACCAGAAATGTGGTTAGAAAAACGTATTCCTCAATGGTTAACAGCATATTTAAGTAAATAAACGTCATGATTATTCCTTGGAAAGATTTAGACCCTGACACTTTAGAAAACCTGATCGAAGCTTATGTCTTACGTGAAGGAACAGATTATGGTGAACATGAAAAGTCGTTACAACAAAAGGTAGACGACGTAAAACGGCTGTTAGTTTCAGGAGAAATTGTGCTAGTCTGGTCAGAATTACATGAATCTGTTAATTTTATGCCAAAAAGTCAGTTTCGCCCGTAAACCCGTTTCGCTCATGATTTTAATAAGCATGGACGCAAACGCAGCACAGGGAGTCCATGATGTCAAAAAAGCACCCAATTATTGCAATTACTGGTTCTAGTGGTGCCGGAACCACCTCCACAAGCTTAGCATTTCGTAAAATATTCCATCAGTTAAATATCCAAGCGGCAACATTAGAAGGGGATAGTTTCCACCGTTATACGCGTCCAGAAATGGATATGGCGATTCGCAAAGCAAGAGAACAAGGCCGCCACATCAGCTATTTTGGTCCCGAAGCGAATGATTTTTCATTGTTAGAACAGACCTTATTAGATTACAGCTTACAGGGTGGAGGTCAATCACGTAAATACCTTCATACCTATGATGAAGCTGTACCCTATGGGCTTCAGCCTGGCACATTCACACCGTGGGAACCCTTACCTGCAAATAGTGATGTTTTATTCTATGAAGGCTTGCATGGCGGTGTCGTCACGCCTGAAAACGATGTCGCACAGTACGTCGATTTATTAGTGGGTGTGGTTCCAATCGTTAACCTTGAATGGATCCAAAAATTGATCCGCGATACAACAGAACGGGGGCATTCACGAGAAGCCGTCATGGATTCCGTCGTACGTTCAATGGGTGACTATATTAATTATATTACCCCTCAATTTTCACGTACCCATATTAATTTCCAACGTGTACCGACTGTCGATACATCCAATCCATTTTCCGCTAAAGCGATTCCTTCACAAGATGAAAGTTTCATTGTCATTCGTTTTAGGGGGCTAGAACAGATCGACTTCCCTTATTTATTGGCGATGTTAAATGGTTCTTTTATATCCGCAATGAACACTATCGTTGTACCAGGTGGAAAATTAGGATTAGCGATGGAGTTAATCATGACACCGTTGGTCGAAAAACTCATAAAAAGAAAACATGATTAATAATAAATGATGCTTATTATTATTTAAAATAAGCATCATAAATTAAAAAATTTATATAATTAATAAATAAATTATTGGTTTTTGATTTCAAAACTGTGGGTAACAGTGACGGCTTTTTCTAACATTAATGAGACCGAGCAATATTTTTCAGCAGAAAGCTGAACAGCGCGTTCAACCGTTTTTTCCGTTAAATCCGTTCCCGTTACAATAAAGTGCAAATTAATATGGGTAAAATAACGAGGTGCTTCATCCCTACGCTGTGACGTTAATTTAACTTCACAACCCCTCACGTCATTACGGCCTTTTTGTAAAATAGAAACAACATCAACAGCACTACAACCGCCCGCAGCCATCAAGACCATTTCCATTGGGCTAGGCGCTTTATCACCGGAATTACCGTCCATCATAACTTGATGACCTGAAGCCGATTCGCCTAAAAAAGAGAGCCCTTCAACCCATTTAACTCTTGCTTCCATATTTTATTCCCCTAGGAAAAAGTTTATCTAAAAGATTACATTGTTACATAAACCCTTTCAATCAAATAGGCGCTTTATGATGCTGAATCGATAAAAACAAGACTTTCTGAGTTTAATATGTTACAAACAAAGTTCCACCTGATAGGGTTAAGATCAAAACTCAAGGTTTCAATTGATTATATTATAGTGTTGGTATTAACTTGCTCTATAATGCGAATTAATATGCTAAGCTAGTGACTTTAAAAAACCAGCTATTCTGGTGACGATTAACCGAATGGCTGTATTAACATACAGAGGATAACGCTAATGGTTCTCGGCAAGCCACAAACAGACCCTACTCTTGAATGGTTTTTGTCACACTGCCATATTCATAAATATCCATCCAAGAGCACTCTGATCCATCAGGGTGAAAAAGCAGAAACCCTTTACTATATCGTTAAAGGCTCAGTGGCTGTTTTAATCAAAGATGAAGAAGGCAAAGAAATGATCCTCTCCTATTTAAATCAGGGAGACTTCATTGGTGAACTAGGGTTATTTGAAGAAGGGCAAGAACGTTCAGCTTGGGTCAGAGCAAAAAGTGCCTGCGAAGTCGCTGAAATTTCTTATAAAAAATTTCGTCAGCTTATTCAGGTTAACCCTGATATCCTTATGCGCCTTTCCGCGCAAATGGCAAGCCGCCTACAAACCACATCAGAAAAAGTCGGTAATCTGGCTTTCCTTGATGTCACAGGCCGTATTGCTCAAACGCTACTTAATTTAGCGAAACAACCCGATGCGATGACGCATCCAGATGGAATGCAAATTAAGATCACACGCCAAGAGATTGGCCAAATTGTCGGTTGTTCCCGCGAAACGGTTGGTCGCATCTTAAAAATGCTAGAAGACCAAAACCTTATCTCCGCGCATGGTAAAACTATCGTGGTGTACGGTACTCGATAAACCTATAATTCGTCTGACCTCAATTGCATAATGGCTTTATATCTTTGATATAGAGCCATTTTCCTTCGATATCACCACAAAACCAGCAAATAGCATAAGTATCGTTATTTTATATTATTCATATCCACTAAAAAATAAAATCTAGAATAATTAATATACTATTATTTAAAGGTTTTATTAAAATGAAAACAAGTCAACATCACCCATCCGTAAAATATATCAACCAAACAGTAGCGGCTCATGCAGAGATGCTCAAACGTGGCAATCTGACAACTGAAACAATCGCTGAATCATGTCGTATAAAAAGAAATAATCTAGAAGCAAAGTATAAGTTTCTTAACGAAATACATAGCACTAAGCCAACCTCAATCACCTTATCGACACCCGTAAAATACGATGATAACGCATGTCAGATACAGCAAACTAAAATCGATGCGGCAATCAATACCGCCAATATTCTCAATAAGAGCCAGCTCCCTTCTTTACCCTCATTATCGTTACCCTTTTCCTATTCATTAAAACCAAGCATGTCAAAAAATACGATTAAAACAAATGAGCGTCATATCTGTGATAACCAATCAACCTCCCCATTAAATGTGAAGAGACCGACGTCTGAATGTCATCTTCAACAAAAACTTGAGCAGTTGAAATCTAAATGTCATCACGTGTTAGATAAATTAGAGGCTAATCGCTATTCTGCTGAATCTCTAAAAGATCGCTCAATGCTCTACCTGAAAAAATCAGAACTCAATGCAAGCCTTATTGGTACAAACTATTCAGAACTGGATTTAGTTTGGTATATGGATAAAAAAGAACAAACTCAATCCGAGAAAGACACCATTATTAAACACTTCACTCAACCGAAACCAATTTCATATCAAAAAGGAAGTCGTATTCCCCTCAAAATAGCCACCACGACTAAGGAACTCAATCCACCGAAAAAGGAACAGTCAATTCATCAGACCGCTCATGTCATCTCTTCTCATTCTCAAGGCACTGGACGCGTCATTATAAATGGGCAAGTTAAAAGAGGTCTGACTGAAATAGCATTATCCCTTTGCGTTTCTGAGACTCACAACAAGGCTGATCCCCAACAAATACAAAATAAGGGAAACCGCATTAATCACACAAAAAATATAAGCACGCAAAGTTCTCGTAAAATAAAAAAAACGATTACTCCAAATAATGCTCAAAATGCTCCTGTTATTATTCGAAAAACATTTGCGACATTAGAGGATCAGCAGGCGTCAGTGGAAAGGTTATACAAAAAAAGATAATGATCTAATCTACTCATCAATGGTTAAAAACTCAAAGAGGTTAATACCTCTTTGAGTAAAAGACATTTATTTATTTTTTAATACGTTTTCAATCACTGTTTCTAATTTTTTCATACCACTATTAATTTCTTCCTCAGAAATAATTAATGATGGAGTAAAGCGTAATACATTTGGCCCAGCATTGAGCATCATTAATCCCTCAATGGCACACGCCTGTAAAATCTCTTTCGAACGATGATTGAGTTGGTTTTTCAATTCTGCACCAATTAATAACCCTTTCCCTCTGATCTCAGCAAAAATATCATATTTTTCATTGAGCTTATTCAAGTGGGAAACAAATAGCTCATGTCGCTTGATGACACCATCCAACACTTTTGGTGTATTGATAATATCAAACGCCGCATTACCGACAGCACAAGCTAACGGATTTCCACCATAAGTCGTACCGTGTGTACCAAGCCCCATTTCTTGCGCTATTTCATGGGTGGTCAGCATCGCACTAATAGGAAAACCGCCACCAAGAGCTTTCGCAGTGGTCAGAATATCGGGTGCCACACCATAATCCATATAAGAGAATAACTTACCAGTACGCCCCATACCACTTTGCACTTCATCAAAGACCAATAGAGCCTTATTATCATCGCATAACTGACGTACGCCTTGTATAAACGCTTGCGTTGCAGCAGTGACGCCCCCTTCCCCTTGTACAGGTTCCAATACGACCGCACATGTATTTTCATCAATGACCGCTTTGACCGCATCAAGGTCATTAAATGGCACATGAATAATATCAGCGGGTTTTGGTCCAAAGCCATCCGCATATTTGGCTTGCCCTCCAACTGATACGGTAAAAAAGGTACGACCATGAAAGGCTTGCTTAAAAGCGATGATCTTCGTTTTATATGGATTGTATTTAGTGATAGCGTAATGACGCGCTAATTTAAATGCGGCTTCATTGGCTTCAGCACCAGAATTTGCAAAAAAGACACGTTCAGCAAAAGTGGCTTCAATTAGCTTTTGAGCCAATCTTAGCGCAGGCTCATTGGTAAAAATATTACTCACATGCCACAGCTTTTCGCTCTGTTCACGAACTGCATCAACTAAAGCAGGATGGCAATGACCGAGTGCTAACACCGCAATCCCACCAGCAAAGTCGATATACTCTTTACCTTGCTGGTCCCAAACTCGGCTACCTTCCCCACGAACAGGAATGAATTCTGCCGGAGAATAAATAGGTAACATCACCTCATCATAGGTCTGCCGATTTACTGCTTGTTGTTCTTTCATACCCCTCACCTGCTTTTGCTTAGTGCTTAAGTGAAAATATAAGCAATAAATATGAATAAAAAATCACAAAAGAGCAATAGCTAAGCGAGTGATGAAGTGAATTTTATTTTTTTGTTGAAATAAGCAACGTCTAGTATTTTAGAAAATTATTCAGTAGATCATGACCTTGCTCACTCAAAATACTTTCTGGGTGAAACTGAACACCTTCGATTGGTAGGGTTTTATGACGTATTCCCATAATTTCATCCACATCACCGTTATTCAGTGACCATGCGGACACATCAAAAGATGCTGGCAATGTTTCCGCGGCAATGACGAGGGAATGATAACGAGTTACTGTAAGCGGCCTATTTAACCCTTTAAAAACCCCTTGATGATTATGATGAATAGCAGAAGTCTTGCCGTGCATCACTTCTCTTGCTTTCACAACCGTGGCTCCAAAGGCTTGACCGATCGCTTGATGACCAAGGCAAATCCCTAAAATTGGAATTTTACCTGCAAAATATTTAATGGCTTCAAGAGAGATCCCTGCCTCATCAGGCGTGCAAGGTCCTGGTGAGATCACTAGGTGTGTAGGCGCTAATAATTCTATCTCTTCGATAGAAATTTCATCATTACGTTTAACGAGTACTTCTGCGCCTAATTCGCAAAAGTATTGATATAAGTTATAAGTAAATGAATCGTAATTATCAATAAGTAAAAGCATAGTAGCCTATCCGACTGATTTTTATCATTATATATTATATCCCCAGCATAGTTTACTACCATTAGCAATCAGAATACGAGCTAAAAAGCAGTGAAAAATAATAAGGGGCGGGTATCATAACACAGCCGAGGCAGGAAAATAGCCTATTTAAATCAAGTAATCCAATTTATCTAAACCATTTTCCATATAAAAATCATGGGATTATATTTACATACTGATAACAAATTATTCTTAATTAATAAAATAATAATTCTTAACTCTACAAGCATTCATTCGATTAAACGATTTCAGCTTTAGGGTATGACATCACATACCCTAAATCAGTTTATCGCTGAAAAACCAACTTACCCTGCACAAAAGTAGCCTGTATTTCTCCTGCGGTATCACAGAGTGTTAAATTCGCTTGCTTACCAGGCGCGATGGAACCCAAACGGTCAGCAATCCCTAACGCTTTTGCCGGATATAAACTGCCATGTAGCCATGCTTGTGCGAAAGATATATTGCAAGCTTGCTGTAGCGTGCTCACTCCCCGTTCTAAGGTCAAGGTACTCCCCGCGAGACTACCGCTTTCTGTTCGAACGACACCATTTTTCATCTGAACCGTCATTTCACCGAGAGAGTATTCACCATCTGGCATGCCGGCCGCACGCATTGCATCTGTAATCAACAACAAACGTTCTCCACAACAGCGGTAAACCACGTTGATTGCAGCTGGATGCACATGGTGACCATCACAGATTAATTCCACCTGACATTGGTCGTGAGTTAATGCAGCACCAACCATACCCGGCTCACGGTGGTGTAGACCATTCATTCCGTTGTAGCAATGGACAACCCCATCCGCACCTTGATTTAACCCTTGTTGCGTTAATGCATAATCTGCACTTGAATGACCAATCATGACACGCACTCCTTGTGACTTTAACCAAGGTATTAGCTCAAGTGACGTTGGATGCTCAGGGGCTAGCGCCACACATTTTAAACTACCTTCTGCAACCGCTATCCATCGCTGTAATAACGCTTTTTCCGGTTGATGTAATAAATGTTGTGGATGAGCCCCTTTATGTTGTGCCGTAAAAAATGGCCCTTCAAGATAGCTCCCTAAAATTTCGGCACCATCCACACCTTGTTTTTGGCTGTTTTTAACTTGAACCAATGCTCGTTCAATAGCGTTATGATGAGCAGTGACTGTTGTTGCCAAAAACGCACCAACACCTTTTGATGCTAAGAAACGAGAGATATTATTGAGTGATTCATGGGTCGCATCCATCACATCAGCACCCGCGCTTCCGTGAATATGGGTATCAATAAGTGCAGGTAATAATGTGAATGGCGACGGCTGTTCCGCAGACTGCGTATTCGGGATCACACGCTGGATACCCCCATGATCATCCAATATGACTAAAACATTATCCGCCCACCCCGAAGGCAATAATGCCCTACGAACATATATCTGCTTATTTGATTTAATCATCTTACATCCTATCAATGCCTCTTGTATGTATAAGTGAGTGCCACTTACATCATACCGGCACTCCCACAAATCGTAATTTTACTTTCAACAACTTTGCGCATGGCCTCTTTACCCGGTGTGATATATTTGCGAGGGTCGTTAGCATCTGGATGCTCGGCAAAATGCGCTTTGACAGCATCAGCAAAAGCAATTTTTAAATCTGTTGCCACGTTGACTTTACACACACCAAGCGAAATAGCCCGTTTAATCATGTTTTCAGGGATCCCTGAAGCCCCATGTAATACCAGAGGAATATCAACCTGCTGCTTAATCGCTGCTAGGCGCTCAAAATCAAGGTGAGGTTCGCCATGGTACAAACCATGCGCTGACCCTATCGCGACGGCTAAGGAATCAATGCCTGTCCGCGTGATATACTCTTTTGCTGCCATCGGATCAGTATAGAAGCTATCTTTACTGTCGACGACCAAATCATCTTCTTGCCCACCTAATCGTCCTAGCTCAGCTTCAACGCTAACATCATAGTTTTGACAATACTTCACCACTTTCTTGACCGTTTCGATGTTTTGCTCAAAAGCAAAGTGAGAACCATCAATCATCACAGAACGAATGCCTGCTCTGACTTTATGGCAAATATCGTCATACTCTTCATGATGATCAAGATGCAACGCAATAGGTAGACGGTTCACCCGTGCCGCTTCACGACAAATTGAGACCATGTATTCCAAACCCGCATAAGTAAAAGTGCTTGGTGTACCGGCAAGAATAACGGGGGATGACATCGCTGCTGCCGTTTCAACAACAACTTGAACCGTTTCTAGGTTATGGACATTAAAAGCCGGTACCGCATAACCACGGTATTGTGCTTTTTTCAGCATTTCACGGTTAGAAATTAAATACATATACTCTCCTTAAATGCCATCATCATTCACAACAGCGTCTTTTTCACGTTGTTGCTCATGCCACAAACTGGTTAAACCGCGGTGCCCACATTCCAATGCCATATCTCGAAATTCGGAGACTGACATACCGTCGCGCTCTAGCATCATTTCTGCTGCCATTTGCATATTGGTTCCGGTGATAACTTGATAATTTTCATTTTCTAGCGCCATCAATGACGCCTGCCGAAATGGAGATCCCCCTAATAAGTCAGTGAGAAAAACAACCCCCTCCCCTCGGTCACATTGCTGGCTCGCCTTTTTTAAGGCCTGCTGGAGCGTGTCGGTACACATACCTTCAGGAAAATCGATAGCAACACATTGTTCTTGCGGGCCTATCACCTGTTGTACTGCTTGTAATAGGCCACTCGCAAATCCCCCATGACCTGTAATCACTACACCTAACATTTGCCAACCCCTTATAAGAATCCAACTAATTTACCAAGCACGCCAAATACCACAGTGACACCAATGAGTTTCACGGGTGAAAAGCCCTTTTTCATTAGCCAGTAGACAAGCAATGTAAAACTGAGAGGCAATAAATTTGGCATCAGTTTGTCTAATACGTCTGTTTGTAGCGCCACTTTAGCTTCGCCGGCCGTCATGACTAACGGTGTAGAGAGATGCACATAAGAAGCCACGAGGGCACCGATCACCGTCATCCCAACAATGGAAGCTGCATGAGAAATATTCTTTGTGTGTGCTTTTAGCATGGCTATCGCTTTTGTTCCTGCTCGATAGCCGTAATGAGCCAATCCAAAACGTAACGCAAAATGCACGATGTTAAACATCAGCAGGAAAATGATGGGACCAAATAAACTTCCTTGCAGAGCGAGTGAGGCGCCAATACCGGCACAAATGGGCAATAACGTCAGCCAGAACAGCGCATCCCCAATGCCACCTAACGGCCCCATTAACGCTATTTTCACAGCGCGAATCGTCGAGATTTTCTCTTTACTGCGCTCCATCGCCAGCACTAAACCCGATAAAAATGTCACATCAAACGGGTGCACGTTGATAAATTCCATGTGCATTTTCATCGAATTCGATAAGTCTTCCGGCTTTTTATGAATTTTACGTAGTGCTGGGATCAGCGTATAAAGCCAGCCGCCCGCTTGCATACGTTCATAGTTAAAAGAAGCCTGTAGTAGTAATGAGCGCAGCGCCATAACGTTAATATCACGGTTAGTGAGCCCTGTTGCAGGTTCGCTATCAAGGTAATCATCACGCTCTACCTGACTCGTTGCCATCGCTTGAGCCATTCGCTGCTCCGCTTTTGCTGCCAGAGCTTCATCATTGTCATTAAATGCCATCATTCATCTCCTGAGCAACTTTCGGTGAGCTGCCGTTATCATTGTTGTCATTGCGAGTACGGTTGAAGAAATCAATCAGTGCGATTGCGAATGCCCCCAGCGCGACCGCGATAATAGGCATGTTTAAGAATGTCACTGAAATAAAACCAAGAATAAAATAGGCAACATAGGTCTTTTTCATCATGATTTTCATCAGTAATGAGAAACCAATCGCTGGCATCATTCCACCGGCTACGGCTAACCCATCCAAAAGCCATTGCGGCGCTTTTTGTACCATGGCACTTGCGGCATCAGCACCAAAGTAAATGGGTAAGAAAGCAACAATAAAGTAGAAAGAAAATAGAATAAGGATCCCAAAATAGTTCACCATCTCAATACCGCGCCAATTGAGCTTTTTCACCATTTCGTCGCATTTATGCATCATAGGCGAATAAAGTGTGAACAACAGTGTGATACAACCTTGTACGGCGATAGAAAATGGAACCGCAATACCGATAGCAACTTTAGGATCAGCCTGTGTCATGATGGCAAATGTTGTTCCAATAATGCCGCCAATAACGACGTTAGGTGGTTGAGCCCCAGCAAGTGGCACCATTCCCATCCAAACCAATTCCAATGTTCCGCCGACTAATAATCCAGTTTGAACATCTCCTAAAATCAATCCAACAATGGGGCCAATCACCACGGGTCGATGAAAGTGCGTCAAGCCATTAAATAAATCGACCCCAGCAATCCCCGCAATTAAAGCGATAAGTAGTGCGTCAGCCAGCATACTGACCTCCTTAGCTAATTAGCTTAGAGACGGCTTCACCCGCCTCATCCGGTACACGACGAATTTCACAAGTGATCCCTAATTTTTCTAATTCGCGAAAGGCATGAATATCGCTATCATCCACAGAGACCGTTTTATGAATTTGTTTTTTACCTTCAATGAAATGCATATTGCCAACATTGACAAATTTGATAGGAACACCGCCCTGAACTAGGGTGAGTACATCTTGAGGAGTTTTACAAACGATGAAAATCTTTTGACGATCCGCGGCCTTATGGATCACATCTATGGTTTTTTGCAGGGTAAAATAACGGGTTTGCACACCATCAGAAACCACCATGTCCATTAAAGATTGGGCGACAGGATCGACAGCGGCTTCATCATTTGCAACAACCACCAAATTGGCGCCAAGCGAATTCGTCCATGTCACACCAACTTGGCCATGAATCAAACGATTATCGATACGAGTCATCAATATATTTGGGGTAGACATACTCACTCCTATTATTATTTTGTTGATTTGTATGGGTATAGCTGAACACCTTTAACAACACGATTCACTTCACCAGTCGGGCAAGGGTTATCCGGTGATAAACCATGATGAAGAGAGGCTTCAAATGCCAAAAGTTGCAAAAAGACAAGGTAAGGAAATATCAACCAAATATCATTCAGTTGGCTATCAAGCTCGACGGCCTGTACTAAAGGCTGGCTGCTCAGTGCCACAATATTCTTTGCTCGTTGGTCATGTTTCAGCTCATTTAGCAAATCTATATCATAGCGGCGGCAATACTCTTCAGCCGATAACATCACTATTACCAATGTTTCTTTATCAATCATAAATTTAGGACCATGGCGTACCCCCAATGTTGAGTCAAAGCGTGTTGCCACTTTCCCTGACGTTAGCTCTAACATTTTCAACGCCCCTTCTTCGGCTATGCCCGTAAAGCAACTTGAGCCAAGCACAACCAAGCGACTAAAACTATCCTCTGTTATGCTTTGAATCATCGGTAACCATTGTGAAAGGCCTGTTTCTGCCAATGTGGCAATCTCTTCAACATGGTTAAGTGATTGTGTGAAGTCTTGAACACCAAAGAGTAATAAGGTTGCTAATGTCATACAGCTAAAGCTTGAGGTCATGGCAAAACTGCTGTCATGAGAGCCATCCGGCATGATTAAAGAACAAACATGCTTTTTCCCTTCCGCATAACGTGCTAGCGCGCCGTCGGGATTACAGGTCAACATCAAGTGATAGACATCGTCGAGTAGCTCATCGGCCAGTTCGATGACCCCCACACTTTCAGGGCTATTACCCGAACGCGCATAAGAAACTAATAATGTCGGCTTATGTTTATCAAGGTAGTGCCAAGGGGTTGGGACGATATCGGTAGAGGCATATGCATGTACGTCTAACCCACAGTATTCGCGTAGCCAAGGTGCCATTGCTTTCCCTGCAAAAGCCGATGATCCTGCACCGCATAACACAATTTGTAAGTCTGGCTTGGCGAATAATTTGGCCAAAAAAGGCTGCCATTGTGCTGATTTTGCTGCCAACTCTCGATACAGTTCACGCCACAGTCGAGGCTGGTGTGTAATTTCTTGCGCGGTAAACAGAGCGCCATGCTGTTCTAACCAAGATGGTGAATATGACAATATGGTTTTCATGCCATCACTCCTTGTGATTGAGACTCACACGCCTGTGCATATTGAAGGAGCACCCCTCGAACTTTATCCATAACCCAAGCTTTTGGGTCATTCTCTAAATCGCCGACTTTAACGGCTTCTGCCTGTTCAGGTAGGTATTGGCTTAACATTGAAATAGGAACGGGATTGCGCCTTAAATTGTCTAATAATTTAGCGACCGCGGTTTCCACTTCAGGTTCTGCCCAGTAATAACGAATACGGTCACTTAGGCTATATTGTCTGTCGATGTACTGCTGGTGAGCACTACCTTTGTAATAAGGGCGCCAACGCTCTGGCTGCTCATTCATAATTTGTTCGAGAGTGGCGTGTAAATGAGCGGCATCACGTTCACCATTCCATTCACGATCTAATTTATCGAGTGCAAATAATCCTTCACGCAGAGCAAACGTTAATGCCGGTCCGACTTTTAAGATTGCAAAGTGATCACGCACTAACTGACGATAAGCCTTTAATGCTTGGTAATCGGTAGAGTGGGCTTCATAAACGATATGAGGAACTGATTCGATAAATTGGCTAAGTGCCTTCGCTTTTTCGGGGTGATAATGTTCAACATTGTGATGGTCAAATTCGACGCCAGGTTGTACAACCAATGCAATCACTCGCGGCCACACATGAGCTAACCCATGCTCTTGCCACTTATTTTCATGGATAGACAATGTCGCTTTAGCCGCTTCAGGCGATGTCACCTGCAAGCCATCCATCGATTCTTTAGCACCGCCCGGTACAGGAACCTCTGTGCCAATAACATAAACAGGCGCTTCACCACCATGATCTTGCCAGCTACGTTCCGCCACTTGGCATAGTCTTGCCGCACGAGAAGCGACCACTTCATCACTCAAAGGGATGGGATCATCCGCACAAGACATTGAGCAATCAAGGTGAATTTTACGAAAACCTGCCGCAACATAATCATAAATTAGCGTTTCTGAAAGTTGCATCGCCTCATCAGCACACCGATTTTGCCATGCATTTGGACCTAAATGATCGCCACCTAACCATACTCTCTCACGCGGGAACGCTAATTGATCCGCAATGTGCCAAACCATTTCACGAAAATCGCTAGGCAACATGCCAGTATAGCCACCAAACTGGTTAACTTGATTAGACGTTGCTTCAATTAACACGGAAGTATTTCGCTGTTTAGCAAAACGAATCGCACTTTCTAATACCCATGGATGTGCGGAACAGACAGAGTAAACCCCAACGTCCTCGCCCGATTTATGGCGATGGATCAGCTGTAATAGCGGCTGCATAATTTCTCCAAATAACTCAGATATGATTAAAAACGTTGCGTTTTTAATTAAGAATTAAAATAGATATGCCTTATTCATCAACAACAATGACTTCTACACCAAATGCCGTCAAAGCTTGGCGATAATGAAGTGGAATGCGGCTATCAGTAATAAGACGATGGATCAGTCTAGCTTCGCGTATTAAACAAAAACTCTTACGTCCAAATTTAGTTCCATCTGCCACGGCAATAATTTGATGAGCAACATCACACATCACACGGTTTAGATGTGCTTCTCCGCTATTCGGCGTCGTGATCCCTGCTTCAAGATCAAAGCCATCCACGCCAAGAAACAAAGTATCAAAACGATATTGCGATAACTGCTGTTCAGCAGCTGGCCCATAAAGAGAATAAGAATTTTTGCGCACGTGTCCGCCAAGAACCATAACATCTACGCTGTCGAAACCGGCCAGTTCGTATGCGATATTGAGAGCATTAGTCATCACGACTAAATCACGGTGCTGTTTTAGAAAAGGAACAATTTCGGCTGTGGTTGAACCTGAATCAATGATGAGAGAATCCCCATCATGAACAAACTCCGCCGCTTTTTTAGCGATACGAGTTTTAATTTCACGGTCCATGCGCCCCTTGACCTGTAACGGTCTATCGAAAGCAAATTTATGATTGACCATTGCTCCACCATAAGAGCGCAAGGCACACCCTTTTTTTTCCAGATAACGTAAATCATTACGAATAGTGACGCTAGAAACATTAAATTGTTTGCTTAACGCATCGACACGTACACTCCCTTCTTGGCACAACATATCCATGATGCATTCACGCCTTTTTACGGTATCTGTACTCATGCATATCACTCCTAAAAAACAGTACCTTGTTATCACGATTGACCATGCTAACAACATAGATGAATTACAGCAGAGTGAGCTAATCGAAAATGTGATCCTTGTTAAAGTTCATTTTTAGAACAAAAAACCACTAAAAACCTTTCGTTTCCATTCAAATCGAAAGACTGACCTTTCAATTGATTAATTTACTTTTCAACGAAAATGCCTAATAGAGGCCAATATTTAGGTTAGTGAATGTATTAACAACGAAACGCCCCGAAAGAACGTCAAACAAACCGTTTTCAAATCACGCAGTGATTAAGGTCACAAAATTGAATTTAGTTGCAATAGCTGGCGGGCTGATAAGCAGAAAAACATGGCGAAGGGAAAGGGAGAAAAACAATCAATCCTCATGGATTGGCAATGTCTCTGTGAATACATCACTCAATCAATGTCACGCATCGTAATCTCATTTGATATATTGGAAAGAATATAAGTGGGTAAATACTCACGACCTACCCACCCTATCCATTATGGCTTTTTGATCACTTCAGCAGAAATGATAGAGATTGGCTCAACGGGCACATTTTGGTATGGGCCAACGTTTTCGGTTTTCACTTTAGAAATTTTATCAACCACATCCATTCCTTTAACAACCTTACCAAAAACGGCATAACCAAAGTCACGCTGGCCATGGTCTAAGAAGGCATTATCAGCAACGTTGATAAAAAACTGGCTGGTCGCACTGTCTTTATTCGCTGTACGAGCCATCGAAATCGTTCCACGCAAATTACGTAGACCGTTGTCTGCTTCATTTTTAATGGGGCCACGTGTCTGCTTTTGCTGAAGATCTTTGTTAAAACCGCCGCCTTGAATCATAAAACCAGGAATAACACGGTGGAACGTGGTCCCGTTGTAATAACCTTCATTCACATATTGAAGGAAGTTTTCAGTGGTTACGGGTGCTTTTTTATCATTCAGTTCTAATTCAATGTTTCCCGCGGAAGTCACTAATTTGACATAGGTTTCACCCGCAGCTAATGCCAGAGAAGACGCGCTGATAGCACAGACCGCGAGTAAAGGCACAAAAATTCGTTTTAACATTCAAGATCCCTTTCGCTATAGCTTAATGACTTAATTATACTCTAAATAATTCAAGGTACAGCTAATACACCAAAAAATTGATGGCTAGACGTATAAGTGTGAGCCTGAAAGCATCATCAGCAATGCTGTAAACTTGGACTATGATGAGTGTAATTCACCAATTCTAGAGCGAAGCTAAATATATTGCTAAAGATTTACCTTTATTTACGTCAGATAATCTACAAACTCTCGACAATGGTTAAATTACTACAAATATGAGATAAAAATAGCAAATTTAAACGCATATCATCAATTGTATAGATTAATTTTGGCTTTGTTTGTCAGCCTTCAATAGCTATAATCCCTCAGCCTCAAAGGTCAACTCAGGGAGAACCACCTATGACAATCAAAAACCATAACTATCACATGACAAAATTTGTCATCAGTGCGCCCGATATCCGTCATCTACCAAAAGATACCGGTATCGAAGTTGCCTTTGCTGGCCGCTCCAATGCAGGAAAATCTAGCGCATTGAACGCGCTGACACAGCAAAAAAGCTTAGCCCGTACCAGTAAAACACCGGGACGCACTCAATTAATCAATCTATTTGAAGTCGAAGAAGGCATTCGTCTTGTTGACTTACCGGGCTACGGTTATGCCGAAGTGCCTGAAGAGATGAAGCGCAAGTGGCAAAAAGCACTCGGCGAATATCTGCAAAAAAGAGAATGCATTAAAGGCTTGGTGGTATTGATGGACATTCGCCACCCCCTGAAAGACCTAGATATGCAAATGATTGAGTGGTCTATCGCGATGGAAATTCCTGTTTTAGTGCTCCTCACGAAAGCTGATAAACTCGCGTCTGGTGCACGGAAAAAACAATTAATGGAAGTTCGTCAAACATTACAACCATTAGGGGGTGATGTGGAAGTCGAATATTTTTCCGCACTGAAAAAGATTGGTATTGATAAATTACGTATCAAACTCGATAGCTGGTACAGCACACCCGTTTAATCCATTTCCATCCTTGTGCGTCAATCGGCGCACAACGGCAAATATCATCAATTAGCTCAAATTTTGAATAAAAAAATGCTCCAGTCAAAATATTGACTGGAGCAGCTAATATTCAGCTAAATCCGATTACGTGAAGTAAAAGGTCTGAAAGATAGAACATCTTACCTCTGTACCCTACGCCGTATACTCTACTTGATTTTTTGCGCAAAAAAAAGCTTTTATGTAATTTTTTTTCAATGCTTACTACGATTCAGCGAATATAAAACCGCAATATGCGTTAAAAAACGTATTTTTATTACATATTTATGAGAGATAGGTCGCATTAATATGTAATGTAAATTTTTATTCCACTCAGCTAAAACACGTAGTTTTGCACAAATAACACACAAAAAAGGGAGTTCTCCGCCAAATAAAAACAGCAGGAAAAACCCAAAAAGATAAAGGATGTTTTATGGCATGACACTTTCAAATTGCGCAAAAGAAAACAGAGCAAACATCATCGGTGTCGAGCATCGAGCGAGATCAGGTTCACCTACAAAACAGTTTCAGGCAGTAATGCCCCACCATCAACGACAATCGTCTGTCCCGTAATATAGCCTGCGGCTTGCGAGGCTAAAAATACCATCGCAGCAGCAATATCCTCTGGTTCACCTAAACGGCCGAGAGGCACTGCCCTAGCTATATTTTGATTAAGTTGGTCATCCCCTAAATTGGCCATGGCAGGTGTACGGATCATTCCCGGTTCAACGCCATTTACCGTGATCCCAAAAGGCGCTAACTCCAATGCAGCTGACTTAATAAAACCATTAACCCCCGCTTTAGAGGCCGCATAATGCGTAAGTCCTGGATAAGCAACTCTAGGGCCAGTGACAGATGAGGTGATTAAAATACGTCCACCGCCCTGCCTTTGCATAATCGGTTGAGCCGCTTGAGCCAAATAAAAAGGCGCCATTAAATTAACACTGAGTGTCTGTTGTAATAACGCCTCATCTATTTGCATAAATTCTGTTAGCGGAAAATAGGCGGCATTGTGTACCACAACATCTAATCGATGATATTGGCACTCTATTTTGGCTATCAAAGCGGTGATTTGTTGCCGCTGTGCACAGTCACAACCTTCCGCTTGAACGTTAAACCCTTTTGCGACCAATGAAGCTGCGGCTGCTTGCGCCTTTTGTAACTGCAAATCAGCCATCATCACGCAAGCCCCTAATTGAGCAAAGGCTTCAACAATCGCTAAACCAATACCTTGAGCTCCACCAGTAACTAGCACGACCTGCCCTTGAAATGCAGTTGGAGAAAATAAGCGTTCCATGATTCATCCTTTAGCTCTGAAATAAGCCTGTCGCCATAAAAGATATTAGATTACATAAACGCTATATTGAGGGAAAAAAATGGACTGTGACAATCGTTCTTAGGTAGTAAATGCACATTATATTTGATAGTAAAATAATCTCATTTTGTACACTAACTTAATTAAGTTGGCTCACATAGTAAAACAGATACATTAAATTAAATTTTTAAATGTGATTTTTTATATTTACATTTTAATAGCTGATCTATAATTTAATTAAAATTTCTTTCTGACATCTCATTTAGACGAAACTGTAAAAAACGCATTAGGAATTAATACCAATGAATAAAATAATTAAATTATTTATTTTAATAAGCTCAATAATTATAGGTTTTAATTGTAACGCAGAGGATTTATTGGATATTTATAAAATAACGAAAGATAACAACCCCACATTAAAAAAAACAGAAAGTGAGCGTTATCAAGCCTATAAAAAAATAGATGAAGAGCGTAGCTCATTACTACCTCAATTAAAATTAAACGCGAATTCAAGCTATAAAAACAAGGATGAAACAGATAATAATAAAAATATTAAAAACTCCGCATTATCCCTACAAATGACACAAGCTATAATCGATAGTTCCCAGTGGAAATCACTATCTATTCAAGAAAAACAGGCCGCTATTTCAGATATTAACTATCAAATAAGCCAGCAAGATCTTCTTTTAGAAACGGCTATCTCTTACTTTAATATCTTAAAGTCTATTGATGCCCTCACTTACATAAAAGCCCATAAACTCGCGGTTTATCATCAGTTAGATCAAACCACACAACGCTTTAATGTAGGGCTAACGACCATCACTGACGTGCAAAATGCGAGAGCTAATTATGACAGCATCATTGCTCAAGAGGTTATAGGTTACAACGAATTGAAGAATTCAGTTGAAATATTAAGAAAAATTAGTGGCGTTCGATATACTCAATTAGCAAAACTCAATATTAATAAGTTACAACTCGCCAAACCCGATAATATCACCTTTCTACTTGAAAATGCTCGAATGAAAAACCTTAGCTTATTAAAATCTCGCCTGATACAAGAAATATCAAATGATAAGATATCCCTCGCCAAAAGCGGGCATTTACCTATAGTCACTTTAGAAGCTTCTACAGCCATCAATAACACTCGGCTAGACAAGAATAATATCGAAAACCAACATCGAATACATAACCATTCAGGGAAAAATAATGCAGCCCTCTCGTTAAATTTACCAATCTATCAAGGAAATACGGTTAATTCCCAAGTTAAGCAAGCTCAGTATGGTTTTCAGGCAGCAACAGAGCAACTTGAAAGTGATTATCGCAACGTCACCCAGCAAGTTAGCTCTTCATACAATAATATATTGTCGTCGATAAGTAGTATTAAAGCCTATAAGCAACTAATCATTTCGACACAAAGCTCATTAGATGCCACAGAAGCGGGTTATCAAGTAGGAACGCGCACTATTGTCGATATGCTGTCTGCCACTTCCGCCCTCTATCAGTCAAAAAAAAATTTATCGAATGCCCAATATGATTATTTAACCAACCAATTAAAAATGGAATATTTACAAGGCTCCTTAAACGAAAATAGCATTCAGCGTATCAATAAAATGCTAGGCAATGAAATATCCATTGATGAACCAACAAGGCAATAATTTATTTTAATTAAAACTTAATAAATTTCATTTTTATCACTCATCACGCTCTATGCCATTATTGCTTTTAAAGTCAAAATGAGCTCAAGGAAATCAACAGTGAAAGTAAATGAAATGTATTGCATTAAAAATGGAGAAGCGTTAATCATTTCGCCTTCACCACAAAAACGGAAAATAACCATTCCAAAATTAATGGCATCGAGTCGAGGGCAAAAAACAAAAGCTCATCACCGTCTAGATATTAATGGAAAGCAAGTTGCAATTGCTGAAGTTGATACTCGTTAGAATCAATATGGGGTTACTGTCATCAGTATATCATCTTGGTCTGGAATGATTGAGCCTAATACCCAAATGCAAATCATGGCTAATGAGAAAACATCCAAACATTCGTCTGTACTGAGTTATGTATTAATATTAATAGAATAATATATAATTTCACAATAGATAATATAACTAAATAAAACTGAGTCGAATTAAGCATTCGACTCAGTTCAGACTCTCACTAGTGGGCTTCATCCCAGTTATCGCCAATACCGACATCAACCTTCAACGGTACATCAAGTTGCATACTTTGTTCCATCAACTCACGTATTTTGGCGGTCACACTATCAAGCGCTGACTCTTTGACTTCAAAAACCAATTCATCATGTACTTGCATGAGCATGTCAGCATGTGGTTTTTCGGTCTGTAACCAAGCATCCACCGCGATCATCGCTTTCTTGATGATATCGGCTGCCGTTCCTTGCATAGGTGCGTTGATCGCCTCACGTTCAGCCGCTTTTCGGCGCATACCATTGCTTGATTTAATATCCGCCAGATACAGACGACGTCCTTCTAGAGTTTCAACATAGCCTTGTTCAGAGGCTTGATGGCGTGTATTTTCCATATAACGCAACACGCCTGGGTAACGCTCAAAATAGAGGTCCATATAGCGTTGCGCTTCACCACGAGGGATCCCCAATTGGCGCGCTAATCCAAATGCGCTCATGCCATAAATCAAACCAAAGTTAATTGCTTTTGCGCTACGACGCTGATCACTCGTCACTTCATCCAAAGGCACACCAAATACTTCAGATGCCGTTGCACGGTGAATATCCTTACCTTCCGCAAATGCAGTTAACAACCCCTTATCTTGTGATAAGTGAGCCATAATCCGTAATTCGATTTGCGAATAGTCCGCCGCCACAACCTTATAGCCCTGACGTGCAATGAAAGCCTGTCGAATACGACGGCCTTCTTCCGTTCTAACAGGGATATTTTGCAAGTTAGGGTCACGAGACGATAAACGCCCTGTCGCTGTCACTGCTTGGTGATACGAGGTGTGTACCCGTTGAGTTTGCGGGCTGATCATCAACGGCAACTTATCTGTATAGGTTGACTTCAGTTTTGCAAGACTCCGATGTTCAAGTAATAACTTAGGCAATGCGTGATTCAGTGCTAACTCTTCAAGGACTTCTTCATTGGTGGAAGGTGCGCCGCTTGGCGTTTTCTTCACAACAGGTAATTGCAGTTTCTCAAAGAGAATCGCTTGTAGTTGTTTTGGTGACGCAAGATTGAACTCTTCACCCGCAAGCTCAAAAGCCTCTTTCTCCAATTCCGCCAAACGTGCAGTGATCTCTTTCGATTGAGCCGCTAGCACCGCCGCATCGATTAATACCCCTTTACGCTCCATTCTGACAAGAACAGGCACTAAAGGCATTTCGATTTCACGGAAAACTTTATTCAACTTAGGCTCAGCTTCTAGCTGTGGATACAGAGCTTGATGGAGTAGCAAAGTCACATCGGCATCTTCTGCTGCGTAATTCGCCGCTTGTTCCAACGCAATTTGATTGAATGTCAGTTGCTTTTTGCCCTTTCCAGCGATTTCTTCGAAAGAGACGGTTTTATGGTTAAGATGGCGTTCTGCGAGGCTATCCATATCATGGCGCCCCATGCCCGCAACGCTGTTGAGTACATACGACTCCAACATCGTGTCGAATTCAATACCTTTAAGCTCAATATCGTAATTGAGTAACACCTCAGCGTCATATTTTAAGTTTTGCCCTACTTTCAAGATTTTTTCACTTTCCAGTATCGGCTTTAATACAGCCAAAACATCATTTAATGGCAGTTGAGCTGGTGCATCGAGATAATCATGACCTAAGGGTAGATAAGCCGCATAACCAGGTTCAATCGCAAAGGACATGCCGACTAAGTGAGCTTCTTGAGTATCTAAACTGTCGGTTTCAGTATCAAAAGCAAATAGAGATGCTGACGCTAATTTTTCTACCCAACTATCTAAATCTGCTTTTTCTAAGATCGTTTGGTAATTTTCCGCACTCAGTGTCGGAGCAGACATGACAGCTTCAATTTTCTTTTCTGTTTTACTTGCTGCTGCACTACTCTTCGCGCTTTTCCCCTCCATCCAAGTGCCATTTTCGACATCGGCTAACCAACGTTTAAATTCATAGCGGCTAAACAATTGATGAAGTTTTTCTGCATTTGGTTTGGTAATGGCAAGCTCTTCACAGCTTTTGTCTAACTCAACATCCGTTTTAATGGTTGCAAGTTGATAAGAGAGGAATGCAACTTCTCGATTTTCTTCCATTTTAGGGGCAAGTGTTTTTGAGCCTCTAAATCCAAGCGCCGCAATCTCATCTAAAGAATCATAAATCTTCTCTAAACTGCCGATCCCCTGTAATAAGGCAAGCGCTGTTTTTTCGCCAACCCCCGGAACCCCTGGGATGTTATCAGAAGAATCCCCCATTAAAGCCAAAAAGTCGATAATCAATTCAGGTGGTACACCATATTTATCAACCACTTCCTGTGGCCCTAATATCGTATTGGTCATGGTATTGATCAGCGTAATATTGGGTTCAACCAACTGCGCCATATCTTTATCACCAGTACTGATCAAGACAGGGATCCCTTTTTGACTCGCTTGTCTTGCAAGAGTACCAATCACGTCATCAGCTTCTACCCCAGAAACCACCAATAATGGTAACCCCATTGCTTCTACCATTTCGTGCAGTGGTGCTATTTGCTCACGCAAATCATCCGGCATGGGAGGACGGTGTGATTTATAACTTTCAAACAGTTCATCACGAAATGTTTTTCCCTTGGCATCAAAGACGACAGCCACATGGCTTGGCTGATATTGCATAATCAAGCTACGCAACATATTGAGCACACCATACATGGCGCCTGTCGGTTCGCCTGCACTGTTAGTCAGAGGTGGAAATGCATGATAAGCGCGGTATAGGTAAGATGAGCCATCTACCAATATAAGAGGATTTTCTGCTATCTGAGCCATAATCTGTCATCATCTTTTTGTCAGGAATGAATAATGAATAGGATGCCACAATGTGGGCTTAGATACACGTTGAGTTTCAATTTCACCGACGATACTTGCGACAATGTTGCCATTACGATGACAGGAATTGAGTGATTATTTTCCCTTTATCGACGATGAAACCTAACAAAATAACCTGTGGATAACTCTGTGGGCAAAATAATGTTATGCCTTAGATTCAATAACTAAGAAAAGATCAAGTAGTTAAACAAGAAAATGAAATCAATAAGTTAGAGCAAAGTCCATTGATCTAGCGCAAAAATAGTGTATGCGAGACATTGTGGATATTGATAACGGTGCGTAAAGAATCGTGAAATGTGGCGGCAAGTCCCGCCGCCACAAGGATAGGCTATTTTTTGTTGATCAAATAGTTCACAACATTGGAGAACTCTTTTCCATAATCAGCCGCATTCTCTACCGCAATCCCGTTATTACGGATTTGATATTTGCCATCAACAAACATCGCTGGAACTCCACGTAGCTTCAGATCTTGCGCAGCATTCTGCTGTTTAGACACCAGTGATTTGACGACAAAGCTGTTCAACGCAGCATCATATTCTTCACCACTCACACCAGCCTTAATGAAGGCGTTACGAATATCTTCTGGTGTATGAATAGATTGCGTTTTTTGGATACCTTCGAACAGAATAGGTGTCACTTTGTCTTCAACTTTTAATACCATCGCCACAGCCCAAGCTTGGGTCAGATTTGGACCTAACGGGCCTAAGAAATCAACATGATAGCGTTCCATTTTCACGCCTTCAGGCAGATTTTTTTCTACTGTCTGCGGTACTTTATAGACATTTTCAAACTGATAGCAATGTGGGCAATAAAAAGAGAAAAACTCTAATACCTGTGGCAGGTTTTGTACGGGTTGTTTGATCTCCGTATATTCTTTACCTTCAGAGTAATTTGCGGCAGCAGCCCCAAATGACATGGCAATACCAATTAAAGCCAACATGATTCTTTTCATATACTACGTTCTCCAAAAATAGTATTTATTTAATTAAAATTGAGAGTTCAACTGCAAAGGGGCTTCTTGCAATCGTTCAACTTGCAAAGCAAATTCGATTGATTGTTTTTGCCAGAAATCATCATCTTGTAACCATGAAAACGCCTTTGGAAAAGCAGGATCTTGCCAGCGACGAATGATCCATCCCAAATAATGCACCATTCGCATCGCTCTGAGTGGCTCGATCAATTTCAGTTCTTTGACATCAAAATCACAAAATTCATTATAGGCTTCCAGTAGCGTGTCCAACTGAATTAACTGTTCCTGACGAGAGCCATTTAACAGCATCCATAAATCTTGCACCGCAGGGCCATTACGCGCATCATCAAAATCCACCAGCCAAGCCTCATCACGCCACAAAATATTGCCGGGGTGGCAATCCCCCTGTAAGCGTATTGCAGCCAATTCCGTTGGCCAAAGCCGTTTCGTCTGCTCTATCAATCTGTCGAGTGATTCAATGAATGCCGGTTTCCATCTTGGTGAAATCAATTCACTCTGAGCCATGATGTGCCTAGGTTGCTCGAGATACTCGGCAATGCCTAATGTAGGACGAAACGTGAAGTTGTTTTTCTTGCCCACTTGGTGGATCCGGCCTAATAAGCGTCCAACATCTTCAAGCTGAAATAAGTTATCAGTTTCATATTGACGCCCACCAATACTTGGAAAAACAGCAAACATGAAACCACCGAATTCCAATACGGTTTGCCCTGAAAATTCGATGGGAGCAGCAACAGCTAATTCAGCCTCTTGTAATTCAAGCGTAAAATCATGCTCTTCTTGAATTTGTGAGCGGTTCCAACGTTCTGGTCGATAAAACTTCACCACAAACCGTTTACGGTTTTCGTCCTGAAACTGGTAAACCCGATTTTCATAGCTATTAAGCTCGGTCAGGCCTGATTCAGGGTAGATACCCGCTTCCATGAGTGCATCAAGGATCAGGTCAGGAGAGATGCCACTAAAATGAAAATGAGAATGTTCAATATTATTCATGACGAATTAATCTTTTATGATACCACGAGCCCGCAGTAACGCGGTTTTGAAGTCTTCTTCATAATCTTTTTTCAAACCAGGTATAGCTTCATCACTGCTTTTATCACGCATTTTCAGATGATATATCAGCACATCATCCGTGAGGTCAGATAAAGGGCCTTTAAAACCCGCCTCATCTGCAAGTTTTTGCAGTAATTCCACTAAGTTCAGATCTGAATTGTCCTTCCATACAGGATGTAGAAGCTCAATAACTTCATTTAAACGATGGCATTTCATGTTTATTCCTTCATCACGAATATTGGGGCCAAATTACTTGCTATCATACAAGAGAAAAAGCGAATGGATGTCAATCTAAGTAAAGTTTAACTTTAATTCGCATGTACATTCGTTGATTTTATAGGAAAATGGAATAAATTTTAGCGAATACTATAACGAAATTTACTTTCATCTGTGTTGAAACCTTTTATTGAAGATAGTCAGGAAAATTGAATATGTTAGATAAGCAATCAATAACCGGTGTGATACTCGCTGGTGGGCTAGGCCGCCGTATGGGGGGGGTCGATAAAGGTTTAATATCACTTCGCGGTAAACCGCTTTATCAACATATTCTTGAACGCCTTCAGCCTCAGGTCGGAAAACTGGCGATCAATGCGAATCGTAACCAAGAATGCTACCAACAAAGTGGTTTTCCTGTTATTTCTGATCTCAATGCGGATTTCGCCGGACCATTAGCTGGCATGCAGGCTGGATTACATCATGCGACAACAGAATGGTTATTATTTGTTCCTTGTGATGTTCCTGATTTTCCGCTCACACTAGCTTCAACCCTGTTTCAATCAAAAGGCGATAGCCTCGCTTGTTATGCTAATGATACAGTACGTGATCATCCGACTTTTGCCTTACTCCATCGTTCTTTAGCACCTTCGTTGGATGAATATCTCGCAAAAGGGGAACGAAAATTAATGTTATTTATGCGGGAAGTTGCAGCAAAATGTGTAATTTTCCCTCCACAATCTGGCTCTTTTGCTAATTTAAACACACCAGAAGATAGCCGCAACTGGGAACAGCAACAAAAAGAATCATGAACCAAAAATCTCTACCTCTACTGGGTATCACGGCCTACAGTGGTACTGGCAAAACAACGCTATTAAAAAAAGTGATCCCATTACTACGGCAACGTCACCTCCGTGTCGGCTTAGTCAAGCACACGCATCACGATATGGATGTTGATAAACCGGGTAAAGACAGTTATGAATTGCGTAAAGCAGGTGCCGACCAAACACTCGTCGCCAGCCAAAAACGTTGGGCGCTCATGACGGAAACGCCAGATAATGAAGAAGAATTAGACCTACATTACCTCGCGAGCCGTTTTGATCCACACTCACTGGATCTCATTTTAGTGGAAGGTTTTAAGCATGAGGCGATCAATAAGATCGCTCTGTTTAGAGCTGAGGTGGGCAAACCCCTCGATGGCTTAATTGATCAACATGTGATTGCTGTAGCAAGTAATCAAATTATTGATACTGTCTTACCGCAACTGGATATTAACAATCCTGAACAGATCGCTGACTACATTGTTTCTTGGTGGCAAAAAAGCCAATAAATTTAAGCGTATTATTAAAATAATATGCTTAATGTCTTATCAGCATGAACCATTAAATAACAAAGGCTGAACCTACACGTTCAGCCTTATCTCGTTGAATGACCTAAAACGGGTGTTTTAACGCATTGTCACGAACTCTTCCGCCGCTGTTGGGTGGATAGCCACAGTATTATCGAAATCTTTCTTGGTTGCCCCCATCTTCAGCGCAACAGCGAATCCTTGCAAGATTTCATCCATACCAAATCCAATACCATGAATACCAACAATTTTTTCATCCGCCCCCGCACAAACTAATTTCATGCGGCATGGCTGACGATGGGAAGTCACTGCTGTATACATAGCGGTAAAGGACGACTTATAACATTTAACCTGATCAGCACCGTATTTCTCAATAGCTTCAGGCTCCGTTAAACCAACGGTTCCAATAGGTGGATGGCTAAATACAACGGTTGGAATATTACTATAGTCTAAATGCTCATCAGGTTTGTTATTAAACAAACGTTCTGAAAGGCGACGACCCGCGGCAACCGCGACTGGCGTTAATTCAACCGCGCCCGTGTTATCACCTACGGCATACACGCCAGCAACATTGGTATTTTGATATTTATCGACTTTGATGTAGCCTTTTTCATTCAGCTCAACACCTGTCGCTTCAATATTCAAGTTATCTGTCATTGGTTCACGCCCAATAGCCCAGATCAAGGCATCAACAGTGTGTTGTTTGCCATTTTCGAGTTTCAACGTCAGTGAGCCATCTGCATTTTTCACAACTTCTTTTGGCACTGACTCTGTATGCAAAGTGGGGCCTTCGGTATTCATGACTTCAACTAAAGTTTCAACGATCAGCGGGTCGAATGAGCGTAATGGAGCGTGTTTACGCACAAACAAGTGTGCTTCGCTACCAAGACCATTTAATACCCCAGCTAACTCAACCGCGATATAGCCCGCACCAACAACAGCAACACGTTTTGGCAACGCTTCTAACTCAAAGAAGCCATCTGAAGTCATGCCATATTCAGCACCAGGGATGGCAGGGATCACTGGACGACCACCTGTTGCAATCAAAATATGGTCTGCTGTATAAATTTCACCATCGACTTCAACGGTATGTGCGTCAACAAAACGAGCAAATCCCTTGATCACATCAACCTTATTATTGCCTAACACACGATCATAAGACTGGTGGATACGATCAATATAAGCAGTACGACTTGCAATTAATGTTTTCCAATCAAAACGATTAATTGTGGTGTCAAAACCATAGTCAGGGCCGTAAGCACGGATAGCTTCAGAAATTTGTGCGGCATGCCACATCACTTTTTTTGGAACACATCCTACGTTTACACAGGTTCCACCTAATTCTTTCGCTTCGATCAGGGCACACTTTTGTCCATACATCGCTGCACGGTTCATAGAAGCAATGCCGCCACTACCACCACCAATTGCAATATAGTCGTAATGTTTGCTCATAACTTGGTTATCCCATTTTGATTAATTAAAAAGCTATACTCGTTGACTTCTTCAAGTAGCAGCGCTACACGCTAAGATCGGCTATTGACGCCTAATGGCACTCATCACACAACTGACCCTATGCTTAGCCACTTGTTCACTGATCACCTAGCTACACGTCGAATTATTTAGCGTAAAACATGTCCGATTATGCTAATTATCCCTCTAAGCACAATAGTTTCAATAGGTAGGTATTACCTCTCAATGTAATAGCTTTTACCTATTCTGGTACGATCCATTCGACCAATGTATGCCCAGTTCCCTCTGGAACAAGAGTTTGATGCAACCAAGGCAGCACTTTTTTCATCTGCTGTTCTAGCTTCCAAGGCGGATTGATCACAATCATACCTGACGCGGTCATGCCTCGTTGATCGCTATCAGGACGCACCGCTAATTCAATTTGTAGAATTTTACGGATCCCAGTCGCCTCTAATTGGCTGATCATTCTTTTGATCTGTTGACGCAATACAACGGGATACCATATCGCATAAGTCCCCGTCGCAAAACGTTTATAGCCCTCAACAATGCCCTTCACTACCGCTTCATAATCTGATTTCAACTCATAGGGTGGATCCATCAACATAAATCCACGGCGGCTCGGAGGTGGCAATTTTGCTTTTAATTGCTGATAACCATCTTCTTTCGAGACTTGGGCACGATTGTCACGAGAAAACTCTGCACGCAATAAGGGATAATCTGTAGGGTGTAATTCAGTCAGTACGAGTTTGTCTTGCTCACGTAATAAGTATTTCGCTAATAGCGGTGAGCCGGGATAATAACGTAGTCGCCCATTGTCATTCATGCGACGCACGATATTCATATAAGGGAGTAATTCCTCTGGTAGGTCTGGTTGTTCCCAAATACGTGCGATCCCTTGCAGATACTCACCTGTTTTCTCTGCATGTTCTCCCGTCAATTGATAACGGCCAGCCCCTGAATGAGTATCCACATACAGGAAAGGTTTTTCTTTCTCTTTAAGAGATTCAATAATGAGGCTTTGAACAGTGTGCTTTAACACATCCGCATGATTGCCTGCGTGAAAACTATGGCGGTAACTTAGCATGACACTCTTATTTCCTGAGGACATTCAACACTAGCCACGTATGGCTACTATCAAATAGATTCTTTAAAGACAGCCTGTTGAATAAAAATAGACCGAATGATTTGTTCTGATTCTGCACCATTATAGCCAACTTTTTATCAAATTAGCACCATTCCTATTTTGACAAAATAGTGATGACGTCAATACAATAAAAAGCTATCCTAACTAAAATTTCAATATAATTAAGGACAGAAAATGCGTAAAACACTCATGACCACAATGACTACGGTATTAATTTTAGCAGGGACATCCGCAATGGCCGCGAGTCCAAATAATGGCTGCCAAATTAAAAAGCAGAAGATTGAAACGCAAATCGAATATGCTAAAAAGCACGGTAACACACATCGTATAGCTGGGCTACAAAGAGCGCTTGATAATGTTAATACCTACTGTACTCCTGAATCACTTTACCGTGATAGCCAAAAAAATGTCGCGGAAAAACAAGAAAAAGTGCAAGAAAGGGAAGCTGAATTACTCGAAGAAAAACAAAAAGGCGATAGCGGTAAAATTGCCAAACGCGAGCGTAAATTAAAAGAAGCTCAAGAAGAGCTGAAAGAAGCACAAGCGGAATTAGAAACCTATAAAACAGGTTTATAATACTGTGTAATCCTCTCATATTCTTTGTCTAATTGCGCCTTATTTTACAACAATATGACTCCCCTTAATGCCTACTTAATCGATAAAAATAGGCATTAAGGTGAAAAATTTTACCAGTTTGAGCTATAGTATGGTGAAAATTAAGCGAAATTAGACAAGATGTAGAAAGAGGAACGAATGTCGAATATGCAGGATAAAGAGCAAAAAGACGCTGGTAAATTAAAATCTTCACTAAATAAAAGTATCGATAATAGTAAAAAAGCGCTTACCTTTTCGATGAAGGTCGTGAATTTTATTTGTGCGATACCTTTTATTGCACACCTTATTCGCACCGCCCAACGGTTTACTGACCGCATGGGGAATCAGTTCGGTGCTGCTATTACCTATTTTTCGTTCCTCTCTTTAATTCCTGTATTGATGTTCACCTTTGCCGCTGCCGGTTTTGTGTTAGCCAGTAACCCTGAATTACTTGAACGTTTAGTGCGTGGTATCTCAGCCAATATCAGCGACCCAACCTTGGCAAATACTTTAGAAAGAACAATAGATACCGCAATTCGCCAACGTACCACCGTGGGTTTAACCGGTTTAGCGTTAGCCGTCTATTCTGGAGTCAATTGGGTGAATAATTTACGCTTGGCAATTTTAGCGCAATCCCGCCCAGTCTGGGAGCGTAATGAAGATGAACACGAAAAAATTTATTTCCGCTACTTACGTGATTTTCTCGCATTAATTGGTTTACTGATCGCCTTAATCGTGACAATTACACTCACCTCTGTCGCGGGTTCAGCGCAAGCCACCATAGTAAGAACTCTAGGTTTAGACAGCATCGAATGGTTAAGACCTGTTTGGACATTGATCGGCCTTACTATTTCAATTACAGCTAACTTCTTGCTCTTTTTATGGATCTTCTGGATTTTACCACGCATGCAGCATCGCCGTTCATCATTATTGAAAGGCACTTTACTGGCGGCAATTGGTTTTGAAGTGATTAAATCAGTGATGACATGGATTTTACCAAATTTGGCTTCATCACCGTCCGGAGCAGCTTTTGGTTCTGTTTTAGGCCTAATGGCATTTTTCTATTTCTTTGCCAGACTCACACTATTCTGTGCTGCATGGATAGCCACAGATGAGCCAAAAGACACGACAGATAAAGAAGCAGTAACCCCTTAACACCATGCGGGATGGCGAAAATAGCCATTATTGCCATCCCGCTGCTGCCTTAAATATCGTTCAATTTTCCATCTCTGACACCAGTGTTTCTATCAACCTTTTTGCGGGCATCTCTCGTGCTTTCATTGCATTTTTCCCTGCCCAATGTGCGGCAAAACCCTCATTACCTATTTTGCTGGCTGCTGCATGCAACTGTTTTCCGATATCATAGGCGATGGGATAATCAGGTATGAGTGGGCACTCATCAACCTGTGTCATTTGTATGAACTGATTAACAATACCTCTGGCTGGTCGGCCTGAAATTGCCGCGGTTAAGGCCGTATTCTCCGCGTTTTTACTGTTTAAATTCCGCCGATAACCTTCATTCGCGGCTGATTCAGGACATAATATAAACGCAGTTCCCAATTGAGCGGCTGCGGCTCCACGTTCCAAAACAGCGATAATATCTTGTCCACTCATCAATCCCCCCGCCGCAATAAGAGGAAGCCGAGTGTGTTGAGCCAACAATTCAACCAAAGCTAATGTGGTAATGCCTTCATCCTGAGCCTGAACATCAAACATACCTCGGTGCCCACCCGCTTCAATACCTTGTGCTACAATTGCATCAATACCGGCTTGTTCAACCAACTGTGCTTCTCTTAAATTAGTTGCTGTCGCTAGCGTGTAAATCCCTTGAGACTTGAGCTGACTAATAGCCTGTTTGTCAGGAATGTTGAAATGAAAACTGACCACCGCGGGCTTCATTTCGAGTAGCAAAGCCAACATATCAGGATCATCCAAGAATGAGGTATACACTTGGTTTAATTGCTTGGGGGGTAATGCATTGAATTTGCTGAATTGATCAGCAAAATAGTGGATCCAGGCTTGCTCTATTTCAGTGTTGCGTACCGGCGTTGCATGGCAAAATACATTTACATTGAAAGGCTTGGTTGTTAAGGCTTGAGTTTGAGCAATTAGCTGACGGGCTTGAGATAGCGAGCTTGCACCAAGTCCCAATGACCCTAAACCTCCTGCCTCAGAGACTGCCGCTGCTAATGCGGGTGTTGAAACACCCGCCATAGGTGCTTGAATTATCGGATATCGCAAGCCTAAACGCTGTAGAAATAATGTTGAATGAACCATTGTCTTTCCTTTATCACAAAGTAGGGTTACACTTATTATTCTTTTATTAAGAATAAATATAGCACCATATTCACAAAAAAAGAAAATGAACTCTGAATCGCTAAAAATATTTTGTATGGTTGCTGAGGAACTCAGCATTACACGGGCAGCGACTCGCTTAGGCAGAGTGCCATCGAACATTACCACTCGAATCCAGCAGCTTGAAACGGATTTGGGGGAACAGCTGTTTATTCGCCAAGGCAAACAGATGCAATTGTCGCAGGCAGGCTTACGCTTTTTGCAATATGCATACCGATTACTTGCCTTAGAACAAGAAGCACGTCATGTCACCAGTTTAGGTAAGGAAGGCGGTCAACTCAGAATAGGCAGTATGGAAAGTACAGCGGCATGTCGTTTGCCACAACCTTTAGCGACCTACCATAAACAATATCCTGAAACACAGCTTTGCTTAACCACAGGCACTACCCAAGCGTTAATAGATCAAATACGCACTGAAAAATTGGATTGTGCTTTTGTCGCTTTACCACCTGATTTGTATGACCTCACCCAATTCAATGAAATAGGGATACAAACAGAAAAATTATGGCAAGAACGACTTGTTCTCTTACTTCCTGAACAAGATAAAACCGCTAAGGCTGCTGAAGATATCCAAACTCGCTCACTGGCTACTTTTGCTCATGGCTGTAGCTACCGCTATCTTGCTGAGCAATGGTTAAACATTCCAAACCAACTAAATTGGCATATTCAGCAACTCAATTCCTACCATGCCATGGTCGCTTGTGTCAGTGCAGGAAGTAGTGTTGCCCTGCTACCTGAACAATTACTCGAATCCATGTCCCATGAGAAACTCGCGCTTGCAACGCTTGATGTTGCCTTATGCCATACTTATTTGATTTATCGCTCAGATTATCATGTGCCTGCATTCGCTGCCTTTAAAGCATTAATGTTAGCTAAATAAAACACAATAGAGCCTTTCTGAACACATGCTAAGCTGATTATTCCAGTATGTTATAACTAGACGAATACACTCAGGTCATCTCGGAATATCAGAGGCATTGGCATAAAAATGATAACAACAGACTCTATTCAGCAATTAGAAAATTTATCCTGCGGCGTTGTGCTGTACTATCACAATCAAGCAAAAGCCACTACCGGCACTTTTTGTGCGAGAGGTAGTGATTTGGCAGGCAATCCCCTAACCGTTGACACACCGTTACGTATTGCCAGTAATACAAAAACATTTACAGCAGCTGCGGTGCTTCGATTAGCCGAAATGGGAAAATTGTCGCTAGATGATGCGATATCACAACATATCGCCACCGAATTTAATCAATTACTTTGTCATCGTTATGCGACAGACCACATTAGCATTCGCCACTTACTCAATCATAGTAGTGGACTTTGTGATCATGCCGATGAACATTATCTCAAACGAGTACTCGCAAGACCTGACTACCAATGGACTCGACTGGAGCAAATGCAAATATACGCCCGTAAATCGTTTCCATTTGTCGCTCCTTCAGAAACATTCATCTATTCAGATACCGGTTATATTTTATTAGGTGATATTATCGAACGCATAACGGGTCAATCACTCGGTCATGCCGTGAGAACACTATTAAAGTTCCATAAAATCGGACTAGATAGCGCTTATTGGGAATGCCTTGAGCAACCGACAACGCAAGCGCCCCGTGCTCGCCAATATTTGAAAGATTTTGAAGGAACACATATTCATGCGTCTATGGACCTCTACGGCGGTGGCGGTCTCATTACCTCTTCTCGACAAATGGCTCGCTTTCTCGAAGCGCTATTTAATGGTGAGATATTTGATAACCCAGAGACACTCAATACGATGCTGAGCGTGGGGACCCATGAAGGTGCACAAGCGTATCGTTTAGGTCTAATGGCAAGTGTCGTCAATGGCGTAACGCTTTATTCGCATCTTGGCTTTTGGGGGTCTGCCGCCTATTACGCCCCTGAAAGCAAAATAAGTGCAGCAGGTTTTGTCGATGACAGAGAGTCTCGTGAAACGTTAATTCAGGTTATTGAAACATTACTGACACAACGCTAACAAACATACCATGTGATAAGTCAATAGCCCCTTATTAGGGGCTATCCGGAAACTCACTATTGTGTCGCTTTAGCGGGTTCAGTGGCTACCGTAGGCTCAGTTTCAACAGCCGAAGCCGGCTCTGCTTGTGGCCACAACACTTTGGTAAATTTCTGACGAATTTGTTCTGCATCCATCAGCTGTTTATCTTTTGGTTGAGTCAAAACAAACGCCGCTTCTTGAGACAATAAACGACGCACTTCCATATTTACTTGCTCAAGCGTTTGACCAGCAAGGAAAGATTGGCGTAAACGTTGATACTGCTCAGGTGCAATATCAACCACTCCATTTTGCTGAGAAATCAGACGCTGGCCGGCTAATACATCCGTACTGGTACGCGCATATGCGGCAAAGAGTTGTGATAACTGAACTTGCTTCTCATTGATCATTTCATTAAATAATTCAGGTGAAATGCCATTTTGGTCAACCGTTGAAAGCTCATTCAGCACGACATCAGCAACTGCCATCATTTTTTCAGGTGGCGCGTTAACGGTAAGTGTACAGCTTGCCTTTTGATACTGTACTCGGCAATCTAAATTAGAGGAGACCTCATCTTGACTAAACTTTTGATTAAAGGTTTTTTGCAAGGAACGATACAGTGCTTCACGCGCCAAATCACTACCCCAGTAACGCAATAGCACCGCAGAATCATTAATCGGTTGCCAGTCGATATCCCAAATCAATGACAAACTATCCTTCGATTGTTTATCTTGCAAAATATCAATGGATTGAGGCTTAACCTGTGATAAAACCGCTACTGAGACAGGCTCTGAGCGCTTGCCTTCTAAAGATGAAAACGTTTGTGTGATATAGTCAGACAGCATGCGAGCATCTACATGGCCTGCAACATAGAGTGTCATCACATCCGGTGTGTACCATTTTTGATAAAAAGCGTTCACACTTTCTAAATTCACATTATCACTAATCTTTTGGCCGGGATCATACCCCATCATCGCAGAACCTTTTAAACGAGCACGCCAGACTGGGTCTGTAGCATCAAGAGGTAATGTGGCAACAGGTGCATTTGTCACTGTTAACCCATTATGCAATGATGTTTCTGTATAGGTTGCACCCGCAGCAGAAGTTGCCAACCAGTTTAGCGCTTGTTTAAGAAGTTCAGGCTTATTATGCGGTAAACTTAAACTGTAAATTGTGTAGTCATACGAAACAACCGCTGGGGGAATGGGTACATCAGGATCAGTCGCCTGACGCCAAAAATTTTGTAATGTCGCCGCTGGAAATGCTTCAGTTTGGTGTAGTAATGCCATTTTCGGGATTAAATAGCTATACCCCTTTTCACTCGCTTTTTCTGATAGTGAGCCAGCCTTGATGGCTAACCTAAGCTGAATTCGGTCATTTGGACGTTGTGGTGTTTGTAGCAGTTGCCAACTGAAGCCATTCTCAAGCTTTCCTTGTTGCCATGCTGGATCAGGCTGTAATGGTTCAGCACTCGCAAAGCCAGCGACTGACAATAGCACCACACTGAAGATATACCGAATTTTCGAACCCTGCATGTAGACCCCTATGTATTTTCTATCCTTGTATTTAACCGCAAAAAATGACTGACAAATTAACGAAAAGCGTTAATTATAGGGTTAAATGATATGGTTGGGTCGCATACAATATTAATGACACCAACTATTTACGATATTAGACCACAAAGCTCATCACATGTTCATGACTTAGTCTGAATTTTGCTTTTTTCTTTGGCGGTTATAATTCTTCGCCAAAAGACCAATCTCGTCATCCTCATGATAATTTGGCACTGCGATATCGTGATTATCATCATCCTGTAATTCTAGCGCAATTTTGCGTAATGGCCTGACGATCATTCTACTGACACACCATGTCATTGCTATCGCGATAATTAAGACCAATAGCAAATAGGTTGTAATCATCAGCGCTAATGTATTAACCGCGAAACGATAGACCCGATTAGAATCAACTTGGAGTGTTAAATACCCCTGTGGTTTTGCTGTCAGAATGGTATTCCCATATGCGTACAAAGGTACCGTCATTTCTACTGGAATGCCTGCAAATTTTATTGCCCAATCAGGAATTGGCCTAGCGGTTGCAAAATCTAAATTCATAACGGTTGCACCATCTACCGTCACAATGGCTTTCCCCATAATACCCGATGTTTTCAGGCTTACGAGTAACCTTTTAACCTCGTTCAGATCTGAACTGAGCAACGAATCCGTTAATGGTTTTTGGATCTGCACTACAGCATTGCTCAATTGGTCAAGATAGTCATTTTTTCTTTGATCAAGTAAGTAACTAAATTGAATTCCCAAAAAAAGGGCGAGTGAACTTAACGTGATCACAAAAAATACGATCATGCTTTTTAACGTTAGTGAACGCTGAACTCGGGCCTTCATTTTTCCGAAACCTTATTTATCAAGCTTCTTTTCAATTTAATATTCTTGCTGCTTAAATGGCTATGTTTTCAACAAGGACAAATGGCTTCTGACCGTTATCCTTTTGACCCAGTATATAGCAACCTATATACAGGCACGCTTCACCCATATTATCTTATAGCAACTGAATACAGATAGTTATTTAAGCTAAATAATGAAAGTTTAGGTACCGTTACCAGAAGATAAGTTTACGGAGTATAGGATATCGCTAGCCAAAACCCAGTATACTTGATTTTATCGGGAAAAGAGCAGTTAAAAATGAAAGTTTATGTAATTAGGACAAAGGGGCAGTTGGCATCGGTATCTATAACGGCATAACGCTGGATAACGGCAAAAAGAGCACACTTTTTGCCGTCTTAACCCCTTAACTCACTACTAACGTATTTTTTTCATCTTCTTCTACTGCAAAACACGCCACTAACTGACCATCATACTCTTTAAGTGAAGGCTGGAATTGCGTGCATTGCCCAAACGCTCTGCGGCAACGAGCAGCAAAAGCACATCCTGGCGGTGGATTCAATGGACTTGGTAATTCTCCAGTCAGCTTTATACGCTCACGGCGTGAACTTGGATTCAAGCGTGGCGTTGCGGATAGCAAGGCTTGCGTATAAGGGTGCAAAGGATTATTAAAAATTTGCTCTTTGGTTCCCTTTTCTACACAGCGCCCTAAGTACATCACCATGACTTCATCAGCAATATGCTCAACGACTGAAAGATCATGTGAAATAAACACATAAGAAAGCCCAAGCTCCTGCTGTAAATCCATCATTAAGTTAAGTACTTGAGCACGGACAGAAACATCCAGCGCAGAAACAGGTTCATCTGCAACGACGACATCAGGATCAAGCATTAACCCTCTTGCAATCGCAATACGCTGACGCTGCCCGCCCGAAAACATATGCGGGTAACGCTCATAATGCTCTGTTTTTAAACCGACTTTTGCCATCATTGATAAGACTTTTTCTCTACGTTGCTCTTTAGACAATGGCGTATTAATCAATAACGGCTCTTCCAGTATTTGCCCAACTTTTTTACGTGGATTCAACGAGCCATAAGGATTTTGGAACACAATTTGAATTTTTTGACGGCGTAATTTTTCTGCTGTTTTATCTTTTACCAATAAATTTTGATCTTGATAATACAGCTCACCTTCCGTCGGTTGCTCAATCATGGTTAATAAACGACCTAGTGTCGATTTACCACAACCAGACTCCCCAACCACCGCAAGCGTTTTACCTTTTTCAAGTTCAAATGAAACGCCATCTAATGCTTTTACTAGCTTTTCAGCCGAAAATAGACCGCTTTTTGCGGAGTAATATTTTTTTAAATTGACGGCCTGTAGTAATGGTTTATTTTGCTTTTCGCTCATAATGTCGGCCTCCCCATATCATCCAAAGGCATGTGACATTTCACCTGCCTATCCCCAATAGAGCGCAGCTCAGGCTCCTCTATACGGCAACGTTCTGTCGCATATGGACAGCGAGGATTCAACAAGCAACCTTGTGGCCGATCATATTTGCCAGGAACAACGCCAGGTAAAGAAGCGAGCCGAGATTTATTCGTTGAAAACTCGGGTAATGCACGTAATAACGCTTGAGTATAAGGATGTCGTGGAGATTTAAAGATATCGGAAGCTTTTGCAGATTCAACAACTTGACCTGCATACATCACAATAATGTGGTGTGCCGCTTCCGCGACTAAGGCAAGGTCATGTGTAATCAAGACCAATGCCATATTTTCTTGCTGCTGTAATTCAAGCAATAATTCAATAATTTGAGCTTGAATGGTTACGTCAAGAGCAGTCGTGGGTTCATCTGCGATCAAGAGTTTTGGTCGACATGCAATAGCCATTGCGATCATCACACGCTGACTCATCCCTCCGGACAGTTGGTGAGGATAAACGTCAAGCCGTGATTGCGGATCAGGGATCCCCACCATCGTCAGCAAGTCAATCGCACGTTGCTTGCGTGTACTCTTGCTACCACCTTGGTGCACTTTCAGGGCTTCCATAATCTGATAACCCACAGTAAAGCAAGGGTTAAGACTCGTCATAGGATCCTGAAATATCATTGCGACATCTGCACCAACAATCTGTCTACGCTCTTTTTCTGGAATCGACAGTAAATCCCGTCCATCAAATTGCAATGCATTTGCCATCACTTTGCCGGGGTAGTCAATCAACCCCATAATTGCCAAGGAACTCACCGATTTCCCTGAACCGGATTCACCAACGATACCGACAACCTGACCTTTCTCAACGCGATAGCTAATGCGGTCAACGGCGCGGAACGGAGTAGCTTCATCACCGAAGTGTACCGAAAGTTGTTCTACATTTAACAATGCCATTAGATTACCTCATTACTGCTTGAGTTTTGGATCAAATGCATCACGTAAACCATCACCCATCAGGTTAAACGCTAATACAGTCAACAAAATTGCTAAACCTGGAAAGGTGACCACCCACCATGCACTTTGAGCGAATTGCAGCACATCCGATAACATTGTGCCCCACTCTGGTGTTGGTGGTTGCGCCCCCATACCAAGGAACCCTAAAGCAGCCATATCTAAAATAGCATTAGAAAAACCAAGCGACGCTTGAACAATTAACGGTGCCAAACAGTTAGGTAAAATATTGACAAACATCTGGCGGACAGCACCTGCCCCCGCAACACGAGAAGCCGTCACATAATCGCGATTAACTTCAACTAGTACAGCAGCACGGGTCAATCGAATATAGTGTGGCAGTGCTACGAAGGTTAAAGCAATCGACGCATTCACAATAGACGGGCCAAAAATAGCGACCAACACAAGTGCCAGCAGTAAGCTTGGTAGTGCTAACATGATATCAACGACACGCATAATAATGGCATCGACCACACCACCGAAATAACCCGCAATCACTCCAAGCGCCACCCCAGAAATTAACGACAGGACGACGACTAGGCAGCCGACCAGCAGAGATAAACGGGCGCCATACATCAAACGTGATAACAGGTCACGCCCGACATCATCCGTACCTAAAATAAATTGCCAACTTCCTCCATGTTCCCAAACAGGTGGAACCAATAAGAAGTCACGGAATTGTTCATCGGGTGCATGAGGTGCCAGTACCCCAGCAAAAATAGCAATTAAGATCATTAAGATGATATATATCATCCCAATAACAGCGCCTTTATTGCGTTTGAAATAATGCCAAAACTCTTGAAATGGTGTCATCGGCTTAGGGGCGCTGACAACCGTTGGCTCAGTAGATTGAGACATTTTAGCGCTCCTTATTTTTTATGGCGAATACGTGGGTTAACAATGCCATACAGCACATCAACCACTAGGTTAACAAAAATAATCAGTGTCGCGACTAACAGAACACCACCTTGCACAACGGGGTAATCGCGGCGTTGCAACCCTTCAATCAACCATCGACCTAGGCCGGGCCATGAGAAAATCGTCTCGGTGAGGATTGCCCCTGCTAGCATTACGCCAACTTGGAGGCCAATCACAGTCACAACAGGCAACAATGCATTACGCAATGCATGGATCAGAATAACGCGTGCGCGGCTAACGCCTTTTGCCCTAGCTGTACGAATATAGTCTTCACCAAGTACTTCTAACATTGAGGAACGAGTCATACGTACAATGACCGCTAACGGTATCGTCCCCAAGACAATCGATGGCAGTATTAAATGCTCAACAGCATCAATAAAGTTGCCTTCTTCTCCCCAAATAAACGTATCAATTAACATAAAGCCAGTAAGTGGATATGAATCATCAAGGAAAACACTATCACTCACACGTCCAGATACTGGGGTCAAATCCCAGTGCACAGACACGAGCATGATTAGCATGATGCCCCACCAAAAGATTGGCATGGAATAACCCGTCAGTGATAGACCAATCGCTGTGTGATCAAAAATAGAACCACGTTTAACCGCAGCTAATACACCAACAGGGATCCCGACAGAAACAGCAAAAATCATCGCACAAATAGCCAGTTCCATTGTGGCTTTAAAGCGAGGGAAGAACTCATCCCACACCTCGATACGGCTCTTCAATGAAATTCCCAAGTCGCCATGAAATATGCCGTTAATATAATGAAGATACTGTTTCCAAAGAGGCTGATCTAAGCCCAATTCAGCCATTAGGTAAGCATGCCGTTCAGGCGATAAGCCCCTTTCTCCTGCCATAATCATCACAGGATCACCTGGAATCATATGCACAAAAGCGAAAGTGAGTAATGTAATACCGATAAACGTTGGGATAACTAATCCCAAGCGTCGGAGGATAAATTGCAACATATCCCGAATCTCTTTAATAATGCCTTTGACGGCTCTAAGTCCGTTTGGCTAATCAGAAGGGTGCTATTTCTTCTGCCTGCTCACAAAGAACTAAGTTTTCTGTTTCCCTGAAATTCAGAGGCGAAAACGCCCTTCGTTATCAGAGGATGACGAAGGGCTGTGACAAATTAACAACGATTATTTTTCAATATCGACGTTTTCAAAGTGGTGTTTGCCGAGTGGATCGACAACATAGCCCTTCACTTCTTTACGTACTGGTTCAAATACTGTTGAATGCGCAATGATTAAGGCAGGAGCTTGTTCATTCATAACAACCTGTGCTTGTTTGTAGAGGTCAACACGTTTGTTATGATCCGCAGTCATACGAGCAGGTTGGATCAGGTCTTCAAAACCTTGATAACACCATTTCGAATAGTTAGAACCTTGTTCTTTTGCCGCGCAGCTAAACAGCGTTGCAAAGAAGTTATCTGGGTCACCATTATCACCGGTCCATCCCATCATCACCGTTTGTGGCTCACCATCTTTGGCGCGTTTGAGGTATTCGCCCCACTCATAGCTCACAACTTTCGATTTAACACCAATTTTTGCCCAGTCTGCTTGGATCATTTCAGCCATACGGCGCGCATTTGGGTTGTATGGACGTTGTACAGGCATTGCCCACAGATCAATCTCAAATCCATTAGGGAAACCTGCTTCAGCTAACAGTGCTTTCGCTTTTTCAGGATTATATTCATAATCCTTCACATCATCGTTGTAACTCCACATCGTTGGTGGAATTAAGTTTTTCGCTTTTTGGCCAGCGCCTTGGTAAACCGCATCAATGATGGCATCTTTATTAACCGCCATTGACAAAGCTTGGCGAACTTTTTGGTTATCTAATGGTTTCTTCTCAACGTTGAAAGAGAGATAACCCACGTTCAAACCTGGCTGTTCCATTAGCGTGATATTTTTGTCTTGCTTCATGCGCTCTAGGTCAGCCGGATTTGGATACGGCATCACTTGACATTCATTTTTTTGTAACTTCGCGTAACGGACAGAAGCGTCAGGTGTAATGGAGAAGACTAAACGATCGATTTTCGGTTTATTGCCCCAATACTCTTTGTTCGCTTTGTAAAGGATACGAGAGTCTTTCTGATACTGTTGTAACTGGAATGGACCTGTACCGATCGGGTTCAAGTCAACTTTTTGTGGTGTACCTGCTGCCAGCATTTGATCTGCATATTCAGCAGAAAGAATCGATGCGAAATCCATTGCCATATCGGCAAGGAATGGCGATTCAGGACGAGTCAATGTAATACGAACGGTATTGTCGTCGACTTTCTCAACTTTATCGATGATCTTATCCATATCCATTCCCATAAAGTATTCATAGCTACCGCCAGAAATTTTATGGTATGGATGATTTGGATCTTTTTGGCGCATAAAGGAATAAATCACATCATCCGCATTGAAATCACGACTCGGTTTAAAGTCCTTACTGGAATGCCATTTAACGCCTTTACGTAAGTGGAAAGTATAAACTTTACCATCTTCACTGACTTCCCAGCTCTCTGCTAATCCAGGCTCAATCTCTGTCGTGCCCAGTTTAAACTCAACAAGCCGATTATATAATGGAATTGAGCTAGCATCGTATGTTGTACCTGAAGTGAATAGCTGTGGATTAAAACCTTCAGGGGATCCTTCTGAACAATAGACCAATGTTTTTGCTTGCACAGAGGCAGAAACTGCAAGTGCTGAAAGTGTAAGCCCTACTGCCAATAAACCTGTCTTTTTGATTGAGAGCGCCATCTGTATGCTCCTGTGGTGTTCATGTGTTATTTGCTTAATGCCCTACCCATCATAGGAATGACAGATAAGGAATCTGTATTTTTTAGTTATTCATAGTGCAATTAATCAACTGTCACCCACTTCGTCAATAGTATGTCTCACTCCCTTCTCTACTAACTTATAACATTTTAGAAACATATATGGCGTGTTATTAGTCTATTGTATAGATGCTTAACCAATAACGCAGAAGTAATAACCACAAAAACAGTATAGAATAGCTTTTTATCACGTGGTGATTTATTTTTATATTTGTGATTAAGTGCTGAATTACTGAACGAAAATAGTGTAACTTCTTAGAGAGTGCGGCATAAAGTTCTGAAGCATTATCGGCTAATAATCTGCTTAGCTTATTATTGTTTTGCTTATTTTTTATTCACATAAAAATGAGCGCGCCATGATAATTTAACAATTTATTCATCAGTTAATAACTTCAAAAAATGAATACCCCTCTTGATTCTATTCTTCCTACCTATTTTCATCTATTTAAGTCATGAGCTAATAATCAAAACTGACTTTAACCCCAAAGTTCACGTCATTAACCTTTAGCGCATCGGGATACCAAAGTGGAGCCTCAATAAAGAGCTTATAATCCATCCTTGCAAACCGCCCTTTTAGCCCTATCTCTGTACCGATTAAATGGTTTTCTTGCCACAAATTGGCTCGATCTGTTGACCCCGTTGCATAATCTAGCGCGCCATACAACTCAACGCCAAACCATGGTGAAAACCACCCCCATTCATTTTTGAATTTGAATGTATTATCCCCTCCATTTTCAATGCCTAAGCTATTTGTAAACCCTCGAATACCCAAATTTCCTGAAAGGCTATTCAGTTCAAGTAACGGATCAAGTTTTGAATGGCTGAGTTGAACTTCAAGTTCATGCCGGTGATACATGGATTGCCCCATTAAATTGAATATGCGCTGATAGTCTATTGATAATAAGTAGATTCGGGCCTGTTCTAGACCAGTGATTTGTGCTCGTGTGGAACCAAACCAATCAACATCTTGTTTAACGCTAAATGAAAATACCGCATTACCTTGTACAAAATCACGCTTATGGCTGAGACCCAGTAAGAGATAACTGCTAAAACGTCGCTGAGTTTCTAAACGATACTGTTCTAAGAAAATATCAAGTGTTTGAATTTGAGTGCCTATACTCGCGGAGGTGGACCCCGTCCGTGTTCGATGAAGAAGGTACTCTGCTTGTAATGACAGCAAACGACTTCTCGAATCATAACGGATTTCCATTGCTTCGTTAGATTGTAGATATTGGTTCATGCTGTTTTCTTGATAACCCACATATAAGGTCCATAACCAATAGTGGTAGGGCACAGAATATAAGATAGACGCTGACTTTAATGTCTTCTCTGCGCGACTTCCTATATCGCTGTCTACGCGGCCAAAAAAGAAATCATTGAGTAACAGTGGATTGGCAAGCATAACGACGTTGCTAATTCTATGTTTTGGCAACTGCTGCGATGCTTTCGACTCTAATAATAATCTCCCTTTAAAAGCCCTTATCGCCTGACGTTGAATAACTAATTGATTCAAATTATTGTTTTGGTTATCTGAAATAATATGAATTTGATGTCGAATCAATTGGGTATTATGAAGATTAGCAAGCCCTTGGTTGATGGGGTGAAGATGAATCACTTCCCCTTTTTGCAAAGGGAATGCAGAAAATAACGAATGGCTCTCATGACCCGTTTCTTGATGCACGATACTGCCGAGTTTTCCCGGCACCAATTCAACGCGTAATACCCCCAATAACAACGCTTGTTTTGGGTAATGAATATAGGATGTGATATAACCCAGTTCCGTTAATTGTGCATTCAAAAAATCGGCATATAACAGTAACGCTTCATCATTCACACATTGCCCTTCTACCCTTCTTTTCCATTGGCTCAAGCGTTTCTGTGTAATTAATGGAAATGGCGATAATGCCGAGAAATGAACTTGGTGGATTGCCACACAGGCCATTACAGGTTGCTGCATAACAGATCGAACGGTTGGAGTCTGTTTAAGCAAATGCTGTGCTGACATAGAATACTTATCAGCATAACAAGATGTGCACCTCAACAACACAAACAGCCCAATAAGCAGTATAGGTATCTCTTTCATTGACAGTATCCTTGTCATAAAAATTCCGTATAGAGGTCATCTACGACTAGCTACTGCATAGCGCATGACGATTGCGCCAACTAATGGTTAAGCAGACAGAGTACATCACTATAAGAACAGATTATGAGCAAGAAAGACAACAAAGTTACTCCGAAAGATTGCGGTGAACCCATCGATGTAAAATAGCAAGGTTATTGCGATAATTTGTATTATCACGAGAGGACAGTTCGAAAAACGCATATGCGTCTATAAAGCAAAAAACCCCACCTCATTTGAGGTGGGGTTTTGGAATCTGGTCGGCGAGAGAGGATTCGAACCTCCGACCCACTGGTCCCAAACCAGTTGCGCTACCAAGCTGCGCTACTCGCCGAAAACGGTGTGAATCATACTGTTGCGAGCTCTCGCCGTCAACCCATTTTTCACTAAATTTGTTTGCATGATGATAAAACCATCAACTTGATGTGGTTTTTTAATCAATCCACCAATTTAGAGAGTCATAAGCGCTCACAAGTCTAACTTAATGAGCGCTTATCCGCATTGATGTGGTGATATGAACCATGCCTACCACCAACTCGTAACCACTTATTGCAGTAAAGAAATATCGGCTACTTTCAGGAACAGCTCACGCAATTGGCTCAGTAGAGTCAGACGGTTAATACGTACAGCCTCATCTTCGTCCATCACCATGACATCGACAAAGAATGCATCAACAACTTCACGTAGTGATGCTAACTCAACCAATGCATCTTGATAGTTACGCTCAGCGAACATTGGCTCTAGTTTTTCTTGTAATACAACAAGATGAGTAGCCAACTTCACTTCCTGTGGTGCTTTGAGCACAGATGCCAACACTTTATCAGCCAGTTTTTCATTCGACTTGCTCAAAATGTTAGACACACGTTTATTCGCTGCGGCCAATGCTTCCGCATCTTCTAATGTACGGAAGTGAGTTACCGCTTTTACTCGCGCATCAAAATCTGCTGGTGAGGTTGGGCGACGTGCCAACACAGCTTGAATAGTGTCAATGCTGTAGCCAAGCTCTTGATACCAAGAACGGAAGCGACCAAGCATAAATTCAACAACGTCATTAACCACATTCTTGTTCGTGAGCTTATCACCGTAAAGACGTACTGCTTCTTCTGTCATTTCAACCAGATCAAGCTGATAGCCTTTTTCTACGATAATACGCAAAACACCGAGTGTGGCACGACGTAATGCGAATGGATCTTTATCACCTTTCGGATGCTGCCCAATGCCGAAAATACCCGCTAAGGTATCCATTTTCTCTGCTAAGGCGAGTGCCGCAGAAACATCGGTAGAAGGGAGTTCATCACCGGCAAAGCGTGGTTGATATTGTTCTTTCAGCGCTAATGCGACATCTTCTGACTCACCATCGTGACGTGCATAATGCATACCCATTACGCCTTGAGTATCTGTAAACTCAAACACCATGTTAGTCATAAGGTCACATTTCGCCAATAAACCAGCACGTGTTGCATGATTGACATCAGCGCCAATCTTAGCAGCAATCCAACCGGATAATGCTTCTAAGCGCTCGGTTTTATCACGTAATGTCCCTAACTGTTGTTGGAACAGCACGGTCTCTAAACGCGGTAAGTTATCTTCAAGACGTTGTTTACGGTCGGTTTTAAAGAAGAACTCAGCATCTGCCAAACGAGGACGCACAACTTTCTCATTACCTGAAATAATTTGTTGTGGATCTGAAGACTCGATATTTGCCACGAAAATGAAATTCGGCATTAATTTGCCTTCATTATCATAAACAGGGAAATATTTTTGGTCCCCTTTCATGGTATACACCAATGCTTCAGCAGGTACTTCTAAGAATTTTTCTTCAAATTTTGCGGTCAGTACAACTGGCCATTCAACCAATGAAGCAACTTCTTCTAATAAACTGTCTGTTAAATCCGCTTTACCCCCTAAAGCAAGTGCCGCTTTTTCAGCATCCGCTTTAATAACCGCTTTACGCTCCGCGTAGTCCGCAATAACCTTACCGCGCTCACGCAAGATCTCAGGATATTGGTCAGCACTGTCAATGGTAAACTCCGCTTCACCCATAAAACGGTGACCACGGATTGTACGACCACTTTTGATCCCCAGCACTTCCCCTTCAACAACATCGCTACCTAGCAATAATGTGACGGTATGAACAGGGCGAACAAAATGGGTTTCTTTATCCCCCCAACGCATCAGTTTAGGAATAGGTAATTTAGCCAAAGAGCGAGCCACCATATCCACTAATAATTCGCTCACGGCAACGCCTTTGACTTGAGCACGATAAAGGAGCCACTCGCCTTTATCTGTTTTTAAACGCTCAGCTTGGTCAACGGTAATACCACAACCACGCGCCCAACCTTCAGCGGCTTTAGTTGGCTGACCTGCTGCATCGAAAGCCGCAGAAATCGCTGGACCACGCTTTTCAACTTCACGGTCAGGTGAAGCATTGGCCAGATCTGCAACCTTTAACGCTAAACGGCGAGGAGCTGCAAACCAGCTAATCTCACCGTGTGCAATATCTGCACTATCCAATTCTGTCGTAAAGTTTGCCGCAAATGATTCAGCTAATGAACGAAGAGCCTTCGGCGGTAACTCTTCTGTGCCGATTTCCACTAGGAAAGTCTGTTGAGTCATGACAGCCTCTTAATTCTTGTGACACATAGGGAATCCGAGCGCCTCGCGAGAAGCATAATAAGCTTCGGCGACCCCTTTTGTCAGGGTACGGATACGTAAAATATAACGTTGACGCTCTGTCACTGAGATTGCTTTACGTGCATCCAGTAAGTTGAACGTATGAGCCGCTTTTAGAATGCGCTCATAAGCAGGAAGCGGTAGTGGCGTTTCCAATGACAGAAGGTGCTGAGCTTCTTTTTCATACTCTTCAAAGCATTTGAAAAGAAAGTCCACGTTGGCATATTCAAAGTTATAAGTTGACTGTTCAACTTCATTCTGGTGATAGATATCACCATAGGTTGTTTTGCCTAGCGGGCCATCACACCAAACGAGATCATAAACACTATCAACCCCTTGAATGTACATGGCAAGGCGTTCAAGACCATAAGTAATTTCGCCCGTAACAGGCTTACACTCGAGACCGCCAACTTGTTGGAAGTAAGTAAATTGCGTGACTTCCATCCCGTTTAGCCACACTTCCCAACCAAGGCCCCATGCACCTAATGTTGGGTTTTCCCAGTTATCTTCAACAAACCGAATATCATGAACTGTTGGGTCAATTCCTAACTCTTTCAAAGAGCCGAGATAAAGCTCTTGAATATTGTCAGGCGACGGTTTGATGATCACCTGAAATTGATAGTAATGCTGAAGACGGTTTGGGTTTTCGCCATAACGGCCATCGGTTGGACGACGGGAAGGCTGAACATAAGCCGCTGCAATTGGCTCAGGCCCTAACGCGCGTAAGCACGTCATTGGATGAGATGTTCCGGCGCCGACTTCCATGTCCAATGGTTGAACAATGGTACAGCCTTGACGCGCCCAGTAATCCTGTAGTGTCAGGATAAGACCTTGGAAGGTTTTGGTATCAAACTTTTGCATGTTAGATCCGCACGCGATACATATGATTTAAATGAAAGTATGTCAGTATACCCTTTGACCGCCAGATATACAGCACTGAATCTACGTCTATTTAGCCTATAAATAAAAAAACTTTACTTTCTCTCTTTAAAACTGGATATTTATCCAGTATAAATGAGCAACATTCTGCCCTAAACCGCTAGCCAATCCCCAAAAGGAGATCGTATGGATTCATCACTAACTCGCTGCCGATGGGTCAATCAAGACCCTGAATATATTGCATACCACGATAATGAATGGGGAAAGCCAACGAAAGATAATCTACAGTTATTTGAAATGATCTGCTTAGAAGGCCAGCAAGCAGGGCTGTCTTGGTACACTATATTAAAAAAACGCCAAGGTTACCGAGAATTATTTTATCAATTTGATCCCAGCCGAATTGCCATCATGAATGAAGAAGATGTTGAGCGTTTAATGCAAGATACTCGCATTATTCGTAACCGCGCCAAAATTAATGCGATCATTGCTAATGCTAAAGCCTACTTACAAATGATGGAAAATGGAGAAGACTTTTCCACTTTCCTCTGGCAATTCGTCAACAATACCCCCATTGTCAACCAGTGGCAGTGCCATTCTCAAGTTCCCGCCGAAACAGAACTTTCAAAAACACTCTCGAAGGCGCTTAAAAAACGAGGCTTTAAGTTTGTTGGCGCGATTACTTGCTATGCCTTTATGCAAGCGACTGGCATGATTAATGACCATTTAGTGGGATGCCATCAATATAAATAAATTAGAACTAAGCGGCGCTAGCTTCTTCATCAAAAGCAATATTCACTATACTTTAACTAATTTTAACATATATTAAACTTATAAATAATAAATACTTGGTTCTTTATCTGGAAGAGTGGTCACTTTCAGCTGTTGAACTCTCTTGTCGAGCGGAGTATGTTTTAAATTCCATTAACAAACTACTTAACATATGTGAATAAATGAGATGATATTTTCTAAATTCGGTAATAAGTTCGCTCAGAATTCAGGGATTTCAACCTTAATGAAAGACTTGAACGACGGTCTGAGAACCCCAGGTGCAATTATGCTCGGTGGCGGTAATCCTGCGCATATTCCAGAAATGGATGAGTATTTCCAAACTTTATTGTCAGAAATGTGTGCTAACGGCAAATTAACTGAAACTTTGTGCAATTATGATGGTCCACAAGGTAAAGATGCCATGTTGAAAGCGCTAGCAGCAACTCTAAAAGCGAAACTCGGCTGGAATATTAGTGCAAAAAATATCGCGCTATCCAATGGTAGCCAAAGTGCGTTTTTCTATCTATTTAACTTGCTTGCTGGTCGTTTTGAAGATGGTATCACGCGTAAGGTCCTATTTCCGCTAGCACCAGAGTATGTGGGTTATGCTGACTCTGGTTTAGATGATGATTTGTTTGTCGCAAATAAGCCTCAGATTGAATATTTACCCAATGGTCAATTTAAGTATCGCGTTGATTTCAATACATTGGAAATCACGGATGATATTGGTGTCATTTGCGTCTCTCGTCCAACAAACCCAACGGGTAACGTGATCACCGACGAAGAAGTTGAACATCTTGATCAATTAGCCAAACAACACAATATCCCCTTATTGATTGATAATGCATACGGCGTACCTTTCCCTGGCATTATCTTCAGTGAAGCAACCCCTTTTTGGAATGACAATGTCATTCTCTGTATGAGCCTATCAAAACTTGGCTTACCGGGAACACGTTGTGGGATCATTATCGCTAATGAAGAAATCATCAACGCTGTCAGTAATATGAATGGCATTATTAGTTTAGCACCAGGTGGTGTTGGACCAGCGCTAGCGTTAGAAATGCTGCAACGTGATGAGCTGATTTCTCTATCTAAAAATGTTATTGGTCCTTTTTACCAACAACGTGTCAAAGACGTGATTCAAATCATTCGTCGTTACATACCTGAAGATAGGTGTTTGATTCATAAACCTGAAGGCGCTATTTTCTTGTGGCTTTGGTTTAAAGACCTACCGATTACAAGTTTAGAGCTCTATCAGCGACTGAAAAAACGCGGTGTTTTGATGGTTCCAGGCCATTACTTCTTCCCTGGGCTTGAGGAAAACTGGCCTCATGCTCACCAATGTATGCGTATGAACTATGTACCTGAGCCGGAGAAAATTGAGAAGGGTATCGCTATTTTGGCTGAAGAATTAGAACTAGCTTATCAAACAGTTGAGTGCTAATACGCAAAAGTTAAATAAAAAAATAGCCCTTTTATTGAAGATAAAAGGGCTGAAAAAATTAGCGAGAACTCCGTAATCAAGTATTACATTACGAATATCATTCAACGATATTAAAGCACCTTTTGAATAAGTTCATTGCTTGAATAAGCACCATTTTTACCTCTATATACTCTCATACCCTATTTCTTCACAATCAGACTTAAGATTTTAAATAGTTCGTTATGTCACATCGCCCAAAATAAAATCGCCAGTAATTGCGGGGAAATGATACGTAAAAACATCGCTAAGGGATAAACTGTCGCATAAGAAAGTGCGGGCGCTCCACTTGTTGGATGAATATTATTCGCAAATGCTAGCGCTGGTGGATCCGTCATTGAACCCGCTAGCACACCACACAGACTGAGATAGTTCATTTTGCCAAAAATTCGAGCCACAAGACCGGTAATAAATAAAGGTACAAAAGTAATCAACAAGCCATAGCCAATCCATGTCAATCCGTCACCTTTAACTAAAGTGTCAATAAAGCCACCACCGGAATTCAGCCCCACAACGGCAAGGAACATCACGATACCAAGCTCACGCAATGCAAGGTTCGCACTTGGAGGCATAAACCAATATAAACGCCCTATTGTCCCAATACGCCCTAAAATCAGTGCGATAACTAATGGGCCTCCTGCTAAACCAAGTTTTAATGCCGCGGGAAACCCCGGTATAAAGAGCGGTATTGACCCCAAGACCACACCAAGGCCGATCCCGATGAATACAGGCAGCATTTGTACTTGCTGTAATTTATGTTTTGCATTACCGAGTAGAGCACTAACCGCCTCGATAGATTCAGGACGCCCGACTATATTGAGGATGTCACCAAACTGGAGAATCGTATTGTTATTAGCCACAAGCTCAACACCAGCGCGGTTCAATCGTGTTACCACGACATCATATTTCTGTTTTAAATTAAGGTCGCGTAGGCGTTTGCTGAGTACTGCATCATTTGTTACAACCACCCGCACTGAGTGCAAGACGGAACTTGATGTCGATAAGGAAGCATCAACTTCTTCCCCTAAGATTAAACGTACTTTATTCAGATCTTCTTTCTGCCCAACAACATGCAGTAAATCGCCTAACTGAATTTCTGTTGTGGGTTGAGGCACCATCAGCATTTCACCTCTTTTCAGCCTTGAACAAACAATCTCTTCACTTCCCAATAGCGGGATATCTTGCATCATGAGACCATCAAGGTTGGTGTTGCGAACAGCGATATTCATTGTTTGTAACGTTTCTCGTTGATGCATATTTTGATTGCTAAACGCAGACGCTTCTTTATCAACAGCAATCCTAAAAATGATACGTATCAACCACATCACAAGTAAAATACCGCAGATCCCCATAGGGTATGCCATCGCATATCCCATTCCCATTTGTCCGACTAAAGCAGGATCTGAACCTAAGTCAGTCAATATTTGCTGACCCGCACCTAATGAAGGCGTGTTCGTTACCGCACCTGAAAAAATACCTAAAATAATCGGTAAAGGGATATCGGCTAATTGGTAAATAATCGCCGTCACCACAGCCCCCAGAACAACGATTAATAAGGCAAAACCATTCAGTTTTAATCCCGATACGCGTAGTGATGAGAAGAATCCAGGCCCAACCTGAATCCCAATTGTGTAAACGAATAGAATCAATCCAAATTCTTGGATGAAATGCAGCATGTGGGCATTTAGTTGTAAATCATAGCTTTGCGCAAAATGACCCACAATAATACCGCCAAATAATACCCCTCCTATACCAAGCCCAACATTACGGATTTTCCAATTACCTATCCATAAACCTAATGCAGCCGCTAACGCCAACAAACTCACAGTAAGAGCTAATTCACTCATAGACCGCTATCCTTTTGACGAACCGTCACTTACAAAACGTAACTTGAAAGGTGGTAAAACATACAACTGAATCGATTATGTCAAATAAAAACAAAGTAATATGTGCATTAGCCCACAGTTCAAAAGGAATTACATTTTGTTCAGGACACCTTTGATCAGCAATTCACTTAGTTAGGAAATAGTGACTTATATTTGTTAACTTTTCTTACAAATGAGGATATTGGTTTAAATCTTTATCTACACTTATAATACAAAAATAACGATTTGTATTATGCTCTGATTGTTAATTTTGCATTTTTAGCTATTATTGACTCAGGAAACAATAATAAATTTAAAGGGTAGGTTAAATAAATTATATGGCTGGGTTATTACTAACGAGAATATTGATCTGTACTCCTCTTCTTTTCTTAACTGGTTGTTCCAGTATTATGACTCATGCTGGTCCTTCGGATGGTTATTACCCCGGTTCTAAAAACAGTTTAGAAATGCTTAAAGATGAAAACACGGGCTGGGTAATGCGCCCATTACTGGCGATTGACCTACCTTTTACCGCCATTATGGACACCCTATTAATCCCTCTTGATTACGTAAAATCAGACAGTAACCCTGAAGAGAGTTCACCTAAAAAGCGTATTGAAGCATTAGACAAACAAACTAATACGACATTGAACCATAATCAAATTCATTCAGAGAATAATCTAGAATAATGTATTCAAATAACGAGTATTATTGTTTTGGTGATGACCTCTTTATTTATATAATTAGTTAAATAAATCATCTAATTAATACTATTTAATAATGATTTAATAAATCGGCCATTCTTATTGACACCGATTGTCGATATATCGAATAACAAAAATAGCTTTATTAAAGATGAATACATGATGAAGAGGCAAAATCACCTCTTCATCTCAAAAACAGATTGCCGTCATCTTTTTGCCAATATCAACCACCCAAGCCCGTTTCTACCGTATAAATCTGTCTAAAACCATCGGCTTCATCACGCATAAAAGCAATCAGACGATCATCCGGTGAGAATACAACCGCATCAGCAACGGGGGAAACGTCACTACGAACCGTTAATCTGTGTAATTCCCCTGAAGTCATATTGCAACGCATCACGCTGTTATCACAAATAAAAGCAATATGCTGCCCTTGGCTATCCCAGCTAAAGGCGGATTGAATTGGCATTCTACTATGCGTAATTTGTGTTAGCGCCCCTGTACAGGTATTCACTAACCACAGCTGAACAATGCCATCATCATCTTTCATCAGGCAAGCAATTGAGCGGCCGTCGGGTGATGAGCGTAACCAGTGTCTAGGATGTTTAGCTAACCCAGGATATCGGCGCTCATGAGTATATGTCAGCCTTTTTTGCTGAATGTTTTTCGGTGGGAAGGGCATTCGTGACTCAGTACCTTGTAATGGAAATTCACCTTGTTGAGTGAACGCATTTTCGTCGTCAGGCAAATTAACGAGGAAAATTTCTGGGATAATCTCGCCATTAGCAGCATGAGTATCACCAATAAAGGTAATCGCCTTATTTTGCCATTGTCCGTTTTCCATTAAGTAGCCTTTCTGCCCTACCCACCCCTCTTCATAAGCTCGACTAATATCGTCACTTCCAAGGCGAGGCGTAGGTACCGTCTGGGAGATAACACAACAAAAGTATTCGCCATTATACTCACGCTCATGGCCTTTAGGTTCAACGAGTACTTTTTTTATCGGCACAGCTATAGCTACATTTCGTTGGTCTAATCGAACATCAACTTCATGCATCACATGATCATTGTATGTAAAACTTAACCATTTACTGTCAGGGCTAAAGACATGAACGTGTGTCCCTCCTCTTAATGCCCCAGCGATGTATGGCGGAGTGATACACATCGCATCGATAGAATATGCCGTTCCTAAATGATCATCCCTAACATATACGCCTCTGCGATGGTGAAAATCATATTTCCACTGCTCATTAGGGAATTCCGGCCCATGTATAAAGGCATAACGAGGTGGATTTTCAGCACTGACGGTCACCACTCCAACGTGAGCACCATGATGAGCACGATAAATTTCTATTTGTTTTTGCGTATTAACATGAATTTTTTCTATCGTTAATCCAGTAAACGAACTCGCACTCGGCCGAACATCATAAACTAGCCATTGGCTATCCGCTGTCCAAACATTAATATTTGTAAGTTGATGACTTCGTTTATCATCTGTTATTTGAGTTTCTTTATAAGGCAATTTACTGTTCAATCTGTTATCCTGTGACATCTTTTAATATGGGCTATCGGATTACTTTAACTAATCTATTTTGTAAGGCACTAGAAAAACTCAGTCGAGAATTTCTACAAGTAATATTACCCTTTAGCAATAACTTTAGTGTCGAATAGAATCATCATGTTATTAAGTGTTCTTTATATTATTGGTATCACCGCGGAAGCCATGACTGGCGCTCTTGCAGCGGGACGGCGTAAAATGGACGTCTTCGGCGTTATTATTATTGCATCAGCAACTGCGATTGGCGGGGGCTCGGTTCGTGACGTCCTACTTGGCCACTACCCATTAGGCTGGGTACAAAACCCCGAGTATATTCTTACTGTTGCTGGCGCTGCTGTTGTCACCATTTGGATAGCGCCAATGATGAAGCATTTACGACGTTTGTTCCTTATCCTAGATGCAATCGGCTTAATTGTCTTTTCAATTCTTGGCGCCCAAATTGCTCTTGATATGAATTATAGCCCAGTCATAGCTGCAATTGCGGCTGTGATTACGGGGGTATTTGGTGGCGTTCTTCGCGACATGTTATGTAATACCATTCCTCTCGTATTCCAAAAAGAAGTCTATGCGGGCGTCTCATTTGCTGCCGCATGGTTGTATATCGGGCTTTTATACACCCCGCTCCCACAAGATATTGTTGTGATTATTACCTTAATTGCAGGCCTAAGCGCCCGACTTATCGCCATCCGTTATCGTTTAGGCTTACCGATCTTTAACTATGAAAGCCAAGATTAATGATTCATGCCATCACATAATTAAAAGGGTGGCATGTTTTTTATATCGCTAACGATATTAAGTACATTCCGTATTTCAGGTATCAATAGCCATTGATTTCATTTTACCTTGCGCGTTTGCTGAGTGTTGCACATTGAAATCATTCAGAATGGCTTTCTTGCTGAGACAATAAATAGCGACAACTGAAAGCACCATTAATGATATAAAAAGCGTTAACTTCAGCGTCAGTCTAAGCCCATTCGCCTTTTGCCTAAATGACATAAACCATTCTTATCATCTTATTTGGTTATCTCAGAACGCTATAATCTTGAAGCGATATTCTTTAATTTACCGTACATTTTCATTGGTTTTGCGAAACATTTCGCAAAAAGTATGCACTTTGTATAAATAGAGAAATATTTTATCGCATCGCTTCGCAATTCATCTATTTATTAAATAAATTGCGCTGTATACTCTAGATGATATGAAAGGTAATAAAGGAATACGTCGCTAAAGGGATAGCTCGTTGGCTATCGATATAATGAATCACTACAGCCATGTCGCAGCGATAAATGACGAGATAATTTATGCTTTATTGATAACGCTGCATGTTCGCTTAAGTCCGTGTATACTATGTGGGGTTTATTATCATCATTTATGTTTAACCCTCGACTATTCAAGAAACCATCATGATACAAGGCACGTTATATATTGTTTCTGCCCCAAGCGGTGCGGGTAAATCTAGCCTGATCCAGGCGTTGTTGAAAACACAACCGTTGTATGACACGCAAGTTTCTGTCTCTCATACAACACGAGCTGCACGACCTGGTGAAGTTCATGGTGAGCACTATTTCTTTGTCTCTGAAACTGAATTTTTGACGATGGTCGAAAATAATGAATTCTTAGAACATGCTTGTGTATTTGGCAATTACTATGGGACTTCTCGACCTGTTATTGAAGAAGTGCTCAAAAGTGGTGTAGACGTTTTTCTCGATATTGACTGGCAAGGTGCTCAACAAATTCGCGCTACAATGCCTGAAGCCCGTAGTATTTTTATACTACCACCATCAAAAGATGAACTTTATCGCCGCTTACGTGGCCGAGGCCAAGATAGCGATGAGGTCATTGAAAAACGTATGTCACAAGCGGTTGGTGAGATTGAACATTACAATGAGTATGACTATCTCATTGTAAATGATGATTTCAATACTGCATTAAGTGATTTGCAATCTATTATTCGTAGCGAACGTCTAAGATTAGAGCGTCAAATTCAACGACATGGTGCTTTAATCAGCAAATTACTGGCAGACTGAGAATAGTTTCAGTATCATATCAGGTCATTTTTTTATTTCTTTTGGAGTAGCACATTTATGGCACGCGTAACTGTTCAAGACGCAGTAGAAAAAATTGGTAACCGCTTTGACCTCGTACTGGTCGCGGCTCGCAGAGCGCGTCAGTTACAAACTGGCGGTAAAGACCCTCTAGTTCCTGAAGAAAACGATAAATATACTGTTATCGCACTCCGTGAAGTAGAAGAAGGTTTAATCAACGGTCACATACTGGATGTACGTGAGCGTCAAGAGCAGCAGGAACAAGAAGCGGCTGAAATGCAAGCAGTTTCTGCTATAGCTGAAGGTCGTCGCTAATCACTAAGGTGGGTCTGCCTTGTATCTGTTTGAGAGCCTAAATCAAGTAATTCAGAAGTACCTTCCTCCGGAACAGGTTGAATTACTGAAAAAAGCCTATGTTGTCGCCCGGGATGCCCACGAAGGACAAACCCGCTCAAGTGGTGAGCCATATATAACTCACCCAGTTGCTGTGGCCTGTATTCTGGCTCAAATGCGCTTGGATCATGAAACATTGATGGCAGCGCTACTTCATGATGTCATTGAAGATACTCCAGCGACATTTCAGGATATAGAAGAGCTATTTGGCACAACTGTTGCGGGTCTCGTTGAAGGTGTATCTAAACTCGATAAACTAAACTTTCGAGACAAAAAAGAAGCTCAAGCAGAAAACTTTCGCAAAATGATCATGGCGATGGTCAAAGACATTCGCGTCATTTTGATAAAACTGGCAGACCGCACTCATAATATGCGCACGCTAGGCTCATTAAGGCCTGATAAGCGTCGACGTATTGCAAGAGAAACATTGGAAATCTATAGCCCTCTTGCTCATAGATTAGGTATTCATCACATCAAAACTGAGCTAGAAGAGCTTGGGTTTGAAGCCTTATATCCAAACCGTTATCGCGTTATCAAAGAAGTCGTTAAAGCAGCTCGCGGCAACCGTAAAGAGATGATCCAAAAAATCCTCTCTGAAATCGATGGTCGCCTAACCGAAGCGGATATACCTTGCCGAGTCAGTGGCCGCGAAAAACATCTTTATTCTATCTATCGCAAAATGCACCTTAAAGAGCAGCGCTTCCATTCAATTATGGATATTTATGCTTTTAGGGTGATAGTCAAAGATGTCGATACCTGCTATCGCGTATTGGGACAAATGCATAATTTGTACAAGCCGCGCCCAGGCCGTATCAAAGATTATATCGCTATCCCAAAAGCTAACGGCTATCAATCGCTACACACCTCATTAATTGGCCCACACGGTGTTCCTGTCGAAGTACAAATCCGTACAGAAGATATGGATCAAATGGCTGAAATGGGGGTTGCTGCACATTGGGCTTATAAAGAACAAGGCGAGCAAGGCACAACCGCTCAAGTACGTGCTCAACGTTGGATGCAAAGTTTACTTGAGCTACAGCAAAGTGCAGGTAGCTCTTTTGAATTTATCGAGAGCGTTAAATCTGATCTATTCCCCGATGAGATTTATGTCTTTACACCAGAAGGCCGCATTGTTGAACTGCCAACGGGCGCGACACCTGTCGATTTCGCCTATGCCGTGCATACGGATATTGGCCATGCTTGCGTTGGAGCTAGGGTTGATCGTCAGCCTTATCCATTATCTCAAGCCCTCACCAGTGGGCAAACTGTCGAAATTATTACCGCGCCAGGCGCTAGACCAAATGCCGCTTGGCTCAATTTTGTCGTCAGTTCAAAAGCACGCGCTAAAATCCGTCAGTTACTGAAAAATCTCAAGCGTGAAGATTCAATCAACTTAGGTCGCCGCTTATTAAACCACGCTCTTGGCGCAGGTCATAAATTAACGGATGTCCCCCAAGCCAATATTGATCTTGAATTAGCCCGCATGAAGCTCAACTCTATCGACGACTTACTGGCCGAAATAGGTTTAGGAAATGCAATGAGTGTTGTGGTTGCGCGTAATTTACAAAGCAATCCACAAGTTTCCCCAGAGGAAGAGGATGAGCCCGTCATCACAACACGCAATAAGCTGTCCATAAAAGGGGCAGATGGTGTTCTCATCACCTTTGCGAAATGCTGTCGCCCTATCCCTGGCGACCCTATTATCGCTCATATCAGTCCAGGTAAAGGACTCGTGATACACCACGAATCTTGTCGAAACATTCGTGGCTACCAGAAAGAGCCCGATAAATTTATGGCTGTAGAATGGGATAATGATACCGATACTGATTTCATCGCCGAAATCAAAGTCGATATGATTAACCATCAAGGGGCGCTTGCTAATTTAACAGCTGCTATCAATGATGCTAACTCAAGCATTCAGAGTATGAATACCGAAGAAAAAGATGGCCGTGTTTATTGTGCCTTTATCCGCCTAACAACCAAAAACCGGGTTCAGTTAGCAAATGTTATGCGCAAAATTCGGATCATGCCTGATGTATTACGAGTTAGCCGGAACCGTAATTAACTATGAATGAACGCCGCTATCGCCGCATTTGCCAAATGATGGCGATGCGGCAGCCAGACCTCACCATTTGCCTCGAAGAAATTCATAAACCCCATAACGTATCTGCCATCGTACGCAGCGCAGATGCCGTTGGCATCCATCAAATTCATGCTATTTGGCCAGACCAAAAAGTTAAACTTTCCGTTTCTTCTGCCGCAGGAAGCAATAGCTGGGTCAAAGTCATTTCACATCAATCCACTGAAGAGGCTATTTCACAGATAAAATCACAGAACATGCAAGTTCTTGTAACGAACTTATCTGAACAAGCCGTCGATTTCCGTGAAATTGATTATACTCGCCCGACCTGTATTATGATGGGGCAAGAAAAAAAAGGGATCTCTTCAACAGCACTGAAATTAGCCGATCAACACATTATTATTCCAATGGTTGGTATGGTTCAATCCCTGAATGTCTCTGTCGCCTCGGCACTGATTCTCTATGAAGCACAGCGCCAAAGGCAACTTGCTGGTATGTATTCCCGCGAAATAAGCCAACTTTCAGAGCAAGAGCAGCAAGAGTGGCTATTTGATGGCGGCTATCCCGTTCTTGCAGAGGTTGCCAAGCGTAAAGGCTTACCACGGCCTTATATCAATGAACGAGGAGAGATAGAAGCCGATGCGTCTTGGTGGGCACAAATGCAGCTAAGTGAAAAAATGAAAAAACAGCAGCTAGGTTAAGGGAGAAACAATGAACAGTGGCCTACTTGATACGATTTCATTGACCACGCTACATGGCGTTGGGGCTAGCCAATCTGAAAAACTAAGTAAGATAGGGCTAAATACTGTTCAAGATTTATTATTACACCTCCCTCTTCGTTATGAAGATCACACGCGTCTTTACCAAATTCGTGACCTATTGCCAGGTACAACCGCAACTATTTTAGGGGAAGTATTACAAACTAAGGTCGTCTTTGGCCGTAAGCGCATGATGACTAGTCTTATCACCGACGGAACAGGCAACTTAACTCTACGATTTTTCAATTTTTCGGCAGCAATGAAAAATAGCCTTGCAGAAGGTCGCCATGTTATTGCTTATGGCGAGGTGCGTCGTGGCAATACTGGTCCAGAAATCATTCACCCTGAATATAAAGTCTCTCAAGATACGACCAATATTTCTCTCCAAGAGAACCTCACCCCCGTTTATCCCACAACAGAAGGGGTAAGGCAGGCAACACTGAGGAAATTAATTGAGCAAGCGTTAGCGCTATTAGATAACGGGCAGATCAAAGAACTATTACCTGAAGAACTTAGCCGTGGTTTAATCAGCCTTCCTGAGGCAATTCGCTTATTACATACTCCACCACCTAACGTTGCCTTAAGTGAGCTAGAAAAAGGTCAGCATCCCGCTCAAAAACGTTTAATACTCGAAGAGCTTTTAGCACATCATTTAAGTATGTTGGCGATCCGTGCAGGCAATCAACGCCTTTATGCTCAGCCTATGACACTGGACGGCAAACTCAAAAAACAATTTTTAGCCCAGTTACCTTTTTCCCCAACCAACGCTCAAAATCGCGTGGTTACCGAAATAGAACAAGACCTTGTCAAAGATGCACCGATGATGCGTTTAATTCAAGGGGATGTTGGCTCAGGAAAAACACTCGTTGCCGCATTAGCGGCTTTATCTGCGATTGAAAATGGTCAACAAGTGGCTTTGATGGCACCAACCGAGATTTTGGCTGAGCAACATGCTAATAATTTTAAATTATGGTTTGAACCTCTCGGGATCAATGTGGGTTGGCTTGCTGGCAAGCAAAAAGGTAAAGCGCGCCAGCAGCAGCAAGATGCCATTGCAAATGGTGAGGTGAGCATGGTCATTGGGACTCACGCCCTGTTTCAAGAGCATGTCTCCTTTAAAACTCTTGGTTTGGTTATCATTGATGAGCAACATCGGTTTGGTGTGCATCAACGCCTCGCTTTACGTGAAAAAGGTGAACAACAAGGGTTTCACCCCCACCAATTAATTATGACTGCCACACCGATCCCCAGAACTTTGGCAATGACCGCTTATGCTGATATGGATACCTCTATCATTGATGAGCTGCCTCCTGGGCGAACACCTGTTACGACAGTGGCCATTCCCGATACTCGGCGTAAAGATATTATTGAACGTGTCAGGCAAGCCTGTATTGATGAGGGCCGCCAAGCCTATTGGGTCTGCACTTTAATTGATGATTCTGATGTTTTAGAAGCGCAAGCAGCACAAGCGACGAGCGAAGAGTTATCATTAGCATTGCCCGAATTAAAAGTAGCTCTCGTGCATGGAAGAATGAAACCCGCCGAAAAACAGAGTGTGATGACGGCATTTAAAAATAATGAGATTCAGCTACTGGTTGCAACTACCGTTATCGAAGTGGGTGTTGATGTTCCTAATGCAAGTTTAATGATTATTGATAATCCAGAACGACTAGGGCTAGCTCAATTGCACCAATTACGAGGCCGAGTAGGTCGAGGTGCTATCGCCTCTCACTGTGTACTGCTTTATAAAACACCGTTAACCCATGTCGCCAAACAACGTTTACAAGTATTACGCGACAGTAACGATGGTTTCGTCATTGCTCAAAAAGATTTGGAAATCAGGGGGCCGGGGGAATTATTAGGAACACGCCAAACCGGCAATGCTGAATTTAAGGTCGCTGATTTACTGCGAGATCAGCATATGTTGCCTGAAGTACAACGTATCGCGCGCCATATTCAGCAGAACTATCCTGAAAATGCCAAATTGATTATTGAAAGGTGGCTACCTGAACGCGAGCAATACAGCCAAGCTTAATGCAATCGTAGCACTATAAAGACCTTAATACGTTTTGTAAAAATTAAAAGCCATAACAACAAGGGATAGTGGAACATGAAGATACAAATCTTAATTGGTAGTGTTCGACAAGCACGAATAGGACCTCAGATAGCGCACTGGGTCAAGGATGTCGCTGCGAAAAATTATCCAACTGAAATCCTTGATCTCAGAGATTGGCATTTACCAATGGATGATGAGCCCTATCTCCCCGCCGAAGGAATATATACCCAAGCACATACCATTGCTTGGAGCAAAAAAATCGCTGAAGCCGATGCTTATATTTTCGTTTTTCCACAATATAACTGGGGCTATCCAGCCGCACTAAAAAATGCGATAGACCATTTGTATAAAGAGTGGAACAACAAACCTGCCTTAATGGTCAGTTATGCCAATCGAGGTGGTGGAAGAGCTGCGGAGCAGTTGCAACAAGTTTTGCAAGGTATTCATATGCGTACCACAGAATCTCATTTAGAAATTAAGCTATCTGAGGTTAATTTCTCACCTTCCAACAGTGATACCTCTTACCCTGAAACACTTGACCATTATGAAAATGAGCTTGTTTCAGCGCTACATCAGATGAGCCTGTTACACACATCGCGCTAATTTCATTATTTATTATGTGCCCTATAAACGAAAATTGCCGTGAATAAATTCACGGCAATACCTGCTATTTACCTTTATCTATTTTTATCTGTTATCCCGTTATTGAAGGAAATACCGGTAACATTAAATACAGTTTGATCACAATCGCATTGACGATATCAATAAAGAATGCACCAACCATTGGAACAACTAAGAATGCAAGATGAGATGGACCAAATCTATCCGTTACTGCCTGCATGTTAGCGATTGCTGTCGGTGTTGCACCTAGACCAAAACCACAGTGACCTGCCGCCAATATCGCTGCGTCATAGTTCTTACCCATCACACGGAAGGTCACGAAAATGGCATAGCCTGCCATCACACAAGCTTGAACAGCCAAGATCACTAACATTGGGATTGCTAGAGATGCCAGTTCCCAAAGTTTCAGGCTCATCAGTGCCATCGCAAGGAATAGGGAAAGGCTCACGTTACCGACAACAGAAACCGCACGGTCGAATACACGATAAAAACCCGCAATAGATAAGCTGTTGCTTAAAATAACGCCCACAAATAGCACACAAACGAATTTAGGTAGAGCAAACGCTGTGCCCGCTAATAACTCTGCAATATAGCTACCTGCCATTAAACAGATCGCGATCATAGCAATCGTTTCGATCAGTACCATCGAAGTAATCATACGGCCTGATTGCGGTTTTTCAAAAGCAGTAGGGACATCTTTATCATCATCCCCAGTACCTGGCGTAGGAATATTGCGGATCAGGAAACGTGCAACTGGACCGCCGATTAATCCACCGAGTACCAAACCAAATGTTGCACATGCCATCGCAACTTCAGTTGCACTTTGGAAACCGTAATTTTCAGTGAAGATCTTACCCCATGCAGCTCCGGTACCGTGACCACCTGATAAGGTAATCGAACCAGCAAGCAGCCCCATAAGAGGATCAAGACCAAGTAATTCCGCTAAGGCAATACCAACCGTATTTTGTACTAGCAGTAAGCCTACAACCACAAAGATGAAAATAAAGAGTGCCTTACCACCAGCCTTCAAGCTGGCTAAGTTTGCGTTTAAACCGATTGTCGCGAAGAAGGCTAACATCATCGGTTCTTGTAATGATAAATCGAAAGATAAGCTCCAATCGAATACTTGCTTGATCACTAATAAGCTAAAAGCGACCAGCAACCCGCCTGCAACAGGCTCAGGGATAGTATATTTCTCTAGGAAAGGAACTGTTTTTACAAGTTTACGTCCGAGCAATAGCACAAGGGTAGCTGCCACAAGCGTACCGTAGACATCGAGATGATACATTTATGTACCTCGTCTGTTGTTAATATTATTTAAAACTAGTAAGACGTTAATTTCTTCCTTAAAACGCCAAAAGCAGGTAACTGAATTAGAAAAAAAATTGGCGATAAACACAAGTTAAAACATATAAAAATGTGACATTCCTTATCTAACAATGAAGAAATATTTTTCGCGCAAACGATTGCTTTTTAAATTAGTCGCTTTACAATGCTTTTTTTGTTGGCAGAGAAAGACCAAAATGACCACCGAAGTATCTCAAAAACAGGCTGTTGACGTCGCACCTAAAAGTGAACTCATTTACCGATTAGAAGACCGACCTCCTCTCCCCCAAGCATTATTTGCAGCTGGACAGCATCTTTTAGCGATGTTTGTTGCAGTGATCACCCCGGCAATGCTCATTTGCCAATCATTGGGGCTTCCAGCGCATGACACTCAGCGTATTATTAGCATGTCTCTATTTGCTTCTGGTATTGCCTCTTTAATACAGATCCGAGCATGGGGTCCTGTGGGGTCGGGGTTACTCTCAATACAAGGTACAAGCTTTAACTTTGTTGCACCTTTGATTATGGGAGGGGTTGCACTTAAACAAGGTGGTGCTGATATTCCTTCGATGATGGCGGCACTTTTTGGCACACTACTGGTTGCAGCGCTCACTGAGGTGGTACTCTCTCGCTTCCTACATTTAGCACGACGGGTAATTACTCCTCTCGTTTCGGGTGTTGTTGTCATGATAATTGGTTTATCACTCATTCAAGTCGGATTAACATCTATTGGTGGTGGTCATACCGCAATTTCTGATAATACTTTCGGTTCCCCTGATTATTTATTGCTAGCGGGTATTGTGTTGGCTGTTATCATTTTACTTAACCGTCAAAAAAATCCTTACTTGCGTGTTGCCTCTTTAGTTATCGCCATGGCAATTGGTTATATTGCTGCTTGGTGGTTAGATATGTTACCTACAGCTCAAGAGACAAACGCGGAACAATCCATGATAACGATACCTGAGCCGTTTTATTATGGGTTGTCGTTTGATTGGAATCTGTTAATTCCGCTGATGCTAATATTTATGGTGACCTCTTTAGAGACGATTGGTGATATTACGGCAACATCCGATGTTTCAGAACAGCCGGTACGTGGTCCAATCTATATGAAGCGAATTAAGGGTGGCGTCTTAGCGAATGGTTTGAACTCGATGGTATCTGCCGTCTTCAATACTTTCCCTAACTCCTGTTTTGGTCAAAATAATGGGGTGATACAGCTTACTGGCGTCGCCAGCCGTTATGTCGGCTATATCGTAGCGTTAATGCTTGTTTTATTAGGGTTATTCCCAGCTGTTGCCGGTTTTGTACAACAGATCCCTGAGCCTGTACTTGGCGGAGCAACAATTGTGATGTTCGGAACCATCGCGGCATCTGGCGTACGTATTGTCTCCCGTGAACCACTTAATCGTCGAGCGATCATGATTATTGCATTATCCCTTGCCGTCGGAATGGGGGTTTCGCAGCAGCCGTTGATTTTACAGTTTGCGCCGGACTGGCTGAAAACTTTATTTTCATCCGGTATCGCGGCAGGCGGTTTAACTGCAATTATTCTGAATTTAATTTTCCCTCACGAAAAGTAACCTATCATTTACCGCCAGAGTTGAATACACTGGCGGTTATTCTGTATTCTATCTTAGTCATTTACCCGGCAGCGCTTTCATCCAAACAATCCAATATATGGAGAGGCAGATAAACCATGAGGTGGTTAACTAAGCTCATCACGACCCTTTTACTACTGTTGTTATTAGTGGTTATATTTACTTACGCTGGGCTGCAAACACGCTGGGGTGCATCCTATGCCAGTCAGTTGTTAAGTAAATTCACTGATTATGATATTAAAGTGGGTATCATGGGGCATGAGTTTGCCAATGCTGGAGAATTTATCTTTCAAGACGTCAACATTGTGTCACGTCATAAAGATATGACTTTGGATGCTAAGCAAATGATTGTTGATATAAACTGGCGTAATTTATTGAGTGGCACCGCCATTCGTCGATTAGTCATCACCGAAGGGAATTTAGATATCTCCTCTGTAGAGACTGCCACGCCAATACCTTTAAATGCCAATATCCTGCAATTTGAAAATAGCCGTATTCAACTAAATCAAGCAAATAATAAGTTCAACGTATTTGGCTTTACGGGTGGCATTACACCATGGCACCCCACGACTAACCATCCTTTCGGCTACGGAGACTTTCGATTTACCACAAAAGAATTGAATATTAATGAGTTACCATTAAAAACGGTTGCAGTCACCGGTAAGCTCGAAAAAAATCTTACTGAATTTACTCAAGCCAGTGGCTACCTCAATAATGGTTATATTAAAGGCTCAGGAAAGGTGTTAACGGACAGCACCATCACAGTTGATTCTTTAGTCATGGACAAAGTTGGTTGGCAAAATAATATTCCCTTTGCTTCATTAAATCAGGCTCTCAATAGTCACCGTACAGTGTCCTTGAAAAATGTCGCTCTCACTAATGTGGATATCCAAGGAAAAGATTGGGCAATTTCAGGGCTCAATACTGAAATCGACCACCTTGACTGGGTCAGAAGTAGTTGGAGTAGCCCAGAAAGTCATATTAATTTCAGCATTAATCAACTCGTTATTAATGATCAACAACTTGATACGCTGATTGGCAATCTCAACCTTCAAGGCGATAACCTCAATATCGAGAAACTTTCAGGTTATTATTACAAAGGGGTATTTAGCCTTAATGGTGTATGGCAACGTAATAATAAAACGCTGACACTCAATGACGGCAAATTAGCCGGTATTTTATATACCTTGCCTGAAAATTGGCTACATTTCTTCAGCCAACCCTCACCTGATTGGTTATCCGGCTTAACGATCAAACAATTTACCTTATCGCAGTCTTTATTGATGAATATTGCCCCTAGTTTCCCATTCGAATTCACGGCACTGAGCGGCAAAATAGAAGACGTCAGCCTTATTAAACAAAAACAATGGGGGATTTGGAGTGGCAAGGCCACCTTTAATGCCGATAGTGGAACCATCAATCAAGTTATGATACGTCGGCCTTATATGGACTTACGCCAAAGTGGTCAAAGTTCTGCTGCGGCTTCATTCACTACAAGCACAGACAAAGGGCTGGTGAAGTTAGGGTTATTAGTCAAGCAATCCCCTAAAAAAATCCCCTTTTTACTCCGAGCCTCAGGGACTAATATTGAGCTTTCCGCTTTAAATCAATGGGGTTGGCAAGGCTTCCCATCTCAAATCGTGGGTGATTTTGATGCCTCATTGCAAGGTGACTTGTTAGCACCATCATTAGCTAGCAGCTTAAATGGTGAATTAGTGGCAATACCATTACAAGGGAAACAGATGTATCGAACCGTTGTGAAAGGCGTCGTCACCTCATCAGTTGAAAATGAGGCCTCACCGATGGAGCCTCAGCCCGCTCCTGCTACGGCTCCCGACGCTATTCCCACGAATATTTTGCCAACAAATGAGCAAATTCCCGCGCTGATTACTCAATAAATAACAAGGCAGGCCAGCGATCACGCTTGGCCTGCCTTTAAAATCAGTATATACGAAAGGCATTACAGTGACTTTACTGTTTTCTCAACAGGTAACACCATATACACACCGCTAAAAACGGCCCCCGCCTCGCCGTTAGTTCCACTCACTGTCACTTCAAGTTTTACCCTTGCTTTACTCCCTCTCGCAAGACGGTCAAGGTCACCACTCATTTGCGACATATCCGCAATAGCGGTGGGTCTACCACTCACTGGCTTGCTATAACGAATATTGGCATCCACTAATACAATATCACCACCGAGTTGATGCTCTTGCATTAATAACCAAATCAATCCCCAACCTGTCAGGGTGGCTAACGAAAATTGGCTTCCTGCAAAAATCGTTTCGTGAGGGTTTTGGTTGCCAGCTTCTGGCATAGTGGTAATAAACTTTTGCCCTGTATATTGTTCAATTCGAACCCCCATTTTTTCACTTAATGGGATATATTTATACCAAGCTTGTTGTAACTCTCCACACCAATCAGGGCGATGAAGGATCTGGTCAAGTGTCTCGATCGGTTTGATCATTAAATAGTGACGAACAGGTGTTTTGAGCTCACCGGCAATCAGACCTCGGCTTTCAAAGCCTATCTTACGAAAAAAGGGAACCGCTTCTTCTCGGACGCTCGACACAATACGTTTGACACTTTCTTGCCGCGCAATTGACTCTAACGCCATCAAAATGAGTTTACCCAGCCCTTTTCCTTGCATTGCTGGATTCACCGCTAAAAAACGAATCGCGCCTTCGTTATCGGCATTAATATAAAGCCGACCAATGGCTAAGATACGATTTTTATCATCAACAACCATTTGGTGGTAAGCGGTAAGATCATAACCATCTTTTTCAGAACCAAATGGTTGATTAAAGGGTTTACGTAACATCTCCCAGCGGAACTGGTAATAAGCATCAAATTCCGCTTCATCTTTCGGTGCACGCAGATGGTACATAGTCTCCCCCTTAATAGTAGAATTAGACTTGCAACCAGAAAGTCACAGGACCGTCATTGGTCAGGCTGACTTGCATATCCGCGGCAAATTGCCCTGTTTCAGTGATCACACCTTGTTGGCGACTTTGCTCAACAAAATATTCATATAATTGTTCAGCCCGCGTAGGTTCAGCTCCCCCAGAAAAACTAGGTCTCATTCCTTTTTTAGTATCAGCTGCCAATGTAAATTGAGAGACAACTAATAAGCTCCCACCCGCTTGTTGAACATTCAGGTTCATTTTTCCCTGTTCATCACTAAAAATCCGATAGCCAAGTACTTTTTCACACAACCGTTTTGCTTTTTGTTCATCATCATCTTTTTCAACACCGAGCAAAACAAGTAACCCAGAATCAATTTGACCAACCACCTGCTCATCAACAACCACTGCTGCATGAGCGACTCTCTGTATTAATGCAATCATGATAACTCGACAAAAATATGGAGTAACAGTTTAGGTTACTCCATGGTGATAATTCATCAATTATTCGACTTCAGCACTGAAGTCATAAGTGCGGAAATATTCAGGTACCGTGTCTTTATTCACGACATGGACACCTTTAATACCTAATGCTTCGGCAGCCTTAATATTGTCCTCGACATCATCAAAGAAGATAGCATCAGCTGCATCAAATCCTTCAGATTCAAGAACATATTGGTAAATAGCTGGATCAGGTTTGCGCATCCCCAGGTCTTGAGATAAGTATAAAAAGTCTGAGGAAGCTGCAATTTCAGGATAATGTTCAGGCCAGTAATCAAGGTGTAGGCGGTTAGTGTTAGATAAAACAACCACACGATGCCCCTGTTCACGAAGGCGTTCCATGATATCAATCACTTCTGGTCTTACTGACATAAATATCGCATGCCAGCCTTCCGCGAATTCTTCAAAACTGAGTGTAATGCCAAGTTCTTCACATAACATTTCTGCAAATTCGATATCTGAGATTTTGCCACATTCATGTTGTTGGAAGATATTCCCAAAAGTAAACCGCGACTTGATTTGCTCAGACGGTATTCCACTGAGTTCTGACCATTTATCAAATACACGATTAAAGTCGATATCAATAATCACATTACCCATATCGAAGATATACAGCATACCGTTTCCTCGTTGTTATTAACTAAATTCACTTTAATCATTATTCATACAACTGAACAGCCCTAATTACAGATTATTTTTTGTTTTTTATGAATACACGTGACCATCATCTCTATCGTGACAGTAGATACGGAATAATCTCGCCAAATGTTCACCTGCTGGCGATAACGTATGATCTCGTCGCCGTACAAGAGCAAAAGTCGCATAAGGAAGCTTTTCAGCGAGATCGAGCGCAATGAATTGTTGTTCAAATAGAGGGTCATCAATAGTATCGATAGACACTATCGTCAAGAAATCACTCTGCGCCACTAAACTCATACAACCGATCAAGGTTTCACATGTCACACTAAAGCTCATCGGTTTATCCATCCTAGAGAACACTTCAGACAGTTGCTTATAGTAAGTGCCTTTCGGTGTTGGCATCGTCCAATCACAGTGGGTGAGCTGCTCTAATGAGGTGGCATGCTTCATTGGGTGATCTTTACGCATGATCACCTTGTATTCCTTGCTCATTAAACGTTCAAAATTGAATTCCGCATCTAGGCTACCGGGATAATACGTATTTACAGTGAAATCGAGCTCACCTTGGCGTAACTGAGGTAACATCGTCAAGAGTTGTCCTTCCATAATCCGAATTTTGATATTTGGAAAGTCACGATGGAATTGAATAATCACTTTTGGCATCACTGAACGCGCAATACTGCCTGCAACCCCAATATTAATCGTGCCGCTGGATAAGCCTATACGCTGCTGTATCTCTTCTTGCCCGACACGTAACTCTTCAAGAATGATACTGGCACGACGCAAAAAACTTTCTCCACTTTCCGTCAGATAGATCCCTTGATTACTGCGAATAAACAATTTTGCGCCTAAAGAAGCCTCTAATTCACGAATAGACTTCGTTAATGCGGGCTGAGAAAGCTGTAAAAAACGACTAGCCGCTCTAATACTGCCATGGCGACTTACCTCGACAAACGCTCTCAACTGATTCAGTTTTATTGGCAAAGCCATATGAATTCCCTGATAACCATTAGTTATATAGGCAAAGATAATTGTATCTTTTTTACCCTATTTTGATTGTGTACAGTCAATGCATGACGATAACAAATAATTAACATCAATACTTATTAACTATTTTTATTTATTAAAATAAAGAAACACAACATATTAAATTATTTTGAAATTATTAAATAAAATTTAATTTCACCGAAATCAAATCGTACTGGGTATTTATACCGAGCCATTCTATTTTATCGTGATAACTAAAAGAGATAACAATTATGGAGATTTCTTTAAATAACGCCATTGAGTCCATCACACATCAACTACAACTTTGGCGCCGTGACTTCCATCAATATGCAGAATCAGGTTGGTTTGAATTTCGAACCGCAACACGAGTCGCAGATGAACTCGCTCGCCTTGGCTATCAGCTACAACTCGGAAAAGACGTTATTAAAGCGGAAGATCGTATGGGGTTGCCGACACCAGAACAGTTTGCCGAACAAGAAAAACGCGCTATTGAGCAAGGTGCGTTAACAGAATGGCTTCCCCATTTTTCTGGCGGATTTACCGGTATCGTTGCCACATTAGATACCGGTAAACCAGGACCGACACTCGCCTTTCGTGTCGACATGGATGCATTAGACCTTAATGAGGATCTCACCGCACAACACCGCCCTCATGCAGAAGGCTTTGCTTCTTGTAATTCACACATGATGCACGCCTGTGGTCATGATGGACATACCGCTATTGGCCTTGGTTTAGCTCATATATTGAAGCAGTTTCAATCACAGCTAACAGGTCGAATTAAACTGATTTTCCAACCGGCTGAGGAAGGAACTCGCGGAGCAAAATCAATGGCAACCGCGGGTGTGGTCGATGATGTGGATTTTTTTGTCGCAATACATATCGGTACAGGTGTTCCGAAAGGGGAACTCGTGTGCGGTAGCAAAAGTTTTCTCGCTACGACTAAATTTGATGTCACATTTCATGGTAAAGCAGCCCATTCGGGAGCAAGGCCCGAAGAAGGTAAAAACGCATTAGTGGCTGCGGCTCAAGCGACACTTGGCCTATATGCTATCCCTCGTCACAGTGAAGGTAGCTCTCGTATTAATGTTGGCGTACTGAATGCAGGTATCGGACGTAATGTGATTGCCGATCACGCCTTAATGAAAGTCGAGACACGCGGCGAAACGAATGAAATCAACGAATTTATGTATCAAAAAGCACTTAATGTCATCGAAGGTGCAGCAAAAATGCAGGATGTTGATTTCAAAATCAACTTAATGGGAGCGGCACAAAGTAGTCACCCTAGCCCTGAATGGGTCGATTTTATTATGGGTCTTGCACAGAACAAAATCCCTGAGCTGACCTCCGTCATCAAAGATAAACCTCAAGCTGCGGGTTCAGAAGATGCGACCTATTTTATGGAGCGTACAAAAGCACAAGGTGGACAAGCAACCTATATGATTTTCGGTACTGAATTAAGCGCGGGTCACCACAACGAGCGCTTTGATTTTGATGAAGATGTCATGCCTGTTGCCGTCAAAACCTTAGCGACCATCGCGCTTTCGCTACCTGAATTTGGAGGCAAAACTCATGAGTAAGACATTCACATCCTTTATTAATAATTATATTGAGCAAAATCGTACTCGTTTTACCCAGTTAAGTGATGCGATTTGGGACCACCCTGAAACGCGGTTTGAAGAGACCTTTTCTGCTAATCTTCTTGCCGATGCGCTGGAGCAAGAGGGATTTCAGGTTGAAAGAGGGGTTGGTGATATAGAAACCGCGTTCATCGCCAGTTTTGGCTCAGGTACCCCTGTTATTGCTTTACTCGGTGAATACGATGCACTTGCAGGTTTAAGTCAGCATTCGGCTTGTAGTCAACCTAATCCTGTTATTGAAAATGGTAACGGCCACGGTTGTGGGCATAATTTACTTGGCACTGCCGCATTATCCTCAGCCTTTGCTGTAAAAGCATGGCTCGAAGAAAACCAGTTGTCAGGCACCGTACGTTTCTATGGCTGCCCTGGAGAAGAAGGCGGTTCTGGTAAAACTTTCATGGTAAGAGAAGGCCTCTTTGATGATGTAGATGCTGCTGTCACCTGGCATCCTGAATCTTTCAGTGGCGTTTTTAATGTGCAATCACTTGCCAATATCCAGACAGCGTTCCGTTTCAAAGGTATTGCAGCACATGCGGCAAACTCACCTCATTTAGGACGTAGTGCGCTGGATGCCGTCAGTTTAATGAATGTGGGTGTTCAATTCTTACGTGAGCATGTTATCCAAGAAGCACGTATTCACTATGCAGTGACGAATACAGGGGGCGCCTCCCCAAATGTCGTTCAAGCCGATGCTGAAGTCTTGTACCTTGTACGCGCTCCTCAACTAGACCAAGCTCAAGATATATATCAACGCGTTATTGATATCGCTAAAGGTGCCGCCTTGATGACAGGTACAGAACTCGATATTCGTTTTGATAAAGCATGTTCAAATTATGTACCAAATCGTACGATTGAAAAAGCGATGTACCAACATATTACCACTTACGGCATTCCTGAATATGACTCGCAAGAACGCCAATTTGCCGAGGAGATCCATGCCACACTCACTAAAGATGATTTACGCAATGCCAAATTAAATGCAGCGCGTAGTGGTGGTGAAGAAGCGGTTCATTGGGGTGAACGTCAAGGCAATAAAGCGCTAACAGATGAGGTTTTACCTTATGTTGAATCAAAAGAACTGATGTACGGCTCCACCGATGTGGGCGATGTCAGTTGGGTGACCCCGACCGCACAGTGTTTTAGTCCCTGCTTTGCATTCGGTACGCCTCTACATACATGGCAATTAGTTGCACAAGGCAGAACATCCATTGCGCATAAAGGCATGTTATTAGCAGGAAAAATTATGGCCGCTACTGCCGTCGAACTATTAACGACACCCAGCTTACTTGCTCAAGCAAAAAATGAATTCCAACGTCAGCGTGATGAACAACCTTATCACTGTCCAATTCCATCTGACGTGAAGCCGTCAAAATTGCAGTAACGTGACATTGGCGGGCAAATAACAATCATAACGCCCGCCATCACAATTATAAAAATAACAATAATTGCAAATACATAGGAAAACATCATGAATCAAACTGCAACTTCAATGAATAAAAGTCCAGGTGCTATTTTTCGTTGGATAGAGCGTGTCGGGAATAAAATACCTAATCCTTTTATTCTCTTCGTCTATCTTCTCGCGATCCTAATGGTTGCTACTGCAATACTGTCTTGGTTCGATTTATCCGTCAAAAATCCCGCTAACGGTGAACTGGTTTCGGTTAAGAATTTATTGAGCGTTGAAGGCATTCAATGGATATTGCCTAATATCGTCAAAAACTTTAGTAGCTTCGCGCCTCTTGGGGCAATTCTCGCATTAGTTATCGGGGCGGGTCTCGCTGAGAAAGTAGGTTTATTGCAAGCCTTAATGTACAAAATGGCGTCAGGAATTAATAAACGCTATGCCAGTTACATGGTGCTCTTTATCGCGTTTTTTAGCCATATTTCATCAGATGCGGCTCTTGTCGTCATGCCCCCATTAGGCGCATTAATTTTTATTGCGGTAGGGCGTCACCCAGTTGCAGGCTTACTCGCCGCTATTGCCGGCGTAGGCTCGGGATTCACCGCTAACTTACTCATTGTCACCACCGACGTTTTACTTTCAGGCATTAGTACTGAGGCGGCAATGATCATTGACCCTAACTTACATGTTAGTGTGATTGATAACTGGTATTTTATGGCGACTTCCGTGATTGTCTTAACGATTGCTGGCGCATTACTCACGGACAAATTTATTGAGCCTAGGCTACCAAAATGGGAAGGAACCTCTAATGACCGCTTAGAAAAACTGACACCATTACAAAATCGTGGGTTATTAATGAGCGGACTTTCAGCACTCATCTTTATCGCTATTGTTGCGTTAATGGTTGTGCCGGAAGGCGCCCCGCTTCGTGACCCTCAAACTGGCTCGGTTATTCCATCTCCTTTCATTAAAGGCATTGTTCCTGTCATTATTATTTTCTTCTTTGTGGTATCTATTACTTATGGTATTTCGACAAAGCAGATTAAAAAACCAAACGATATCCCTGATTTATTAGTTGATCCAATGAAAAGCATGGCAGGCTTTATTGTTATGGTTTTCCCACTTTCCCAGTTTGTTGCTTTTTTCAATTGGAGCAATATGGGGAAATTTATGGCAATAGGTTTAACTGACTTACTTGAAAATTTAGGGATGACAGGTGTTCCTGCGTTTATTGGCTTGATGTTTTTATCCGCATTTTTATGTATGTTTATTGCGAGTGGCTCGGCGATTTGGTCTATCCTAGCGCCTATCTTTGTGCCCATGTTTGTTTTATTAGGCTTCCACCCAGCTTTTGCCCAAATAGTTTTCCGCATTGCAGATTCTGCCGTATTACCGCTAGCGCCTATGTCCCCTTTCTTGCCACTATTTTTAGGTTTCTTGCAGCGATATTACAAAAATGCCCAACTCGGCACCTATTACACCTTAATTTTGCCTTACCCATTAGTCTTCTTTGGCGTTTGGATATTACTACTCGTAGGTTGGTACTATGCCGGCTTACCAATAGGCCCAGGGGTTTATCCTCTACTCCATCCTTAACGCATCTGCCTATACGGATAAAAAAGGCGCCTTTTGGGCGCCTTCTTCATGATAGCTATCTCGCTAACGATAATTAGTCATCTTTTGAACGATTTGCACGGCGGCGATCGTTTTCAGTCAAGTGACGCTTACGTAGGCGAATAGACTGTGGAGTGACCTCAACTAACTCGTCATCATCAATAAACTCAAGCGCTTGTTCCAGAGTCATTTTGATTGGTGGCGACAGCGTTGTGGCTTCGTCAGTACCCGATGCACGCATGTTAGTCAATTTCTTACCTGTTAAGCAGTTAACAGTCAGGTCATTTGAACGTGAGTGAATACCAATGATTTGGCCTTCATACACTTCTGCACCGTGACCTAAGAACAGCTTACCGCGGTCTTGCAGGCTGTACAGTGCATAAGCAACCGCTTTACCTTGACCGTTTGAAATCAATACGCCATTTTGGCGGCCGCCGATTTCACCCGGACGAACATCATCATAGTGGCTGAATGTTGAATACAGTAAGCCAGTACCTGATGTCATCGTCATGAACTCAGTACGGAAGCCAATCAGGCCACGGCTAGGAATGATGTAGTCAAGACGTACACGACCTTTACCATCTGGCATCATATCGCGTAGGTCACCTTTACGTTCACCCAACGCCTTCATGACATCACCTTGGTGTTGTTCTTCAACATCTAAGGTCACTTGTTCAAATGGCTCTTGTTTACGACCATCAACTTCACGGAAGATAACTTTTGGACGAGAAACCGCCAATTCGAAACCTTCACGACGCATATTTTCGATCAGAACAGATAAGTGCAACTCACCACGACCAGAAACACGGAATGCGTCTGGATCTTGGGTTTCTTCAACACGCAACGCCACGTTATGAACGAGTTCTTTATTCAAGCGGTCAAGAATCTGACGAGATGTCACAAACTTACCTTCACGACCACAGAATGGTGAGGTGTTAACACAATAGAACATGCTAACTGTTGGCTCATCTACCGCTAATGCAGGCAGCGCTTCCACATTCCCCACGTTACAAATCGTGTCGGAGATATTAAGTTCACCTAACCCCGTCAGCGCAACGATGTCACCAGCTTCAGCTTGTTGAGAGTCAATACGCTCTAAACCTAAGTGAGTCAGTACCTTACCAATTTTACCATTGCGAGTGTTACCTTCGCTGTCGATCACCGTCACTTGCTGGTTTGGTTTCACTGTACCACGCTTGATACGACCAATACCGATAACACCTAAGTAGCTGTTGTAATCTAGCTGTGATACTTGCATCTGGAAAGGGCCTTCCAAATCAACTTTTGGTGGCTCAACGTATTTTACGATAGCTTCGTAAAGTGGGGTCATGTCTTCAGCCATATCAGTATGGTCAAGACCCGCAATACCGTTTATTGCAGATGCATAAACAATAGGGAAATCAAGCTGTTCATCCGTTGCACCTAAGTTAACGAATAAATCAAATACTTGGTCAACTACCCAATCAGGACGTGAGCCTGGGCGGTCAACTTTATTGATAACAACAATGGGTTTTAAGCCATTATCAAACGCTTTTTGGGTAACGAAACGCGTTTGAGGCATAGGACCATCAGTCGCATCAACCACCAGCAGAACGCTGTCAACCATTGACATAACACGTTCAACTTCACCACCGAAGTCGGCGTGGCCTGGGGTATCTACGATGTTAATGCGATAGTCATTCCATTTGATCGCGGTGTTTTTAGCAAGGATGGTGATACCGCGCTCTTTCTCCAAGTCATTGGAGTCCATAACACGCTCATCTACAGTTTCACGTTCACCGAACGTGCCTGATTGCTGTAGTAATTTACCAACCAGTGTTGTCTTGCCATGGTCAACGTGAGCGATGATGGCGATATTTCTTAAGTTTTGAATTGACAAGGATTTTTACCGTTTAATTGACAGGAAAGGAATATGCTTTATTGCGCCTAAATCGATATAGGAAGCATACTTTCTACGTTAATTTGCTGTTATTTTACACGTTTTTCCGCACAAGTGGAATAAATGTGAAACCCATCACTGTATAAAAAGTTTTTAACTAAAAAACATTCAGTTGCGTAACAATCGCGGAATATATCAGAAAATAACCCGTATCAGTACTGAAAAACCACAAAGTAGCAGAATAATACACTTTGTACCATTAATTATCCGCCTAAAAAAAGAATAAAAAATAGATTTTTTTGCACAATATCTAGTTTTCGACCCTTTTAATGTGATTTAGATATATCTAAATTGACTAATTAGATATATCTATTTATATTTAACTCAAGCTAATTCGATATATCTAATTAAGGAGGATTATATGCGAATTCATACCTGCCGTCATGTTTATCATTCACGCCATGAAGACGGCCATGGACATCAATGTTGCCACGGCGAAGATCATGGTCATGGTGAAGGTCGTCATTGTCATGGTAAGGGCCGTAGACATGGCGAAGGTCGTCATAAAGGTCGTGGACGTGGATTACGTCGTTTATTCGACCATGGTGATTTGCACATTATGGTGCTGTCATTAGTTGCCAAAAAACCAAGCTATGGCTATGAAATTATTAAAGATATTCAAGAAGCGTCCAGTGGTTTATATGTACCAAGCCCTGGGGTCGTTTACCCAACGCTAACGTTACTTGAAGAGCAAGGTTTTCTTGAATCAGAAATAATTGAACGTAATCGTAAAAGCTTCAAAATTACCGCGGAAGGTGCCGAACATTTAAAAGCGAATCAAGAGATTGAGGCCACTATTTTCCGTAAATTAGCCAAAGCTCGCGACATGCAGCACGGCGGTAATTTATCCGAAGAAATCGAAATGGCGGTTCACCGTTTCAAAGCATTATTGCGCCATAAAATGGTGCTAAAGCAACTAAATGAAACCCAAACACGCCAAATCGCACAGATCATTAATGATGCAGTACAGCAAATTGAGCAAGTAAACACATTACTGACTGACAATATCGATGAATAATGTTGTTATTTAGCCATTTTTATAAAATGAACAGCCTTGGGCTTAGACGTCAAGCACAAGGCTAAATAGCCAATCAATCGACTTTATTACGTCAATTTAAATCCCATCCTAGTCAAATTGCACTACATCTGTGCAATCAAAAAGCAAATTGCACCATATTAGTGCAATTACTGCTGTTTATTTCCTTATCCGTTTGTCATAACGTTGTAATATGCCGTATTTAGGCTATTTTAAAAGTTGGCACGTTTTTCGCTTATATTTTTATGTAAGAAGTGACACCTTGATTAACTGACGCTGAAAAGCCAGAAATAATGGCAAAAAATAATCCAACTGCCTGTGATTATTTTGCAAAACCGACCTGACCAGGAGAGCCGACGATGTCCTCAGAACACGTTTTATCGCTGATAGAAGAGCACAAAATAAAATTTATCGATTTGCGTTTTACTGATACCAAAGGTAAAGAGCAGCACATCACCATCCCTGCTCATCAAGTCAACGAAGACTTCTTTGAAGAAGGCAAAATGTTTGACGGTTCATCGATTGGTGGCTGGAAAGGCATTAACGAATCTGACATGGTGCTCATGCCAGATCCATCAACTGCAATGCTTGACCCATTTTTTGCGGATCCAACATTGATCATTCGTTGCGATATCCTTGAGCCAGGTACCATGCAAGGTTACGACCGTGACCCTCGTTCTATCTCTCAACGCGCGGAAGATTTTTTACGTTCTAGTGGGATCGCGGATACCGTGTTATTTGGGCCAGAACCTGAATTCTTCATCTTTGATGACATCCGTTTTGGTAATAGCATGCACAGCAGCTACTATCATATCGATGATATTGAAGCGGCATGGAATACCGGCACTAAATATGAAGGTGGTAACAAAGGTCATCGTCCAGGCGTAAAAGGCGGCTATTTCCCTGTTCCGCCTGTCGATTCTTCACAGGACTTGCGTTCTGCAATGTGTACCACAATGGAAGAAATGGGCTTAGTGGTTGAAGCGCATCACCATGAAGTCGCTACTGCTGGACAAAACGAAGTGGCATGTCGCTTTAATACAATGACGAAAAAAGCGGATGAAACTCAGATTTATAAATATGTCGTGCATAACGTCGCACATGCTTATGGTAAAACAGCGACCTTTATGCCAAAACCTTTAGTTGGCGATAACGGTTCAGGTATGCACTGTCATATGTCACTGTCAAAAGATGGTATCAACCTATTTGCAGGCGATAAGTACGGCGGGTTATCTGAAATGGCGCTTTACTACATTGGCGGTATTATCAAACACGCTCGTGCGTTGAATGCCTTCACTAACCCAACAACCAACTCCTATAAACGTTTGGTTCCAGGGTTTGAAGCACCCGTTATGTTGGCTTACTCAGCACGTAACCGCTCAGCATCTATCCGTATTCCTGTTGTTGCTAGCACCAAAGCGCGCCGTATTGAAGTTCGTTTCCCAGACCCTGCTGCTAACCCTTATTTGGCGTTTGCTGCCCAGCTGATGGCGGGTCTTGATGGCATCATCAACAAGATCCACCCAGGTGATGCAATGGATAAAAACTTGTATGACTTGCCACCAGAAGAAGCGAAAGAGATCCCAACGGTTGCGGGTTCATTAGAAGAAGCGCTGAATGAATTAGATAAAAATCGCGAATTCTTAACGCGTGGTGGTGTCTTCACTAATGACGCTATCGACGCCTACATTGAATTACTGCGTAACGATATTCAACGTGTCCGCATGACGCCGCATCCACTAGAATTTGAAATGTACTACAGTGTGTAACACGCCGTTCCACTGCTAGTCTTTGTTGCCGTGAAACATTTGCCCCATCTTTGATGGGGCCTTTTCTCTGACTTTTTAGTAATAGATAAATTGACGGCATTGTTATTCAAGTTGCAGCTTTGTTGGGTAAATCAAGTATAATGCACCAAAATAGTGCAGGAGCAGAATTACATGAAAGCCGAACATTTGCCAGCACCGGAACACATCCTCAACTCACTGTTAAACAGCGTCTTAATTGTCGATTATGACCTTGTGATTCATTATGCTAATCACGCGGCTTTGCAAATACTTGCGCAAAGTCAACGCAAGATATATGGCACACCATTACCTGTTCTTTGTAGTTATTGCTCTTTAAATGACGAATTAATGTTAAACAGCTTAAAAGAAGGCCACAGTTTTACCGATAACGAGGTCACGCTGGTGTTTAATAATCACTCCCATGTGATGGCGTTAAGCGCACAGCCTTTTTCTAGCCAATTTATTTTATTAGAGCTTTATCAATTAGACAGTCAACGTCGGCTAAGCCAAGAACAAGTACAAAATGCCCAACAATTAGCAGCAAGAGAGCTCATCAGAGGGCTTGCTCACGAGATCAAAAACCCCTTAGGCGGCCTAAGAGGAGCGGCTCAGTTGCTCTCTAAAGCCTTGCCGGATCCACAATTAAACGAATATACACAAGTCATTATTGAGCAAGCAGATCGGCTAAGAGCCTTGGTTGACCGGTTACTAGGCCCACAATACCCCGGTCCTAAAACACAACAAAGCATTCATCATAGCGCTGAAAATATCGTCCGATTGGTGTCGTTAGAAAAACCAGACAACATCACATTAGTCCGCGATTATGATCCAAGCTTGCCTGACCTTGAATACTATCCTGACCAAATTGAGCAGGTTCTGCTAAATATTATTCGTAATGCGTTACAAGCGCTTTCTGAGACAGGTGGTACGATTACATTACGAACTCGCACCGCATTTCAAGTGATGTTGCAAGGTGAACGTTATCGCTTAGCGGCACGTATCGATATCGAAGATAATGGCCCAGGCATTCCATTAGCTATACAAGACACCTTATTTTACCCCATGGTAAGTGGTCGCTTAGGTGGCACGGGATTAGGTCTATCCATCGTTCATAGTTTAGTTGACCAACATGCAGGAAAAATTGAATTTACCAGTTGGCCCGGTCATACCGAGTTTTCTATTTATCTACCAATTAAAAAATAGGAGATAACAATGCAACAGGGAAAAATCTGGGTTGTTGATGATGACAGTTCTATTCGTTGGGTACTTGAGCGTGCATTAAATAGTGCCTCTTTTCATTGCACCTGTTTTGATAGCGCAGATAGCGTCCTCGCGGCGCTAACACATGACCAACCTGATGTTTTGTTATCGGATATTCGTATGCCTGGTGTGGATGGTTTAGCCCTTCTCACTCAGCTAAAACAGTCACACCCATTATTACCCATTATTATTATGACAGCGCACTCTGACCTTGATGCCGCGGTGAATGCATACCAATCGGGCGCTTTTGATTATCTACCTAAGCCTTTTGACATTGATGAAACCGTTGCGCTGGTTGAACGCGCCTTAAATCATAGTCGTGAACAAAATCATGTCGAACGTGACCCCAAACAAAAAATGGAAAGCGTCTCTTCAACCATGATAGGTGAGGCTCCTGCTATGCAAGAGGTCTACCGTATTATCGGTCGTCTCTCTCGCTCATCAATTAGTGTGCTAATTAATGGTGAATCAGGAACAGGTAAAGAATTAGTGGCTCATGCGCTACACCAACATAGCCCTAGAGCCAACGGGCCTTTTATTGCACTAAATATGGCGGCCATCCCTAAAGACCTGATTGAATCTGAACTTTTTGGTCACGAAAAGGGGGCATTCACCGGTGCCACACAAGTTAGGCAAGGTCGTTTCGAACAAGCAAATGGCGGTTCTCTATTCTTGGATGAGATTGGTGATATGCCACTCGATATCCAAACGCGGCTACTGAGGGTACTTGCGGAGGGGCAATTTTATCGTATAGGTGGCTATACTCCTGTAAAAGTGGATGTCCGTATTATTGCTGCGACTCACCAAGATCTTGAGAAACGGGTTAAAGAAGGGTTGTTCCGTGATGATTTATTCCATCGCTTAAATGTCATTCGTGTGCAACTCCCACCATTACGAGAAAGAATCGAGGACATTCCCCGCCTTGCATACTATTTCTTGCAAAATACCGCCAAAGAGCTTGGGGTTGATAGCAAATTGCTGCATCCAGAGAGTGAACGTCTTTTACAACACTATCATTGGCCCGGTAATGTCAGGCAATTGGAAAACGTGTGTCGCTGGCTCACCGTGATGGCGGCAAGCCAAGAAATTTTGCCACAAGACTTACCTGAAGATTTACTCGGTCACCAGCAGCAAAATGATGCATCCACTGAATCCACGACATGCCATTATGTCGCAAGCAATAATACAGCATGGTTTGAATTACTTGAGCAATGGACTCAAGACGCTCTCGCGGAAGGGAAAGAAAATTTGCTTGCACAAACAGTACCGTTAATGGAATACACCATGCTGAGCTGTGCACTTAAGCATACTCATGGACATAAACAAGAGGCTGCTCGTTTACTTGGATGGGGTCGCAATACATTAACTCGAAAATTAAAAGAGCTAGGCATCGAGTAACCCTTTATCACGATTTAACTTCAGTCAGTAACCAATTTTGAAAAATCACCATTGCTGGGGTTATTGGGCGAGATTTTAAACGGCTCAGCCAATATCCCCCGAGTGTTACACTGATATCAAATGGTTGAACTAAGGTTCCCGCACTTAATTCATGCTCAAACATGCAACTTGGTGCAAGGGCTACGCTGTCGGTCAGCAATGCTGCTTCAACCATTAAGCGCGAGGAATCAAATATGGGTCCTTTGACACGCCACGGCTCAAGTCCCGCTACAATCTGCCATTTTTCCCATTCATCTTTACGATAAGAACGCATTAAACGGTGCTCTTTTAGGTCCAAAGGATGGGGCAATTTATGGGCTATTTTTTCAGAACAAAGCACAGTATGGGCGGCCGGAAATAACGGCGTATTTTCAGCTAATGGCCATAGCCCCTCACCGAAACGAATAGCGAAATCAACACCTTCTGCGGCTAAATTGACCACGTTATTATGGGTCATAATACGCAAATCAATATAAGGGTATAACTCAGTAAAAGCAGGTAAACGGGGTAACAACCAGCCTACAGCAAAAGTTCCTACGACTGATACACTCAGTACTTCGTGATAATGACCATCCTCAAACTGTTGCAATAATGACTCTATTTGGTCAAAAGAGCGACTCAAAACAGGAAGTAAAGCAAGCCCCTCATCGGTTAATGCCAGCCCTCTAGGTAAACGAACAAATAACTCTAATCCAAGTTGCTCTTCCAGTAGGCGAACCTGCTGGCTTACCGCCGCTTGCGTGACATTCAGTTCCAAACCTGCTCGCGTAAAGCTTAAATGTCTGGCAGAAGCTTCGAATGCCCTCAACGCATTTAGAGGAAGGCGATGACGATAATTTCCTGACATAAGTTTTTCTTTTGCCTCATCGAATTTTATATCGTTTTAAATCAGAGTTGGAAATAGGCATACTTTCTACCAATCACCAGTACATGCAGAATTCATCGACTCTACAACAAATTTGATGTTGAAGGATTAGCATACCTGAATTTTGTCAGTAACAACGAAAACTTTTACTTTAACGGATAACTCTATGAAAAATATTTTTCGTCAGGGACGGCTTTTTGTCGCTTTGAGTTTAGCCTTTACTTCACTTTCAGCGTCAGCGATGACACAACAAGCGGTTGATGACATTATCAAACCGCTGATGAAGCAAGAAAATATTCCGGGTATGTCTATTGCTATTTCTGTGGATGGACAGCAAAGAATTTACCACTATGGTGTACAGTCAAAGCAGACCCAACGACCTGTTTCGGATAGAACATTGTATGAAATCGGGTCATTATCAAAAACTTTCACAGCAACGCTTGCCGCTTATGCGCAAACACAAGGTAAGTTAGATTTCAGCCAACCTGTCAGCCATTACTTACCTGAGCTAACAGGCAGTGCTTTTGATAATGTTAGCGTGATGAATTTAGCGACCCATACGTCAGGTCTATCGTTATTTGTGCCAAATGGTGTCACTACTGACAAGCAACTGATCGAGTACTATCAAAAGTGGCTTCCTGAGCACAACGTTGGGCAATATCGTGCTTATTCAAACCTTGGCGTTGGGTTGCTCGGCATCGTAACAGCCAAACAACTTGATATGCCATTTTCTCAAGCGATGGAAAAATTGATGCTTCCTTCACTTGGATTAAAACATACTTATATTCATGTCCCTAAAAACCAAGAAAAATATTATGCACAAGGGTATAACAAGCAAGATCAACCCGTTCGAGTTACCCCTGAAATCCTTGATGCTGAAGCCTATGGCTTAAAATCAAATGCTAAAGATTTGATCCGTTATTTAGAGATCAATATGCAGACCATTAAAGTGGCTAAACCTTGGCAAGAGGCGGTTGAGAATACGCATACGGGCGTTTATCTCACAGATTCTTTTGTACAAGATATGATGTGGGAAAGCTATCCATGGCCAGTTTCTTTGGCGCAATTGCTTCAGGGTAATCGTGATGATATGGCACTAAAGCCGCAAAAAGTTGAGTTGATCAAACCCGCTATGGCGCCAGAAATACGTGCTTATTATAACAAAACGGGTTCAACGAATGGCTTCGCCACATACGCTGTATTTATTCCAGAAGAAAAAATTGCCATTGTGATGTTATCCAATAAATGGATACCTATCCCTCAGCGCATTACAGCAACTTATCAACTATTAGAAAAGATCGCTCGTTAAAAGACAATGGCTCCGTCATAACACGGAGCCACAATCGGTTATATCACTCGAGAAAATTGACGTTGACGCATTTGATTGCGTAAATAAACATCGAAACACATACAAATATTTCGAATCAACAAACGGCCTTGAGGGGATACCTTAATTGCTGTATTTGTTATTTCAACTAACCCATCTTCCGCCATCGGTTTTAACAAGGCTAAGTCTTCCGAGAAATATTCTTTAAAGTTAATGGGATAAAGGGATTCAATTTGTGCATATTGAAGCTGAAAATTACAAATTAGCGTCTTAATCACATCTCGACGCAAACAATCGTCATCGGTTAATACTAAACCACGCCACAACGCATGACCTTGCTCTTCAACCTGCGCATAATAAGTTTTTAAATCTTTTTGGTTCTGAGCGTAGCTATCCCCAAGCATGCTGATAGCAGACACGCCTAAACCTAACAAATCACAGTTCCCTTGCGTGGTGTAACCTTGGAAATTACGGTGTAAAACGCCTTCGCGCTGTGCTATCGCTAACTCATCTTGTGGCTTCGCAAAGTGGTCCATACCAATAAACTGATAGCCTTGTGACGTTAATGTCGCGATCGTTTCTTGCAAGATATCGAGTTTTTGCTCTGCGCTCGGTAAATCGTCATCTTTGATTTTACGCTGTGCAGCAAAGAGGTTTGGTAGATGCGCATAATTGAATACGCTCAGGCGGTCAGGCGACAACTCAATCACTTTTTGCAGAGTGAAAGCAAAGCTTTCTGGTGTCTGTTTGGGTAACCCATAAATAAGGTCAATACTCGTTGATGTAAACCCCGTTTCTTTTGCTCGATTAATCAACGCAAAAATGAAATCCTCATCCTGCTCGCGGTTCACCAAGACCTGAACTTCTTTATTAAAATCTTGCACGCCCATACTTAGGCGATTAAATCCTTCACTCCGCAAGTGATCGATCATGTCGAGTTCAATTTCACGCGGATCAACTTCAATCGACATTTCAACATCGTTTGAGAAATGAAAATGTTTTTTTAATAGTGCGACAAGATGGCTCACTTGAGCTTTATCGAGATAAGTTGGAGTTCCTCCCCCCCAATGCATTTGCGTCACAGTGCGATTTTTTAATAGTGCGGCACGCTGAATAATTTCTTTTTCAATAACTTGTAAATATTCATCTGCTTTATGCTTTTGCCGTGTCACTAGCTTATTACAGCCACAAAAATAACAGAGCTTATGGCAGAATGGGATGTGAACATAGAGCGATAATGGATTTTCAGGATAGCGTTGCGTTGCCGCCACGAATGCACGTTCATCATACGACTGATTAAACTCTAAGGCCGTCGGGTATGACGTATAGCGGGGTCCTGAATAATTATATTTTTGGATAAGAGAAAGATCCCAAACGATATTTTGCTCTGACATTAACATTCCTTAATTGGCCGAATGCCGGTTTACAGGCCACATCTTATGTTTTTTTATTGGCTAACTTATATACACGACATAATAACATAAAAGAAATTATAACTTGTGATTGGGCGGTGAGAGTTGATGCAACACCAAAAGTGATACAGTTTGAATGAAATTTGTTCAATACTCCCCCCAGCAAGCAGGGGGAGTGAAAAAGACGCTTATTTACTTTTCAAGATGCGCATAATGTCATCCAGTTTTTCTTCATCTTCCTCTTCTTCTTCATCAGTGAGCTCGATACCCAGAATAGACATCAACTCATCAATACGGTCTAAACAAGTATCAATGTATTTTTGCTCTTCCGTGGTGACCGTTTCACCCTCTTCTAAACGCGCTAATAAGCTATCTAAACGATCGTCCTGCTCCAGCATTTCTAGCTCTTGCTCGGGTGATAATTTCACTTTTGCGACAGGCTCTTTTACTGGCGTCGTACGTGTGGAAACGGCATTTGCATCAACCACCAATGGGACTGGTTTTTTGCTACCAAGGCGTGGGTCAAGGCTGTCGTTTTGCTTGCCAGACTGGCTATTAGACGATTTTTCTTGATAGCGAGCCCCCGATTTATTGCCACGATGCTTTTTCTGGCGCTTACGCTCACGCCCTTCTGCATTGAGCTCTTCTTTTGTTTTGCGATACTTTTTCTTCGTTTTGCTAGCAGTTTTACTTGCCGGTTTTTTTGGTGAATTCATGGTCTGATACCTTGATAAGTCAGTTTCTGCTGCGGAATCTAGCAGAATCCCTCAAGCTGTGAAAGCATTTGCGCAGCAATTAAAACGGTTTTTTTGTATTTTGCATGGCAGCTTTGTTGATTATAGCTCGAATTGTCTGTCATAGAGAGGAGTTGATAAACAAAACGGCTCCGACGATTGGAGCCGTTTGATAGGAAAGAAGATTAAGCGTCAACTAAAACCATTTTTAAAATAAATAAAACGGAAACTAAAATGACGCATGGCCCCAACTCGCGCCAGCGGCCGGTACCCACTTTCATTGCGCAATAAGCGATAAAGCCTAACGCGATCCCTTCCGTGATCGAAAAACTAAAGGGCATCATCACCGCAGTAATAAATGCAGGAACTGATTCCGTTAAGTCATCCCATTTCACACGCGTTAAACTTGATGTCATCAACACCCCAACGTAGATCAGCGCGCCAGCTGTCGCATAAGCAGGAACCATACCCGCTAGTGGTGAGATAAACATGGTCAATAGGAATAACACACCAACCACAATGGCAGTTAACCCTGTACGTCCGCCAACCGACACGCCAGAAGAGCTTTCAATATAAGCAGTAACGGAGGAGGTTCCCATCGCCGAACCCGCGACAGAACTGAGGCTGTCGACATAGAGCGCCTGCTTCATGCGAGGGAAAGTTCCACGCGCATCCGTGATCCCAGCTTTATCTGTCACACCAATCATGGTGCCCGAAGAGTCAAATAAGTTAACTAACATAAAAGCAAAAATAACGCCTGATAGCGCTAAATCCAAGGATCCCATAATATCAACTTGGCCAACAACGGTCATCACGCTCGGCGGCATAGAGAAGATACCATTGAACTGCACATCCCCTAATGCAAGGCCAATTAAGGTTGTGATCACAATGGAGACCAGCACTGCCGCATGGATATTACGTGCCGCTAGGATCGCAATAATGAAAAAGCCCAAAGCCCCTAACCACACGTTATGTTGGGTAAAGTTACCGATAGAGACGAGTGTATCTGGGTTCGCCACAATAATCCCCGAGTTCTTCAGCCCCATCATCGCAATGAACAGTCCGATACCACTGGTGATACCAACGCGTAAACTTAATGGAATATTCGCGATGATCCAATAACGAATACGGAATAGGGTCAAAATGAATAAGCCAACGGCTCCCCAAAATACAGCCCCCATCGCCACTTGCCATGAATATCCCATCGCACTGACGACGACAAACGCAAAAAAAGCATTTAGCCCCATCGCTGGAGCTACTGCGATTGGCAGATTTGCCAACAGCCCCATAAGAATACTGCCTATCGCCGCAATTAAGCAGGTGGTGACGAAAACAGCTTTAATATCCATCCCAGCGACAGATAAGATTTGAGGGTTAACAAAGACAATGTAGACCATTGTGAGAAAGGTGGTGAAGCCCGCAACGACTTCTGTTTTCGCCGTTGTCCCGTGTTCTTGTAATTTAAACACGCGTTGAAACAGACCCTGTTGTTGTCCAGAGCTAGAAGATTGATTACTCATTAGATATAGCGCCCAAAAAAAGTTTTTTTCGCCCTATCCTACAACAAACAAATCGAGAGTGTTACCGTTAAAATGAAAAAAAGAAAACGTTTGCGTAAATCAAAGATCCATAAATGAGTTAACTTACTGATACAACAAGATGAATTGAAATAGACAGTAGAAAAATAAAATTTGCATAAGCAGTGGCGACCCCATCAGCAATCGCCACCTTGAATTGATTAAGATAACGCGAGTAGTTTTTGTCTACGCCAAAATAGCAAGGCACGCTTTGGCGCAAATGGTTTAGCCCCTTGATGACTATTTAAACGTTTTGCCACGAAGTTCGCGATCATCTCTAACGTTAAGCACATAACAAAATAAATAAAGGCAACAAATAAGAAAATTTCGAGTGGATACACCATTTCACGGTTATTCACTTGTGTCGCCAAAAATGACAATTCCGCGACACCAACAATGTAAGCAAGGGAAGTGTCTTTAATCAAAGCCACCCATTGATTAATAAATGAAGGAACCATCATACGTAATGCTTGCGGTAAGACAATTTGCCATAAAACTTGCCAGCGGCTAAAGCCTAATGATAATCCGGCCTGCCATTGCCCTTTCCCGATAGCAAGAATACCTGCTTTTACAGCATGAGCTAAATAGGCAGAGGTGATTAATGCGAGCGCACAAACGACCGAAGCGATGCCCGGTATTTCTGTTCCGAGTACCACAGGTAAGAAGAAATAGGTCCAAAAAATTAGCATAATGACTGGAATAGCACGGAAAAAGCCTAAAATAGCCGCGAATAGGTTCATCCAAAACCCTCGTAACATGGCTAATGCAACACCGCTAAGTGTTCCCAGCACAATCGATGCGGCACCCGCAATTAAGCTGATAATCAGTGTAAGGGCTGCACCTTCTATAGGACCATCAGGAAAAGCGCCAAATAACAAATATTGCCAATTTTGTTCAATCACTGAAAAATCCATCTTATACCCCTTCCACTAAATTTCGTTGCACTCGCCATTGTCCCCAGCCTTCCATAACCGCAATAATGGCGATATACAGCACTGTTGCGAGGCCAAATGCAGTGAATGTTTGTAATGTTTGGCTTTCCACTTGGCGTGAGACGTAAGAGAGCTCAGCAACACCAATTGCCATGGTTAACGACGAGTTCTTAACAACATTCATGTATTGCCCCAGTAAAGGAGGCATGGCGATTTTCACCGCCTGTGGCAACACAACATGTTTCATGGCTTGCCATCCCGTTAAACCAAGTGCAAAGGCTGCATATTTTTGGCCTTGGCGTACACCACGGATCCCTGAGCGTATTTCTTCAGCAATAAATGGTACCGTATATAATGTTAACCCAACAAAACCCGCTAAGAATTCAAATGAAGGCCAGCTCAGCGTGATACCTACCACGTGGATTTCATGCGGTGTATTGAGCCATGCCATCATCTCCGATGATAAAATCTCCCCTGACGCAAAATACCAAAAAAACAGTTGAACCAGTAAAGGTGTATTACGGAAAATGGAAATATACACACTGACCCCCCAACGTAGCGGGGCAATTTGGCTATCCTTTGCCGCGGCAACGACAAAACCTAATAGCGTTGCAGCAATGATGGTACAAACCGAGATCCAAATCGTCAGCAAAAAGCCATAGCCAAACCATTCCAAATACTCAGGAGCCAAAAAATGCTGAGAAAAAAATTCGCCGCTAATAAATTTTTCAAACATAACTGCTGCCTTGTATAACTAAGAACCCCGCAATAATGAGCGGGGTTATTTATTCTGAAGTGCTGATTCAATATATTGAATCGATATATCAGATGGTTATCATTATTTTTGTTGTTCAAGAGGAGCGAATTTGAATTCACCGCGAGGTTGCGCTGCCTTAGTATCAGGGCCAAACCAACGGTTATAAATCTGTTCTGCTTTGCCTTCTTTTTCTAATTTCAACAAGGTGTTATTCACATTTTCGATTAAACGCGTTTCACCTTTTACTGCTGCAACCGCTTGATATTCACGAGTGATACTAAACGGAGATATTTCAAAATCAGCCTTCACTTTTTCTGGCAAGTTACCCAGCAGACCGACTAACTTCGCGTCATCTTGCGTTATCGCTTGGACATTACCATTGCGCAAAGCAGCAAATGCTTGTGGCGTGTCATCATAAGAGATCACTTTCGTATTTGGATAACGCTCACGTAAGGTCACTTCCTGTACCGTGCCTTTATCCGCACCAATACGTAATGGGGCAATATCGTCAGGCGTTTTCAAGACCCCTTTGCGAGCAATAAACTTCTGCCCTGTCGCAAAATCCGGAATCGAGAAATCAACCTGCTTAGCGCGTTCGTCAGTAATTGTGAAATTTGCCCCAATGAGATCGACCTTACCTGAGGTCAGTAGAGGAATACGGTTAGCTGGGTTAGTTGGACGCAATTCCAATTTCACGCCGAGGTCATCGGCTATCGCTTGCGCGATATCAACATCATAGCCCGCGAGTTTTTTTGTTTGTGGGTCAATAAAGCCAAATGGTGGATTACTGTCAAACACAGAGATACGAATAACACCAGCTTGCTTAATATCATCCAATTTATCTGCATTGGCGACATTGGCCACCAGCGCAAGGCCTGCAAGTAGTGCGGTAGTTAAAACGCGAGCTTTCATTGAACACCTCTGACGGTAAATTTATGTAAATCGACTACCACAAATTATCAAGGAAGGCTTATCTCTTGAAATACTATTAAATGATATATTTATATCAAAAAAGAATATACGCAGAAAAATAGGTCACCAAGCAATGAAGAGAGTCTGTAAAATGATTCACGTTACCTTTAAGGGTTGTTTGATGCGTACAATCGTTATGAGGACCTTTAATGAGGATGAATAAACGGTTTTTTCTAACTAACTCGTCCGTGTTTAATATCATATGAAAATAGCGTGATAACGGGAGTCTTTTAAAAGATCACCAAAAACCTAAAATCTGCATCACATAAAAACACTCTAAGCATATCGAAATGAACGAAAACGACGCTCAATAACCTCACTCACACGTGTTGACGCTGGCGATAAAAAACAAAACCCCAGTCACACACATAAGTCTGTGACTGGGGTTGGTAATGACAACCAACAATGCGACAACGCAAAGTTTGACCGTTATTTTTTGGTGATCATTTTTTCCAATTGATCGCCACCTACATGACGGAAATCTTGCCCTTTCACATAGTAAAAAATGAATTCGCAAATGTTTTGGCATCGATCTCCGATACGTTCAATCGAACGGGCACAGAACAATGCCGTTAATACACTTGGGATCGTCCTTGGATCTTCCATCATGTACGTCATCAGTTGACGTACTATTCCTTCGTATTCTTGGTCAACTTTTTCATCTTCTCGATAAATCCGAATCGCTTCTTCCAAATCCATTCGCGCAAAAGCATCAAGCACATCATGCAACATTTGTACCGTATGACGCCCTAATGACTCAAGGCTAACCAGCAAAGGTTGATGTTGATGAGAGAATTTTTCTAATGCTGTTTGGCAGATCTTATCGGCAACATCCCCAATTCGTTCGAGTTCAGCGATGGTTTTTGAAATAGCCATAATGAGGCGTAAGTCACTGGCTGTTGGCTGACGCTTAGCAATGATTTTCACGCACTCTTCGTCAATAGCCACTTCCATCATATTCACTTTATGGTCATTTTCGATAACTTCGCGCGCAAGAGCCTCATCCTGATTATGCATGGCAGTGATCGCTTTGGTGAGCTGTTCTTCAACCAGCCCTCCCATTGTCATCAATTCTGTATGGATATGTTCCAATTCAGCATTGAACTGCCCAGAAATATGTTTGTTGTGATTCAGCGTATCCATAATCGGCTCCCTATCAACCGTAACGACCTGTAATATAGTCTTCGGTTTGTTTCTTTTCAGGTGTGGTAAACATCTTGTCTGTGTCATTAAACTCAATCAACTCACCTAAATACATAAAGGCCGTATAATCCGAACAACGTGCAGCCTGTTGCATATTGTGAGTGACAATGACCACGGTATATTCAGATTTGAGTTCGCTGATCAACTCTTCAATACGCCCAGTTGAAATGGGGTCAAGGGCTGAACATGGCTCATCTAATAATAAAACTTCAGGGCGAATAGCGATACCACGAGCGATACACAAGCGCTGTTGCTGACCACCAGAAAGACTATAACCACTTTGATGCAGTTTATCTTTGGTTTCATTCCACAGCGCAGCTTTGGTTAACGCCCACTGAACACGTTCGTCCATCTCAACACGCGATAACTTTTCAAATAAACGGACACCAAAGGCAATGTTGTCATAAATAGACATCGGGAAGGGTGTTGGTTTTTGGAATACCATACCGACTTTGGCACGTAATAACGCGATATCTTGTTTATCAGTCAAAATATTTTGACCGTCTAGCAGAATCTCACCTTCTGCTCGCTGCTCACCGTACAGCTCATACATTTTATTAAAGGTACGCAGCAGCGTTGATTTACCGCAACCGGATGGGCCGATAAATGCGGTGACTTTGTTTTTTTCAATATCTAACGAGATATTTTTTAGTGCGTGGAATTTACCGTAATAAAAGTTAAGGTCACGTACTTGAATTTTACTGTTTGCGATCTGATTTGCATTAATCATGGCAACTTCTCTCTATAAATCTCTATTCAATCCGGGTGTTAGTGTTTTTTCTTAGCAAACACAACGCGTGCGATAATGTTAATTAACAGGACACATAGGGTGATTAATAGAACCCCTGCCCATGCCAGTTGTTGCCATTCCGAGAACGGACTCATCGCAAATTTAAAGATAGTCACAGGCAAGTTAGCAATTGGCTCACTCATATCTGTGCTCCAGAACTGATTCGACAAAGAAGTGAACAGTAATGGTGCGGTTTCACCCGCAATACGAGCAATCGCTAGCAAGATCCCTGTAATAATCCCGGATACAGATGCTTTAAGCGTAATAGATAAAATCATTTTCCATTTTGGCGTACCTAACGCATATGCGGCTTCACGCAAGCTATCCGGCACCAGTTTCAACATATTTTCCGTTGTGCGGATAACAATCGGAATCTGCAACAGTGCTAAAGCGATAACGCCTGCCCAGCCAGAGAAGTGCTGCATTTGTGCAACCACAATGGTATAGACAAACAGACCTACAACAATTGATGGTGCAGATAACAAAATATCATTAATGAAACGCGTTACAGAAGCGAGCCATGATTTACGGCCATACTCTGCCAAATAGATCCCTGCTAAGATACCTAAAGGGGTGCCTATCACCGTTGCCCACAGAATCAACAAGCCACTTCCGACGATGGCGTTAGCGAGGCCACCACCTTCAGTATTCGGTGGCGGAGTCATCTCTGTGAACAAGTTAAGGGACATCCCATCAATCCCTTTGGTCACCGTTGAAAATAAAATCCAAACCAGCCAGAACAGACCAAAGGCCATGGTTAACATTGAAACAAATAAGGCCATTCGGTTAATCTGACGACGCCATGCTTGACGACGGGCACGTTCTTTTTCGTTAATAACAAAATGTTGAGATGTCGACATATTAACGGCCCTCGTTCTTCGCTAAGCGCATAACCATGAGTTTTGATATCGCCAGAACAATGAAGGTGATAACAAAGAGAATTAACCCAAGTTCCATCAGTGCAGCAGTGTGTAATCCACTTTCTGCTTCGGCAAACTCATTCGCTAGTGCTGACGTAATACTGTTTCCTGGCATAAATAACGAGAAGCTATCCAGTTGATAAGTATTTCCGATGACAAAGGTCACCGCCATGGTTTCGCCAAGAGCACGGCCAAGGCCTAACATGACGCCACCAATCACACCATTACGGGTATAAGGTAAAACAATATTCCAGATCACTTCCCATGTGGTACAACCAATACCATATGCCGACTCTTTCATCATGACGGGTGTTTGTTCAAATACGTCACGCATAACGGAGGCAATGTAAGGAATGATCATAATGGCGAGGATAATCCCTGCCGCCAAAATACCAATCCCGAATGCAGGACCCGAGAAAAGCTCACCGACAATCGGGATACTTGACATCACATTGCCGACAGGCTCTTGGAAATATTCAGCAAACAGAGGCGCAAAAACAAATAGCCCCCACATACCGTAAACAATACTTGGAATTGCTGCGAGCAATTCAATCGCAATACCTAAAGGGCGTTTTAACCAGTTAGGAGCCAGTTCCGTTAAGAAAAGTGCAATACCAAAACTGACGGGTACAGCAATAATCAGGGCGATCAATGACGTCACAATGGTGCCATAAATTGGCACTAATGCCCCAAACTCCTCCGCGGGTGCATCCCATTCCTTAGTCCATAAAAACGAAAACCCAAATTTTTGCATACTCGGCCACGAGGCAAAAATAAGGGAAATAATGATGCCACCAAGCATTAACAAAGTGATTAGTGCGGCAATTTTTACCAATGCGCTAAATATCACATCGCCTGACTTGCTCGGTGCTTTAAATGCCGTTGTTTTCTCGGCCATGCGCTTTGTCTCATCCTACACCTACTTTATTAGTAGGATTTAGTTACTACGTCAGAAGGCGGATGTTAATCCTAAGCATCCGCCATCCATTGCCAACCCGAGGTTCACTGATTAAAACAGTGGTTTACCTTGGCTATCTTTAACTTCTGTTTTCCATGCTGCACGTATTGCTGTCACAACTTCTGCGGGTAGTACAGCGTAATCTAATGCTTCAGCTTGTTGACCACCTTTTTCGTAAGCCCAGTTAAAGAAGTCGAGCACCGCTTTTCCTTTTTCTGCATTCGCTTGATCTTTATGAACTAAGATAAATGTGGTGGATGTGATTGGCCATGCATTTTCACCATCACGGTTAGTCAGGTCTTGAGCGAATGACTTAGACCAGTCCACTTTTTTCGCTGCCGCACTGAAGCTTTCACCTGTTGGTGAAACCACCTTACCATCCGCTGAAACGAGTTTAGTATAAGCAAGATTATTCTGTTTTGCATAAGCATATTCAACATAACCGATAGAGCCTGGTAGACGTTGAACGAAGGCTGCAACGCCATCATTACCTTTACCACCTACGCTGTTTTTCGGCCAATTAACCGTTGAACCCGCACCGATGTCATTTTTCCAATTTGAACTCACTTTCGATAAATAGCTAGTGAAGACAAAAGTGGTACCGGAACCATCAGAACGTCTTACTACCGCAATATTTTGGTCTGGTAAGTTAACATCAGGGTTCAGCTTAGCAATTGCGGGGTCATTCCATTTGGTGATTTTGCCAAGATAGATGTCACCCAACGTCGTTCCGTCTAATGTCAATTGACCAGACTGGATACCTTTCACATTAACGGCCAAGACAACGCCGCCGATAACTGTTGGGAACTGGAACAGGCCATCTTGCTTCAATTTTTCATCAGTCAATGGCGCATCAGATGCACCGAAATCAACTGTTTTCGCATTAATTTGTTTAACGCCACCAGAAGAACCGATTCCCTGGTAGTTCACTTTATTACCTGTTTCTTTCTGATAAGAGTCCGCCCACTTAGCGTAAACAGGGGCAGGGAATGTTGCACCCGCGCCAGTTAAGCTTGTGGCAGCAAAAGAAGACATCGCAGTCATTGAAAGAGTTGCTGCCATTACGCTAGCTAAGGTTGTACGCATCATTTTCATAATCCCTCCGGGGATGTATAGAAACAATTAAGTGTAAATTGTTGGTGAAATGTCACGGTAGGAAAAATAGGACAATTTGATGACAACAACATGTCTGATTTATGACAGTTTTATGACAATTGATTATTTTAGCGTATTTATTGAAGCAAAGCGGAAGGCCAATAAAAAAAATTAACAATAAAATCAGATGGTAAGAAATATAATACTCGGCCAATCTGTCATGAGGCAAAAATGACACTCTGTCATAAAAAAGTCGCACAATTCTTTTTTGCCGCCTCTCAGGATCGATCAATACTGCTCTGCTCACCATAGCAAAAAGCGCATACACTTGTCATGAGGGGATAGATAACAGTTCATTGCAAGATACGCGCTTTATGATTTTCTAAGCGCTACAGCAAATAACGATGGTTAAACACCTAACAAGCAAACCGCCATGACGTGCCCATTGACGCGTAAAATGAGCACGTTAGCGACAATAATCGATCTTATATCCAATTTCAAAATACACATAGACCGACATTATTCTTTATTTGCTTTGTGCAGCATATACTCCTTAAGCTCAGCCAGCACTTGCTCCATACCGACTTTCTTTCCCTGAGTTTGAGAGGGCGTCGTCATTTTGTGGATGCCTTTCAGTGGCGGAGGGGGCGGTGGCGTATCGATTGAAGTCACTGAGGTTTCTTCAAGCCCCTCATACTTTTTGGCATTATTGATAAAAACTTGATGATTTTTCAGTTCTGCCAGCACTTGCGTCATACCGGTTTTCTCCCCCTGAGTTTGCGGAGCAACAGCCATTTTGCCAATGCCCAGAAACTTTGCCATCGGCGGAGGGGGCGGTGGCGTATCGGTTGGAGCCACTGAGGTCTCTTCAACTCCCTCACACTTTTTGGCATTATTGATAAAAACCTGATGGTTTTTTAGCTCCGCCAGCACTTGCGCCATGCCGGTTTTTTCCCCCTGAGTTTGCGGAGCAACAGTCATTTTGCCAATACCCAGAAACTTTGCCATCGGCGGAGGGGGCGGTGGCGTATCGGTTGAAGCCACTGCGTTTTTTTCAAGCCCCTCACGCTTTTTGGCATGATTGATAAAAGCCTGACAACTTTTTAGCTCCGCAAACACTTGCCCCATCCCTATTTTCCCTGCTTTTGTTGGTTGAGCAAGCGGAGTACCAAACTCAGGCATTGGCGGCGGTACTGGAATAGATAGCGGTGATTTTGATGTTGCCAATTGATGTTCCGGTGATTGGATAACCGCGGTCAGTTGTCGACCCCACGTCACCGGTGTAGCCACCTTTTTAGGTTCTTGAAAGAACCCTATTATGGTACATCGTGTACGCTTTATTTTTTGAAATAGGGCAGATTGGTCTCCCTTTCCTTCTATCCTCGCGCATGCATTTTGACTTTGAGAAGAACGGATCGTTTTAAAAAAATTAATCTGCATAGATTCACCCAATTATTTTATTTGGATCTATTATCCAAACGAAACAATTGCTGAGTCTTTTATATAACGATTATTTTATTTATAAACGGCATGTTTTATGAGGTAAATAATTAGGAATGAATACAATTTAAGAATATTTTAGTTAAAGAGATGAGATAGGCTGACAGCTCATTTCACTAACAGCCTGTTATTCTTCTTTTTCTTTCAATGGTAACAGCGCGCGAATGGCAAAACCCCCCCGTTCGCTTTTATGAATTTCGATACTGCCCTCATGGGCGTCGACAATACGGCGGATAATCGCTAAGCCAAGGCCTGTTCCCTTATTGCTACGCGCTTTTTCCCCTTGCACAAACGGTTGAAAGAGACGTTGGATATCCTCTTCCTTAATTCCTGCACCATCATCTTCCACTTGGAACCAGACTGAGTCTTCGTTTTTACCACTGCTGACTTTAATCCAACCATTACCATAACGATAGGCATTCACGATCATATTCGTAATTGCCCGCTTAATCGCCAATGGATTGGCATTCACAATCAGATTACCTGGCTCAAATGCCGTTTCAATTTCACCTGTAACACTGCTTTCCGCGGTGACGGCTTCATTTAAGATTGCATTCAGGTCACAGAACTCCATATTCATTTCTTGACCGGTCTTCAGGTAGTCCATGAATTGACCAATGATCGCATCGCACTCTTCAATATCTTTATTGATGGATTCAGCAAGATAACCATCTTCTGGACTCATCATTTCCGTCGCTAAACGTATGCGTGTTAATGGTGTACGGAGGTCGTGGCTGACCCCTGCCATTAATATAGTACGGTCATTTTCAAGTGTTTTGATGCCGGCTGCCATATGGTTAAAGGAGCGAATTGCGGCTCTTACCTCTGCGGCGCCTTTTTCCTGCATAGCAGGCAGAATAACCCCTTTACCTACTTGACCAGCATGGTATTCAAGCTCCAGTAAGGGTTTATTTTGATAACGGATATAGAGCCAAACACCGGCAAAAATAAACAGAAAGATTGCTAATGTATAACGGAATACTAGCGAGAATTGGTTTTGCCCTATTTCGGTCAAAGGTACCCGTACCCAGATATCGGGGGCAAGATAAGACGTTAGCCAAAGAATAGGATATTCGCGGCCAAGTTCTAAACGGACTTTAGCTTCACCGCCAATATATTCAGACATGTTTTCACTGAGGAAATCATATTCTTTAGCCCAATTTAAGCCTTCTTCCATGGCAGCTGATTGGGCATAAAATGTGATCCCTAACTCATTATAAATCTTTTTACGCAATGCAGGAGAAACCCGCACAGTGGTTCCATCTTGCAGCACCATCTTTTCCGTCATTAAAGTTCGTACTTCATAAGCCAGTACTTTATTAAACTGTTGCAAACTTGGCATCACAACAAAGTTCAATACCACCATATAGCTGGTGACAAGGCTGGCAAACAATAAGGCAACGAACAAAAATAACGAACGAGAAAATGTACTACGGCGAGAGAACCTCAATCGCTTCATGCTTTACTACCGTCCGGTACAAACACGTAACCCAGTCCCCAAACTGTTTGGATATAGCGGGGATGAGCAGGATCTTCTTCAACCATACGGCGTAAACGTGAGATTTGCACGTCAATTGAACGTTCCATCGCACTGTATTCACGGCCTCTCGCCAAGCTCATCAGCTTATCACGAGATAATGGTTCCCTTGGATGCGAAACCAGCACTTTTAGTACGGCAAACTCACCACTGGTTAAAGGCATATTTTCTTCGCCTTGGAACATTTCACGAGTACCAAGGTTAAGTTTAAATTTACCGAATGTGATAATGGCATCATCCTGAGATGGTGCACCAGGTAGTTCGTTTGCTTGACGACGTAATACCGCACGGATACGCGCCAATAATTCACGCGGGTTAAATGGTTTCGGGATGTAGTCATCGGCACCAATTTCTAAACCGACAATACGATCAACTTCTTCACCTTTTGCCGTCACCATAATAATCGGAATCGGATTATTTTGACTACGCAAACGGCGACAAATTGACAGGCCATCTTCACCCGGCAACATTAAATCTAAAACAATAAGATGAATAGATTCTCGCGTGAGGATCCTATCCATTTGTTCTGCATTGGCGGCACTACGTACCTGAAACCCTTGTTCCGTGAGATAGCGTTCTAGTAAGGCACGTAAACGCATATCATCATCGACAACAAGAACTTTATAACTTTCTTGCATTTTGTAGCCCTCAAGATGTGCAATCTATTGAAATTATCTTTAAAAATAAGAGCATACCCACCATTCCCAAAAATTATGGGTGTCACCAAATTCACAGTTATCTAAATGATCGCCTCATCATATTAATGCGTTTTTTCGCTAGCCTGTGATAGTGGTATATAACTTAATTATTTTGCGTATAAGTTAAATATAAAATAGTTAATGCTCTAATTTACCATCAACTTGAAATTTAATGAATAATTTTACGCGTTATAGGGCTAGAGGTTTATAACTAATTTCTAATATCGAATAGGTCACAATCCCCCCCGGCGTGTTGACAGTAATTTCATCGTCAACCTGCTTACCAACTAGTGCTCGAGCTACTGGAGAGTCAATCGAAATCCAATTTTTAGAGGGATTAAATTCGTCAGCACCCACTAACCGGAATATTCTGATATTTTCATCATCATCTTCTAGTTTAACCCATGCCCCAAAAAAAACACGCCCTTCTTGCCGTGGGTCAGGTTCGACAATCCTGAGTTGATCCAATCTTTTAGATAAAAAACGAACTCGACGATCAATTTCTCGCAAGCGTTTTTTGCCGTAAATATATTCCGCATTCTCTGAGCGGTCGCCTTGTGCTGCGGCTTCAGAAACGGATTGGGTCACTCTTGGACGCTCTTCTTTCCAAAGGTACTTAAGTTCTTTGTCCAGAGCATCCCAGCCTTCGCGTGTGATTAACAGACTCTTATTCATAACCTTTATAAATTAGTAAGCAAGTTAGATAATTATAAATTATATACAGAATTATTCTTTGACTTTAATAAAGTTCGCCCTAGAAATTCTGCCTCTGTGCAAGTATAACAGTGCCATAAATTTTTTTATTATTCATTGATTAGGTATTAAAAGCGACATGAATGAAACTCTAAGCCAAATAATTGCAGCAGAGCTACAAGTTCAGACGAAACAGGTATTTTCTGCTATCACACTGCTGGATGAAGGAAACACTGTTCCTTTTATTGCCCGTTATCGTAAAGAAGTGACCGGTGGGCTAGATGATACCCAACTTCGTCAACTGGAGAGCCGTTTAGGGTATCTACGAGAGTTGAATGAGCGTAAGCAAACTATCCTTAAGTCAATAGAAGAACAAGAGAAACTCACCCCTGAACTCGCCGCTGCCATCAACAATACCCTCAATAAAACCGAACTAGAAGACCTTTACTTACCCTTTAAACCTAAACGCCGTACTCGTGGACAAATCGCGATTGAAGCAGGTTTAGAGCCATTAGCGGAAGCCTTATGGCATGACCCTAGCCAATCACCGGATGATTTAGCACAAGCCTATATCAATGAAGAAAAAGGGGTTGCTGACGTCAAAGCGGCACTTGATGGCGCCCGTTATATTTTAATGGAACGTTTCGCTGAAGATGCGACATTATTAGCCAAAGTGCGTGACTATTTGCTAAAAAATGCCCACATTGTTTCCAAAGTTGCTGACGGAAAACAAACGGAGGGAGCAAAATTTAGCGACTATTTTGATCATCAAGAGCCTGTTTCTTCCGTTCCCTCTCACCGCGCATTAGCCATGTTCCGCGGTCGTAATGAAGGGATCTTACAACTGTCACTGAATTGTGACCCACAATTCGAAGAGCCGCCTAAAGAGAGTTACTGTGAAGAAATCATTACACGTCACCTTGATGTTAGGTTAAACAATGCACCAGCCGACCAATGGCGTAAAGCCGTCATCAGTTGGACATGGCGTGTCAAAGTGCTGCTTCATCTTGAAACGGAAATCATGAGTTCCTTGCGAGAAAAAGCAGAAGATGAAGCAATCAATGTATTTGCGCGTAACCTCCATGACCTATTAATGGCCGCACCCGCTGGGATGCGCGCAACGATGGGCCTCGATCCCGGCTTACGTACCGGCGTTAAAGTCGCGGTCGTCGATGCAACAGGTAAACTCATCGCAACAGAGACTATCTATCCACATACGGGGCAAGCAGCGAAAGCCGCCGCCGTGGTTGCTGCCTTATGCCAAAAGCACCAAGTGGAATTGGTGGCCATTGGTAATGGTACCGCTTCTAGAGAGACAGAGCGTTTCTTTGCCGAAGTGCAAAAACAGTATCCTGAAGTGACGGCACAAAAAGTCATTGTGAGTGAAGCGGGCGCATCCGTCTATTCCGCTTCAGAGCTGGCAGCACAAGAGTTCCCAGACCTTGATGTATCACTACGTGGGGCCGTTTCTATCGCGCGTCGTCTGCAAGACCCCCTCGCTGAATTAGTAAAAATCGATCCGAAATCGATTGGCGTTGGTCAGTATCAGCACGACGTCAGCCAAACGCAACTAGCCCGTAAACTCGATGCGGTAGTCGAGGATTGTGTAAACTCAGTCGGGGTTGACTTAAACACGGCATCTGTCGCTTTGCTTACGCGTGTTGCTGGTTTGAGCAAAATGATCGCTCAGAATGTCGTGAATTGGCGAGATGAGAATGGCCGTTTTAACGACCGAAAACAGCTCTTGAAAGTGACTCGTTTAGGGCCAAAAGCCTTTGAACAATGTGCCGGTTTCTTACGTATCACTAACGGTGACAACCCACTTGATGCGTCTGGAGTCCACCCAGAGGCTTATCCTGTCGTTGAAAAAATTCTCGATGCCGTTCGTCAACCTCTCAAAGAGATCATGGGCAACTCACAAGCCTTGAATAGTTTAAGCCCCCATGATTTTACAACAGAGCAGTTTGGTGTTCCTACCGTCACGGATATTATCAAAGAGCTAGATAAACCGGGTCGAGACCCTCGGCCTGAGTTTAAAACGGCAACCTTTGCTGAAGGTGTCGAAACCATGAATGATTTGACATTGGGCATGATCCTTGAAGGCTCAGTCACTAATGTCACTAACTTCGGTGCGTTCGTCGATATCGGTGTTCACCAAGATGGTTTAGTCCATATTTCATCGCTGTCTAACAGTTATGTCGATGACCCGCATAAAGTGGTCAAAGCTGGCGATATTGTAAAAGTCAAAGTGATCGACGTTGATATTCCGCGTAAACGCATCGCGCTCACTATGCGCTTAGATGAGCAACCGGGTGATAGCCATAGTCCATCGCGTAGAACGAACCATTCGCAAGATAGAAACTCACGGAAAACACCGTCGACACCTCGCGATACTTCACGAAAAAATAATAGTTCCGCGGGAAACAGTGCGATGAGCGATGCCCTCGCCGCCGCATTTGGCAAAAAACGCTAAGTCAGACTCCGCAATAAAAACACCTCTACAATCGACTTTCTCTTTGATTGTAGAGGTTTTTAATCCCACCCCGACAATTTCATTACGTTAATATTTAACAAAACGAATACATTAAACTGTTTTTATTTACCTGCACAACTTAGGTTCATCAATCCGAAGTGCCCGTATACTCAATGCTTAGTTGATCCATATCAATTCAGCTTGACGAAAAAAGAGGCTAAATATAGTGAATAGTTGATGATTATAATTCTCATTATTAATTAGATTTATTACTACTTACTGTCTTTTTTGGTCCATAAAAAATTATATTTTTAATAATTATCATTACTACTCATGATAAACGGAAGGCGTTATGTCATTACTTCCTCAACATAGCTACAAAATACTCGGTTTCTCACCACAGATAAGCCCCGCTTACCGACAAAAATTGCTTTCACTTGGTCTATTACCCGGCTCTATCTTTAAGGTGGTGCGTTGTGCTCCTTTCGGTGATCCGATTCAAATCGAAACACATCGAGTGAGTCTTGTATTACGCAAAAAAGATTTAGCGTTACTTAACCTTGACGAAACCACAGCCACCTAACATCACGGATTACTGCACCAGGTCGTTATCTTAAATTTTTATTACTGGTAAACACTATGAAACCATTAACTATCGGTCTAATTGGCAATCCAAACGCAGGTAAGACCACACTGTTTAACCAATTAACAGGGTCTCGCCAACGTGTTGGTAACTGGGCAGGGGTGACTGTCGAAAGAAAGGTTGGGCGCTTTAATACAACGCAACATCATATTGAGTTAGTCGACCTACCGGGGACTTACTCTTTAACAACGATTTCTGAGCAAACATCGCTGGATGAGCAAATCGCGTGCTATTTTATCCTCAGCGGTGAAGCCGATATGCTCATCAACGTCGTAGATGCCTCTAATTTAGAGCGTAATCTCTATCTGACATTACAATTAGTTGAATTAGGCGTGCCCTGTATTGTGGCGCTGAATATGCTGGACATCGCACAAAGCCAACATATTGAAATCGATGTGGAAAAATTACAGCAACAATTAGGCTGCCCTGTTATTCCTTTAGTTTCAACTCGAGCAACGGGCATTGATAAGCTCAAACAAGCTATTGATAATCACCCACAAAATAACATGACAGCCTTGGTTGAGTATCCCACGGCGCTATTACAAGCGGTCGATACATTATCAGAACAAATTTCAGCACAACAATTCAGTCAACAGCAGCGTCGTTGGCTGGCGTTGCAAATTCTTGAAGGTGATATTTATAGTCGCCAACGTGCAAATATTACAGAAGCACAACTACATGCTACTCAGCAAAACTTAAAAAATAGCTTAAATGAAGAACCTGAACTGCTAATAGCGGATGCGCGTTATCAATCCATCGCCGCTATCTGTGAAAAAGCGATAAACAATAGTGCTGCTGAACCTAATCAATTAACTCAGTCACTGGATAAAATTATTTTAAATCGTTGGCTTGGGGTGCCGATTTTCCTATTTGTCATGTATCTGATGTTTGTTCTGGCCATTAATATTGGCGGTGCACTACAACCGTTCTTTGAAGGGGCTTCAGAAGCCATTTTTATTCATGGCATACAATGGATTGGTGATTATTTTAGTTTCCCTGATTGGCTAACAGTATTCCTCGCCCAAGGGATTGGTGGAGGTATTAATACCGTTCTCCCACTCGTACCGCAAATCGGTATGATGTACCTATTTTTATCGGTCTTAGAAGATTCAGGCTATATGGCTCGCGCCGCATTTGTGATGGACAGGTTAATGCAAGCGTTAGGCCTACCCGGTAAATCCTTCGTACCACTGATTGTTGGCTTTGGTTGTAACGTTCCTTCTATTATGGGGGCGCGTACACTGGATGCACCACGTGAACGTTTAATTACCGTGCTCATGGCACCGTTTATGTCCTGTGGTGCACGTTTGGCAATTTTTGCCGTATTTGCGGCGGCATTCTTTGGTAAAAATGGGGCGAGTATTGTTTTTTCACTCTACATTTTGGGGATCGTGGTGGCTATCTTAACGGGTCTCCTGCTCAAACATACACTCATGCGTGGTGAAGCTTCCCCCTTTGTCATGGAACTACCGGTTTATCATGTTCCACACCTTAAAACCTTATTGATCCAAACATGGCAGCGCTTAAAAGGGTTTGTGGTTCGTGCAGGTAAAGTGATCGTTATCGCCAGTATGTTTATTGGTGCCTTGAATAGTTTCTCTTTATCCGGCAAACCCGTTGATAATATTAATGACTCTGCTTTAGCTTCCGTCAGTAAAGTGATCACGCCTGTTTTACAACCGATTGGGGTGCACACAGATAACTGGCAAGCCACAGTGGGCTTAATTACGGGGGCAATGGCAAAAGAGGTCGTTGTGGGGACCTTAAACACCCTGTATACCGCGGAAAGTATTACGGCAGAACCTTTCGATGCTGAGTCATTTGATTTGCTAGCAGAACTTGAAGATGCAGTAGTCGAAACATGGGATAGCTTGAAAGAGACCTTTACCCTAAGTGCCCTTTCAAATCCTATCGAAGCCAGTAAAGGTGATGGCGAAATGGAATCCGGTTCGATGGGAACCATGGCGGCTAAATTTGGTTCTGACATCGCGGCATACAGCTACCTCATCTTTGTGTTGCTGTATGTCCCGTGTGTTTCGGTTATGGGAGCCATTGCGCGAGAAACCAATAAAAGCTGGATGAGCTTCTCGATTTTATGGGGACTCAATGTCGCTTACAGTTTAGCGGCTCTATTTTACCAAACCGCGACATTCAGCCTGCATCCACAAAGTAGCTTAATAACCATTGTTACAGTCATTATATTTAATATGGTGCTCTTTGCCTTATTACGCCGAGCGCGCAGTCGAGTCACTCTGAATTTAGCCAGTGCTACCGCTAAATCATGTTCCGATTGCTCAGGCAAAACGTGTCACTAAGGGGTTAATCATGGTCAGCTTGTTACAAATCAGAGACTTAATTGCACTGTATGGGCAAGCTGACATTGACTTACTCTGTAAACACTCCCATGCGCCTCAACCTATGGTGCAAGCCATGTTGGAAAAGTTAGTCGCGATGGGAAAATTAGAAAAAGTGGATGTTAGTGCTTGTTTAACCAGCACAAGTTGTAAAGGTTGCCCCGAAAGTACCGGCTGTTCACACCCTATCTATAAAATCAAATAACAGATTATTGAGAGAGCAATAATATTTTGGCATTGTCTCTTTTTTAAAGTTTTCATCAAGCTGATCACTAAAATACATCATCTCATTCAATGAAAAAGAGGATGTATTTATGCCACACTTTGATAAACAATTATTTGTAAATCACACCGAAAACTACTTTCGCCAACAGAACCAAACGATCCCACCAGAAGCACAATATAACTTAAGTAAAGGACTTACCGCTTACTTCCTGATCACCTCAGTCAAAAATAAAGGGAATAGTTATATTAACTTATTATCTCATGCTCAAAATTATCTTAAATCTGATGGCAGGTCACAAAGTAAAACGGCTATTTCTCATGAGTTAATGACCGCAAGTATCCAAAAAATACTCGAAACTCAGAAACCATTAGATAAAATAAAACGCTATCAAGAGTACTATTCCTGTTCCGCTAAGATTGAGGGTAAAGCGTTAACCCCCGAACAGTCACTCATAAAACATAAAAGAGCGGATGCGAGTAACCCGCATAATCCATTCGTGCAACACCAACATTTTGAAAAGTATAATGACAGAGTTCATCAATTAGCATATCAATATTTCGTAGCACTAAAATTTAAAGTGCTGCACAACGTTAATAAATTACCCCCCTCTTTAAGCCACATTTTCTTTGAAAAACTGGAAAATAGTGTTGTCGGTAATCTTGCAGAATTGGTTCGAAAGCCTAATGATGCGTTAATACAAGCCTGTCTTAATATCGCCGCAGAGCAAATGCGCTGCCCTAAATTAAAACAGTATGATCAATCGATGAAAGAAAATGGTTTAAACGCAGAAAGCAAGACAACGTTAACCTATTTATTTCAAATCAGCGCTCCCGTAGACATTGAGAATATGCTACGTGAAGACGCCCAGCTTGCCAAAACCAGCCGTAAAGAAACAGGGATACAAATTTTTATCGGTGAAGATACCTTAGCGGGTTATATTCGTAAGGATCCTAAAAAGGATACCCCCCTTTTTACACTCTTTGACCCTAATGTGGGCATCAAGACCTTCAATAACTTAGATACCTTTTTGAATAGCCTAATCACGAAAGCCAAAACCTATAGCCATCAACATGGCCTTTCAATTGACACATTGAAATACAAAAAGTTTTATCACATTCGTCCATCGGTCAACCAACCGCAATCGTTCAATCGGCATGCAACCGCTTTTGAACCTTCTGCTCCTCCATTCCGCTTTGAACCATCGGCTCCCCCAAGCGAGTTAGTGATGAGGGAGTCAAACGCCTCCCATACGCCTGCACCACTGCCCTCTTATGACAGTCTTTTTAGTTCATAACCTGTTTGTTATCGCTAGTCAGTGGTCTTTTGACCACTGCTCCTACGGCTTTATCCTTCTAAACGCGCCAAAAAATCGAGTAAGTATTCACAAAACTCATCTGGATGGGAGATAAATGGCGCATGCGCACTGTGACGCATCACTACGGAAGGGGAGTTGGGATACCTATCATCCAATAAGGCAGCTACCTTGCGTGGCACGAGTCCATCGAGATAACCATAAAGGCGTAAAAACGGAACTGTGAGCTGTTTTAACTCATCGCGTAAATCGACAACGCGCAACATTTCCAATCCGGCATTGAGGGTCTCTACTTTCGGCACAGGCTGATCGGTAACAATGGCTTTAAGTAACCTAGCATCATTACGAGCACTCTCTGTTCCTAATGTTTGTAATGCCAGAAAACGTTCGACTGTGCGCTGAAAATCTGTTGCTAATTGATGTTCAAACCCAACTAATACTTCGGATCTTATTCCCGGCCAATCACTCGCATGAGCTTGAAAGCAGGGAGATGAAGCGACAGTGATTAACCCTTTTATCTGGAATGGATGGTCAAGTGCGATACGACTAGCAACTAGCCCACCGAGAGACCAACCCAGCCAAATAGCGCCTTCGGGGGCATTTTGCCACAGCGTATTGGCCATTGTTTGTAGATCCATCGCCTCAAAACCTTGGCTACGGCCATAACCCGGCATATCAACCAGATGTAAACGAAAATGCGGGGCGATTCGCGGAATAATTGAACGCCATACCTCAGCATTCAACCCCCATCCGTGCAGCAGCACAAGATCTTGAGAACCTTCCCCAATTGTCTCCCAATACAGTTGTGTCATGGTTACACTCTCTTTTTTCACAGGAATATGTCTATGCTAGCAATGCAAGGTGCCTGTTGGCTATGCCAACAGCCATTAAAATTAGCTGACCAAGGAATCTGTTCATTTTGCATAAGGCACTTGCCGTCAATGCCTAATTGCTGCCATCGTTGCGCACTCCCTACCGAACAAGGCAGCATCATGTGTGGCCGCTGTTTGAAGCATCCCCCCGCTTGGCATACATTGATTACGGTAAGCCCATATCAAGCCCCGTTGAGAAAGTTAATCCATCGTTATAAATTTCATCCACAACCTCAGCTGGCTTTTACCCTTGCAAAGATCTATGCCTTACATTGGCTAAATGGCTATCGTCAATCACTTTGGCCTAAACCTGATTTACTGCTGACAATCCCACCACACTCTAAACGCCTGTGGTCTCGTGGGTTTGACCATGTTGCCTTTATTGGCGAATATTTATCCAAATGGTTAAATATCACCTATTCAAGAAATTCATTATTACGCACTCGTGATACACTGACTCAGATAACATTAAAACGTAAATACCGCTACAGTAATCTTAATGGTGCATTTACCCTGACGAGGCCTATAACAGGTCAGCGAGTCGCGATTTTAGATGATGTATTAACGACAGGAGCCACCATGCAAGCCGCTGCACAATTGCTGATTTGTGCGGGTGTACAGACAGTACAGGCTTGGTCCCTGTGTCGCACCTTGTAGAAAGGGGGCAAATGGGCGTATTATAACCAACTAAAGCGGTCAACTATTATTGAGCAAATGATTATGATTAATATTACTGAAGCAGCACAAGCTCATTTTGCCAAATTACTGGAAAATCAAGAGCCTGGAACCCAAATTCGCGTATTTGTCATTAACCCGGGTACACCTTCTGCTGAGTGCGGTGTCTCCTACTGTCCACCAGACGCTGTTGAAGCAACAGACCAAGAGCTGAAATTCGAGCTTTTATCGGCTTATGTTGATGAAATCAGTGCGCCATTCTTAGAAGACGCTGAAATTGATTTCGTGACTGACCAATTAGGTTCACAACTCACACTTAAAGCACCTAATGCAAAAATGCGTAAAGTGGCTGATGATGCACCACTTATCGAACGTGTTGAGTACGTTTTACAATCACAAATTAACCCACAACTGGCTAGCCATGGTGGTCGCGTATCACTGATGGAAATTACCGATGATGGCTTTGCTATTTTACAGTTTGGTGGGGGTTGCAACGGTTGTTCTATGGTCGATGTCACCTTAAAAGAAGGGATTGAAAAAGAACTTCTGAAAATGTTTGAAGGTGAGTTGAAAGGTGTGAAAGACTTGACTGAACACCAACGTGGTGAACACTCATTCTACTAAATGTTCACGCGATTTAACCTGTTTTTACGACACCCGTATTGTACTGCGGGTGTCTCTTATTATTAAACCACCTTTACTATCCGGTATGTTATGGAACAATTTGAGACGCTAACGCCTGCACAGGCATACCAACATTGGGTTGATGGCTCCGCAATATTAGTGGACGTTCGTGATCCACAAAGTTTTCGTGCGGGTCACGCGAGTGGCGCCTATCATTTGACCAATGAAACACTGAGCACCTTCCTAGAACAAACTGATTATGAACAAACTATCATGGTGATGTGCTATCACGGTCATAGTAGCCAAGGCGCTGCACAGTATCTGATTAATATTGGTTTCGAATCCGTTTATAGCATAAACGGTGGTTTCGAAGCTTGGTTAAGGGAATATCCACAAGCCGTCACGGCTCTCTAAGCGAGAACATCCATTCATGATCCACGTTGTTTCATTCGAAAATCCCAGAATGGCTCAGGCTTTTGTCGATTATATGGCAAGCCAACATATTCCATTAAAAATACACACAGTCCCAGAACAGCAACAAGTTGAACTTTGGCTCAATGACGAAGAGCACCTAGCGAAAGTACAACATGAACTCGAGCGTTTTTTGCAAGACCCGACAAATCCACGTTATATCGCAGCAAGTTGGGAAACAGGCACTACAGAAGCAGGGTTTAAATATCGCAATACCCTGACACTCGCGAACTTAAAAGCGCAATCAGGCCCTTTAACCATCGCTGTAATACTCATCTGCATCGGGGTCTATTTTTGGCTAGATATGACTCAACACCTTGATGTATTGCGTTATTTTGCATGGCCAAGAGAAGATCAACAATTTGAGTTGTGGCGCTGGTTTAGCCCTGTATTCGTTCAGTTTTCACTTTCCCAACTCGTTTTTAATCTGGTTTTATGGTGGTATTTAGCCAGTCAGGTTGAACGTCGATTAGGCTTTGGAAAACTGCTCACCATTTTTCTCGTTTCTGCCCTATTCTGTAATTGGGCTCAATCTCTGTACAGTGAGTCTAATTTTGGTGGGTTATCCGGTGTGGTCTATGCTCTTATCAGTTATGCTTGGTTAACGGGTGAGCGTCAACCGGAAAAAGAAGTAAGTGCCCCTCGGGGATTAATGATTTTTGTCATCGTCTGGCTCTTTTTAGGTAACTTAGGTGTTCTAGGTAACGATATCGCCAATGCCTCACATATCTCAGGGTTAATTATCGGATTATTGATGGGAATATGGGATAATAAGCATACTTTTAAACACCAGAGCTCCAGATAGAACATATATAATTAGAGGCTAACACCGTGAAACAGACCCAGAGACATGATGCAATCATTGAACTCGTTCGCCTTCAGGGCTATGTGAGCACTGAGGAGCTTGTCGAACATTTCGAGGTTAGCCCTCAGACGATCCGTCGTGACCTCAATGACCTTGCTGAACAAAACAAAATCCAGCGCCACCATGGTGGTGCCGCGTTGCCTTCTAGCTCTGTCAATACGGCCTACCATGACCGTAAGATTATGTGGTCAAATGAAAAAGCGCGGATTGCACAACGCGTCGCGAGCCAGATCCCTGACGGTGCGACCTTATTTATCGATATCGGTACAACCCCAGAAGCGGTTGCGCATGCGTTAGTGAATCATAAAAACCTCCGAGTCGTGACGAATAATTTGAATGTCGCAACACTCCTCATGCCAAAAGAAGATTTTCGTTTGATTTTAGCAGGCGGCGAGGTGCGTTCACGAGATGGTGGTATTGTAGGTGAAGCGACTCTAGACTTTATTTCCCAATTTAGGCTGGATTACGGCATCTTAGGCATCAGTGGAATTGATATGGATGGCTCATTACTTGAGTTTGACTATCATGAGGTGCGCACTAAACGTGCCATTATTGAAAATTCACGCTGTGTCATGTTAGTGACAGACCATTCAAAATTTGGCCGTAATGCGATGGTCAACCTTGGTAACATGAACCTTATCGACTACTTATTTACCGATAAACTCCCCCCCGACAGTATTCAAAAAGTCATTGAGCAACACAATGTACAACTAGAACTGTGCTAAATCACGCCTCCAGATGGTGGCTTAAGCGACCATCTGAGGTTGTTGACAAAGTGGGATAAAAGCGTAGTTTTTCCCGCTTTGTGTTATCAGCCGAAAATCAATAAATTGATTTTCTCGTTTATTTTCAAAACCTATTCGACTTGCCGCCAAACATAATAGGTTTGTCAGCAGTCTGCATCTCTCTGAACCTTTTTGGAATCTCTGTCGCCTTTCAAGCGACTTATTCTTTGCCTCTCATACGATTACTCACCCAATGACGACCTTTCGTTAATGCTCGAACATGTTCATTTTGTAAAAATAAACACACTATTATTATGGTTAATGAGACTGTTTTGTTATCTTTATCACGCAGTTGTTGTTTTTTATTGGTTAGTAGTTGGCATATTAGCCAATTTTGATTACAATCAAATGAGCGAAAACGAACATTATAGAACTTGTTTCGAACATCTCAGGGGGATGCATGGAAACTAAAGACTTGATTGTAATCGGCGGCGGTATCAACGGCGCTGGTATCGCGGCAGATGCCGCTGGCCGTGGACTATCTGTATTGCTGCTTGAGGCTCAAGACTTAGCCAGTGCGACATCATCTGCGAGTTCAAAACTGATCCACGGTGGTTTACGTTATCTTGAGCATTACGAATTCCGCCTCGTCAGCGAAGCATTAGCTGAGCGTGAAGTATTATTAAAACTTGCGCCACATATCGCATTTCCAATGCGCTTCCGTCTGCCGCACCAACCTCATCTACGTCCAGCTTGGATGATCCGTATCGGTTTGTTCTTGTATGACCATTTAGGCAAACGTACCAGTTTACCGGGTAGTAAAGGATTGAAGTTTGGTCAAAATTCAGTGCTCAAACCTGAACTCAATAAAGGTTTCGAATATTCTGACTGCTGGGTCGATGATGCGCGTTTAGTTGTACTAAACGCTCAAGAAGTGGTACGTAAAAAAGGTGAAGTTCGTACGCGGACAAAAGTAACTAAAGCCTACCGTGAAAACGGCCTATGGGTTGTTGAGGCAGAAGACCTTCTGACTGGCACAAAAGAAACATGGCGAGCTAAAGGCTTAGTTAACGCGACAGGCCCATGGGTGAAAGAATTTTTTGACGATGGTTTGAAACTGAAATCACCTTATGGCATTCGCCTTATTAAAGGTAGCCATATTGTCGTACCACGTGCGCATGACGAGCCTCAAGCCTATATTTTACAAAATGAAGACAATCGTATTGTTTTCGTGATCCCTTGGATGGATGAATTCTCCATTATCGGTACGACCGATGTCGAATATAAAGGGGATCCAAAAGATGTGCGCATTGATGACAATGAAGTCGCTTATCTACTGAAAGTCTATAATGACCACTTCAAAAAACAGTTAAGCAAAGATGATATCGTATGGGATTACTCAGGCGTTCGCCCATTATGTGACGATGAGTCTGACTCTCCACAAGCCATTACTCGTGATTACACATTAGATATTCACGATGAAAATGGCCAAGCGCCATTGCTCTCTGTCTTTGGTGGTAAATTAACAACTTACCGTAAGTTAGCAGAAGCAGCGGTTGGAAAACTGGCGCCTTATTATCCAAACGCAGGTGCTGCATGGACTAAAAATGGTGTCTTGCCTGGTGGCGACATTGAAGGTTGTGATCGTGATGGTTACGCACGCTTACTCCGTCAACGTTATGATTGGTTACCTGAAGGCCTTGCACTACGTTTTGCGAGAACTTACGGCAGCCAAAGCAAACTCATCTTAGAGGGTGCAAACTCACTCACTGACCTAGGTGAAGCCTTTGGCCATAACCTGTATGAAGCAGAACTACGTTACTTAGTCGAGCATGAGTGGGTAACTGAATTAGATGATGCCATCTGGCGTCGTACCAAATTGGGCATGTGGCTGAATGAAAGTGAAAAACAGCGCATCGCACAATGGCTGGCAGAGCAAATGAAAGCGGCTCAACCAGTCACAATTGCGTCATAAGAAACAATTGTAAAAATCTCGTTGGCAATGCAGTCAAAGCCGGTCAGTTTATCACTGACCGGCTTTTTCTTTTTTATGTCGTGAATGTCATTGTATTTTATCAGTTGCTTAAAGCTATTTAGTCTGATTAAATAATGACGTTGCTTTCCTTCAACCTCACTAAAGGTATTCCCCGACGATGATTTGAGATCTGCCAGAAAATGCTTACAGATACCTTAACGGTATAACTTTTTCTGATTTTGGCAGACAATAATCGCTCAGCCCCTCATTTCGTGAAATGAACGCACTATGTTGTATTGTCTGCCCCCTGTACTCAGGAGGTACACATGACTGTTGCTTGTCATTTCTCACAACTCAATATCGAATTTAACCAAAATGCGCTGTTTTCTCCTCTGAGCGGAACCTTGCAGTGCCAACAAAATGCACTCATTGGGAATAATGGCAAAGGAAAATCCGTATTAATGCGCCTGCTTGCCCAACAAATGATACCCACAACAGGTCATATCAATTGGATGATGCCTTTTATTCATGTAGAGCAGTTGACTCGCCTTGAAGGGAATTCTATTGCGGATGCTTTAGGCGTTAGTGCATTAGTCGATGCATTCACACGCGTCGATACAGGGAATGCGACGATGGAAGATTTTGAGCTATTAGAAGATAAATGGCACCTACCCGCTGAGTGGCAAAGCTTGTTAGACTCGGCCAAATTGCCCATTATGGTAGATGAGCCTATTAATCATCTTAGTGGTGGTGAACGCACACGCCTAGCGCTATGTCGTGCCTTCCTCCATAAAAATCATTTCTTACTCTTAGATGAACCCGATAACCATCTTGATCATGAAGGGCGTCAATGGTTAAGCAACAAGCTAGCTGAACATAAGGCTGGGTCTTTAGTGATCACCCATAGCCGCTCGTTACTGGGGCAGATGCAAACCATCTTTGAATTAACGGATAAAGGCCTACATGAGTACGGGGGGGATTTTGCGCTTTATGAGCAGCAAAAACAGTTTGCCATGGCCGCGATTGAAGCCAAAACAGAGCGACTCGATCACCAAATCCGCCAAGAAAAACGTCAACAGCACCTCACGATACAAAAAGCGGAACAGCGTCGTAAACAAGGTGAGAAGATTCGTTATAGCGGTTCCCAATCTCTGCTGTTATTGGATATGAAAACCAATCGTGCACAGAAAAGGCAATCCAATGTCGCTGAACGGCACCAACGTGTCATGAGTGATTTGCAAGGGCAATTACAGGAAACCCAAGATAAACAAATTCATAGCAAGCAACAAAAGATGACCCTAAATTACCAACCTGATGGCAGCAAAGTCACCCTTTTTGCTTCCCAATTGCAATTACCTTATGGGCATACCACGCCACTTTCCTTCACGGCCTATACGGGAGAACATTGGCACATTAAAGGACGCAACGGCAGTGGGAAATCGACCTTATTAAAAATATTATCAGGAGAAATACGAGCCATATCAGGTGAATATCGAATCAATCCTGCATTTTGCTATCTTGATCAACATCTTAATTTATTGAATAAAGATTTACCCGCCGCCGAAGCGCTGCATAATTATCAACCTGCATTTACCATTGAACAATGGCGAACGCAATTGGGTATGTTAAGGATCAGAGGTGATAAATCACTGCAACCTATAAAGCATCTCAGTGGTGGTGAACAGCTAAAAACAACACTATTGGCTCTAACACATAGCCCTACTCCACCAGCCGTATTACTACTCGATGAACCGGATAACCATCTCGATTTAGATTCAAAGAACTTATTAGAGGGATTGCTCAGTGATTACAAGGGAACCTTATTTTTGGTGTCCCATGATGACACCTTTGTCGAGAACTGTGGGATCACAAATGAATTCGTGCTCTCAGATTAATAAGCTTATAGGCTGCCAACGGGCAGCCTATAAGCTTGTGGTTACTTAATGAATGTTTGTTTAACTCTTTCAGACACTAAAAAATAAGGTATCCAAATCAAACAATAAAAACTGCTATTTGCCACATTCATAATATAGCTATATTTAATTTCCAAACCAAAAACGCTAGGAAAGATAAAACGCGAGCCAATAATCATTACGATATAAAATAGCATAGAAATAATGAAAAGCAGCTTTGCACTTTTCCGCCATTTTAACGCGGCAATAAAAGTCCACAACAACAAGACAATCAATATGCCATGACTCATTTGTAGCAAATAAAAGGCCGTTGAAAATCCGCTGACATAAAAATCAGAATTGACATTAGTCGCAAGATGCCAAGCTAATTTGACTTGATTAATATCGAACAGCATCATCATGATGGTTTGATACAGCATATAAAACAAACCTATCGTAGGAAAAATAAGCCATCCACCAATTCCCTGAAGTGGTGCTTTCTGAGGAGCCGTTGAAGTCGCCGGCTGATTTACATCCATCTTATTAATAACCTTATTTCTTTTTATGACTTAGCGCTGTTTCTAGATATGATTTTAAGACCAGTGCCTGATTATGCTGCTTATCTTTAGCACTATACAGTAATGTCAGATTACCTTGCTGAGCTTTTTCGACCAGTGGGATCCATGCCGATGGATTATCATTCAGTTCCTGCTGATATCTTTCAACGAATTTATCAAACTGATCGGTGTTTTGATGAAACCACTTTCGCAGCTCATTAGACGGAGCCACTTCTTTTTTCCATTCATCATATTGCAAATCTGTTTTTTTAATTCCTCTTGGCCATAATCGGTCAATCAGCACACGATAACCATCGCTTGGTGAGACAGCATCATAAACTCTTTTACAGTCAATCATGCACCCTCTCGTTAGTCACTTTAATATTGACTGATGATTTAATTCACAAAGGTATTTTTTACCCTAACAGATTTCAAAAAATAAGGGATCCAAATAGCGCAGGCACTCATCGCACGAATAATATTTCTGGTGTCATCGTCATCGACAGGAACGGAAAGAAGCTCTTTCACAAGAATAACATCGGCAATGACTAAGACTAAAGAAAAGACATAAAAGAAAATAATGACTTTTATCGTTAATTTCTTTTTAGTAAAAAAGAGATAACATAAAAATAACAATGTTCCATAAACAATTATGTTACCCAGTACTTCAAAATAGATAAGCTCTTTGAACATTGGCATAAAAGAAGGAGAAAGAGGATCCGTTAAAAGTCCCCAATATTCAAATGTTGCCGCATATGAACGCCAAAATGTATAAGGGAGATAAAAAAGAGAAATAATGATCCCCAACATTGGTAATATCAACCACCCACCAAAGCCCGCGGGTTTAAGTTCCCTGTTATCGTTTAAAGACGAATTAGGCGTATTTTGACTCAATACCTTATGATCATCGCGTTGTGTAGAGCGTTCTTCTAATTCATTCATCATCACATCCTTGCTTTTCATTTATAGACAACAAAAGCAGCTGAAGCGTAACTCATATTTGATTTAAATCTAACTCTTTTTTGCTAAGAGATCACCTTTGAAATTCAAATTTAAAATGCCAAAATGGTTTTGAATAATAAATGCAGCTTGCCTCCCTACATATGACAAAAATGACACCGATAAGGCCTATGTGATGCAAAAAATAACCACCCAACTACGTTTGCCTTCCCATTTTCGGGCAGATGATTTTTTTGCCTTCCATTTACGGGACCAACACAATATTGCAGAAATTGTTGAGGGAAACTTATTACGTAAAGGCATACTGTGGGGTCGCTCCCCTGCTCAGCTGCTCATTGCTATTGATGGCAATCAAGCCACGATGAGTCTTGAAATAGATAAGGGGGAAACGCAACCTTGCGAACAAAAATTGGTTGAGATAGGCAAGCACATGCTTGGATTACAACAAGCGGTCGAACAATTTGAAGCACAATATTTATCTCATCCCATTCTTGGTAAATTAATTCAACAACAGCAAGGCCTGCGCATCTATCAATCGACTAGCCCATTTGAAGCTTTAATTTGGGCTATTATCGGTCAGCAAATTAGTGTTACCGCGGCAATCGCAATACGCCGGCGTTTTATTCAAGCCACAGGGTCTAGGCATTCATCTGGAATTTGGTGTTTTCCAGATGCACAACAAGTGACTGCGGTCGATGATCTGACACTACGGCAGACAGGGCTTTCGGCCAGTAAATTGACGGCGCTCAGAGCCCTATGTGCAGCGCTCTTAAATCATCACATCGACCTCACATCACCAATCAACGCTGAAGAGGTACAAAAATTATCCAGCCAACTGGTTAGCCTAAAAGGTATTGGCCCATGGACGGTAAGTTATGCCTTGTTACGTGGTTTTAATTATCTTGATGGCTCGTTGCATGGCGATGTTGCTGTTCGGCGCAACTTGCAATCACTACTTGGTATGGAAACGCAACCTACAGCGAAAGAAACTGAAAAATGGCTTGAGGAGTTCACTCCATGGCGTGCTTTAGTGGCAGCACACTTATGGCGTAGCCAATCTGCGGCAGGATATTAATGGCCTATAAATACCAACCAACCGGCTAAGGTTGGTTGGCTTAAACGGTCAATCTAACAGCAAAGCGATAGATGAATTAACGTATCCAGTTTGTCTTCGCGAGTTCAACAACTTCATCACCACGACCGCTTAAAATCGCCTTCAGCATATACAAACTAAAGCCTTTAGCTTCTTGCAGATTAATGGTTGGTGGCATAGAGAGCTCTTGTTTTGCAGTCACCACATCGACCACAACAGGGCCATCATGTGCAAATGCTTCTTTCAATGCCGCATCCACGTCTTCGCTTTTCTCAACACGAATTCCTTTGATACCGGCGGCGTTAGCCACAGCAGCAAAGTTAGGATTATGGAGGTCTGTACCTTCAGTTAAGAAGCCACCGACTTTCATCTCCATCGCAACAAAGCCCAAAACACTATTATTCAGAACGATCACTTTTACCGGTAAATTCATTTGCGCTAGCGATAACAGATCCCCCATCAACATACTAAAGCCACCGTCACCACTCATTGTAATGACCTGACGAGTTTTATCGACGGATTGGATCCCCATTGCCTGTGGCATTGCATTCGCCATTGAGCCATGGTTGAACGAACCAATTAAACGGCGCTTACCGTTCATTTTTAAATAACGAGCAGCCCAAACCGTTGGTGTACCGACGTCACACGTGAATACAGCATCATCATTTGCAAGTGCACTGATTCGACTAGCCAAATACTGTGGATGAATCACATCTTCATGCCCCGGTTTCGCTAGATCATCAAGGCCTTTACGAGCTTCTTGATAATGTTTTAATGCGCTATCTAAATGGTGGCGATCTTGTTTCACTGTTAAATGCGGCTGTAAGGCTGTCAAAGTCGCTTTAATATCACCGATCAATCCCATATCAATATGGCAATGAGAGCCTAAGCTGCCCGCATTGATATCGATCTGAATAATTTTAGCCCCTTGTGGGTAGAATGCGCGGTATGGAAATTGAGTGCCGAGTAAGACAACGGTATCCGCATTCATCATCGCATGGTAACCCGATGAGAAGCCAATGAGTCCTGTCATCCCAACGCTATATGGGTTATCCCATTCAATATGCTCTTTACCTCGCAAGGCATGTACGACAGGTGCCTTTAATGTTTCTGCGAGTTTAACCACTTCATCGTGTGCCCCTGCACATCCCGCACCACAGAATAGTGTAATATTTTCTGATTGATTCAGTGCATCCGCTAATTTAGCTATTTCAGACGTTTGTGGCATGATCAACGGAGCTTGCGGCTGATACCATGTATCATTAGCGGTTTCTGGTGCGTCACGTAACGCGATATCACCAGGCAATACAATCACAGACACACCTTTTTCCAGAATTGCTTTACGCATAGCAATGCCAAGCACTTGGGGAAGCTGCTCAGGGTTAGAGATCATCTCACAGTAGTGGCTACATTCACGGAATAACTCTGTTGGGTGTGTTTCCTGAAAATAGTTGCTACCAATTTCGCTTGATGGGATATGTGCCGCAATTGCCAATACAGGTACACGGTTACGATGGCAATCATACAAACCATTAATCAGGTGCATATTACCGGGTCCACATGAACCTGCACAAACTGTAAGGTTACCAGTCATTTGTGCTTCAGCACCCGCTGCAAATGCCGCAACCTCTTCGTGACGAGTGCCTAACCATTCAATTGTGCCAAGACGGCGTAAGCTATCACTTAAACCATTCAGTGAATCACCAGTAACGCCCCAAATACGCTTAACACCTGCATTTTCTAGGACCTTCGCGACATAGGATGCAACAGTCTGTTTTTTCATAATGGCACTCTTTTAAGTCAGATTAAGTTAAAATCACTCACAACAAGTCAAAATCATGCTCGCTGTGACACTTCATCATTATTAAACCAATGTATATTTACTTAACTTAGTGTAACTAATTAAATCTGCTGTTCATACCAGCGAAAACCCATCGCTAGTAAGAACAGGATAATCATCCACTAATATCAAAAGAAGAGTCTGGATACAGAATAAATTAAATATAGCGAAAAGATGAAATAACAAAAATAAACCGCATTAACAATAACTTAACAACAAATCGAAATAAGATTATATAAGGTTCCTATTGGCTATCATCACGAATTGAAAACAGCCCCTTAGTCATCCTAAAAATAAAATGCCCCTTCACTTTTCATTTTGCTGGGAATTATTGAAACATGAATATTATCGACGATTGCCACAATGGTCATGATACTGCAATATTCCAGCAATATTCATTCAACTTAATGTAGAATAAGCAGACTGATAATATATAAGCTGAATCATTCAGGGTGGTCAAAAGGACCACTCACTGTGACACAAATAGAAAGAACAGCTAGTCACGCTTTTTATCTTTATACCATTTTCCTATCAGCTCATTATTCAACGCAATAACCTGCCAAATAATCAGATAACCCTGAAGGTATTTTAACGGGCTTTTGTTTTCAACACAGAATGATTGATGTCGGCTTATCTCAGGATTTTATTATCTGCAAATGGAAGGCGAAAAACCGTATATAACAAAGTCGAATTCACACTTATTTTTTCTTTAAAAAACAACAGCATAAATACCACCCCTAATTAAGCACTCATTGCGAGATTAAAAAGTCAATAACGCCACAAAAAGTAGCATAAAAGACTAACGTTTTACATTTATTCGATATTATTGTATTATTAGTCGCTATGTAAGGTTACCTAAAGGTACATGTTTTGCTTTATTTAAAAAATACACAACAACAAAATAACTCACTATTCTTTCCGCTTCTTCGTTCGTCTCTTCACAATTATTAGCGGTGATTTTCCCCTAATTGTCTTAGTAATCGGATATAACACGCTATTCATATTGATGATTTCTACAGGTGATTAATAAAATATTTATGCATTCTATAGATAACGACTATTCTAATATAACAGTCTCTCTGTTTATCTTACCCAAGTTAGCTGTAGAGATATGGACGCCACACACATCATGAATGCAGTTCCTTATGTTCCGAGATTCAGATAAGAGGATGGTTCCATGAAATTCAGAAAGAAAAAAGAAAAACCATTAAATATTAATGATATTACTATCATTGATGATGGGAAATTGAAAAAAGCCATTACAGCGGCTTCGCTGGGTAATGCGATGGAGTGGTTTGATTTTGGTGTATATGGCTTCTTAGCTTATGTACTTGGTCAAGTTTTCTTCCCTGGCGCATCACCGAGCGTTCAGATGATTGCCGCATTGGCAACGTTTTCCGTGCCTTTTCTCGTTAGGCCTTTAGGCGGTGTTGTTTTCGGGATCTTAGGTGATAAATACGGCCGACAAAAAGTCTTGGCGATCACCATTATTATTATGTCGATCAGTACGTTCGCGATTGGTTTGATCCCATCCTATGAAAGTATTGGTATTTGGGCTCCCATTCTGCTGCTGTTAGCGAAACTCGCTCAAGGCTTCTCCGTTGGTGGAGAATATTCAGGTGCAGCCATCTTTGTTGCCGAATATTCACCCGACCGAAAACGCGGCTTTATGGGAAGTTGGTTAGACTTTGGTTCTATTGCTGGCTTCGTATTAGGGGCTGGTGTCGTCGTCCTGATTTCGAGCATTGTCGGAGAAGAAAATTTTCATGATTGGGGTTGGAGAATTCCATTCTTCTTAGCATTGCCACTGGGTATCATTGGGTTATATTTGCGTCATGCGCTTGAAGAGACGCCAGCATTCCAACAACATGTTGAAACACTGGAAAAACAAGATAAAGCCAATATTCAAAACCCACCAAAAGTGTCTTTCCGTGAAGTGGTAACAAAGTACTGGAAGAGCTTAATGATCTGTGTGGGGCTGGTTATCGCAACTAACGTGACTTACTATATGTTGCTGACCTATATGCCAAGTTACTTATCGCATAACATGAATTATTCAGCTGACCATGGTGTGCTTATCATTATTGCAATTATGATTGGTATGTTATTTGTTCAGCCTATTATTGGCTTAACCAGCGATAAAATAGGTCGTCGCCCATTTGTGATAGCGGGAAGCTTAGGCCTGATTATTTTAGCCTATCCGGCCTTTATGCTGATTGACAGCGGTTCTGTGGGTTTGATCTTCGTTGGTTTACTGATTTTAGCCGTTTTACTTAATTGTTTTACTGGCGTGATGGCGTCTATTTTACCCGCCATTTTCCCAACTCATATTCGTTACAGTGCTCTCGCGATCGCATTTAATATCTCGGTATTGATTGCCGGTGCGACACCAACCGTCGCGGCTTGGTTAGTTGAATCCACCAACAACCTGTATATGCCAGCCTTTTATTTGATGGTTATCGCGCTGATAGGCTTGTACACTGGGATTAAAATGCCAGAAACAGCAAATAAACCACTAAGAGGCGCGACACCGGCTGCATCAGATAAGGCTGAAGCAAAAGAAATCTTAAGTGAGCACTATGACAATATTGAACAGAAGGTTGAAGATATTGAACAACAGATTGCAGAACTTGAGAAAAAACGCCAATCGTTAATTAATCAGCACCCTAAATTAGACTAAGTCTATGTAAGGCAAAGGAGCAGAAGATGGTCAAGAAACAGGCTTGTCATTTGGTCTGGTTTCGTCATGATCTGAGAGTCACCGATAATAAAGCCCTGTCTTCTGCTTGTGCTGATCCCGAGGCTAAAGTGCTCGCCTTGTTTACTGCAACACCGGAACAATGGTGGGCACATGACCTTTCTTCCCGACAAATCACGTTCTTACACCAAAATCTGCTTGCGCTACGCGACTCACTGGCGAAGCTAGGCATCCCCTTGATTTGTCAGACAGTCGCTGATTTTTCAAGTGCAGCACACTGGGTCATCGAGTTTGCACAACAGCAACAGGCCGATCACCTCTATTTCAACCGTCAATATGAATTGAACGAACGTAAGCGCGATGAATGGTTGTTAAAACAAACATTACCTTTTCATGTCCACACGTTCGATGACGCACTCTTATTAGCGCCTCAATCAGTCACCAATCAAAAAGGTGAAATGTATCAGGTATACACACCTTTTCGCCGAGCCTTTATTAGTCAGTTGATAACGGCGGATTTTCGCTCTTTGGCAGCCCCTAAGCCAAGAGATAACGCACTGAAGATCCAGACGCTATCACAACCCCTGTTTGAGCATCACGCGGTGGATATTGCGCCCCATTTTCCGGCTGGAGAAGCTGCTGCATTGCAGCAACTACGACAATTTTGCCGTACTAAGGTCCAACACTATCAGCAACAGCGTGATATTCCTGCTATTGATGGAACCAGCCAATTATCGCCTTACTTAGCGATAGGTGTTCTCTCACCACGACAATGTTTAAATCGATTGCTTGCTGAAAACCCGCATGTTTTCGATTCACCTGATAGTGGTGCATTTACATGGCTCAATGAACTGATATGGCGTGAATTTTATCATCATTTATTGGTCGCATTCCCCCGCTTGTGCCGCCACCAGCCTTTTATTGAGTGGACAACATATATTCAGTGGAACACGAACAATACGGACCTAAATGCATGGCAAAATGGACAAACAGGCTATCCTATCGTCGATGCCGCAATGCGTCAGCTTAACGCCACCGGTTGGATGCATAATCGCCTAAGAATGATCACTGCTAGCTTTTTAGTGAAAGATTTGCTCATAGACTGGCGCCTTGGTGAGCGATACTTTATGCAACAACTGATTGATGGCACGCTTGCCGCCAATAATGGTGGTTGGCAATGGTCAGCGTCCACGGGGACAGATGCGCAACCATGGTTCCGTATCTTTAATCCGACAACACAAGGAAAGAAATTTGACCCTCAGGGTGAATTTATTCGCCAGTGGTTACCCGAATTAGGTTCAGTACCGGACAAATATATTCATACTCCTCATGAGTGGGCTGAGGCGAATAACCTAACCTTAGACTATCCTGCCCCCATTGTTGATCACAAACAGGCTCGTTTAGCCACTCTAGCGGCTTTCGAGGCAGGAAAAAATGACAGTATAAAAACCATTAATGATCAAAGTAATAATTTAAGTTAAGGATTATACTGTTCAATAATTAATAAAATAAAAAATTCAAATAGGAGTCGTTATGCCGGTGATTTTACAAGTGGACTTTCCTTACCAAGGCCCTTGGGGACAGGACATGGCCAATGCGATGGAAACGTTAGCCAAATCGATCAATGAGGAGCCAGGATTCATTTGGAAAATATGGACAGAAAACCCCGCAACACAGCAAGCTGGCGGTATTTACTTGTTTAACTCACAAGAACAGGCGCAAGCCTACTTAGAAAAACACAGCGCACGATTAAAATCATTTGGCGTGCCTGAAGTAAGAGGTGAGATTTTTGCTGTCAATCATGCGCTTAGCCAACTCAACCAAGCGCAATTTATTACCAAGTCATTCATGGACGTAAACATTCAAACAGCATAACATCGGAGGTAAAAGAACCATTTTCTTGTACCATAAAATAGTTCTTTGCCTCATCACTGAGTGTCATTTGGTATTGACGGATTGCGTCAACTAACGGCGGCGGTGTCCTCATCCGTTCCACCCAACTGGTAAACTCCAATTCAAGACGAAAGTTTTTCACCGTACGTACAAATAACTGTGCATGATTAAACATCGCAGTCCATTCACCAACAGAGTAATCACGAATATGTGAGGTATCACGTAATACTTCAACGGTTTGTAAGTAAATATCTAATAGTGGATGCCCCGGTGAAACAACATCAATAAACACCGCTCGGCCACCTTGCTTTAAGACACGATGCACTTCACGCAAAGCTCGACCAACATCATGCCAATGGTGCGCGGAATAACGACTAATAACAATATCAAAACGATTATCCTCGAAAGGCAATGACTCTACCGTTCCCTGACATGTTTTAATATTATGCAGTGCCCGTTCTTGGGCTGTCGCCGCGACAACAGAAAGCATGGAATCCGACAAATCATAGGCAGTGACAGAGTCCACAAAAGGCGCAACCGAAAAACTGGCATGCCCAGCACCACAGCCAAGATCGAGAACAGTTGCCTCAGCGTTTTCCTGAAGCAACTGCTGTAAGGCGTGTAAATCTTCGCCTTGTGCATGCACTTGGCTCGTTAAATAAGCAGCCGCTTGCTCGTCAAATTGTTGGTATACCGATTGATGATGTGTCTTCATATGATCCCCTATTATTTTTATGGCGGTTTTTTCCATCAAAACAGAAAATCAATAAAAAGACACGCATTTCATCCTTCATGCCAAATCTACTGTGCGAAATCCCCTTCTCGACGTTCAACCAATGTTAGAATGCTATACAAGGCAACCGCGGCGTTATTTTGATTAAACACTTGAACATCCCATTCAACCACACCATTTGGCTTATCCTCCGCTGTTTTTTGTGCCTTTTTAATTTTCTTCTTACAGGTTAAACGTACTTGAATTGTATCTCCGATTTTGACTGGCTCAATAAAGCGTAGGTTTTCCATCCCATAGTTGGCAATCACTGGGCCAACAGCAGCATCGACAAATAAACCTGCCGCCGCCGATACGACAAAATAACCATGAGCGACACGTTCACCAAACAATGACTGTGCCGCACCAATTTTATCCATATGCGCATAAAAATGGTCGCCACTTAAACACGCAAAGTTGACTAGGTCGGCTTCTGATACCGTACGTCTCGCTGTCAGTAAAGTATCGCCAATCACTAAATCCTCAAAATACTTCCTAAAGGGGTGTACAGGGTCGGTAATAACATCCGAGCCACGGACCCACTGCTTCGTGATTGAGGTCAGCATGGACGGGCTGCCTTGAATCGCTGTTCGCTGCATATAATGTTTTACTGCTCTTAGTCCTCCGAGTTCTTCTCCCCCCCCCGCACGCCCTGGGCCACCATGAACTAATAGAGGTAATGGGGAGCCATGTCCGGTCGATTCAGCTGCCGCCGCTTCATTTAACACCAACATTCGGCCATGCGCTCTCGCACTCTTGCGAATAACATCTTGAGCTACCGATGAATCTGCCGTCACTAAGGTTCCCGCAAGGCTTCCGCCTCCCATAATGGCTAACTCAACCGCCTGTTCACTGGTTTCATAACCAATCAGTGTTGCTACCGGCCCAAACGCTTCTGTTTCATGTACCGCTTGATGAGTGTAGGGATCCGCACAATACAGTAATGTCGGTGGGTAAAACGCGCCTTTTTGGCTATCAGCCCCTATAACATCTAGGTTTTCCATACTCCCACCACACAGCAACTCACAACCATTTTGCTGCAAGTACATGACTTTTTGGTGGACATCTTCACGCTGTTCCAGATTGATTAACGCCCCCATGCGAACGCCCTCAACAGCCGGATCCCCCATCGTTACCCCTGATAAACGCTGTAATAAGGCCTGTTTAACCGCTTCTAATTGTGTTTTTGGCACAAGGATACGACGAATTGCCGTACATTTTTGGCCCGCCTTTACCGTCATTTCTCGCGTCACTTCTTTAATAAATAGTGGAAATTCAGGTTGCTGTGCGGTCACATCAACACCAAGAATGGCGCAGTTCAGCGAATCCGCCTCCATAGTAAAAGGTATTGATTTTTCACGTAGTCGAGGATGTGATTTTAATTTTTGTCCTGTTGCTGCCGAGCCTGTGAATGTCACCACATCTTCAAAATCTAAATGTTCAAACATATCACCGACACCGCCACAAATTAGCTGAATCGCCCCTTCAGGCACTAAGCCACTCTCAACAATTAAACGAACCATTGCATGTGTCACTTGTGCTGAAGCAGTCGCAGGTTTAATAATCGCTGGCATACCTGCTAACCATGTTGGCGCTAATTTTTCTAGCATCCCCCAACACGGGAAGTTAAAGGCATTGATATGCAGTGCGACACCATGGCGAGACGTTAAAATATGCCGCGCAATAAACTGCCCTTGTTTCGATAATGGGATCATGTCATCTTCAGGCCAAAGGGTATCATCCGGTAATTCTCGATTTGCCAATCCAGCAAAGGAAAACAACGTCGCAATTCCCCCTTCGATATCGACCCAACTATCCGCCTTAGTCGCTCCTGTTTGCGCTGAGATTTCATAAAGAGATGCTTTATGCGCTAACAAATGTTTTGCTACTGCCTTTAACATCTGCCCACGCTGCTGGAATGTCATAGCAGATAAGGCATCACCCCCTTTTTTGCGCCCATAATCAAGGCAATCAACTAAAGGCAAACCCTCTGTCGTGACCTCATATAACGCCTGCCCAGTCAACGCATGGTAAATTTTGCGGCCTTCACCTTCACCATATAACCACTTCCCCGTTATATAACTCGTTAATTGCTGCATGACATCTCTCCAAATAAAAACAAACAAAAATAGACATATTATAAATATGTATCACAACATCAATGATAGACGCCACTTGAAATTTAACAAATCAAAAACAAATCAGATCAAAAATCCATGGAAAAACAAAAACCACACAAAAGACAATAAATTTAACTATATGTTTATTAACAATAAAATAAAATCAACTGTGAAGCCCATCGCAAAAGAAGAATAAACAGCATTGATTTTATTGTTAACGATTCCTAGCATTAATGTTAAATATTTATGATTCATTTTTTATTTTTAAATGATTTAATTCGAATCACTTGGATGAAGAAAACAATGAATGAGCAAAATCAGGCAAACTTCGAGGCCAAAATCGAAGCCGACATTAACATTGAGCCAAAAGATTGGATGCCCGATGCTTACAGGCAAAATCTGATCCGCCAAGTGGGACAGCATGCACACTCAGAAGTGATTGGTATGTTGCCTGAAGCGAATTGGTTAACTCGCGCCCCCACATTGCGGCGTAAGGCCATTTTATTAGCAAAAATTCAAGACGAAGCGGGACACGGCCTTTACCTATATAGCGCCGCGGAAACCTTGGGATGTTCACGCCAAGATATCTATCAAAAGATGCTCGACGGCAAAATGAAATACTCATCAATCTTCAATTATCCCACCCTGAACTGGGCAGATGTCGGCGTCATTGGCTGGCTGGTTGATGGTGCGGCCATTGTTAACCAAGTTGCGCTATGTCGAGCATCATACGGCCCTTACGCACGCGCCATGGTGAAAATTTGTAAAGAAGAAAGTTTCCATCAACGCCAAGGTTATGAAGCCGTCACCGTACTGGCCAACGGAACTGCCGAACAAAAAGCCATGCTGCAAGATGCAATTAATCGCTTTTGGTGGCCAGTTCTCATGATGTTCGGCCCTAATGACAGCGACTCCCCACACAGTGCACAGAGTATGGCGTGGAAAATCAAAAGATTTAGTAACGATGAGCTACGCCAGAAATTTGTTGATAACACGGTGCCACAAGTCGAAGCCCTCGGTATGACCATTCCTGACCCTGATCTGCAATGGGATGAGGCGCTTGGGCATTATCGTTTCGGTGAAATCAATTGGGAAGAGTTCTATCAAGTGATCAAAGGCGAAGGGATCTGTAATTACGAACGTGTTAATGCCAAGCGTAAGGCTTGGGAAGATGGCGCATGGGTGCGTGAAGGTGCCATGGCACACAGCCAAAAACGCAAAGCTGTTAAGTCTGCTGCTTAGTACAAAATAAAAAAGGAAAAGATCATGAGCAATCAAGATTGGCCATTATATGAAGTTTTTGTTCGTAGCAAACAAGGGCTTGCACATCGTCATGTCGGAAGCCTACATGCCGCAGATGACCAAATGGCTCTCGAAAATGCACGGGATGCTTACACTCGCCGTAGTGAAGGATGCTCCGTCTGGGTCGTAAAAGCCACACACCTTATCGCCTCACAACCTGAAGATAAGAGCGCCTTCTTTGATCCCGCTGATAGCAAAATTTATCGCCACCCGACTTTTTACACCATCCCTGATGGTATCAAGAATATGTGAGGTGACGGATATGAACCAACATGAAGTACTCAAACAATATGTTTTAAGGCAAGGCGATACATCATTGATTCTTGCGCAACGTTTATGTGAATGGTGCGGTCATGCCCCAGAACTGGAAATCGACCTCGCATTATCTAACATTGGGCTCGATTTATTGGGCCAAGCGAGAAACTTTTTAGCATACGCCGCCACCCTATCAGACGATAAATTCGATGATGAAGACAAAATTGCCTTCCTCCGAGATGAACGTGAGTTCTGCAACCTACTGTTGGTTGAACAGCCTAATGGAGGCTTCAACGACACGTTAGTGCGCCAATTTTTTATGGATGCCTATCATGTTCCTCTGTACCAAGCCTTAATTCACAGTAGGGACGAGCAGCTATCCGCGATTGCTGAAAAATCGTTAAAAGAAGTGCTTTATCACTTGCGATTCAGCAGTAACTGGATGATCCGTTTAGGCGACGGTAGCGAAGTGAGTCACCAAAAAATTCAACAATCCGTCAACCAATTATGGCGATTTACAGGTGAATTATTTCATGCAGATGACATTGAAATTGCGTTAGCCAAAACGGGAATAGCGGTCGATCCTCGCACATTACATGAACAATGGCTCGCGACAGTCACTGACATTTTCGATCAGGCAACCCTGAGCATTCCAGATCAAAATGCCTACCGTTTAGGTGGCAAACAAGGTCTTCACACCGAGCATTTGGGCATCCTTCTCACCGAACTACAGTTTGTCCAGCGTGCTTACCCAAATTGTGAGTGGTGATGTTATGGAACAGAGTATGCAAATTGGAGGACTACAACCTCCACAAATTCATCAGATCTGGCAGCAATTGCATCAAATACCCGATCCTGAGTTACCTGCACTCTCCATTACTGATCTCGGCATGATCCGCAATGTTGTTGCGACATCCCACGGATGGAAAGTCATGTTTACACCCACCTATTCCGGTTGCCCAGCAACAGAATTTTTAATCAACGAAATTAAAACCGTTTTAGCGCATGCAGGATTTGCCAATGTAGAAATCGATGTAGTGCTAACACCCGCTTGGACAACAGATTGGATGAACCAAGATGCCAAACAACGTTTACGTGAATTTGGTATCGCGCCCCCCGCAGGAAAATCCTGTGAACATCCTGAAAAATCGGGGCCAATCTGCTGCCCACGCTGTAACAGCCAACAGACAGAAAAAATTAGCGAATTCGGTTCTACAGCCTGTAAAGCGTTATATCGCTGTCTCGAATGCTTTGAACCTTTTGATTATTTTAAATGTATTTAAGGGCACACTCATGACTGTATTTCATCGTTTAAGTATTGCCGCTATTGAACGTGACACCGCAGATGCGGTTGCTGTGACCTTTAGTGTCCCTGACGAATTACGCGAACAGTACCGTTACCACCCAGGCCAGCATTTAACCCTCAAAGCGTTAGTCAATGGCGAGGATTTACGCCGCTGCTACTCCATTTGCAGTTCCCCCGATGAGGGCGTTTTAAAAATTGGGGTGAAAGCGATTCATGAAGGGCGTTTTTCCAATTTCATTAATCAGCAACTTCATGTTGGTGACTGCCTTGATGTGATGATTCCACAAGGAAAATTTGGTTATTTACCTAAAGTGACCACCCAAGCTCGTTACCTTGCCGTTGCAGCGGGTTCAGGGATTACCCCCCTTTTATCGATCATTAAATCAACATTACAAACCGAACCAAACAGCCGTTTCACCTTAATTTATGGTAATAAAAATAGCCGTTCCGTGATGTTTAAAGAAAGCATTGCTGATCTTAAAAACCAATATGCCGAACGATTCCAAGTGCTCTACTTGTTCAGCCAAGAGCAACAAGATAGCCAGCTGCTCAGTGGCCGAATCAATAAGCCCCAATTAGTTGCATTAGGTAAAACATTACTTAACTTTCAACAATTTGATCGCGCTTTTGTCTGTGGTCCAGAGGCTATGATGGATGATGTTCAGTCGGCATTATCAGAATGTGGCATGAAACCAGAGCATATCCATAGCGAACGTTTCAATACCTCTAATATGAAGTTTCGCCCATCTGCCGCTTTATCGACAGACAGCCGCCAAGTCAGCATTCACCTTGATGGTCGCACCATGACAATCAATATGGACAGTCAAGACGATAGCATTCTCGACGCCGCGCTACGCCAAGGCGCAGACTTACCTTACGCCTGTAAAGGTGGGGTTTGCGCAACGTGCAAATGCAAGCTTAAATCTGGCGACGTTGAAATGGGTGTCAATTATAGCCTTGAACCCGATCAAATCGCGGACGGCTACATTCTTAGCTGCCAAGCGTGGCCGAAAGGCGATGGCGTCGTTCTCGACTTTGATGTGTAGGGGGCCATATGCAAACTGATTGGATCCTAAGCCATACAGCACACCGCGTTTTAACGTTGACGCTAAATCGACCTGAAGTTCGTAATGCCCTGAGCACCGATTGCCTTGAGCTACTGGTCGAACATTTAGAACATGCCGATAGAGACCCGCAAATAGGGGCGATCGTTATTACGGGCAACCCACGTTTTTTTGCCGCGGGTGCCGACCTTAAAGAGCTTCAACAACAAACTGTTGCAACCGCCATTACCGATAAACGACCTTTAGTTTGGCGTCGGTTTTCTCAGATATCCAAACCGATAGTGACCGCTGTAAACGGTTATGCCCTCGGGGCAGGTTTCGAGTTAGTGCTAGCCAGTGATGTCGTGATTGCCGGTGAAACGGCCCGCTTTGGCCTGCCAGAAATCACTCTCGGGTTAATACCTGGTGCAGGGGGAACGCAGCGCTTAATTAAGAGTGTTGGTAAATCCCTAGCAATGCAAATGGTCCTCACCGGAGAGGCGATCAACGCGCATCGCGCCTTACAAGCTGGGTTAATTAGCCAAATCTGTGTAGATGGGCTGACCCTTGAATATGCACAAAAGCTTGCGCAACGCATTGCAAACCATGCACCACTCGCGGTGAAAGCCGCTAAAGCAGCCATTAATTCCGCTCAAGAAATATCACTGACTGATGGTTTACAGCTTGAGCGCCAATATTTTGTCGGCTTAGCAGGTACTGATGACCGACGAGAAGGTATTGCAGCCTTCTTTGAAAAACGACAGCCGAAATTTACAGGACAATAAAATGCCAAACAGCCCAAGCATACTGACCACATTGGAAAATGGCGTGTTCACCATCACATTGAACCGTCCTGATAGGCTTAATAGCTTTAATGATGAAATGCACCACCAGCTAAGTGATGCCATAAAAATTGCTGAACGTGATGACACCGTACGCTGTTTAGTGATTACAGGCGCAGGCCGGGGTTTCTGTGCTGGACAAGATCTAAACGATCGTAATGTCTCCGTAGGCGCCGAAGCTCCTGATTTAGGTTATTCCGTTGAGACTTTTTATAACCCACTGATCCGTCGGCTAACCCGCTTACCCAAACCGATTATCTGTGCAGTTAATGGTGTTGCAGCTGGAGCCGGTGCTGCTATTGCTTTAGCAGGAGATATCGTTATTGCCGCCAAGAATGCCAGTTTTATTCAATCATTCTGTCGTTTAGGGCTCGTTCCTGATTCAGGTGGTAGCTGGTTTTTACCGCACCTAGCTGGACATGCGAGAGCGATGGGAATGGCATTATTAGGCGACAAAATCAGTGCGGAGCAAGCGCTACAGTGGGGCATGATCTGGCAAGTGACAGAAAATGAAGACCTGTCCGCCACCGTCAATAAATTAGCTCAGCACCTCGCAACACAGCCTACTTACGGCTTAGGGCTAATTAAAAAAGCGATCTACAGCGCGGCAACCAACACCTTAGATCAACAGCTAGACCTTGAACGCGACTTGCAACGTTTAGGTGGTCGTAGTGAAGACTATCGTGAAGGAGTCGATGCCTTTTTGAATAAACGCGAACCTAAATTTAAAGGACGCTGATATGACACTTATACTCAACACCGTGGCTGTCATTGGTGCTGGTACTATGGGTATCGGCATCGCACAGGTCGCTGCGAGCTGTGGACATACCGTACTGTTATTTGACATCAACCCGCAAGCGCTGGAGCAAGCAAAGCACTCGTTGACTGAACGCCTAAATAAACGCGTTCAACAAGGCAAAGCTGATGCACAAGCCACCAAACAATTGCTTGCGCGTATCACGCTCGTTAATACTATGGCCGAATTAGCGCCAGCTCAATTAGTCATTGAAGCTGTCGCCGAAAAATTAGCGATAAAACAGTCGATTTTTAGCGAATTAGAAGCGATTTGTCAGAAAAACACCCTATTTGCCAGTAATACATCATCACTCTCCATTACTGCCATCGCCAGCCAACTCAAATACCCAGAGCGCTTTGCTGGACTGCATTTTTTTAATCCTGCGCCTATCATGAAACTGGTTGAAGTGATACGAGGACGAGAAACATCCAACACGGTCATTGAACAGCTCAAAAGTTTAGCGTTATCATGGGGAAAAACACCGGTTATATGCCGTTCAACACCGGGTTTTATCGTTAATCGCGTTGCTCGTCCTTTCTATGCGGAAACAATGCGTGCACTTGAAGAGCAAGTCGGTGATCCGCCAACACTCGATAGTGTTGTACGCGATGCCGGTGGATTTTCAATGGGGCCATTACAATTGACCGACCTCATCGGTCATGATGTCAACTATGCAGTGACGGACTCTATTTTCCAAGCATTCGGCTATGATCCTCGCTTTCAAACCTCCTTTGAACAATTAGAGTTGGTACAAGCGGGCCATTTAGGTCGAAAAACCGGTCGTGGCTTCTATCATTACGATGAAAATAAACCTTTAACTCAAGCGACAATCGCCGAGAAAGTCATTTTACCGCATGCACCGGCAGTGACAGCACACGGCAATTGGCAAAGTTTCCCTGAATTTGCGCAATTATTAAAGCAAAACGGGATCCCTCTCGAAGAATCTAAAATAGATAACCCTAATCCGCCCACTCTTTTCGTTAACAATGTTATTGTCATGTTAACGAATGGTGAATTAACTTCTGTGCGCGCGCAAAAAATGAACCAAAGCATGGTGCAATTTGATTTATCGGCTGACTATGCCAAAGCAACCACTATCGCGATAAGTTGTGCAGTGCAAAACAGCGTCCAAGACAACCAAAATGTCATTGCCTTTTTTCAATCGCTAAACAAGGACGTCATTGTGTTACCTGATTACCCCGGTCTACTGACCATGCGAACCGTTGCCATGCTATGCAATGAGGCTTTAGACGTTGTTAACAAAGGGATCGCAACCCCTGAAGATACCGATAATGCCATGCGCTATGGGGTTAATTATCCTAAAGGCCCTCTCGCTTGGGGGACTGAATTGGGCTGGCAGCATATTCTTCATACTCTTGAGCAACTCTCACAGTTTTATGCCGATGGCCGTTATCGAGCCAATCCCTTACTACGACAACTCGTTGCTGGAACGCGCAGGTTAAACGCTAAGGAGATTGAATGAATTCTCAAATCACCATGACATTAGCCCAGCAATCAGCAGAAATTATGTACCGTGATGATGCATGCGCAAAAGCAATGGGCATGACGATAGAACACGTTTCTGAAGGAGAAGCCCGGCTCTCTATGACTGTTTCATCACACATGTTAAATGGGCATAAAACTTGCCATGGTGGGCAGCTATTTAGTCTCGCTGATACCGCCTTTGCTTATGCCTGCAACAGCCATGGTCTTGCTGCGGTAGCCTCAAGTTGCTCTATTGATTTTATCCGGCCGGCCTTTGAAGGCGACAAGCTAACTGCCATTGCTCACGTAAAGCATCAAGGCAAACGGACAGGCTTCTATGAAGTCGAAATTATCAACCAACAAGGAAAAACCTTAGCGTGGTTTTATGGGCGAGCACATCGCCTAGGTCATCGTTTAACAGGAGAAGCATGATGAAAGATGCCTTTATTTGTGATGGTATCAGAACCCCAATTGGCCGTTATGGTGGTGCTCTGTCCTCTGTGCGCCCTGATGACCTTGCGGTCTTCCCCTTAAAGGCCCTAATGGAAAGGCATCCACAATTAGATTGGTCTATCACCGATGACATTATCTTAGGCTGTGCCAATCAGGCGGGAGAAGATAATCGCAATGTCGCGAGAATGGCGGGCTTATTGGCGGGTCTACCGTTATCGATTTCTGGAACAACAATCAATCGTCTCTGTGGTTCAGGGCTTGATGCAATTGCGTTCGCGGCAAGAAGTATCAAAGCTGGCGAAGCGGGTCTGATGATTGCTGGTGGCGTAGAGTCAATGAGTCGCGCCCCTTTTGTCATGGGAAAATCAGAGTCTGCCTTTTCGAGACAGGCTCAAATATTCGATACTACTATCGGCTGGCGCTTTATCAACCCTCTCATGGACCAACAGTTTTCAACACATTCGATGCCCGAAACAGCAGAAAACGTTGCTGAGAAATACCAAATTAGCCGAACAGATCAAGATGTGTTTGCCTTACGTAGCCAGCAACGTACTGAACAAGCACATCAAAAAGGTGTGTTTGCGCAAGAAATCGTACCGGTCACGATTAAGCACCGCAAAGGCGATATTACCATCACCACCGATGAACACCCTCGCCCAGAAACGACAATTGAGCAATTACAAAAACTTAAAACACCTTTTCGTGAAAATGGTTCCGTGACCGCGGGTAATGCCTCTGGCGTTAATGACGGTGCAGCCGCATTAATAATTGCCTCACAAGAGGTCGCTAAAGCCCAGGGCTTAACCCCTAGAGCGCGCATTATTGCGACTGCAACCTGTGGTGTTGAACCTAGATTTATGGGGATCGGACCATTACCTGCCACCCAAAAAGTTCTCAAAATGGCAGGACTGACTATCGAACAAATGGATGTCATTGAACTTAATGAAGCTTTTGCGGCACAAGCGCTTGCCGTACTCAGAGGATTAGGCCTACCGGATGATGCACCACAAGTTAACCCAAATGGTGGCGCTATTTCATTAGGGCACCCTCTTGGTATGAGTGGCGCAAGACTCGCGATCACCGCCACCAATGAGTTACATCGCCGACAAGGACGTTTTGCCCTATGCACCATGTGTATTGGTGTCGGTCAAGGGATCGCCATGATTATTGAACGAGTTTAAGTAACTAGTTTACCTAAAGTCATACAAATTCAATCAGATAGATGATAGGTAGAAACATAAAAAACAGCCTGAAACCCTACACCTGCTCAGGCTAATACTGCGCTCACTTTAAGTTTTTAAGTATATATCGTCCTGACTCGGTAATACGCCATTAAGGACTTAAAGCCTGCAGATATCAATAATTATAAGGACTAGCAAATATGAGCACACTACCCCATACTCAGCAACACATGATTAATCCAATTGAGTTTGCTTCAAGAGATGAAATCGAGGCATTGCAACTCTCTAGACTGAAGTGGACACTCACTCACGCTTACGAGAATGTGCCAATGTATCGCAAAAAATTTGATGCTGCGGGCGTTCATCCTGATGATTTCAAGCAACTCAGTGATATCGAAAAATTCCCTTATACGACAAAACAAGATTTACGTGAAAATTATCCATTTGATACCTTTGCTGTACCGATGGATCAAATCATCCGTATCCATGCATCGTCAGGTACGACAGGACGCCCAACTGTTGTCGGTTACACACAACAAGATATTGATAACTGGGCGGACCTCATTGCGCGCAGTCTCCGTTCTGCTGGGGCCACGAAAGGGGATAAAATCCACGTCGCCTATGGTTATGGCTTATTTACGGGCGGTCTTGGTGCCCATTATGGCGCTGAACGTCTTGGTGCGGCTGTGATTCCCATGTCGGGAGGACAAACAGAGAAACAAGCTCAGTTGATCGCAGATTTCAAACCTGATGTGATCATGGTGACCCCATCTTACTGCTTAAGTATTATTGATGAACTAGAGAAAATCATGGGTGGTGATGCAAGTAAGTGCTCACTAAGATTGGGCGTGTTTGGTGCTGAACCATGGACAGAAGCATTAAGAACAGAAATCGAAACGCGTTTAGGAATTAAAGCCTTAGATATCTATGGATTATCCGAAGTGATGGGGCCGGGCGTTGCCATGGAATGCGCCGATGCGGGAGAAAGTGGGCCAACCATTTGGGAAGATCATTTTTATCCTGAAATTATTTCGCCAGAAACACTGCAAGCCCTCTCGCCGGGTGATCAAGGTGAGTTAGTATTTACTACCTTAACAAAGGAAGCAATGCCTGTTATTCGCTACCGAACTCGAGATCTGACGCATTTAATGCCTGGCATCAATCGCAATATGCGCCGCATTGGAAAAATTACCGGTCGTTCTGACGATATGATGATTATTCGTGGGGTCAATGTGTTCCCTTCACAAATCGAAGAGCAAATTATGCAATTCAAAGAGCTCTCTCCACATTATCAACTCGAAATCAGTCGTAAAGGTAATATGGATAGCTTGGCTATTCGCGTTGAATTAAAACAACCTGACATACTCAACTATGATGAACGCTGTAATATTTGCCATAATCTTAAGCATCGCATTAAATCAATGGTAGGTGTTAGTACCCAGATTAGTATTGTTAATTGTGGCGATATTCCGCGCTCTCAAGGTAAAGCAACTCGAGTCATTGATACAAGGATTGCCATATAATTCATCTTATTGAGGCACTTTATTGCGGATAATACCTAAAAGTGCCTCAATCTCAGTTTCCTATCACAGTCAGCCTCTGTATAGCAAATAGAAGACAAATCAGCTGTTTTTGTCTACTATTCTCTCATGCTTTTGATACAGATATTCAATGGATAATAAAAAAATGGAAACTAAACTTGATCAATTTATACAGCATGCGCTAACGAGCCAACCCATTAGTGGAACATCCCTGATTATCTCGCTGTATGGCGATGCCTTGCACCATCGTGGCGGGGAAATATGGTTGGGTAGCTTAACCCAATTACTAGAGCCGATGGGCTTCACAGATCGCTTTGTCCGTACGTCTGTATTCCGTCTACAAAAAGAAGGTTGGCTTGACGCAGAGAAAATCGGTCGCCGTAGCTATTATCGAATATCTGAACGTGGACAAAACCAATTTCGCCACGCTGAGAGTAAAATCTATCAAAGTGAGCAGCCAAATTGGGATGGAAAATGGGATTTATTACTGCTTGAAGCCGCAGATAAAGACGAAAAAGCTCGGTTAAAAAAAGAGTTAAGTTGGTTAGGGTTTGGCCAATTTAGCACCTCATTAATGGCGGCTCCCAGCAGTGCTCAAAGTGATATCCCTTCTCTACTCAGTGAGCTCAATGCCAGTGAAGAGGTGATCTATTTTCGAGCGGATTATCCCTATACTCGTTCAGAAAAAAATCTGAAAAACCTCGTTTCTGATAGCTGGTCATTACAGGAAGTTGCTGAACACTACCATCAATTCATTGTGCTATTTCGGCCACTCGCCTTATTGCTGAAAGAATTATCTGATGAGCAAATATCACCCGAGCAATGTTTTCAGCTACGCTTATTACTGATCCACTTTTACCGCCGAGTCATTTTAAAAGACCCACTATTACCTGATGAGCTGCTTCCAGCACAGTGGGAAGGACAAATAGCACGTAATCTGTGTATCAATATTTATCAGCGCATTGAGCTGGCCGCAACACGATACGTTAGCGAAATATGTGAAACAACCGTAGGAGAATTACCGCAACCAACGACACTCTACTTCCGGCGTTTTGGCGGTATTTTAAAAGAAATCGCAGCATAGTCATGCTAAAAACAAATAGGAGTGAACTCAATATGCCTTTTTATCAAATAGACGGCATCACGCCAGTTGTCAGTCCTGAAAGTTTTGTTCATCCAACTGCCGTTGTCATTGGTGACGTCATCATTGGCAAAAATGTTTATATTGGTCCTAATGCAAGTTTACGGGGGGATTTCGGTCGCCTAATTATTAAAGATGGTGCCAACGTTCAAGATAACTGTGTCATGCATGGTTTTCCCCAATACGATACGATCATTGAAGAGGATGGTCATATTGGTCATGGCGCAATTTTGCATGGCTGCCATATCAAACGTAATGCGTTAGTAGGAATGAATAGTGTTGTCATGGACGGTGCCATCATTGGAGAAAACTCGATTGTGGGTGCCTGTTCCTTTGTAAAAGCAGAGGCGATATTTCCCGATAATACCTTAATCATGGGCACGCCAGCCAAAGCGCAACGCACCCTCTCGGAAAAAGAAATCGCATGGAAAAGCAGCGGTACTGTGGATTATCAAAACTTAGTGGCTCGTTGCCAACAAACGCTTAAAGAAGTATCCCCCTTAAAAGAAGAAGAGCCAAACCGGCCAAAACTTGAATTTGAAGGAATTATTCCAAAATCAGCGCTATGAGTTTTATCGCCATCCATAAGCACTCAAAATAGAGTGCTTTTTCTGACCATCAACAAGCAATAATGATTAATTGTCAAACGAATCATTATGAGATTGATACTATTCCGATTATCTTATATAAGCATTTTTAATAAGATCTGCTCAAAATAAGTCTCTCAACTTATCGGCTATATTATCGCCATACATGATAAGTCATCACGTTTCAGTGAATGTACCGTGCAAAGCGCCCGACTCATTCACTGACTATTGAGAGAAAAAAGTAAATAAATAATAAAGTTAATTGATTTTTTGCCGATAGTTAATTAAGTAAAAGTTTAGTCATCGCTTTTTGAAAAATAAATTTGAAGTTAGTCATGCTATTTCGACAACTTCATACGCATATAACCTTATTATTTTTAAGGTTATAATACGTTTTTGCCTATTACATTAATAGGTAAAAACTTAGCTTGCTTAATTATTGCTCATTCATAGCCGGTTGTTTACGTTAAAAAAATATTTTCACTGGTGAATATATTTATTAACAATTATTCTTAATGTGAATTGTTATCAAATAGAATAAACATTTATTCCAAGAAATTCATTTATAAAGATAAAAAAGATGTTATAAATAAAATTATTGATATATTAATTTTCGAAAAATTTCATGCAGTTATATAATTAACGTAATACTACTAAAGTAGTATTTGACATAACACTTTGATTTAAAATCAATAAAAAAACATAAAATGACAGAATGAAACACTTGGTAACAAGTTTTTAACCCTACCTTTATAGATAAAAAATATATATAATGCCGAAATATATAAATTTACAAAATAAAACTCCAGTCTCATTTCTAAATTCGCCTTTTTACACGTAATCTGCAACCTTTTCTGAGCTTATCTCGATATTTAATTTTTAAATCTAATGTGAGTAATATTTACCCTCTTTTTAAACAAATGATTACACGTATAATAGCGTCCAGCCAAATTTGATATAAATCAAATTACCCTGAAGTTTAAATACAGCCTAAATATAAAAACTCCTTTACTAAAAGGCATAGTTTTGTATTTCTTTTATTTAAACTTCACATAATTAATAAATATTTTTTAACTGGCCAGTTTAGCGTTCTATTTTTATTTAAATAGAATTTAAAAACTTCGCCATGTACCGTTATTAACCTATATACAGCTTTTCTCGGAGAAGAAAATGAATAACAAATTTGCATTATCGGCTGCTACAGCATTAATTCTGTCTGCTACACCAGCACTGGCTGCTGATAGCGCAGCTGGTGGTGTAATTAACTTTAGTGGCGCGATCACAGATACAACTTGTACTATCAACGGTGGTAAAAGTGCAGATTTCACTGTTGCATTAAACCCAATCACTGTTGAAGATGCTGGCACTGAGCAAGGTATTATTACTAAAAACAAAAAAACAGTCGCACTTACTTTCTCTAACTGTACTTCTGCTAGCGGTGTAGCAGATACTCCATTGAAAATTTATTTCTCTTCTGCAAATAATATTTCTACTGATGGTAAATATCTACAAAACACCACTGTTAATGAAAATGACACCAGTGTTTCTCGTAACGTTGGTTTCGCTATTACTAAAACAACAGACCAAATCCCTCTGTTATTAAACCAACCATTAGTGACTGATATCAAAGGCAATGATTCTAAAACTGATACTTTAGCATTAGATATCTATTACTATAAAACTAATGCTCTACCAGCAAGAGTCGGTAGCTTAAGCTCTAACGTGACTTACACCATTTCATATCTGTAATTATTTCCCCAAATAGCCAAGTTATCTTTTTAACTTGGCTATTTCTGAGTTGATTATTATGCGATTATTTATCTTTCTATCCTTACTTATTAGTAGTCATACTGCATTTGCTAATATCGTTGTGAATGGCACCCGCGTTATTTATCCTGAAAAAAATAACGAAACAGTCGTGCAATTAATTAATAATGGGAATGACCCAGCCTTAGTTCAGTCATGGATTGATGATGGTGATATCGATTCAACCCCTGAAACCGCAAATGTGCCTTTCTTACTTTCACCACCAGTTGTGAAAGTGTCTGGTAATGCAGGGCAACAATTACGTATAAAAAAATTGCCAGCCTCTTTACCAACTGATCGCGAATCGGTTTTTTATTTAAATATATTAGATATTCCACCGACCCCAGAGCATCTGCAAGGTAAAAATACCATGCAGCTTGCGATCAAAACGCGTATTAAGCTTTTCTATCGCCCAACACATTTACAAGCGGGAGTGGATGAAGCTCTTGAGAGTATTTCTGTTAAGGCCGAAAATCGGGGTTTCCTTATCACGAATAATAGCCCTTATTATGTCACCATCGCGAATATTGATGATCGAAAAGGTCAGAAAATGTTATCGGATTCCCTCATGATTAATCCTTTTGATCAGGTTTTAGCGCCCGCTAAAACGAATGTCATTGCAGGCCAAAATTATCGTTTGCTGTACGTCGATGACTTAGGTGCCTATAAACATAAAGCTGTGATTGCAAAATAAAAATAAGAGAATCAGTAATAATGACGTTGTTTGGCTGCCATAAAAGCCTATTTTTCGCTTTTCTCGTTCTTGGAACATCAAAAAGTTGGGGGGTCAGCTTTGATACCTCTTTACTCGCTGGTGATTCTGCGAAATCAGACCTGTCTCGCTTTTATGAAGAACAAAGCATGCCAGCAGGCACCCAAGAAATGGACGTTTTTATTAATGGTGACTGGAAAGGGCGCTATTCCTTTGTGTTTACCAACGATAACAATCAAGTGTTGCTTAGCAAACATGAAGCGTCGTTGTTAGGTATCAAGTTACCTGAAAGCACGAGTGAGCAACAAAATTATTCATTAGAACAATTAGTTCAAGGGGGTAGCTTTGATGTTGATGTCAGTACATTAAGCATCAAAATGTCTATTCCACAAAGCTTCCTATTACGCACGGAAGCGGGCTACGTTCCCCCTGAATTTTGGGAGAATGGCATACCCGCTGCGATGCTTTCATATAATACAACATACTATAAAACGCATAATAAACGTGGCGACACATCATCCAGTGATGACTTTTATGCTGGCCTTGAATCCGGGATCAACTTCAGTTCTTGGCAATTTCGTGATAGCAGCTCAGTCCGTAAACATGCAGGCAATGATCTAAAATGGCAGAATAACACCCGCTACCTACGTAAAGCTTTACCATCCTATAAATCAAATTTTATTGCTGGAGATTTCTACTCTCAAGGCACATTATTTGACTCAGTGCGTGTCCGAGGGGCTTCATTCGCGTCAGATATTAATATGCGCCCAACCTCACAACAGGGATTCGCCCCGATTGTCAGAGGTGTTGCGCAAACTAACGCCCTCGTCAAGGTGATGCAAAACGGCAGTGTGATTTATCAAGAAAACGTTCCACCAGGGCAATTTACCATTGATAATATTCAGCCAACAGGGTCTGCGGGTGACTTATTAGTCATTGTGAAAGAAGCTGACGGCCAAGAACAGTCCTTCACTGTCCCTTTCTCCGCTGTACCTGGCATGCTAAAAGAAGGCGTCAGTAACTACGCACTACTCGCAGGTAAAGTTAATCAAGAAAATGGTGGCTATCAGCCGAAGTTCTTCCAAGGCACTTTCGAATATGGCTTTAATAACTTAATCACGGGTTATACCGGCGTTATCGCCAGTGAAGATTATCAAGCTTATTTGCTGGGTTCTGGCTGGAATTTTCCTATTGGTGCGGTCGCCGTTGATATCACCCATGCCAAAACGAAGCTACCTAGTGATACTCAAACAGGTCAAAGTATGAGGGTGTCATACAGTAAATTTTTAAATACAACCGCCACAAACTTTACCTTAGCAGCCTATCGTTATTCCACGAAAGGTTACTATAGTTTCAGTGACGCTATCCATGCTCATGAAGGGTATCGCCTTTATCAAGAAACCATAGAAAAACAGCAGTCAGAAACGCAACCTAATCGTGAAGCACCTGTTTTTGATATGAATACATGGGATTCTATGCGTGGCGTACGCCCTAAGAATACTTTCACCATTAACCTTAACCAACGTTTACCAGAAAATTGGGGAACCTTATATATTTCGGGTTCTCAACGAGACTATTGGTCAACCACCCCAACCACGCGTGAATATCAATTAGGTTATTCAAACGCCTATGCAAATATGAGTTACTCTCTTTCAGCAAGCCGAGTACGCGATGGCAAAGGCAAAGAAGAAAATCGCTATTATGTTTCAATTAGCTTCCCGCTCTCTTTGTTTGATAATGATATGTGGGTGAGTACGGGATTCACGGCGACTGACTCTCGTTATCAGCAAAGTACGGTGTCTCTAAGTGGCACTGCTCTGGAATCAAATCGTTTGAGCTACTCCTTATCTGGAAGTAATCAACAAGGCGGCCAAAATATGGCAAGCGCCAACGTTGCTTATCGTTCAAATATCTCCACTATTGGTAGCTCTATAAGTGAATCTAATGACTATCGCCAAACCGGTCTAAACGCTCGTGGTAGCCTAGTTGCCATACCTTGGGAACTTCTTGCCTCCAATGAGATTGGTAACACAATGACCATTGTGAAAGCCCCAAAAGCGCAAGGACTCATGGTCAATGGTGACCAAAGTATTATTACCAATAAAGAAGGGTTGGCATTGGTGCCTTATGCAACCCCTTATCGTAAAAACACCATCACTCTGTCAAATACAGAAAATACTCAAGGTGCTGAAGTTATTGGTAATATTGCGAATAGTGCCCCGATAGAAGGCTCGGTGAATTTAATTAAATTTAAAACAGATACCCGTTCTTCTTGGATCAGTCGTGCAGTACAAAAAAATGGCAGTGCGCTTCCTTTTGGCGCGGAGGTTACTGACCTTCAAGGCGAAGCCTTGGGTTATGTAGGGCAAGCCAGCATGCTGTATTTAAAAGCAGAAACCTTTCCTAAGTCGGTCATTATCCGGCTGAATAATGGTACTTGCACCATTCACAATCTGCCTGACAACCTTGATGGCATAACTGGCGTTTGCCAATAACGAGATGAATGTCATGATGAAACATTTTCTTTTTTTAGTCTTGATTGCATTTAGTGGTTATAGCCAAGCAATTTGTCATGAGGGAGGTGGAGGTATTCGCTATGCCTCGCCGATCAGTATTGATTTGTCCGATAAACTAACCCCCGCTACGCCAGAATGGACCACCACAATATCAACCCAGTATGTGGGTAGCTTCAATTGTTCCACTCGTAACAGCGAGTTCGGTTATACCAAAATTCTCAATACCGATAACCAATATGCGACGATTTTGAGTTTCATGAATGGGAAATATCATGTCAGAGCACAAATCATTAATGATATCCCAAATAGAAAACTGAAGAACTCAGGTCGCCACAATGCCTCTGAACTTAATACTCCAGTAACGATTAAATTTACCCTTGAACCCAAACAAGGCACCCTGATTGCCGGTCATACTGCTCATCTGCATGATATTTTATTTGTTACAGACTTAAGTGGCATGTCATTTTTTGACATTGTACTATGGCCTGTTAAGCAAATTATTAAGATCCTGCAATGGTTGTTTAATGGGTTTAATTGGCCTTACGATGACCAAGATATGTACGGCCAGCCGCTAATATTGAAATATGCGCCTAAACTTACCACTTGCGCTTTTCAAAATGCAGGCCTTGTTGTGACATTACCAACACTCAGCCGTCATCAAGTCATTAATGAGTCACAGGCAGGCTATACCCCATTTGCATTAAATATGCGTTGTGAAAACCTAGGGGGGGCGAATAATACAGCGGAACGAGCAATTGATATCTTTTTATCTAGCAATAATCTGCTCAGCTCAGATAATACCGTGTTGATTGATAAAACAGCTAATGCGGCCCAAGGTATCGGCCTACGCTTAGTTAAAACCAGTAATCCAAATAGCCCTATCGTGATTTCACAAAACCCAAACGCTCGTGGTCATGCAACATCATTATTCTATGTGAATGCGGGGGGTCAGTTAGAACCGAACTTTAGTATCCCTATGGCCGTTTACTATTACGCTTGGGATCCGCATAAAGCCAGCCAAGGCACCCTAAAAACAACAGCCACCCTGAATATTGTTTATCCCTAATATTCAAAACAATAAGGGCGTGATACATTCACGCCCTTATTTTATGCACTTAAGCCTTATTACCAAATGGTGGCTTAGCAAACCACACGGTAATAATCAGCCCGATAAATACCCATCCACATAACCAAAAGATTTCATTTGCAGCAATGATTAACCCTTGGCTAGTAATCTCTTGCGCAATGAAACCCGATGTTTGCTCATGGCTTAAACCATGTGCTCCCATCTCTTTATACATCTGCAAAGATTCTGGATTATAGTCTGTAATGTATTCCGTTAACTGACTATGGTGAACTGATTCCCTATCACTCCACATCGTTGTTGTGATTGAAGTGCCTATCGAACCCGCGAGTGTACGGAAAAAGTTTGCCAGACTTGATGCCGAAGCCAGTTTCTCTGGCGGTAAACCAGACAGGGTCAACGTGGTTAATGGCATAAAGAAACAGGCAACCGCCATTCCTTGCACCAATTGTGGCCAAACAACGGCTGAGAAGCCCATACTAGGCTCAAAAGTATACGCTCGCCAGAAGAAACAAATCGCATAAAACACAAAGCTAAACGTCACTATCCAGCGGATATCTAAGAAATCTGATAGCTTAGCAACGGGCGCAGAAAATAAGACGGGTAATAAACCAATTGGTGCGAGCGCTAATCCAGCCCATGTTGCGGTATAACCATAGACCTCTTGCAATAATTGAGGCAAGAGAACAATGGCACCAAAGTAAGCCATATAGGCCAAACTGACAGAAATCGTCCCAATGGTGAAGTTACGTGATTTAAAAAGGGATAATTCAACCACTGGGTTTTTGTCGGTCAGTTCCCAAATCACCAAGAAGACTAAAGCAATCGCTGAAATAACCGCTAAAATCACAATTTCATTCGATGCCAACCAACCAAGCTCTTTCCCTTTATCCAGTAGTACCTGAAGACAACCCACCCCTACGGATAGTAATGCCAGACCAATCACGTTAAACGGTACATTCACGACTTTCGATTCCATTCCTTTAAGAATAATAGAACCGACGATAACCACGAAAATACCTAACGGTACGTTCATAAAGAAGATCCAGCCCCAATGGAAGTTATCACTGATATAACCACCAAAAATAGGGCCAAATACGGGGGCTAAAATGATTGTCATTGACCAAAATGCCAGCGCCATATTTTGCATTTTGGGTGGATAACAACGCATGATCAGACTTTGTGAAAGGGGGATCACAGGCCCTGCGACAGCACCTTGTAAAACACGAAATAAAATTAACATGCCAAGGCTGTCGGAGAAACCACAGAGTAATGAAAATACGGTGAATAACGCTGTTGCCCATAGGAAAACGCGGACTTCTCCAAACCGTTTGGCAAGGAATCCAGAAATCGCGATAGAAATAGCATTAGAAACCCCAAATGAGGTGATAACCCATGTTCCTTGAGACATAGAAACACCGAGATCACCTGCAATTGTTGGTATAGCAACGTTAGCAATGGTCGAATCTAGCACCTGCATAAAAGTTGCTAACGACAATGCAATCGTTGCCCATACCAGCTTTGCGCCCTTTAGTGGTTGAATATCTGCCACAGCCACTCCTTTCGGGCTAATCCGCGTTTTCGTTAATAATGGTGTCGATCACTGCATCGACATCAGCCAGTTTTAACACCAATACGTCACTTTCAAAAGCCGGTGTTTCACGCTGAATCTCAGCTAATACAGGGCCATTTTGGTCTTTAATATCAATCGTTGCATTCATTGATAGCCCGATACGTAATGGATATTTTGCGACCTGCTCCGGCTCTAATTCGACACGAACAGGTAAACGCTGTACCACTTTGATCCAGTTGCCCGTTGCATTCTGTGCGGGTAACAAAGAGAAGGCACTTCCTGTTCCCATATCTAAGCCAACAACCTTGCCGGTATACACAATATCATCACCATAAAAGTCGCTGGTTAGAGTGACAGGCTGTCCAATACGCACCTTCTCAAGTTGGGTCTCTTTAAAATTGGCATCAACCCACACAGGTTGCACTGGAACAACAGCCATCAAAGAACCTTGTGGGCTAACTTGAGAACCGACTTGTACATTACGGCGTGAAACATAACCAGTAATAGGGCTTTTTACTTCAGTGCGTTGCAAGGTAATCCATGCATTACGCACATTGTCAGCCGCCTGTTGAATAGCGGGTTGTTTTTTCAGCTCGGTATTACGCAACAGGGCACGGTTGGCATTATATTGTTGAATGGATATATCCAGTGCGGCTTGCGCCAACTGCACGGCTTCTTGAGAATGCTGTAAATCTTCTTTCGAAATTGTGCCACTGCGACCCAAAGCAACTCTTCGTTGATAATCTTTTTGTGCTTGCGCAAGTGAGATACGATTTTTTTGAATCTGCGCCAAATACTCATCACCATTGATATACAACTCTTTCGTTTTCCGCACAGTGGTCGCTAAATCGTGTTTTGCTTGCTCATAGGCTAACTGTGCATTGGTTTTATCAAGAACCACCAGCACATCACCGGCTTTCACTAAATCTGTATTTTCAAAGTTAACCTGAGTCACGTTGCCTGTTGTTTGCGCAATAATCGGCACCTGCACACCAGAGACATAGGCATCATCGGTATATTCTTGAAAACGTAATACAAGAAACCAATAAGCACCATAGGCAACAAATAGAAGAACAATAATAATTGAAGCGATAACCATCCACACTTTTCGACGTGTTTCTTTCTTCGTTTTTTGATTGGTTTCTGCTGAATTTGTAGGTTGATCCATAATAACTCTCAGGGTCTCACGCTTTATTAATCACTGCCCTTATATTTACGAACTAATGCTAATAAAGCAATAGAGAATTCCATTTAGCATTATTAATTTCAAAATTTATTCTTAATTAGATATTAACATTCTCATCATTAAATGATGAGAATGTTCAATGGTGAGCATCTTAAATAGAATCAACTTAACTTAATGAATTTTAAAGATTATTATATTTGACTTTTCTTGCCCCTAATTATTATGATAATAAAAAAGATTATTTTTAATACATCGATTTTTGATGATTTCCATCAGCACTCGTCAGCTTTATTGCGCGTTGGCTTTATTCGCATATTTCGCATATAAAGTATCGCTAATTTACTTGATATTGATCCAACTCAATGTTTTGATATATCAGAATTAGTTGCTGTTACATTTGAATAATACATGTGCAGAATAATAATAAATAAAAAGTATCTGAATACCCTAGATCATCCTTATATGATCAAAATAATTTTCAGTATCACTAGAAAATGATGAGCATGAAACAATAAATATCATTCTATCGTTCATAATGAGAACTATAATAGAAGACTGTTAGCCCCGACTGCTTTGATTCAGGAGAGGTAATGAAAGAAACGAAGGTATCCTCAACTCAAGCTCTGATCGTTGATCAACTCTTTGCCGGAAATTATCGTGACCCTTTCTCCTTCTTAGGTATGCATCAGCAAGGGAGAAAAACATATTTTCGAGTATTACTACCCAATGCTCAGCAAGTCACCGTCCTTGACAGGCTAACCGCAGCCCCTGTCATTCAATTATCACGCGTTGACCCACGTGGTTTTTTTGTTGGTGACGCAGCAGACTTAGATACTAACTTTACCTATATCTTGCAGGTTGACTGGGGTGACTCGCAACAAATCATTGAAGATCCTTATCGTTTCGGCACATTACTCCATGACTCGAATACTCAAGGTTCTCCTCAAACGTGCTCATTTGAGATATTAGGTGCACATATCAAGCAGTTGGATGATATCTTAGGTACCCATTTTTGTGTGTGGGCACCAAATGCGCAACGGGTTTCAGTGGTGGGTGAGTTTAATTTTTGGGATGGTCGTCGCTATCCAATGCGCTACCATCCAGAAAGCGGTATCTGGGAAATATTTCTTCCTGCTATCCATGCTGGTACTCACTATCAATATGAAATATTAGATGCAAAGGGGCAACTCCAATTAAAATCTGACCCTTATGCTTTTCGTAGCCAATTACGGCCAGATACCACATCCATCATTTCTCCACTGCCCAAAAAATCTATACCTACACCGCAACAAATTCAGGCGAACCAACGTAATGCCCCTATTTCAATCTATGAAGTTCACCTTGGCTCTTGGCGTCGCTCACATAATGGCACAACATGGTTAAGTTACAGTGAGTTAGCAGACACATTACTGCCTTATGTCAAAGAAATGGGGTTCACCCACCTAGAGATATTGCCCATTAGTGAACACCCTTTTGATGGCTCTTGGGGCTATCAGCCATTGGGGATTTATTCCCCTACCAGCCGCTTTGGTTCTCCTCAAGATTTAATTGATTTTATTGATAAAGCACACAAGCTCGGTATCAATGTTATTCTTGATTGGGTACCTGGCCATTTTCCTTCTGATAGCAGTGGACTCGCCAATTTTGATGGGACGCCACTTTATGAATACGCTGACCCAAAAGAAGGCAAACACCGTGACTGGAATACTCTGATCTACGACTACCGTAGCCGTGAAGTGCGTCAGTTTTTATCTGATAACGCGATATATTGGATTGATCGCTTTGGTTTTGATGGCTTACGCGTCGATGCTGTTGCTTCCATGATTTATCGTGATTATAGCCGTCCTGACGGCGAATGGATTGCCAATGAATACGGAGGCAATATTAATCTCGAAGCCGTTAGCTTCTTACAAGAGACCAACGAGCGATTGCATAAAATCCAGCCTAATAGCCTCATGGCAGCTGAAGAGTCGACAGACTTTTCGGGCGTTACCTTGCCGCCATCCCTTGGTGGACTCGGTTTTAACTACAAATGGAATATGGGGTGGATGCATGACACCTTAAGTTATCTACAACTCGATCCACTCGCCCGAAAATATCATCACAACAAAATGACATTTAGTGTCATGTACGCATGGGCTGAAAACTACATACTTCCTTTATCCCATGATGAAGTGGTGCATGGCAAAGGGTCGCTATTACGCAAAATGTCAGGTACGCCCGAACAGAAATTTGCCACCCTACGAGCCTATTATGGATTTATGTGGGCGCATCCTGGCAAAAAGTTACTTTTTATGGGTGGGGAGATAGCCCAATGGCGCGAATGGGATCATGATAGTGAACTTGATTGGCACCTAATTGATATTCCAACTAGCCCACACTCTGGTGTGCAACGCTTGGTGAAGGTTCTCAATTTAATTTACCGTAATACGCCGGCACTTTACGATAATGATCACCATGAAAAAAGCTTTGAATGGGTGATCGTCGATGACGATGACAACGCCGTTTTTGCATTTATTCGCTATGCAGAAAATGGAGATCCACTGCTCGTGATCAGTCATTTTACACCTGTAACTCGCCCTCATTATCGTATCGGCGTCAAACAAGCGGGTCGATACCAAATTTTATTAAACACAAGCGAGCAACTCTATGGGGGGAAAGAAACCCAATCGACCTCCCACATTATGACCCAACCCATTAAGGCTCATGGTTATGATCATTCTATTGAATTAACACTCCCCCCTCTATCAACGCTATACCTGAGCCTACGGCCAACCACAAATCAATAAGGAGTAAAAATGAAAGTATTACATGTTTGTGCCGAGTTTTTCCCTTTATTAAAAACAGGTGGGTTGGCTGATGTTGTGGCCGCACTTCCGCCAGCTCAGCGACAGTATGGTGCAGATGCAAGGGTGTTAGTTCCGGGCTTTCCTGCCATCATCAATCAAGTATCCGACAAACAGAAAGTCACCACACTCAATACATTTGCTGGTGAAATCACCTTATTTTATAGTCAATACCAAGGCACGCCACTGTATATTATTGAATCGCCGCATCTTTATCAGCGCGAAGGCAGCCCTTATCACGATGGTTATAATAATGCATATCAAGATAATTACCGTCGATTTGGTCTATTAGGCTTTGTTGCAGCAGAACTTGCGAGAGGATGTGATCCCCTATGGCAAGCAGAAATTGTCCATGCACATGATTGGCATGCCGCCCTTGCTTGTGCCTATCTCGCCGCGTACGGATACCCTGCTCGTTGTATGTTTACAATACATAATATTGCTTACCAAGGGCTATTTTCCCCTCATCATATCCATGAGCTTTGGTTACCCCCTGAGTTTTATAATGTTGAAGGAATGGAGTTTTTTGGTCAGCTCTCCTTTATGAAAGCAGGTCTATTTTATGCCAACCATACCAATGCGGTTAGCCCAACCTACGCCAAAGAAATTTTAAATCCACATTATGCTTATGGCCTAGATGGATTGCTAAATCGACTCAGTCATGAACAACGTCTCAGCGGCATTCTCAATGGCATCGATACGGAAGTATGGTCACCTTCAAGTGATACATTCATTGCGCAAAAATACAGTGCACACAATTTAAAAAATAAGGTGAAAAATAAGCTTGCTTTACAGAAGTCTCTCGGTCTTGCGCAACAGACTGACAAGCCTATTTTTGCTGTTGTCAGCCGTATGACTCGCCAAAAAGGGTTAGATCTGATCCTTGATATTTTACCGGATCTACTGAATTCAGGGAGTCAGTTTATTTTACTGGGTAACGGCGATCATGATCTTGAAAATGCTTATCGTCATGCACAATCGCAATATCCTGATCAGATCCGCACCATCATTGGCTATGATGAGCCGCTATCCCACCAAATCATTGCAGGTACAGATGTATTAATGGTGCCAAGTCGTTTTGAACCTTGTGGCCTGACTCAGCTCTATGCATTACGGTATGGCACTCTCCCCCTAGTACGTAATACCGGAGGCCTTGCTGATACCGTGACAGATTGTTCCTTAGAAGCTATCAAGCGCGGAGAAGCAACTGGTTTTGTGTTTAATGAAAGCCATGCCTCTGACCTCAAGGCCGCCGTTGATCGTGCACTTGCTTTATGGGATTCCCCAGCACAATGGCAGCAAGTACAACGAAACGCAATGGCTCGGGATGTGAGTTGGCAAAAGTCGGCTGAAACATATTTAGAAGTGTATCGCAGACTGCTAACCCAATGAGTGTTCAATGAGGTTTAAAGCCGCGATGCGGCTTTAAATTCTCACTACCCTGTCATTCCCCTGCATCTCGCCATTCAATCATGCGTTGCTGTTTACAATCAATTTGCTGATTTAATTTATATTAAAGAAAGCGGGCATGATTAAATGCCCGCTTGAAAGATTGAATGCATAAACGATTATTTATGCTTCGATATCAATACTCCAGTCACGGCCTTCCCAGCCCTTGGCATCAAATCTACGTGTAAACTGGATCGTTTTTCCTGCTAATGCGCTGACATCTAATGCAACACCATATAGCCCTAAACCAAGTGGCTGGCTGCTTTGCTCTTTAATATTTTGCCAATGATCATAACCATAATGCAGAACAAATGGCTCTTGCGCTTCAATCCATAGCTCACGATCTGCGGGCACGGCCCCGCAAGACAAATTATCACGCCAATGACGTGCCCGTGGCGCTAGCGATTTTTGACCATAATGCTCACTCACCGAGTGCAACTGTTCAATAGGCACACCCGTTTTTTGCACGTAAATTAGTTTGATTAATTCCGCATGTGCCCAAATCAGTGGCATCGCACTACCACTCGGCCTGCCCGTTAATAACCCTCTTTCTGGAATACTTTCTTTATCCCAGATTTGTTCAGGCAACATACCGCCAGTACTGGCCGAGGCTAAGATCGCATTTAAATAAGGTTGAATATCTTGTTTACAGGCCGCGGCATAGTGGCCTCGTTCACCACTGAGTAATGGCCATAGGCGACCTACACCACTTCCATCAAATGCGCGTCCATCCTCATGTTCACCATAACCATCTTCGTTATAACGATAATAATATGGACCTTCCGGCAAGTTCACACATAACTGTTTATCCACCAGTTTGGTGGTATCTTGAATACGTTTATCTGACGCTTTACGTAGCCCTAAGCGCACTAAATAGAGATATTCCATCCCCAATAACGCACGCGTGTTAATTGTTTCATTATTACGGTTACGTAGCATCACATCGCCAAAGCGGGCTGAATGGCAATTCGGATTTAAACGGATATAGTGTCCTGAAATACCCAACTCATGGTCAAGTTCCGTATTAGAGACATAGACCCAAGATTCTAATCGCTCATTCCAATCATCAGCCAAATCAATAGCGTATTGCTTATCACCTTCCTCAAGGAAACCCGCTTTCGCTCCAGCCACCAATGCAGCAATCGAGACTGATAGTGTGAAAGGGTTAATTCCTGAGTTCTCTTCCCAACGATCTTGTGGGCTAGCAGGTCCATATTGTGCGATAAAAGCGAGTGCCTTACGTGCCATATGCACCGCTGCCCCACGCATTTCGCCAAGTAAGCCTTGCTCATGTAATTTTGCGGCAAATAGTACCGGTAGTGCGACTTCATCCAGTTGAATCCCCTGCCAATAAGGGCGACCATCAGTAAAATTGTTCTGCATCCAATGCCCATCAGGCTGCTGAATGGCTATCAAATAAGCCAGTAAAGCTCGCACTTCCGTAATCAACCCACAAGCTAGCATCGCAAAGCCGACTTCAACCGAATCTCTCGGCCAAACAAGGTGATAACCCCCAGGGTCTTTATGGGTATCCCCCCATGGTGTACTTAAACTCGCCACCAGTGAGCCGGGAAAGGTTCTACCTTCGTGCGTCTTTAATACTACAACTGAGGTGCGCACAGCATCGGATAACTTTTTCGGTAATTTATCGAGTTCAGGAAAATTGACCGTTTCATTCCATTCAGCCCATAAATAAGCGTACTGGCGCTTTGCTTCCTGATAACCTGCGGCAAGAGAGCTATTTGCCAGAGTTATAGCTCCTTGTGCACTATCTGAAAAAGCTAATGCGAGTACTCCTGAATTACGATTCAACTCTCCCAACATTGCGACATTACCAGGACCTGCCTGTTGATATTCCCAATGCATTCCACCGTTTTGGCTAAAATCTTGCCAGCCGTCAGAACTTCCCACATAACCCACACTGCCACGAGCAAAACCACTTTCAGCAGACAAAATAAGGTATTGTCCATTCTTCTGAGCCGCCAAACCCGCAGGAGTCACTGACGCATAATTATTGTCGCCATCCCCTCCAAGATGTGGTGCTAAGAGTGGGTATAGCCGCAGTCCCTCACCTTCAAGGTGATAATGAATCAGCAATACATCTCGGGCTGGGTCAGTGATAATTTCCAGCTCAAGACGATAACGTTCATGTTGATGTACGATTTTCGGAATAGGTAAAGCAGATGATGGCGTGGTTAAGCTATATTGATGAACTCGCTTAACTTCTGACCAAAAATCATCCCCAGCAATAATAAACCCTAAATCTCGAATTTGCGGAGTACTACAAGAAGGCCAGTAGACTTCATTTAAAATCCCATACCCGACAGTAAACCATACACGCCCTTGTCCTATCGCAGTGCCTACCATATCTTTTGCACTACTCGTCCAAGTTGCGGTGCTACCGGGTGCCCCCGGTGCTTGCTGTGCTATCATTCGCGACTCTCCTGTTCAAAGAGTGAACGCCATTGATGCCCTGTACGCATAATTCGTGATTGCGTATCCGGCCCTTGAGTTCCCGCTTTATACAAATCAGGCATACCTTTCTGCCATGCTTTTAATGCAGGATCGATAATCCGCCACGCCCACTCAACCTCATCAAAACGCAAGAAATGCGCGCGTTCACCATGGAGCGCATCAATTAAAAGCTGCTCATAGGCGGACACCTCATATTGTCCAGGCTGTGTATAGGGTGCACTGAGGGTAATGCCATGTGTATTTAGATGCATACCCGGTAATTTCGCCGTCATATGCATATCCATCCCCATCGTCGGAGCTAATCTGAACACCAGCCAATTATTATCAACCTGAACATTTTCCGGTAATGCGCCTGCTGGCGCTTTAAATTGCACCGCAATTTCAGCGTAATTATTCGCAAGGCGTTTACCGCTACGCAAATAAAAAGGCACCCCTTTCCAGCGCCAGTTATCAATTTCAATTCGTAATGCGGCAAAAGTTTCAGTATTAGTGTCGACAGGTATACCCGGTTCATTGCAGTAGTCTGTTGCCGTTTCACCGTTCACTTGCCCAGCACAATATTGTCCTCGAACCGCCCAATCGTTCGCCTCCATATCATCCGTAGGCCTAACGGACTTGAGTACTTCAACCTTATGGTCACGTAGAATTTCACCATCCCAGCGGCCTAACGGTTCGATTGCAGTCAGGGTCAGTAGCTGCATAAGATGGTTTTGCAGCATGTCACGCATTGCCCCTGAATGATCGTAATAAACCGCACGGTTCTCTACACCAAGGGTTTCGGCATAGGTAATTTGTACCTGCTCAATATGTTCTGCATTCCAAACAGGGGCAAGGACACGATTTGCAAAGCGGAAGATCATTAAGTTTTGTGTCGCTTCTTTTCCCAAGAAATGGTCTATGCGATAGACCTGTGATTCATCCCAATAAGCATGAACTTGTTCACGCAATGCTTTTGCTGATTCGAGATCTGTGCCAAAGGGTTTTTCAATTAAGATACGACGCCAGTTATCGGGACTCTCTTTGGATAATCCTGCCTCACCTATCGCCTGTGCTGCTTGCCCAAATAAGGTAGGAGGCAATGCAAGATAAAACAGCGCCGATGGTGTCAATTTGCTTTCTAGCGCTTGCAAAGCCGATGCTTCAAGTGAACCACTGACAAAATCTAAGTGCTCACTGAATGATGTCCATTCTGCTTCATTAAAATCGGCAATAAATTCAGCCAGAGCGTTATGAATATGCTGTAAAAAAGCTTCGCGATCCCATTTATCAATTGAGTAACCAATAATATTGAGTTCAGGGATCAGGCCTAATCTATGCAAGCGAAATAATGACGGCATTAATAAACGTTTGGTCAGATCACCACTTGCTCCCAATATTACCAATGAAAGACGACTCATTGATCTCCCCCCTGCTCTGCTGCTTTTTCTTTATGTCCTCCAAAAGCATGACGCATTGCCGACTGAACGCGATCTGCAAATAAATCATTATCACGAGAAGCAAAACGTGAATACAGAGTGCTTGTCAGGACTGGAGCAGGAACCCCTAAATCGATAGCTGCGGTTGATGTCCAGCGGCCTTCTCCCGAATCAGAAACTCGTCCTGCATAATTCTCCAAGTCAGGGGATTGGTGCATCTCTTGTGCGATCAGATCAAGTAGCCAAGATCCAACCACACTACCGCGGCGCCATAATTCACTGATCTCGCCAACAGGTAATTGATATTGATAATATTCAGGGTGTTCCAGTGGCGCAGTTTCCGCATCCGCAGCAACAGGATTAAGCCCTTGATCTGCATGCTTAAGGATATTCAGTCCTTCCGCATAAGCCGCCATCAAACCATATTCAATACCATTGTGCACCATCTTAACAAAGTGACCGGCACCACTCGGGCCACAATGTAGGTAGCCTTGTTCTGCTGGTGACGGTTCGCCTTGGTGACCTTCAGTACGTGGTGCGGCATCGACGCCAGGCGCTAATGCACGAAAAACCGGTTCTAAATATTCATAATGCGCTTTCGGCCCACCAATCATCTGGCAATAACCACGTTCTTCTCCCCATACACCGCCACTGACACCAACATCCATATAGTGAATGCCGTCGGCTTTCAATGCATTAGCACGACGAATATCTTCAGTAAAATGGGAGTTTCCACCGTCAATCAGTGTGTCACCTTTTTCGAGTAACGGTTTTAACTGAGCAATGACCGTATCGACAACCGCTGCGGGCAACATAAGCCAAATATGTCGGGGTGCCTGCATGTTTTTCACCAATTCCTCAAGTGAGTGGTTAAAAACAACGCTGTCGGGTAATTGCTGACGAATCGCTGCATTTTGATCATAAACAACACACGAAATACCGGCTTGTTGGATGCGACGCACCATCGCGGCCCCCATTCTGCCAAGCCCAATAAAACCTAATTGCAGTTGATTTACAGATGATTGACTCATAGGTTATTCCCCCAAATTCTGATTCCACCAAGAAAAGCTTTGTCGTTATCGCCACGCCGTACATGCTCAGGTAGTTCAGCAAACTGATGCACATTACCCCCACCGATCACAATGTAATCCGGCATAAAGGCTTGATAAAATAAATCCACTATCGTTAGCACACTCTGCCGCCATGTCTCATCCCCAACCGATTCACGATAGTGTTCGCTCACATAATATTCGTAGTCATGTTCTCGATAGGGTAAATGGGCAATTTCCATTGGCTGTAGCTGCTGATTAGCCACTAATGCACTGCCTAACCCAGTACCTAATCCTAAAAACAACATGCTGCCACCTTCATAGCTACCAACAGCTTGCATTGCAGCATCGTTAATCAGACGAATAGGGCACGGGAATGCATTCACTAAATTAAAATCAACCCAACCACGTCCTAAATTAACGGGTTCTTTGAGAATACGATTACCAGAGATAGGGGATGGAAAGCCAATGCTGACGCCATCAAATAAACGCGTATCAATGCATTGGTTGACATCATGAATAAATTGCTCTGGCGTCATAGTGTGACCAGAAACAAATTCGATAGCAGGGGTGTTAGGGGCGGTATACAGTTTGACATGTGTACCACCAACATCAATAACTAAAATTCGTTTGGTTGTGGGAACATCCGAAATTGTAATGACACAAGATGTTTTACTCGTTAAAGACATAGAAAGGTTTCTCCGCTTTGCCAACATAGGCAATGGATGTTGTATTACAGGAAACTCCCGAACCTAAATCGATAACCGCAAGCCGATCTAGGCGAACAACTGTCTTCCTTCTGGTGTTGAAATGACGGTGCCGAAATACGTCCCCGTCAATAATCGATAACAAGATTACATTTTATTTTTTGTCGATAAAAAAAGTATACCTATAAATAGTTTTAATAAAAGTAAAAACGCTTTTAATTAAATAAAACTTAATTATCTTTTTATTTAATTATCATTAAATGACTACTTTTAGTCTTATTTTCAAATAATAAATCACTATTGATAGAATTTAAATAATCATATAAATACCGTCATTTTGCGCTCTTTGTTTTTTATTTTTCATCATCTATGATGATTAGGAAATGGAGATAAGCATTTATATCCAGATTAGAACCTTTTATGAAAAACTCATTCAATGATCGTTAATTATTAAGGTGAAATTATGAAAAAATATTTTATTGTCGGTATTATTGCTGCTTCATTAACGAGCCTTTCCGCCATGGCTGAAGAGAAGAAAAACGATACTAAGCCCCTAAACGAATGGACATGTGAAGAGTTTTTAGCGATCGATGATAACTTTTATCCAACCGCTGTCGGCTTTGGTGAGTTATTAACGAAAAAAGATAAAGTCGAAGATGCCGTGCTAGATGTTGATGGTATTCAAACCCTAACACCTCTCGTGATTGAGGCTTGTAAAAAAGAGACTAAGGCTAATTTTGTTGAGCAAGTTAAAAACGCTAAAAAATAAGTCTTCCTTGTTGGTTGCGTAGCCTTTTGGCTACGCAATACATTCACCATATCACACCCTTTTATGATGGATGTGATTTGGTTTTTCCTATTTCATCATGTTTCCTCATCAGCCAAAATTCACTCTCTTATCCGATGAATATGGCGTAACGCTGATAACGTCATCATTAAGGCAATCAAAACGCCCATTGCCGCAATTAAATAGATACCTCTATAACCCAACGTAGCGACTACCATTCCTGCAAGTGGTCCAGTCACACCGTAAGCAATATCTTGGAATGCAGAATACCCCCCTAATGCGGTACCTCGCATTTGTGGTGCAACAGCTTTAACCACTTCCGTGCCCACCGCGGGATAAATCAAGGAGCAGCCAGCACCTGTTAATGCCGCACCGAATAACGCGATGCCGTATACGGGAGCTAACCACAATGTTATCAGACCAATAAACTCAATTAATAACGAAATTAGCGCAATGCGATAACCATTGACTCTATCCGGTAATCCTCCCCAAAATACGCGCACCAACACAAAAGCACAGCCAAATGCACTCATCGCAAGGCCGGCGTTGCCCCACTGCTCTGACACAAAATAAAGCGAAATAAATGTACCAATCGCCGCAAAACCAATGCCTTTTAGCGCTAATATCATTCCCATTTTCCAGATCTTACGAATGACAGACCAGAAAGGAAGTAAGTTCCCCTGTAAAGGCGTAACAGAACGAACAGACCCATTAATTAGCCAAGAGATACAAGGTAACAGCATGACTATCCCCCCCACTGCCATGAATCCATATTGCTGATAAATGATAAGCCCTAATGGCGCGCCAACCGCTAATGAACCATAAATAGCCATTCCGTTCCAAGACATGACTTTTCCAGCATTTTCTGCACCTGCAAGCCTCATTCCCCAAGTTAAGTTACCTGTTAAAAGCTGACTTTCACCTAGACCTAGCACCAAACGTCCAATAATGAGTAAGAGTAGTTGGTAGATTGACGAAACTGGCAACAATATGGCTAGCAGGCAAAATACCCCCGATATGCCACAGGCACTCATACCTTGGAGAGTCGTTCTTTTCGCACCTTTTTGATCGGCTAGGCGCCCTGCATAGCCTCTTGTCAACACCGTTGCTAAAAACTGCACACCGACCACAACCCCTACCCAGACATCGTTAAATCCGAGTTCTTGATGAACGAAAAGCGGAATAACCGTTAAAGGCAAACCGATGGTCATATAAGAAAAAAACATGGAGATAGAAATTCGAAGCAGTGGTATTGGCGAATTTGGCGCGGACGTCGACATCATTAAAGGTTATCCATATTCACAACATCATGTTTATCTCTGACATTAAGTGAGCAAATTAATAATGTCAATTGAGTTTATTTTGGTATTTTACGTTAGCGTTAATTTGAGATCCTTATAAATAACCAATTGAAATTTATTATTTTTATTTATAAATAAAATCACTCTTTTAATTCTATTATCATTAACCTATTCACCATTGTGTAAATACTCAATAACACTGAGGTTACTCTTTATTTATCATTTTACTTCATACCTGTTAATAAACTTTTAATTTTATAGAATCCGCCAATCTCATATTTATTTCTTGTCTATTTCAGTGGTAACATCTGTATAGTTTATGATTATTACTCTCATTTGCATTTGTATTTTACTAGGGGATTTTATGTCTATTCACTGCCACTACACACGTCTAGCAGCCGCGGTTATTGCCGCCATCTCATCTTTTAATGCGCTCGCTCAAGAAGACTCAGATAAAATGATTGTTTCTGCATCTGGTTACTCACAACAGTTACGCGATGCCCCTGCAAGTATTACGGTTATCTCAAAAGAACAACTTCAGAACAAACCGGTACGCGACTTAGCTGATGCAGTTAAAGATGTGGAAGGTGTCAGTATTGTCGGTAGTGCCAATAAGCAAGATATCAATATTCGTGGTTTACCCGGCGAATATACTTTAATACTGGTAGATGGACGCCGCCAAAATAGCCGTGAATCACGCCCAAATGGTAGTGGTGGTTTTGAAGCCGGTTTTATGCCACCAGTGGAAGCGATTGAACGTATTGAAGTGATTCGAGGTCCGATGTCCTCTCTATATGGCTCAGATGCAATGGGTGGCGTTATCAATATCATTACCAAAAAAGTCACTAATGAGTGGCATGGTAATGTCGCCATTGGTGGTATTTTGCAAGAAAACAGCGAAAGCGGCGATTCGACTGATGGCAATTTTTACCTATCAGGGCCGCTGGTCAACGATAAATTAGGCTTACAGCTGTACGGAGGTGGTGACTATCGTCAAGAAGACAAGATTACCGACGGCCATAACAAACGTGATAATCGTAGTCTCACCGCCAAACTAACGTTTACTCCTCTGGATAACCAAACCTTTTTGCTTGAGGCGGGTAGAACCACCCAAGAACGTGACTCGACACCGGGTAAATCACTTGCCGAATATACAATGCGTGGTGAGTCAAAACAGAAAAATACTAAAACAGAGCTCCACAATAACCGAAATCACTTTGCTTTAACCTATAAAGGGGATTGGGATCTCGTTAACACCGAATTAAGTGTTTACCAAGAACAAACTAAACGCCATACCAAGTCAGAAGTCAAAGATAGCGCGGGTGATTACCATTTTGTCTATGAAGCTCGTGTGCCTGAAATCACCAATACTGTTGTCGATGGAAAAGTGGTCGCTTTCCTTCCTGATAATATCATGACTGTCGGTGGACAATTCCAACATGCTAAATTAAAAGACACTTCGGCAACAGGAAAAAAAACAACGGAAGATACGACGCTCAGTGCTGACCAGTATGCCTTCTTTATTGAAGATGAGTTTACGGCAACAGAAAACCTTATCCTGACTGGCGGGTTACGATTAGACCATCATGAATTTTATGGTAACCACTGGAATCCTCGTGGTTATGCTATCTATTATCTCACTGACGAAATCACCATTAAAGGTGGCGTATCACAAGCCTTCCGTGCCCCAACACTACGTGAAGTGAGCCCAAACTATGGAACATCAACCGAAAAAGGGGAAGGGATTATTTATGGTAATAAAGACCTGAAACCAGAAAAAAGCCTGAGTGAAGAGATCAGCATTGCCTATGACCACGAGTCAGGTTTCAATGCGAGCCTTACGCTCTTTAATACTGATTTTAAAAATAAACTCACCAGTTACTACACAGGTGAACCGGATCCAATTACAGGTCTAAAACTCTACACTTATGACAACGTAGGTAAAGCCAATATCAAAGGTGTCGAAGTCGCGACAGGTATTCCTCTAGCAGAAGATTGGAAACTTAGCTTAAACTACACTTATGTTGATTCAGAGCGTAAAAGTGATGATGAAAAGCTAAGCAATGGCATATCTTTGAAAGGCTATCCATTGGATAAGACACCAAAACACACCGCTAATGCCAAACTCGATTGGCAATATAGTGAAGACTTGAATCTATACACTCGTGCACATTATGAAGGTAAGCAAATCTGGGCGGCACAGCGTAATGGCTATACGGCACCGCGCTACCGTAGCGGCTACACTACAATGGATGTAGGCATGACTTATCAGTTACTTAAAAATACCAAGCTCAATTTAGCCGTATTGAATATCGCTAATGAAAAAGGTCCTAAGATTGACACAAATGGTGGCAACTGGGATGTTGAAGATGGACGCCGTTATTGGGCCAACGTCAATGTGAGTTTTTAATTTATTTTAACTATTTTAGGTGGATATCTAGCAAGTTTTCTCCGTCATTTGAGTGCGAGTTGGCGAAGAGCCAAAAAGACAATCAATTAAAGAATATCCTTGCTCGGTATCCGCTTTCATCAATGTTGTTTTCACAAACTATGCTAAATAAATTAATTATTTCGAGTTTATTACTCTCAATCAGCTTAATAACACCCGCTGCTGCTCGTCCATCGCAAAAGATCCCCGAGTTAGATGAGCAAGTGAGTCAGTTTTATGCTGTTCAGCATCATGACATGACCAACGAAAATTCGGCTAACGAAAAGCGTCGCTATCGAATTTTTAGCGCAGTTCCTCATTCCGCTGGAACAACAAGGCCTATTTTGTATATGCTTGATGGTAATGGATTATTTCCGTTAGCTGTGAATCGCGCAATCCAAACACTCCCAGCGGATAAATTGCCTATTATTATTGGTATCGGTTACCCAACCGATGAGGCTTTTCCCAAGAAATTACGCGACTACGATTATACTCCCCGCGTTTCCGGTGATGCGTTTACACACGGCGGAGGCGCCGATGAACTGTATCAGTTCCTCGATCAACAAATTCGTCCTTGGGCTGAGCAAAACTTCACTTTTGATAAACAAAGACAAACGCTATTTGGTCACTCCTTCGGTGGACTATTTACTTTGATGGCTTATCAAAATCACCCGACAGCGTTTCAATCCTTTGTGTCAGCCAGCCCCTCATTATGGTGGGGAAAAGGTGAAATGATAAATAGGGATAAACTGACCCAAGAACACAATGCAGCGCCTTTATTTATTACCTTGGGGGGTTTAGAGGAGAAGCCTGATTTATCACGCCTTAGTGAAGAGCAGATTAAACATTATCAATCCCGTTCTAGTTGGATTACTGCACGCCAATTGTGCACTGAAATTGCAAACCACGGGCGCCATTGTCAGTTTTCTCTCTACCCAGACAAAACGCATGGTAGCGTGATCCCTGATGCGATTTATAAAGCGCTACTCGTTGCGACGGAATAAATTCTAGTACCGCATAACGGACTTAGTGGCTAATGGGTTTAAGCAGATCACTGTATAGCTTGGCCAAGATACCATTGGCCGTGAATTCTTTACGGATCCATTGTGTCACTAATCCTGTTGCAGAGTGTTGGGTCGCGAGTAACATATGCGAATCTTGTCTTGGATTTTGAATCTGTTTGATAACCAATAGGCCATTTTTAACGTGTTCTTTAACCATATAATCAGGCAAAAAACCAATCCCTTCCCCTAATATCTGACACTGGCATTTCGTATTAAAATCGGGTACCTGAATAGCCTCTTGACCATGCAGTAGCCAACCAACCCGTTTATTGATAGTGAGTGCGGTATCTTCAACCATAATATTTGGATATAAACGTAGCTGACTTTCTGCGATAGGTTCAGGCATCAATGCTAATGGATGAGTCGCAGAGATCGCAAATTGCCAGTGGATAGCCCCAATTTCAGTGTAATCAATTCCCCCACCATCCATTAGTGTGCCTGGTGCGCCAATCGCAATATCCGACAAATTGTTAATAATGGCATCCCATACGCCGTTATACACCTCAGTCGTGACTGTAATTTGGCAAGTTGGAAACTGTTTTTTAAGGATTTGCAGCAGCTTCGCCGTATGATAAGGCGTATACAGCAGCTGATTAATACAGATCCGTACACGGGCTTCAATCCCCTGTTCAATGGAATAAATACTCTTCTTAATAAGATGAAAGTTATTCAATAAATCAGTTGCTTTACGGTAAAAATAATAGCCTGCTTCGGTTAACTCAATATTACGCGTATCTCGGATAAACAACACAACATCTAAATAGGTTTCGATACGTTTTATCGTATAACTGACGGCGGAGGTGGTTATTCCTAACTCTTCTGCTGCTTTACTAAAGCTCGCATATTTAGCTGCTGTCGTGTAAGTCAGTAAGTTTTCTTCGGTAAATATAGAGTTCATACTGGTGTCCAAAATAGGCTTAAAATCAATCAAAATAAAAAGTTATAATCAAAATACTTCGCATTACAGTTAAGCAACAAAAGATGGATAGCTTACGGTTGATAACTGGTGTGTGTGAGCATCCGCAACAATAACGTAACTTGAAGTATGACGAATATATGTGAATTATATTTAATAACCCGTAATTTTAGGTTATTTATCAAGCATTTTTTCAAGGTTAACAGAAATCGGCATACATACCGAGCGATAAAAAATTTTTGCTTTTTTGGCAAAAACCGATGTAATACGAAACCAACTATTTATAACCAAAATAGCTAATCTTATTGAAATGAATAATAAAAAATTCTATTAACAATCTCGCTGATCTCGATCAACTCTTTTACATTGTTAACAGTTTAAAAACTTTTAATTTGAGTTATATCACAAAATTGATCAAATCCTTTTTTCCCCTTCTCATTAGCAAACAAAATTTCATTATATTGCTTATTTTTTATCCAAAAACACGGCAAAAGCGACAAAAAATCATGCTATCACGCACAAAAAATCGTTATTGTTGATTTAAAATCAACAATAAAAGTAGCTATTGATGAATTAATTTTAAATGGATTCTATTTATCTCACCTGCTTGCTATGCTTAATTCATCATAAATATGCCCATAACGCTTCATTTACTTGGGTCACATTTAAATATTGTCTTTATCTATTTCGTTATTTGATGCTGAAATCAAATAATTTAATAAGGGGAAAAACATGACATTAGAGCAAGAGTTTTTATCCGCAGCAGAACAAGGCAACCTAGATTTATTAAAAAACTGCCTGAAAAAGGGCGTTGATATCAATACAACCAACCGCCAAGGCCGTACTGCTATTGTGAATGCAAGTCTCAATAAACATTATGAGTGTGTGACTTTCCTGATTAATGCAGGTGCAGATATTAATAAACAAGACCAAACATGTTTTAATCCTTTTTTATTAAGTTGCTTAAATAATGATTTAACATTACTACGCATCGTACTCCCCGCTAAGCCAAACCTTGATTTATTGACTCGCTTTGGTGGTGTGGGCATCACGCCTGCAAGCGAAAAAGGCCATGTCGACATTGTGCGAGAATTACTCGAAAAAACAGATATTAATGTTAACCACACAAACTTTGTCGGTTGGACACCACTACTGGAAGCGATCGTGCTGAATGATGGCGGTGAAAAACAGCAGCAGATTGTCAAAATGTTGCTAGAGCACGGTGCCAACCCGCATATGACCGACAAATACGGTAAAAAACCATTAGAGTTAGCGCGCGAAAAAGGCTATCACGAAATTGCTGAATTATTGATAGCAGCCGGTGCATAGTGCATTACAAGGAGGCTTGTGAATAACATCAAGACTCAACGACAACAACTGCATGGACTCTCGGCTGATATAACATTTTTCAATCTGTTAAATCAGCCTTCATTATCAGGCCACATAGAACAGGTTTTCCGTAAGGCGATCAATATTTCGATTAATCATTCACTTTTTACCTTACTGAGCGCCGAATTAGATAATGCCCCTAACAGTTGTCGATTATTGAATAGTGATCTTTCTCAATTAAATATCAAAGAAGGAGAAAACGTTTATTTATCGGATAAAAAAATTTATTTTGGCGACCATTACTTTCTGTCATTCTCTTTATGTCATCAATGGCAGCCTAATAATATTAGTTTTATTCCAGAGAAAATAAATAGCGACGACTATTTTACATTTTTAAATTTTAATATTAATGAAATAGATAAACTATTGAATAAAAGTGGTCACGCTTTATTGAGTTATCATGGGTGTAATTTATTTTATTCTAGTCTCGCTAACAAATTAAATTTATTACGTAACGAATTAATCGATTCATTAAAGAAAGCAGAGCATCAAAACTTGCCTGTTATTATCCAACAATTTGTTGGGCTCGGGATTGGTCTTACTCCTTCAGGGGATGACTATTTAGTTGGATTAATGGCGTTTTTATTACTCAAGCATCACCCAGCACAGCACCTACACCCTTTTTTTGAACAAGGTATCCGCCGTGCCAAAGATGCCACCACTAAAATTGGTGCCATCACCTTAGAAAAGGCGCTCAATCGCGAATATAGAGAAAACTTGCTGCAACTTATTCAGATGTTAGTAACAGCAGATGAGAGAAATATTTATCCGCAGTATCAAAAGATTTTAGATATCGGGTCTAGTTCGGGTAGCGACATGTTATTTGGCATTCGTGATGCTTTGTACCTTACCCATTATTTTGGAGAAAAGTATGTCGACTAAAGTTGTCATCAAAAAGAATACCTATTTTGATTCTGTATCATTGATGTCTATTTCCACAAAAGCTAACCAACTCGACAACGTTGAGCAGGCATTTGTGGCCATGGCAACAGAAATGAATAAAGGTGTACTGAAAAACCTAGGGTTATTATCCGCTGAATTGGAAGCAGCCAAAAACGGCGACTTGATGATTGTCATTAAAGGCACGAGTGATGAAGCAAATGAAGCAACACTCATCGCGATTGAAGAGCTGTTCAATAAGAAAAACCAAGGTGGCTCACAACATGAAGCTAAATATGCCACGATTCATTCCGCACATAGCCACATCCCAGACAGCAACCTAGCGGTCATTTCTGTTAATGGTCAATTTGCTGCTCGTGAAGCACGCATCGCACTTGAAAATGATCTTAACGTCATGCTGTTCTCTGATAATGTCTCAATCGATGATGAATTCGCGTTAAAACAACTCGCTAGCAGTAAAGGCCTATTGATGATGGGTCCGGATTGCGGTACTGCAATCATCAATGGTGCAGCACTATGCTTTGGCAATAGCGTTCGTCGCGGTAGTATCGGTATTATCGGTGCATCCGGAACAGGCAGCCAAGAGCTCAGTGTCCGTATTCATGAATTTGGCGCTGGGATTTCACAACTGATCGGAACGGGTGGTCGTGATCTCAGTGAAAAGATCGGCGGGATCATGATGATTGATGCGCTGAAAATGCTGGATGAGGATGATGAAACTCAAGTAATCGTCTTAGTTTCTAAACCACCAGCGGCGGCCGTTGCCAAAAAAGTCTTAACTCAAGCAGAAAAATGCCACAAACCGGTTGTCGTTTGTTTTCTCGGTAATCAACCCACGCCAGAAGATAAACCCGGTTTAAGCTTCGCAAAAGGAACTAAAGAGGCGGCACTAAAAGCGGTGCTTCTCACTGGCGTCAAAGAAGAAGAGTTGGATTTGCATTCGTTGAATTGGCCTCTAATTGAAGAAGTGAGAGCAAAACTATCACCCACACAAAAATATATTCGCGGCCTTTTTTGTGGCGGTACGTTATGTGATGAAGCCATGTTTGCTGCACTCGAAAAATATGATGATGTCTACAGTAATATTCAACCGAACCCTGATTACCGCTTAAAAGATCTCAACAAAAGTGTTGCCCATACTTTCCTTGACTTTGGTGATGATGATTTTACCAATGGCAAACCTCACCCAATGATCGACCCAACCAACCGCATAGAGCGTTTACTGCAAGAAGCGCGCGACCCTGAAGTCGGTGTTATCGTCATGGACTTTGTTCTGGGTTACGGCTCTCATGCAGACCCTGTTGGGGTAATGATTGATGCTATCAAAGCAGCAAAAGAGATTGCGAAACAAGATAACCGTGAACTGGTGATCCTCGGGTATGTTTTAGGCACTGATCAAGATACACCATCAATGGATGCACAGGTGAAGATGCTCACTGATGCAGGTGTCATTTGGGCGAGTAGTAGCACCAACACCGGTTTGTTAGCGCGTGAATTTGTCTGGAAAGGGGAGAAAGCATAATGACTTCATTATTTAAACAACCATTAAATGTGATTAATGTGGGCATTGAAATGTTTAGCGATGACCTGAAAAAACAACATGTTCCCGTAACACATTTGAATTGGACACCGCCTGGGCAAGGTAACGTTGCCGTCATCCGTGCATTAGACAAAATTGAAAGTAACGCCGCATTACAAGAAAAGATTGCAGCGGCTAACGCGCAAGCCTTGGAACGTATCATTCAATCACAACCGATGTTGGTCGGCTATGATCAAGCCATTAATGTTGTACCAGGAATGACCAAGAATACTATTTTACACGCAGGTCCTCCTGTTGAGTGGAAAGACATGTGCGGTGCGATGAAAGGCGCGGTGACAGGCGCATTAGTATTTGAAGGTCTAGCGAAAGATTTAGCGGATGCTGAACGTGTTGCCGCTTCTGGTGAGATCATTTTCTCCCCTTGTCACGAACACGACTGTGTAGGCTCCATGGCGGGAGTGACCTCTGCCTCCATGTTTATGCACATTGTTGAAAACAAAACGTATGGTAATCGCGCTTTCACTAACCTTAGTGAGCAAATGGCAAAAATTTTGCGGATGGGGGCCAATGACCAAAGTGTTATCGACCGCTTGAACTGGATGCGTGATGTTTTAGGTCCAATGCTACGTGACGCGATGAAGCTCGCTGGTGAAATAGACCTGCGCTTAATGTTAGCGCAAGCCCTGCATATGGGGGATGAATGTCATAACCGTAATAATGCAGGCACCACACTGCTCATCCAAGCATTAACACCGTATATCATCCAAACTGATTTTTCTGTTGCTCAACAAAAAGAAGTATTTGATTTTGTGGCAAGTAGTGATTATTTCTCAGGCCCAACTTGGATGGCGATGTGTAAAGCGGCAATGGATGCGGCACATGGTATCGAATACAGCACCGTCGTCACGACCATGGCACGTAACGGTTATGAGTTCGGTTTACGTATCAGTGGGCTACCGGGCCAATGGTTTACGGGTCCATCGCAACAAGTGATTGGTCCTATGTTTGCAGGTTATAAACCTGAAGACTCTGGCCTCGATATTGGAGACTCCGCAATTACTGAGACTTATGGTATTGGTGGCTTCGCCATGGCAACAGCGCCTGCCATTGTTGCTCTCGTCGGAGGTACCGTTGAAGAAGCTATTGATTTTTCAAGGCAGATGCGTGAAATCACTTTAGGTGAAAACCCAAATGTGACGATTCCTCTGCTTGGCTTTATGGGTATTCCTACTGCCATTGATATCACTAAGGTTGCCGCCAGCGGTATCCTTCCGGTCATCAATACCGCAATTGCCCATAAAGATGCAGGTATCGGTATGATTGGGGCGGGTATTGTTCACCCTCCGTTTGATTGCTTTGAAAAAGCGATGTTGTCTTACGCCGAAAAATACGCCTAGTCACACAGATAATAAGCCCAACTTCGGTTGGGCAATCCAGACTAATGAGTTGTGATTCACCAGAGCAAATAGGGTTTTTAATTATGACTGCCCCCGCAGTCTCTTCTTTGAAGGATACATTCCATGAGTGTAACGAAACTAAAGTGGAAACGTGGTGACTGGGCGGCCTACTTCGGGCTAATGACCAATAACTTAACTAATCTGCTCACAATGATGGGGCTACTGATCTTTGTCGTCGGTATCCCAAAAGATATTGTTTATGGACGTATTGCACCCGCTTTTGGTTTTGCCGTCTTACTTGCGAGTGTCAGCTATGCTTATTTTGGCCAGCAACTTGCCAAACAAACTGGGCGCGACGATGTTACCGCACTACCGTCTGGCCCAAGTGCACCCTCTATTTTTACCGTCACCTTTTTAGTCATCATGCCAGTCTATCAAACTACGCAAAATGCGGAGTTTGCCATTCAGATTGCACTGGTTTGGTGTTTTGTGGAATCAATGATCCTTGTTGGTGGCTCATTCCTCGGTGAAACGATCCGTAAAATGATCCCTCGCACTGTCTTGCTTTCCTGTTTATCTGGGCTAGGTTTGCTGTTACTGGCCATGAACCCAATGCTACAAGCATTTGAAGCCCCGACCGTCTCATTTATCGTTTTACTGCTCATCTTTATCAACTGGTTTGGTAAAAAACCGATCTTTGCCCGTATACCGACAGGCTTATTGCTTCTGATCGCAGGTACCGTATTGGCATGGATTTCAGGATTACAAAGCCCTGCTGCGATTAAATCCTCCGTCGAGTCATTTGGATTTAACCCACCAGGCATCCATATTGATAGCTTTTTACAAGGTCTACCGCACGCGCTGCCTTACTTAGCTTCCGCGGTTCCATTAGGCTTAGCAAACTATATCTTTGACCTCGAAAATATTGAGAGTGCCCACGCTGCTGGTGATGAATACAATACACGTAAGGTCATGCTAGCCAATGGTTTATCATCAACTGTAGGTTGCTTTATGGGGAACCCATTCCCCGTGACGGTGTACGTAGGTCATGCGGGTTGGAAAGCCATGGGAGCCAGTATTGGCTATACGTTAGCTTCTGGGATCACTATGTTCATCGTTCCGTTATTTGGTTTGGGGGCTTTCATGTTAGCCATTATTCCAATGACAGCGATCGTACCTATTCTGGTATTTATCGGGGTTGTTACGGCGAACCAAGTGGTGCGAGAAACACCCAAGATTGAAGTCCCCGTTATCTTTATTTGTTTATTCCCTTGGATTGCCAACTGGGCACTGACCATGATGAATAGCATGATGGGAGCAGCAGGGACTTCAGCGGCGCAGATCGGAACCGATGTATTGTTGAGCAAAGGGGTGTATTACCAAGGTCTCGTACACCTCGGCAATGGTGCACCGCTAGCCAGTATGCTGTGGGGCTGTATTGCTATCTTCGCCATTCTTAATCAACCACTACGTGGTGCAATTGCTGCTGCCGTCGGCGCACTACTCGTATTCTTCGGAATCATTCATTCGCCAATGGTAGGAATAGCACAAGGCTCAGCCTTGATGTTTGTATACGCTTACCTCATGATGGCGGGCTTATTTGTCATGAAATACTTTTTGGATAAAGGCAAAACAACAGAAGAGCAACAACCTGAAAAAGCTGAAAAAATCAGTAAATCAGTGTGATGCCACTAACCTCCGATTGTCGGTGTGCCTAGCACACCGACTCTAACACTCTGTATCAGGATACAATAACAATGAAAGAACTCGTGGTTGTTGCCATCGGGGGCAACAGTATTATCAAAGATAACAACAGCCAGTCGATTGATTCTCAAGAAAAAGCCGTACAAGAAGTGGCTACCCATATCTGTGACATGCTTGAAGGAAACTATAATATCGTTTTAACTCATGGAAATGGGCCACAAGTCGGATTGGATTTACGCCGCGCTGAAATCGCACATACCGTTGAAGGGCTACCTTTGACACCATTAGCCAATTGTGTCGCCGATACCCAAGGGGGAATTGGTTATTTAATCCAACAAGCACTGACTAACGCATTGGTGACGCGCCATAATCGTCAAGCGGTCACTGTAGTCACTCAAGTTGAAGTCGATAAAAATGATCCCAATTTTCAATCGCCAACCAAGCCTATAGGGGCATTTTTCAGCGCTGAACAGGCCGAGAAATTGCAACAAGCAAACCCTGATTGGCATTTTGTTGAAGACTCAGGACGTGGATACCGCCGTGTAGTCGCATCACCCGAGCCCAAAAGTGTCGTCGAATCCGCGGCTATCCGTACATTAACTGAAAATGACTATGTTGTTATTGCCGCTGGTGGTGGTGGGATCCCTGTGGTCAAAAATGGCCATGGAGGCTTTCAAAGTGTCGATGCCGTTATCGATAAAGATTTATCCACAACGCTACTCGCAAAAGAGTTACAAGCCGATATTTTGATCATCACAACAGGGGTTGAAAAAGTCTGTATTTACTTTGGAACACCAGAACAAAAGGAACTTGGAGAAACCACGACAACCGCGATGCAACGCTATATGCGTGAAGGGCATTTCCCCGCTGGAAGTATGCTACCGAAAATAGAAGCTAGCCTGTCGTTTCTCGCCAACGGTGGCAAGCGAGTGATTATTACCTCACCTGAAAAATTGCCGCAAGCCTTACGCGGCGAAACAGGTACTCATATTATTCAAGGCTAACTTCACACCATTTCAGGTTGCGACGTTCAGCAACCTGAAAACTGCCTAATTAAGGAGTTTCTATGCAATCCAACAGAAGAGAGTTCCTTTCTACGAGTGCAAAACTGGCTGCGACTTGCACGCTATTTGGTGCGATGTCAGGTATTGCTATCGCTGAAACCGATTCAGTCCCATCAAGCACGACGTCAAAGATTACAGATAGCCACTATTATCTTGATAATGTGTTACTTGAGACAGGGTTTAACTATCGTGATAATACTGTCGTCGGCACGAAAACAGCGTTACACACGCTCGAGATCAAGCAAGGTAAAATCGTGGCTATCCTGCCAAATACACAACATCAGAATAGCCAATTAGCCGCATACAGTGCGAATAATAAGCTTATGCTCCCCGCTTTTCGCGATATGCATATTCACCTTGATAAAACTTTTTATGGTGGTCCTTGGCAGGCTCCTGAATCACGTGAAGGCAAAACCATACTGGATATGATTGCACTGGAGCAAAAATTACTCCCTGAGTTACAACCTTACACACAAGAGCGTGCTCACGCGCTGATCAGCTTGATCCAATCTAAGGGATCAACTATCGCGCGTAGCCATTGTAATATCGAACCCGTTTCAGGGCTTAAAAATCTTGAGGCTCTCATACAGGTTCTTGATAAACATCAGCAGGACCTAACCTGTGAAATCGTCGCTTTCCCACAACATGGCTTGCTATTATCCAAATCAGAACCTTTAATGCGTGAAGCAATGCAAGCGGGGGCACATTATGTTGGTGGACTCGATCCAACTCACGTCGATGGTGCGATGGAAAAATCACTCGATACCCTGTTCCAAATTGCATTGGATTACAATAAAGGCGTTGATATTCATCTTCATGAAACCAGCCCTGCGGGCTTAGCAGCCATTAATTATATGATTGATACTGTGGATAAAAACCGCAGTTTACGCGGTAAAGTCACTATCAGCCATGCCTTTGCTCTCACAACGTTGACACCAGAGCAAGCCAACACCACAGCGCAGCGCCTTGCTGAGCAACAGATTAGCATCGCCACTACGGTTCCTATCGGTACATTACATATGCCATTGAAAATACTGAATGAACACGGTGTATTTGTGATGTCTGGAACCGATAGCGTTATTGACCATTGGTCTCCTTTTGGCCTAGGCGACATGTTAGAAAAAGCCAATTTATACGCTCAACTTTACACGCGCCCAGATGAACATGCTCTATCACGTTCACTCGCAATCGCGACGGGGAATACATTGCCATTGGATAACAAAGGCAAGCAAGTGTGGCCAGTTGCAGGCGACGATGCCAGCTTTGTCCTCGTGGATGCTTCTTGTTCTGCTGAAGCGGTTGCACGCATTTCACCAAGGCAAGCCAGCTTCCACAAAGGGAACTTAGCTTCCGGCTCAATTGAGAAGAGAGTAGGCTAACTGTTTGTCCAAAAAGACGGGGGTTCAACTCCCGCCGTCTTACTGGTTGGGCATCGCTAGCAACGCCAATTTTTTAACAGTGCCAATATCAGTGGAAACTCACAAAACCCTTCCCTATCGAGAAAGTGTCCTGCATTTTCCACCGTAATAACCTCTGTTTCTAAATTATCCGCTAATGTTCTCGATGACTGCGGGGAAACAATCTGATCATTATTTGAGATCACAGAAACGCGATAGTCAGCTAATGATTTCAAATAAGGGTAATCGAATATAAACTCAGTATGAGGTTTCAATTCAGGCAATGTTTTTTGCTCATCAGTAAAACCAGAAACGAAGATATAACCACCTACCCGCTGTCGCTGCTCCGCGAGGAAACGTAATACGCTAACACAACCAAGACTATGACCGATCAACACCGTATTTGTGTCCAATTTAATATTTGCATCCAGTAAAAACTGCAACCATCGTTGGGGATCAGGCGCTTGTGGATCAGGCATAGCAGGAACGAATACGCTAGCCCCACACTGCTCAAGCTGTGCTTTTAACCAAGGAAACCAATTTTTCTCAGGCGATGCCGTATAACCATGCACAATAATGACTTTTTTATTGTTTAAATTTTCATGCTGAAGATTTTCACCACTCATCATTCGGTTCCTTTTATCAGTACTGAGTAGGCTGTACATTAAGATAGCGTCAAATAAAGACCATCTATACTAAAACGTTTTCAGGTAAACCTGATGTGTTTTTTGGTAATTATCTCATTATTATTATTCAGCAAATCTTTATAATTCTCTAAAAATTAACATAAATGGATATTTTACCTGTGCAAAATAATCTTCAACTTTCAGATAAAGTTTTAAACGCCTTCCCACAACGATCACTAAAATTAACACCACTATCAGGCGATGGCGGCATGATTCGTTCGCTATTTTTGATTGTGTTCCTAGTCGTATTAACCGCATTCAGTGCGTATCAGCTACCTAACATCGCTTATGACTATAAAATTGGCCAGAATGCCGTTCCCGTTGATGCGGATATTGATGGCTCCTGCAAAACGAACTTATTGGTGATCACCAACTGTAAAGTTGAGTTGCGTTATAAACACAATGTCGTCTCCCATGACTTCACTTTCGTAGGATTGAACGGTGGAGACATTGCAGTCATGCCACTCATGGATGCGACAGATCCGTCAAAGCTAACCGTAGATGTTGCTGTCGATAATGTCATGCTTCGCTTTGTTACCACTATTGCATTAATTGGCTTATTTATTTTTTGTATCTTCTTTTTTATTCGTGCCCAAATACGCATCAGCAAAATAAGAAAAGAGTTATTATCTGTCGGGAGCCAGCCTTTGCAACTGATGGCTATCCCTGCCAAGGTCATTAATGCCAATCGACAAATCATTGCCACTTATCAGCGTGAATTGAATGGGAAACAAATATCGACAGGTTATTCAGGCAAGAAAACAAGTGCACCTATCGTTTTAGAATCAAATGGTAAAACTTATGTGCTCGCGGTGGCCAGTGCCCAGCAGAATATTCCTTATGTACTTGATTTCCCGATGCAGCGTATTCAAGCAACCCCTGAAGAAGTGCAGCATTTTCATAATGTGTTGCAGGAAGAAGGGATAATTTAATTGTTACTAAAGAGGTTGGGCTAGCCTGCCCAACCTTCCTAGCAAATGCAATTATTTTAAATCGGGGAAAAACACGCGTTTAATCGCTAATTCAACACCACGTACCTCTGCCAATCCCTTCAAACGTCCAATCGCAGAATAACCTGGATTGGTTTTCTTTTTCAGATCATCCAACATTTGATGACCGTGGTCAGGACGCATTGGAATACGACGCATGTTACCTGCTTTTTGGCGACGATTTTCTTCTGTTAAAATCGCTTTCACGACGGCAAACATATCCACATCCCCCCCTAGGTGAGCGGCCTCATGGAAGGTTTTCGGATTATCTTCCCGACAGGTTGAACGCAAATGAGTGAAATGAATACGATCACCAAATTGCTCAATCATTTTAACTAAATCGTTATCACTTCTTACACCGTAAGAACCGGTACACATGGTAAAACCATTGTGAATACTATCCACTGTATCTTTCAGCCATTGCATATCTTCAATGGTAGAAACAATCCGCGGTAACCCTAAAATTGGACGTGGTGGATCATCCGGGTGAATAGCCATTTTCACACCCACTTCTTCAGCGACGGGGATAATCGCCTTTAAGAAGTACGCCATATTTTCACGTAGCTTCGCCTTGTCAATACCCGCATATGTTTTCAAATGGGCTTTAAATTGTTCAAGAGTATAGCCTTCTTCCGCCCCAGGTAAGCCCGCAATAATATTTCCAACCAGTTTATTAATATCGGCTTGGCTCATCGCTTCATAATAGGCTTTCGCTTGAGCGATTTCCTCTTGACTGTAATCTTGTTCTGCCCCCTCGCGCTGTAGCAAATACAGCTCAAATGCGGCAAATGCAATTTGGTCAAAACGTAATGCTTTTGAACCGTCTGGTAATTCATATTCTAAATCTGTGCGAGTCCAATCAAGCACGGGCATAAAGTTATAACACACGGTATCAATGCCACAGGCGGCCAAATGACGAATCGATTGTTGGTAGTTCGCAATATGCTGCTCATAATCGCCACTGTGTGTTTTGATTTCTTCATGAACAGGAATACTTTCCACGACAGACCAAACAAGGCCCGCCGCTTCAATTTCTGCTTTACGCTTTTGAATTTCTTCAATACTCCACACCTGACCATTCGGAATATGATGCAGTGCTGTCACGATGCCCGTAGCCCCTGCTTGACGTATATCACTCAAAGAAACCGGGTCATTAGGGCCATACCAACGCCATGTTTGTTCCATATCACTCACCTCAAAAATGTGGGCACCGTATCGTGCCCTTAAATTTATTGTGTAACAGTTTCTTCGATCGGTGCTTTAACGATGAAGAAGTAAGCTAATGCGCCCGCGAATGTCACCATAGAGCAAACGATTAGCGCCCAATTAAATGAACCCGTGGTGTCTAATACCCAACCAGTAACAATCGGTGCGAATGACGCAAAAATGAAGCTACCAAAGTTTTGAATACTACTGACGGAAGCGACCATTTTGCTAGGCGTCACCACTTGCACTAATCCCCAGCAAGAAGTGCCAGCAAAATGCACAAAGAACAGCGCTAAACTGATAAATGCGACCGCCATAGTGGTGGAAGTCGATTGCACAACTAAGAGCGTGCAAGCCGCGGAACAAATCAGTCCTAAACAGATTAAAATTTTGCGGCTATTCATTAATGAATAACCTTTTTTTGCTAAGCGGTCTGCCACCATGCCATTGACTAACATACCGAGCGAACCGAATAAGAATGGAATTGCGGCAACCCATCCCGTATTCGCGAGACTTAATCCCCGTTCTGCCTGTAAATACCCCGGCAACCAAGCAAGATATAGCCATCCCGTATAGTTCACACCACTGAAACCTAAAATCATTCCCCAAACAGTACGCTTTTTGAACAAGGCGCCCCACTCTTTAAGCGTCACTTTCTGTTTTGGGGTTTCATCACGGCCGGAATTGAGATATTTCAAATCGTCTTCTGACAGCTTTAATGACTCACGGTTGCGATAATACGCATACCAACAAATACCAATCAGAATGCCTGCAACCCCGATGATGATAAACATCATTCGCCAGCCAAAAGCCAACATGAGCGCAACTAAGATTGGTGGAGCAAAAGCTTGGCCAATCGTCGTAGAGGAGTTAAATATTCCCATCGGAATACCTCGCTCTTTCGCACTAAACCAATCATTAACGACCTTTACACCACTCGGCATAAAGGGCGCTTCACCCACTCCGAGGCCAATTCGTAATGCAATAAATTGCCAAAAGTTTTGGATCAAACCCGCCATGCCTTGCATTGTTGACCAAAAAATCAATCCTGCGCCTAAAACAATACGAGGTCCAAATTTATCGAGTAATAAACCTGATGGTAGCTGTGAAATACCGTAAGACAATGAAAAAGCAGATAATAAAACACCGAATTGAGTTGCTGAAAGCCCTAAATCAGCACGAATCGCTTCGTTAGCAACCGAAAGCGAACCTCGGTCAAGGAAATTAATGATCCCTGCCAAAAACAGCAGCAGTAACGAGATACGTTGAATTTTCTTAATCCTGGCGGTTTTTGCAATATTATCGGGTGTTATGTCAGATGCTGAACTCTGCATAGTTACATCCTCAAAAAAGTAATTATAATTGCATGATACCTGAATGACTGGTGGCTCGATTGTCAGGTGGTCAGGCCGGTATTATAGTTATTGAATTTGAAAAAAATTAACTTGATATGGCTCACAAATCTGTTTTTTTATCATTCAGATTAGTAGCTAGCAGCGATTAGAGCGTATGATATGTGGCGATAGGATGAGAATACCGAGGAATTAACATGGCATTAGCCCCACTGAAAGTTGAACGATTGTACCGCCAGATCTCAAACCTTATTATTGAGTGTATAAAACGTGGCGATTTCAACGCAGGAGAGCCGTTGCCTTCTGAGCGAGAACTTGCAAAACAGATGGAAGTCAGCCGATCATCCATCCGTGAAGCCTTTATTGCATTAGAAATGACAGGTTGGATTGAAATTCGAGTTGGAAATGGTGTTTATGTCGCCAATCCATTACCACAGGTTGAATCTAAAAAAGAAACCGTCAGTGCAACACCAGAAAAAGATGAAACCGAATTCAGCTTACGTGATTTGTTGAAAGCGAGGCAATCTTTCGAAACTATGATTGCAGAACTCGCAGCTCGTAATGCAACAGATGAGCAATGCGCTGAATTACAAGAAATAATGAAAGATCTCATCAAGCAGAAAGACAATGACGAAAACTTTTTGCGCGAAGATAAACGTTTTCATTTGCTGATCAGTGAAATGACAGGAAATGAAGTGTTGCATAGTATGATGGAACATCTGTGGGATATGCGCCAATCAACACGTTTTATCCGCATGGAATCTCACTATGCCGATATTGATTTACCCAAAACGATGAACGAAGATCACCAATTAATCGTCAATGCGATTCTAGATAGAAATCCAAAAGAAGCAGCAAGATGCATGCATGACCACTTACAGCATGTCTATGAATGTTTCTTCAACATCGAATAACATTGATCAAAAAACGCCCCCATCTTATCGATGGGGGAGTCACCACACTTTTACTGAATGAGTCGATTATCGCGACGGATCTTGCGTTCTTCATAGATAGCCACGACACCCAGCATCACTATCCCTACTGCGGTTGCAGCAAATAACAGATAGAAAGTATCCGACCAGCCATGAAGTGTAAATCCACCTACCGAGATACCGTTGCCGGTTGGGTCTGCGATACGAGAAACTAGGACTTTAGCCATCCCATCACCGAATAAGTAACCAAAAAAGCCCGGAATTGAGTTAACCACCGCCGTTGCACACTTAGGTGCAAAGCCAATGATTGAAATACCAATCAAAATCACAGGTCCGAAAATAAAGAAGCCTTCAAAAAAGAGTGCAATATAAATGCCCCAGACACTGGACATATTTTGGTAAGCAATTAATGGGAAGATGACGGAGATCATACATAACATACCGAGTAATGCACGGCGTCCCCCCATTTTATCGGAGACATACCCCCAAGTGAGTGAGCCTAAAAATCCCCCTAATTCGAGCGCTGTAATCGTACCAATAGCAGAGATATCATCCCAATCAAGTGCCATTTTAACGTAGGCAACACTCCAGTTATCGACACCAATACGAATGGTATACACACAGAGGTTAGCTAAGCATAGAAACCAAACTGCCGGATTTTTCAGAACATATTTGATGAAAATTTCTGACTTTGACATACTTTCTGCGGCGGTATCATCTTTAGAAACTGGCTCGTCAAAAATTTCTTCTGGTGTGTTCCAACCTAATTCTGATGGGTCATCTTTACCAAAAAACATCCCAAATGTAGCAATGACACCCGCAAATAAAATCGGGAAAATAAACATCCCTGCCACATTACCGTTAAAAGCATATTCCATCCCGAATAAGGCGATTGGCCCAGCCAAAATAGCACCTATATTGTGTGATGCGTTCCACCAAGAGATAAACCGACCCCGATTTTTTCTGGGTGTCCAACGGTTAATGGTTGAGTTAGAGCAAGGACCTCCAGGAGCCTGAAATAACCCCGTGAGTGCCCATAAGAAAATAAAAATACCAAGAGAATGCCCTGATGACAGTAAAAACATGCCGATCGCAAATGAAGATGCACAAGACAGCATAAGTAAGAAGCTGAGTATTTTCTTCGTATTTTTGCCATCAATATAATAGGAAAGGAGCACACGGCCTAGACTATAAGTAATAGAGAAACCAAAACCCACCGTGCCCAAATCACTCAAAGTGAAATCTGTTTGTTCAATAATAAACGGGGTAGCGGCTTTAAAATTATAGCGAAGAAAATAGATCCCTGTATAAGCCAAACACATCACAAAGAATGGCTCCATAAACTTTCTTAACCATAAATCGCGTTGTACAGAGAGGGGAATTTTTCCTGTCGGTAGCCTTTTTATATCAAAAAAAGAAAATTTAGAACTCATGTTATTAGCCTTTTCGTGGTTTTATTATTTTATTCTCTAAATGATTCGAGTTGCTGATATATCTTTGGACTCGATGCCAATACATAATTTCCTTTAAGGAGAAAATTATCTTTCGCTCTATAATTATTCATAACCCCTCCGGCTTCTTGAATTAACAATAAGCCTGCAAGACAGTCCCATGAATTTAGATGAGGTTCGTAGTAACCAATTAGCTTGCCTGCGGCTACATAAGCCAACATTAATGCAGCAGAACCATTGCGGACAAACATCCCTTTTTCATGAAGTAATTTATCTAAAAAAGGAATAATGTATTTAGGTGATATGCGAGTTGAAATCCCGACACCAAGCAAACCTTCATTCAGGGATTGAATCGCATTAACTTTGATAGGTGATTGATTTAAATAAGCCCCATGACCCGCCATTGCATGAAATAATTCATCCTGTACGGGGTCATAAACAACCGCGATTTGTGTATTTTGTTGTTCATCCAAGAGGGCTATCGAAATACACCAAGAAGGCAACCCAAAAATAAATGCACTAGTACCATCAATAGGGTCAACGACCCAAGTATATTCTGATGCACCTTGTGTATAACCCCCTTCTTCACCAAATAAAGTATCGAGGGGATATTGTTGGTGAATTTTCTCACGAATAAATTGTTCAGTATTTTTATCCGCAATAGTGACTAAGTCCTGCCCATCCTCTTTTTTCTTTTCAATGTTGAGTTGGTTTCGGTCATAATAGTAGGATACCGCTAATTTGCCGGCTTCAAGAGCAACTTGGCGAATAAAAGTATATCTCGCTGAAATCGCATTCATTCCCATCTCCAGATAATGAAATTAATGTTTCGAAATATATATTTAACGAATCGTATATTCTGTGATCGATTTCATGAGATGATAAATTAATGTAATTTTTATTTTATAAAATATATTTTATTGTTATCAACTTATTGTTATATAAAGAACATAAATAAAATTACTCAATTGAGGTCGTTATTTTTCATTTTCTATTTTTTATTATTTTAAAATAAATTTTTCATTTAAATCCTGAAAACACATCGTTTTATGATGACCTGACACCCACTTCCATTCGTAAAATTAACTCGCCCTTTGATAACGATTCACCAATAGCATGACTGTCTTTTGAGTTTTGATTAAATGATCTTTAACCGGCTAAATAGGATTTATTTTGTGACTGTTAATGTTGTGAAAATGCGAGTAGGGAGCTATTTTTTACTATCAATACTAAAAATATTTTTTAATAGAATAAATAAGCAGTTTAATGTGGTTAAAATTTAATATTAATTAGAAAAGAACTTAATATTCATTATTGATAGCGCGCGTGGTTCATCGTTAATATGACCCGGACATCCTTGTCATTCAGGCCATTATATACACACTATTTCAAGGTATTCCCTTGAGAAAGGTAGTCGACAATATCCTGTAATCGATACCATTTTACCCAGATACTATCGTTTAATGGTTGGCCAGTATAATTTTCAATAGCCGTAATTAACTCGAGCATTTCCAACGAATCGATATGCAAGTCTAAAATTAATGCTGAATCCATCTCAATGGGTTTATCGATACCCGAATAGGTGCGGATCGCTTTTATTTGCTCGGTAAGCCATGTTTGATGAATTAAATGACGGGTACTCATGACCCACTTCCTAATTTAAACCGCTGGTCATTGCCGATATAGTGTTTTTTCCGTGACAAATCTCTCGCCTGACCACCTGACGTCGTATATACCCTATTATCCGTATTAACCTGCCAACGATATTTCTTCTCCGTCGTATCACCATCTAATTTTTCCTTCGAGGGCGCTATCTCTCGAATAGGTTCGGCAGGCGCCTTTTCAATCTCAGAAGCTGTCATTGGCTGCTCCTCTACAACCTGTGCCACCTTCGCGTGATAGACTCCACTAATATGCCCCTTTAATAGCGTACTTGCTGTCGATTGCTCGCCCAACGGCTGTTTATTGCCTAACGATTTTTGTGTGTCTAATTCAGGATCTAATGCGTTGTTTTTCAGCTCCATGGCAGAACCCTTCGCGACATCAAGCATATTGCTTAATTCAACGACCACTTGTTTGGCCGTATCCACCAAACGTGAATTGCTCACCGTTTGTATATGAGCATCAAAGAGGTGATCGGTAAGTTGTGTCACATGTTCTTCCAACAGCTGGTCGTCAATGCCATCCACGGCTTTCTGCGGTGGCTCCTTCGGGTTTTGAGCAAACAGTTTTGTACTCTCAGTATTCGAGTCACCCGCCCGATACCGCTGCCTTTCCAAAGGATTTGTACTTTGGTTAAATCCCCGACTGGTGAGCACAAACGGGTTGATTTTTTGGGTGTTTGATAGCCATTTTCCCTCCGCTGTACGTGTATATCCCCCCACTTGTTGCTGTCGAGAAGAGGACGCCGGTGCTTGTTTTTCTTGGTTGGATTGCAGCAAAGGTGCTGCCTTACCCTCTACTGGCTGCCGTGTCGTCTCTGATAGTTCATCACTCGGTTTATCTTTTAACGGCTGCTGAGAAGGCGCGTTATAGTCAGTCTGAACCACATTATTCTGTGGTAACGAGCCACTTCCTTTAACTGTTTTTCCTTCATCGTTGAGCTGAACATGCAATTCAGTTCGGTAGCTTGTCGGCGCATCTGCCGCTGATGCTGCACTTTTGGGCGTAACGGTTTGACTCTGGGCTGTCGGTAACGTGGTGACACCGTCAATGGTTACCGTTGCTGTCGCATTAGCATAATGATTCGACGTATCAGAGACCTTATTAATGCAATGAGGGCATGCATAGTTATTGGTTATATAATAATTATTGATGACCGGTGCTGATGCTTGGTCGCTGGTACGATACGGCATACCATCCACATCATCTGGCTGCGGTGAAGCGGCAGAAGATAGCGGGACATTTCGCTGAGTGACCGGAGGCTTTTCGGTCATTTTTGATTCAGGTGACGACAATGCGGCTGGGGTCGTTGGCACATTCAAACCGATTGTCTCAATATGCTCCTCTAAGGCACGAAATCCTTGTTCCAAGCAGGCATTTTTATCTGCCCAGAGATTATGTTTTTGATAAGCTTGCATCGCGTTATCAAAGCGCGCCGTTTTGCCTTGCAGCAGTGAACCCGTTAAAAAATGAGTGACCAATGTTGCATCATCAACAGACTGTTCAGGCGACAGCCCCGCCATCGATTTTAGTTGGCTATCCGTGTAATTTTCATTCAGCTTTGCCTTGATAGCAGGTGTAACATACTCAGCTAAAAAGCGCTGTTTAAGGGTATTGGCCTGATTGGGCAACTTAGCTAAGATATTTTGTAACTCTTTACTGAGAGATTGACTTGCTACTGCTTTTGACTTCTCCGATGCAGCCGAAACCACTTTTGCCGTATGCTTGATTAAGGCAGGGGTTATTTCCTCTCTATTTAATAATGAAAAGGAGGTTAATACGGCATTAATATGATTTCTATCTTCCTGTAAGATATGATGAATACTCTCAGGAGTGATATGATACTTTAAGGCTTCACTGCCTAACATCTCTGCTATTTTATTCGCTTTAACATCATTCAGTTGTCGATGTAACGCGATACTATCCGCTTGAATAGCCATAGTTTGTTTAGCTTCTAGAGGCGAGGTTTCTGCTACACTAGAAACATTCCCAATATGATTTGCCATGAACATATTTTGGCTAGTGACACCCACTCTTTTAGTCGAATGTGTATCTATATAGCTATTGAAAGGCGCTAATGAATTTGGTCGCATAGAATATTACTCTTCATTATATTTCTATCATTAATATCTGAAGGTAATGAGATATAATATGATTATATCTCATTTAAATAATGGGAAAATTAAAACTAATTAGGTATTGGCAAAAGCAACATTATATTGAAATAGGTCTTTTAATAATTGAATTAACAACTGAGTCAGTGTCTCAAAATGGCTATTATCTTGTCGAAAGGTTTCTAATAAACGCGATACGCTATTATTAACCGCATTCTTTTTACTATCTATCGCCGTTTGCATACTTTGGAAAGTCTGCACCATCATCTCCCCTTCTGGCGTACTCGCCCCCATGATTGGATTAACGGTTTCATAAATATCTTTTATCGGCTGCATATCAGGATAAATATAGATAGTGTGATCTATTTCTTTAACTAAAAAGCCTTGCCCATTCAATTTTTTTTGCCAAAAAGCTAACATACCCGGTTTGCTATCAAAGCGAGCCATTGGCTTAATCACATTATTAATGTTATCTATGCTTAAACTGTGCTCCCAAAAATTTTTAGTGTGCGCATAAGTATAATCTTGCAAACTATCCTTTAGTAAATTAAAAAACTTTTGCTTATTAAACTTAATATAACCATTACTACCACTATCTAAACATTGGCTAATCGCGCCCAACCCCTTATTAACTTTTTCCATAAATTGGGTTGCCGCTTTAGTAATTTCACCAAAACTTTTCTGATAATCTAAATTCACATCGTTAATGACATTAAAAATACTGGTTATATGAGATCGACCATCTTGAATAACCTCCGCAGCAATTTTAGTGGAAGCACTATTATAGAAATCTGTGGTATTTTTTAATTCGCGCTCAACTAAGCGGGATTTTACCTTAATGTCTTCCTCTGTTTCTTGCCTATCTGTGTATTGATAAACTTTATCAGGTACATACATATCATAATATTTTAAAACAGCTTCAGCCTGCTCTTCTGGGTTCGTTGCCCTATCGACCACAAAATTCCCCCCTACTGGGCTGAGCTGTAAATTGCTCTGTGCCATGAGTCTGTTAGCGGAAGTGGTTATGGGATTACACTGTGGGAGCATTGGATTAATTTCACTCATACTCATCGATTTAACCCCTCGTTGCAACAGCTTGGAAAGTTCTGATCTGCCCTTCAATAACGTCTTTAAGGATATCGAATACTTTTTTCATCAGATCCAAAACCGTATCGATCTGCTTCTCTTTATCATTGGCGATAGACCGTGCAGTATCACCAATATCTTGCAAGACCATTTTTTGTGCTTCCAATGCCTTCACATCCATTTGCACAGCAGATGTCACTAGCTGCCCCGCGTTATCAGATAGACGAGTCACACTCTCAATAATGCTGGATTTCTTTTGTGTTTGATTGGTGATTTTATCCAGTTTTGTTTGATGCTCATCTGCTTTTAGTTGACTACGTCTTCCGGCATCTTGGTGACGTAAACTTGCCAAATCATTTTGCTGATTCAGGGCCTTATTCGTCGTTTTGATGGTTGATGCACGACTCAATTCAATCGAATCCTGCGCGCTCGAAGTATGCTGATTCCTTGCTACACCATGCATATTGATCGCTTTCGTTTGCTTCACTAACTGCTTAGTTTGTAATGCCGCTCCCGCCAGCGTGACCCCCATCGATACCGCAAAACCTAATACCGCGCCAAGAAACGCTTTCTCACCTTCTTTGATCGTCGTATCTGCCGCGCTCTGCACCATTTTTGCTTTTAATTTTAAAAAATCGGCTTGCAGTTGGCGGTCTGTCGTATTAATGATCGACTTAATCTGACTCAATAGATTACGTAGCTCCATTAAAATATCGCTACTCATAATGCCGATAAATTGGCTATCTTTTATTGCATCAAAAGACTGAATTCCAGGTTTTACATCTTCACTATTTGCTTGAGCCACTTGCACATCTTTAATTGCAGATGCCGCCAGCATTAAGTTAACCCCTTGAGATAATTGCTTGATCTCACTTTCGTCCAAATTCGCTATCGTTGGAAACATGTTTTCCAACTTGCTATTTTCTTCCGCGATCACTTCTCTTACGGCGTTTTCAACTTTGGTTGCCGTTACCGCAATATGCGCTTGAAGGTTGGCGTAAGCCGATGAAAAACCACCGATCACTTTCGATGTTTCTTCAAGCTCCGCCTTATTCATGTTTTTCGCATCAAACAGGAGCGATGGGTTAACAGTCGCTTGCTCAGGGCGCTTTAATAACGGCTTATCTTGTGATCTTGGTACCGTAATCTCAACGGCATCTCTGATAGAGACTTGCGGTGCAGCGGCTGGTGTTGACAGCGTTTGAGTATCACGACCCGTCAAAACAGCTCCCTCCTCAAGATTGTCTAACTTTTGAGTTGGCATAGAAAACTGCGTTGGTGATGAAATTGTCGTCATAGTAGGGTTCCTTGATGAGAATTAGGCATAATTAGAGAGATTGACTGCACTGGCTTTACGGTCGTTGGATTGTTTCAGTGATGTCAGCGTGTCAGTGAATAGGTGATTAAACACTTCGTATTGCTTTGACAGCATCTTAATCAGGGACTCCAGCAACTCATCGAGAACTTTAATAATTTCATCATTCATCATCATTTTGGCGAATAACTTCTTAAGCTCTCGTAATTGTGCCGCCCCTTCTAAACGTAATGCCCCAACAGTGACCGTGCTTGTTACTGACGTAGCAACGCCAGCCCCTTTCGCGCCGACCTCTACGCGTGACGCTAATAGACTCTGTTTTCCCAGTTTTTTCCCTGTATCAACGATATCAGCAACATCATCAATCCGATCAGCAGCATTATCGACCACCTTCACCGTATCTTTGACGCTATCTGCTTGCTGATGCATCTTATCAACCGTTTTCACCGTATCCTTGATGCCGTCAGTCTGTTCATTGATCTTATTTACGTTTTTCGCTGCACTTTTTGCAATGTCAGCCTGTTCATGCGTTCTATCGGCTGCTTTCGCAATATTTTTGATATCACGAGCTTTCTTCGCGACCTGATTGGCGGTTTTGACTGTACTTTGCAACTCCTCCGCCGCATCCGTCAATTTAGTCAATTTCGTTAATACCACCATGTCATCCGCGGCTTTACCTAACGTTTTTATTTTGCTGAGTAGCTTTTTAACGAGGTTGATGATCGTATTCGTTATCGCCTTCACTGTGCTTTTTACGACCGTTTTAAGTGAATTTGCCGCCACTTTGGCGACTGTTTTTACGGTATTGGCGATGTTTTTCACAAAAGAGGACATAGAAACCAAAGAGAGAGCCAGAAAAGCGACAGCGGCAACTACCATGCCAACAATGCTACCAATCTTTTTCGCCTCTTCCGCAGACATTCCAAACGACACCAGCATATCCGTGACAACATTTGAAATTTCCGTTGCTAGCATCTGCATTAAACTGGCATTACCCGTCTCTTCCAACACGATATCAGTGACCGAAATTGCGATACCGATGGCAGCAACAGCGAGTGTTAATGGGGCAGCCGCGCCGAATGTTGCAACTGTCGCAATAACCGATACTGCTAACATGACGTAGCTAAAAATCTTACTGGCACATGATGCCGCTTTATTCGCAGCGTCAGCTTTATGTTGAGCCTCTTCAGCTTCTTTGGCTTTTTTTTCTGAATCTTTACGAGAGGCTTCGCTGATCTTAGCCATCACCTCTTCCTGCTCTTTCATACTACGAATAGAGTCTTCATTCATCGTTTTTTTCAGCGATGCGGTCAACATCGTTAATAGCGCAAGAGTGTTTTCCCACTTCTCACCATCCACTTCAACAGGGCGAGGGGCGGTATCAATAAAATTATTTAATACACTTCGATCACTATCGGCACTCTGAGCAAGCCCAGTGAGAACCTTATACGCATCTTCAAGTTGTGGACTAAGTACCGCGAGTTCAGCCTCTACCTGACTCATTTGCGCGGTCACATCATTCCGCTGCAAAATAAGCTGTTGCCCTTTTTCCTGTAAATGAGCCAGTTCGGATGTTAGTGTGTTAACTAACTGCGTTAATTGATGAAACTTTGACAATGTCTCTGCTGTTCTAGGTTCTTTTGCTAATGAGGATAGGTTTGATTGTGCCGTGACCAATTCCTTATTCACTGCGTTTTGTTGCTGAGTATTATCATCAATATCGGTCTGTCGCTGATTTTGGGTTACTGTCAGCTTATTTAACCGAGTTTCAACTTTTTCTACTGCTTGTTTAATCGACGCGACTTCTTGTTTTTTTGTTTCCAGTTTTTTGGTACTCTCTGAAAACGAATTTAATAAGGATTCCCCTTGTTGTTTTAGTGCTTCCGATTCAATATTTAATTGGTGCAGTTGATTACGTAATTCATTGATATTATTTTCACCTAATATCTTACGTATCGACGAGAAGGCCTCCAACATGGAGACTCTGGCATTCACCCCTTTTTTCGGTTCTTGCAGTTGTGGCTGGCTTTCTAGCTTACTGCGTTTCATTTGTTCATTGGATGTTAATTCTTCGCATGCAACCTCCATACTTAACACCGCTTTAGCGATGTTTTCCCCCATTTCTAATGGATTAACACCTTGTTGAAAGGCTTTAACTAAACCTATTCTGTCAGATGTTATATTTGTCATTGATGCCATATTATTTCCTCTACTTTATTGAAGAGTCTTCCTGCGCTGAATCAGTCTTTTCAAGATTCTTTTTCAATGCATTAAGGTAAGCCTGCGATTTGGCTTTTAACTCACTATCGGTACTACTGTCACAAACACTCTCAAAACAATGCAAAGCAGCACTACTCTTTTTCAACATTAAATTACATTGGCCTGCATGAAATAATGGTCGATAGTCATGTTTCGCTAAAACAAATGCTAACGCATATAATTCAGAGGCTTTTTCATAACGTTTAGTTAATTGATAAACAGCCGCTAATCCCATGACATAATCGGTATTATAGAAGTCATAAATACTGAGAAAACGAAAAAAAGTCTCCGCTTCTTTTAATTTACCTTGCTGATAAAATTCATATGCATAGGCATAAATTCCATCCATCATATCTTGTGAAATACCATGAATATCTTTATATGTTGAGCCATTCATTAAAGCAGACGTAATACTTTCAAGTAACTCATCCATATCAACGGGTTGTTGCTCTTTTTCACTCTTCATATATTAACCCCATAAGTTATTGAAGATATAAGATGCTCCACAGTGATAGTTGCATCTTAATTAATCAATGTTTAATTCTCTTATAAAAAACGATATTATTAGCAAACAATTAATTTTGGTTATTTTCTTGAGTCACTTCCTCTTCATTAATTAATCTCATCAATTCGTCATCAACAAATATTCCCATTTTTTCTAATTCAATACGTAATAACCAATTAATGATTTGCATAACATCTTGTAAGCAATGTTCATCAATAAAACTGTCTTTTCGGTAATAACGCCATATTTTTCGTGCTAATGGAATATCTCTGACAACCGGTATTCCTTGTTGCTCTGCATATTTAATAATCATTTTGGCCTGTAGACCACGACTTTTAAATAATAAAAAAGGTAATGGCGCTATATTATCATCATAATAAATTAACATCGCGATATGGGTTGGATTTGCCATAACAAAGGTTGAATTACGGACATTTGCTTTTACTTCTTCAGACAGTATTTCATGATGCAAACCTTTACGCGCGCTTTTTAAATGAGGATCACCTTCATTATCTTTATACTCTTTTTTTACCTCCTGTTTTTCCATCTTTAAGCCTTTAATAAATAGGAAAAACTCGGTAATGACATCAATAATAATGATCAGTAACGCCACGGCTAAAAAAACCACAACAAAACTCATACAGAGATCAACCCACTGATAAATCATGCCATTTATTGTGGTCCGATAAAGTAAAAAAATATCGTGTCGCCATAAGAAAAAAAAGACACTCGCAGAAATTGAAAAAACAATGAGATATAGAAAGGCTTTAACCAACTCCTTAAGTGAATTGAGCGAAAATATCTTTTTTATCCCAGAAATAGGGTTTAATTTAGAAAAATCAATTTTTATTGCCTCTGTTGCTAAACGAAAGCGGCTCTGTAATAAGGAGATTATTGAACCTGAAAGAAAACTCGCTAATAGCACCGGAGAAACAATCACAAAAAAAATACCAATAAATTCTGAAAATAGCTTATCAATATTAATGTCATTAGGTGATAATAAAAGACGCCTCATCAAGCCCCCAATTTCAAATAAACTGGTGGCGCCTGAAATCACATAGGCACTCACAACTAAAACTAATGCGGCAACACTATCTTTACTTTTAAAACTTTGCCCTTTTTTGGCAGAGTCTTTAATTTTTTTCTCAGTAGGCTGTTCGGTTTTTTCTGCCATCTTATACTCTCTCGATTATGGCATCGAAGAATTGAAAATTTCATTCAGTGTCGAAAGTGAAATTAAATTGACTAAAATTTCTGGTATTTCATTTTGAAAATAGAGTAAAAAGACAATAAATGCGATAATTGATTTGATTGCTAATGATAAAGAAAAGGCATTAAGTTGAGGGCAGAATCGGGAATATAACCCCAGCGCAACTTCACTAATAAATAGAGTGACTAAAATAGGGGATGCTAATGTAACCCCTTTCACCACCATCTGATTAATCCATTCCCCTATAGGTAAACTATTAAATTGAGTGAATCCAGCCGCGAAAGGAAGGGTTTGATAACTTTGAGCAAACGTTTTGACTAATAATACCATTCCCCCCTGCGATAGAAAGATCATACAGATGATATAACTGATGAAGACAGCCAGCTCAGATGATTCACTACCGCTTGCAGGGTCAACAATACTACTGATTGTTTCACCGCGTTGCGTATCAATTAGCTCACCGATAACACTCGCAATCATAAACGGCAACGCTAACATAAACGCGATCACGACCCCTATCGTCAATTCATAAACAACCACCTCAACAACACTGACATTCTCCCATTGAAATTCATGGGCAGATAAAAAAGGCCATAATCCTAATGCAATATAAATCGTGACACAGCTTTTAATCACGCTGCTATTCAGTAACTTATTACTGAGAAATGGCAGAAAAAAAAGGGTAGGCGCAATTCGTATCCAAGCAATCGCGACGATGGTTAATTGCTGTTGAAACGTAAAATAGAGCGATGAATAAAAAGACAATATATCTTGATTCATCCTAACGACCCTATGGCAGGAATTGCCATTGTGAATACTTCTAGCGCATAGCTCATGACTTTATCAGCCAACCAACCTGAAATCATAAATAAAGAACCAAACACTGCCAGTAACTTAATACCAAAAGGTAATGTTTGCTCTTGAAGTTGCGTCACCGTTTGAATCAGGCCAACAAATAAGCCGACAACCGTCGCAACAATAATAGGAAATGCCGATAATATAACAATCAGTAACATCGCCTTATTGCTACTATAAATAATTGCATCCATGGCATTTCCTCATTATTGTTGTGCTAATTCAAAGTATTGCATCACTAGTCCTTTGGAAATGAGCGACCACCCGTCAATAGCTACAAATAAAATCAATTTTACCGGCACTGATATAGTGACAGGGCTCATCATCATCATACCGAGCGCTAAAAGAATGCTAGAGATCACCAGATCAATGACCACAAAAGGCAAATAGATATAAAAACCAATTTCAAATGCAGATTTAATTTCACTTAATGCATAAGCAGGTAATAATGAAAAAAGTGTTGTCTGACCCTCTTCTATATAATTAATTTCTTCATTCGTGCCTTTTTGTACGGACTCAAAAAAATTGACGAGTTCAGGATCGGAATATTTTAGTAAATATGCTTTATAACGGCCTAATCCACCTTCAACAAAATTATCGACCGATTCCACACGCGTAAAATCCACCTTTTCTTCACGCATATAATGATTAATATCTTGAACAACGGGCATCATGACAAATAAAGATAACAGCATTGCAATACCGTTTAATGCCATCGTTGACGGTACCTGCTGTACCCCCATCGCATTACGTACCATAATTAATACAATAGATATTTTGAGATAGCAGGTACCTGCCGCAATAAGAAACGGCAGTAATGTAGCAAGAGAAATAACAGCTAATAGCGGAATTTCATTAGATACGATAGACATATTAAAGCCTTCTATCGCCTAAATTGCCAAGACGGGTGATTTCTAAACCTAACTCATCACTATCGCCAATATAGATTAGCTCCCCTTCCGCAATAAACTGTTTATTTGCATAAACTTTAACTTCGCGCTCTTTATTCTCACCAATGGAATATATTGAGCCAAGCTGCATATTCGCTAACTCATTAATCGTGATTTCACTGTGACCTAATACAAATGTCAGTTTGACCGATAACGTATTTACATCAAATGGTTGCACGACTTCATCAATCAGTGCTTCCGTTGACGCCTCAGTGTTATTTTCAGTCTCCGAATCAATCATTTCCTCAATCATAAATTGGCCTTCTTGTTGTTTTTGAAAACGGGCAAACAGACGCCCTGCAATTGACATATGCAGTTGTAATTTTTGGATATACAACACATCGTGTAATTCGATGGATTGCAACAGCTTCACGCTGATATCGCTATGGCCTAATATCCAATCTGCTTGTAATCGCAAACATTCTATAAAACGATTTTCGACTGGTTGCCGTGCTACCCCATTAATTGGAGAGGACAGCAACACTTTTCCTAGGTGAGACTCATGCACACATAACCAATGCTGAGTGACACTCTCATCATCAATAATTTCAATATTTCGGCAACGGAAACGTTCGGAGAAAAAAAGAGTCCTAGGGTATTCAGAATGAAACAAGCTAACCAAATCTGCCTCATTAAGGGCATCCCATGCATAATGTATCAATGTTGGCCAACGATAATCACACCATTCACCGACATGCATGAGCCCCTGTACGGTTTCCTTCTCGCTCACTAACGTCAGACGAAAATAACGCTCCCCTGATTTAGGTACAACGACATCGGCATCAGGTTGATAACGCTGCTGCCAAGCGCGCATTTGCACTTCTCGTGGGCTAATACGACGAATATTCAACATAATTAGTTATCTTCTGGCTCAGTGTGTTCTTGCTGCTGTTGGCGTTGCTTTTCATGCTGCTGACCTTCATAACGAATCGATAAAGGCTGCTCACCACGAAAAAGGTGTTGGTTTTCACGTAATACTTGATGAACTTCCTGACTAGTTGTACTGGCGAGTAACTCTCCACCACGCGGATTCAATTCAAACGTCACCGCGGGACTACTTTGCCATCGACTAAAGGTATAAGTGAGGCTGCGTCCTTCAATTTTTGCGACTTTTTCCGTCATTTGCTCAGTCATCTCAGCCCTAACTTGTGCCGTATTCATCGCCACTGTTGTGGATTGCCGCGCTTGAGCTGTTGTATGAACCTGTATGTTTGCATTCATCGGTGCAGGTAAAGTCCCATTTTGTTGTTCAAGTACATCAAGGCGCTCTGCCAGCGACTGAACCTGAGACACTGGCGTAGACTGAGTACTCTCGGTATCCATTGGCACATTAATCGGTTGTTTAGTTAACGCTGTTCGTTGCTTTTCAAGCGACAGAGAAGGCGCAGTGAACGTATTTAACGTGACATTTTCTGTTGGATGAGCCTCTGCGAAAGCCAATGAAGAGGCATGCTGAGTGTCAAGCAGTGTTGTAGATGACTGAGTCGTGGGAGCAGTTTCAGATAAGGTGACAGGCCACTGAACGCCATCCTGTATTTCAGATAACAGGGAGGGAGATTGAATACCATGGTGTATTTTAGGCGTGATGACCGAAGGTTGAGCAGGCACTTGTGACGTCTCAACATGGGTCAAATCAATATTAGTCTGTGGTATATCTCGGGATTTTATCGGCGATAGCAAGTTTGACGAGGCCAATTGCTGAACACTACGTTGTGGCTTGGCTTGTTGTGTCGCTAAAGAAGGCTGCAAGCTGTCGGCAATATTTTTATTGATGGTTTCACCGAATAGCGCCTGTTTCTCTGAGGTGGCTTTTAACTGGCTTTTGGGGAAATGATGCTGTTGAGTGTTATTGAAATTCCCGAATATTCCACCGCCGTCCTTCTGCAACATGCTGACCGTTGCTACCGGCAATATCTCTGCCGCTAAGTGTTCTCCCTGAAAGGTTTCGTCAGCCTCCTTCTCGACATTTAACCCTAATTGGCAAAACGCCATAAGCTTTTCGGCTGTTTCCGTATGGCGTAAGTGAATAGGCAACTGCATCAATAATGGCACGATACACTCTTCAGCCAGCTTTTTACGGTGTTTTTTCGGTGTCGAACGGTGAGCGTGCTTCGCTGCCAATGCTTTCATCTGTTTTTTGAGTACGGATAGATTATCGAGCGGCTTTCCATTGCCGGCTGGCATCGTTTGCTTATCTATCGGTACCACATTAGATTCATTCAGTTCCAATTTTATTGTTGTCATAAACGGACAACTCCTCAATTTCATTTTGTTGCTGACGTTCTAATTTTAAACACCGAGCAATTCGTTGCTGCTTGAGATAATTTCGGAATTTTTCGCACTTGTTACGTAAAGTGAACATACGCTGAACAAGATGTTTTCGTGATTGTTCATATTTGGTTAACTCGGCACTCATCGATTCAATTTGATATTCAAGGTGGGCAATTTCAGCTAACAAGGCGGCTTTTAGTCGCTGACGCTCCCAAAAAGCAACTTTGTTTAATTCCGCCGATAATTCATATAAACCCGTTTGTGTATTCAACACATTAATTCGTGATTGAATGTCTGTACGTTGTTGTTGCAATGCATTCATGAATGATTGCAATTTCAATTGCTCCTGCAAAACGCTTTCAAACCGTTTTTCATTGAGTGCAAGGAGGTCTTTAATCATTAGGATGCCAAATGACTGAGTTGATTTAACATTGCATCAAAATGTTCTGCTTCATTGATTTTTTGTTTTAAAAATTGCTCTATTTCCTCTTTTTTATCTAACGCATTATCATTATCGATACTTTCACCACGCTGATATTCTCCAAGCTCTAAATACAATTGGATTTGTTCTAATCGCGATAACCGCTCACGGACTTTAATCGCGAATTGTTGATGTTTTTCTGTTGTTACTTTCGAGGAGACGCGGCTAATACTATGCAGAATATCAATAGCGGGATAATGCCCTTTTCCGGCTAGCTTATGACTTAAATAAATATGCCCATCTAAAATCGAACGGATCTCATCACCAATAGGGTCTGCTTCATCTTCACTTTCGATTAACACCGTGTAAAACGCGGTTATCGACCCTTTTTGGAGACGTCCGGGTCGCTCAAGCAACATGGGAAGTTGTTCAAAAACAGATGCGGGGTAACCTCGTCTAGCAGGTAATTCACCCGCAGCTAATGCAACATCCCGTAAGGCCCTTGCATAACGAGTCATGGAGTCCACAAAAAGCAACACATTGCGTCCAAGGTCACGAAAATATTCCGCAATTGTTGTCGCCAGTAAAGCGGCATTACAGCGTTCTATTGGAGGACTATCTGAGGTCGCGTATATTAAAATAGTCTGACCTGCATGAGGTGAGTTTTGCAATTCATCAATAAATTCAATAACCTCTCTACCACGCTCCCCAATTAAAGCCACCACATGAATATCCGCTTCAGCGTGGTTAATGATCATATTCATTAACGATGTTTTGCCGCTGCCTGCGGCCGCAAAAATACCAATGCGTTGCCCTAACCCACAAGTTAATAAACCATCGACAGCTCGAATTCCAGTAATGAGAGGTTCATCAATAGCGCGCCTTGAGGTAACACTGACAGGTGGGCTATCAATACGCATTAACTTCGATTCATTTAACACACTTTCCCTTACTGGTTCACCGAGTGTGCCAACCAGCTCACCGGCAGCATCAAAGATTTTGCCAGACAGTTGCTCATTCATTGCAAACACAAAAGATTGTCCTGTTGGGCGGATAACAACCTCGCGAGTTAATCCTTGGATTCGACCAATTAAGCTCAGCACTGTCAGCCCTTCTTTAAAGCCGACAACTTGTGCTTTTGCGAGACATTCACTTGAGGCTAAAGAACGTTCAACAATACAAATTTCGCCAATAAAAACACCGTGTAACGGTGCCTCCATCAAACAGCCATGAATGCGCGCTGGGTGCGCGCAGTAATCAAATAGTTTCATGGTTAGCCAACTAATGCTGTTCTGAACAAATTGCTACGTTCAAAAAATTCTTCGAAACTATCAGCAAACTGCTGTGCATGACTTAATGCCGTTTCTTTCATGACCGCGGACAGAACGAAAACATCATCGACAAGATTTAATGCCGGTTGACCTGGTTGAAAATTACGTGGTGGATATTGAATTATCATATTTAGCAAATTCTGACTGACAGAATCAAACCTTGCTGCACTATACTCCGCTAAATGACACCAAATAATTACGTCATCACTAGAAAGGTCAATATTAATCGCTGGTGCATCATTCATTTCTAATTGAATATTTGAATGACAATCTAATTGAGGATTAATTAAATCACTACGCCCCATGTCATTTAAAAATGAATTTAATGCTTCAACAAAACGATACTTCATAAGAAATTTCCTTATATTGTCTTAATAATATTCACTTTCACCATGTCAGAAACCTCATTAAATGAGAGAACTTCTAACTCAGGAAAGCGTCCTTCAAGGATTTTTTTCACAAAACGGCGGATATCAACAGGAACCAATACCGTAATATCCCGAGCTGAGAGATAGCTGTTTTCAAGGGCTAATTCCGCAGATTGAATTAATTCATTGGTTGTTTCGGGTTCGAGATGCAAGTAAACCCCGCCTGCCGATTGCCGAATACCTTGGCGAATGGTGTCTTCAAATACAGAATTCACCATTAATACATTTAAGCGGCCTTCAACAGCGAAACGGGAAGAGATATAACGCGACATCGACGTTCGAACATGCTCGACTAACATCAAACTGTCTTTTTCTTTTGGCGCCCACTGGACAAGGGTTTCAACGATTAATTTCATATTACGAACTGAAATTTTTTCCATTAATAAACGTTGAAAAACTTCCGTGACTTTTTGCACTGTTGAATGCCGATAGCACTCCTTTAATAACTCCGGATATTTGTTTTCTAGATCATCAAGTAGATTTTTAGTTTCTTGAATACCGAAAAACTCATTAATATGACGTAATAAAAGCGTGCTAACACAATCAATCATTTCTGTTACATCATCGCGTATCATCAATCCTAATTGTTCAACTTGCTCGATATCTTGATTAGTAATCCAAGAACTCACTGCACCATACTCATCCGTAAAATGTATTAGCTCGATCCCTAAATATTCCAGCTCATCACTCACTGTTAATAAACGATGACCGCCAAAACAGATATCATACTCACCTGCTTTGACTTCATTTATTAAAATGATAATTTTATTATTAGGTACAATCGGTGAGTAATTAATGGCAATATCGGGTATTCGATAGCCATAGCGAATAAACACATCCTTTTTAAAACGCGCTAAGAAATTTTTCTCTTCAAGTGATTTTTTATATTGTTGGTTGACAGAAATAATAATGGGTAGCGTTTCAGGAATATACTCTTCCTCAATAGCACTGTTTTCCCTTTGTGTTTCTCCTTCAGTTATCTCTGTACCCACATTAACGCGCTCAGCTTGTGTCTGCTGATAAGTTTTATCTTTACGTTTTTTCCAAAAACGGACAAAAAATATTATCGATAAGAGCGCTGATAAGAAAATAAATATCGCTGTCGGAAACCCAGGTAAGAACCCCATAAATAAAACAATGAGTGCGGTAATGAGGATCGTAAAATCATTGGCAAATAACTCAGAAACAATATTCTGTCCCAAGTTTTTATCGTTGCCACCCACTCGGGTGACAATAAAACCAGCACTGATAGAGATAAGTAACGCAGGGATTTGCGCAACAAGTCCATCACCGATGGTTAATAATGAGAACGTGTTCAGCGCAGAAGAGATATCCATTCCCTGTTGTGCCATACCAACGGAAATCCCACCGATTAAGTTAACAAAAATAATGACAATCCCAGCTATTGCGTCTCCTTTAATAAACTTCATCGCACCATCAAAAGAACCAAATAGCTGACTCTCTTTTTCTAAATCACCTCGGCGCTCTTTGACCGTTGCTTCATCAATAACTCCTGCCCGTAAGTCAGCATCAATGCTCATTTGCTTTCCGGGCATCGCATCAAGCGAAAAACGAGCAGCCACTTCCGCGATACGTTCAGAACCTTTAGTAATAACAATAAATTGTACGATGGTTACAATCGCAAATACGACCATCCCAACAACCAAGTTATCTTGAATAACAAACTCACCAAAGGTGGCAATAATTTCCCCAGCGTCAGCTTCTAATAGGATCAGTCGACTAGTACTAATCGATAAAGCAAGGCGAAATAATGTGCTGATTAATAAAATTGAGGGAAAGGATTGAAAATTGAGGATCCGAGTAATATAAAAAGAACTCATAAAAATAAGTACTGAGATCATAATATTCAAGCCAATCAGTAAATCGACCAATATCGTCGGTAACGGAATAATGAGCATCGCGATGACCATCACCATAATCACTAATACCATCAATTCTGGCCGATTACGGATCGCTAAAAGAAATCCAGTAAACTTATTCATTTGATTAAAAATCCTCCCTTTGAAAATAGTTACGCATCATTAATTCTTCTTGTGCCATCACATAATGCATACAATCTTTCAATTGATTTATTAATTCATCGCGCGCTTCCAATGATTGAAAGACGCTAACGGGTATTGTTGCAAATGCCAAAATTAATAATTGCAAAAATCGAGCACGCAAATCAGTACTCATCATGCTTAACTGGGAAGAAATAAATAATAATAAACCTTCATTGAAATTAGTTTGATTTCGAATACCTGCCGTAAATAATTTACTAAGCTCTTTTTCAAATTTTTCGTTAATAAATTGCCGATGGTGCTTAAATAGATTTGATTGAAAAAATTGTTGGATAAATACATGGTCTAATGACTGTAACTCTCTTAATCGTCCTACACGCATAAAATAGTTACCGAACTCACCCATATTAATGTCACCTAAGGGAAGCGCTTGCAGATCACAAGCCAATGCACGACTTAAATAACGCATAATATTTTCACGTTCTTGGCTTTCCATCTCTTCCACCCATTGTTCATATAAATAAACAACAGGACCTTCATAAGCCAAAAACTCACGGTATAACATACGCAAGTTTCCCGCCGACTGTTTTATTTTTTGCGCAAAAGCCTTTGCAATAAGGGCGATATTCACACCAGCTTGCGTACTTCTATCGATATCTTCTTGGTGAAGTTGCTCTTCCAGTTTTTTGAGTTGTTCAAGCTGCTCTTGCTTAAGTTTTCCACGATTAATTAATGCTGCCAACGCCATTAATAAATCGCTGGGATCGGAGAAAAAACGCAATAAAAATGCTTTTAACTCTTTAGGTGTCATAAATTGACGATTGAGTATGCCCTCAACATTTAAAATAGTTTCATCCGCATTCTCATCAAGGATACGTTCAGCAAACTGCATCCAATCTTCCGTGTCATCTTGCTTACCACTACTTCTTTTTACATGGCTCGCTGCTAACATCGACATCGACGCATATTCTCCGGAGCTATCAATCACCCCTTGCCCACGTAATACCTCATCCGAATCATCACCCGTTTTGGATGAACGACTCTTTTCTTGCGCCCCTCCTAACATGCGGGCACCACCACCCAAAGGCGCTATTGCCATGATTCCCCCATATAGGTTTTTAAAAATTGGATGGTGCTATGTAACTGTTTGTCATGTTGTTTGATGCGAAGGTTTTCAGAAAATTGTCGGCCATCCCATACTTCATTTTCATCCAACAAACGAGGTTGGATTAAGAATAGCCGTACCATTTTTTGTTTATTCATTGATGAATGGCTAAATAGACGACCAACCAATGGGATATCGCCTAATAAAGGAATATGACTTTCATTTTCTACAATCTGTTCTCGAGTATATCCGCCTATCAATAAACTACTGTTTTGAGCGATACGAGCAACGGTATTAATCGTTGTTCGATTGACCGAAGGGAGCCCTTCAACATTAGACGTTTCACCATTTTTTGATTGTTTTTCAGCACCATCCTCAATATTCACTTCCATTTCTACATGGTTACCCGCTGAAATGCGTGGCATCACACTGACCATCGTGCCGTAGGTGACTTGCTCTAAAGTGGCGATACGTTCACCCTGTAACTTAGCGTAGAAACTGGTGTTGTTATCAAATAAAGCAGGAATATTTTCTTGAGTTAATAACACGGGGCGAGACACAATATGCCCATTGCCACTTTTACTTAGCGCATCGATACGCAATAAGAAATCTGTACTATCAGACAGTGTACTGCGGTTAAAAGAAAACGAACTGTTACCGGTATTAATGGTGCCAACTTCCCAATTAACACCTAAGTTATCTAATTCACTACGTGTGATATCAATGATCCACAACGACAATTCAACTTGTCGGCGCCGAGTATCTAATGTCCTGACTAATTGGCGAACATAACGAATTTGTTCAGGGGAACCTTTAACAATTAAACTGTTACTATCTGGATGTGCCACTAATGAAAAAAGAACATTAGATGGATTACGAGTACCATTGAATGCAGGCATGGGCTCTACAGCCTCACCAATCGGCGCATCCATCAAGGCATCAATGTCATCTCCTATGTTATCTTTTGGTGCCGATGCAATTTTTTGCGTTGGTACAGTCCCTACAGGGGTATTTTTAAATAATTCACTGATGACTGATAACATACCTGGAACAGTAATATTATTACCGCGTAATGAATAAGTTCTATCTGTCACCGAAGCATATTTGACCGCAATAACGGCAAGCTCCCCACCCGAAAGAGCTTCTTGTTTTACTTGCTCATCAAGATAGGCTGTCGCGGCTTGTATCAATTCAACATATAAAGGAGGGCCAGAAACAAACAATAAGCTGTTTCCTCCTTGAGTACGAACAGGAAAGCGCTGGTCATAGATACCATTTTTTTTAATATAATTGAGAACTTGATGACTACTGGCATTATTCATAGGAATAATAGCACTACGCATCTCGCTATTATCGTAAACATAAATAGCGGCACCATCATCATACCAAACCAATGCGATACGGCGCGTTAACGCCTTAAACATCTCATCAGCATGTGCCAAATTAAAATTACCCGTTATCCGCTTTTGTGCCGCGAGTTTGCTAAGAATAATCGGTTTATTAAGTCGCTCAGCTATAGCATCAAAAACTTTGCCGACCATAATATTATTTGCAACAAACGTTTCTTGATTCATCTCCTGTTGAACAGGTTCAGCCATGATAATTTCAGTTTGCGCTGAAAAAACATTTACACTGAGTAAAAGTAGCGATACTAATATCATCCCACTTCTTTTACTTTTCATATAGTTTCACTCCAAGATGCCTAATATCTGAAGGGGTTAACCCTAATTCTTTTTTTATATCATTCGTAAAATGAGAGGCTGAGCAATAACCTGCTTCAAGGCCGATATCTAATATAGAATTATCACTTTCAATAAGCTTTAAGATGGCTGAGGCCATACGAACACTCATAATTTTTCTTTTTGCTGTTTTATTAAAGTTTTCTCGATACAGTTGCCTAAAATAAGAGGCCGATATGCCATACTGTTTACACAATTGATTAATATTGGCATTTTTATCTTTTTCGGCGGCGGAAAGTAAAAATCGCATAATGCCGTATGCTTCATAACGCCTTAATATGTTGCACCATAAATTGAATTCAGGCTGTTGCTGAATAATTAAGCCAATAACAATATCTTTGATTGTAAGATCATAAATATAATCATTAGAAATATAGATAACATCACTATTTTTGCTCCCCGGTTCCATCATTTCCTTTTCTAAGAGAAATGATTGCTTCATAGCAGAATCAATAACAGCAAGGATCTCCACTACCTCTGAAAGCTCTAATGAATAAATTAACCAATCTTTTCTGCTAATAATAGAATCGAACTCTAATTGCGAACAAACAAATAAAGACTGCTCTTCAATATTAATTCTCTTCCCTGAATACGATGAATTGAAACTTATCCCCATTTCAGCTGAATGAGGAACAGCCAAAACCAACTTATCCTGCAAAGAAAAACAACATTCTTTATTTTCGAGTAGTGCAGCAATGTTCGTATCAATCATGATGCTTATACTTTTATTTAAAAAGATTCGATATAGCTAAATTGAAGAAAATGCACTTTTTATACAAGGGAATATTCCGGAATAACTCATACCTAATAAACAAATCAATCAGTCAGAATGATTAAGATAAATTCTACTGACAAAAATGAAGTAATACTTTTTACTGATACTAATTTCTTATCCGTGGAATTTATTTTATGACAGATACAAATAGCCGCGCTTGTATAATGAAAATTGCTAGCGGCCCTATGAGTGGGCATGAGTTGGTATTAACAGCAGATGCTCATCTTATTGTTATCGACCCCAATATTCAATACAGAGCAGAAGTCGATGATAATGGCTTTACTACCTATTATATTCCTAGTGCTACCGAGCATTATGAACTCGCTGTCGTGACAGAACAAGACCCAACAAACAGCAGTGATAACATACAAGAAAAAATATTTAGCCTGAATATTAATGATGGGATTAAATCATTTACTATTCCCATTGTTTATCAAGAATTAATGCTTGCTGATATATTCCCGATTGCTTTTAAAGCACTTGATATGCCATGGAAATTAACCGATATAGAAGAAAGTATACCGTATAGCGTGTTTTGTGATGATAAAAAAAATAACTTAACGTCTCTTACTGAAAAACGCAAAACCATTTTTATCTGTACTTTTCTATTGTTTATTTCTTTTGTGGGTATTTATCTATACCCTACAAATAATTCAGAAAAAAAAATAAATATGCTAGAAAACATACTACAAGATAGCCATTACCCCATCATCGCCACTCGAGATGGACAAGGGGATGCATTAATTCTCGTACAAACACAGCGTGATGCCGATTGGAGTGTACAGCGTTTAAATAAAGAAAATTATGTCGATAAATATCACATAAAAAAAATCAATGATCTTGAAAGTGAGATTGAAAACCACATTTATGATTATATACCTAACCTTTTAAAAGTAGATTTATCCAATCCTTGCCAACCCGTTATACGTATAATCAAAGAACAAGCCTTATCTAAAGATAGGAAAATTATTGATAATATAATAAAAAGCCATCTTACCTGTTATACCGATAGTAAGGTGATAGAAATAGAGTCAAAAGCATTAATCCAGATAGCTGAACTTGGTTTGACTGAAAGTAACGTTCCATGGAAAAAAATAAATAAAGATAATCACGTTATTTTTATTATTCAGGGAAATCTTAATGATAAGCAAACGTCTTCAATTGTTCAGTTAGCTGAACATTTTTCTCATAAATGGGGAAATAAGTATATTCAGTTTTCAGTATCTTTGGCGACTAATCAGTTAGCAGGAAAATCATTTATCCGTAACGATCAAGGCTTCATTATTTTAGGTCATAACCATTGGTCGTTTAATTCAAATACTCTTAACTAATGAGGTGATATATGTCAGATGGATCTACATCAGATATTTTAGGTATTAATAGTGCCACCGGTAATTGGGATTCATCCGCGTTTGAAACACCAGTTAAAGGTGATCATAACTGGGGGATGATGTATCGCAGTAGTGCCAATGTCAGTATTCGCGCTAAGGAATTAGCTGACGAATTAAAAAATATGCTTGATGGTAAAAGTGAAAAATTAGAAGTCGATAACCCATTAGTACTCGGAAAAATTACGGCTTTAAGCGGTAACTATAATATGGCACGTCAATTACAAAGTAGCTTAATGAAATCTATTAAAGATACAGCCTCAGCGATTATTCGTAATATTTAATTTATATCGAAGAGCATCAGTTAAGTGATGCTCTACTTTTTAGGAACTAATATCATGCAAATCACCAACCATACTATGTTACCACCAACACCAGATAACATTTCAGACAATACTTCAAGCCAATCACTTGAAGATAAAGTGAAAGAGTTATATGCACAATATTCTGTTGAGGTAAAAAATAAAAAGCAGCAACTGATTATTCAGGGAAATAGTCTAGATGTCAGCAATCCCGTGGAGATGTTGAAAATGCAGGATGCCATTGGACAATATGCATTAGAGCTCAATTTTGTCTCCACACTCACCCACAAAGCAACCAATGCCATTGATACATTATTAAAAGCCCAATAAGCCATGAATATAGTCAAAAAACTGCTCTTGGTTGGCATGATTGGATTCTTGGTCGGTTGTGATGACCAATTATTACTCAGCCACCTTAGCCAACGACAAAGTAACGAAGTCCTCGCTGTGTTACAAGAACACGGCGTTGATGCTTCACGTAAACAAGATAATAAGCAAGGAGACTCAATTAGAATCGCGCCTAATGACTTTGTTATCGCCGTTGATTTGTTACGACAATATCATTTGCCATCCAAAGATCCCATTGAAATTATCCAAGCTTTTCCTGGAGATTCTTTAGTGGCGTCACCACAAGCAGAGAGAACCCGACTATTATCATTAATAGAACAACGTTTAGAGCAATCATTATTAACCATCCCTGATATTGTCAATGCAAGAGTACATGTTAGCTATCCTCTAAGCAGCAATAGCGCCACAAAACAAATACAAAAAGTATCCAGTCTGGTGACCTATTCAGGTAATGAAGACCCCAAACTCATGATGAATAAAATCAAATTATTCCTAACCAATAGTTTCGCAGAAACCAGCTATGACAATGTGTCTGTTGTCGTCGTTAAACGACCACCACTGCAACATCAAACACGCCATCAACCTAAAACTCTGTTGAATCCAGTTTGGGTTACGGTCATTTCCTTGTCAGTCATCATGGTGATTGGTTTATTAATATTTGTTTGGCGTCGGCAGCCATTTTTCAAGACTAAGGCAGATACAAATAATATGACTGAGGTAAAAACCCATGGCGTCGGAGAGTAATATATCATTGCTTTTAAAAACGGATATTTTCTTAGCGCCAGGAAGCTATTTTCATCCTGAATATAGTAATATTCATTACCATAAATTGCCTCCAATATTAAAGAAAATACATAACCATCGATTAATTCGACAATACCCGATGCCTTGGCCAGATCGTACCACGATGATATTGCCAAATATTCTCTTACAAGAATGGTCGAACCTTCCGAAGGTTGCGCTTGGATTAGGCACAATTCTCTATAAGGAAGAGCTTCCTTGGTGGGGAAAACTCACCGTTTACTCAGATTTACGCCAACAGTTTGCTAACCCGCTTTGGCAAGTTAGTGGAGTAAATATTCCCTCGCCACAGAGACTACTGGCTCTCGGAGCAGAACAACTTTTTGCTCAATTAATTCCATTCGGTGCAGTATATACCGACAGGTTAAAACATATGTTTAGCTATAAAACGCGCCAACTCATCCCTTCCGCCGTAAAAGCAATATTACCTTGGAATATTATTGAAGAGACTTGTCACTATGTCCGAAAAAATGCAGCCTGATATTCAACAAACCGCAAGAGAAAAAGTACTCATAAAACATAATACAATTAGTGCCTTTCGCTATGCAAAACACATAACAAAACAAGCTCACAAGCAAGTAACCGAAAACTATCAGAAAGCTCAGCAAGAAATAGAGCATATCCGTCATGTTGCTTATCAACAAGGTTATCAAGATGGATTAAAACAGTTACTCTCGAATATGATTGAAAGTATTGAGATGAGCGAGAAACGCTTTCAGCAACAATTAAGTCAAAGTAAAGAACAACTTTTACATCAACTCTCTGAATTTTTCCACGATAAACTATTACAAACAATCATTGCTGAACATTTCATTCAACAATCGAATATGGAACCCGCTATTTTGTATTTACCGAGTTCATTACAAGAGAACTCCCCTCAAAAAAACGCTCATATTAAATTTATACCAAGTCAAAATGAGGATATCGCCTTAGAAATAGGCAATGAAATTATTCATTTTTCACCTTCTATCGCCGTAAAACATCTATTACCACAACTATTATCGATTCCAAGCCGCTGCCAAGTATTAGCAGAACGAAAAATAGCCTACCAAACGATGAGGAATAACCTTAATCAAGGAGAAACCAATGATTACGCCGCTAAAAAATAATCATTTAAAAACACCATCAGAGCATACACTACCCACAAATCACGACAGCTCAACGTTAGTCAACAAAGTCAAAAATACATGGCAAGCTAAAACAATCGAAAATACCAAGCAGCTTAAGCTAACGACTCAAGAGATTGAAAATATTAAAACATTTTTTACAACATTGAGAGTCAGTGATCCAAAAGATATTAAAAACTCGGAAGATCATAAAACAAACTTCTTAGCGCTTTGTAAAAAACTCAATAGACTCTCTTCTGAAGAAAAAAAAAGGTTTATTGCTGGCGCCATACAATTACTCGGAAAGCCCGATACCTTTGATAATCAAGAATTACTCAAGAAAACGTTCAATCACGCATTTTATCGTGTTAATGCGGTAAAATTTATGCTCCAACCACTGACAGAACAAATGAATAATCAGATAGGCCATAACAAACTAGAAGATGATGGTGATGATGAGCTTTCATTCGTCTAATCTATCGTATTGTTAATATATTATCGTTTTTTCCTTTCTTCACAAAGATTTGATAAGAATCCTATTCGAAATTTATAGACTTAGCATATTTCTTATCATGCTAAGTCTTAGTCAAACACCCCGCTCAATAAAATATAAAAAATAAATATACTAAATTGATATATATAACTGAGCGCATAGCGATAAATTAAGCCATCCTAAAAAATCATCTGGATTTATTAAAAATCGTCTTTTTTTTATAAAAATCTTATTGTGTGTCGTTTTTTTATATTGTGGCACACTATCTTGAACGTTAGGATATGGCAAATAACTTGTCGATGAAATTATATATATGGAAAAATAATATGAATAAGACAGATCAAATTGAGCAAGAACCCCTTATTATTTTATCGGAATATGTTGTTTACAACCCCCTCAAGCGAACGCTCTCTCGCGGTAAGAAAACGATTAATCTTTCAGAGAATGAGTCATGCTTATTGAAACTATTACTGAATAAAACCAGTAGTAAACGAGAAATTATGTATGAGATTTGGGAAAAACGCGGAACGATTGTGACTGAAAGCAGCTATTATAAGTTAGTCAGACAGCTTCGCTTATCATTTAAAAAAATAGAGCTTGATGAAAATTTAATCATGACCCTACCTAGGGTTGGTATCCTATACACAGGCACAAAATCAGAAGCTAATCGCTCAATGTTCAACCCTCAAAAGAAAGGGATATATTCTTATGTTCAATGTTTTTTCAATAAGGTATTTAACCGCACTATTTTATAATCAAGAGAATAGAAATGAAACTAATTAACCGCAATAACAAATTCACATCATCAATATATTTATTGCTATTGGTCTTTTTTTTGTCTGGCTGTACAAAAAACTTAACTGAAAATAAAAATAATAAGTTATCTATCATTGAGGGAACGATTCATTCCAAATCTATTGATATCCCTAATGATTCATTGGTTACCCTTTCTCTTTCACCAATCGGTAAAAACGAAAATGAGAGTATTACAAGCAATAATTTTCAATTTAAAACTAAAAAATCAGGGCGTTTTTTAACATTTAAAATCAGACTATCATCTGAAATGAATAAATTAAGAAGTCAGTTAGGAATCAGTGCAAGAATAGAAAAAGATAATCAGCTAATAATGATGAGCGATACTATCAATCCTATACCTAAAAGCGCTTCTGGTCATGTTTCTCTTACGGTTATAACAAGTCAGTAAGAGTCATTGAATAAAACGATCAATCGCTCATTAAAAGTCATATGGAAGAATTGCATTACAAGAAAAACGAGAAGATTCAGTGTTATCTATAGTCTATGGTGATTATAATGAGGCTATTTATAGCGATATTCTATAACGTTATTCTTCCATATACTCCCTTCCTACAATTAAGTTAAAATTCATCACAATAACTGAAGAAATAAATCTCTGCATAAAAAACAATCTTGTCTAAGGTTAGATAGATTAACGACCTTGTGTCATGAGCATTTAATGAAAAATCAGCAGCTGACTTAATTCCAACCGTTTAAAATCAAACAATAAAGTGAACATGACTGCCCATATAAATATTTGAATGGAGATACCATACCTGTTTTTTTACAGAAGAGATAATAGCGAATTTCTTCCACAATAAAATGCAATAACCGATGGAAACATGCAAGATAATTGATTTAATAAGCATAAAATGACTGTATCTATTAATCGTTGATATAATATTCACATTGATACTGGACGTAAATCGAATTCATTATAGCTTTTTAATCGTTATTTAACATTATTTGACTTTATTAATGCCAAATAAATAACAGCGCTAACTTTTATTTATCATAAAGAAATAATGGAATTATCTATGATAGATAATCTGTAATGTTGCTATATTAAACAACAGTATTTATTCAATATACATGTTTAGATTAACAAAATCTAAACATTATAGTGATGCCCCTTGCATTCTATGCATTATAAAATATTTTATTCCTATCAACATCCAATAAACACAATCAATTAATAATAGACGAATTAAACTCGCCCTTACTCTTTATGAGTGGTCGACCATATGAAAATAACCATTCACGCCTAAATAAGGCACTATTATAGCTTTTATATTATCTATCTCTAGATTTAAAAAGCATTTTATTGTTTTTGTGGGAATAAATAGAACATTTCAAATCTTATGTTATATTTAAAAAGTAATCTTACCGCTATATATTAGATTAAAACGATAATCCAACTGTTATCTTTATAAGGTTCAATTGGCCAGTTAATTATGCTCATTCATTAACTGGCCAATTGAAATGAAAAATCTTTTATTCTTTATGATAGTCCGTTTCAATATTCAGCTATTTTTATTTGATAGCTATTAATTAAATATTAACATCCTAATTTTTTAAATTTAAGTTGAGGTCACTATGTTTTATGGATATGTAACAAATATTATTGGATATACAAGTAATCAGACAGATAACCGTTCCGTCTTGCTAACCTGAACCGTGACGGGGCCAAGAAACCCTGAGATATTGACTTTTCTTTTTGAAGGTGTTGATGCCTATGCCGTATCGCTTTTTATCGCGACCGAGCATAAAAGCGGTTCTGATATGATGCTAACGATCATTGATGCAGATGAACAGGCTACAAGGCCTCAAAATAGTCGAAAAGTAAATGATTTTTATATTAGTCCTACAGGTTATTCGGCGAGTAAATTAGAGGTAACAAAAAAGATCGAACAACCCACTCAAGGCTATATTACCGAGGTAGATTATATTGCTAAAAATCTGGGACGTGATGACTATTTTATTTTTTTAATGATGAGTCATTGATCCTATCAATGGATAACCCATCCGTTATGGATGTGTTCTTCACCTATATGGTGAATTATTATGATAACAATAACATTTATAATTTAAAATTCGAGGCTCAATTGAACAATGAGGATAATTTACATTACATCACTAAATTAACGATGGGTAAAAATTAAAGCCTCTATTTCAGTATTGCCTCCTAATAAGGAGGCAATATCGATATTACGATAATATTCTCACAACGAGCCTGTGAGTCATTCTTTTCCAGGCACAATACTATTTTCAGGCGCTGGTTTTAAGAATATAAGTAAAAACAATACCATAATTGCAATGAGTAATGTCATGGCAAAACCATCGATAAAAGAACCTACACTTGACTCCCGACTGATTAACGATAAAACGACACTGAACGTGTCTGCCGAAGATAGCTTCTGTTCCCCTGTTTGGATAAAAGCTCTTTTAGTTTCGAAATGCCCATCAAAAGCTACCCGTAAATAAGTATTCATTAATGCACCCGATATAGCCGGCATTAATACCCTGGCAATAGAGATGTATGCGCCTAAATTTAATGCATCCTGAGGCTTAATATTAACAACAAATGAAGCAATTAAACCTATCAATACTAAACATTCGCCAAATGACTGCATAATCATGAGTGGTACGAATTCATCAACCCGCCATTGATAATCCACCTGCATTCCTAATACGCTAGCACCGCCAATAATCGTTACACCAATCACCATTAGTAATCGTGAATCAACTCTACGCGCCAACCAAATTGCTATTGGGCTAAATAAGAGATAAGCGATAAAAGCAATGTTAGTCACTTCTCCTATTTGATAGGGTTTTAACCCACTGATTGTCGTTAAAAATGAAGGAATAAATAGAGAGTTCGCTAGCATTAAAAAACCGTATAGGCAGGAAACAATAAAGCACAACAACAAGTTTCGATTTGCTAGCCAACCAGGATGAGCAAATGTTTGATTAAAAAGGAATGAACGAACGATAAAAATAGTAAAAAGAATCACACTTCCTAATAGACAAGAAACAATCAATCCAGAGTCATACCAACCAAACATTTCACCTTGCACAATACCAATATAAAGTAAAACCAAACTGACGCTTTTCAGCGCCATTCCTCCCCAATCCGTTTTAGCTAAAATATCACGGTTAATTTCAGCTACTGGCATACCTTTCCATGTAAATATAAAGATAAAACACGTAAAAAAAGTACAAACCCAATACATCCATTGCCAGCCAAAGATTTCAATAAATGATCCTGAAATTCCGACGCCAGCATCCATGCCTAAAGAGACCCGTAAACTGTAAGCGGCCATGACAATCAACCAGACATTTGGCTGTAAATTTCGTAAAGCTAATGAAATTGTCATCGGCAAATACACGCCTAAGCAGAAACCAATGACAAAATGAATTGATACTAATTCAATAAGTGATCGACCATCTACACCTAATAATGGAAATGACAAAAAACTCACTAATAGAACAATACTGGTACTCATTAATATTTTTCAGCACCCAAGACGACCATAAACCAAGGTGTTAACGTCATGCTGATTAGCTGTGCCGCATTTAATGAAACATTAATCCATGATCCTTCTTGCGCACTTAAACCAAAAACACCACGAATATCGGCCAGTGACAAAGAAAACATTCTCACAAATAATGTCGACAAGACAGCCCCGAGAAATACCGAAATAACAACAAAAAGAGGCTTCGTTTCTTTAGCATTTTGCAATATTCTTAGTGACATATTACTTTCCTTGCGAATGCATACTCTGCGTATCAATATTCACAACAACTGACATTCCAGGGCGGAGCTTATCTATGTCATTTGATTGCGTTGAGAGAAAACTAATATAAACAGGGATCCGTTGAACCACCTTTGTAAAATTCCCGCTACTATTATCTGCGGGAATTAATGCGGCCTCACCACTACTTTGCGCACCAATATCACGAACAACACCACGAAACTCCATACCGGGAAAAGCATCAATCGCAATAGAAACGGATTGTCCTGACTGAACGTTTTTAAGTTGGGTTTCTTTTAACTGCGCAATGATATAAGGCTGTGAACGCGGTGTGACGGTGACAATTTCGGTGCCTGGCGTTACCAAACTGCCTACATTAAGCTTAATTTTATTCAACTGGCCATCGAATGGTGCCACTATCGTGGAATACGAAATTTGCGTCTCTGCTTGTTGATAATTTGCTAATGCAATATCTCGTTCTGCCAGACGGATCTTTTCTTGTTGCATTAATACTAATTTAGATTGTTTTGCTTGCTCCCATTCGGCTTTAGCTGCTTGCTCTAATTTTATTAATCGCTGTAAATCTGATTGAGCATCAAGATGATTTTGAGAGGTTATTGCTCCACTTTTAATTAATTCCTTACGCAACAAAGGACTACGCTGCATTTGTGCCACTTCAATCCCCGCAGCCTTATAGCGGTTTAATAGCTTTTCAATTGTCAGGTCATGCTCTTTAATTTCATCTGCAAGATTCGCAAATTGTTGCTCCGCTTTTATATACTTTGCTTTAGCAATTTTCTGATTCAACAGCTCTTCTTGGTTATTAATTTCAGCAATAACTTCCCCTTGATGAACATATTGATAATCATCGACTAAGATTCGTGAAATATAGCCTGTCATTCTTGACTTTAAGATTGCTGAATCTGATTTAATATACGCATTATTTGACTCTTGATAGCGCTGATTACTTTGCCACCTATTCCAATTGAACGTGGTAATTGCAACTAATATGCCTATACATAACACGCTTATCCACGGTGTTAATCCAAAGATTTTTTTGGAAAATTTTTTAGTTTCCTCAGTCGCCATGTCATCAACCTCAATATGCATACCTACAAGTGGCAAAATAAACTATACTGACAACCTAACAACGTTAGGTTAGATAAATATGTTAGACTAACAATGTTAGGGAATAAAGATATAATTGAGAATTATTTATGAAAAATCAAAAAATCACACGATTACAAGTACTTGAAACAGCACTGCAACTGCTAGAGACCGACGGTATTGATGGATTGACGATGCGTAAGCTTGCCGATGCTCTGCATATCAAAGCCGCTTCACTGTATTGGCATTTCAATAACAAACAGTCCTTAGTCGAAGGCATGGCTGACCATATTGTGGCTAATGTCGCGGTGGGTGATCTAAATGAAGGGGATTGGAAGACTAATTTATTAAACATTACCCATCAATTGCGAGACGCTTTGTTACAGCATCGAGATGGCGCGCGAGTTTTCGCTGGAACCTATGTTATTTCAGATAATGTATTACGTATCAATAACGCGTTGATTAAAACCTTTATGCAATCAGGCATGTCAGCAGAAAAAGCAGCAAACTCAACCATGACTATATTTTATTTTATTTTGGGATGCTGCATAGAACAACAAGCAGCACTCTACTCTCATGATAATGAGATAGATGAAAAACTAAATAAATTCAATGAAATATATAAGAATCAATACCCATACACATGGGCTGCTAAAACCATATTGTTTACCAATAACTATGAGCAACGTTTTCTAGATGGCCTCACACTCATTATTCGCGGCCTAGAAAAATAATCGCAATCACGACTTAACGAGCTGAATATTAGAATCATAATCAGCTCGTTAGCCAATAAAAATTAACCTAAGCGTTTTCTATCCTTACCGATAAAATGATAAATAGGCTGAAATCATGACTAAATCCCCAAACGCTTTTTAAGTCAAAATACCGAGTGCTTTATTTTCACCACTAAAAACACCAGATTAATTTTGAATAAATATTATTCCATCGGAATAACGAGCCGTTATTAAAAGAGATTTTTATTTGATAATAGCCCCTTTTTTATAATTAAGGTGTAGACATGATAATTGTCGCGGCAGAATTAAATTGCCCTTCTGTTAGCTCATTTGGCGATAAATTAGGTTTCTTAACTAACGTAAACATTAGTGTATCTCGGCCACGCCCATTCTCTATTTTTGAATTGAAAGAGCCATTCATCGGCGATACTCGTTGTCCTTGATGATAAACCTCTACACCTAATCCGCGCATGATAGGACCTTGATTGCCGATATCACCCGTTCTAATGAGCAATGCATCAGACGAAAAGGTTGAGGTTTCACCGCTTAAGGTCATTTTTATTGGTGCGGTGAGATTATTATCTTCACAGCTGTATGTGAGCTCAACATTGCGCTGAAAGCGGCTTGCGCTACCAACTGTTGAAATACCCGATGCATTGACCATTTCAAAATCAACAATAATGATTTGGTTATTATTGATATCACAAGTTCCTGTCCCTACCACCACATCATTTCCAGAATAGAAATTCCATCTATAATAGAAATGGTCAATATATTGGTTGCTATTTATAAATGTCGCATATTTATGGAGATCCAATGTCATTAACAGATCACCTTTTCTCACCAATACGGAAGGCGTTGGCCTCACATTTACCTGTAAATATAACTTTATTGGCAGAGGCTCAGTGGCGGTTGTTAAACGGAAAACGGGAATTTCTCGACCACTAAATGGCGCTAAATAATAAGCACCACGTATAACAACGCCGGCTTTTAATTCTGGGTTATTTCTAAATGCAGGACCTAAACTCGCCCCTGTAACATTGAGGTAATCAACGTATGCAGAAGGTGCCTCGTTACGGCAAGTCATGAAATCGCTCACATCCGCAAACTCATTAATTCGATTAGGTACAGCAAAAATATCATTATCAATAGGTACATCATAAATATTCTGTGTTCCGCCACGAAATTCTTGACCACCATTTGTTCTGCATTGAAATGCAAAAATGGAAGGGGAAAATAATGAGGTTACGAGGAGTAATAATAATATCTTCATTTTTACTGATACCCTAATCATAAATTAAACTAAAAACAGCGGTTGCAGTAAAATGGCCAAATGCAATACTTTTATTTTTTATTGCATCAGGTTCTCCTTGCACATTCGCATTAAAACTTAAAATATTCGTACCATTTTCTAAATTGTATGCGGGCGTCATGCTATTAATGGGAATTTTTTTACCGCTATAATCTAAAATTTCAATTGCTATACCTGAAGCCATGCTGGCAGAATCCACTGCCAGCAGCCCCGGTAAATTTGGATCCTCTGTTCCTGTAAATTTGACAGCGACTGTTTTAAAGATACTGTTATCACAGTCATCTAGATGAATATTAAAATTTTCCAGTGGTGTTTTTTGGTTAATATAAAGGTATTTATTGACGATAGTACCAAAGTCCACAATGATATTTTCATCACCGGGTCTCACTGTACAAGCTTCGGCGACAAGTAATCCACGAATCTTAATTTCACCGATTTGACCATTCTTTGCATAATTCGGTGACGAAAAAAAGAATAAACTTAATAGCATTGTGAGTATTATCTTTTTTAATTTATAAAATTTGAAATTTAAGTGATTCATATAAATACCTTCAATGCTATATCAGCCAATTGGGTAAGCTTATTCATAGGTGATTTGAAAAGAAATAACGCTTCTGTACGCACCCGCCTGTAATTTTTCAGCAACTCTAACGGGGGCAACGTAATAAGTTAAAATATTTTGTCCAGACGAAATCAGTTGTGGTTCGCTGTATTCACCAAAAACGATTTCGTTTCCTTTTAGATTGGTGATTTGCAACCCTAGCCCCGTAACACCTTCAACACGGGCAATACTAGGACGAAACGGAACAACGGGAGCAATAAAACGAATTTTCATACCCGGTTGGGAAGTACTCCAAGTAACATTACCTGATTTGTCATCTCTTAGGACGGTTGGCGTTTCGATACAATCCAGTAATTCAATATAAATAGGGGTTTTATGTCCTTGAGCACCAATGACTTTTAATGACGCGGTGTCAATATTACCCAAATCAACCGATTGAAATGCAGAATCCATCGATAAGTGACAAGCACTCTCAGTTAAGGAGCCGTAAACAAAAATTTTTCCATTTGCACCTTCGACATCCCAATTTCCTGCGGTGTTATCAAAAGTATTTTCAGCTACCGCATATATCACCGGTGAAGGAACAATAAAAAATAACCCGAGAAGTAAGGGAAGATTTTTTTGATTAATCATCTTTTCCTCTCTATTTATTTTCAGGCGCAACCTGACAGATATTGGCTTGGCATTTAAATTGCAATTTAGGGCGACCACCATAATCATTGATATAGGTCAGTACAGGGCTCGTCCCCACAGTAGAGCTTGACACACCTAAGTTTTCTTCACTAAACGGAGCGACCATAACGGCTTTAAAGTTTTGATTTACAGGTGAATTCATACGCTCAGCTGCGCCAATAATTGTGATATAAAAAGGCGTTGGGTTTTTAATAATATATTGGTCGCCTTGTTTAATCAGCTGTGTTTTTTCCTGCCAAGGGCTATTCAACATTTCAGTCTCACTGAGCATGATATTTTTAGGACGATAAAATAATTTAATTTTGCTTTGTAAAGCTAATTGCAAAACATTCGGTTTATCACTTTTCGGTGGGATCTCTCTTAAGTTAAAGTAATAAACACTTTCTCTATCTTGAGGTAATTGGCTTATTTCCGGCAGTGCCTCAACACGAACTTGGCTCGATTTTTCAGGCTCAACCCTTTGCACTGGGGGCAATACAGCAAAAGGTGAGTTCACTTTTACCCCTTGAATATTTTCTATCCAGCCTTGTGCTAAATAAGGCAGTTGGTTATTTTTATTGGTAATGGTGATTGAAACGCTTTTTTGATCGCCATTAAAAATAATCCGAGTTCTATCTATAGCAATTGCGGATAAAGCACTTCCGCTAAATAAACTGCTTAATAAAATAGTATTGATATATAATTTAGTTAATTTCTTCATAGCAATCACTCATCTACAGATTATTATCTGTTTCATTACGTTTATTCGATAATGGTTTACAAGGAATAAATAAGCCTTGATTAATTGTTTCTAAGTTCTCAGGAAAATGAATTTCACATTGCGCTTCACCACCCCAATGAATAATCATCATTTCATTTGGGTTGATACCACTGATGTAGGCATATCCATTATCAGTGACGATTCCTGTTTCTTTTCCTTTTAAATTGGTAACTTGAGCACCAAATGGCGGTACAGAACCGTCAGACATGCGCATTGAAAGCATCATTTTTTCGCCCGATAACACATTAAACTTACGGTAACCAATTGCTCCTTCTGTTAATGTCGCTTGAACAATGGAGTCAGTAATTTCGGCATTATTGGGTAATGCGTTTAAATCGACTTTAACTTTACTGCGGTAATAGCTATTCAGGTCAGGGACAACAACTTTACCGAATGCATTCGATGCAATAGGGATCCCACGATCTGACACGGGAATTTTAGCTACGCCGTCGGTGTCGATCAGTAAGCGAGTGCCGCCAATATTTGATACACGGTGAGTATCAGCACCATTTAAGGTCATGGTGACTCCACCTTGAGCCCCTAACCCAAATGACGTGTAATTGTTGTGAATATAGCTCGCATTCGCGGTTAATTTAGCACTATCTCCATAATAGGTAAGGTAGGTGCTCGCGGTTCCGCCTTTGTTGGTTGAACCTGCACTGACTTGATAATTGGCTCTATCTGACAGCTTGTCATAATAGGTTGCTCGATTAACGGTATCATCCCGCGTTGCTTGTAATGAATAACCTATATTGGCACCATTTCCCCAAGGCATTGATGCTGAGATATAAAGGCCATCATCATTTGTTTCGTTATATTTATTGCGATAAGCTGATAACGATATATTAATATTTTTCAAGCTTCCCCAATCTAAGGTTTTTGTCACCATGAGGTTGTAGCGATTGCTTTCTGGCTTATCCCAATAGGTTTGATGCGAATAGTTTAAATACGCTGTAATTTTTGATTCCCTAAAATTTTTATTTAAGGAAATCACATACATTTCTTTATTACTGCCTTGACGCTCACCTGAATCTTTAGCCGCTAAAAAATCAGTCACCGTCATAAAACTACGTTCTGAGAAACGGTAACCTGCGAATTGGACTTGGCTATCATAATCATCAAAACGTTTCGAATAGTTTATTCGATAAGAATTACCTGTCAGTTTTTGATGGTTAGGAATATTTGCAATGGAATGCGTAACATCGAAAGACAAGGCGCCAAATGCTAATAAATCTCGCCCTACACCCACGTTAAATGCATTGTAGTCTTGGCTATTTAATGAACCTGCGAATAACGACCAGCCGTTGGTAACCCCCCAAGACATTTCACCACTTGCAAATGTATCGCCATTGACATGGTGATCCATATCTGTAGGACGCCCCATGGCTAATTTATACCGAACGCTGCCTGGGCGGGTTAAATAAGGAATATTGGCCGTTTCAACTTGATATTCTTGAACCGAGCCATCTTGTTCTTCGATGCGAACATCCAGCTTACCTGTCGTCGCATCACTTAAATTTTGGATGCGAAAAGGCCCAGCAGCGACTTGTTCTTGGTAAATAATTCTGCCTTGTTGGCTAACAATGACCGTCGCATTACTTGTCGCAACCCCTGTTATTTCAGGTGCATATCCACGTAAATTAGGTGGGAGCATTAAAATATCAGAGCGTAGACTTATACCTGTAAATCGAAAACTATCGAATAAATCCGTGTTTAGATAATCTTCACCCAAGGTCAATTTTGCTTTGATACTGGTTAATGCTTTATAAATATAAAGTCGGCTCCATTGGAAATTATGCTCACTTTTACTATTTGAGCCAGTTTCTCGTTGAGCATTTCCTTGCCAATCTCCCCTAAAGCGCCATGCGCCAAGGTTTACACCAATAACACCATTTGCCGTCATATTATAGTTGCTATTGTTGTCATGAGGCTTATTAGCTCTTGCGTTAATGTTGTAGTCTAAAATAGCCCCTGAAATCCCTTCATCCCAAAGAGAAGGCGGATCCCAATTCGTGGTTCTATATTCAAGATAGGCTTGAGGAATACTCAAATATAATGTTGAGTCAGATAAATCCCCATGAGCTTTGAAACCGGGTAAGCTGTTTAAATCAAGGCATTCATTATTATGCCACCACGTTATTTTCTTCAAAGCATCCGCCGTTAACCCTAACTGTTGAACTTGTTCTTGAGTAATACACACAAGACTTTCTTCAGGGTCATCCTCAGGTGCATAGAATGAAAATCGTTGCTCAGGCAGAGTTTCTTTATTTAATTGGACTTTTAGCGGATAAGTGCTAGGCATAATATAGCCAGCACGTGAGAATTGCTTAATATCGATGTTTTTTTTGTCTTCTAAATCAAATAATGCCGTATTAAACTGTATGGTATCGGCGGCATATAACTGGGCTGATAATGATCCAAAAGTAATCATTATCATTGTCGTTATTATATTTATTTTGTCTTGTTTAAAAAACATAAAAAACATCCCTAAAACACCAATATAACTTTTAGAATTAATAATAATCGACCTTGAACCTTAGTAAGGTTTGGTAATTACCCGCTTTAACAGGATGATAGTTGGTGACTAATTGCATTTGATATTTCAGTATCATTGTGCCGGGAGTCATTCCTAATGCAGGCAATGGCTTTCCTGGTGTAATGGAATATCCGGAGAGATCATGCAATGCCAATTGCACTCCTTTTGCCTCACCCGAAAGGGTGAAAAACCCCCCTTCTGATGGACCATCAAAAGTGACTTCAAATGAATTCCATTCGTTATTCTCTTTTGAGTATTTTTCCCAACGGCAATCAACAAGTTTAATATTGAACTCTTTTATGGGGCCTTTCCCAACTTCACGAATATAGCTTGTTGGAAGTACCCCCATATTAATGGTCTGATCCCTTGACCCGATATCTATTGCGCAGGCAGTATCGACTATTTCGCCGCCCATTGTGACTTTCCCCCATCCATGAGGTGATGCCGCCATTTTTGGCGAAAGAAATAATGTTAGCAGAAATAGGGAAGATACTTTTCTTGGGAAATAGATAAATCCTTTCACTTTAGCCTCTGACTTAATTTGGTGATTAATAGAGGAATACGAAAGTACTCCTCTTTAACTAATCAATTAGTTATAAGTTAAGGTAAAGTTAGTCACACCTTCGAATTTACCTAGGGGGATTTTATCTACTGCAACGTTTGCACCTTGTACGTAAGCGCTATAGCGCAGAATATTATCACCCGCTTGTAATTGATGTTCTTGTGCTGTAGCAACACCCATATCTAATGCAACACCGTTTGTATCAATTAATTGAATACCAACGTTACCAGCGCTAGTTGGGTCCGTTGCATCTAAGCCTGTTACACCTAATAATTTAGGGTTAAACGCAGCACTAGCGCCAGAGAATGTGATGTTGACCTTGTCATTGTAGACTTTGTCTTCTGCATCTTTAGGGAATACGCAGTCTTCCAATTCAATATTGAATTGTTTAGCACTAGAAGTTCCGCCATTTGCTAAAACAGAGTTAGCAATTTGGCCCAACCATACTGTTTGGTCAATAGAGTCAGCGCTAATTGAGCAAGGTGCATCGATAATTTCACCTTTAAAGGTCACTTTACCATGCCCTTGATCAGCGAGTGCTGGAGAAGCGATAGCGGCAGAAACAAGTGCTGCTACAAATACTTTTTTCATTTGAACCTCATTGATATATAACAAAGTGATGGTTACTCAACAATTAAGTGAGCATAGTTAAAACTGTATGTTTTTTTAATAACTACTTACTGTATACAGAATTTAATATAATTTCTGTTTGTCGATTGAAAATATAATGAAAATCATCTTGCTCATCTGAAAAATGTTCATTGTTATGAATAAATGAATTAGCATCAGGATATTCTTCATTTATTTTAGATATTATATTTTCGAAAAACTTACTAGGATGAGTATCTAGATAAAATAAGATTGAAAATAGCATTCCACAATTAATGCTACAGACTCCTCTTTCATATCTAGAAATTTGCTGTTGTGATATCTTTAATTTTTTAGCTAGATCTTTACCACTTAGTCCTTTTTCTTTTCTAAGATGGGATAATTCCAAACCAATTTGTTCAGTTATTATTTTCTGAAAATTATCTATACTGGTTTTTAACTTATTATTTTTCATATCTCACCAATAAAGCTTTATGTAATATGGCTACATAATCAATCCCGCCTAAAAAGCAAATAATTCGATTATCTTGCAATCAACAAACGCAACAAAATAAATCAAAATGTTGCGTAAAATAGGTTTTAGCAAATTTGTTTTATATATTGTATTTTTTAGAATTAAAATCTTTAATTTGCGTATATGTATAGTAAGGATAGATCATTTGACTAGTTATTTTTTTTTGATAAACACACAGCAGTCGGTAACTTTTTGTTGTAGATAACAAATTTATACATTAATTGCTGATAATAGCTAAAAAGTATTATGCAAACAGAATTTTATGCTGTTTGATTTTGGTTAGTCTCAGAATTATACTTATTAAGCATTTTAAACATTTTGATTTATTATGTTGCGTTACCATTTGATTTTAAACGGCATTTGATATACCCCATTGATTTATATGTATTGTTTTATTTTGTTTATATTTTCATCTTATTTTTTGCTTTATAATTTTATTTTTCAGTTATTTAAATTGCGTAAAATAACAACTTTAGCATTAAACACCGGAAAATATTAAATCAGTTTTTTATGTCTATAAATTATCTTTATATGACAATCTCAATAAGATCATTTGTGTAATTCTTATGTATTTTTATTGATAATATATTGTTAATTTTACACGTAAGTATAAATACTCATATTTAGAGTATTTAAATGATGATAATTGGTTAAAGAAAAATAAGTAAAATAATTAACTAACCATATTTTAATATAATGTATCTACCGCTCTATTTGAGGAATAGTGAGCTCAACTTCTTTATAAAAACACCTCAGCCATAAAGCCAATCAGCTGAATAACTGTGGTGTTCCTGATATTTAATTCATTTTATAATATTGAGCTTTGGTTTCATGCTGACATCGCTCATTAAGCCGTCTCTTGATTAGACCAAATACCACTAAAGCGTTTTTCATTACTTGCGGTATAAATGACAGTATGGGCTATATTTCGGTGGCCTAAATAGTCTTGAATTAATCGAGTATCCCTACCGAGATCAGCTAATGCATATCCACATGCATGTCTTAGCATATGCGGGTGGAGCTTGACAGGAAGTCCTGCGATTTTGCCGTATTGCTCAAATAGACGATAGATTTGATAGCGAGAGATTTGGCTCCCTTTCTGAGAGATAAATAAGCAATCTGAGCCAGAAGTTTTCCAAGAGTCTCTCTCAATTAACCATCTTTCTATCGCGGTAAATTCTTCTGGGATTATCGGTTGAACAGTGGATAGCCCCCCTTTTAATCGCCTGATATAGATAACTTTCTGTATAAAATCAATATCCGACATAGTGATATGAGTAAGCTCGCTAACCCTTAGACCATGTAGGAAACTCATTAATAACAAGCAATAGTCGCGGTTGGGATAGCGACCTTGCTGTGTTGCTTTTAATAGGGAATTCACTTCTGTTCGTGTAATAAATTTACGTTTAGTCATTATGATCTCATTTATACCTCGTTACATTTCGCTATATACCAACAATAAATTAACTAAAAATAATTAATTTTCAGAAAATTAGATATAATATGCCAGAAAAATACGTGATGATACCTGAATACACGTATTTGAGCATGGCGACTTTTTATACTCTTAAATAGGATTAAAAAGCGAAAAAAAGCCAAAAGAATGACGTAATTGAAAGATAAAATATATCTTTTGATTTGGCTTCCAGAGGTAAGCTGATTTATGAGTCAATGTTATCGTGCTGCCCTATTCAAAAACATGTTTGAATAATCTAACCATTGAACATTTTCGGTAGATTGAACCATGACTGGGTATTTAAAAAGGCTTATTAAATAGGTGAAGAAGAGATAAAAAAACGCTTTGGGTCCGCTTTATTCGTATAACTCATGCAGTTTAAGCAGAGCAGACACGGGGGGTTTTTCCCCTATCGAAAGTATTTTTTCCTTTACCGACAAAACGATATTTCATCCTCTTATATTGCAGCCATATGATGTAGATGGCTTGAACCCCCTTTCCGGCCATTAGTGGAAGGTTCACAATTAAGGCTTTTTAGTTTGTACACTTTCACCGCTATCCGTCTGTGCTTACTGCTCTTTGACTGGCAAGCTTAGCTTCCTATGCACTTTGTTTGAAAAATCTACCACGCTGGCGAATCCGAAAATACTCATGAATCCACCAGCGTCTGTATAAGAGGCATCCGGCATATTACATAAATCGGTCAGCCCCGCCTGAGGCCTCAATGGTCTGACCGGTAACAAACTGATTCCGATCAGAAAGTAAGAATGCGGTTATTGCCGCAATATCTTCCGGCAATCCAAAACGGCCTACAGGTGTTTTTTCTTTACCCAGTAATGCCATGACCTCCTTATCCGTTTTGTCAGCCAGCTCAGGACGACGATTGCGGACATTCGGCAGCATATTCTGGGCCCAATTATCGGTTGTGACAGCGCCCACCCCCACTGCATTGACCAAAATTCCATTAGGTGCAACACTCAGTGCCAGACTACGGGTCAGGTTATTGATTGCCGCGCTCAGAGCATGCGAAACCGTCAGTTGCGGGTTTGGATAGATCCCGCCAATAGAGGAAATATTCACAATCCGTCCCCAGTTTCGGGCCTGCATTCTGGGGATGACGGCCTTACAAAAACGTCGCATTGCAGAAAATTTAGTTTCTGTCATCGACTGCCACTCTTCTTCTGATGTGGTCAGCAACGTGCCCGCATGGGCTCTTCCTGCATTATTTACGAGCAAATCAATGTGCTGAAAAACACTTTCGGCCTGTTTGACCACCAGCTCAGGCAGTTCAGGATCCGTGACATCCCCAGCAATAGGCAGAACCGTTACACCGTATTTATCTGCAATTTTTTGTGCTGCTAATATCAATTCCGCTTTTTGTCTAGCAACCATGACCAGATGCACGCCATTCGCCGCCAGCTCTGCGCAAATACTGAAACCAATACCGGTTCGGGCCCCGGTTACTAGAGCCACTTTTCCTGCCAGTTTTAAATCCATTTTCTGCTCCTTACATGATGACCCATGATTAATGTGAACAACATTAGTCGCAAATTTCTGTTTCAGACGCTTGGGGAGCAAAATTCAGACGTCTGAAAAAAGTGATCAAAGAATCGAAGATTGGCATTGCATAGAGTGGACAACATTGAGTTTAGAACGAGGTGTGAACATGTGTCGTGATAGCCACGAGCTTTCTTCAGTCAGGATCCTAATGCTGGCAATTATCTGCTGTATTGTTGTCGCTAATATTTATTTTAATCAATCCGTTTTGAATCTGATTGCCGGCTCTTTTCCTAATGAATGGAAAGCGGTTTCGTTGATCCCCATGGCCACCCAGTTAGGTTATGCAGCTGGCTTGTTCTTACTGATCCCTCTGGGCGATTATATAGAACGTCAACGACTTATCCTGCGTCAGGCACAAGTTCTGTTTCTGGCACTGATCGGCATGATACTGTCTCCAACAGCATCAGTACTGGTGTTTTTTTCCTTCCTGACGGGCGTTGCAGCAACCGTCGCCCAACAAATCGTACCGCTTGCGGCTTCGCTATCGAAAAGTTCATCACGCGGTAAAACGGTGGGCACGGTAATGAGCGGTGTTCTGGCTGGAATTCTCGCGGGACGGGCTATTGGCGGTTTTATCGGTCAGTATTTCGACTGGCGGGGGGTCTTTTTATCGGGCGCGATCATGACACTGCTGGCGATATTTTTCATCGCCCGTATTTTGCCTTCTCAGTCGTTGCCCACCCCGAAATTTAACTACCTCGCGGTACTGCGTTCCTTAAGGCTGCTGTGGAAAAGCGAGCCACTGCTGCGGAATGCCACACTGACACAGGCCCTATTATTTGCTTCCTTCAGTGTGCTATGGACGGCACTGCCTTTCTGGCTAGCTCATCGCTACCATTACGGTGCGGGTATAACGGGATCGCTGGCAGCACTGGGGTTAATCGGAATTCTGTGCGCGCCTCTGGCAGGAAGTGTCAGCGATCGTCAAGGCCCTTTCCGAATGGTTATCTTGGGCGTGGTACTCATGCTGCTGGCTTGGGCTGTTTTCTGGGGCTGGAACAGTATAGCCGGTATGGTGGTGGGGATTCTGTTACTGGATGCGGGAGAACAATGTGTCCTGATCGCCAATCAACACACCATTTATTCTTTGTCCCCCGATGCCCGAAACCGTCTTAATACACTCTTTATGTGCGTCATGTTTATAGGTGGTGCATGCGGCTCACTGACAGCCACCTGGCTATGGGAGAGCACGCATAACTGGACGTTGATCGTTGCTGCTGGGGCGGGGCTGGTGATATTGGGTATGTTAATCGCCATCAGACGCAACACTTCATCCCCCCAGACGAGTACATAGCGCGACCGCATTTCTGATATCTGTCGAGTGTTGAGAATCATCAATATGGCTTAGCACTTCCATGATTAACTGTTTTGCCCCCACGTTGTCACCCGTTTCAGCCTGTAGCGTTGCCAGCGAACAAACGATGCGCAAAGCCCACCCATATGCCTGTTGCTGGTGTGCTTTATTCAGTGCCAGTTCCAGTTGCTGGCGCTGGGCGTAGATAGGTAAGTGTGTGGCGGCAAGACGTATCAGTTCGGGCGTACACCAATTTTCATGCGGGGTTTGCTGTAACAGTCTGGTGTCCATTTCTGATAATAAAGGGGAGTACTGCCAGTCTAATCCCATAGCACGCAGCGAGTTAAACAATGTCGTTTGCTTGATAGCGGGATGGCTGAACTGCTCAGCCCAATGGAGAAACAACTCACCGTAGGTTTTCCAAAAATAGAGATCGTGCTTTTCTGCCAGTTCAATAAGCCAGATAGCGGCCTTTCTTACCCAACGTGGATTACGATCCAGCGCGGCTGTCATGCAGGCACCTTCGGCCAGTGCGCAGCACAGCGAACAAATATGTTGCAAACGTGCCGCTTTTTTCACTGCTCGCCATGCCACCTGCTTAGCGGCTCTATACTCCCCCTGTACCCAGAGTACACGGGATAAAAATGCCTCACCGGCGGTTTCCTGATCGAGTCCAAAACGGAAAGTGTGACCGGAACCGTCAATGGCAAATCTATCCAGAGATTGTTGCAGATAATCGCGACCGAGAGCATGCTGACCCAAAAAATGCCAAGATACCCCCAAGATTCGCAACCCTGTAGCCAGCGCGTTAGTATCATTAATCGTTCGCGCAAGCATGCACATTGACTGCGCATGGTGAAGCGATTGATCCAGTTTTCCGGTTCGCAAGTTATACAACCATAGTCCGTAGTAAGCCTGTAAGCGGATCTCGTTATCGTCGAGTTGTTCTGCAAGTGTCAGCGCCGTTTGCCAAGTGAGGCAAGTTTCAGGAGTAGGCCCTTTTGCCCAAGTAGACGCTTTGCCCGCTGCTGCGTTGAGATTCATTCTCTGCTGTAATGTTAAAGGCGCTTCACCGAGCAACGGATAAATATAACGCTGGCATTCATTATAAAGTGAATATTCAATCCAGAACGGCGTCATGGCCTGTAATATCTCAAGCCCTTTTGCTTGATCAGCCCCTTCAGTTAAGGTGTGCTGCAAAACACTGCGTAAATCATTAAGGACAGAGTCATAACGTGCTCGCCACTGTTTCGTTGGCAGCTTATACCAATCAAGCTGAGCTTGCTCCGCTTGGCGATGGCAATAATCAGCAAGTTGAGCGGCAAGCCTTGGGTATTCGCCTTGCTGCCTGAGTTTATCGCAAGCGAACTGCCGGAGTGTTTCCAGTAAACGAAAACGGGTAACGGGTACCTGAGTACTGACCTGAATCAGTGACAAGGAGAGTAATCGTTGGAGATCGTCGACAATCTGCCAACCATTTTCTTCAGGGGACTGCAAGAAGTCGATAACCGCATTTACCGTGAACATATCGGTAAAAATCCCCAAAGAGCAGAATAATTTCTGTTCACGTGGATTGAGTAATTGATAAGTCCACTCCAGCGTAGTCTTGATTTTTTGATGTCGGGATACCCGAACGCTTTGCCTGTTACTCAGAAGCTGAAAGCGATCCTCCAAACAATGATAAATCTCACTGACGCTCATAATGGGCAACCGAGAGGCAGCAAGTTCAATTGCTAGGGGGAGCCCGTCAAGATGACGGCATAATTCACCTATCACAGAGAGTTCCGCATTTGACGGATGGAAATCAAATCGCTGGGCCTGAGCCCGTTCAATAAACAGGCGGACGCTGGGAAACAGCAACAAACGTTGAAAATCGGTCTCTTCTTTTTCCGGAACCTGAAGTGGCGGTAAGAGGTACTGTTGCTCACCTGCCATCTCTGTTGCCACCTGACTGGTAAGCAACATAGTAATATTCGGTGCCGCATTCAGTAGCAGGGCAATCACCGGTTTTAATTCTTTAATCACATGTTCGCCATTATCAATCATCAGTAAGCATTCGCGTCGAGCAAGCTGGTGAGATAAATCATGGTCGTTATGAATAGCAGCCAATGGTAGATGCAAGGCCTGCGAGAAAACAGAGAGAAGACTGGAGGCGTCGGTGATGTGTGCCAGTTCAGCCACACACACACCATCGGGATACTCTGTGCGGACCCGATTAACGACTTCCCATGCAAGACGTGTCTTACCCACGCCGCCTAGACCCGTGATGGTGACCAGAGGATGCTGACGCATTAAGGCGCTGACCGCCTGTACAGCTTGGTCACGCCCTAAAATTGATGTCAGGAAGGGGAAAACAACGGGAGATTTTCTGGCTGGCTCTGGCAATATTACTGGAGGTCTGGATGAAAGATTAAAGCGGTATCCGGAACCAAATTCGGTCGTTAGAAGATGACGATCACGGCCAAGCACGCGGCGAATTGCGGAAATTTGCGCCTGAAGATTATTTTCCTCAACAATTTCATTACCCCATACCTGAGTAAGCAACCTGTCTTTACTGACGACTTCACCTTCTGCACTGACCAGAACAACCAGCACATCAAAGGCTCTAGCAGAAATTTTAACCGGTTTACCGCGATGCAGTAGGATCCTCAATTGAGGCCAAATTTGCCACTCAGCGAAGCGGATTTCATCGGTAGCTTTCATGGTGTCACTCTCTTCTGTCGGGATCCTCTGTTGCAGGTCTGCGGTAGTATAAAATCAGGGGCAACGTGTCACATAGCGCTGGAGTTAATTCAGCAATAATAACATGGGTGATTTTTCATCACACTCAGGTGAGTTATATAAAGCACAATAACATTGAATAGAACCATATAGAGAGACAATCTCCACATTTGGCACAACGTGGACTTTCATGATTAAGCTGATATTAAATCAAATAACAAAACAGCTACTTTTTCATTAGCCTCTTTTCAGTCAATCTTGCAGTGCCGTAATATTCACCCTGCCCCTTTCGCTTCTTCTAACTAACGTCAGCCAAGGTTCTGAGTAACACCGAATTTGTTGATCGTCTTGGTAGAGAGGCTCTATTTCAGTATGGTATTGTAGGGCAATAAGGGTATCGATAATTGTGAAGATTTCACGGCCTAATCGAAGTATGAGGATGGATATGCTCGTCTTACTTCACGTTGCTGTGTTTTGTTAAGCGATGGTAATACATTGATTTGTGACTCAGCTGCACCTCGAATTATTTAGCTTAAAATAACTAATTTTTAGGTAACAAGCTAAATTAAAGGCATAGTTTGCACTCTCATTGTGCTTTATACTGCAAGCTGTAATGACATCATTAAATAGGCGGTAATGGCGATGAATGGAAAAATCACAACGTGGTTTGAAGATAAAGGTTTTGGGTTTATCAAAGATGAAAACGGCGATAACCGCTATTTTCATGTGATTAAGGTCGCCAATCCTGATTTGATTAAGAAAAATGCAGCGGTCACCTTTGAGCCAACAACAAATAATAAAGGGTTATCGGCTTACGCTGTTAAAGTGATACCTGAAAGCAAGTATATTTATATTGCTGGTGAACGTATTAAGCTGACATCTATTAAGTCTTATAAGGTTTACAGTGAAGAAGTCCCTGCTGACACAGGAATTAATAAAGAAAATACCGTATTATCTGTAGGTGCTTTAATGAATAGTATTAGGCCAAAATCAGAGATTAAAGCGGGTGATATGCGCTCATTAAAAAAATTGGCGATCACCACGTTACATGGCACAACGCTGATCTTCTCAGAAGATGAAATAGATATTGATGAAACGGTAAAATTGATTAAGTAACCGGTTTTTGATGCTGTTTTTATACTGAATAGGGCGGTAAGGTATGTTGGAATTTTTAAAAAATTACGATAACTTAACAATTAGCGAAAAAAAAGTCTTAAAATATCTTACCGATAATATTACTGATATCCCTTATTTAAATATTAATGAATTAGTGGCTAAAACCTTTGTCTCAAAAACGGTGATCATTAACTTATCGCAAAAATTAGGGTTTAGTGGTTTTAAAGAGCTTAAATTTCAAATTAATAATTATATTCTCAGTAAGAATAAAACAGAAAAAATAACCCCGTCATCTTATAAAAAACAACTAGAAAGAAACATTAATAAAAGTTTTACATTGATCAATGAGGAGCAAATTGCTAATTGTGCCAAAACGTTGCGTCATTCTAGGAACATTTTTATTGTTGCTAGGGGAACAAGTAAAGCGGTAGGTTTTTATCTTGAACATATGCTGTTTGCACTGGGACTTCATTGCTTTTTTATTAATGATTACAACCTCTCTGATTCATTCACACGCTTAGTGACCAAGGACGATACAGTGATTTTTATCTCTCTGTCTGGGGGAACAAAAAAAATCATTGAAACCGCGAAGATTGTGCAGTTAAAAGAGGCAAATATCATTAGTATGACTGCATTTCATACCAATGAGCTTACTAGCTATGCAGATAATACTCTATTTTGTTTTTCAGATAGTTATGACACGAAGATCGATGATACTAAATCCAGAACCGGCTTTTTTATTTTAGTTGACTTATTGATCAATGAATTAGAGTATTTGCTTTAAAATAAGCTGCACTTGTCATATTTCAAAATATCCTGCTTTTCGTTAAAATATGGTGACTACGTTGATTTGTTACTTATCGACATCTCGAATTGCTAAAGTATCAATAAAGTTAAACGAAAATTTTTTCATCTACAGAAGTTGCCTATGTACTTTTTATTATATCCACTTAACTTAAATAATTTTAACCATTATTTAATCTGAGCAACAATATTATCCCTAGACTATTTAAAGTAAATTTTTTTCATATTGTAAAAAATAAAATGACCCAGGTCATAATTAATGACCTAAGATAATATTTAAAACCGCAACATCATTTATTTTACTCGATCTCCGATGCTAGTATCCCTTTTATACTCGTCATACTTCTAGTTGCAGCGTTTTCTAAGCACATAGCGATTTTTTTTGCTTGTCGCTTAACTGCATCTCGAATTATTTAGAATATATTTCATATTCGAAGTCATAAGGAAAAAAATATGGCCAAAAGAAAGTTTGGTGAATCAATTCAACGTTTTGGGAGAACCTTACTTCTTCCAATCGGTGTTTTGGCGCCCATTGGTATGATTTTGGGTATCAGCGGTGCTTTAGTTCAGACCTACATGATAGCTCGGTTTCCTTTTCTGGGGAATGAGACCGTTAATGCGTTATTAGTCAGTATTCGTTCAATTGCAGGTGTTATTTTTGACAACATCCCGCTCCTTTTCGCAATGGGGGTGGCTTATGGCATGAGCTTAAAAGATAAAGGCATTGCTGTTTTTGCCTCTGTCGTTGGCTACCTAACATTAATCATAACCATTAATGTCTGGCTAGTACTGACAGGTAAGCTTGCTGACCCTGCCATTATGACTCAGGTTGGACAAATTAAGGTGTTAGGCATACAAACCATGAATATTAGCGCCGCAGGCGGGATAATCACTGGATTAATTGCTGCTTGGGCGACCGATAAATTCTATAACCTTGAGTTACCGACTGCATTTGCCTTCTTCTCAGGTAAAAAATCTGTCTCGATTATTATGATTGGTTTAATGATCGCAGTGGGTGCTGTCTTACCTTTTATTTGGGAAATTTTGGTTCTTGGCTTGATGAAATTATCCGCCGTGATCCTCAGCCCTGTCGGACCATTCTTTACTGCGGGTGGTGAACGACTCTTTATTCCATTTGGCTTACACCATGTTTGGAACGTTTTATTTAGATTTACAGAAGCAGGTGGCTCTTACGTTATTGATGGACAGACGTTTGTCGGTGTTGTTCCTGCCATGACGGAAGTGTTATTCAAACAAGGACCAAACAGTGAATACTGGGCGATGATGCCAAGCCTGACTCGTTTTATGGCTCAACAGCAGATGTTAGTGACCTTGTTCTTATTCCCTGCTATTGCCTTAGCCATCTATAAGACATCCAAAAAAGAGAACCGTGCTGAAGTTAAATCAATGCTGGTGACCATGGTCTTAACAGCCATGTTAGGTAACGTGACCGAACCATTAGAATTTACCTTCGTCTTTATCGCACCTCTTTTATATTTAGTTTATGCAATCATTGTTGGTATTGGTGCAGTTTTACTCTCTTTAGCAGGTGTTGCAATCGGCTATATCCGAGGAACGGTGTTTGACTTTACTATCTTTGGCTTGCTGTATGAACACACGAACTGGATCTTCTTAGTTATTATTGGAAGCTGTTTAGCTGTTGTAACTTACTTTATCTTCTACTGGGCGATCATCAAATTTGATATCAAAACACCAGGCAGAGAAGAATCAAGTAATTTGAAAAATACCTTAATTAAAGAAAAACGCTATGGCGAGATTGCAGAAAAACTGATTAACGCTTTAGGCGGTAAACAAAATATTCGTAATGTTGATAACTGTATTACCCGTATGCGTATTGACGTCGCAGAAGTGAATCAAATTGATAAAGAGTTAATGTTGGAATCTGGTTGTACTGCATTCTTCTTCCCATCGGCAAACCATGTCCATGTTGTCTATGGTCCAAAAGTTGAGTTTGTTCGTAATGCTGTTGATGAAGCAATGAAGAAATAAAGAAGGGATACAAAATGAGAGCGTTATACGATTCTAAAAGTAAAACGATTGATGACCGTGGAATAAAAGACCTGTTATCGAATGAAGCCAAATATTCAACTTGGTTAATGTTTGAATCAATGCTAGCTCAGGCTCAGGCCGAACTTGGTTTTATTCCTCAATCAGCAGCGGATGAAATTAAAGAAAAAGCCGTCATCGAAAATATTGATTTCGAAGAAATGAACCGTATTTATCAAAAAATCGGTCATGGCTTTGTACCTTTTTTAAAAGTACTGGTAAATGCTTGTTCCGAAGAGAGCGGTAAATATATCCATTATGGAATTACCACGCAGAATATACAGCAGAGTTCACAGCTGTATATGATGAAGACGGTACATCATAAGTTTATGTTGCTGTTAGGCGAGATCATTGAAAACTTATCTAATTTAGCATTGAAAACCAAATCGATGGTAATGCCAGGAAGAACCCATGGCCGCCATGCGATCCCGATTACCTATGGATATAAGGTTTCTGTCTGGATCAGTGATTTCATTGATTGTTATCAACGCATGCAAGAATGTGAAAAGCGTGTATTTACTATCATGATGGGTGGTGCTGTTGGGGCATTTAACTCAATGCCGGGTGTCGGCTTAAAGGTACAAAAAAGAGTTGCCGAGTTAGTGGGCATGGAAGCGATGGAAGTACCATCAAGAAACCTTAGTACCCATAAATTAGAATATATGGCTAACTTAGCGTTGATGGCTAACATCTGTCATAAGATTGGTGAAGAAGTTTATAGCACAACATTGGAAGAAATCGCTGAGGTTTCTGAAGGGTTTACTAAAGGCACCGTGGGTAGCAGTACCATGCCACATAAAATTAACCCTAAATTAGCCAAAGGGATCATTGCTAACTCACAGAAATTATATTCCTTGCCAAGTGTGGGTATGTACTCTGCGGTAAGACCATATGAAGGGGATAGCAGTTCATACATGCTGTTTGATGGCCTAATTGAAGAAGCATTAGAGCTCACTACGGAGATCTTGTTGAGAACCGAAGAGCTGTCTAGAACTATTGTGCCTCATGAAGAAAGAATGCTACATAACGCCCTCAGAAATAAAGGATTAGATAATACTGAATACGTTATGATGAAAATGGCTGAAAAATTGGGTAAAGATAAAGCTCACTCACTACTCTATGACGAAGCGATTAAAACCGCTGCTGATGGTGAGGATTTTTATACGAACTTAACTAAGAATGAGATCATTTCAGCCACATTTAGCAATGATGAAATCAAAGAAATGTTAGACCCTCGAGCTTACATTGGTTTGTCTGTTGAAATTGCCGAGAAAGAAGCAAAACGTGGGTTTGCGACTGTACAAAAGATTCAACAACATTATAAATAAACCATAATGTTAAGAATAAATAATATATTAAATATTATTTGCAATCTCTAATAAATATGGTCGTCTTTATATCCATAAGTAAAGACGACCAATCATGACTTAAAACTCACACTGACCACATTATCAAACTCCCCTCCAACTCCCCCATGTAGTCGGCATACCACTACATCATTTCCCTGCACCTTTTCATATACTAAGCGTGATTATACGTACCACGGATCGCATTCTTATCGATATGTGCAAGCTAGGTTTCAATCCATGCTGAATGAAATCCTTTCTCATGCAAAATCGTGCTCATTGTGTCGGGAAGCCGTACCCTGTTAGCCTTTCTTTATATCCCAGCAACTCAATAACCTGATTCACGCTTTCTTTGCTGATCGGCTTTCTATGGTCGTTACGACCTATAAATACGAGTTCATAATGTTCTGATAACGGCTTAAGTGAATTAAATAGCTCGATCGGCTGTTTTGATAACGGTACAACATGCGCTCGCTTCATTTTCATGACTTCAGCAGGTATCTCCCAAATTCCTTTTTCTAAATCAATATCCTGCCAATGGGCAAAGCGGAGTTCTTGCGGTCGAACAGCCGTTAGCAAAATAATTTTAGTCGCAGTTTTGGTGATCATATTATCTGTGTAACCTGCTAAATTTTTTAGAAAATATGGCAACTCTTGAGCTATTAAGAACGCGGAATAAGAATTTCGGGGTGCAAAATAGACTATATCTAAATGCCTCCCTAACAAACAGCCTTAATTGGGTGATATGAGTAGAACCGAGTTGATGATAATAGACTTTATCTGTTGAATTTAATGGGGTTAATTGATTTTAGTGGAGGTGCATTGAACTTGAGTGGCGGAAGATCACAGGAGTCGAACCTGCCCGGGACTGCTGGCAGCCCCAACTGGATTTGAAATCCAGCCGCCTCACCGGAGACGACGATCTTCCTTTCTGTAGAAGCTCGATTATAGCCCGAATAGTCTGTTTTCCAAAGCTTAGTGAATAAAATAGTCACATTTATTGATAAATATTAAGCACAAAAAACGCTATCGTGTATTGAGGTTTTCATTTCCGCCCCCATATAATTTTACATATTCACAGTGGCGTGCTGCTTTCGTTAAGCTGAGGGTCAGCCGTTTAACTTATTGTCACTACAGTAAGCCTTGGCCTACGAGCGCAAGCCTGCTATCACAGGATGTTTATATGACAAACCCATTATTAACCGATTCTGTACTACCTCATTTTGCTAAAATTGAACCTGAGCATGTGTTTCCTGCGGTTCAACAAGTTCTGACTGAATATCGTCAAACTGTCGAAAATATCCTGTCAGCTAACAATCAATACACTTGGGATAACCTATGTCAGCCTCTTGAAGAAGCAAGCGATAAACTTTCCCGTGTGTGGTCACCCGTTGGGCACCTTCATTCTGTTAAAAATAGCCCAGAGCTACGTGAAGCTTATGAAAAATGTCTACCGCTGCTCTCTGAGTTTAGTACTTGGATGGGCCAACATGAGCCGCTATATCAGGCATATAAATCACTGAAAGACAGTGCTCATTTCGCTTCACTCAGCCAACCGCAGAAAAAATCAATTGAAAATACCCTACGCGATTTTGAGTTATCGGGTATTGGTCTGCCGCCTGAGAAACAACAACGCTATGGCGAAATCGTGGCACGTTTGTCAGAAATTGCCTCTAAATTCAGCAACAATGTCCTTGATGCGACAATGGGTTGGACAAAATTAATTAAAGATCAAAACGAACTGGCTGGTATGCCGGAAAGCGCTATTGCCGCAGCAAAAGCGATGGCGGAGTCCAAGGGCGAAGAAGGCTATTTACTCACCCTAGATATGCCAAGTTATTTGCCAGTGATGACTTATGCTGATAACGCGGAATTACGCCGTGAAATGAGTTATGCCTACAGCACTCGCGCATCAGATCAAGGCCCAAATGCGGGAAAATGGGATAACAGTGAACTTATCGATGAGTTGATGGCACTACGTCATGAACTTGCGCAATTACTTGGTTTTAAAAACTTTGCTGAAAAATCACTCGCAACGAAAATGGCTGAATCGCCAGAACAAGTATTGGATTTCTTAACGAATTTGGCTGATCGAGCACATCAACAAGGTAAAAATGAATTAGCAGAATTAACGGCATTCGCTAAAGAACATTATGGTGTTGAGAAGCTGGAATCTTGGGATCTCGCTTATTACAGTGAAAAACAGAAACAATACAAATTCTCTCTCAGTGATGAGCAACTGCGCCCCTATTTCCCTGAACAACGTGTGATTGAAGGCTTATTTGAAGTCGTTCATCGTATTTATGGGTTAACCGCCAAAGAGCGCAAAGACGTTGAAACATGGCATCCCGATGTGCGTTTCTTCGAACTGTATGATGATACCCATACCCTGCGCGGTAGCTTCTACCTAGACCTCTATGCACGTGAACACAAACGTGGCGGGGCATGGATGGATGATTGTGCAGGAAGAATGGTTCACAAAGATGGCTCATTGCAAAATCCTGTTGCTTATTTAACTTGTAACTTTAATAAACCACTTGGCGATAAACCTGCTCTGTTTACCCATGATGAAGTGATCACCCTATTCCATGAATTTGGTCATGGTTTGCATCATATGATGACAAAAATCGATGTGGCTGACGTTGCGGGTATTAACGGTGTGCCATGGGATGCAGTGGAACTGCCTAGTCAGTTTATGGAAAACTGGTGCTGGGAACCTGAAGCGCTAGAGTTTATTTCTGGGCATTATGAAACAGGTGAACCATTACCACGTGAAATGCTCGACAGTATGTTAGCTGCCAAAAACTATCAATCGGCAATGTTTGTACTACGCCAGTTAGAATTTGGCTTGTTTGATTTCCGTTTACACGCTGAATATGACCCTGCGAAAGGCGCGCAAGTCATGCCAACCCTTTACGCGGTCAAAGAAAAAGTTGCGGTTGTACCATCACCTGAGTGGAGCCGTTTCCCACATGCCTTTAGCCATATTTTTGCTGGAGGTTATGCGGCGGGTTATTACAGCTACCTATGGGCCGATGTATTAGCAGCCGATGCTTATTCACGCTTCGCAGAAGAAGGCATTTTTAACCGAGAAACAGGGCAATCATTCCTCGATAATATTCTGAGCCGTGGTGGCTCAGAGGAGCCAATGGTACTGTTTGAGCGTTTCCGCGGTCGTAAACCTGAATTAGATGCGATGTTGAAGAGCTATGGTATCGATGGCTGATCACATCAAGATCCAGTTGATCTGTGAAGAGGGTGCCGACCAAGGCACCCTTTCTCAACTTGCGGATAAATGGCAACTTGCTCATTGCGCTGATGCCGTTATGGCGCTCGTTCTCACGCCTGAAAACTTGCAACTACGCAAATTAGATGAACCCAAACTGGGTGGAATTTTTGTCGATTTTGTTTCTGGTGCCATGGCCCATCGACGTAAGTTTGGTGGAGGGCGTGGTGAAGCGGTAGCAAAAGCGGTTGGCATCAAAAAAGACTATTTGCCCAATGTCATTGATGCAACGGCTGGGCTTGGCCGAGATGCTTTTGTGCTCGCTGCACTAGGCTGCCATGTAAAAATGTTTGAGCGCCATCCTGTGGTTGCTGCACTTTTGGACGATGGACTGCAACGTGGCTACCAAGACAGTGAGATTGGAGAATGGCTACAACAACGCATGTCACTGATCCATGCCTCGAGTATTACTGCATTAGCAGATATCACAACATCCCCCGATGTGGTTTATCTCGATCCGATGTACCCTCATCGGCAAAAGAGTGCATTAGTCAAAAAGGAAATGCGGGTTTTTCAATCATTAGTCGGTGCTGATGAGGATGCTGACGCTTTACTTGCTCCCGCTTTAGCCTTAGCTAAACGTCGTGTCGTGGTGAAGCGACCTGATTACGCTGAGCCTCTTGCTGGTCAAAAAGCCCCTTCCGCGGTCATAACCAAAAATCATCGATTCGATATTTATCCCTGTATTAAAACATAACGACGAAGGGCGTATATTACTGTTATCTCCGCCCTTTCGCGTATGTTTAAACGAAATAATTACAAAATACCCTGTGCGAGCATTGCATCTGCGACTTTAACAAAGCCCGCAATGTTTGCACCTTGTACATAGTTAGTTTGTTTTGCCTCACCACCAAACTCGACACAGTGATTGTGGATATCCAGCATAATATGGTGTAAACGCGCGTCCACTTTTTCGGCTTTCCATCCCATGCGAGCCGCATTTTGCGCCATTTCTAAACCTGACGTTGCAACACCACCGGCATTCGCCGCTTTACCTGGCGCAAACAATACACCCGCTTCAAGGAAAAGCTCTGTAGCTGGGATGGTTGTTGGCATATTTGCCCCTTCAGCAACGGCTTTAACACCATTTTTGATTAGTAGCTCCGCCGCTTCAAGATCTAACTCATTTTGAGTCGCACACGGTAGAGCAATATCAACAGGTACACACCATGGTTGCTTACCAGCCAAATAAGTTAAACCAAACTCTTTTGCATAGGCCTCAACACGACCATAGCTATTTTTGATTTCTTCTAAACGAGCAAGCTTTTCTGGTGTAAAGCCAGCTTCATCGACCACCGTACCGTTTGAGTCAGAAGCAGTAACAACTTTTGCTCCCAGTTCCATGCACTTTTCAATGGTATATTGAGCGACGTTACCAGACCCCGATACCGCAACACGCATTCCTTCAAAACCTAACCCATGACGTTTTAGCATCGCATTTGTGAAATAGACAAGGCCGTAACCGGTTGCTTCTGGGCGAATTAAGCTTCCACCGAAAGAAAGTCCCTTGCCAGTAAAGACACATGAGGTGTCATTAGAAAGCTTTTTCATCATGCCTGCCATAAAGCCAACTTCACGGCCACCAACACCGATATCACCAGCAGGTACGTCAGTATCCGCCCCTAAATGGCGATATAATTCGGTCATTAATGATTGGCAGAAACGCATGACTTCACCATAACTTTTTCCTTTTGGATCAAAGTCAGAACCACCCTTACCTCCCCCCATTGGCAATGTCGTCAATGCATTTTTCAATGTTTGTTCAAAGCCAAGAAATTTTAGAATGGAGAGGTTAACTGAAGGGTGAAAACGCATACCGCCTTTGAATGGGCCGATTGCAGAGCTATATTGCACACGCCAAGCTCTATTTACCTGTACTTTGCCTTGATCATCCACCCAACAGACACGGAATTGGATCACTCTTTCCGGTTCTACAAAACGTTCAAGTAGTGCTTGCTCACGATATTTAGGGTTATTTTCTAAGAATGGCCAAAGCGAGGTAAACACTTCACGGACAGCTTGTAGGAATTCAGGTTGCTGAGGATCTCTTTTTTGTACAGACTCCAGAAATGATGATAATGAACTCATCGGCGCCTTCCTTTTTAAATTTTTTGTTGTGATATTCCTCACTCTTTCTTGTGATAATTTTTTAGGAAATGTGAGGTTGATGTGCATTTGCCTATTGAATATATCATTAGTTTGTATTCAAGTTTCAAGCTTTTTTTTTACTCTAACGCAAAAAAATTTCTTGACCCTACAATAGTTAACTTAATTTAAATTTTTTTTAGCAAAAAAAACGCCTGCATAAGCAAGCGTTTTTAGCGAATAATTTTTCATTTTTAACTGAATCGATTATTCTTCATCGTCATTCAGTGGCACAATCAACATATCAACATGAACTGTATTGATCAACTGGCGAGCCGAAGACATCAACTTACTCCAGAAATCTTGGTGATGACCACACACGACTAAGTCCATATCGTATTTTTTGATTGCATCAACCAAAACTTGGCCTAAATCACCGCTACCGCTCAATGTTTCTTGGATCTCATAACCTGCACCAGCAGAAAGATCTTTTAAAGCGTTACGAGTCTCGTCCGTAATACGTTGCTGCATGTCGCCCAAATTCACATCGATTAAACCGGTGTAAAGATCTGAGTAATTCACATCAACATGGATCATGGATACTTTAGCCCCGTAAGGTTTTGCCATTGATACGGCTTTATCCAGTAATACTTTACTTTCAGGTGATAAATCTACCGCTACGAGAATATGTTTGTACGCCATAAAGTCAACTCCTTCCGAATGCTGATTTTGTGATAAGTTAAGAGCCTATGCGAGTTTAGCCTCTTAACTCACCAATCGCTTATAAATACTATACCCGCATACTATGGCACATGAGTGTCGTTTTGATCACATCTGTGCAGATTAGACGCGTTAATCTTTCATAACATAATATTTTAGAAAACAATAACATCATCTATCCAATATTAATATATAAACAAGAATGATGTGTGATATTTTTCAATATAAACAAGTAATAACTAAATTCTTAGCCATTCATCCTAACATTACGCTTTTCCACCCAATTTCACTTTCTTTTTCACTCAAATAGCAATAAAGATCGCTCAAAAATACTTCTATTTGTACTTTTTTTAGGCCGCGCATTATCCTACAATGGATAATAAATTGGTTTACACTGTGTTTGCTTTATTTCCTTTGTAACAACAGCGCAAGCTGATATACCTAAGGAGGTGAGTATGTTCAGTATGGTTGCCTTGTTTTGGGCCTTATGCATCTTATGTATCATCAATATGATACGCTATTTTTCTTCTATTCGCGTTTTGCTTTATATCCTACGCGATACTGATCCCTTACTTTATCAGTCCGTTGATGGTAATGGGTTTTTCACCACTCATGGTCAATTAAACAAGCAATTAAAGCTCGTTCGTTATATCAACAATAAACACTATCTCGACCATTTTGACCCTGAAGTTATATTGCGATGCGATAGGATTCGTAAGCAATTTTTACAGATCAGTCAACTTAGCATCTTAGTCGCTGTCAGTTTAATTTATCTGCTTTTCTTTGCCGCTTAACAGCCAAGCAAAACTCACTAATTACCCAACATTTTTTAAAGCAAAAAAATAGTGATGAACTTATTAGCTCATCACTATTATCGTTATTCATTTTGTCAGCTATACAGTAGAAAACGCTTACTCTGTACTAAATGATCATCAATGCAATCCAGTATAATCCACCGGACAAGCCGATAGAAACAGGTAGTGTCAATAACCATGCCAAAGCAATGCTCTTAATTGTTTTGCTCTGTACACCACCGCCATCAACGACCATGGTTCCAGCCACTGCCGAAGATAGAACTTGGGTGGTAGAAACAGGCATTCCCGTATAACTTGCAACACCGATTGAAACCGCGGCGGTAACCTGTGCGGACACACCTTGTGCATAGGTCATGCCTTTCTTACCGATTTTTTCACCAATCGTCACAGCAACACGTTTCCAGCCAAACATTGTTCCGATAGACAGCGCTAACGCAACGGAAATGATGATCCACAATGGTGCATATTCAACGGTATACAATAGGTCATTGCTTAGCTTTTTCAGTAAACTAGCATCTTGTGAGCTGGTTTCTGGCAACTTAGCAACGGCATTCGCTGTATCTGAGATACACATGAGTAAACGGCGCATATGGTTGCGCTGCTCTGGTGTTAACTCATCGTAGCTTTGAATACCATTCAGCAATTGTTGTGCTTGATTTAGAACGATAGGTGTACGTGAGCTATCGCAATGGAACTCTTCACCAATCTCATCAGTACCCGTAACCGTCGGCGTATTTTCAATCGCATGGTTTAAGGCTGGTTTATGTGTCTCATAGTATTGTTGTAAATGTACAACGGCATCATGAGTTCTTGCGATCTCATAACCACTTGAGTTCATATTGACGACAAAGCCCGCGGGTGCAACACCAATCAATACCAGCATGATAAGACCGATGCCTTTTTGCCCATCGTTTGCACCATGAGAGAAACTCACGCCAACTGCTGATAGGATCAATGCAGTACGCGTCCAAAATGGTGGCTTGCGCTTACCATCTTTTTTCTCACGTTCTGCTGGTGTTAAGTGAATACGGCGACGCTTTTTGGTTCCACTCCAATAACGGCGCAAAACAAAAATCATCAATCCAGCGATCACAAAACCAATAGCAGGAGAAAGGATAAGGGACATGAAAATACTGATCATTTTAGGTATATTCAACGCATCAACGATGGATGAATCAGTCACGATTGCGTTGGTTAAACCAACACCAATGATCGCCCCAATCAATGTATGAGAACTTGATGCGGGGATACCAAAATACCAGGTTCCAAGGTTCCAGATAATTGCAGCCAGTAGCAATGAAAAGACCATTGCGAGGCCGTGAGCTGAGCTCACATTAAGCAAAAGGTCTGTCGGCAGCAAGTGAACAATCGCATACGCAACGCTCAAACCTCCGAGCAGAACACCAAAAAAGTTAAACACACCCGCCATAACAACCGCAAATTGCGCTCGCATTGCACGGGTATAGATAACCGTTGCTACCGCATTCGCGGTATCATGGAAGCCATTTATTGCCTCATAGAACAGCACAAATAACAGTGCCAGTACTAACAATAGGCCTGTGTAAAATTCCAAACCTGTAAAAAGATGTAGCATAGACGTTAAGCCATTTTATGTTGGTCATGAACGCGGCGCATTATCAGTGACAAACGCTAGCGGTGGAAGCAAAATCTAACCTTTTTTTGATTTCGCTACTGTGAAAAAAAGTACAACATGGTCATTACCCTATATTTATCAGTATATTACACAATTTGTTTTTATTCTGATTTTTTTAAACTTTTTCGTTAGAATTTCACCCAAATTAGAGTGAATTCATCTTTTTTGGCGAATATCTAACAACCTACTGATTTTTTAGATGCGCCATAAATCGATTTTTAGCGCAAGCTAAAGGCTTAGTCATAAGCAACAAAGTAAGCCCAAAAGTTCAGCAGAACCTAATTATAATATGTATTCAAGACTTTTCATTAGTTGTTGTATAACGAGCCACATGATAACCATTGAAATATAATTTGATACGATCACTTACTGCGTAAACGTGTTTAACATCAACTAGATAGAGAATTTTGTATTGTGAAAAATTATGACGTCATTATCCTTGGTGCAGGTGCTGCGGGACTGTTTTGTGCATCATTAGCAGGAAAACGAGGGCTAAATACACTTGTATTGGATAACGGAAAGAAACTCGGTAGAAAAATTCTCATGTCAGGTGGCGGGCGTTGTAACTTTACCAATATTTATGCCGATCACAGCAATTACCTATCCGCAAATCCTCACTTTTGTAAGTCAGCACTTGCTCGCTATACACAGTGGGATTTTATTGCGTTAGTTAATAAATACAATATTCCCTATCACGAAAAAACACTCGGTCAGTTATTTTGTGACAATAGCGCACAAGATATTGTCGACATGTTAGAAGCTGAGTGCCGTTCACCCAATATCACCGTAAAATTACGCAGCGAAGTAACCCATGTTGAGAAAACCGATGATGGTTTTATTGTTACTGCAAACGGAAATGAAGTAAGTACACACTCACTTGTTGTGGCTACAGGGGGGCTGTCGATGCCAGGCCTTGGAGCAACACCATTTGGCTATCGACTCGCAGAGCAATTCGGTCACCCTATTTTACCGACTCGTGCTGCCCTCGTTCCTTTTACGCTACATAAGCCGCTATTAGAAGCCTTACAAGTTCTCTCTGGGGTGTCAGTCGCCGCCACCGTGACCGCCGCTAACGGTACTCTGTTTAAAGAAAATATTCTATTCACCCATCGTGGACTATCTGGTCCTGCTATTTTACAGATTTCAAGCTATTGGAACCCAGGTGAATATGTAAGTATTAACTTACTTCCTGAGCACGATCTCATCGACTATTTGAGTGAAGAGAAACAGAATCACCCAAACCAATCACTCAAAACAACGCTCAGTAAGCTATTACCTAAGCGATTAATTGAAGTCTTACAGGCTCAGGGGCAAATCCCTGATTGCGCACTGAAACAACTTAATCATCCACAAATCGAAGCATTGCATCATAATTTGCATCAATGGCAAGTCCAACCCAATGGTACCGAAGGTTACCGAACCGCAGAGGTGACTTTAGGTGGGGTGGATACACGGGAACTCTCATCGAAAACCATGGAATCCCTCAAAATAAAAGGATTGTATTTTATTGGCGAAGTGGTCGATGTTACAGGTTGGCTCGGTGGCTACAATTTCCAATGGGCATGGAGCTCCGCTTCTGCCTGCGCTGAAAGCCTCCCCTTTAACGCAAAATAAACGAAATAGTAGACGCCCTACGATAAATTGTAGGGCGTTTCCCCATAATTCGACAAAGGCAATTTACGCTTTGCAGACGCATAATACCCTTACTCTTAGTGTGTCTCGTTCAAAAATCTCGTTTTAACAAAAAAAATTTAATCCATTGAAAAATAATGGATATTTTTAATTTTTATAGAAATCATATAATTGCAGATTTTATTATAATTTATCTGATTTTGATTAAAAAAAACGCTTTACAAACGATAGTGATAACTATTATCATCAAATCACTTCCTCGACATAGCTTATACAGCAACTGTCTTGGCAGTACGACATTGCTCACATTGCTTCCAGTGTTTAGTTTAGCCAGCTTAGTGCTGGCTATTTTTTTATCTATTCATCTCATTCAAATTTTTTGGATCCTAAGGTCAAACCTGTCTACTTCTCTCTTTTGCCAAGTTAGCTAAACTGTCAGCAATACATTTAGCGCACCTCAGCACAAATAGGGGCGCTTTTAAGGAGATGACACAATGATCTATGTACGTAAAGCGAATGAACGCGGCCATGCTAATCATGGTTGGCTAGACAGCTGGCATACCTTTTCGTTTGCTAACTATTATGATGAACAGTTTATGGGTTTCTCCGCGCTCCGTGTCATCAACGAAGATTTTATCGATGCTGGTCAAGGTTTTGGCACTCATCCCCATAAAGACATGGAGATCTTAACTTATGTTCTTGAAGGTACGGTGGAACATAAAGACAGCATGGGTAACATGGAGCAGATCCCAGCGGGTGAATTTCAAATCATGAGCGCCGGTACAGGCATACGTCATTCAGAGTACAATCCAGATGATAAAAATCGTCTTCACTTGTACCAAATTTGGATTTTACCTGAAAAGGCGGGTATCGAGCCTCGTTATGAGCAAAAACGCTTTGATTCTGCGGATGGCAAGCAATTAGTCCTCTCGCCAGATGCAAGAGAAGGTTCGTTAAAAGTCTATCAAGACATGACATTATGGCGTTGGGCATTACCCCAAGACGAGACACACACCTATACGCTTGCAGATAAGCGAGTTGTTTGGATCCAAGTGGTCAAAGGCACTGTTGAGGTGAATGGCCAAACCGCAACAACCAGCGATGGTTTAGCCATTTGGCAAGAAAACCAACTGACGATTAAGGCAAGTGAAGATAGCGAAATCTTACTGTTCGATTTACCTGCCGCTGAATAATGTTTCAATGTCAAAAAGGCCCTCAATTGAGGGCCTTATCTTTTAAAACTCAACACGTTATTACAGTTTAGGACCTGCTTTAACCAGAGCCTCACCCGCTGGGGTATCTGTATACTTATCGAAGTTTTTCACGAAACGGTCAGCTAAATCTTTCGCTTTCTCATCCCATTGTGCTTTGTCAGCGTAAGTATTACGTGGGTCAAGAATGTTGGTATCTACGCCCGGTAATGCTGTTGGCACTTCCAGATCAAAGATAGGCAGTTTAATGGTATCTGCTTTCTCGATATCACCGCTTAAGATAGCGTCAATGATGGCACGAGTATCTTTAATAGAGATACGCTTGCCCGTACCATTCCAGCCTGTATTCACTAAGTAGGCTTTCGCACCCGCAGCTTCCATACGTTTAACTAATACTTCTGCATATTGTGTTGGGTGCAAGGACAGGAATGCTGCACCAAAACAGGCAGAGAACGTTGGTGTAGGCTCTGTTACGCCACGTTCAGTACCGGCTAATTTCGCAGTGAAGCCAGATAGGAAGTGGTACTGAGTTTGTTCTGGCGTCAAACGTGAAACAGGAGGTAATACCCCAAATGCATCCGCCGTTAAGAAGATAACTTTAGTGGCGTGACCCGCTTTAGAGATAGGTTTAACAATATTTTCGATGTGGTAAATAGGGTAAGAAACACGGGTGTTTTCTGTTTTTGAACCATCATCAAAGTCAACACTGCCATCGGCCAGCACTGTGACGTTTTCTAATAATGCATCACGCTTGATAGCACCGTAGATGTCCGGCTCAGCTTCTTTAGATAGGTGGATAGTTTTCGCATAGCAACCCCCTTCAAAGTTGAACACGCCATCATCATCCCAACCATGCTCATCATCACCAATCAACTTACGTTTTGGATCTGTAGACAGCGTCGTTTTACCTGTACCAGACAGACCGAAGAAGATCGCCACATCGCCCTCTTCACCAACGTTAGCAGAGCAGTGCATGGACGCAATGCCTTTCAGTGGAAGCAGGTAGTTCATCATTGAGAACATACCTTTCTTCATTTCACCGCCGTACCAAGAGCCACCAATTAGCTGCATACGTTCAGTTAAGTTGAAAGCAACAAAGTTTTCTGAATTCAGACCTTGTTCTTTCCAATTTGGGTTAGTGCATTTTGCACCATTCATCACAATAAAGTCTGGTTCAAAACCAACCAGTTCAGCGTCAGTTGGACGAATGAACATATTTTTTACGAAATGCGCTTGCCAAGCCACTTCCGTGATAAAACGTACTTTTAAGCGAGTGTCTGCGTTCGCACCACAGAATGCATCAACAACAAACAGGCGCTTACCTGACAGTTGTTCAGTGACCAAATGCTTTAAATGACTCCAAACTTCTTGGGTCATTGGTTTGTTATCGTTTTTACCTTTACCTTGGTCTGCCCACCAAACGGTATCACGGGTCACATCATCACGTACAATATACTTATCCTTTGGAGAACGACCTGTAAAAATACCGGTATCAACAGCGACAGCACCTAGTGTGGTCACCGTTCCACGCTCATAGCCTTCTAATCCAGGTTTAGTTTCTTCCTTGAACAACAGCTCATAACTCGGGTTGTAAACAACGTCAGCTACATCGTGAATGCCGTACTGTTCGAGTTCCTTAGGGGTAATACTTTTAGCGCTCATTATTATTGCTCCTGGTAATCATAACTAATCTACAGATGATCATAATTCTTTACGACTAATTAACAGCGATAGCTATCAAAGAATTGAAAATGTATAATTTTTTTTAATTCATTATGAGACTTAGAGCACGTAATAAGCCTTTAAAATTATAAAAAAAGGGTGCAAAATTGCACCCTCGTCACATAATTAGGTTGCTAAATCGTATCAGTGAAGTTGCTGATTTTGCACATTTTTTAACCCTTGAATATCGGATTCAATAAATACGTAGTGTGAGCCACAATATTCACACTCCATATCAATTTTTCCATCTTTTTGCAATATATCGATAACATCTTCTTCAGGTAACGTCATTAAGGTACTTTCACAACGCTCGCGTGAGCAAGTACAGCGAAACTCGACCGATTGCGGGTCATACAAAGTCACATCTTCTTCATGATAAAGGCGGTGTAGCACTTCTTTGACATCCAGTGCGCTCAGCTCTTCACCTTTAATCGTTGCCGTGAGTTGCACTAAGTGATCGAAAATATCATGGCTATCTTCATCGGCAGCCGGTAAAACTTGCAGTAACATACCACCAGCAATGGCCTTACCCTCTGACTCACCTACGCGGATAAATAAACGAGTAGGTAACTGCTCTGACTGCATGAAATAAGCATCAATACACTCTTCCAGCGTTTCACCTTCAATCGCAACAATCCCCTGATAACGTTCACCTTGATTTGGCGTGATCGTAATGACCATATAACCATTACCAACCATCTGCTTTAAGGTGCTTCCTGCCACAACAGGACCATTGATACGAGCAACGCCACGCATTTGTTGTAAGTTATTGCCATTAATCACTGCCAAGTTCACAGGGCCATCGCCTTGAATTTGAACAGTAATATCACCATCAAACTTTAAGGTTGCAGTCAGCAGACTCGTTGCAACAAGCAATTCACCTAATAATCCTTTAACGGCATCAGGGTAATCATGATTATTCAGGATTTGCTGAAATGTCTCGTCAACATTGATCATTTCCCCACGTACAGCATGTTGTTCAAACAGGAAACGGTGGAGTAGGTCTTGTTTAGCCATAATTTCTCTCTATTACTGATAAGGGGTTTTTGCCTAGAGGACTAAGCGACAACCTCTCTTGATTAAAACACGTTTAAATCGAATAAAATTGACCCTTCCGCGTCAACCGCCCTTAGGATGAACCGTGGGAGTTCGATTGTTTAAATTTTAGTAAGGTACGACGTTCTTTTTTATCTGGGCGTCGTTCAGGATGAGGCATCGTTAACGCATTCATCTTTCGTGCTTGCTGGACTTTTTCGCGCTGTTCGAGACTTTCTTGCGTTTCACGATAAAGCAATTGCGCCTCCGGTGCTCCTCGGCGCTGGCTACTTATCTCTAAAACCTCAATCGTTCGTTCATCATTCCCTTGCCTTAGCCTGATCAAGGCGTTTAGTTCGACTATTTTGCCCGGCTTCGTTCTTTGCCCATTATAGTGAACTTTTCCACCATCAATCATATCGCGAGCGATAGAACGTGTTTTATAAAAACGCGCTGCCCATAACCATTTATCAAGGCGAACCTGTTCTGTTGGTGGTTGTTTCATGATGTTATCCTCAATGCCAATCTTTAAAATGAGGCCTCCATCATTTAGACGTTATCTTTGATGGGAGAGATTGTCTGCCTCAAAGCACTTATCATAATACTGTTGAATATTACGTAAGCGCTTTTTGTTATTCATGATACGGATTATCACTAAAGTGCCGTTTAGTATCACACAAGCAGCGAGAAAAAGCGCAAATAAGGAGCTACTGACATACCGAGACAATACTTGTTCATCAGGTTTACTATGAAGCGTGATATGCAATGTCCCATTCGCATCGGTCGATAAATTGGTGATGATACCTTCAATATCGAATGGCGTATTAATAAGCAAGCCTGCTATTCGTTTCAGTTCCATCCAACGTTGCAGAGGAGTCATATCATTAAACGTGCTTCCCACGATAAAATCGACTAATGCCTTATTTTCATCGCTAATTAACAGCACACCACCAGGTGGGGGGCTATTAAGTTTTGCGGCCTCTTTTTCCACTTCGCCTTTGATAAACTCATATGTGGTGACTTCAACAAGGTTTTCCAAGGCCTCGGCGCTTCCTGCGCGTAATAAAACATGCGCACCGCTTAATTTACCGGTGGACGCTTTGACCACTAACGTTCCCCAATCATCTGTGCTGCCTAGGTTTATGAGGGCGTTTTTCAGTTTGGAGCACGCATTCTCTTCGTAACATAATTCATTCGTTCTCAATATTATTTCAGAAAAATCAAAAATAATATTCATCCCTGATTTCATAATGTCACGTTGTAATCGGGGGTTAACGCCAACACTGTTTTTATCAGGATGCAATTGGCTTTGCACCGTATTTAACAATCGAATGGCTCGCTCTACAATTTCTGATTCTGGATCCGGCGCTAAATTCATATTGTTCCAATAAACACCTGAACAATCAAAAGGCGCAAACTGGGCATGATTCGAGTCAGATAAATTGGGGGGGCGATAGCACATTCCAACCCCTTTCGCGACAAGACTATCACCAATCTTCAACTTGCGGGTTTCCAATTCAGCCACATTGGTGACTTTCACTTTCTCCGAGCCTTCAAGCCATGCGACGCCAAGTTTTACGGGTAAACACATGGATTGATAGGAAAACATCAAAATTAGAACCAATAGCCCCGTTGCGAGTACCAGTAGATTTTTTTTATATCGACGATAGGGGTAATAGCGTTCCTCTTCATGCAATGACAGGTATTGTCCATGCCGTAGAACTTGCCCTGAGGCATACATATCGATATTTGTCGCTTTATCCAATTCATGATGGATATACGGCTCCCAATGGGGTGGATAATAAAGATCTGTACCACCAATAGATACCGTTGATGATTGTCTTTTATCTAATTCACCATACAGTTCCCATCGCTTCGGTTGCCCAAAAACACATTGAACATCTTGAAATTTTTTAGGAAAAACACGAAACCGAAATAGCGCCAGCAACCCAATAACAAAGCAGAGAAAAGCGCCTACAAATCCCCACGACTGCACAACAGGAATTGCCACTAACGCTAAATACCCAAGTAAGAAACTGAGGCAGATCAAAATAGCGCCAAACCAACCTGAAGAATGATTTAGCTGATGTTCTTCTAGTGTCTCCTTGCGTACACGCAATAGCTGGACATTAGGCTCCCCTCTTTCATGAATAGCCGCCTCTGGCGTCGTGACTTCAGTCGCTTCTTCTGAAGACCATTCATAATTAAAATCTTTTAGCGAAAAGCCATTTAGCGAAATAATTAATGGCAAATGGTTAGTTTCCACTAACTCCATGACATTTTTTTGCTGTAAATAAGGCTCAAGCTGCTCGGGAAGTTTAACCTCAATGGTATCAATAAAATAACGCCAGCCATTCGTCTGTTCTTGCCGTAAATTAAAGCGAGTTACCGAATTACAGACGGTGGCAATCACGGCATTTTTCTTCAATTGCCACGGATTTTGCTCAGAGCCTTGGGGAGAAAAAAGATTGGTGCGTAAGTACTGTGAGATAATCTGATAATCAGAGTCGATCATCTTGCGAAAAGAGGGTTCAGCCTGAGAAGGGATCTGATAGACGCCAGAATTCCGCCCCCGCCTGAAATACAGAAAGGAAGCCATTATAGTTAGGCTAATTATTACAATAGCCGTTATAATGACGTAATTAAGCATTTTTTCCCCAATGAAATAATATCAAGAAAAGCATAGCAATCACTACGCTGCCGCTATATAAGCCAATTCCTATTCTCTTTTTAATTTTTATGTTAATTTACAATATGTTGTAATTAAAAATTTTTATTTATTAATCTGTGCTATTTTTATACGCTGATATATACATAAAATAATTCAATCTGTATGTTGGCACACGCCCAACTCACACTATTTGATATAGGAACTTAGGTGACTTGAACCTTTGAGCACTGTACTCTATTTACCACACCAGTCCTATAACTTGAAGCGTGTTGGCTATACTAACAGCATTTTATCAACCCGATAATCTCTATTAATTTTTTTTGATATAAGCCATAGTTAATAACCGTGTAAAAGCGATGTTTCATCAATCGCCTATTTTTTTATTCATTCACCCTATTCGAGAACCATTATGACAGAGCTTAAAAAGCCAAAAATTTTGAATATTCAGGATGTTGCTCATTCCAAATTATTCAGCATCCAATCTGTTGACCTCGAGTTTAGCAACGGTGAAAAACGTATCTATGAAAGAATGCGCCCAGGAAAACGTGAAGCTGTTCTCATCGTTCCTCTCATAAATGACAGCTTAATCTTAATCCGAGAGTATGCCGTCGGTATTGAAGATTACGAGCTAGGGTTCCCTAAAGGCGCTATCGATCCGGGCGAAACACCAATTGAAGCTGCACAACGCGAGCTAAAAGAAGAAATTGGTTTCGGTGCAAACCAGATCACACAAGTTGCCAAGCTCACCATGTCGCCATCTTACTTTTCGAGTAAGATGAATATACTTATCGCGAGTGACCTGTATAACGAAAAGCTGGAAGGTGATGAACCAGAACCTTTACAACAAGTTAGATGGCCAATTGCCCGCATGATGGAGCTGCTTGAGCATCCGGACTTCAATGAAGCCCGTAATATCAGCGCACTATTTTACCTTGAACGCTTCTTAAAAAATCGTAGCTAGCGTCACATCGAACTTTAAATAATCGCTTAAAAATAAATAGGAAAATCAATATAACGATTTTCCTATTTAACGATCATTTTATAACCACCTCTTCACCGATTACAAGGTGAAGCAGCACATTAGAACAACTCTTGGCTTTCACCACTCTCTTCAATAATGGTGGTACCGACTTCCTGAATGGCATGCTCTTTCGGCTCAGTTCCCTCAATAAAGTACTCTTTACGTGAACTACCTAGCTTACCTGTGCGGCTATCGATAGACACCGCAATAATCCCTTTCGGTGGTTTCATCATCGTAACAGGAACGCCTTCTAAGATAGATTTCATGAAATCATCCCATATTGGCTGAGCGCTCTTCGCACCAGCCTCACCGCCACTGATAGCAGTACGGCCTAAAGTACGTTTGTTATCGTCAAAACCAATCCAAGCTGACGCAACAACATCGGGGCCATAACCAGAGAACCACGCATCTTTCGAGCTGTTTGTCGTTCCTGTTTTGCCACCAATATCACGACGCCCACCTAAATCTCTTGCTGCGCGCCAACCCGTACCTAACCAACCGGGTTCCCCGTAAATGTTGGTCATCATCGCATCCCTAATTAAGAAAGCTAACGGCGTACTAATCACATGAGGTGCATACTGATTTTCAGTCGTGGCCTCTTCAGGGCTCGCTGCTGGTACATCCATTGTTGGCTCTTGTGCCGCAAGTTTATCATCCGATTGAGTGACTTCTTCAGTAGACTCATCATCAATACCTTTAAGTGCTATCGTCCGCTCAGTATTGCCATACACAACTGGAATATCCGTACAATCAGGGCAGGCTATTCTTGGTTTCGCTTCAAAAAGTACCTCACCCTCTGCATTCTCAATTTTTTGAATATAGTAAGGATCAATCAGATAGCCACCATTCACCATCACCGCATAGCCTCGCACCATCTGCATTGGCGTAAATGAAGGTGCACCTAGCGCTAAGGCTTCAGTTCGATTGATATTCTCGGCAGGGAAGCCAAAGCGTGTCAGATAATCGGCCGCATAGTCAACGCCCATGGCTCTCATGGCGCGCACCATCACTACGTTCTTCGACTCACCTAACCCTTGTCTTAAGCGAATAGGGCCTGCATAACGCGGCGGTGAATTTTTAGGTCGCCAGTCTGACCCTGCCCCTGCATCCCAACGGCTGATAGGCACATCATTTAACAGTGAGGCCAGCGTTAAACCTTTATCCATTGCAGCTGTATATAAGAAAGGCTTTATATTTGAACCAACTTGGCGCAATGACTGAGTAACACGGTTAAATTCACTCATGTTAAAGTCAAAGCCTCCCACCAATGCAATGATGGCACCGTTATTTGGATTTAGCGCAACAAAAGCCCCATTTACCTCAGGAACTTGCCCCAACCACCAAATATCCTTCACCTTACGGATCCAAATTTGCTCACCCGCGTTGATCACAGAGTTAACTTTGCTGGGTGTTCCGCCTTGCTGAGTATCTGAAATAAACTTACGAGCCCAACGCACTCCTGCCAGCGTGATGGTTTCTGTTGACCCGTCCGCCAATTGTACCGTGGCTTCACTGGCCGTAGAGGAAAGCACAACAGCCGGTAATAGTGGGCCATAAACAGGGGATTTTTTAAGTTTTTCGATGATTTGTTCTGTCGACCAAGCTGGCTCTCCTGCTGTCCACAACACTTCAGCGGGCCCGCGATAACCATGACGAACATCATAATCAATTAAATTATTTCGTACCGCATCAGTGGCTGCGAGTTGGTCTTTACGTATAACCGTTGTGTAGACCTTGTAACCGTCAGTATACGCATCTTCACCATGTTGCTCATACAATGTCTGACGCGCCATTTCAGCGAGGTAAGGCGCTGAGAAATCGATTTTGGGTGCGTGATAAGATGCCTCAATTGGCTCACTTTTTGCCTGTTCATATTCTGCTTGGGTGATGTATTTCTCTTCTAACATACGCCCCAGAACGACGTTACGACGGCTGATCGCTTTTTCATAAGAGAATAAAGGATTTGAAGTTGAAGGCGCCTTTGGTAAACCCGCAATCATCGCGATTTCACTCAGCGTCAACTCATTGACTGTTTTACCAAAATACACATAGGCTGCTGCGCCCACGCCATAAGCACGGTTACCAAGGTAAATTTTATTGAGATACAGCTCCATGATCTCATCCTTGGTAAATAACTGCTCGATTCTTACGGCCAGAAACGCTTCTTTTACCTTACGCATCAACGTTTTTTCTGGGCTTAAGTAAAAATTTCTAGCTAATTGCTGAGTGATGGTACTCGCCCCTTGAGAAGCATGACCCGATGATGCCATCACCGTAACCGCTCGGAAAATACCAACAGGGTCGATACCATGGTGTTCATAAAAACGGCTATCTTCCGTTGCAATAAAGGCATTGACCATGAGGGGAGGAATATCAGCTAATGGCAACGGAATACGGCGCTTCTCACCATATTGTGCAATTAATTCACCATCAGCACTGAAGACTTGCATCGGCGTTTGTAAGCGGATGTCTTTCATTGTTGCGACGTCAGGTAACTCATCTTCGACATATTTGTACATGCCAAAAATCGAAGCGGTTCCCAAAAAAATGCAACAAATAACAATAATAAAAAAATATTTTACGAACTTCACCGGATAATTCCCATACTCAACAGACAGGAGGGTTTAGATATAGCTGGCGCGTAGTATAAAGCTTATACAGCTCAATAGAAATCGTAATTTATTTGTTGATGATAAGGAAATTATCTATGTATTCACAAAAATGGAACATCGGCATCGACCTTTTTCAAACAACGATCCGGCTTGTTGCCGCAAAGCAAACCCGCAAACGCTGGTACTTATGTGAATGTTGGCAACAAAATATCCCGAACGAAATCAGCGGCCAATCTGAAAATGACAAACGTGATATCCTACAAGAAATTTTAATACAATGGCGTCGGAAATTACCTAAAAATTGTCATGTCTCAATCGCTTTTTCCTCCTTACGGACACTCAAACAGCAAGTTCCCCTACCTGAGCAAGTCACATTAAAGCAACCTGAGTTAGGTTGGTATCTACAAACCCGTGCTGAAAAACTTTTTCCGCTTAATTCAGAAGAGTTAGTTATCGACTATCGAGTGATTAACAACTGTGCTTATTTAAATGGTGTTCGTAAGTCTGAAATCATTTTTTGGCAAAACTTGTTGCATGAAAGTGGTTTCTTACTGGCCGCTATCGATGTTGCGCCTTGTGTTTTACGTTATATTGCGCGACATGCTGGGATACCGGATGAAAGCTGGCTATTACATTATCGGCAAGGGGAGTGGCTATGGTCAGGCCCTGTCAGTCAACCCGCGAGTTATAACCAAATTCAAGAGAATGAGCGTTCAACACTCTCACAAATGATTTCTCAACTCCAAGAAGAAAATACCGCGCTGAAGCTTCCTTTCTATTATATCGGTGATCACCACCAAGCTCAGACAATACAATCATGGAACTTATTACAGGCTTTCCATCATCATACCGCTAAAATCCCTCACCAGCTGGGGGAGTTTGTTATCGCAGCAGGGTTAGCACTACGCCATAAGGATAATGAACATGTATCAAGTTAATTTTTTACCTTGGCGACAACAAAAAATGGCAGCTAAAAAACGCTATTGTGTAGTGTTATGCCTCTTTCAAAGTTTTTTCGTCATCGTGTGCATGATTTATTTTTCAGCGCAACAGCAGTTGGAACTGCGACAACGACAAATCACTAAGACACAACTTACCCAGCAGGTCACACACAATCAGCAACATATTCAACTGGTTACAGAAAAACACATACAGCTCACCAAGTGGCAACGCTATCAAGAGAGCTTAGCTCGACAAGCACAACGTAACTCATTAAGGCTAAGTATCTTGCATAAACTGCCAGAACTCACGCCACCCAAAAGCTGGTTAGCGCATTTTTCACTCACAGACAAACATTTCGAGATAGCGGCAAGGAGTTATGATCCTCATGATATTCACCAGTTAATCACGCGATTAGAAAACAGCCCATTACTACAAAAAATACAGCTCATAAAAATGGAGAGGTCAGAAAAAATTAATTACCTACATTTGAGCGCGAACTATTTGGAAGGTACAGATGAATGAGAGCACTTCAGCGTTTTGGTATCGCCCGTTTTGGCAACAATCCATCCCTTTTTGGGCGGTAATGAGCCTAATCTTGCTGGCCTATTTTCAGTTTTATTGGCAAGAAATCGAATATCAACTGACCGAACTGAAAAATGAAACTCAGCACCTTGCCGTTCAGTCACAACAAAAGGAAAAAATACGGCGACAGCTTCCATCGCTACAACAACTTGACCAACAACTTATCGAACTAGAACAGAAATTTGCATTAGCGAAGCAAGATTCAGCGCAATTTATCACCTATTTGCAGCAAATTGTCACTCACACCAATGTCGCACTTAAACGCTTACACCCATCAACAAATAGGGAGAATAATGAACAACGCTATTTCATTGAAGTTCAAGGTAATTACCCTGAAATCTATCATTTTATTGATAATCTTATATCAACGTTATCCCACCAAACAGGGGGAGTTTCTGAGGTAAACTTTCAGTCTAAAAACGGGCAATTAACCGCAATATTAACTATTACATTTATCAAGGATGATATTATTAATGAATAATAAATTGCTTTTTGTGGTCACCATTCTTTTGATTTCATTGAAGGTTACAGCACAAGAGATGCGCGACCCCTTTATCCCTCTCTTAAAAGAAGCGAATGGCAATGAAACGGTATTAATCTCAGCAAAAAGTACACCGCAAAAAATTGCGGCGCCACTTGTCGAAAAACTTTTTACATTAAACTCGGTCAGTGCAGATACAGCCCTGCAACAGTTACAGCAGACGCACACCGCTTTATTATCAAATGAAGGCTTCGCAACCAGCCATTCTATTACCAATAGCTTAGTGATCAAAGACACGGCAATACGCCTAAAATTGATTGAAGACTGGCTAAAGCAATTAGATGTCCCTAAGCAACAAGTTCAAATCACGGCACATATCATCAGCAGTAGCCGAACAGCTCTGCAAGAACTCGGTTTAGAGTGGGGAATGCTGTCAGGAAGCCCTAATAATAAACGCTATCAACGTTATAACCGATATGATTCAACTCAGGGACAATTCAAATTTAACCTACTGCGACTGGGTGAAGGTTTGTTAGAGCTAAAGCTGAACGCATTGGAAAAAGAAAATTTACTTTCTATTATTGCGAGTCCTCGTTTGATGGCATCACATAAGCATCCAGCGAGTATTCAGCAAGGCACAGAGATCCCCTATGTGACCAGTACTGAAAAGACAACTAACGTACAATTCAAAGATGCCGTTTTGGGAATGGAGGTCACCCCCACCCTTTCACGCGGTGATCAGGTTGAATTATTACTGAAAATTAGCCATAACTCGCCGGATACCGCCCTTACAACAAGTGAAAGCAACTATTTAGCGATCAACAAACAAGAAATCGCTACATCCGTCACGATCCGCAATAATGAAACACTCATACTTGGTGGGATTTTCCAACAGAAGCAAGAGAAAACAGAAACAGGTTTCCCTTTTTTATCAGACATCCCTCTTCTAGGAAAATTATTTACTAGTACGGGTAAACATATTGACCGTAGAATTCTTGTGGTTTTTATCACGCCAAAGCTTATCAGTATCTAGATAAAAAAATAACATTGATACTTCAAGTAGTTGAACAAATATAAAGGAAATGTCAGTCGAGAAAATTATTTTTTATGCCATAAACCTGCCGGATAAATTTGACGCTGACGCCGTTTTAGCATACAAGGTTATCCATTGAGTGTTCTAACTATCCGTAGATTAAAGAACAAGCTATCAGCCGCTGATAAAATAGCCGCAATCAATTTGCTCTATAAATTAACAGGTCCGCTGTTTCTTTTATGCGGCGGTAATGCTGTTAAAACTCATTTTGAACAATACGTTAGGCAAAATAAACGGCGTAGCAAAAGAAACCAGTAACACAAGTGTGGCACTTTGTTCGCTCAGTGCCACATTTATATAGTTGCAATTCAGGTTGATGTATTGAGATAATTTTCTTATCTGATCTCACTTATCATTCATGAGGTTTCAGTTTAGGTCCCGTCGCTAATTCGATTGGCGGGGCGGGTTATCATTAACGAATAATCGTAGTAATACCAAAAAACATGGCAGAGAAACGCAATATCTTTCTGGTTGGACCGATGGGTGCCGGCAAAAGTACTATTGGTCGTCAATTGGCTCAACAGCTTAATATGGAGTTTTTTGACTCTGATCACGAGATTGAAAAACGTACAGGCGCAGATGTAAGCTGGGTCTTTGACCTAGAAGGCGAGGAAGGCTTCCGCGATCGCGAAGAAAAAATCATCAATGAGCTTACCGAAAAACAAGGCATCGTGCTCGCAACAGGTGGCGGTTCAGTAAAATCGAAAGAAACTCGCAATCGCCTATCCGCTCGTGGTGTTGTTGTGTATCTCGAAACCACTATCGAGAAGCAGTTGTCTCGAACTCAACGTGATAAAAAACGTCCACTATTACAGGTAGACGAACCTGCACGTGAGGTTCTCGAAAAACTGGCATCTGAACGCAACCCAATGTATGAAGAGATCGCTGATATCACTATTCATACTGATGAGCAAAGTGCCAAAGTTGTGGCGAGCCAAATCATCGAGCTGTTAGAAAAAAACTAACTTAACACCCGTAATGGCTACAAGGTAAAGCAAGATGGAAAAAATCACTGTTACGTTGGATGAACGTAGTTATCCAATCACTATTGCCCCTGGTCTTTACAACCAACCAGATGCTTTTTGGCCTCTTAAAGCAGGTCAACGAGCCATGGTCGTGACCAACGAAACACTTGCGCCCATCTATCTCGATAAAGTCACGCAAGCCCTTAAAGCAATAGGAGTAACAGTCGATTCCATCGTTCTACCTGATGGTGAACAATACAAATCGTTGTTCATTATGAACGATGTATTCACTGCATTACTTGAAAAACACCATAATCGCGATACCACCCTCATTGCTCTTGGTGGGGGAGTTATCGGTGACCTAACAGGTTTCGCTGCGGCAAGCTATCAGCGTGGTGTACGCTTTATTCAAGTCCCCACGACGTTACTGTCACAAGTTGACTCTTCCGTTGGTGGTAAGACTGCGGTTAACCATCCATTAGGTAAAAATATGATCGGGGCATTTTATCAACCCGCCTCTGTCATCATTGACCTTGATTGTTTAAAAACGCTACCAAAGAGAGAGCTTGCCTCTGGTCTCGCCGAGGTCATCAAATATGGCATCATTCTTGATGGTGAGTTTTTTAGCTGGTTAGAAGAAAATATCGATGCCTTGATGGCATTAGATAACCAAACAATGGCTTACTGCATTCGTCGTTGTTGTGAATTAAAAGCGCAAGTGGTCGCTGCTGATGAAAAAGAAACCAGCGGGTTAAGAGCATTACTTAACCTCGGTCATACTTTTGGCCACGCCATTGAAGCACATATGGGCTATGGTGTCTGGCTGCATGGTGAAGCCGTTGCTGCGGGTATGGTCATGGCAGCGAAAACAGCAGAACGCATAGGAACATTCACAGCGCAACAAACACAGCGCATCATTACGCTGTTAGAACGTGCACAATTACCCGTTACCGGCCCAGAGCAAATGCAACCCGATGACTATTTACCTCACATGCTAAGAGATAAAAAAGTCATGGGCGGAAAATTGCATTTGATCTTACCAACCACCATCGGACATGCAGAAATGCGTTCAGATGTTGAAACACAAGTCGTTCAAGATGCAATATCTTCCTGTTTACCCTAAAACCTGAATCGCCTTTGAGCAATTATCAACCAGAAGCATTTTAAAACCAGCCAGATAACCTGAGGTTTTAAAATGTTTCTGGCAGATATGTCTTAAAGTCGTTAAATTATACGCTATGTCTAAAGTTTCAGGTTACAACATTCACTTAAACACTTAGACTTTTAGACATGTCATGTCCATGTCGTATTTATCGTATGCAAACGATATGGCAAGTATAAAACTATCCTTTGCAACATTGCGGGTATACACTATTTACTCGTTAAGAGGCCGTAATGAAAAGAGAAATTTTATCTCGATCACAAGGCAATTTTTATTCGGGAGGGCAAAATGGACGAATTTAAACCAGATAATCAGCCTCAAGCACAGAATGATCTGCGGCCTGATGCATCCGACCGTCCAACTGGTCGTAGCCGCCCATCACCAGCAGCAAAACCCAAATTAACACTATCACGTCAGCATATCATGATCGGTGTTGGTGTTTTAGTTTTGTTATTACTGATTATCGCCATTAGCTCAGCCTTAAAGGCGCCAACGGAGCATGAAAGACAGCAAGCGACGACGTCCTCATCGAATGAGCGTAACATCGATTTATCAGGTTCCTCGTCGCTCAGTGCTAATCAGGGTCAACAAGGACAAACACAAGAAATTAATGTCCCCTCTGTGAACCCAACCCCAACACAGGGTACTCAGCAGCAACCACAAAATGGTTATGGTGAACGAATTGAGATCCCAGGTGATGTTGCCGATGCTTTGAATCAAGGACAAACACTTAATCAAGGCGCCCAAAATACACCTGCACAGAATATCGCACCACCACCAGTGGTTCAGACGCCACCTGCATCAAAACCACAAACTACGCCGGTGAAACCTGAGAAACCACAGACAAAACCTGTAGAAACCAAACAACCTGTTCAGACTAAGCAGCCAGCAAAAACCACAACAGCAAATAACGCTCAAAGTGGTAATTTAATGTCTGCTCCAGCAGGTAACTATACATTACAGTTAAGCAGTGCAAGCCGCTCAGATACATTAGAAGCTTTCGCTAAACAACATAAACTCAATAACTATAAAGTTTATAAAACAATCCGTAATGGGCAAACTTGGTATGTTCTGATCCACGGAAACTATCGTTCTGTTAATGAAGCTAAAAGCGCTATTGCGACTTTACCAGCAGAAGTTCAAGCGAAAAAACCATGGGTTAGAAATATGAAGCAAGTTCAACAGGATCAAAAATAACAACGTTTTATCGCGGGCGCATTATGCTGTCCTGACAGAGTTCCTAATACGACTCTAAACGTTTGTAATAATAAGACGGCATGAAAAAAACACGCGCTTTTTTGAAATGGGCTGGCGGTAAATACCCTCTAGTGGAAGATATTAAAAAACATCTTCCACAGGGTGATTGCTTGATCGAGCCCTTTGTAGGGGCAGGCTCTGTTTTTCTAAACACCAGCTATGACGCTTATGTCCTAGCGGATATCAACAGTGACCTAATTAATCTCTACAATACGGTAAAATACCGGACTGACTCTTTTATCGGGGAAGTTCGTCAGATCTTTACGCCTGAATTTAATACTGCTGAGCAGTACTATCTGAAGCGTGAAGAATTTAACCAATCTACAGACCCTATCAAACGTAGTGTATTATTTTTATATCTGAATCGTCATTGCTACAATGGTCTATGCCGTTACAATTCACGTGGTGAATTTAACGTTCCATTTGGCCGTTATAAAAAGCCTTACTTTCCAGAAGAAGAGCTACTGTGGTTTGCCGAAAAGGCTCAAAAAGCCACCTTTGTCACTCAACACTACGAAAGTACACTCTTGTCGGCACCATCAGGTTCCGTGGTTTACTGTGACCCACCGTATGCCCCATTGTCTGAAACGGCAAACTTTACGGCATACCACACCAATGCATTCAGTGCGCAAGAACAACAAAATCTTGCTCGCCTAGCGCATTATTTGTCTTCAGATCGCAAAATTCCGGTTCTGATTTCAAATCATGACACGCCAGCAACCAGAGAGTGGTATCATCAGGCTAAATTACATATAGTCAAAGTGCGTCGAACAATCAGTCGAAACATACTTAATCGTAATAAAGTCAATGAACTATTGGCATTATATAATGAAGAACCCGCACTAAAATTGCCAAAAAAAACGGATAAGACAAGCACCAAACGCCTTTCGTCCGGCGTGGAATGACTCTCGGGTAACATTTAAATAATCGGAGACAATAATGAAAGATTTTCTCATTGCCCCATCTATTTTATCTGCAGATTTTGCCCGTTTAGGCGAAGATACCGCAAAAGTACTGGCAGCTGGTGCAGATATTGTGCACTTTGATGTTATGGATAACCACTATGTTCCTAACCTCACTTTCGGCGCACCGATTTGTAAAGCTCTGCGTGATTACGGTATCACCGCTCCGATTGATGTTCACTTGATGGTTAAACCTGTCGACAGAATTATTCCTGATTTTGCCAAAGCTGGCGCAAACCACATCAGTTTTCATGTGGAAGCCAGTGAGCACGTCGATAGAACACTGCAACTGATTAAAGAGCACGGTTGTACCGCGGGTTTGGTTTTCAACCCAGCAACACCATTGAGCCACCTAGAGTATGTGATGGATAAAGTAGACATGATCCTACTCATGTCGGTAAACCCAGGATTTGGTGGCCAATCTTTTATCCCTCATACACTAACTAAATTGCGCCAAGTCCGTAAAATGATTGATGAAAGCGGTTATGATATTCGCTTGGAAATCGATGGTGGCGTGAAAATTGATAATATTGCCGAAATTGCTGCTGCGGGTGCCGACACCTTTGTTGCAGGCTCTGCAATTTTTGGTCAACCCGATTACAAAGCCGTCATTGATCAAATGCGTAAGGAATTACAAAAGGTATCTCAATGACACAACCGCGTTTAGAAAATATCAAAGCCATCGCGTTTGATTTAGATGGTACTCTCGTTGACAGCGCTGCTGGGCTGTCAGAAGCGTTAGACCGCGCCCTAGAAGAACAAGGCTTTCCACCCGCTGGAAAAGAGCGTGTTTCAATTTGGGTAGGTAACGGCGCTGACATCATGATTGACCGCGCCTTAACCTGGGCGGGAGCAACGATAACTCCCAAGCTCCACAGCGCCACTCGCGAAAGCTTCGATAAATTCTATGCAACTTCTGTCACAACAGGCAGCGAGTTATTTCCTGAAGTCAAAGCAACACTGGAAAAACTCGCTCAGCACGGCTTACCGATGGCTATTGTGACCAATAAACCAACCCCATTTATCGCCCCTTTACTGAAGAAGTTAGCCATTGATAGCTATTTTTCTCTGGTTCTTGGCGGTGATGATGTGAAAGAAAAAAAACCACACCCAGCTCCACTGTACCTGACCATGGGCAAGCTGGGTTTACGTAAAGAGGAATTGCTTTTTGTCGGTGATTCCCGTAATGATATTATTGCCGCAAAAAGCGCACAATGCCCTAGCGTTGGCTTAACTTATGGTTATAACTACGGTGAATCCATCGCACTGAGCGAACCTGACTGTGTATTAACACACTTTTCAGATATCCTGCCTACTATCGGTTTATCTGACACAAAATAATTAAAGGATATAACAAGCAATGAGTGAACCCACTGAAAAACAAAAGCAAACCCAAAAACCTATCGTATTCAGCGGCGCGCAGCCTTCCGGTGAATTGACCATCGGTAACTACATGGGTGCGCTACGTCAGTGGGTACAAATGCAAGATGATTACGACTGCATCTATTGTATCGTTGACCAACATGCCATTACAGTACGCCAAGATCCAGACGAGCTCCGTAAAAGAACACTCGATACATTAGCACTCTATCTTGCTTGCGGCATCGACCATCAAAAAAGCACTATTTTTGTCCAATCTCATGTTCCACAACATGCACAACTCAGCTGGGCACTGAACTGCTACACCTATTTCGGCGAATTAAGCCGTATGACTCAGTTTAAAGACAAATCAGCGCGCCATTCAGAGAACATCAACGCGGGTCTGTTTGATTACCCAGTATTAATGGTGGCCGATATCCTGCTATATCAAACCAACAAGGTTCCTGTTGGGATTGACCAAAAACAGCATCTTGAATTGAGCCGCGATGTCGCTCAGCGTTTTAACGCGATTTATGGTGATATCTTCACTGTTCCAGATCCGTTTATTCCAACAGGTGGCGGCGCTCGAGTAATGGCATTGCAAGATCCAACGAAGAAAATGTCTAAGTCGGATGAAAACCGCAATAACCTGATCGCTCTACTCGAAGATCCAAAAGGTGCTGCGAAGAAAATTAAGCGTGCAATGACCGATTCAGAAGAGCCACCTCGTGTTATTTATGATATCGAAAATAAACCTGGGGTCTCAAACCTGCTAGATATTCTGTCAGGCATTACAGGTAAAAGTATTCCTGAACTTGAAGCTGAATTTGCAGGCCAGATGTACGGTCATCTAAAAGGAGCGGTTGCTGAAGCGGTAGCAGGTATGTTGACAACCCTGCAAGAGCGTTACCACCACTTCCGTAATGATGAAGCTTTGCTCAACAAAATTATGGATGAAGGTGCAACCAAAGCAGCAGCACGTGCCCAAGAAACATTGGATAAAGTGTATCAAGCGATTGGTTTTGTAAAACGCCCTCAACTGTAATAAAAATATGCCCTTGCCTTTTCTAAGGTAAGGGCTTTTCATTTAAGCATTCATTCTCCCCTTCACCTTCAATTATTTTCAATAACTTCATCGATTTATCACTCTGGTGTCTTGCTGCTTTTCTCAGTCAAATACCTCATTCATGAATATGTGATTACGTTAAGGTGAGTCTATGTTATTCAAAAATAAATCTGCTTTTGTTCAAGGTGGGTCGAGAGGTATCGGTGCTGCTATCGTCAAACAATTTGCTCAAGCGGGTGCCAGTGTCGCTTTTACCTACGCCTCTTCTGCTGATAAAGCTGAAGCTTTAGTGGCCGAGATTGAACACTTTTCAGGTAATGTGTTGGCAATCAAAGCAAATAGTGCTCATGAAAAAGAAATAAAAGCCGCCATCACACAAGCTGCCAGCACTTTTGGTAGCCTTGATATCTTAGTTAACAACGTTGGTATTTTAGAACTCGGCACGTTGGATAGTTTGTCATTAGAAGCGTTCGATCGTTCCTATTATCTCAATGTTCGTAGCCTGTTTATTGCTAGCCAAGCAGCATTAGAAGTGATGAATAATAATGGGCGTATCATTCATATTGGTAGCATTAACGCACAAAGGATGCCCTTTGAAGGCGGTAGTGCTTATGCAATGAGTAAAGCAGCTATCGTAGGACTGACTAAAGGGATGGCGCGTGATGTCGCTAGTCGAGGTATTACTGTGAATAATATCCAGCCAGGTCCTGTCAACACAGACATGAATCCCGAACAAGGGGAGTTTGCAGAGAGTCTAAAACAGATCATGGCGTTAAAACGTTATGCCAGCGCCGACGAAATCGCAAGTTTTGTCACCTATTTAGCTAGCCCAGCTGCGGCTTATATCACGGGGGCAAATTTAAATATTGATGGTGGATTTAGCATCTAATGGTCTTCACTGTATAAAAAGACGGGGGTTATCTCCCGTCTTTTTACTTAATGAATTTTATTGAAAATCTTTATCGGTATAAAGCGTCGTTGCTTTTACACTTTCAATATTTTTCGTACCACCCAACATCATATTAATGGATAACTCTTTATTCAGTTGCTGAATAACGGAATTCACCCCTTCTGCACCGCCTAAATTTAACCCATATAAAATTGGGCGACCAATCGCGACAACATCAGCACCACTTGCTAACGCTTTAAACACATGAGAACCACGGCGAACACCACTATCAAAAACGATAGGAACACGTTTGTTTACCACTTTTGCAATGGAAGGTAGAACATCAAAAGAAGCAGGGCCACTATCTAGTTGTCGTCCACCATGATTGGATACCCAAATCGCATCTGCCCCCGCCTTAATCACTCTATCTGCATCTTCAGGTGACTGGATCCCTTTCACTATAACAGGTAAGCCAGATAGTTTTTTCACATAAGCAATATCTGCTGGCGTAAAGGCTTGTTTCGCTTGAGCATAAATTTCGCTGATCCCTGCCCCTTTACCTGTTTTCGAACCATCATCATTTTGTTTAGCAAACAGCTCTAAGTTGGCAAAGCCAAGTGGAAATTGGAAGTTATTGCGAATATCATCTTCGCGATACCCACCAACAGGCGAATCCACCGTTAAAATAATCGCTTTGGCACCACTCTCTTTCGCACGTTTCAAGGTAAATTCATTAAACGCATTATTCTTGCTCATATAAAGTTGGAAGAAAAAGGGGCTTTCTCCTGAAACTTCGGCAACTTCTTCAATAGTTTTATTACCATAAGTACTTAGTGAAAAAATTGACCCTGCTTGCGCCATCCCTCTGGCAGTCGCAATTTCACCATCTTGATGAGCTAAACCTTGAGCGGCCATCGGGGCTTGGATAATCGGCGTTTTTAAATCAATTCCTAAAAATTGGGTTGATAAGTCAATATCTTTGATTTCAATACCTTGCATTACTCTTGGCATGATATACTTTCTATCAAAGCTACGGGTATTTTTATCCAGATTCAGCTCATCTTCCGCACCACCTCGAATATAGCCAAAAGCCCCTTTTTCCATGTTTTTTGCAACTTGGTCTTCTAACTCATCTAAGTTGATAATTTTAATCGGGCCTTCTTTAATACTCGCTTGATAATCCACAGCTTGTGCAGCGCCAACGGATAAAGCCAAAGCCACTATCGCCGATGACATCATCGCGATGGGGTGTTTTTTTACTCTCTGTAACATACTCCACCTTTCAATTTATTGTTTGATGGCTTCCGCTTGTATTTTTATCACCACCTCTTTTGCCATTCCCTCTTTTGCAAGGAAATCGACTCCCCATTTTGTACGGTCAATGGTCGTTTCAAAGTCACCACCACAAACATCTGCTTTAAAAATAGGACTGAAATAACAACCGAATTTGGTGGTTTTCAATTGAACGGGATGAGACTGTCCTTTCATGGTTAAAATGCCATCAATCGAAACCGGTTTATTATCCGCAAAGTTCCATCTAGTTGATTTAAACTCGATGGTTGGGTATTTCTCTACTTCTAACATATCAGCGCTCTTAATATGGTTATCAAACGCTGTTAGACCGGTATTTAATGTCTCCGTTGGAATTTTGACATTAATGCTTCCCATGTTTTTTTCTGGGGAATAGCTCATATCACCACTAATGTTGTAGAAACCACCACTATTCGTGGATGTATTAAAGTGATCAATATAAAAAACGGCTTTAGTATGGGTTGGATCTAACTGATAATTTGCTGCCTGAGCAGTGCCTACGACAAATAGTGAAGCCAGTAATGGCAATACACATTTTTTCATTGAGTACATCCTAATTATTCGTTTTATTTGAATTAATAAAGATAGGTAGCCTCTACTTTCGTAAAGGCTACTGAGCATTCGAGTGAGAAACTCGGCTTAGCGTTCTGAATCTAATTGTTCATTGTTTTTCAAAACGTCTTGAGCTTTCATATAGCTTTCAATGAGCAATTGATATGCAGGAAAAATTTGCGTGTAAGCTTGTGCCCATTCTGCCGCATCTTCGCGATTCCACGTTTTCTGAATTTCAGATGCAACTGCGGCTGTATCCATAGGGACAACACCAGCTTGAACCATGCGTGCTAAAGTAATTTCTTGTGCCATTTTGCTATAAGTACCAGATGCATCAATGACGACAAACACTTGGTAACCATCTGCCACTGCACTAATCGCTGGGAAAGCCATGCAAACACTGGTTATCGTGCCCGCGATAATCAGCTGTTTTTTACCCGTTGCTTTCACTGCTTCAACAAATTCAGGGTTATCCCATGCGTTAATTTCACCGCGACGAGCAATATATTGTGCGTGCGGCGCATTTTGGTGAATTTCAGGGATCAGAGGGCCATTAGGACCTTGTGGGACAGAAGCTGTTGTGATGACAGGCATTTTTGCTAATGAGGCTATTTTTGCAAGAACAGCAGCGCGTGCACGCAGCTCTGTCATTGGCATATCACCAACGGTTTGGAATAAACCGCTTTGGTGATCTATCAATAACATTACTGCATCATCTGGATTAATAACAGGACGCTGCCCATTGAAGTTTGCTGGATTACTCATAATGAAACCTCTTAATCAATAAAATAATGAAATGCTTTTAAACGAGAAATAGAACAATCGCTGCCCCGCTCTCTTGTTATTTACATTAATTCATCGGTTTTTTGTTGAGTAGTCCGGTTTTTAGTAAACACTGTTCTAAAAATAGGATAATAAAAGTCTGATTTATTGTTCTAATAATGAAACAATGAAACCTATTTTTACCACTACTGATCACGAAATCGTGCCCCTATGATAAATACATCAGAATCTATTTTAGGAGTATGACCATGAAAAAGATCATTGGTATTTATAACGCACCGCGCAGCCATTGGGTTGGAGATGGCTTCCCCGTTCGTTCATTGTTTAGCTATAACAATCACGGGAAATATCTCAACCCATTTCTTTTACTTGATAGAGCAGGACCTTTTACATTTCCAAGTTCAGATGCTGAAAACCGTGGTGTTGGAGAACATCCACACAAGGGTTTCGAAACGGTGACTATCGTCTATGATGGTGAGGTTGCACATCATGACTCGACAGGTGAAGGGGGAGTGATTGGTCCTGGAGACGTACAGTGGATGACAGCGGCATCTGGTATTTTGCACCAAGAGTACCAATCCGATGACTTTATGAAAAATGGGGGCACCCTAGATATGGTGCAGCTGTGGGTCAATTTACCGGCTAAAGATAAATTGGCGACCCCAGGATACCAGCTGTTAAAAAGTAGCCATATTCCCAATATTGTTTTACCTAATGATGCCGGTATCTTACGTGTTATTGCCGGTGATTATTTAGGGAATCAAGGTTCTGCTCGCACGTTTACTCCTCTGGATGTTTGGGATTTGACGCTGAAAAAAGGCAAAACCTTCGGACTACAAACCAAAACAGGCCGTCATGTTGGCCTAGTCATGTTGCATGGTTCACTCATTATTGATGGCCACACAAGTTTAAACGAAGGGGAGCTAATTATCCTCGATGATAGTGATAGCAATATTATCATGGAAGCCACTGAAGAAGCGGTGGTGCTCTTCTTAAGCGGTGAACCTATTGATGAGCCGGTTGTTGGCTATGGTCCATTTGTGATGAATAGCGATAAAGAGATCATTGAAGCAGTTAATGACTTTAATAATGGTAAATTTGGGCGTATACATCAATAACGTTTATCACTCCCCAATGGCATCACTATTGGGGAGTTCTTTTTTACCATAATGAATTATGACGATTTCACCGTTGGTGAAATATTCTCAGCCAAATAATTTAATAACAGTTGAACAGATGGCAATAAACCTTTTCTTGATGGATAAACTGCATGAATAATATCTTCAGGAAAACGCCATTCAGGTAAGATCTCAATCAATGCTCCTGAACTTAGGTCTTTTTCCACCACGCCATAAGGCAATCGAGCAATACCAATTCCCTTTAATGCGGCTTTATACAAGGTCAAAATATCTGTTGTCGCTAATTTGGGAATAAAATGCTGCGTGAAGCTTAAATCATCACTGTTTTTCAGAGTCATCGTATAATTTTGCGAATGCTCGGAATTTGCCAATATTGGATAATTCACTAACTCTTCGGGTTGTTGCAGAGGCTCTTCTCCCTTAAATAACAACGGGCTAGCAACCAAAATACGTCGTGAATAACCGAGTACTTTCATCATTAAACCTGAATCATCTAATGGCAACGAACGCACACGCAGCGCGACATCTAGTCCTTCACTGATCACATCAACAGGTCGATTAACCGCTAAGATCTGTACATCGATATCCGGATACTTCACCATAAAATCAACTAATAGATCTTGCAGATACACTTGTAGTAAGGCAACAGGACAAGACAACTTAATGATCCCTTTTGGGTCGGTTTGGACAGAGCAAATCAGCTCCTCAGCGATTTTCGCTTCATCGACCACATTTTTACATTGCTGATAAAAGGTTTGGCCGATTTCAGTCACATGGAACTGACGAGTGGAACGGTAAATTAAGGAAACATTGAGTTTTTTCTCAAGGTCAGCAATACGGCGGCTAAGCTTGGATTTTGGGATACCCAATGCGAGGCCTGCTTGAGAGAATCCACCGTGTTCTATCACTTTGACATAATAATAGAGGTCATTTAAATCATACCGCATTGCCATTCCCTTTTTATTCCAGTCCTATTTATCTTACTGAAAAACGCAAATAAGTCTGCTGAATTTAATCACGTTTTCTTCTCGATAAAGCCCGTTATCCAAACAAATAGTCTCGGCATCGAAACAACTCACCACCTGTTAAACAAAGAAATCCATTAAAGTAGCGAATTAGCAATGGAGGTTTCTATGTACCGCGCACTTTGGGCATTGCTACGCCCTTATCGTTTCACTCTAACATTTGCTCTCATTTTACAGGCCATCGCAGGTATTAGCTCCCTGATCCCTTGGCTTGCAATTAGCCAAGTTGCCTTATCCCCTGTTGAACAAAGAAATACTTGGGTCATTATCGCATTGATTAGTGGGATTTTATGGCTCGTTTGTCAAACAGTTGCCTTATACCTAACCCATCAAACGGATAACCAATTATGCTATCAATTGAGGCTAAAAATACTGGATAAACTTCATCGACTTCCTTTAAGTGAATTCGTGTATTCAGGCAAAGAAGGGATCCAAAAAATGGTGGATCGCGATGTGCGCTTGCTTCATCAACTCACCGCCCACGCGCCGGCCGATTCGGCTCAATTGTTGGTGGTTCCCATAACAGCAACACTGATCTTATTATGGACCAATTGGGCATTAATGATTTTTTGCCTACTTCCTTTAATCATCACCATTTACCTGTTCCGCCAGCTACGCTCACCACGTTATCAATCGCTATTCACAGCTCGTAACCAAACGATGGGGGATTTATATGCTCAATATGCGGAGTTTGCCGACAACCCATTACTTGCCAGGCAGTATCCAAACCGCGCCATTCAACGGGCTGTGACACAAACGCTTTCCGCCTTTCTAATGGCTTTTAACCACTGGGTCAACAAAATCGGTGCATTCAGTTCGCTAACCCAAATAGGCATGAGCACCACATTACTGACGTTATGGGTGATTATTGGCGCGTTTGTCGTGCCGACATCGGTATCACTGCCGCAAATGGTGTTATTTATTCTTTTGATGCATAGTATTACTGCGCCAATTGCAGCCATGGGTCATGGTGCCGATGCCCTCAACCATGCGGTAGCAGCTTCAGAGCGTATTCGCCATTTTCTTGAGCAACCAGACATGCAGTATGGTGATAAATCACTGCAAGGAGTGCCTTGTTCCATCTATATTCACGATGTTGATTATTGTGTACAGAATAAAACGTTACTCTCTAACCTTAACTTGACCATTCAGCCGGGTCAGCTTATCGCTATTGTAGGTGCATCGGGAGCAGGGAAAAGTACACTTTTACAATTGATGGCGCGATTCCTCGACCCAACTCGTGGCGAATTATACTTTGATACAACGCCTCTCCCTCAATTCTCATTAGCGGGGTTAAACCAGCAAGTATCTATCGTGATGCAAAATACTCAACCGATGCCGTATTCGCTCAAAGAAAATCTACAGTTATTTGCGCCCGATGCAACAGACGTAGAAATCACTGACTACCTTGAAAAATTAAATCTGCTAACACGGTTTCAGCAATTACCAAAGGGGCTAGACAGTTTAGTTGGTCATGATATCACCTTATCAGGCGGTGAAGCTCAACGTTTAGCCATTGCTCGTGTGCTGCTCTCTAAAGCCCCTATTCTGTTGTTTGATGAGCCAACATCGGCATTAGATCCGCAAAATGCCGAACTCTTTTTCCAGCTATTAAGCCAAGACCCGCGTACTCGCATCTTGATCACTCATGATCTGGCCTCCTTATGTCATGCAGATACGGTGATCTTATTGGAAGAAGGGCAAATTATTGCTCAAGGCACACATCAACAACTCTCTGAACATACTCCCCAATATCAACAGCTACTACATGCATTGGAGGAAACAGCATGATCCGTATGTTCTTAAATACCGTCCGCAGTGCGCTATTATGGATGGTATTCGCTGCTATCTTAGACGGTATTAGCGGACTGCTACTCGTTCCTGTGATCATCAATTGGGGATCCGGTGATATCCGTGCGCTGGTTTGGCTTTTGGTCAGTAGCTTAGCTTCATTAACCGTTGTTTTTATCGCCACTCAGAAAGGCTACCTTGCGGGTGGCATCGTTATGCGCTCGCTTACCTCTGCTTTAATACGCCATCTACCTGTCTCATTAAAACCAATTCCGAGTGCAACAAGTTTAGTTTCAGGGCCAGTCTCCCATGCAATGTCCATCCCAGCCCACTTATTACATCCTATCATTAGCGGAATTGTTACCCCTTTGACCGTGATCTTGGGGGCATGGATTCTGAATTTTTGGCTAGGGGGCATCCTGTTAATGATCGGCTTTATGCTATTCATTGTTTTACGTTTTTCTGCCAAACAGGTGTCATTCTCTGAAAAGCAAGTATCTGTCTCACAGCAGAATGTCATTGATAAATTAGATCACTTTGCCACACACCAACCGTTGTTTCGTAGAGCAGGTATCAGCCAACAGCAACAACAGAGTCTAGAACTGAGTTTGGCTCAGCAATATCAGACACAAAAAGAACTTCAGCGTCGTAGCTTGCCTTTTCATTTACTGTTTTCATTCGCTATTCAAGTATCCTTTATCGGTTTATTCGCATTAGGCTTATTGGCTGTCAATCATGGAACACTCACACTCTCTATGTGGTTAGCTGCCATGTTGTTATTAGCGCGTTTTATTGAGCCACTCTGGTTGCTTTCCCATTTAGACCAAGCCTTACGCCAAGCTAAAAAATCCCTCAATCAGATTGCTCAAGCATTGGAAACACCTGAGCTTCATTTTGTGCGTTCATCACCAATACCAACTGACAATAGCGTGAGTTGTCATGCCTTGTCTCAGCGCACAGCGGAGGGTAAAACGCGATTAAAGCCGCTAGATTTAACGTTAAAAGCCAATACATTTACGGCTATTGTAGGGGCATCTGGTGCAGGAAAAAGTACTTTGTTGCATCTTTTGGCGCGCTTGCAAGACCCTTCACAAGGCGAAGTCCGGTATGGTAATCAAAATATAGCGCTACTATCACAAGAAGCACTTTGTCGTAAGCGAGGAATATTATTTCAAGATAACCGATTATTTAAAGGCAGCTTACGACAAAATTTAGCGGTTCATTCAGACGAGATTGATGACACATCAATGATTGCGATGCTTCAACAACTCAATATCGATGCAGACCACGCTTTACTCGATGCGGATGTCGGTGCAGGAGGACAACGATTCTCTGGTGGGCAACGACAGCGTTTATGCATTGCGAGGCTACTATTAAGTCGTCCTGATATTATTTTGATGGATGAGCCAACCGCCAGCCTTGATTACATCAATACGGCTTCTGTGATTGAGCAGCTACTCAGAGCCAAACAACAGACACGTATTGTGGTCACTCACCAACCGATGCTAGCCAGCCAAGCGGATCATATTGTTGTGATGGCTTCTGGTGAAATCATTGACCAAGGAACACACGCGGAATTATTCGCCCGTGAGCCTTGGTATCAACAATTTATCGGCGGCCACCTCTAAGCATATTAGCCACGCTTGCCAAATAAGCGATGGCTAAATGCCTCAATTCGACGATGCTCAAGCCTATTTTGCATCGTCAGACTCCAACTTGCAGACAACCCTGCGGCGCCAAGCAAACGCTGATATAGCTCTTCATCAAAGGGGGCATGAAAAGCGATCATAATCGCTTCTTGAACAGAAACATCGCTGTTACGACTTAAGAGCGTTATTGGTGTTGCGGTACTGATTGTTCCCGTTTTTATCACTCGGTACAACCAACCACAACGACCATTTTCTTGCATTCTTTGAGCAAAATTTTCAACGCCGGTAAGACCGTTAAGCTTGTAACATGGCGATCGAGGTTGCGTCACTTGAATACGAGCATCACCCCAAGCATAAATATCGCCAATAAAGACATTCTCTTCCGTCATTCCTTGGGTTGAAATATTTTCACCAAACGCTGGCGGAGTGAAAAGAGACTCTAGCTCAGGGTAAGCATTAGTCCAAAATGGGTAGTGCTCTGCCGGATAATGACATAGTGCGCGATCAGGGCCACCATGAAAGCGTTTTTCAGCTTGCTCATCCCCCTCAAGCCCTAATTGCCCCAAGGATAACAAACCATCCACTTGACGCTTATGGATAGCACTCTGACCACACTCTCGTGTCGCTTTGACTTCGCCAATATAGACTTGAGGATGAATTTGCATCGATATCACACCTTAATAATGGCTTTAAATTCAGTAGAACAACAATTATTAGGCGAGATATAGGCTGTTACCCTACCTTGAAAAACTCAGTATAGAACGCCAATATCTCAAACATTGTTTTATAACAAATAATATAGAGAACCACTAACCAAACCAATGAAAACCATGAAAACTTAAACCACTGTAGCAGTGACCATGGGCTAACCAATAGACGATACATCATCATACTTGGTCTGCGTAAAGCGGGCTGATCTCTCGGCCATGCATACCATAAAAGCCCCATAAGGATAAAAATGACCATGGCTTGCGCACCTTGTGCAGGCCCTATATTTAAACCGACTATCAATTCGCGAGCAATGCCAAAGAAGGTGATAACAAAGATGGCTAGCACCCCCAAGCTAATCAAAAAGTCACTCATGAGGAAGAGAGTAAATCCCTTTTTTGATCTCGCATGAAACCAAAACATAATATAATCACTAAAAAATAAGTAATATATCATGACCACAGTGACTGCGAGCGTGATGCCTACACTCACGTCGGGTTTAGCGCCTATCACATTTAATAGTAGCCCCCAAAATACACATAAAAAGATACCACGCCAATTGAGCGCTATTCGCCGTTGTTTAATAAATGATAATACCGCGGGATTAAACTTTTCTTTTAACTCAGGATACTCATTCGTCAGCTGAGACACCTGCTGCTCTATCTGCGGAATGAGCTCGGGTATCAAACGGACTTTAAAAGAGACTTCTCACTTTGACTCGTCAATATACGCATGGATTCGGCAACCACATAATCGCCATGAACAGCATCAACCTGACACTGTTTCCATGCCCGAGCCACCTCGGTTTGGCGTAGCTGTTCAGTTAATGCGTTTTGAATATAAAACGGAATAATTTGCTCTGAGTTATATTCATCCAGCCGCCAGCCTAATAGAGACGAAACATGTTCCACAATGGCTTCGGTTAAACCTTCTTGCGCTGATAATGCCCATGCAAAATCTTGATGAAATCGCTGCTGTGTTTGCAAACTGCCTTTTTGAGAGACGTTTTCCCACAATTCGACTAATTCACGTTTTGCGGCTTTTTCATCAATAATAAACAGCTTCGCAAGCCAATCAATTAACTCTTGGGTATAAGGTATTTCAACAACAGGTAATTCATTGACCGATGGTTGATCGTCATCTAACAATCTATCTGAAAATGGATAAGTCATCCGAATTTCAGGCTGTTCTAGCAGTTGTTGTTCATCATCATTAACGGCGTCTTCATTAACAGACTCTTGATATAAGAGGCTTTCTAAATGAGGCACATCAATGTCTATATTCGCCTGCTCTTTCGCATATTCATCATCGATAGATTCATCATCAATAGCGTAAGCGGCATATCTTTTTGCCTCCTCAAAAGCTTCACGTAATTGTTGATACTCTTCAGGGTGGCTATCGGGTCGATATTTCTTTACCTGCCGTGCATAAGCACGACGAATTTCCTTTTCATCGTTTGTTTGCTCAATCCCCAATGTTTGCCAAATACTCATTAATGCGAGTCTCCCTCATAACGACTCAAAAATTGTTCCACTTGCTGACGAATAGCGGCGATACGGCGTAAATCTTGGCTATCAAGAGCCCTTTCAAACTCCGTCGTTACTTGATCCATCCAATAACGATCTTCACCCAGCAAAAATTCATACAACCGAGCACAGCGTGACAATAGTATGCGATTCTCTTTTCTATCTCGTGGGTGCTGTTTTAAATCTGCGATTTTTAATAAGCTTTGTTCGATTTGTTGTTCACTCATTTGCCCCGGCACTTTCTCTATCAATAACCGAAATACCTCGGGGTTACCTTGATAACGACACTCAACTTCGAGTAATCCATCAACGGTATAGGTAAATCGGACATCAATATCCACTTCTCCGGCAGGCTTCTGAGGGATATCAATCGTCATTTCACCCAAAAAGACGTTATCTTGGACACGACGCGCTTCCCCTTGATAAATCTTTAATAGAATAATTTTTTGGTTATCTTCAACCGTGCTAACGGTTTGCATCTTGCTCACAGGTAAGAAGGTATTTCGCTCAATTAAAGGTAAAAAATAACCTGACTCATAATAGGCTCCATTTCTTTTTGACGTTTCAATACCCAAAGAAAATGGCATCACATCGGTTAAAATAACATCATCAAGAGCGGTATCAGCCATCACCATACCAGCTTGAACTCCCGCCCCCAACGCAACTGCTTCATCAGGATTGAGGTCATGACGAGGAAAACGACCAAATAGACGAGCGACAGTTTGTCGGATCAGAGGCATGCGGGTTGCACCTCCCACGAGCAAAATATCATCGAGGTCATTAAGGGTGAAACGTGAATCATGCAAGGCTTGTAAGATAGGTTGCTGTAAACGAGTTAATAATGACTGACAACATGTCGTTAGCATTTGCTCCGTCATCGTCCAATGCCAATCTTGTTCATTCCAACGTAAAGAGACGGAGGCTTCTCCGCCTTTGCTCAGCGCTATTTTTAATGCTTCGGCTTGTTCAAGTAAGGGAGCGCGTATCTCAGCTTGGACTTCTTTAAGGGCGGGATGCTGTTTTAACATCCATTGATAAATTTCTTCACTGAAATCATCTCCGCCTAGTCGAACATCACCACTACTCGCACAGACTTCAATCACACCTTCAAACATATCAATGATTGAAACATCAAACGTGCCACCACCGAGGTCAAATGTGAGATATTTATGTTCTTTATTTTCAAGAAGACCAAAAGCAAGGGATGCCGCAGTAGGCTCATTCAATAACCTTAAAACATTGAGCCCAGCCAATTGTCCTGCTGTTTTCACTGCACGTCGTTGCACATCATTAAAATAGGCAGGAACCGTAATCACCGCATCCTTAACGGCATAGCCAAGCCAAGCTTCAACATCTTCTTTTAATTGACGTAGCAATAATGCAGAGAGCTCTTCGGCTCGAAAAGTTTGAGTGCCTAGTGATAATTCCGCGTTAGTGCCCATAAAGCGTTTAAAACTGGCTTGAGTGAGATGGGGATGGCTTTGCAAACGTTTCTGAGCTGATTTACCGACCAATATCTGTTCATTATCATCAAGGCCGATAACTGACGGAGTCAAAACATCGCCTTGCTTATTCGGTATTAAAACGGCTCTTCCCTCAATCCACAAACTGACAGCACTATTACTCGTACCGAGGTCTATTCCCATTACCATATCATTCGCCATTTCATTTCCTTTATGTTCTTTATTTATCATTATCCGCCATTCACTTTATAGACACCAGATGAAATAGAATATCAATATATTAGCCGTATTGATGAGACTGATTATGAATAAAACAAAAAAAATTAAAACGAGACAATACTGAGATTGGTAGGGAAAAGAAGAGGCTAAAAAACAAAAAGGCGCAGCCCTTAAAATAAAGAGCTACGCCAGATAAGTTGTGAATCAAATAAGTAAATTATTTGGTTTTCTCAGCGAAGCGTTTAGCCGCTTCATCCCAGTTCACTACAGACCAAAATGCTTTGATGTAGTCAGGGCGACGGTTTTGGAATTTCAGGTAATAAGCGTGTTCCCATACATCCAGACCAATGATTGGGTAGCCTGAAGTACCAGAAATGGCTTCACCCATCAGAGGGCTATCTTGGTTAGCGGTAGAAACGATAGCCAGTTTGCCGTCATCTTTCAGTACTAGCCATGCCCAACCGGAACCGAAACGAGAAGCAGCTGCTTTTTCAAACTGCTCTTTGAATGCATCAACACTACCAAAATCACGCTCAATAGCCGCTTTCAGCTCGCCACCAAGCTCAGTACCTAATTTCAGGCCTTTCCAGAACAAAGTATGGTTTGAGTGCCCACCAGCATTGTTGCGAACAAAAGTACGTTGATCAGCAGGAACTTTATCCAATTGTTGGATCAGATCGTCGATGTCTAAGTTAGCGAGTTCCGGTAATTTTTCTAACGCAGCATTTGTGTTGTTCACATACGTTTGATGATGCTTAGTATGATGGATTTCCATGGTTTGCTTATCAAAATGTGGTTCCAACGCATCATAAGCATAAGGTAAAGCAGGTAATGTATAGCTCATTGTATTTGTCTCCAGTGACTTGTTGACATATACCTCTATATCTCTCACTCAGTACCAAGACACATAGGGTATACACTTCATAAACTTCACACCTTGTGAATCAATCTTAATTATAGTTATTTTACTGTTAATGAAAATCATTATCAAACCCATGATATTTATATGGTCTTTCTCATCAACTATCATTGGTGATTTATTTAGCAACTAATACCAATATCACCCTACTTTGTTTTTCTTTAATTTTACCTTTTCACATATAATTAGATGATTAATCCAATTGGCGATTTCGCATCAAATGATAATCCTGTTAAATTCATTACAATTAATACGTGATCTCCCACTCAAAAGAAAAACAAATTTATATTTCCTGCTTTAGTTAACCATTTTTTGACATAGTATTAACATCTGCAAGGAGATAAAAATATGACTCAAATAACTAAGCATCCCGTTCCTGCTGAAATTGCAGAAAATGCCCTGATAAACGAGCAACAGTACAACAATGAGTATCAACTCTCTATTCAAGACCCAGAAAAGTTTTGGGGAGAGAAAGGGAAGGTTGTTGATTGGATTAAGCCGTATACCCGAGTAAAAAACACCTCCTTCGATCCTGGCCATATCAGCATTCGCTGGTTTGAAGATGGCACCCTTAACTTAAGCGCTAACTGTTTAGATCGCCATCTGGCAGATAAAGGCGATCAGACCGCCATCATTTGGGAGGGTGATGACCCCTCCCAATCAAAAAATATCACTTATCGAGAACTGCATCATGATGTAAGTCAGTTCGCTAATGTGTTGAAACAGCAAGGTATTCGTAAAGGCGATGTGGTCGCGATTTACATGCCGATGGTCGTTGAAGCCGCAGTTGCCATGCTCGCTTGTGCTCGCATTGGTGCAATTCATACGGTTATTTTTGCAGGCTTCTCCCCAGAAGCGGTATCAGGCCGTGTTATCGACTGTAAGGCAAAACTCATCATTACAGCGGATGAAGGCTTACGTGCTGGTCGCGCTATACCGCTGAAGAAAAATGTTGACGATGCATTAACCAATCCAAACGTCACAACCGTTGAAAACGTGATTGTCTACCGTCGTACCGGAAATGTACCGAGTTGGGTAGAAGGGCGTGATCTATGGTGGCATGACGTAACGAAAGGTGTCAGTGCAGACTGTCCACCTGAAGAAATGAATGCCGAAGACCCGCTATTTATTCTGTATACCTCGGGTTCAACAGGTAAACCTAAAGGGGTTCTGCATACAACAGGCGGCTATTTAGTCTATGCAACACTGACGTTTAAATATACTTTCGACTATCACCCTGGTGAGGTTTATTGGTGTACTGCCGATGTAGGTTGGGTAACAGGCCATAGCTACCTGCTATATGGTCCATTATCTAATGGTGCAAAAACCTTGATGTTTGAAGGTGTACCTAACTACCCTGCTGTAAACCGTATGAGCCAAGTAGTTGATAAACACAGCGTTAATATTCTTTATACTGCTCCAACCGCTATCCGTGCTCTCATGGCTGAAGGCGATAAAGCTATTGAAGGCACTCATCGTCGTTCATTGCGTATCCTTGGGTCTGTAGGCGAACCTATCAACCCAGAAGCTTGGGAATGGTTCTATAAGAAAATTGGTGATAGCCGCTGTCCAATCGTTGATACATGGTGGCAGACCGAAACGGGTGGCTTTATGATCACTCCGCTTCCGGGTGCAACAATGCTAAAACCTGGCTCAGCAACATTACCATTCTTTGGTGTTCGTCCTGCTCTTGTCGATAACCTAGGAGAACCGCTAGAAGGTGCGACAGAAGGTAACCTAGTTATTGTTGACTCATGGCCTGGCCAAGCTCGTACCTTATATGGTGACCATGAGCGCTTTGAACAAACCTATTTTTCAACGTTTAAAGGTATGTATTTTAGTGGTGATGGGGCTCGTCGAGATGAAGACGGCTATTTCTGGATCACCGGTCGTGTAGATGATGTATTGAATATTTCTGGTCACCGCTTAGGTACCGCTGAAATTGAATCGGCATTAGTCGCACACCCGAAAATTGCAGAAGCTGCCGTTGTCGGCATCCCACATAACATTAAGGGGCAAGCGATCTACGCTTATGTCACCTTAATTTCAGGGGAAGAACCTTCACCAGAGCTGTATACCGAAGTCCGTAACTGGGTACGTAAAGAAATCGGCCCAATCGCGACGCCAGATGTTCTACACTGGACGGATTCGCTTCCGAAAACCCGCTCCGGTAAGATCATGCGCCGTATCCTACGTAAAATCGCATCCGGTGATACCAGTAACTTAGGTGATACCTCCACACTGGCAGATCCAGGTGTTGTCGAAAAACTACTCGAAGAAAAACAATCAATGAGTATGTCATAAGCCTGAGGGTCGCCTTTATGGCGACCTTACATACATTCCAATAAGACGATAACAGAGGAGAACTCTGATGAATGCTACTGCTTATCAAGAGGTAGAGAATAACCCTCGTTTTAAAGAATTGGTAAGGAAACGTGGTCGATTTTCATGGTTGTTGTCAGCTATCACACTAATATTGTATGTCGGTTTTATCTTTCTTATTGCTTTTAACCCAAGTTGGCTTGGAACACCTATCACTGAAGGCTCTTATATCACGCGAGGTATACCTGTTGGTGTAGGGCTCATCGTCATCTCTTTCCTGTTAACTGGCCTATATGTTATTCGGGCAAATGGTGAATATGACCGCTTAACGGCTGAAATCCTAAAAGAGGTGCAAAAATGATAAAAATTATTCCCCTTATCCTACTTTTTGCCTCTTCAGCCGCATTCTCAGATGCGCTGACAGGCGATGTTGAGCGACAGCCTGTGAATATCCAAGCCATTATCATGTTCTTGTTATTCGTTGGATTCACCCTCTATATCACTTATTGGGCATCAAAAAGAACTCGCTCTCGTTCGGATTACTATACTGCTGGCGGTAAAATTACCGGTTTCCAAAATGGTATGGCTATCGCGGGTGACTTTATGTCCGCCGCATCCTTCTTAGGCATTTCTGCGCTTGTGTATACCTCAGGCTATGATGGATTAATCTATTCCATCGGTTTCTTAATCGGTTGGCCAATTATTCTGTTTCTCATTGCTGAGCGCTTACGTAACCTCGGTCGTTATACTTTTGCTGACGTAGCCTCATATCGACTAAAACAAAGACCAATACGGATTTTATCTGCTGTCGGTTCACTGGTCGTTGTTGCACTTTACCTTATTGCTCAGATGGTTGGTGCAGGAAAACTGATTGAACTATTGTTTGGTTTGAATTACCACATTGCCGTCGTTATTGTCGGGATCTTGATGGTGCTATACGTTCTGTTTGGCGGGATGCTCGCCACAACATGGGTGCAAATTATCAAGGCAATCCTATTATTATCAGGCGCAACATTCATGGCTATCATGGTTATGAAACATGTTGGCTTTAATTTCAACACGCTATTTAAAGAAGCGGTAGAAATACATGGCAATGGCCTTTCTATTATGAGCCCAGGGGGATTAGTCTCTGATCCTATATCTGCGTTATCACTTGGCTTAGCATTGATGTTCGGTACAGCGGGCCTTCCTCATATCATCATGCGTTTCTTTACGGTCAGCGATGCAAAAGAAGCACGTAAGAGTGTTTTCTATGCTACTGGTTTTATTGGTTACTTCTATATTTTAACCTTTATTATCGGCTTCGGTGCGATTGTACTTGTCAGTGCAAACCCTGAATTTAAAGATGCAGCAGGTAAACTGATCGGCGGCACCAATATGGCGGCAGTACACCTTGCAAACGCTGTTGGAGGAAACTTCTTTCTCGGCTTTATTTCCGCCGTCGCATTTGCCACCATATTAGCCGTTGTAGCAGGATTAACTCTTGCTGGCGCCTCTGCCGTTTCACATGACCTTTACGCAATGGCAATAAAAAATGGTAAAGCGAATGAAAAAGATGAGCTACGTGTCTCTAAAATCACTGTCGTCATTTTAGGGTTTGTCGCTATCGGCTTAGGTATTTTATTCGAGAATCAAAATATCGCCTTCATGGTAGGACTCGCATTCTCTATCGCGGCAAGCTGTAATTTCCCTATTATTCTACTTTCCATGTATTGGAAAAACTTAACGACACGTGGAGCCTTAGCGGGTGGATGGCTTGGCCTACTGACAGCGGTTATATTGATGATTTTAGGGCCGACAATTTGGGTCAGCATCCTACATCATGAAAAACCAGTTTATCCTTATGAATACCCTGCATTTTTCTCTATGATCGTTGCATTTGTCGCTTCATGGCTATTCTCTGTAACTGATAACTCAGAACAAGGAAAAATGGAAAAAGAACGTTTCAGAGAGCAATTTGTTCGTTCACAAATTGGTTTAGGTATCGAACAAGGTAAATCACACTAACGATATAGAAACCCAATACCCTAGAAAGATAGACAATAAGCAAAGCGGCTCATAATGAGCCGCTTTTTTATCAGCTAGCTAAATTTTATAACGTGGCGTATTGTCGTTAAAAATAATTAGTTACTTAGAATAAGTGGCTTTTTCTATTTGAACCCATTCACTCACTTGTTCAAGAAAATTAGCAGGGTTATTTTTTGATTCTATTTTTAAATTTTCAAACTCATTTTTATTATTCGGAATATACATTGATAATAGATTACCTAATACGGTTTTTTTATTAGCAAATTTACGGCCAATCTTAAACGTCTTATACAACATAGCTGCCAAAGCAGCGCTGATAGCCAAAATTCCAACTATAGAGACTAAACTATAATCAATGTGTAGCAATTTACGTAGTTCATTGAGCAACAAAAAGGGCGTAAAAAACATAACAAGTAAAGATAGAATAACTGCACCATCCTGCCCATTATTAAACTCATGCTCTTTTTGCTTACTAACAGCCACAATATGGCTGAATATCTGGCTATTGGCTGATCTTATATTTTTCATTTTTCCCACCTTAACAAATGAGAACATATTGTGCGTAGTAAAAATCTTTCGTAACACCGAGTTAAGTTACTTATTAGTAGTATATATTTAACTTTTTGCAACATCAATTTAACATTAGTTATCTATTTTTATAGGGTATTATCTTTAAATTAAAGAAAGAATAAGAGCAGTAAGCAGAAATGGCATAAGATCAATAAACTGAATGATTTTTACTTTATGAGTTGATTTTATTGATATTATTAGTTGTCGTATTTTAATAAAAGATGAAGAAAAAAACGCTTTGAACGACTGATTCATTCTTTAAATTAATTAATTTTCAAAAATTTAATTGTTAAAGTGTTAAAACTTACTTATAGATCGCTAACTTATTATCGATACTCAATAAATATTCGTCTCCTTCTATGGTCAGAATAATAAAAAACCATCCTTAACAAGAATGAGCTAAAGATCGTCAATGATCTCTACCGCTATTTGACTCTTCCCTAACAGCCTCTGAGGCCAGAGCTTATAAGCTAGCGAGTTATTTACCTATAAGTTGATGAGATGGATATCGAGTACTCAGTATGATAAAGCGATCTAAACCATTATGTTATTTAGATACCGATTGCGATTCATAAAAATAAACACCAGTCATCCTATAAAATGGTCTCAACCATGAAAATAAGTCGAATAGTGAGCCATTCCTTTATCTCTACTCAATGTGTTGGCTATCAATATGCGGTTCGCTGGTGCAGGATTGGCAAGGAAGCGCCGGGGATGGGGTTGGTGGTGACAGTAAGGCAGAAGGATGATAAAACGGTATCACATCCCCCAAACGCAAAAAAGCCACCCGATGGGTGGCTTTCTCACTAATTTAATGTCTGGCAGTTCCCTACTCTCACATGGGGAGACCCCACACTACCATCGGCGCTACGGCGTTTCACTGCTGAGTTCGGCATGGGGTCAGGTGGGACCACCGCGCTATTGCCGCCAGACAAATTCGGTTTTTGTTCCCGTTGGCTTCCACCAACCAGAACAGCAATCTTGAACAAGCTAATTTCTCGCACTCTGCGTGCGCTTCACAACGTTCTCTCTAAAACACCTTCGGTGTTGTCAGGTTAAGCCTCACGGTTCATTAGTACTGGTTAGCTCAACGTATCGCTACGCTTACACACCCAGCCTATCAACGTCTTAGTCTTAAACGTTCCTTTAGGACCCTTAAAGAGTCAGGGAAGACTCATCTCAAGGCAAGTTTCCCGCTTAGATGCTTTCAGCGGTTATCTCTTCCGCACTTAGCTACCGGGCAGTGCCATTGGCATGACAACCCGAACACCAGTGGTGCGTCCACTCCGGTCCTCTCGTACTAGGAGCAGCCCCTTTCAATCTTCCAACGCCCACGGCAGATAGGGACCGAACTGTCTCACGACGTTCTAAACCCAGCTCGCGTACCACTTTAAATGGCGAACAGCCATACCCTTGGGACCTACTTCAGCCCCAGGATGTGATGAGCCGACATCGAGGTGCCAAACACCGCCGTCGATATGAACTCTTGGGCGGTATCAGCCTGTTATCCCCGGAGTACCTTTTATCCGTTGAGCGATGGCCCTTCCATTCAGAACCACCGGATCACTAAGACCTACTTTCGTACCTGCTCGAGCCGTCACTCTCGCAGTCAAGCTGGCTTATGCCTTTGCACTAACCGCATGATGTCCGACCATGCTTAGCCAACCTTCGTGCTCCTCCGTTACTCTTTGGGAGGAGACCGCCCCAGTCAAACTACCCACCAGACACTGTCCGCACCCCAGATTATGGGGCCACGTTAGAACATCAAACATTAAAGGGTGGTATTTCAAGGTTGGCTCCATGCAGACTGGCGTCCACACTTCAAAGCCTCCCACCTATCCTACACATCAAGGCTCAATGTTCAGTGTCAAGCTATAGTAAAGGTTCACGGGGTCTTTCCGTCTTGCCGCGGGTACACTGCATCTTCACAGCGAGTTCAATTTCACTGAGTCTCGGGTGGAGACAGCCTGGCCATCATTACGCCATTCGTGCAGGTCGGAACTTACCCGACAAGGAATTTCGCTACCTTAGGACCGTTATAGTTACGGCCGCCGTTTACTGGGGCTTCGATCAAGAGCTTCTCCTTACGGATAACCCCATCAATTAACCTTCCAGCACCGGGCAGGCGTCACACCGTATACGTCCACTTTCGTGTTTGCACAGTGCTGTGTTTTTAATAAACAGTTGCAGCCAGCTGGTATCTGCGACTGGCTTCAGCTCCATCCGCGAGGGACTTCACCTAGCGCCAGCGTGCCTTCTCCCGAAGTTACGGCACCATTTTGCCTAGTTCCTTCACCCGAGTTCTCTCAAGCGCCTGAGTATTCTCTACCTGACCACCTGTGTCGGTTTGGGGTACGATTAATGATAATCTAGAGCTTAGAGGCTTTTCCTGGAAGCGGGGCATGAGCTACTTCGCCACCGTAGTGACTCGTCATCAGACCTCAGCATGTAGTGAACCGGATTTGCCTAATTCACCTGCCTACATCCTTAAACCGGGACAACCGTCGCCCGGCCAGCCTAGCCTTCTCCGTCCCCCCATCGCAATTATCACCAGTACAGGAATATTAACCTGTTTCCCATCGACTACGCATTTCTGCCTCGCCTTAGGGGTCGACTCACCCTGCCCCGATTAACGTTGGACAGGAACCCTTGGTCTTCCGGCGTGCGGGTTTTTCACCCGCATTATCGTTACTTATGTCAGCATTCGCACTTCTGATACCTCCAGCATGCCTCACAGCACACCTTCACAGGCTTACAGAACGCTCCCCTACCCAACAACATTTACATGTCGCTGCCGCAGCTTCGGTGCATGGTTTAGCCCCGTTACATCTTCCGCGCAGGCCGACTCGACCAGTGAGCTATTACGCTTTCTTTAAATGATGGCTGCTTCTAAGCCAACATCCTGGCTGTCTGAGCCTTCCCACTTCGTTTCCCACTTAACCATGACTTTGGGACCTTAGCTGGCGGTCTGGGTTGTTTCCCTCTTCACGACGAACGTTAGCACCCGCCGTGTGTCTCCCGTGATAACATTCTTCGGTATTCGTAGTTTGCATCGGGTTGGTAAGTCGGGATGACCCCCTAGCCGAAACAGTGCTCTACCCCCGAAGATGAGTTCACGAGGCGCTACCTAAATAGCTTTCGGGGAGAACCAGCTATCTCCCGGTTTGATTGGCCTTTCACCCCCAGCCACAAGTCATCCGCTAATTTTTCAACATTAGTCGGTTCGGTCCTCCAGTTAGTGTTACCCAACCTTCAACCTGCCCATGGCTAGATCACCGGGTTTCGGGTCTATACCCTGCAACTTAATCGCCCAGTTAAGACTCGGTTTCCCTACGGCTCCCCTATACGGTTAACCTTGCTACAGAATATAAGTCGCTGACCCATTATACAAAAGGTACGCAGTCACACCTAAAAGGTGCTCCCACTGCTTGTACGTACACGGTTTCAGGTTCTATTTCACTCCCCTCGCCGGGGTTCTTTTCGCCTTTCCCTCACGGTACTGGTTCACTATCGGTCAATCAGGAGTATTTAGCCTTGGAGGATGGTCCCCCCATATTCAGACAGGATAACACGTGTCCCGCCCTACTCGTCGAGTTCACAACACCAACACCTTCGGATACGGGGCTATCACCCTTTACTGCCGGACTTTCCAGACCGTTCTCCTGATGCTGATGCTGATTAAGACTCTGGGCTGCTCCCCGTTCGCTCGCCGCTACTAGGGGAATCTCGGTTGATTTCTTTTCCTCGAGGTACTGAGATGTTTCAGTTCCCTCGGTTCGCCTCGTTTGACTATGGATTCATCAAACGATAGTGCAACGAATTGCACTGGGTTTCCCCATTCGGACATCGTCGGCTATAGCGGTTCATATCACCTTACCGACGCTTTTCGCAGATTAGCACGTCCTTCATCGCCTCTGATTGCCTAGGCATCCACCGTGTACGCTTAGTCGCTTAACCTCACAACCCGAAATTGTTTCAACGATCACCTAACTGTCATGGCTGTGCGTGGTGAAATTCTTTGTTGCGCGGTGCTCGTCATGCTCACGTACCGATGTACGCTGCGCTGACTGCGCTCCTACGCCGCGAATTTCACACTGCTCGCTCATGCCACTCGTTTGAATGACCGAAAATTTCAGGTTTGAAATTTTGAGAGACTCTCACATTGTTTAAGCGATAAACAATGTGCGTTGTTTCAATTTTCAGCTTGTTCCAGATTGTTAAAGAGCATAATTATTCGCAATAGACTATAACTAATCTATTCTGAATAATTCAAAAGTATTATGGTGGAGCTAAGCGGGATCGAACCGCTGACCTCCTGCGTGCAAGGCAGGCGCTCTCCCAGCTGAGCTATAGCCCCATAACAGGTTTAACAGTATCGTCTTTTCTTTAATCAAGAAATTAAAAGCCAAATCGAATTTAGACAAGGCATAACTTGGCGACGTTTACGCGGGTAAACGAGCTAAGTTATAACGCAGTATTAATTCGATTTTGGTAGGCCTGAGTGGACTTGAACCACCGACCTCACCCTTATCAGGGGTGCGCTCTAACCACCTGAGCTACAAGCCTATTGATACCGTTGACTCTATTTCATCAGACAATCTGTGTGAACACTTCACAAGAACACTTCAATGGTAAGGAGGTGATCCAACCGCAGGTTCCCCTACGGTTACCTTGTTACGACTTCACCCCAGTCATGGATCACAAAGTGGTAAGCGCCCTCCCGAAGGTTAAGCTACCTACTTCTTTTGCAACCCACTCCCATGGTGTGACGGGCGGTGTGTACAAGGCCCGGGAACGTATTCACCGTAGCATTCTGATCTACGATTACTAGCGATTCCGACTTCATGGAGTCGAGTTGCAGACTCCAATCCGGACTACGACGTACTTTATGAGTTCCGCTTGCTCTCGCGAGGTCGCTTCTCTTTGTATACGCCATTGTAGCACGTGTGTAGCCCTACTCGTAAGGGCCATGATGACTTGACGTCATCCCCACCTTCCTCCGGTTTATCACCGGCAGTCTCCTTTGAGTTCCCGACCGAATCGCTGGCAACAAAGGATAAGGGTTGCGCTCGTTGCGGGACTTAACCCAACATTTCACAACACGAGCTGACGACAGCCATGCAGCACCTGTCTCAGAGTTCCCGAAGGCACCAAAGCATCTCTGCTAAGTTCTCTGGATGTCAAGAGTAGGTAAGGTTCTTCGCGTTGCATCGAATTAAACCACATGCTCCACCGCTTGTGCGGGCCCCCGTCAATTCATTTGAGTTTTAACCTTGCGGCCGTACTCCCCAGGCGGTCGATTTAACGCGTTAGCTCCGGAAGCCACACCTCAAGGGCACAACCTCCAAATCGACATCGTTTACAGCGTGGACTACCAGGGTATCTAATCCTGTTTGCTCCCCACGCTTTCGCACCTGAGCGTCAGTCTTTGTCCAGGGGGCCGCCTTCGCCACCGGTATTCCTCCACATCTCTACGCATTTCACCGCTACACATGGAATTCTACCCCCCTCTACAAGACTCTAGCTGACCAGTCTTAGATGCCATTCCCAGGTTAAGCCCGGGGATTTCACATCTAACTTAATCAACCGCCTGCGTGCGCTTTACGCCCAGTAATTCCGATTAACGCTTGCACCCTCCGTATTACCGCGGCTGCTGGCACGGAGTTAGCCGGTGCTTCTTCTGTCGGTAACGTCAATCGTTGATGATATTAGCATCAACGCCTTCCTCCCGACTGAAAGTACTTTACAACCCTAGGGCCTTCTTCATACACGCGGCATGGCTGCATCAGGCTTGCGCCCATTGTGCAATATTCCCCACTGCTGCCTCCCGTAGGAGTCTGGGCCGTGTCTCAGTCCCAGTGTGGCTGATCATCCTCTCAGACCAGCTAGGGATCGTCGCCTAGGTGAGCCATTACCCCACCTACTAGCTAATCCCATATGGGTTCATCCGATAGCGCAAGGCCCGAAGGTCCCCTGCTTTGCTCCTTAGAGATTATGCGGTATTAGCCACCGTTTCCAGTAGTTATCCCCCTCTATCGGGCAGATCCCCATACATTACTCACCCGTCCGCCGCTCGTCAGCGAGAAGCAAGCTTCCCCTGTTACCGCTCGACTTGCATGTGTTAGGCCTGCCGCCAGCGTTCAATCTGAGCCATGATCAAACTCTTCAATTAAAAGTGTTTGATGCTCAAAGAATTAAACTGACTACATTCTTTCATATATGAATTAACGTGTTAGTCACTCTTCAAGACTTAAAATCAAATATTTTTTTGATAGTGTCCTGTGAGTGCCCACACAGATTGTCTGATAAATTGTTAAAGAGCGTTGCGACTTTATCTTTCGATATTAACCGTTTAGGTTGTTGTCGCGAGGTGTCGTATACTACGTTTTTCTGTCAGAAAGTCAAGTGATTATTTTCAACTTTTTCTCTCTTTTTCACCTCAGTCATCACGAGGGTTTCTTTTTTCAACCTGACCACCGAAGCGGTTTGTCGTGACAACGGATGCGCATTATAGGGAGTCAGAAAATTCTGGCAACCCTTATTTTGCATTTTCTTTTCGTTCGCGCTTTTTTTCACCAAAACGGTGAAAATTCAACTAAAACAGCGGTAGAATTGATTATTTCAGCAGCAATTATTCGTTAACTCACGTAATATAATCGCTTAAGGTTATGTATTGGAATCAATTATGGAATTTAGTGAGCAGCAAACAGCTTCGCAAAAGAACCTTTCTTATCTCATTGCTGAACAACTAGGACAAGAGATATTGAAAGGAACGTATTTACCTAGCGCTATACTACCGAGTGAAGCGGAGTTATCTGACAAATTCCAAGCCAGTCGCACTGCAATAAGAGAAGCCGTTAAGATTCTCGCTGCAAAAGGCATGCTACTTGCTCGCCCTAGGATAGGAACAAGAGTAATGCCTTCCTCTCATTGGAATTTTTTGGATCAAGATCTACTAAAATGGTGGATAAACAGCGATGAACAAGACGTTGTGATAAAACATTTCCATGTAGTGCGACTCGCAATTGAACCACAGGCTTGTTACTTTGCTGCACAACATGCCACAGGTGAACAAACGAAATTACTCAAATTATTGGCTAATGAAATGCAATTATTAGCGAAACAATTTGATAGGCAACGTTGGATAGATGTTGATCATCGCTTTCACTTATCTATATATGAAGCTTGTGCAAATCCATTTCTGATTTCTTTTGCCAATTTATTCCGTTCTGTTTATCAGTTTTATTTTGATGCTATTACTGAAAATGACGTTATTGAAGTCGAAACTCATCAACAACTGGCAAATGCCATAATAAAAGGTAATAGCGCCAAAGCGTTTGATCTCTGCTATAAGTTATTAACTATCACAGGGAAAAATATCTAACACGATAACTTTCTATGTTTGCTTTAACTTTTATTTTTTAATAGGTTACCGATGTTAAAAACAGCCAAAAGCATGTCAGGTCTTCCATGGATAGCCGCAATGGCATTTTTCATGCAAGCCCTTGATGCAACTATTCTTAATACGGCGTTACCGGATATCGCCAAAAGTCTTCATCATTCACCTCTAGCGATGCAATCAGCGATTGTTAGTTATACATTAACTGTCGCACTGCTTATTCCTGTGAGTGGTTGGTTTGCAGATAGATTTGGCACTCGCCGCATTTTTATTATAGCCGTTTCGCTGTTTTCCTTTGGCTCCCTTCTCTGTGCTTTATCACCTTCATTAACTTTTTTAGTTATCTCGCGAGTTATACAAGGTATTGGTGGCGCAATGATGATGCCTGTTGCTCGCTTAGCATTAATTCGCGCATACCCACGTAGTGAATTACTTCCGATCTTAAACTTTGTCACTATACCTGGATTAGTGGGTCCAATTTTAGGTCCACTATTAGGTGGGGTACTTGTGACTTACGCGACATGGCATTGGATTTTTATTATTAATATTCCTATTGGCGTTTTAGGGATTTTATACGCGTTAAAATCGATGCCTGACTTTAAAATGCCAAAACGTAAGTTTGATGTTCTTGGTTTTATACTCTTTGGTTTTGGCCTTGTAATGTTATCTGTCAGTCTCGATTTATTTGGTGATAAATCCTTACCGAGCTATATCCCAGCAGCGATTGTTTTAGGGGGGTTCTTCTGTTTATTCCTATATATCTTCCACGCTAGAAGAATCAAACATGCCATTATTCCTTTAAACTTATTTAAGACTCGCACCTTTAGTATTGGTATTAGCGGTAATATTGCCACTCGGTTAGGAACCGGCAGCATTCCCTTTTTGATGCCACTAATGTTACAAGTTGGATTTGGCTATGAAGCTGTCGTCGCAGGTATGATGATGGCACCAATGGCAATAGGATCCATTATTGCTAAGTCGGCAGTAACACGAATATTAACTGGCTTTGGCTATCGCAAAACATTATTTACCGTCACCGTCATTATTAGTTTCATGATCGCTCAGTTTTCGCTTCAGACGCCAAATATGTCTATCTATTTATTGGTGTTACCTTTATTTGTACTCGGCATGGTTATGTCAACGCAATTTACGGCAATGAATACCATTTGCTTAGCTGATTTAACCGATAATAATGCTAGTGCGGGAAATAGTATGCTTGCGGTGACTCAGCAGCTCTCTATTAGTTTTGGTATTGCCGTGAGTGCAGCCATATTGAGTTTTTATGAAGGGTTACCAAATGGAAATATCGTTGATAATTTTCATTACACCTTTATCACTATTGGTGTCATTACCTTGGTTTCCGCATTTGTGTTCTTATTATTGAAAAAAAGCGATGGTCAAAACTTAATAAAGAATAAGTCACAACCATCCGATAAGAACTAGTTACTTCTCACTGATTGGCGCTCAACAAGTTTGGGCGTCAATACTAAAACATTAGCATCCGCTTCAGGGTTATCCATCCGAAAAATAAGCTGATCGACTGCTAATTTACCTAACTCATCCTTTGGTTGGTGAATCGTCGTCAATGGCGGGATCATATAAGGTGATAGATCGATATCATCGTAACCAATAATTGAAATATCGTCAGGGACTTTAAGACCTTTGCTAAAAATGGCTTGATAAGCCCCAACGGCCATCGCGTCATTCCCTGCAAAAATAGCTTTCGGGGGATTATCAAGTGCCAACAGTTTATTCATTGAATTAAAACCACCAGCAAATTCAAAATCACTGAAAATAATATATTCATCCGGAATCTTTAATGATGCTTGTTTCATTGCTTGCATGAACCCTTGGAAACGCGCTCGAGCTGGAGATTTATCCTGAGGGCCAGCAATACAGGCTATTTGTGTGAATCCAGCATCAATTAAATAACGTGTGGCAATTTCACCGCCAAGGAAAGAGTTATCTTGAATAATGTCGCCTCCTGATTCGAATGGAGACCAATCCATCATCACAGTTGGAACGGCTGGATAACGAGAAAGTACCTCTTTTGATGGCCCTTGCACTTCCGTACACATGATTAATAAACCATCAACACGCTTTTGTAATAACGTTTCTAAACTGTGGTTCATTCGCTGAAGATCACCCTCTGTATTACAAAGGATTAAACTAAAACCACGTTCATAGCAGCTTCGTTCAACACCACGAACGACTTCCGCATAAAAAGGGTTATTACTGGTCGTCAATAACATACCAATTGTATTGGTGCGATTCATTTTCAAACTACGTGCTAATGCTGATGGAGCATAGTTGAGTTGTTCAATCGCATTTTTGACTCGTAATGTCACACTTTCGCTGACATAGCGATTTTGATTGATGACATGAGAAACGGTGGATGTTGAAACACCGGCTAGGCGCGCAACATCTTTCATAGTTGCCACAAGTTATTCCTGTTGAGTTAAAAATGCATCAATTTCATTTCGCCACGGTACAGAGGGCTGAGCACCCGGTCTAGTCACAGCAATCGCTGCTGCGGCATGCGCAAAAATGATCGCTTCTGCATCACTTTTACCTTCGAGCAAAGCCGTAACATAGGCACCATTAAAAGTATCTCCGGCAGCAATTGTATCGACGGCTTTAACTTTAAATCCAGCAATAATTGTCCCTGTTGAACCTTTTTCACTATACCAGACACCTCTAGCACCTAAGGTAATCATCACTTTACTGATACCTTTATCATGTAAAATTTGAGCTGCCGCTTGAGCACCTTGCTCATCTTTCACTGCAATGCCAGTTAAATGTTCTGCCTCAGTTTCATTTGGCGTAATCACATCAATCAAAGCAAGTAATGAATCAGGAAGTGCTTGAGCAGGGGCTGGGTTTAAAATCACTTTGGTATTATTTTTTTGCGCAATTTCAGCCGCGAGTTGGACTGCTTCGATTGGGGATTCTAATTGCATCAATACTGCGTCAGCATCGATGATTTTTTGTTGGTAATGTGTAACTCTTTCTTCTGTTAAATGTGCGTTTGCTCCAGCATGGATGCCAATCACATTTTCACCTTGTTGATTAACAAAAATCAACGCAACACCCGTTGTTTCGTTATCAATCGCATCAATGCATTCAACATTAATATTATCATTTTTTAGTTGTGTCTTAATGTTTTGCCCAATGCTATCGTTACCTACACAAGCAATAAATGTTATATCAGCACCACTTCGTCCGGCAGCAACCGCTTGGTTTGCACCTTTTCCACCAAATGCAACTTGATAGTGATTCCCTCTCACTGTTTCTCCAGGCTGCGGAAATTGCTCAATATTTAAAATATGATCAGCATTGATGCTACCTAAAACGACCAGTTTAGCTGTGCCCATAACATGTATTTCCTTTTGCATTTTTTTCTTTATATTCGCAAATAAAGTAAACCGCCGTTATGATTAACGGCGGTTTAGTTTCGATTATTTTTTAACAACCAGTTCTAACTCTACAGGTACGGTTGGTTCAACTTTTTCACCTTTTAATACTTTATCGGCGATTTGTACACCAACGATCCCAATTTGATCTGGACGCTGTGCGATTGTTGCGCCTAATTTTCCACCTTCAACGGCTTTAATACCATCATTAGTACCATCAAAGCCAACAACCAACACATCATCACGCCCCGCGGTTTGTAACGCTCTTAATGCCCCTAGAGCCATTTCATCGTTTTGTGCAAAAACCGCTTGTACGCTAGGGTGCGCTGTTAGCAAGTTTTGCATAACGTTTAAACCTTTAGTTCTATCAAAATCAGCAGGTTGGCTCGCTAATACATTAAATTTATGCTCTTTAGCTCCCGTATTGAAACCTTCACCGCGCTCACGTGCCGCTGAAGTTCCGGTGATCCCTTCTAATTGGATAACTTTGGCATCATTACCTGTTTTTTGAGCAATAAAGTCGGCCGCCATTTTTCCTCCCATACGGTTATCTGAAGCAACGTGGCTGACCACCTCGCCTTTATTTGCCGCACGGTCAAGAGTAATAACTGGAATATTCGCTTTATTTGCCATAACGATAGCATTACCAACAGCATCTGAATCTGTTGGGTTAATTAACATTAGCTTAGTACCGCGAACGGTTAGGTCCTGAACATTGGCTAACTCTTTAGCTGGATTATCTTGAGAGTCCAGAACAATGAGTTCATAACCTAATTTATCAGCTTCTTTTTGGGCGCTATCCTTCATCGTCACAAAGAATGGATTGTTGAGGGTAGAGATCACCAGAGCAATACTCTCTTTAGCCATTGCATTCACACTAACGGTGGCACTCAAAGCGACCGCTGAAAGTAAAGTTGCGAGTTTTTTCATTTTCATCATCGTATTCCTGTAGGGTATAGGTTACTTTTTATTATCAACCAGCACTGCTAATAAGATAACGACTGCTTTCACAATCATTTGATAGTTTGACGAGATACCTAATAAGTTTAATCCATTGTTAAGAAAACCTAAGATCAGCGCACCAATCAACGTGCCAACAATACGCCCTTTACCACCAGCAAGGCTTGTTCCTCCGAGAACAACGGCAGCAATCGCATCAAGTTCATAGCCATTACCCGCCATCGGCTGTGCGGAAGATAGGCGGGCAACCTCAATCACACTTGCTAATGCAGCAAGTAACCCGCATAAGGCGTAAACAATAATTTTTATTCGGTCAACATTAATACCCGATAGTCGAGTTGCCGCTTCATTCCCACCTAGTGCATAGATATAACGGCCTAAACGTGTGTGATGTAATAAATACCATGCCGCAGCAAAGACAATGATCATCAGCCAAATTGGTGTTGGAACCCCAAATGGTCGACCGATACCAAACCAACCGAACAGATCCGCATTATCACTAAAACCAGTATTGATTGGGCTGCCATCGGTATAAACACGGGTTACTCCACGCAGTAATAGCATCATGACCAAGGTCGCAATGAAGGCTTGCACTTTGCCTTTAGCCACAATCACACCTGTACATGCACCGATAGCAGCACCAAGGGCTAATGCTCCCGCAACGGCGACGAAGGCATTCACATCAGCCCCCACCATCGATGCCGCAACAGCCCCAGTTAAGGCCAGTAATGAACCAACAGATAGGTCAATACCGGACGTTAAGATCACCAACGTCATCCCCACCGCCATGATGGCGTTAACCGATGTCTGTTGCAGGATATTAAACAGGTTATTAAGGGTGAAAAAATTCGGGCTAAGCGATGAAACGATAGCTATTAATACTAATAACGCAATTAATGACTTTTGTTCCATTAGCCATGCTTTGCTGAACCAACGTTTTGAGGTTGTGGTATTCGATGTCATACGGATAACTCCTGAACTGAGCCGTAATTTTTGCCAACAGCGGCAGCCATTAACACTTCTTGGGTGGCTTGTTGAGCTGAAAACTCACCACTAATACGCCCTTCATGCATAACCAGAATGCGGTCACTCATTCCAATCACTTCTGGCATTTCAGAAGAGACCAAAATGATACTCAGCCCTTCTTTTTTGAATTGATTAATTAATTGATAGATCTCTTTTTTAGCCCCTACATCCACACCTCGAGTTGGTTCATCTAAAATCAGGACTTTAGGCCTTGTCATCAAGCCACGCGCAATCGCGACTTTTTGCTGGTTTCCTCCTGATAGGTTGCCAATAATCTGCTCCATGGAAGGGGTTTTGATATTAAATAAGCGAATAAAGTCACCGACCGTCTGTTGTTCTTCTTTATGTTTAAGATTGCCGCCAGCACGGCTAAAGTAACGAAGTGCTGTCAACGACATGTTCTCTTTGACGGACATGCCTAGTACTAAACCATCACGCTTACGATCTTCTGAAATATAGACAATGCCGTTATTTAAGCCGTCTTGTGGGGTTTTTAATGTGATACTTTTGCCATCAAGGCGCACTTCACCGGATTTTTTCTTTACGGCACCATAGATGATTTTCATTAGTTCTGTACGACCAGCCCCCATCAGTCCCGACACGCCTAAAATTTCACCACTTCTTAATGAGAAACTGGCATTATCGACCCCTGGGCCTGATAGATTTTCAACTTGTAAACGTACATCCCCAACGGGCACACTAATACGCGGGTATTGATCTTCTAATTTACGCCCCACCATCATCTCTATGAGCGTTTCTTCTTTTAACGTTTTTACACTTTTTTCGCCGATAAATTGCCCATCGCGAAACACAGTTACATCATCGCAAATTTCAAAAATTTCTTTTAAGCGGTGAGAGATATAAACAATCCCGCACCCTTGTGCTTTTAATTCTTCAATAACGCGAAAGAGTGATGCCGTTTCTGTATCAGTAAGCGCATCGGTCGGTTCATCCATGATGATGACTTTAGATTCAAAGCTTAAGACTTTTGCTATCTCAACCATTTGTTGTTCGCCAATTGATAGTTCAGCAATCAATTGATGGCTGTCATAATCAAGGTTAAGACGTTTTAGTAACTTATCAGACTCACTAAATAGGGTTTTCCAGTCAATTTTACCGAATCGACTCACAAACTCGCGGCCAAGAAAAATATTTTCGGCAATAGAAAGTTCAGGTATCAGATTAAGTTCTTGGTGAATGATACCAATCCCTGCTTCTTGAGAGTTTTTAGGGCCATGAAATGTAACCTCTTTCCCTAAATAACGAATAGCACCTGCGTCTTTACTATAAATTCCTGTGAGTACTTTCATCATGGTTGATTTGCCGGCACCATTTTCCCCAACCAGCGCCATGACTTTTCCTGGGTAGACATTAAGTGAAGCACCATTTAGCGCTTTTACACCCGGAAAAGATTTTTCAATACCGATAAGTTCTAATAAAGGTTGCATACACACCTCAGAAGGTCACACCGGAACAGAGGATCACATTCGCAAAAGGTGAACACTCTCCTGTTCTAATCACCGCTTTGCTATCGTGCGTCATTTTTTTAAAGTGTTCATGACGACAATATTCCACTTCGATTGGCTTTCCTTGCGTAAGCTCTAATGCTTTCAGGTGTGCTAATATGGCTTGCTCCATTTTTTGATTTACCGTCATAATTTCTTCAGCCAGAATCACTTTTTCAACCTGCATTTCCTGAGTAACAACACTCAGTACAGACATAAAATCGGGTAATCCTTGTGTGATGGCTAAATCAATACGCTCAACTTGTTGTGGTATAGGTAACCCTGCATCAGCGATGGCAATATGATCAGTATGGCCCAACTTGGCGATGACTGACGTAATATTGGAATTAAGCAAAATACCTTTTTTCATTGTTTCCACTGTTCCTGTCTGAGCGAAACGTTTCGCTCAATCTAATATAGATAAGAAAGTCAACAACTCAACGTTATTGACTAAGATTTGTGATCGCTATCGAAACGTTTCGTTAACAGGGAAAAAAGATAGAAAGGTGAACTTATTGAATTAGTTAAAGCTGAATCGTTTTTGTGATTCACTATTAGGAATCAAAGAAAAAATAACAAAAGACATTGCACAAATTATCTCAGGATAGATAACCTAACAATATATACTCTCAATAATTCGAGAAGCAGTTAATTCGTCAATGAGTGGCTCACTCTCTATGGATAATACGAACAGCTAACAAAGCGATAACTTGAAGTATGACGAGATGTTGCCTAAGTAATCATAAAGGAACCAATATGCAGCTAGCGGAACGAATTGCCCAACTGAGTAACTATCTTGAAAGTGGACTGTATGAACGCCAGCAAACGATACGTTTATGCTTATTGGCCACATTAAGTGGCGAGAGCGTTTTTCTTTTAGGTCCTCCAGGTATCGCTAAAAGCTTGATAGCTCGCCGTATGAAGTATGCTTTTCGTCATGCTAATGCATTCGAATATTTGATGACGCGCTTTTCGACTCCTGAAGAAATTTTTGGTCCATTATCCATACAAGCTCTTAAGGATGAAGGGCGCTATCAACGACTGACAAAAGGCTATTTACCCGATTCTGAAGTTGTTTTTCTTGATGAAATTTGGAAAGCCGGCCCCGCTATTTTGAATACGCTCTTAACGGCAATCAACGAGCGAAAGTTTCGAAATGGTGATGATGAAAGCGCTATTCCAATGCGTTTATTAGTGACCGCATCTAACGAACTTCCCGATGCAGATAATAGCTTAGAAGCCTTATTTGATAGAATGCTTATTCGTATCTGGCTCGATAAAGTACAAGAAAAACAAAATTTTAGAGCGCTATTAACCGGTAAACCGCCAAAAGAGGAATCACTCGTACCTGATCATTTAAAAATCAGTGATGATGAATATGCTGAGTGGCAGCAACACATACCAAAAATAACGCTGCCCGATCATTGTTTTGAACTCATTTATCAGCTTCGCCAACAATTAGATGTCACGGATAAACAGCTTTATGTATCTGATAGGCGTTGGAAAAAAGCCGTTTATTTATTACAAGCAAGCGCATTTTTTAATGGTAGAAGTGAAGTTTCGCCTCTTGATATTGTGCTACTGAAAGATTGTTTATGGCATGACATGCAATCAATGAATACATTGCCTCAGCTAATCAAATCAATATTAGAGGAAGATGGTTGGCAGCAAAGAAAATACACTCGTGAAATGGAAATGCTCTATCAAGAATGGACATCATCAACACAAGAACAAAATAACCAAAATGCCTTTAAAGTCACTAAAAGCACGGCGATGTTTGCTCGCCGCCCTACCTATACGTTGCCTGAAGAGATCAAAGAAGGTCGTTTAACACTGTTTCTGCATAAGCCCCTGCAATTGCATGATATAAAAGTGACATTTATTACTACAGATAAAAAATCGCTCACTCATTTTCTCACTAAAGGCACAACCCTATCAGCTCACCTTAATGGTATTGGGTTCGCACAAGAAATTGCAGCTGAAATAAACAATATGAATCAAATTCAGTTATTGGATGTTAGCCATCAAGCTTCAACCCTCTATCTACAGGCGTTAACAACCCGCAGTGATAAAACAGATAATCAAGTATGGCTAGAAAAACTAGATAAAATCCAACAAGATATTCAATCGGCACGTTACCAATTTGAAAAACAACAACCCAATTTATTTATTGAATCAAAGTGGCTGGCTGGCATAGAAGAGAGCTTTATTAAGTTAACGGAGAAATTAACTCATTTGCGTAACCAAATCATAGGTAAAGTGGTGGATTAACCATGCTGAGTTTAGCCACGCTAGACCTATTGCTTTCAGTTAATGAAAGCCAATTAATCGAAGAGATCATTATATCGCTTCTCGCCACACCGCAATTAGCCGTTTTCTTTGAAAAACATCCTCGGCTCAAGAAAGCACTATTAAAAGATTTATCGGAATGGAAAAAAGATCTTAAACAAAAGCTGCAAGATGCCTTAGTGCCTGCTCAACTCGCTGAGGAGTTTCAACTTTACCAACGCGCTCTAGGTCAGGCAACTGAGCTGTTTTTTAACCAATTACCGGATTTAATCACAAAACTAGAGCAGTTAGATTCACCTTTTTATCCAGAAGCCCGCAAACTAGCGACGGGTAAAATTGATAATTATAGTGCGAGACAAAGCCTATTCATTCAGCGTTGGCGTATTAATTTAATCTTACAAGTCACAACATTACATAAAGAGTTGTTAGAACAAGAAAAAGAACAATTATTAGCTGAATTACAAAGGCGACTTGCACTAAGTGGTAATCTAGAAGAAATTCTCGGTGAGAATGAACGAGCAGCAGGCCGGCTATGGGATTTAAGCAAAGGGCTCAATACCGCATCAGTCTATAATGATAAGTTATTGAACCACTACAGTGATTTTTTACGCCAACAGCCTGAATTGGAAAAAATAGCTCAACTATTAGGTCGTAGCCAATCTGCGCGTTCATTACCTGAAAATAGCGTACTTCTCGAACCGATGACCCTCTTAGAAAAAGTACCAGAAACGGTACCTGAGCAAGTCAATGGACTTAATCAAAGTAATGATATTTTACGCTTACTCCCCACAGAATTAGCTATGTTGGGGTTAGAAGACGTTGAGTTTGAATTCTATCGTAAGTTGCTTGAAAAACAGTTAATGACCTATCGATTACAGGGGGAAAGTTGGCAAGAAAGGCGAGTACTTCGCCCTATCACTCATCATCATCATGAAGAACAGCCTAGAGGGCCTTTCATTGTCTGTATTGATACGTCAGGTTCGATGGGGGGAATCAATGAACGTTGTGCCAAAGCCTTTTGCCTCGCATTATTAAAAATTGCGCTGGCGGATAACCGTTCATGTCACATCATGTTATTTTCTACTGAAATCGTTCACTATGACTTAGTCTCCGCAGACGGGTTAGAACAATGTATGCGCTTTTTGCATCAGACATTTCGTGGCGGAACTGATTTGGCTAGTTGCTTGCAAGAAACCGTCAAACAACTTGAATCACCATCGTGGGTGGATGCTGACACTGTGATTATTTCAGACTTTGTCGCGCAACGTTTACCTGACGAATTAATACAAAAAATAAGAACACTACAAAAGGCAGGGAAATACCGCTTCCATGCGGTATCTGTTTCAAATTATGGGAAACCCGGTATCATGAAGATATTTGATCATATCTGGCGCTTTGATACCGGATTAAAAAGCAGGTTATTGCGCCGCTTTAGTCGCTAACTACAGCATACCCGCAACAGATTCACGAGTTTCTGGAGACCAAACACCACATTGAACTTGGCCAATGTGCTGACGTTGGAGCAGTAACATCACTAAACGTGACTGACCAATACCGCCGCCGATAGTCTGTGGCATTTTGCCTTCGACTAATGCTTGGTGCCATTCTAGCTCCATGCGCTTTTCATCGCCTGTTAAGCTTAGCTGACGAGTCAGGCACTCAGGGCTAACACGGATCCCCATTGACGAGATTTCAAATGCGTCTTGCAACACTGGGTTCCACACAATGATGTCACCGTTTAAGCCTTTATAACCCTCTTCGTTTTCGGTTGTCCAATCATCATAGTCTGGAGCACGAACATCATGCGCTTCACCGTTAGAAAGTTTGCCACCGATACCGATAAGGAAAACGGCACCTAATTCTTTTGCAATTGCACGTTCACGACCTTTTGCATCTAAATCAGGATAACGTTGTAGCAGTTCTTCACTGTGGATAAAGTGAATTTGTTCTGGCAGGAACGGTGCCAGTCCAAATTCGCTACTAATGGCGGCTTCTGTTTGTTTTATTGCCTGATAGATTTTACCCACTGTCTGCTTCAGATAAGGAAGAGTACGTTCCTCATCACCCATCACTTTTTCCCAATCCCACTGATCAACATAGACTGAGTGAATTGGGGTTAAGCGATCTTCATCTGGACGTAACGCTTTCATATGAGTGTAGAGACCTTGGCCTGGCTTAAAATCGAATCGACCTAATGTCTTACGCTTCCATTTTGCCAAGGAGTGAACCACTTCAAAGGTTGCATCCGGAATTGATTTTACTTTTACTTGAACCGCTTTTTCATGGCCAGACAAGTTGTCCTGAGTACCATCACCTAAACGACTTAAGATAGGACCTTGAACTTCAATCAAGCCAAGTTCTTTTTCAAGTAAACGTGAAAAATAAGATTTTACAAAGCTGATTTGTTGCTGTTGTTCGATAAATGATTTGTCCATTGTATTCACCCATAATTTGTTAGCTGCGTTAGCCGATGTGTAGATTAAGCAACAAAACAGGGGTGGAATTCAATATACTTCATTAAAAAAACACTTTCACATTTATTTTATCTAAAAAAATGGGTATAAAAATAAGAATTCGTTAAATTAAGGAGGCAATAATGCCTGAAAATTATCAGATCGATAATCTCGACCGTGACATACTTCACGAATTAATGAGAAATGCACGTACCGCTTACGCAGAACTGGCTAAAAAGTTCTCTGTCAGCCCAGGCACAATTCATGTGCGTGTAGAAAAAATGAAACAGGCAGGAATCATTACAGGAACACGTATTGATATCAGCCCGAAACAACTCGGTTTTGATGTGTGCTGCTTTATTGGCATTATTTTGAAAAGTGCTAAAGATTATCACACCGCCCTCAAAAAATTAGACGCCCTAGAAGAAGTGGTTGAGGTCTACTATACGACTGGGCAGTACAGCATTTTTATTAAAGTGATGTGCCGATCGATTGATGCCCTCCAAGACGTACTTATCAACAAAATTCAAACGATAGATGAAATTCAGTCCACAGAAACACTGATCTCGCTACAGAACCCGATCATGAGAACAATTAGCCCATAAAAAAAAATTTCTATAACCACATTATCCACAGGTAGATCCCAGCTCATTCACAGCGTACAATAGCGCCCTAATGTAGCGATCGGGAATCACCATGACAAAAGTAACCCTAATAAGCGGCAGCACAATGGGGAGTGCTGAGTATGTTGCAGAACATATGGCAGAGATCTTAGAAGAACTTGGCCATGAAACCGAAGTGCAACATGGACCAGACCTAGATTCACTACCACGTGAAGGTTTATGGCTGGTGGTGAGTTCAACGCACGGTGCGGGTGATCTTCCTGAAAATATTCAACCTCTCGCTGAACAAATAGAAAGTCAATCGCCTGATCTCAGTCAGGTTCAATTTGGCAGTGTAGGAATTGGCAGTTCTGAATATGACACTTTTTGTGGCGCAATTCATAAATTAAACACCTTATTAATCGATCATGGTGCTAAAAGGATCGGCGAACCACTCGAAATTGATGTTCAGCAACATGAAATTCCTGAAGATCCAGCAGGTGAATGGGTTAAAACTTGGGCGATCGAACTCTGATTTGTTCAAAATAACAACGATCAGATGTGGATAACTCTGGTAAGATCTCGGTATTAACCGGTAGTTATCCAGAGTATAAGTTTTAATGTCGCCATGGGCTGTGTATAACTACCCTTTTAGATCCCAGCTTATACGCAAAAGGATCACGGATCATTCACAGTATATGATCCTTTACAGTTTTATGATCTTTATAGTGAATATTCAGTTATCCACAGATACTGATGATCCTAATAAAAGATCTAATAAAGAGATCTTTAAATAAAAAGATCTTTATATTATAAGGCTCGGATCAACATAGCTTGGTCTATCCTTAAAACTTGAGTAGAATTCTCTCCTCGAATGCAACAGTCAGCATTTTTCTAACGTTAAGGTTCACACATGTTTTATCCAGAGCAATTTGACGTCATCGTAATTGGTGGTGGTCATGCCGGTACTGAAGCAGCAATGGCAGCTGCACGTATGGGGCGTCAAACCCTATTACTGACTCACAATATTGATACTTTGGGCCAGATGTCCTGCAACCCAGCCATCGGTGGGATCGGTAAGGGACATCTGGTTAAAGAGATCGATGCCCTTGGTGGCTTAATGGCCACTGCAACTGACAAAGCGGGTATTCAATTTAGAACGTTGAATGCCAGTAAAGGGCCTGCTGTTCGTGCAACACGTGCACAAGCAGACCGAGTACTTTATCGTCAAGCCGTCAGAACCGCTTTAGAAAACCAGCCTAACTTAATGATCTTCCAACAACCTGTTGAAGATTTAATTGTTGAAAACAATACGGTAACGGGTGCTATTACCCGTATGGGGCTAAAATTTAAAGCTAAAGCCGTTGTGCTAACCGTTGGAACTTTCCTTGATGGAAAAATCCATATTGGTTTAGAAAACTACAGCGGTGGCCGAGCAGGTGATCCACCTTCTATTTCTCTTTCACAGCGTTTAAGAGAACTGCCTTTACGGGTCAATCGCTTAAAAACAGGTACCCCACCGAGAATAGATGCTAGAACAATTGACTTTAGCCAATTAGCTCAGCAACTTGGTGATGATCCCATGCCTGTTTTCTCCTTTTTAGGATCACAAGATCAACATCCACAGCAGGTACCCTGTTATATCACTCATACCAATGAAAAAACGCATGATGTGATCAGAAATAACCTTGATCGTAGTCCTATGTATGCAGGGATCATTGAAGGGATCGGTCCTCGTTATTGTCCTTCTATCGAAGATAAAGTGATGCGCTTTGCTGATCGCAATGCACACCAAATCTTTTTAGAGCCTGAAGGATTAACAAGTAATGAGATATACCCAAATGGTATCTCCACCAGCCTTCCATTTGATGTGCAAATGCAAATAGTTCACTCAATGAAAGGAATGGAAAACGCGAGGATCATACGTCCAGGTTATGCTATCGAATATGATTTCTTTGACCCTCGAGATCTCAAACAAACTCTTGAAAGCAAGTTTATTAATGGCTTATTTTTCGCTGGCCAGATCAATGGTACAACTGGGTATGAAGAAGCGGGAGCACAAGGCTTACTCGCTGGACTGAATGCTGCTCAATATGCCTTTGATCGAGAAGGCTGGTTCCCTCGTCGCGATCAGGCTTATATGGGCGTGTTGGTTGATGATCTTTGTACGTTAGGTACCAAAGAACCATACCGTATGTTTACTTCCCGTGCAGAATATCGATTAATGCTACGTGAAGATAACGCGGATCTTCGCTTAACCGAAAAAGGTCGTGAATTAGGCCTCGTTGATGATGTACGTTGGGCTCACTTTAATAACAAAGTGGAATTGATTGAAAAAGAGCGTCAGCGCTTGAGAGACATTTGGGTTCATCCTAAAGCAGAAGGCCATGATGAAATAGACCAAATATTGTCAGTACCACTTTCTAAAGAAGCCAATGGTGAAGATTTACTGCGTCGTCCAGAAATGGATTACCAATTATTGACGTCACTGAGCCGTTTTGCGCCGGGGATCACAGATCCTCAAGCTGCTGATCAAGTTGAAATACAAGTTAAATATGAAGGTTATATCGCTCGTCAGCAAGAAGAGATAGAACGACAATTACGTAATGAAAATACATTACTCCCTGTCGACCTTGATTATAAGCAAGTGAAAGGGCTGTCAAATGAAGTGATGGCAAAATTGAATGATCATAAACCAACTTCAATTGGCCAAGCTTCACGTATCTCAGGAATTACCCCAGCGGCTATTTCCATTTTGCTTGTTTGGTTGAAAAAGCAAGGCATGCTACGTAGGAGTGCTTAAAAATGAGTTTATTAGCGCACCTAACGCGTTTATCGACACTTGCGAATATCGAATTAACGGAGAAACAAAAACAACAGTTAGTTGGGTATGTGGAATTACTTAATAAATGGAATAAGGCATATAACCTGACTTCTGTTCGTGATCCTCAACAAATGCTTATTCGCCACATTATGGATAGCATAGTGGTGAACGGTCAGCTAAAGGGGACATCATTTATTGATGTTGGAACTGGACCCGGTTTACCGGGAGTTCCTCTTGCGATTGTTCGTCCTGACTCACATTTTGTGTTACTTGACAGCCTAGGGAAGCGAGTTCGCTTCCTGAAACAGGTTCAACATGAGTTAGGGCTAAGTAATATTGAGCCAGTGCAATTTCGTGTCGAAGAGTATCAACCCGAAATCGGTTTTGATGGTGTGATTAGCCGCGCATTTGCTTCTTTAAGCGATATGTTGAACTGGTGTCACCATCTTCCTAAGTCGTCTGGGAAGTTTTATGCATTGAAAGGTGTCGTGCGTGAGGATGAACTTTCTGACCTACCTAACCCATTTTCCATTGACTCTATCACTGAGTTGAAAGTCCCTGATCTTGATGAGCAACGTCATTTAGTGATTTTATCTTTAAAATAAAGTTGCTTTTTATCAATTAAATTTTATCTTTTAGAGCTTTAGCAGTCACATTTACAATGTTACTGCTATTTTTATTTTTAGGGGGATTTTACCAATTCGGATTTTACGTTACTTTTACACGGTAATAACGAATAACTATCAAAAATACACATTAGACATTAAAAAATATCGCTAAACAGAGATTTTAGATAAATCACTTGGATGTTTAAGATCATTAATAATGAAATATTTGATTTATTACATCTTTTTTTCGATTGAAAAATAACGTTTTTAATTATTTGATTTAAAGCTTAAATCTTTTTTTTCTTAATTAGAAACCTTGACCCCGTTAATAATGTAACTAACATGAAATGTGATTTGTATCACAGAAAAATGTTTTTGATTGTCGAGTCATTAACTATTTATTAATTATTATTGCCACATTTCTGCGCTATCTCGAAAAAATTAAATATTTATTCACCTTTTCGCTACTTACTGATTGAATTCATTTCGCCTGCCCGTATAATTTGCTCGTTTTTGTCTCTTGACACATTTAAGCAAAGACAGTTTTATACAACACTTAGCGTTTCTGAGGCTGAGAACAGCTGGGAGTACAAAAAGTTATGTCTGTATCCCTTTACGACAACAAGCATGCAGTAAAGCAGTTGTCATTTCAGCTAATAACTTTTGTGATCCTCAGTGGGGCTTTCTGTGCAAATAGTATAGAATGGGGGGCCTCTGCTCTTGCGGGTGGTTTAGCATGCTGGTTACCTAATATCGTATTTATGCTGCTAGCCCATTTTCAGAAAGCAAAAGAAGAGGATGAACCTGTCCGCATTGCCTGGTTCTTTGCATTAGGAGCAGGGCTAAAGGTTGTAACAACCATTACTGTGTTAGTCATTGCTTTCGGTGTGTTTAAAGCGTCATTGACACCACTGGGTTTGACCTATTTAGCGGTGCTAATTGTTCAGATTGTTGCACCAGCCGTTTTAAGGCGGTAAGTATTTTTAAACTACAAAAGGGTAAGAGGCATCATGTCTGCATCAGGAGAAGTGATGACTACAGAGGATTACATAGGCCACCACCTGAAAAACCTTCAGTTGGACCTGAGTACCTTTAAGTTGGTCGATCCCCACGCTAGTCCAACATTTTGGACGTTGAACATTGACTCGCTTTTTTTCTCAGTAGTTCTCGGGGCTTTGTTCCTGTGGCTATTTAGAAGAGTTGCAGTTAATGCGACTAGTGGCGTACCCGGTAAGTTACAGACTGCAATAGAACTGATCATTGGTTTCGTTGATAACTCAGTCCGTGATATGTATCACGGTAAGAGCAAGGTTATTGCTCCTTTGGCATTAACTGTGTTCGTCTGGGTATTTTTAATGAACCTGATGGATTTACTCCCAATCGATTTCCTACCGTATATTGCTGAGCATTATCTCGGGTTACCTGCATTACGTGCAGTACCAACCGCAGATGTTAGTGTCACTCTATCTATGGCGATTGGCGTGTTTATCCTGATCCTCTTCTACAGCATTAAGATGAAAGGAATCGGTGGATTTACGAAAGAGTTGACTCTTCAACCTTTCAATCATCCAGTCTTTATTCCTATTAACTTAATTCTTGAAGGGGTAAGCCTGCTGTCAAAACCTGTATCACTCGGTCTGCGACTGTTTGGTAACATGTATGCAGGTGAATTGATCTTTATTCTTATCGCGGCTCTGCTTCCGTGGTGGTCACAGTGGTTGCTAAGCCTGCCTTGGGCTATCTTCCACATACTGATTATTACGCTACAAGCCTTTATTTTTATGGTTCTGACTGTTGTCTATCTGTCGATGGCATCTGAAGAGCATTAATTTAACTATCAATATTGTCTTAACTGAAACAAACTGGAGACTGTCATGGAAAACCTGAATATGGATCTGCTGTACATGGCTGCTGCTATTATGATGGGTTTAGCGGCGATCGGTGCTGCGATCGGTATCGGCATCCTAGGTGGTAAATTTTTAGAAGGTGCTGCTCGTCAGCCAGATTTAATCCCTCTGCTGCGTACTCAGTTCTTTATCGTAATGGGTCTTGTCGATGCTATTCCGATGATTGCTGTTGGTCTGGGCCTGTATGTAATGTTCGCTGTTGCCTAACTTTAGTTACAGAACACTTAGAACGTTAACTTATTAATTAACAAGAGGTATTGTCTGTGAATCTAAATGCAACAATCCTCGGCCAGGCTATCGCGTTTGTCCTGTTTGTTTGGTTCTGTATGAAGTATGTATGGCCACCGATTATGGCGGCCATAGAAAAACGTCAAAAAGAAATTGCTGACGGTTTATCTTCCGCAGAACGTGCTAAAAAGAACCTGGAACTGGCGCAAACCGACGCAACCGACCGACTGAAAAAAGCAAAAGCAGAAGCTCAGGTCATCATCGAACAAGCGAATAAACAACGCAGCCAGATGATTGAAGAAGCCAAAGCAGAAGCTGAAACAGAACGTGCAAAAATCGTCGCACAAGCTCAAGCAGAAATTGATGCTGAGCGCAAACGTGCACGTGAAGAGCTACGTAAACAGGTTGCGATGCTTGCTGTCGCAGGTGCCGAGAAGATCATTGAACGTTCCGTGGATGAAGCTGCTAACAGCGACATCGTTGATAAACTAGTCGCTGAACTGTAAGGAGGGAGGGGCATGTCTGAAATCGCTACTGTAGCTCGCCCCTACGCCAAAGCAGCTTTTGACTTTGCTGTGGAAAACCAGTCTGTTGAAAAATGGCAAAATATGCTGGCCTTCACCTCTGAGGTGACGCGCAATGAACAGGTTGGTGAGCTACTTTCTGGTTCTATTGCGCCAGAAAGATTAGCAAAAACGTTTATCTCTGTTTGTGGAGATGAAATTGACGAGCATGTTCAAAATCTGATTCGTATTATGGCTGAAAACGGGCGTCTAAGTACGCTACCAGAAGTATTAACTCAATTTATCCAATTGCGTGATACCATGGAATCAACGATTGAAGTTGATGTAATTTCTGCCAACGAACTGAATGAACAGCAGTTAGCCAAAATTTCTGCAGCGATGGAAAAACGTCTGTCACGCAAAGTTAAGCTGAATTGCAAAATTGATAAGTCTGTTATTGCTGGAGTGATTATTCGTGCTGGAGACCTCGTTATTGACGGGAGTGTCCGCGGTCGCTTAGAGCGTTTAACTGACGTCTTGCAGTCTTAAGGGGACTGGAGCATATGCAACTGAATTCCACCGAAATCAGCGAACTGATCAAACAGCGTATTGCTCAGTTCGATGTTGTGAGTGAAGCTCACAACGAAGGTACGATTGTATCCGTTAGTGACGGTATCATTCGTATTCACGGTTTAGCCGAAGTCATGCAGGGTGAAATGATCGCACTGCCTGGCAACCGTTATGCAATTGCATTGAACTTGGAGCGCGACTCCGTTGGTGCTGTTGTAATGGGTCCTTATGCTGATTTAGCAGAAGGCATGAAAGTAAAATGTACTGGTCGTATTCTTGAAGTTCCAGTTGGCCGTGGCCTGCTAGGACGTGTAGTGAATACACTGGGTGAGCCTATTGATGGTAAAGGCCCTGTTGAGCACGATGGTTTCTCTCCTGTAGAAGTCATTGCTCCAGGTGTTATCGACCGTCAATCGGTTGATCAGCCTGTACAAACTGGTTATAAATCAGTCGATGCGATGATTCCTATCGGTCGTGGTCAGCGTGAGCTTGTTATCGGTGACCGTCAAACAGGTAAAACTGCTTTGGCAATCGATGCAATCATCAACCAACGCGACTCAGGCATCAAATGTGTTTACGTCGCTATCGGTCAGAAAGCGTCAACAATTTCTAACGTTGTTCGTAAACTAGAAGAACATGGTGCACTGGCAAATACCATCGTTGTTGTTGCAACGGCATCTGAATCAGCTGCTCTGCAATATTTAGCACCATACTCTGGTTGTGCGATGGGTGAATACTTCCGTGACCGTGGTGAAGATGCACTGATTGTTTATGATGACCTGTCTAAACAAGCCGTTGCGTATCGTCAGATTTCTCTGTTGCTACGTCGTCCACCTGGACGTGAAGCTTACCCTGGTGATGTTTTCTATCTGCATTCACGTTTGCTGGAGCGTGCTGCTCGTGTTAACGCTGAGTATGTTGAAAACTTCACAAAAGGCGAAGTTAAAGGTAAAACGGGTTCATTGACAGCGTTGCCTATCATTGAAACTCAGGCTGGTGACGTTTCTGCATTCGTTCCGACTAACGTAATTTCGATTACAGATGGTCAGATCTTCCTGGAATCTAACCTGTTTAACTCTGGTATTCGTCCAGCGGTTAACCCAGGTATTTCAGTCTCGCGTGTTGGTGGTGCTGCTCAGACAAAAATTATCAAGAAACTGTCTGGTGGTATCCGTACAGCACTCGCTCAGTATCGTGAACTGGCAGCATTCTCCCAGTTTGCTTCAGACCTTGATGACGCTACGCGTAAGCAGTTGAGCCATGGTCAGAAAGTAACTGAATTGCTGAAACAGAAACAATATGCACCAATGTCAGTTGCAGAGCAGGCACTGTCTCTGTTTGCGGCAGAACGTGGATATTTGGAAGATGTTGAGTTAGCGAAAATTGGTGCATTTGAAGCTGCATTAGTTTCTTATGCATTGCGCGAGCATGCTGACCTTATGAATCAAATCGGCCCGGCGGGTAACTATAACGATGATATCGAAAGTAAGTTGAAACAACTGCTCGAATCATTTAAAGCAACTCAGTCCTGGTAATACTATTCGGCCCGTGAATTTTAATGGGCCGTCTGGTTAATAAGGAGAAGCAGAAATGGCCGGCGCAAAAGAGATACGTTCCAAGATCGCCAGCGTGCAAAACACGCAGAAGATCACTAAAGCGATGGAAATGGTCGCGGCGTCCAAAATGCGTAAAACGCAGGAACGCATGGCGGCCAGCCGTCCTTATGCAGAAACTATGCGCAGTGTGATTGGTCACCTTGCGTTAGGTAATCTGGAATATAAACACCCATACCTTGAAGAGCGTGAAGTTAAGCGTGTTGGGTATTTGGTTGTTTCTACAGACCGTGGTTTGTGTGGTGGTTTGAACATTAACCTGTTCAAAAAACTACTATCAGACATGAAAACATGGTCTGAAAAAGGCGTTCAAGTTGATTTGGCTTTGATCGGTTCTAAAGCAGTTTCATTCTTTGGATCTGTCGGCGGCAATGTCGTCACTCAGGTTACAGGAATGGGGGATAACCCAACGCTTTCTGATTTGATCGGTCCAGTTAACTCTATGCTACAAGCCTATGATGAAGGGCGTTTGGATAAACTGTATGTGGTGACCAATAAGTTCATCAATACAATGTCTCAGGAGCCAACTATTCTTCAACTTCTTCCATTACCTGAAAGTAATGATGAAACCTTGAAGAAAAAATCTTGGGATTATTTATATGAACCCGATCCTAAGGCGTTGCTGGATACCCTGCTGCGTCGTTATATCGAGTCGCAGGTTTATCAGGGCGTCGTTGAAAACCTGGCTAGTGAGCAGGCCGCACGAATGGTAGCAATGAAAGCAGCTACCGATAATGGTGGAAACCTGATCAAAGAGTTGCAGTTGGTTTACAACAAAGCTCGTCAGGCCAGCATTACTCAGGAGCTTACCGAAATTGTTTCGGGTGCTGCCGCGGTTTAACAGCTAGGTTTACGAATTACGTAGAGGATTCAAGATGGCTACTGGAAAGATTATCCAGGTAATCGGCGCCGTTGTGGACGTCGAGTTCCCTCAAGATGAAGTACCAAAAGTGTACGATGCTCTTGAGGTTATTAACGGTAAAGAAAAGCTGGTGCTGGAAGTTCAGCAACAGTTAGGCGGTGGTGTTGTCCGTTGTATCGCAATGGGGACATCAGATGGCCTAAGCCGTGGTTTAGAAGTTAAAAACTTAGAGCACCCAATTGAAGTACCAGTAGGTAAAGCAACTTTAGGACGTATCATGAACGTTCTAGGTGACCCTATTGATATGAAAGGTGACATCGGCGAAGAAGAGCGTTGGTCTATCCACCGTGCAGCGCCAAGCTACGAAGAACTATCAAGTTCAACAGAACTGCTAGAAACCGGTATTAAAGTCATGGACTTGATTTGTCCATTCGCTAAAGGTGGTAAAGTAGGTCTGTTCGGTGGTGCGGGTGTTGGTAAAACAGTAAACATGATGGAACTTATCCGTAACATCGCGATTGAGCACTCAGGTTACTCAGTATTCGCTGGTGTTGGTGAGCGTACCCGTGAAGGTAACGACTTCTATCATGAAATGACGGATTCTAACGTTCTTGACAAAGTATCACTGGTTTATGGTCAGATGAATGAGCCACCAGGAAACCGTCTGCGTGTTGCACTGACCGGTTTGACTATGGCTGAAAAATTCCGTGACGAAGGCCGTGATGTTCTGTTGTTCGTGGATAACATCTACCGTTATACACTGGCAGGTACTGAAGTATCCGCTCTGTTAGGTCGTATGCCTTCAGCTGTAGGTTATCAGCCAACACTGGCAGAAGAGATGGGTGTTCTTCAAGAACGTATCACTTCTACTAAGACGGGCTCTATCACCTCAGTACAGGCTGTTTACGTACCTGCGGATGACTTGACTGACCCATCACCAGCAACAACCTTTGCTCACTTGGACGCAACCGTGGTTCTGAGCCGTCAAATCGCTTCTCTGGGTATTTACCCTGCGGTTGACCCTCTGGATTCCACCAGCCGTCAGCTTGATCCACTCATTGTTGGTCAAGAGCACTATGATGTTGCACGTGGCGTTCAGTCTATCCTTCAGCGCTACCAAGAACTGAAAGATATCATTGCAATTCTAGGTATGGATGAGTTGTCTGAAGAAGACAAACTGGTTGTTGCTCGTGCTCGTAAGATCCAGCGCTTCCTGTCTCAACCATTCTTCGTTGCGGAAGTCTTTACTGGTTCACCAGGTAAGTTCGTATCCCTGAAAGACACTATCCGTGGCTTCAAAGGCATTCTGAACGGCGATTACGACCACCTGCCAGAACAAGCGTTCTACATGGTTGGTACCATTGAAGAAGCTGTGGAAAAAGCTAAAAAGCTTTAATCTGGCTGACGGGAGGTTGATATGGTAGCTGCAATGACATACCACCTGACAGTTGTCAGTGCTGAAAAACAGATGTTTGACGGACTGGTACAAAAAATTCAGGTGACAGGTAGTGAAGGTGAACTGGGTATTTACCCACAGCACACCCCACTGCTGACTGCCATAAAACCGGGCATGGTACGTATTACTAAGCAGTTTGGTGAAGAAGAGTTAATTTACCTCTCCGGAGGTATTTTAGAAGTTCAACCAAATGGCGTTATCGTGCTGGCTGATACAGCTATCCGTGGTAAAGATTTAGATGAGGCGCGTGCGCTGGAATCTAAACGCAGAGCGGAAGAACATGTCCGTAAAGCTCACGGTGATGTTGATTATGCTCAGGCATCGGCAGAACTTGCGAAAGCAATAGCGAAACTTCGAGTGATCGAGTTAACTAAAAAGCTGATGTAATGAAGGCAGTATAAAGAAAAGCCAGTCGGTTAATCCCTGACTGGCTTTTTTATTTGTGCGAAATATGTAGTATTTTACGTAGGAAATAGGTTTACTTTCACCCTAAAGTTGGAGTTTCAGGAAATTATGACTGTGCAAAGAAAAAGTGTCGTCATTCTTGCTGCTGGTAAGGGCACTCGAATGTATTCAGAATTGCCTAAAGTCTTGCATTTATTGGCAGGCAAACCAATGGTTCAGCATGTTATTGATACTGCAAAATCAATTGGGGCATCAGACATCCATCTCGTTTATGGGCATGGTGGCGATTTACTGAAAAAGAAATTGGGTGAACAAAACCTTAATTGGGTCTTGCAGGCAGAGCAATTGGGAACAGGGCATGCCATGCAACAAGCAGCACCTCATTTTCAAGACGATGAAGACATCATTATGCTTTATGGTGATGTGCCATTGATCGCTCAAGATACCCTACAGCGCTTGGTTGATGCTAAGCCTAAAGGGGGGATTGGTTTATTAACGGTGATTTTAGATAACCCAACGGGTTATGGCCGTATTATTCGTGAACAGGGTGAAGTTGTTGGTATTGTTGAGCAAAAAGATGCTACAGAAGAACAACTTAAGGTTCAAGAAATCAATACTGGGATCATGGTTGCGAGTGGTAAAGACTTCAAACGTTGGTTAGCTCAACTGAATAACAATAATGCCCAAGGTGAATACTATATTACTGATGTTATTGCATTGGCACATAAAGAAGGTAATAAGATAGAAACTGTTCATCCTAGCCGTTTGAGCGAAATGGAAGGGGTCAATAACCGTTTACAATTAGCGGCTCTTGAGCGTGTTTATCAAAAAGAGCAGGCAGAGAAATTACTCCTAGCCGGCGTGATGCTAATTGATCCTGAACGTTTCGATATACGCGGAACCTTAACCCATGGTCGAGATGTGATCATTGATACTAACGTGATCATTGAAGGAAATGTCACTTTAGGTCATAACGTACATATTCAATCTGGCTGTATTTTGAAAAACTGTGTTATTGGTGATAACTCAGTGATCAGCCCTTATTCAGTGATAGAAAACTCTGAATTATCTACCGAATGTACGGTAGGTCCTTTTGCTCGTTTGCGTCCTGGTGCTAAATTGGCATCTAAAGCCCATGTTGGCAACTTTGTTGAAATGAAAAATGCATCATTAGGCCTCGGCTCCAAGGCTGGCCACTTGACCTATTTAGGTGATGCAGAAGTGGGTGATAATGTAAATATTGGCGCAGGAACGATTACGTGTAACTACGATGGCGCGAATAAATATAAAACGGTCATCGGCGATGATGTGTTTGTTGGATCGGATACCCAGCTAATCGCGCCAGTTTCTGTTGCAAATGGCGCAACCATTGGTGCAGGCACGACAGTCACTCGTGATATTAATGAAGGTGAGTTAGTGGTTAGCCGTGTTAAACAAGTGCACATTAAAAACTGGCAACGTCCAGTCAAGAAAAAATAAGATAAATTTTAAAGGAGGAGACGAAGTTTCTCCTCCATTTATTAGTATTAAATAGATAAAAATATAATAACCCCATTCTCTACAAGGCTTGGGGAAACAGCAAAAGCTGTAATAACAATCAGGTAGCGACATCGTAAGGGCTACGGCTCTTTGTTTAGGAATAAATTAAATATGTGTGGAATTGTAGGTGCTGTCGCACAACGTGATATCGCAGAAATTCTCATTGAAGGTCTTCGTCGTCTTGAATACCGTGGTTATGACTCGGCAGGTATGGCTGTTGTTGATCATGAAGGTCATCTTCAGCGTTTACGTGAAGTCGGTAAAGTTCAAATGCTGGCGGAAGAAGCAGAGAAAAACCCAGTATCTGGCGGTACAGGTATAGCGCATACGCGTTGGGCTACTCATGGTGTTCCAAGCGAACGTAATGCTCATCCGCATACTTCTGGTTTCATTGCTGTTGTACATAATGGCATTATTGAAAATTATCTGGAATTAAAAGAAGAGCTGAAACAGCTCGGTTATGTCTTTAGTTCTGAAACTGATACTGAAGTGATTGCTCACCTTGTTCATCATGAGCAACAAAAAGGCGGTTCTTTAGTTGAAGTTGTTCAACGTGTTATCCCTCAGTTACGTGGTGCCTATGGTACCGTGATCATGGATAGCCGTACTCCTGAATTATTAGTCGCTGCTCGCTCGGGAAGCCCATTAGTTATTGGGCTCGGTGTTGGCGAAAACTTCTTAGCATCGGATCAATTGGCATTATTACCTGTGACACGTCGTTTTATTTATCTCGAAGAAGGGGATATTGCGGAAGTGACTCGCCGTACAGTACGTGTCTTTAATCATCAAGGTGAACCAGTTGAACGTGAACAAATAGAGTCAAATGTTCAATACGATGCAGGTGATAAAGGTATTTATCGCCACTATATGCAAAAAGAAATCTATGAGCAGCCAATGGCGATCAAAAACACCCTTGAAGGGCGTTTTAGTAAAGACAATGGTATCGACCTTAGTGAATTAGGCCCTAAAGCAGAAGATATTTTATCGCAAGTTGAGCATATTCAAATTGTTGCTTGTGGAACCTCTTATAATGCGGGAATGGTGGCTCGTTACTGGTTTGAATCTTTAGCAGGAATTCCTTGTGATGTAGAGATTGCCTCTGAATACCGCTATCGTAAGCCTGCTCACCGTAAAGGCAGCTTAATGATTACGCTTTCTCAGTCAGGTGAAACCGCGGATACATTAGCAGCGTTACGTTTATCGAAAGAATTAGGTTACTTAACATCTTTAGCAGTTTGTAACGTAGCGGGTTCGTCGCTAGTGCGTGAATCTGATTTTGCTTTAATGACTAAGGCTGGTGCTGAAATTGGGGTTGCTTCAACGAAAGCGTTTACCACTCAATTAACGGTACTGTTGATGTTGGTTGCGTATATGGGGCGCATTAAAGGCGCGAATCCAGAGTTAGAAGAGAACATCGCGAATGCGTTACACGCGTTACCAGCACGCATTGAAAGTATGTTATCTCACGATAAAGTGATTGAGGCGCTGGCGGAAGATTTCTCGGATAAAAACCATGCCTTATTCCTTGGCCGTGGCGAGCAGTTCCCAATAGCCGTTGAAGGGGCGTTGAAGCTCAAAGAAATCTCTTATATTCATGCTGAAGCCTATGCAGCTGGTGAGTTAAAACATGGCCCATTGGCACTGATTGATGCAGATATGCCAGTGATTATCATTGCACCGAACAATGAACTGTTAGAAAAATTAAAATCTAACATTGAAGAAGTTCGTGCACGTGGTGGCTTGTTATATGTATTTGCTGATCAAGATGCGGGCTTTGAGGCGAGTGAAAATATGAAAATTATTTCTCTGCCACATGTTGAAGAGCTTATCGCACCGATTTTCTATACTGTGCCACTACAGCTATTGTCTTATCATGTGGCGTTGATCAAAGGAACCGATGTTGATCAGCCTCGTAACTTAGCTAAATCAGTGACAGTTGAATAATACTGTGAAATAAAGACGTGAATAGCTTAAACCCGATTATATCGTTAATTATATAGTCGGGTTTTTTATTATTTAATGTTATCAAACCGAGGGTTTTCTGGGGTAGTCAGAGAGGATGATATTATTGATGACGATAATTCAGCGGTTAGCAGCCTGTCATTGAGTTGTAAGATGATTAGCTTAATAATCGTGACATATCGTTAAACATGGATTGCCACTCATCTTCATCAATTTCCATCAATCCAAAATAGCGCAACATAAAAGCACCTTCAGTGGCAAGAAACATCAATCGAGCGCGTTTTCCTTGTTCGGTCGAGGTGTCTAAATGACGCAATCTGTCGCGATACCAATGACGTGTACTTTCTAGGTATTCTGGCGTTTGTAATAAAGCTGCCATCAATGCTGCCCCTTTCGCCATAGCGACTTTATCGTGTTCATACGTCGCGAGCCGATGGGCATTAATTCGATTCTCAGGTGAATTATCTTTTTCTATTTCACGATTGAATATTTGTTCATAGGTATATCCCCAACGTTCAAACATCGCATCGATGAGAGCATCTTTGTTACCAAAGCAATATTGCACACCACCTTTAGAAATTCCCATGGATTTGGCCACGGCATCAATGGTTAGAGCGGCGGCTCCTTGTGTGAGCACAATCTCTTCAGCAGCATCGAGCACTTTATCTCGATCGATTGTTCGTTGACGTCCCATTTAACAAAACCCCTTTTCAATACATACGTATGGATTTATATTGTAGCACAATCATTAATAAATGATGATTAAATAAACTTGTTGAGATGATTTTATGCTAGCTGATTATAAACGCTGGATTATTTTACTTTTAGTATCAAGTGTACTGTTTCTCATTGTGATCGATGTAACGGTGTTATACACGGCTCTACCTCGATTAACACATGATTTAGGCGCCACATCCTCCGAAAAATTATGGATTATGAATGCATATCCGTTAATTGTCGCGGGATTATTACCGGCAGCGGGGATGCTTAGTGACCGTATAGGTCATAAGGTGATGTTTCTTTTAGGGTTACCTTTATTTGCCATCGCCTCTTTGTGCGCTGCATTTTCCCCAACTGCATTGAGCTTGATTTTATCAAGAGGCTTTTTGGCCGTAGGGGCTGCAATGAGCATGCCCGCAACGTTATCAATTGTTAGGCATGTTTTTTTAGATCCAAAAGAGCGTGCTCTTGCGATAGGGATTTGGTCGGCTGTTGCGTCAGGTGGCGCCGCTATCGGTCCACTCGTTGGCGGTATATTGCTTAACCATTTTTGGTGGGGCTCTGTATTTTTAATCAATGTACCGGTAGTATTATTCGTATTGCCTTTCGCTTACTTTTTAATTCCTAAATGTGGCGGAGAAGGTTCACAAAAAATCGATTATATCGGCTCTGTGTTAGTGCTTATTGGGTTAGTTGGTACTATTTATGCCCTAAAAGAGCTTGGTAAGCCTTATACGAATTGGTGGGCGTTTATTGTTGCAGGCATCATAGGTGTTTGGTTCTTGTGTATCTTTAGCCGTAGACAAATGTCATCTGATTCGCCAATGATTGATTTTAAGCTATTTGCTAACCCACGCTTTAGTGCGGGTATCTTAATGGCAATATTATCGATGGTCATCATTGTTGGCGTCGAGCTTCTGTTAAGCCAAAGATTACAGCTTGTGATGGGATATACACCGTTTCAAGCGGCTCTGTATATTATTCCTATCCCTATCGCCTCGGTATTGGCTGGCCCATTAGCTGGAATGTTATTACATAAAATTGGCGAGAGACGGTTAACAATATTTGGTTTCGTCTGTACCTTGATCGGTGTCATCGGCCTTAATTATGTTTACCAAACTGCTACCGGTTTCATATTATTGGCATACTTATTTTTGATTGGCTTTGGTCTTGGTGTGATTTTTACTACCGCCTCAACCACAGTGATGTTGAATGCACCTGATCAAAAAGCGGGTATGGCAGCGTCAATTGAAGAAGTCGCTTATGAAATCGGTAGTGTGTTGGGGGTGACTTTTATGGGGGGATTGATGAGCGCCATTTATACAATGAAGCTATCGTTACCAGACAACTTAGCGGTGGATGAGAAAGCTTATGATAGCATTGATGAAGCTTTTATTATCGCGGAGCATTTGCCACAAGAGAGTGCAAATATCTTGATTAACCAAGCGCATACTGCTTTCGATCAAGCATTTGGTGGCGTAATGATATCAACAATTATTATTTTGATTCTTTGCTCATTAGTTATTCCTCATTTTTTTCGCAAAACATAAAGGCTAATAATTAAAGGGAAGTGCCATCAAAAACACTTCCCTATTGTGATAATAATCTCTTATTTATCTCTGCAATGAATGCATATTTGCTTCTTGGCCTACAGGGTTATTGAATCTTTCTGATGAGTAATGCACCAAAGAAGGGGCAAATAGCAAATAGCGCAAATAACCAGATTGAAGCTTGTTGGGCTCCAGCTAACCCTCCAGGGCTAATAAGTCCACTATTATTGACTACTACACCAACTAATGCAGCTGATAGTGCTGTTGCGTACAGTTGAACGGTAATAATTGATGAGGATGCAAGATTCTCTTCGCCGTTAGGGGCGACGTTAAAAACCTTTAAAACAAGATGTGGCCAGCAAATACCAATTCCTAGACCAACTCCCATCATGGCAATTAAATAGATGGCAAACAGAAGTATTGAATCCACTAATTTTGTATTAGGCGTTAAAATAGCCAGTAAGATTAATGAGATAAATATAATAATTGGGCCTAAACGAAGTATTTTTAATACGAGTGGACCCGTTTTATTCGCACTAAGTAATGCGCCAATTGTCCAACCTGCGGCCATAATTGCGGTGAGATAACCTGCTGATAATGGAGAAAATTGATGGATAGTTTGTAAGAAATAAGGGACATAAATTTCCGTTGTCATACCACCAACCAGTAAACTCATCGTTAAGTAAATGATAGCAAGCGGATTTTTGAATGAATAAGTGCCTGTAGGGAGTAAGCGTTTACCTTGCTTACCATCAATGAGAGCAATGGTAATCAGCATGGTGATGCCAACTAGCAGACCCACGACATTAAATATGAGTTCTTGAGATAAACTTCCGATCGAAATCGCTAACACAGAAGCAACTAATAATGTAATAGCAAGAAAAGGCAATTTACTGGTTTGTGGTTGTTGGTTTGTTTTTTTAGGTAATTGATTAACAACAATTAAAGTAAGAAAAACAGCAACTGGCAATAATGACCAAAAAGCCCAGCGCCAATGTCCACCTTGGGCAAATATCCCACCAATTGCAGGCCCACAGAGCGTGGCAATTCCCCACATACCGGAAACGACCCCCATAGCACGTGACCAGAGATTTTCGGTAAAAACAATGCGAATTAATGCATAGCTTAAGGCAAATAAAATACCGCCCCCTAGCCCTTGAAGCGCACGTCCGACAAGTAACGTTAGCATTGAAGGGGAAGCGGCACACCAAATCGACCCTAATGAAAATAAAAATAAGGCGGTTAAATAAGCAAATTTAGGTCCTAATTGGTTGAGGATTTTGCTTGATAATGTTGAGCCGACAATAGAGGTGGCAACAAATATAGTGGTATTCCATGCATAATATTCTAGGCCACCGATATCATTGACAATGCTCGGAAGAATCGTTGTAACGATATAAATGTTGATCGTATGGAGTGCGACACCACCAGTAAGGGCGATAGTCAGTAATGCATTAGTGCCACTGAGTAAATCAGCCCATTTGGCTTGATTTGTCGTTGATGGATCATTGCTCATAGCGAGACCTGCTAGACGAGAGAGTTAAAAAAAAGTTAATATCCAAGTATTAGCTTGGATATTAGAGTGGCATCATGATTAATGCAAGTAATTACTTTGATAATTTAAATCTCAGCCAAGCGGTTGATAAAGTGTTGTTTTGTATCAAAACTAAAGCGCCTATCTCAACCGCTGTGATTGCAAAAGACTTAGCCATGACGGGGGAAGCTGTCCGCCAACATCTTCAAAAATTGCTATCACTAGGTTTAGTTGAGGGGGTGCAGTGCACTTCTCAAACAGGTGCTGGTCGACCGAGGCAGAATTGGGTGCTGACTGAATTAGGACATCAGCGTTTTCCAGATACGCATGCACAGCTTACGTTGCAGCTCATTGATTCAGTAAAAAGTATTTTTGGGAATGAAGGGCTAGAAAAACTGATTAGCCAAAGAGAAAGTGCAATTAAAACCAAATATCTATCTCGTTGTGCGCAGCGACCTTTTATTGAACGACTACAGGCATTAGCCGATATTCGTAGTGAAGAGGGTTATATGGCACGTATTGAACAAGAGGGGGACAGTTGGTTATTAATTGAAAACCATTGCCCAATCTGTGCTGCGGCGACTGTTTGCCAAAATTTTTGTCGCTCCGAATTACAATTATTTCGTGAAATTATGGGCGATGAAGTTACGATTGAGCGAGAGCAGTATTTACTCAATGGTGGTGGGCGCTGTGTTTACCGTATTCAGAAAATAAAATAAAGGCCGAGAGTTTGCTCTCGGCCATGTTGAGAGACTATTTTGTAACTTCAATCAATTCACTGGTTTCGATATGGGGAGCCAATTCTTCAGCAGTGAGCCACAATGGTTTTTTTTCAAACTGTTCATAAAGGGATAATTGGTCTTGATAATGAGGAGATGGTTTTCCTTGCGGTGAAATAAAACCGCTTTGTCCTGGAGCAACAACATCCCAAGCTTTCACCTTATCGTCGCTAAACACAATCAAGTCATTTTCGGTTCCTCGATTATGATATTCATTTTGGTGTAGACTTTCTGCGCTATTAGCTTGAGGAACACCGAAGAAATTATTGGCTCTAAAAGTTAGTGCTGTCGCTGGAGTTTGCCAACTCGCAGGATGATGACCATATTGCTGGGTCATTTGCTGATAAGTTGTACGTAATGCTTGGCGAATAACATCATCTTGTGATTTCCCTGAAAATAGGTCAATAGCTTGTGGAATAGCAGATTGTTGCCCTAATAATGATTCATATAAGATTTTTGCGCCTGTACTAATATTTAATGAGCCTGTAGGACCTTCTTGTGTTGTTTCATAGCCACTGGCTAAATACCATTTATCAAAAGGAGCGGGGACTGTTTGGCCCAGCGTGGCTTTTAGCATCTCTTTTAGCCAAATATCCAATATTGCTGAGCCTGGTTGAATATAATGTTTGCCCTCTTTTGAAAGATAATTAATTCCATTCCATTGGTTAAGAATAGATGCAAGTTTTACGGCATCGTCATCGGCAGGTAAATCGCGTGTCGCACGCAGAATATAAGGGGTAAATAGGCGATGATTCAGGTCAACACGACTCGTCTGTTTTAGAATATCCCACATGTCCTCTTGATTTAACAGATGCTTTGATTCTATTAGCTTATTGATTTCTGTGACGCGATCAGCAGATCCCCATAAAAACGCAAACAAGTCACTCGCGGGGTAATTTTTTGCTGGGGAATTATTCCAGTTAGCAATATAACCCGATTTAGGGTTGTACACTTTCGGGTTATTAGCAAAGGGCTGCATGCCTTTCCAGTCCCATTCACCAGTGCCGGGAACGGGGAGTCGAGGGTCATGATTTTCTTGGCGTTCAGGATAATGCCCAGTATGGATATAACCAATATTGCCGTCTTTATCTGCATAATACCAATTGATGGTTAAGGCTTGGTTCTGTGCCTGATTTTGCCATTGTTGCCAATTTTTGGCTTGTGCTTGTTTTACCCATGCCATTAAAGAAGAGACCTCTTTTCCATCCCATGCACGTGCCTTGCTGTACGCGATATTGGCATTATCATCTGTTTTCATGACATTACCGTGCACTGTTCGATAAATATCTAATGTAACGGACGGGGCATCTTTCACATTAATTATCTCTTGGCGGCTGAGCATTTTTTTCCATTGGCCTTGGTGTTGATAATAATCAGGGCGTTGTGGGTCCAATTTTTCTGCAAATATATCAACGCCATCCCCAAAGCCAGCCGTTGATCCCCACGCGATATTGCCATTATGACCAAATAATATGGCGGGATAGGCGAAGGGGGTGTTACCCACTAAGTCGAAACCAGCGCCATGTAAACCAATCCCGTAGGTATAAGCAGGATTAAACCAACCAAATTGTGGGCCGTTTAGCAAAATTGCATTGGCGCCATCAGCTTTTGCTTTCCCGACAACCCAGATATTACTTGTTGTTGGATAACCCGCTAAGCCATTTGCACCACTTTGCGCATATTGTTTGGCTATCAATTGACTATTTTGCTGTGTTGTTAATGCGATTAATTTGCCAGAGGCATCTTTAGCAGGACGTTCAAACATCGGCGGCATTAGGCGATAATCACCTATTTGATTCACCTGTGATTGATTGTTTTTATTTTTTGTATCTAGATAAGTGAATTCTTGAGCGTCAATAGTGGTGGGGGCATTAGGATTATTCAGCCAATTTATTTGGTTGAATACCGCTAACCCTTTTTGTTCACCATATTTATCTTTTAAGGCGGTTAATAAGGCTAAATTATCGATTTCACTATTCATATCAGAGAAACGGTTAGCCATGGTACCGACCATAATCATAGCAACATCAAAACTGTTCCATTGAGAGGGGGTAAAACCATAATCCATGAACTGTTTAGGCATGAGTTTATCAGGTGTGGTATTGACTTGTTTTATCCACGCGTTCATGCCATCGGCGTAGCCTCGTAGAATATCTTGTTCTTTTTTGGGAAGGTTGTCGATCTGTTGATGGATAGAATCTGGCCAGTAATTACTGCGGATATCTTTGTCAAAAGCAATGAAATCTTTACCTAGTACTTCCGAAACCGTGCCTTGTGTACTGCGTTTGGCCATTTCCATTTGGAAAAGTCTATCTTGGGCGACGGCATAGCCATAACCATAAAAAAGACTATAAACATCATCTGCATAGATATGTGGAACACCGTAGCTATCACGATCTATCTTTATTTTATTCGGTTCAGCGTAGCTGGTGGATGCAAGTGTTGCGAATCCAAAAATAACCATTGCAGATAATATATTATTTTTCTTCATCAGATGAGCCTCCATTTTTTATTGTATTATGAGACTAACAATCACTAATTTGTAAATGAAGGGTTAAATAATGGTTAAATTATTAATATGTGAACTAAGTAGATAAAAAAGGATACATAAAAAATAAAAAAATATTAAAAGTGAATCTAATCACATTAGTTGTAAATTAGCGTTCTGTAGATGAAAGGGGCTTTTTTTTACGGCGATTAATCCACCAAGCATAGAAAATGCCGGATATTGCACCAGCTATATGTGACTCAGTCGAAATATATTGATGAATAGGGAGTAAGCCTGCTGCCATGGCACCAAAATAAAAGAGTACCAATAATGCAATGAGGATATCGACAAGTTGGCGTCTAAAGAAGCCTTGAGCAATCAGTAGTCCCCAAAGCCCAAAAATCCAACCACTTGCACCCACATGGATGGCATAGCGACCAACCAGCCAAACCGCTAATCCGCTGGTAATAATAATAAATGATGAGGCATATACATATTCACGAATAGTTCTATGCATAAGGATTGCACTGAGGATCAGTAAAGGTGGTAGGTTACTCAGTAAATGCCCCCAACTACCATGAATAAAGGGGGCAAGTGGAATACGGATTAAACTATTTACCTCTCGCGGGATAATACCGAAGCGCGTGAGAGCATAACCGGTTAGGCTATTGATTACTTGGATGATAACCAATAGCCCAGCTAAAATAGCGAGTAATTTTAAACGCTGACTTAGCCATTGCTTCATCATCAGTGCTGGCCTAGTGCTTGTACGCTTTCAACCAGATCGGCGAGTTGGGCAACAACTCGATCACCAATATCGGCATTATCTCCACCAAGTGCTTTATTGCGCATGAAGTCTTTCTTGATTTGTTGCCAACGCGCAGCTTCTTGTTCAGTAAGCCTACCTCTGATCTCGGCTAGTTTGAGTAAATTCTCTTCAGCCCCTGTCGTGAGTAATTGCGCTTCACCTAGGTAGTGATCATCTAATAAACGCTCAAGTTCTTCCTCATTCATAACGGATGAAACTTTTTCAGCTAATTTATTCATGTTGCGATAGCTACCTTGTAGGCGGAAGGCGGGTTCAGTTCGATATTTATCGGATTGCGCAGCACTCGCGATATATTGCTGATTTACTTTAAGCACGATATCCCGCAAGGTGATTAGATGCTTAATCACTGCAACGATCTCACTGATTTCTGCATCTGAATAAGGGTAGTTTAACGCATTGGTGGAGATTGATTTCCCCATAGCCTTATCTACGAGCAGGTAGAGATCATTCAGGTCACGTAAGGCAAGTGGAGCCAATACTGAATTTGAAGTTAAACTGTTTTCAATGTAGCTTAATGCAAAGGCATCATCCATGCCACCAAGGACTTCCCCTAAATTATAGATATCAGCTCGGTTTGCAAGCATGTCAGGTATGCGGAACACTTCACCGGATTCTGTATAGGGGTTACCCGCCATAACAACACAGAATTTTTTCCCGCGCATATCATATGTTTTGGTTTTTCCTTTCCAAACCCCTTCAATGCGTCTTGTGCCATCACACAAAGAAATAAATTTCTGTAAGAACTCTGGATGGGTATGCTGAATATCATCAACATACAGCATGACATTATTGCCCATTTCTAAGGCTAAATTGAGTTTTTCTAGCTCTTGTCTTGCGGTTGCATTGGGAGCTTGTTCAGGGTCGAGCGATAACACTTCATGACCTAATGCAGGGCCGTTAATTTTCATGAAAATTAGGCCTAGACGGTCAGCAACATACTCCATGAGCGTCGTTTTTCCGTAGCCCGGCGGGGAGATCATTAAAAGTAGGCCCATCAAGTCGGTACGTTTGCCCTCACCGAGAGCACCGATTTGTTTTGCCATATTGTCGCCGATAATGGGTAAATAGACATCATTAATGAGCTTATTGCGTACAAAAGAGCTTAACGGGCGTGCTTTGAATTCATGTAACTTCAAACGACGACGTTCATCAATAACAATGCGTTGGCGTAGGGCTTGGTACTCACGGAATGCCGGTATAAATTGCTTTCTCTGCTGACGCATGCGACTGAAATAGTTATCTAAGCTCAATGACAGCGTTTGGTTCTCAATCATTGGATGCTCGCCAAGCAAACCACTCACTTTGAAATAGAGATCCGCCTCACTATAACGTGCAGAAGCGACCTTATCTAAGATAATAATGGCGATTGCGCCAGGAATATAAGGCGTGAGATGGGCAAATTCTGAATTTGAGCATAACCCTTTTAACCAATTTTGAATCAAGGCCCAGCGCTGAGCATAGCGATCTGAAAGGTTCTGTTGTGAACGATTAAAATCGATCCACATATGTGCTTCTTCTAATCGACTCTGTAAGGCGACGACTAAGTCACGTGCATATTTACTGTAAACTAACTCGATAGGGGTGCGCGCTAAAGCAAAACTGAGATACTCTGCTGCCTGAGTTTGTTGATAGCTTTCACATGCGATAGGGTGTTCTTGTAGAAAGAGGCTAATATCAGCCTCAATTTCAGCTTGTAAATCCAGTAACGCATCATCATTGTGAAATAATTGCTGAATATTCATCGCTGTTCTGGCACGTTCTGGCCACAGTGCTGGGTAATCATGAGATTGCATTTTTTCCCAGAAAATCGCCGCAATTGCTCGCGATGTTGGGTTATAACGCAGTAAATCGGCACTTTCACCAACCGGAATTAACTTTTTCAAAATCGCTATAGCGTCATGATCATGAATTCCCTTTTCGTAACCTTCTTTATAGCGGGGAGCTGCGAAGTCACGGACAATTTTTTCTAGTTTCTCTGGTACAGATAACGCTGACTTGAGACTATTATAGTCGAGTCCATCTTGGCGTTTGCTTGCTGCATAGATAATTGAATAGGCAAGATATTCAGCTCTGTACACATTATCCGATTCAGATTCAAGCATTGCAGTCCAATAAGGCTGCAATTTGGATAACTGTGGATTATCTATCGGTTCTTGGAAATCTGTTCCTGTGAGATACAACCAAAGCTGGTTATCTTTAGGTAAAATGGTTAAATCAAGCTCTTGGGTATTAACGCTAAAGCGATGGCGAGGCCCTAATTTAATGACATTACCGCCATCTTCAAATATATCTGTTTTATCTCTCAGTGTACGAATTGCTTGGTCACGTGCGGCCTTCAATTTAGCATCAATATCGTCAGCCTTGACGTTATCGTTGATTTCTCTCAGTTTTTCAATGATTTCGCGGGTTTTTGCTGCTAATGGATCAGAAGCAAAAAAGGCATTGAGTTCATCTTGTGACTGCAAGCGTGAAGTACGACGCTGTAGACTTTCTAATAAACGCTCTGCTGCGGTTTGTAAATTTTGTGAACGGCGCTGGCGTTCATCCAGTAGCGTTTGCTTGTGTGATTCAAAGGTTTCTAACAACTCTTCGCGCTTAGAGAGAATATCATCGAGAAATTGATCATGATGACTGAATTGGCTTTCTAATTCCTCTAACTGCACTAATAATCGTGACAATTGGTCATCACAACGTTCAGGATCTGTAGAAAGAGAGAGCGCGTTGGTAATACCTTGGCTGAATAAGCGGAATTGTGCGCCGAATTGGGCGACCGTTTCAACACTGCTTTGGGATTTACGTTTTTGTTGTAAGCGAGCGCGAGACTGATTTAATTGAGCATAAATTTGTGAAATAGCATCAATAATATGGGTTTGCTGGGTCACATCGTCAAATTTTAGAGAGGCCATTAAGTTCGATAGCATATCCAAGTCGGCAGACATTTTTTCCATGCCATTCATTGGGATATCTAACTGAGCGCTATTTTGGGCGTTCTCCACCTGTTCTTCAAACGTAGCGAGTTGCGTTTTAAACGGTTGTAGCGCTTTGTCACTGGCTAGGAACGTCGCTGTCGATTGGGAAACATATTGTTGCGCTTCGGTGATTTCCTCTTCCATTTGTGCGAGCTTTGCTAAATCCATATAACGGAATTCGCGTAGAGAAATCAGATGACCACGCTGTGCACTCAGTGCATTTAACCCATCAACAAACTGTTGAATATCATCCCAGCTTTCAGGAAGGGTTAAAGAAATCAACGATTTTTGTCGACTAACCGCTTCGCTCATCGATTTTGCTGATTGCTGGCGGATACTCTCGACTTTTTCATACTCATCTAAGACCAATTCGCTAGTTTGCGTGATCTCTTTGAGTAATTTACCAATACCTAAACACGATTCGTCATTGAACCAATAATAGATATCCAGCAAGTTTTTGGGCTGCTGGCTCAGTTGTTCGTAACGGGTAACGGAAACTTGATTACCTTCAATTTCTTTGGCGATATGTAAGATTTCTGAAATACCGCGCACAAGGTCAGCATTACCAATGCGGCCAAAAAAGCCACTACGTGGAGGTTGTTGATCTGCAAATTCTTCGGAATAAAACGGTGTTTGCCAGACTTGCATAGGATGAACACGAGTGGCTTCATCTCCTTCACCTTCAAATAACACCATTTTTCCATCTTCAAGCATGGCATAACCATGCCCGATCAGCGGAATAGCCAGTTTTCGCTCAATCAAGTTGTAGTTAAATAAGGCAATGCGGCCTTGATTTGGTGAATAAAACACATAGAGAACATCTTCACCATTGGGGGAGCGACGTAAACGGCGAAAGCGCATGCCATCCATGGGTTGGTCAAAGGTTTTGTATTCACCATTTTGTAGATAATAGCCACCAGGGAAAATAATGCCGTGATCTTCAGGTAACTGCACACATGCTTGGCCAATAGCATCAATCCGTTGAACGGTTTGAGTGAGCGTGTTGTAAACGAGATAGCGCCAACTTTCTTCCCGATAAGGTAATATCTTTAATAAGATAAGGCTGCCAGTTTGAGCATATTCAATCTGCGCATCATCGAGGGATTGGTTTTTATCTAAAACCGCTTCTCGATAAATTCCGAGACCATCTTCCGTGTTATTTTCACACTTAATCGTGAGATCACCCCCGATAGTTTCGACGAAGACGGTATCTAAAATATTAATATGTGGAAATCGGCCATTTACCGTATTTTCACGCGTGGTTTTAACCCATTCGAAATCATAGGCTGGAGGTAGTGCGATATCACGTTCACCCCGGTTATCGATATAATCGATTTTGCTTTTATCACTGGAGATAGACCAGCGGAAGACCCTGACATCGGTGATACGATCGCCAATTTGGAAACTAGCTAACAGTTTTCCATCACGCTCGACGAGCTGTAGCAGTTGGGTATTTTTGTAGTAGGTATATAACTCGGTAAAGTCTTGGGTAAAGCGAGGATCACTCAGGAATGTCCCTTCATAAGGGGCTTCTTCAACATCAAATTCACCGTGGTTATCGATTAGCCGATACAGTGAAAACACATCTTCAATGTGGGTTTCTTTTTTGAGACCTAAGAAGACGTTATAACCAAACAGAAGCCATTCACCGACACGAACAATATCCCTTGCTTGGCAATTGTTTTCTGTGCGAATACGGATACGACCAATAATATCCATTTGGCTTTGGCCGAACTCTTGCAAACGACTGTCATTGAGCTGCACTGCTTTTTGATGAAGCTGTTGCCCTTGCTCGGTGAGGCGTTTGCGTAATATTTCATATGCGCCACCTTGTGCAACCGCGCTATCCAGTATTTCCTGCTCGTGATCTGTTTCCTGAATTGACATGTATCGCTGATTTCCTTGGCTATAACAAAAACACAAGACATATACAGGTGATACTTCAAGCCAATATAAGGTTGATGTATTTGTATTTAGTGGCCCAAGTCACTTAAATGTCTAAGTTCTTGGGCTACCTTTTACATCGACATCAACAACATGACTTGTTACCTAAAGGATATAGTATATGCCTTTGAATTATCATCTTAATTAGAGTTGATTATCGCTTTGGTTTTCAGGTTTTGCTGTGACAGTTTTTACCTGTTGACCTGCACCTTTTGCAGCCATAAACCCATTAATCAGATCTTGAACCTCTGGGTTTTTTAGCAAAGCGGCGATGTCGATTTTTTTATCGTCTTTACGGTTGATCAGCTTTTCGACACTCTCCTTCGCAAAACTGCTTTTATCCATAAAGCCATCAACGGCTTTGCCTAAGCTAAGTGCTTTAGAGAAGGTATTAAAGAAGCTACCATCTCCGCCAACAATTTCGATATTTGTCTTGGTTAAGGCTGCTGCCAGTACATCGGCTTGTTCGCGAGCAATTTCTTTATTTGCGGCAATTGAAGCCATAGATTGTTCAAACTCTTTCTCAAGACGCATACGGAATTCTTCGTGGGCGCGAGCTGTATCACTGAGGTGATCCATAGATTGGAACTTATCCGTCAAGCCATCAGCTTCTGCTTTTAGACGCTGACGAATGACTTCGGCTTGTGCAGCACCTAATTGGCCTTCACCGCGAGCTTGTGCGGCCAGTTTTTCTTCAAGTACTTTTGCATCCGCCAGACCTAATTTCTCTTTCGCATTCGCTTGTTGCTCTTCACCACGCGCTTGCGCTGTTAATTTCTCTTCAAGGATTTTCGCTTCAGCAAAGCCCTGTTGTTGCTCTGCTAGCGCCATCGCCTCCCTCACTTGCGCTTCTGTTAAGCCTTTTTCTTTTAAGCCTCTCGCTTCGGCAAGGAGTTTTTCTGCTGTGATGTTAGCTTGTACTAACCCTTCTTTTTCTTCCGCTTCTGCCGCCGCTTGACGTACTCGTGCTTCGGCTAAGCCTAATGCTGCATGTTCTGCTTCAATCCCTTCTGCTAAGCGTTTTTTGGCTTCTGCTTGTTTTGCTGAGGCTTCAAGCTCGGCTTGAGCCATGGTACTGATCTCTTCAGCTTTGTGTTTAGCACTTGCCTCGTCGGCTTCGGCTTTCTTCACTTGACGTACTAAGGATTCTTCCGCTTCTGCTTGAGCGTTAATGACAGTGACTTGTCTTAAACGATCAGCTTCTGAAATTTCACGAACTTCTTTAATACGCTCTTCTTCTTGAGCAACACTTTTTTCTACCACCACACGTTCGCGAATGACATTAGAAATATTCTTGCGTTCTTCTTCTAATGCTTTTTCTTTTTCAATGCGTTGTAGTTCAACTTCACGTTCGCGAGCAACAATTTCGAGGTCACGAGCGCGTTTGACTCGCTCTTCTTCGATAGTGACAGCACGGGTACGGTTTTGTTGAGCAACTTCAACTTCACGCATACGGTTTTCTTCACGGATTTCAATTTCTTGTTGAGTTTGAATCCGTGCTTGTTCTGCTTTTAAGCGTTCTTCTTCTTGTACACGTAATGTTTCAGCTTGTTCACGCGCTCGAATATTTTCAATTTCACGTTTTTGACGGGCTTCTGCATCGGCTTGTTGACGCTCAAGTGCTAAGCTAGCTTCGCGGGTTTCCACATTTTTCTTTTGAATTGCCAGTTCTTGGTCACGTTCTTTCTGGTTCGTTTCAATATTATGGATTGCGGTAATTTCAGTGATTTTGCGAATACCTTCGGAATCGAAAATATTATTTGGATCGAGCGCTGCTTTTGGTGTTTGCTCTAAATAGTCGATGGCAACGTCTTCAAGCGCATAGCCATTGAGATCTTTACCGATAACATCAACAATACGATCACGGAAGTTTTGTCTATCTTCAAAAAGTTTAGACAGCTCAAACTGCTTACCAACCGTTTTGAGTGCTTCTGAGAATTTAGCACTAAATAAGGTGCTTACGGCTTGATGGTCAGAAGCACGGTCAACACCAATCGCCTTAGCGACTTTAAGTACATCTTCCGTTGTTTCATTTACGCGTAAATAAAAGGCAACGGTAATATCAGCACGTAAATTATCTTGGCAAATCAAGCCATCTTTCCCACGGCGATCCACTTCTAAAGTTAAGAGAGATATTCTCATAAACTCTTTTTTGTAGATAACGGGGTAAACTAAAGCACCAGTAAAGTGAACTTTTGGCTGTGACGACATGTCGTTAACAATCAGCGCTGTTCCTTGTGGAACTTTGATATAGAAGGCTTTAAATAGCCCAAAAAATCCAAGTATGACTACGATGATGCCCCCGACAATGGTCAAAAAGGGCATTAGTTCAGCCAATTCCATATTTTCTCTCCATGGGTTTCGATAATGTCGTCGTTAACTAATTACAGTATTGTTGATTATTAGCGGCGGAATTCTTCTTCAGTCACCACATCATAAGTGTGTGACTCAGCGTCATAGCGAATAATGACAACGCGGTCACCGCGCTTTATGTTTTCAGTTGAAGCGGCGCGAATTTGTAAGATCAAACCGGCACCACCATCTTCTAAAATAGCCTCTCCTCGATGCTCAGTTACATCACCGGAACGTACTGTTGCAAGCTTGCCTATTAATTGGCTTACGCTTTTTGGGGAAGAGGATTTAGCTAATTTTTCACGTAATGGTTTTAGACATAAGGCAGTAAGATGAATTGAAATAAAGGCCGTGACCAATAACACGACGAAACCCACGAGGTAGCGTAGCAGGGTAATATCAATAAATCGGATAAACCAATGAACACTAAAATAGCTCAGTAGCCAACCAAATAGTGTAAATAGAGTGAGAATAATGGTGACAGGAATGCCTGCTAGCCCTAATTTTGTCAGCCATCCTGCAAAGCCTGTGGCATCAAAACCTCCGCTATCTACCGATGTATCGACATTAAATAAATCAATATCTAACAACCCAAAAGCAGCACAAACCCAATAAAACATGACAATAATCAGTAACCCGCTAAAAAGAACAGCGGGGAAGGCCAGACAGTTTTGTAGAAACAAACTCATAGTTGTTCTCGCTATAATATTTAGAGTTGTAACTTGGTGATGACTATAACCTTTAATTTGATCATATTAGATTTAATGATTATCAATATAGGACTAGTCTTTATTATCTGGCTGATTTTTATGAGTTATTCATGAAATATTTTCAATTTCATTAATGACTGATAAAAACAGGCTAGATAAAGGTTATTTTGCCATTAATTGTTAATAAAAGATAATGAATCATAACAGCAATGTGTAAGATTATATTATAATTTATTGAAGCGGTAAGATTAAAAGAGTCTGAAAAATTAATTAATACAATAATGTTATTTTTTTGATTATATTTTTTCTAGCGATAAACAATGAAATGATTATTAAAAGGAAAAAAGTGAGATTAGCGGTGTGCTATGGACTCAAAAAACCAGTAAGCCGATCCATTTTCATGGTTAACTAGACGTTCGCCAATTCACATCAAGCATTGCTATTTTTACCTACAATTTGCCAATAGACCGATGGCGATCTTTCACTTAATTCGTATTATGAAAATAGTTCACCTATACGCCGCTATCAGTAGGTCATCACTGGGTCAGATTTACTTGATATCTCTGACATCTTCTATCGGAGTATCGTTGATAAAATAGCGATAAATGGCTGAACGATGAAAAAACGCCTCGTTCAGCCAAAATATCACTAACATCGGTATAGCTCTGAGATATTGAATCATCGTTACGTATACACCAAAAGGTGATAGAGGGCGCAAAATACTTCCATTTGAAATCATTCAGTGACATGGTTATTCTCCTCAGTAATGAGCAATAACGTCACATTAATGCACTTTTGCAATAAACTCCGTTGATCCCTAAATCTTAAAGTGACAATCTTAATTCCTTCACTTTTACAAATGATGCTTCGGTTTGCACTTTAACAACTGACATCGAATTATATTGTTCATAGTTGTATGGTTGTATACTTATGCTAAAGATATTATTTAGCGTTTTATAATCCGACAATAATCCAAATAGATAGACTTGAAAGTTGACTTCAATATTAAAAAAGCCAATCACATCATTTTTAAATTCATTTAGTTCGCTAATTTCAGGATCTCCAAAGAAAACTTCAGGTGTTGACATGATGTCTTCTATAGTATGAACACAGTCTTTCAGGACACTTATTTGTAACAATATACCATTAATGACATTAGATGAATCAAGTTGCATTTTAGATAATGCTTCACGAGAACTCGATATGTCATTCATATTTATAAAATTGGATATTGATTTAAGTTCGTTAATCCAATTTTGGATTTGAGCTGATGAAAGCTCAATAATTTTTTCACATATAAGCATTGAGTTATTAATTGAGACAATTATTTTTTGGGCATAGAAGGGCAAATTCCATTGTGCATTATTGTACTTGCCTATTATACCTAGATAATTAAACATTAGGCTTTTATAACTTAAAATGTTCATATTTTTCACCATATGATTGAGTTAATTTTACTTCATGTTATTAACTTCCACTGCTATTTTCAGGGCTTACTTTTAATTAACATTAATTAAATCATAAGTATACTTTGTAGGGTTAATGACATATTCAATACCACTCATTTGTGATTTAATTATATCAGTATCTTTTAAGACGATCTTAACTTGGTTATTCGCACTTGATAAGAATAACTCTCTAACCTTATCACCACTGATAATCCCCATATTTAGATCATTAATAAGGCTCTCTATATCATTAGAGAGAAAACCCCATGCATTTGACATATCAAGTGAAGATTGAGCTGCTTGTGATATACACACTGCCAGTTGTGCATTTCCAGCTGAACATGCTTGAGCGACTCTAACCTCATTTTTCAAATTAGCATCCTCAACTAATAAGATCTCTTTTAATTTAAGGTCACCCTTAAGTTTTAATGTGGCACCTGTAATACCAGCAACACCCGTTGCTATTGCCACTCCCCCACCTATCACCATGGTAATTGTTGCGCCTCCGGTAAAAAAGGAACTTGCAATCCCGACAACAATCGATATAAGCCCTCCCACAATACTTATCGCACCAAGTGTTATACCTACCTCATCAACAGCTATTTGTGTTTGTATATCGATTAATTTATTTCTATTTTGAGCTAGCGCACCGTTATCACCCAGTATAGCGGCGTTTAATTTATCAACAACACTATAGAAGCTCGATACACTATTATCTAACTTATGACTAAATTGTGACAAAAGCGTGCTAGTGATATGCGCCTCACTTGCATATGTTTTTGATTGATCTCTAATCGCACTTAAAATATTTAGCCAATCAGAAATACTTGTTCCCGCTGGAACTTGGGTTGCTATTGAATTATGCATGGTATAGTAAGCACTAATGCTAGAAATATTACTAATTATCATTGGTTGTATAGTATCAAGATAATAATTTGAATTTTCTTTTGCTATGCCTAATGCAGAATTGACATCTTGCTGTAAGTTAATTAATGATGGATTATTAGTGAAATTAACAAATGGCTGTTGCAGAACGGATCGGCAACTACTTTGTACAATCAAGTCAGAGCTGGATTGTTTTTTATTTGCATTATTGATGACTAAAGGTGATTGACTAAAGTTCATGATATACCTCATTGATTAAATGTGATGCTTTATTTCATATGATTTAATTAATCAGATGAAACAGAAAGCTTATTTAAATAATATCGGAGTTATCTTTTACCATTATAATCACAGTCACTAATCAATTGATATTTGAAAATATCTGATAAGTGATGTTCTGTATTTAAAGATTAAAAGGACTGGTTTATCTGATAACCGATAAGTTCTGCTAAGGCCACTAATAATTTTAATGAGCCCTAGCAATAATAAACATATAGTTCATATTTAATTTAATCATGAATTATAATTATTTTTTTGTGATGAAGTTGGCAAAAAACTTAACAATCATTTATTCATGGTTATTTTGCTTTATTTATAATTCAAAATGAGTAAGAGACGGTCGTGTGTTCTAATCAAACAATTAATAAAATAGTGATGTAGTTAGTCATGTTTTATTGTTTAATCGTTAGGGCATTTTAAATGGTTGTTCCCTCATATGTGGATGATAACGCCTCTTTTTTATTAATATAACGGACTATTATCAATTTATTAAATGGCGATGACTTATGGCGTTATTTGATTATTTAAGCTAAATTTCGCCTGATTAAAAATGAGGCTATATTATAATTAACTGTATGTTTAAGTTATTCATAGGGATTAACGTCAACGAACTCAATCATTAATTTAAATTTAGTTATTGGGATTAACACGAAAAAAACCAATAAAAACAGTATGTAACATTAATGTTTGAGGTTTAATTAAAAACCAATACATCATTTTTAACGGTGACAATAATCAATTGATAAAAAAGATGAGATTGCCATTAATGAATATTTAATCAATCTATCTATTAATCAATCTATCTATTGATAGATTTGGAATATTTGTCTAGGCGCTGTTAAAAATAACAAGGCCAAATGTGAATGGGTGAACCTCTTTTTGAACATTAAAATGGGGTGTTTTACGGTATTTTGGTTCCCGATCTCGCTATTTAAAAAACTGAAACAACGAAAAGAGACACGATGTATTTAGCGCTGCTTCAGTTTTTTTAGTATAAGAAAAATAGGCTATTTTTGAATATCATTAATCGCGTAAGTTTAAACAAGCAGCGCCTCTTGCTCCCCCTGAATCGCCATATCGCGCCTTTTCAATCGCAGGCAGATTAGCGATGCCATATAAGTATTGTGGAAGTACATCGGGTAATAACTGATAAATACCATCAAATTGAGATAAGCCACCACCAATCACGACTAAATCAGGATCAAGAACCGTTAATACTTGGCCTAAAAACATACCTAATAGATCAATATAACGTTCAACATGCTGTTTAGCGGCAACATCACCTTGCTGATAAAGCTGAATGATTTCGATGGCTGATTTTTTTTCACCAGTAAAAGAAGCATAAATTCGCTCAAAACCTGGGCCGGACAAATAGGTTTCAAAGCAAGCCTTCTTTCCACAACCACAAGTTATTTCAGGAACACTATCACCGAGGCGTCGAGCGCCTTGCAGTGAAATATTCATATGACCAATTTCACCTGCAATACCATTTTTTCCTGAAAGTACTTTACCTTGCGTAACGAAACCACCACCAACACCGGTGCCTAATATTAGGCCGAGTACGGTAGGATAACGAGTGAAATCGGGGGCCCAAGCTTCTGAAAGTGCAAAGCAATTAGCATCATTTTCGACTTTGACTGGGCGCTGTAAGGTATTCGCTAAGTCCTGTATCAAAGGTTGGTACTGCGCTGCGGGAACGTTAGTGGTAAACACCGTTCCTTTGGCATGATTCACAATACCTGGCACGCCGACGCCTATTTTTCCATGACAAGCAAATTTTGCATCGGCCTCTTCAGTAAGACTTTGGAAGACATGTAAAAGAGCTTGATAATCTTCTTTAGGTGTCGGCACACGTTTTTGCCAAATAGGGTTGAGTGACTCATCAAACACAGCAAGTTCAATTTTAGTACCGCCCATATCAAAGCCGTAATACATTTTGTTATCCCTTTGTGGTTAATTCATCATTAATACTACTGTATCTATTTGATAAATAATAAATGAATAGTGTGTGTTTGCCTAATTATACAAAAGTTCTTGATAGGGGGAATTAGCGTTTTGATCTTTATTTTTTACGGGGATTGAAATGCTAGGTGCGATGGATATGCTCATTTCTCTACGGTGAATGTGGAAGAGGCATGTTCGAATCCACCGTTTTCTCGCTTACCTATCAATGATGTTCTTCTTGTATGGACATACGTCATCACCAATAAGCCAAAAAGAACGATTTCTCTCGATTGAACTTTATTTGTTGTTAGCTGAATAACTTCATATTCTCCGTCGGTAACCCTATTAAGCAACTCACTGCTGCATTAACAGGATAAATACTCAATATGCAAAATAAAGAAGACGGTTTATCTGTGGCTATTTTCTAACGAAAACAAGTAATTGATTCGTTGATGCGTTTTCTTTTTCACAAAAAGGTTGCATCATCATTTTAAATTTAATATTGTTATATTATAACATAACAAATGGTGTATTAAGATGAAAGACGGTATCCATCCACAATATCGAACTGTTGTATTTCACGACACAAGTGCTGATGCCTATTTTAAAGTAGGTTCGACGATTAAAACGGAAAAAATCATTGAATTTGAAGGGGAAACCTATCCTTATGTCACGCTGGATGTCTCTTCACAATCACATCCGTTTTATACAGGTAAACAAAAAATGATTTCACAAGAAGGGAAAACGGCACAGTTCCAAAAACGTTTTGCTCGCTTCTTGTCAAAAGAGGAAAAATAATCATGAAGGTGTTGAGTTCATTAAAAACGGCGAAACAGCGCCATCCTGATTGTCAAATCGTACGCCGACGTGGCCGTGTCTATGTTATTTGTAAAACCAACCCACGTTTTAAAGCTGTCCAAGGTTGTAAGAAAAAACGCTGATTTGCCTTAAATGCCAGGGATGTTCACAACGGAATAAATCATCAATACGTTAATAAATTGGCGTAAAAGTCGATGGGAAATTTGAATAATGTGTTTATGGAAGAACAGTGAGTGGCTATTGAACTTGCTTCCGTTTTCCTGAACCATCGCGCAGTCCTGTGCCGCGATGGTTATTTTTTATCGATTAAAGGGGCTATATTGACTCTATCGTTGCAGTTTTCAAACTTGATTGGGCTGATATTCTTAGTAATATCATACTGATAAGACCCGCCGCTAATAAAATGATCAACAGCATATGCATGGACTGTACGCCAATCCAACCCATAATCCAGATATAAAGAGAAGCAAAGCTCAGTTGTGAAATACCGAGAATAGAACTGGCGATACCCGCTTTCCTTGAATAGGGTGAGAGCGCTTGGCTCATAATAATGCCAAATAACATTGAAAAGCCTACACCGCAAAAACCAAACACAACAAATAGCAGCGCAATATGTTCAATGCCTGATAAGTAGGACAGCAAAATCAGCGCATTGACTAAAAATAAACTGAGGGCAGTATAAATAAGTGATTGGCTCTTAAATAAAGAAATCAGCTTTGGCATGGAAAATGATGTTGCCATGCTCAGCATCGCCAGTAGTGTCATTGCCGTAGAAAATTGCCCCGTTGTAAAGCCTAAGTTACCCATCAAAATGATTGGGGAGACATTAACATAGGTTAAAATCACCGCAATACCGAAACAGGAAATGATCAAGCGAGTCAAAAAGAAGCTATTAAGAAAACGTTCCTCTGCGGCGGAGGTTGCTAGCGTGTCATTGTGCTGATTTTTATTGATGACCGGTTTGGTTTCTTTAATACCGATAAGGCAAAACAAAATACTGACGACCGCGTAGGCAGCCATAAAGTAAAACATCACTGACCAGTGGTAAAAGAGTAAAATGGCAAAACCGATAACAGGGGCAAGTACTGGCGCAATGCAAGTAATCCCATTCATCATCGCGAGTACCTTAGTACGTACTCTTGCCGATAATACATCGCGTAATATGGCGAAGGTGACTACATAGCAGAATCCCGCCCCAATTCCCTGTAAAAAACGAGCAATCAAAAAGAAATTAGCGGTAGTGGATGTGCCAGCCATGATGGATGAGGCCGCAAATATCATGGCACCCACCAGAACAACAGGTTTACGCCCAATATGATCGGCGCACCAGCCAGCAATTAACATTGTTGATGCCATCCCCGCGAGATAAATAGAGAAGGCCATATGCAACTGGCTTTCAGTTGCTTGTAGGTCTGCGGCGATGAGCGGAATACCTGTTAGATGCAGGTCGACACCTAAAGGATAAATTAACACTATCCAGAAACTAAAAAGAACATATTTGATCATAGGGCAAAGAGTATCCTGAGAAAAGCAGGTGGGGATTTTAATCAAAAGTGATCATTCATGATATTAATTAATAACAAAAAAGCATTTTTTATTGTTGTTTTGGAAAGAAAAGGCGACTCAATAGCCGGTTTTTTCGGTAGCAGGCGGGCATATGGATAACGATTTAGAGCCAGTAAAGTAGAAGGTAAGTCAAATATTGAGTTTAGTGAGTCGTTCTAAGCCTGGCCGTATGGCAAGTATATTAGCGATATTACTAATCTTCTTATTATTAGTGAATAATTTCACTTGCACACTGGTTCATATTTTGTCAGCTTTAATGTACCTAATGAATTTCTAATTTCTGTGAATAAAGAAAGAAGGGATACAGGGGATCTCGAAATTTATTTGGGTAAAAATGTTTAAATGGACAGGGTGAACACAATGAAAAATGTAGGATTTGTCGGCTGGCGGGGCATGGTCGGTTCAGTTTTAATGCAAAGAATGGTAGAAGAAGGTGATTTTAACGCAATTCATCCTGTATTTTTTACCACTTCTCAGCATGGTGCAGAAGCTCCAGCGTATGGCGGTCATCGCGGTACACTACAAGATGCCAATGATATTGATGCATTAAAAGCGTTAGATATCATTATTAGTTGTCAAGGCGGTGATTATACCAATGATATCTATCCTAAATTGCGCGCGGCAGGTTGGGATGGCTATTGGATTGATGCTGCTTCAGCATTACGTATGAAAGATGATGCGATCATCATTCTTGATCCGGTCAACCAACAACATATCCAAGACGGTTTGAATAAAGGGATCAAAACCTTTGTTGGCGGTAACTGTACCGTCAGTCTAATGCTCATGTCATTAGGCGGCTTATTTACTCATAATTTAGTTGAATGGGCTTCTGTAGCAACTTATCAAGCCGCGTCAGGTGCTGGTGCACGTAACATGCGCGAATTATTGATACAAATGGGCGCTTTGCATACTCAAGTTGCTAAAGAGCTACAAGACCCAGCATCCGCTATCTTAGATATCGAGAAAAAAGTGACAGACTTTACACGCAGCGGCGCGATGCCAGCCGATGCGTTTGGGGTACCTTTAGCCGGTAGTTTGATCCCATGGATTGATAAAGCACTCGAAAATGGCCAAAGCCGCGAAGAATGGAAAGGCCAAGCAGAAACCAATAAAATTTTGGCGACAGGTAACAATATTATTCCTGTTGATGGGCTTTGTGTTCGTGTTGGTGCACTGCGTTGCCATAGCCAAGCATTCACACTAAAACTCAAAAAAGATATTGCACTTAATGAGATTGAGCAGCTACTGGCATCGCATAATGAGTGGGTCAAAGTCGTCCCTAATGATCGTGAAATCACTATGCGTGAACTTACTCCAGCGGCGGTAACAGGTACATTAAGTACACCTGTTGGTCGTCTTCGTAAATTGAATATGGGGCCTGAATACCTGTCAGCCTTCACTGTTGGTGACCAACTATTGTGGGGAGCAGCAGAGCCACTGCGTCGTATGTTAAATATTTTGCTGTAAATGCATTCAATTATCGCTGCACCTGAAACCTCAGCGTTGAGGTGCAGCTAGCTTATCTTTTCCGCAGATAATTTATTTAAATAGCGGTGTAACAACACCACTCTATTTGAATTTTCGTTGCGTTGTAATCGCTGCATAATGCGTTCGATATTGTATGGGGTTATTTTGTCGTGTTGTAGACGAAATACTAATACATTTAATGCGCGTTTTTTCGATGGATTATGTGAAAACTGCTTATATAGCATTAATAAAACTAACCAAATGCCATGTCTTATTTCGAAAAATTCAAGGGTCGACTTAAAGGGAAACTCACTTTTTTTGGCGAGTGCTAATCCATTTAATAAACGGTGCATTATTCGAGTCGTTGACGGCTTATTACCCTGAGCAAGTTGTAAAATACCCTGCTTAAATTGCCGATGTGCGAGCCTGAGTAGGTGCTGGTATCGTTTTTGCGGATTAGTAGGGTAGATCCACATAAACGCCGCCATAGCAACCAGAGGGCCGCAAACAATGGCTATTGCATTCCCGATACTTGTTGGTAACGAGAGGGAAAATGGGTAGCTTGGTTGCAGTAAAATCAAGGACACCATGATGTAGTCAAAAGCGATAAAAATCAGTCGACTGTGAGCAAAAACTAAAATACCGCTAACGATAACAGGGATAATGAATAAGGCCATCTGCCACGATGAATTTGCAAAGGGCCATAGGAACCAAGTACAGATTAATGCCGCAACAGCACCTAAAAATTGCCCCATAAAGACATTTTTCATAAACCTATCAGGGTAATCGAATGAGGCAAATATGGTTAACATCACGGAGAGCCCTAGAGTGAGATAAGCGAGTGTTTGCCATTGCGTGAGTGACCAAAGTACCCCAACCACTCCAATGGTGATAAATGAACGCGTGAAGGCATGCCATGCCGATATTTTGTCTTGATGTAGTTTTAACTTATCGATGCGGCTAACTCTTTTGATGGATGTGCCTTTAATGGCGTAATAAAGCGTGATTAAAAGACTTTTTAATGGACCGTTAGGGCAAAGGAACAGTAAATGTTTCCATTCTTTTTCTGAAGGCTCATGTTCAGGAAAAGGGAATGCTGCAATGGATCTAAATTGGGCGAGATGAAGTAATATTTGGCTTTGTGCTATTAATCGTTGTCGAGCCTGAACCACCTGTTTTCGATGGTAACGCCAACCAATACGATTTGCTTCAAGCAACTCATCATAACTGGCAATTTGTTGCCATAACGTGTCAATATCCTCTTGTTTAACCGACTCTTTTTTATTTAATGCATGATGCAAAACGGCATAAAATCGTTGGTCAATTTGATTTTTTAGCACGGTTGCTGGTGCTTGATCTCGCTTAGGGGTAAACAGGTAATTAAAAATAACGGCAGATAGCACACCGACCAGGATTGTCCAAAATCTATCCCATGCGACCATAAAAATATTATTGGTATCATGTACGCTAAGCATACTCACCATGACGGCTGAATAGCCTGCAAGTAGCGTACCATAGGCAACGAATCCTTTTTGTAATTGGCCAATGCCACTACATGCGCCTAACCAGACGGCAAGCCCAAGGATAAACAAGAGGGGATGAAGCATATGCAGATAAATAAGCAATACGCCCGCGAGTACACCACTGACGGTGCCAGCAAAACGCCACCAACTCTTTTCGAGTAGGTTTTCACGCCAAGGTTGCGCCGATGCCCATACTGTCATTGCCGCCCACTGCGGATGAACGAGCTGAAAATATTGTGCGATAAATAGCGCAATAATGGAGGCACAAGCCGTAATTGTGGCAAAACGTAAACGATCTGGGCTAAACCCTAAACGCTGCAATAAGGCATTATTATGTGACATAAAGTATTGAATATGAGTAATATCTGCGTGTGAATAATAAGATTAGTTGATAATATCAACTAAATGGATAGCGAATTATCAACTAAATAGTTGATAAAATCAACTAATGAGGTGTTTATGCGTACAGACCAAGCTCGTGTTTTTGGGATCATCAGTCGTGCGGCTCACCGTTATATGAAATGGATGGGGGAGCCTTATGGGCTTAATGCCATCGAGTGTTTGATGTTACTTCATATTCAACAATATGATGAATCTACGCTTGAGCAAATATCGCGAGCGATGGTGATTGATAAGTCAGTCACCACGCGAGGGATCAGCAAGTTTCTCGAACAAAAGTGGGTGGAAAAGAAAAATAGTGATGTTGATAAACGTGCGTATCATATTTCGTTGACCCTTTTGGGAAACAAAGTGGTCGATGAGTTAAATCACAAATTAAACAAATGGAATGATTACTTGGCGGCTGATTTAACCGAGCAAAATGCACAACAGTTATTTGGTTTTTTAGACAGCCTAGCGAAGAATGCCGTAGAAATGACAGTTAAAGATTTTCCCGAACGATTCGGTGAAGATTAAGCACAATCACTCCCCCATGGCATCACAGGGAGTGATTTATGCTTATTGTGGAGAGGATAACTCAGATGGTAATGTTTTCAAATTCAATAGATTACGATTTCCATCGATCATATTGATCTCTTTTTGTGGTTGGTAGCAATGGCGTAAGGGAGATAAACAGGCTTTCGCCGCTTTTTGTTGTATGCCTAACCAATCACTCATTAGCCAATAATTATTCGCTGTTGAGTATGGTTGATGTAGAACCTGCTCATTTAATTCAGGCCTAGTGGCATTGGGGCTGTACCATATAAATAGCGGAATTTCATAAGCTTCTCTACGCGGGCTATTGACGCCATGGTGATAGTGTATTTGATTATCACTATCTAACCGTTGTAAAGCGTGGTCAGAAAAATACATCACCGAAGCTGATTTTCCTTCCAGCTGCTGTAGAATTTTATCGATAAATTTATCGGTATAGGCGATAGAGCTGTCATAACAATTATCATCCTCTTGCTCACTGAATGCCTGATATTCTTCTTCAGGGAAGCGGTTACAGGATGGCTCATGGCTACCATAGGTGTGTAGTACTATCAGTTTTTTCTTTTTAGAATCATCCAGCTCAGTGTTTATCGCGTGCTCAACATAATCCAAAATTTCTTCATCGTAACCGACGAATTCATTCCATTTTTTGTGTTTTGCCATACTGGCAATGGAAGAAATGACACTGGTTTTTTTATTTGTCTTACCTTGATTACTAATCCAATAGGTTTCAAAACCAGCATGGTTAGCTAAGGCAATAATGTTATCTGCATAATGTTGCTTATCCTGCATTTGCGAAAAACTGATATTAGAAAGCGATACAGGAACCGATAAGATGGTGACTGGTGCAGGGGAGTAGGCTTGTTGAAACACTAACATTTGTTGTTTACGTCGATTGAGGTTCGGCGTGGTGTCGTATTCATAACCATAAAGGCTAAGGTGGTCACGACGTACTGATTCACCAATGATGAGCACATAAATATCGGCATCAGGTTGTTTTTTATCATATTGATATTTAACGACATGGCTAGATATTTTTCTAATACCTCGATTTTCATAGAGATTCCTAATCAGTGCCGAGGCGTTATAAAAAGGCGTATGGGAGAGGTATTGCTCCCCTAACAGTAGGTAGCTATCTTGTTTTGCGAATAATGCAGAATAATAGGCGGGAACTGCCGCAAGATAGACGCAGAATAGGCCAAAACTAGCTAAAGTGACCTTACGATTAAGGTATTTAGCACACTTATGAATACTGAGAAAATAAACAGTAAACACAACAAGATAAAACAGTACGTAGTATTTATTGTAGGAAAGCATACCGACTGTTTCACTGCTATTTGTATTGATAAAGGTTTCGGCTATTGATGAGGAAAAGCGGATGTCATGTTTTTGGTAAAAGAAAAAAGAAACCGAGAGATTGAGCGCCCATAAAAAGGCAACAAACACGGTGGCAATTTTACCCACTAGCGTTTTATAGCTCCCTGCGCACAGTAACATAATTAGGGTGCCAGTTACCGTAATAGCTAGCTTGGAAAGTAAACTAATATCACCACTCAATAATGCAGGGATAGCGGAGATCAGTAAAAAATAAACTAAAATGATAAATAAACGCATAATAATAATAGTGTTCTAGATACCTTGCTTAATAAAAATTCCAATAGGTATTACTTTTAGTTAATTAGGTATGTGTTAAGCGTTTATAACATAAAAAATGCGTGTGTAATTAATATTGAGGGGGTAAAAAACTGTAAACTAGCGTTATGTTAAGTCATAAAAAAAGAAAACCCCATGTTTTTACACGAGGTTTTCTGTTTTATAACATTTTTTATCGGCGGTAATTAAATATCAATATTCGCCGCTTTCAGAGCATTCTCTTCGATAAAGGCACGGCGTGGCTCAACAGCATCGCCCATTAATGTGGTAAACAGCAAGTCAGTGGCAATCGCATCTTTTACGGTCACACGCATCATACGGCGTGTATTTGGATCCATGGTTGTTTCCCACAGTTGCTCTGGGTTCATCTCACCAAGACCTTTATAGCGCTGTACAGAAAGTCCACGGCGTGATTCACGACTCAACCATGCTAATGCTTCTTCAAAGTTGTTGATATTCTGACGACGTTCGCCACGCTCGATGTAAGCGCCTTCTTCTACTAAATCGGCGATCATATCACCTAAATGCGTGATACGACGGTACTCACTGCCATGAACAAAGTCAAAGTCCAGATTATAGTCGGTATCGACACCGTGGGTGCGAATACGAATAGTCGGTTCAAACAACTGGCGTTCACGGTTTTCTTTAATGAAATAGCTATAAGTACTACCAAGCTGTTCATTTTCTTCTAAACGTTGAACTAATGTTTTCGCCCACTCTTCAACTTGTTCTTTGTTTTTCAGCGCATCTTCTGTCAATGTTGAGTGATATACCAAACTATTCAGCAGAGCTTGTGGATAGAGGCGTTCAAGGCGGCGGATAATTTTATGCGCGGCATTGTATTCAACCACCAGTTTTTCTAGCTCTTCACCCTTCATTGCCGGTGCATCAGCACTTAAATGTAGAGCAGCACCATCAAGCGCAATCGAAATCAGGTACTCATCCATCGCTTCATCGTCTTTGATATACTGCTCTTGTTTGCCTTTCTTCACTTTATACAGTGGTGGCTGAGCGATATAAACATGACCGCGTTCAACAATTTCAGGCATTTGACGATAGAAGAAGGTTAATAACAGGGTACGTATGTGTGAACCATCAACGTCAGCATCCGTCATAATGATGATGCTGTGATAGCGTAGTTTATCTGGGTTGTATTCGTCACGACCAATACCACAACCTAATGCAGTGATTAGCGTAGCCACTTCTTGTGAAGACAACATCTTATCAAAACGCGCTTTTTCGACGTTCAGAATTTTACCTTTCAGAGGTAAAATCGCTTGGTTCTTACGGTTACGGCCTTGTTTTGCAGAGCCGCCCGCTGAGTCCCCTTCCACAAGGTAAAGTTCAGAAAGTGCAGGGTCACGTTCTTGGCAGTCTGCCAATTTACCCGGTAAACCCGCTAAATCTAATGCGCCTTTACGGCGAGTCATTTCACGTGCTTTACGAGCAGCTTCGCGAGCACGGGCCGCATCAATGATTTTACCCACAACGATTTTGGCATCATTTGGATTTTCCAAAAGATATTCGACAAAACGTTCGTTCATCATCGTTTCAACAGCGGTTTTAACTTCTGAAGAGACGAGTTTTTCTTTTGTTTGTGATGAGAACTTAGGATCAGGCACTTTTACAGAGATAACCGCGATCAAACCTTCACGAGCATCATCACCCGTTGCACTGACTTTGGCTTTTTTCTGATAGCCTTCTTTATCCATATAGTTGTTCAGCGTACGTGTCATTGAAGCACGGAAGCCTGCAAGGTGAGTACCACCATCACGCTGAGGAATGTTGTTGGTGTAGCAATAAACATTCTCTTGGAAACCATCATTCCACTGCATGGCAATTTCAACACCAATGCCGTCTTTTTCAGTCGAGAAATAAAATACGGATGGGTGAATAGGGGTTTTGTTGCGGCTTAAATATTCAACAAAAGCTTTGATACCGCCTTCATAGTGGAAATGATCTTCTTTGCCATCACGTTTATCAATGAGTTTGATTGATACACCTGAGTTTAAGAATGATAGCTCACGCAGACGTTTCGCTAAAACATCGTATTCAAATTCAGTGACACCTTTAAAGGTATCCATACTTGGCCAGAAACGGACACGTGTTCCGGTTTGCTCCGTTTCACCAACCACGGTTAATGGGCCTTGTGGCTCACCATGGCTATAGGTTTGTTCGTGAACTTTACCATCACGGCGGATAGTCAGCTCTAATTTTTCGGATAAGGCGTTAACAACAGAAACCCCAACCCCGTGCAGACCGCCGGAGACTTTATAGGAGTTATCGTCAAATTTCCCGCCTGCATGCAGAACTGTCATGATAACTTCTGCTGCTGATACTCCCTCTTCCTCATGGATACCTGTTGGAATACCACGACCATCATCTTGAACAGAGACAGAGTTATCAGCATGGATTGTGATCACGATGTCGTCACAAAAGCCGGCGAGGGCTTCGTCGATAGCGTTGTCGACAACCTCGAAGACCATGTGATGAAGACCTGTACCATCGTCGGTATCACCGATATACATGCCTGGGCGCTTACGCACGGCATCCAGCCCTTTTAATACCTTGATACTTGAGGAGTCATATGTATTCGACATCAACGTTTCCCGCTATATTTATTCCTGTGGTTTAACTTCTATTTTGCCACGTTCTACGCTAAACATCTTGCTATTTACATCAATCATGTCTTTAACTTGCTCAGGTGTTATTGCGCTAACAAATACCTGAGCTTGCGTAGCCTTGAGTCGAGCCGCTAATAATTGACGACGGCCCGAATCAAGTTCCGAGGCAAAATCATCCAGTAGATACAGGCATCTTTGCCCGTTCTGTCGGGTGAAAAACTCACCCTGCGCTAACCTTAATGCGCACATTAAAAGTTTTAACTGACCGCGTGAAAGCATATCTTCCACAGGGGTTCCATTTGCCCTGATCCGTAAATCTGCTTTATGTGGCCCTGACGCGGTATAGGTTAACGCTTTATCGCGCTCAAATTGGCGCTCTAATAGCTCTGAATAATCGGTTTCTTTATCCCAACCGCGTTGAAAAGAGACCGATAAAACAAATTCAGGCAAAAACTGTTGGCAAGTTTGCTCAATATTCTCCGCAATACCTGCAATATATTCATCCCGCCATCGGCTAATTTGCTCTGCAAGGGGAGCTAACTGCTTATCCCAATGGCGTATTTGTTCATAATGGCTAACTTGCCGTAAAGCGGCATTACGTTGTTTTAATAACCGTTTTAAGTCTGACCAAACGGAAAAAAACAAGGGTTCATTATGAAAACACCCCCAATCGATAAAGGCTCGCCGATACTTAGGTCCACCATTTAGCAACGTAAACCCTTCAGGGGTAATTAATTGCATTGGCAGCAGTTTTGCTAGCTCTGCAATTTTATGACCATCTGTCCCGTCAATTCTGACTTTGCTGTCACCTTCACGATTTTTACTTAAACCGAGTGACAGTTCTTTGCGTGATTCATCAAGATGGCCTAATTTCCCATGTAGGATAAATTGCGCTTGTTCATGACGAATGACGCGGTTCGCTTGAATACTGCGAAATGCACGACCATGGCCTAACGTGTATATCGCTTCCAGTACACTGGTTTTACCGCTGCCATTAGGACCGATTAAAAAATTGAATCCATTAGCTAAAGTGAGATCGGCATCTTCAATATTACGAAAATCGCGGATCAATAAACGCGAAAGTATCATAAAAATAATTACAAGCGCATTGGCATGACGACATAAACCGCTGCGTTGCTGGCGGAGTCTTCAATTTGAACACTCGACACGGCATCGGTTAAAAACAGAGTGACATTTTCACTTTTCAGCGCATTGAGGACATCTAAGATGTAGCTCACGTTAAAACCGATTTCCATTTCTGTGCCTTGATAGCTCACATCAACAATCTCTTCCGCTTCTTCCTGCTCAGGGTTGTTCGCGGTAATGCGAAGTTGATTTTCACTGAAATACAAACGAACACCACGGAACTTTTCATTGGATAGAATCGCTGCACGTGAGAACGCTTGTTTGAGTAAATCACAGCGAGCTTCTAATGTTTTGTCTGGGTTTTTCGGCAGTACACGGCGATAATCAGGGAACCGGCCATCAACGAGTTTTGACGTGAAAATAAAGTCACCGACATGCGCGCGAATATTATTGCTACCAATCTGTAATTGTACCGGAGAATCGCCGCCATCTAACAGGCGCATTAATTCAATCACCCCTTTACGCGGCACAATGACTGAATGAGAAGGTAAGTCTTGTCCGATATCCATGGCACAGACGGCAAGGCGGTGACCGTCGGTAGAAACGGTTCTTAAAAGTTGACCTTCTGTTTCAAATAGCATGCCGTTGAGGTAATAACGAACATCTTGGTGTGCCATTGAAAACTGGGTTGCTTCAATTAAGCGCTTAAGGATTGACTGTGGAAGTGAAAACTCAACTTCACTTTGCCAATCATCTAAATTTGGGAAATCGGTCGCCGGTAAGGTTGACAGTGAAAAACGGCTACGTCCAGAGCGAACGAGCAATCTGTCGTCATCAAGTTCGACTCGAATTTCAGAACCTTCAGGTAGCCCACGCCAGATATCAAAAAACTTGCGTGCTGGAACGGTTGTTGCTCCAACGTCATGTTCCTGTGTTAAAGGAACATTGGCCATCATCTCCATTTCTAAGTCGGTTCCCGTCAATAGCAAAGCACCTTCTTTAACTTGTAAGAGAAGGTTGCCCAAAATAGGTAGCGTTGGACGCCCGCCTAATGGACCACTAACCTGTTGTAACGGTTTTAATAACTGCTCGCGTTCAATAGTAAATTTCATAGCAATTAAGATGATAAAGTTCTGATTAAATTAGAAAAATCCTCTTTGATGTCATGGCTTTCTTCCCGTAATTGTTCAATTTTACGGCAAGCATGCAATACCGTTGTATGATCACGGCCACCAAAGGCATCCCCGATTTCAGGCAAACTATGATTCGTCAGTTCTTTCGCCAGTGCCATTGCCATCTGACGCGGGCGAGCGACAGAACGGGAACGGCGTTTAGAAAGTAAATCTGCAACCTTTATTTTGTAATATTCAGCGACAGTTTTCTGAATGTTATCAATAGTTACCAGTTTTTCTTGTAGTGCTAGTAAATCTCGCAGCGCTTCACGTACAAAATCGATGGTGATGGCGCGGCCTGTAAAGTTTGCATTTGCAATAACACGGTTTAGCGCCCCTTCCAACTCACGAACGTTGGAACGTAAGCGTTTTGCGATAAAAAAGGCCACTTCTCCTGGAAGTTGGATCTCATTCTCATCGGCTTTTTTCATCAAAATCGCGACTCGAGTTTCTAGCTCTGGTGGCTCAATGGCGACAGTTAGCCCCCAGCCAAAACGCGATTTTAAACGATCTTCGACCCCGTTGATTTCTTTAGGGTAGCGATCGGAAGTTAAAATAATTTGTTGATTACCTTCTAGTAATGCGTTGAAGGTATGGAAAAATTCTTCCTGAGAACGCTCTTTGTTCGCAAAAAATTGGATGTCATCGATAAGCAATGCATCGACAGAACGGTAATAGCGTTTGAACTCTTCAATCGCATTGTTTTGTAAAGCTTTGACCATATCTTGAACAAAACGTTCAGAATGCATATACACCACGCGCGCATTTGCTTTGTGTTGCATGATGCTATTACCAACGGCGTGTAATAAGTGCGTTTTACCTAAACCCGTTCCCCCATAAAGAAATAAAGGGTTATAGGCTCCGCCGGGATTTTCAGCTACTTGCCTCGCAGCAGCGCGAGCGAGTTGGTTTGATTTACCCTCAACAAAGTTATCAAATGTGTGTTTTGGATTCACATTTGAGCGATAGGCGACATCAGGCTGTGCTTTGGTTGAGTTGTCCCAACTTGGTTTCACAGGTGCCGATGGAATGGCAATCGCAGGCACTTCATGAGCATGGCGAGATTGCGTACTCGCTGGAGGAGTCGTTATTGGTTTGCTCCCCACTTCAAAACGTAGTACTGGTGCATCAGTACCACAAAAGTCATTCAATAATTCATTGATATTATTGATGTACTTATCTCTTACCCAATCAAGGACAAAACGATTCGGGGCATAAAGTGCCAGTGTATTATCGTTTAATTCAGCTTGAAGAGGGCGTATCCACATACTGAATTCTGTGGCAGGTAGTTCATCCTGCAATCGGGCAAGACATTGCTGCCAAAGCGAAAGTGACAC